>JBGCEW010000039.1:0-117184 GCA_045106595.1 Roseovarius sp. | reverse complement strand
TATAGGCGACAGGCGCTATATCTGCCACGATCAGGCGGTTGACGAGGCTTGGTTTCGTCACCGCCAGCACCATCGCCGCCTTGCCGCCCATCGAGTGTCCTAACACATCGAACGGTGAATCGAATCCCTGCAAAACCCCGGCTAAATCACCAGCAAGGTCATGATATGTATGGGCATTCTGCCAAGCAGAATACCCGTGATTGCGCATGTCCACGGCCACCACTTGCCGCTCATCGCTTAACCTTTTGGCGATCACCCCCCAGTTCCGCCCCGAACCATACAGCCCGTGCACTATCAAAAGTCCAGGTTTATCAGTGGGTTGGCCGTGTTCTATGATATTCAACATAGGCTTAATCTAGCCCGGTCGTGGTGCAGGGGCCAGCGCTATTGAGACCCGCGCGGCGCTGCGGTATCTTATATGCCGGAGGGGCGCTAAGTGATTGATCATAATGATATAACCCAAAAAAGCGAGACGTTGAAAGCCATGTTGCGCGCAAAACATGGTGCGCGCGGCAAGACGCTTGAGGCGCGCGTAGCACATGCCGGCCGCCGCCTGCCCAAGCGCATCCGCACCGAGGCGCAGATGATCAGTGATGCCGAACGTTTGCCTGCCCATCCCAAGCTGGGCGCGACAGTGGACCACGCCCGTCTGGCCCGCGCTTTTGACACTGTCCAAAACCATCTGAACGGGGTTGATCCCGCGGATCGGCGCAAAGGAAAACTATTGGGGTGGCTGGGCGGCCAGGCGTTCAACCTGCTGGTGATCGCAGGGGTGTTGATCACGGTGCTGACTTGGCGTGGATTCGTTGGTTAACGCATTGACCACGCACAAAAAAGCCCGCGCAACACCGTGGCTGCGCGGGCAGATCTGACACTTTGATCAGAGGTTTGGATAGAGCGGGAAGCGCGCGCACATCTCGGCCACTTCGCCGCGTACTTTCGCCTCGACTGCGTCATTTGCATCGGCACCGTTTGCGGCCAGTCCGTCGACCACTTCGACGATCCAGTCACCGATCTGACGGAACGCGGACTCGCCAAATCCGCGGGTGGTGCCGGCTGGGGTGCCCAGACGCAAGCCACTGGTAACAGTGGGTTTTTCCGGGTCAAACGGCACGCCGTTCTTGTTGGTGGTGATATGCGAGCGGCCCAAAGCGGCGTCAGCGATGTTGCCTGTTACCTTCTTGGGACGCAGATCAACCAGCATCACATGGGTGTCGGTGCCGCCGGTAACGATGTCCAAACCGCCTTTGATCAGCTGATCGGCCAGCGCGCTGGCATTTACCTTAACCTGTTGTTGGTAAGTCTTAAATTCAGGGCGCAGAGCCTCGCCAAAGGCCACGGCCTTGGCCGCAATCACGTGCATCAAAGGACCACCCTGAATGCCGGGGAAGATGGCAGAATTGAACTTTTTCGCCAAAGCCTCGTCATTGGTCATGATCATACCACCGCGTGGACCACGCAGGGTTTTATGTGTGGTTGTGGTGGCCGCATGGGCATGCGGGAAGGGCGATGGATATTCGCCCGTGGCGATCAGACCGGCGAAATGTGCAACGTCTGCAAGCACATAGGCGCCTACCATATCGGCAATCTCGCGGATGCGGGCAAAATCCAGATGGCGCGGAATGGCCGAGCCACCGGCGATGATCATCTTGGGCTGGTGTTCCTTGGCCAGCGCTTCCATTTCGTCGTAATCGACCATCAGAGTGTCACGGCGCACTCCGTATTGCACCGCGTTGAACCACTTGCCCGATTGGTTGGGGGCCGCACCGTGGGTCAGGTGACCCCCGGCATCCAGGCTCATGCCCAGGATGGTATCACCGGGTTGCAGCAGGGCCTGCATGACGCCCTGGTTGGCCTGCGAGCCAGAGTTGGGCTGTACGTTCACAAAACCACAGTCAAACAGCTGCTTAGCACGCTCAATCGCAAGTTCTTCTGCGATATCAACGTATTGGCACCCGCCATAATACCGACGCCCGGCATAGCCTTCGGCGTATTTGTTGGTCATGACCGAGCCTTGGGCCTCCATCACGGCGGCAGACACGATGTTTTCAGAGGCGATGAGTTCAATCTCATCGCGCTGACGGCCAAGTTCTTTGGTGATGGCGCTGTAGAGGTCGGGATCGCGCGAGGCGAGGGATTCTGTGAAGAAACCGGAATCAGACATGAGTTTTACGCTCCAAAAAGGTGTTATTTGCGGATTTCCTATCGGAAACACTCCGCACAAGAAAGGTCATATCCGACAAATACGATGGTATGACCGTCACCACTGGTCAGATGGTGCAACTTGTGTTTCGATCAAGCACTATTATCAAAGACCCGACGGACATGCAGAAAAGAGAGTTTATGGCCCACAAGATCGCCTTTGTTGCCAGTGACGCCCCCGTAGCCCAGACGGCGCGGGGTGCTTTGATTGCCCGGTTTGGTGACACGCCCGAGACCAAGGCCGATGTGATTGTCGCCTTGGGTGGTGACGGGTTTATGCTGCATACGCTGAACCGTACGCAAAACCTGGACCTGCCGGTTTACGGGATGAACCGCGGCACGGTTGGGTTTTTGATGAATGAGTATAGCGAAAGTGACCTGCTGGAGCGGCTGGAAGCAGCGCAGGAAGAGGTGATCAACCCGCTGTTGATGAATGCCGAGGCGGTGGATGGCACGCAACATCACGCATTGGCGATCAACGAAGTGTCCTTGCGCCGGGGCGGAGCACAGGCGGCCAAGCTAAAGATCACGGTGGATGGGCGCCTGCGGCTGGAGGAGCTGGTCTGTGACGGGGCATTGGTGGCCACACCTGCGGGATCAACCGCGTATAACTATTCTGCGCATGGGCCGATTTTGCCGATCGGATCGGATGTTCTGGCCCTGACGGCTGTGGCGCCATTTCGGCCAAGGCGCTGGCGCGGGGCCTTGTTGCCCAAGACGGCCAAGGTGCGGTTTGATGTGATTGAACCTGAAAAGCGCCCGGTCAATGCCGATGCGGACAGCCGCTGGGTGGAAAACGTGCTTTGGGTTGAAATCCAGTCGCACCCGGATGTGTCGCATCGCATCTTGTTTGATCCCGGTCACGGGCTGGAAGAACGCCTGATCCGCGAACAGTTTGAGTGAGGTTTGTTATGAAGTTCGTCTGGACCTTGCTGGTGGCGGCCTTTGCGATGGCCCTGCACACAGCCCCCGCGACAGCCCAAAGCCAAGAAACGATGGCGGGCTGTATGGGCGGGGATGATGAGGCCTGTCTGGAGGGCACGCGGGCTGCGCAGGCGGCAGGAGATATCACGCTGATGCTGACCTTTGTCAAACAAGGCTGCGCGCTGAACAACACTATATCGTGCAGTGATCTGGGCATGGCCTATCTGGTGGGGCGCGGTGTGCCCAAGGATGTGGACAAGGCAAAACCATTGATTGTTTCGGGGTGTCGTAAGGGCTATGGCCGCGCCTGCGCCAATCTGGGCTGGATGCATTACACGGGCACTGGTGTGGCGCAGAACACCCGCAAGGCGGTGAAGTTCTACACCCAAGGCTGTGACGGGCGCAGTGGTGCGGCCTGTGCCAATCTGGGGCTGATGTATGAAATGGGTGACGGCGTGACGGTGGATTACACCAAAGCCGACAGCTATTTTAACCGCGCCTGCGATCTGGGACATGCGGCCGCCTGCTGAGGCCCGGCGTGTGACAATCGGTAACAATACTCACATGGCTGGGCTGGTTTGCGCGCAGGCGATGGGCCATTTCCCGCCGTGTTATCCAATGACAAAATCGTGTTATTGCCTGTCTCACAAGGTGTTGCGCAGTCTGGAATGAGACATGCAACAAGATCGGAGTATCTCGGATGTCCTTGAACAACACCCTGCGTGCCAGCGTATTGGCCGCTTTGATTGCCATCGGCTCGACTGTGTCCAGTGAGGCCTCAACCGCCAATAACCCGCTGTTAAGTGCAGTGCAGGGGCTGGTGCTGGAAAGCATGGCGATGGTGAAAACCGTGGCGCAAAGCGGAATCGAGGCGCTGGGATATGTGATCCGCAGCCCCTGACCCCGTTTGCCGTTACGGTTTTACGCCCCGGCATAACCAATCGTTTGCAGCGCTGTTTTGATCTCATCCAGAATGACGGGATCATCAATCGTGGCCGGCATTTTGTAGTCCTTGCCGTCGGCGATGCTGACCATTGTTCCACGCAGGATCTTGCCCGAGCGGGTTTTGGGCAGACGGTCCACAACCACCGCCAGTTTGAACGCAGCCACAGGTCCGATCTTTTCGCGGACCAGTTTGACAACTTCGCTGACAACCTCGGCGTCATCCCGGCCGGCACCTGAGTTCATGCACAGAAATCCGACAGGCAGCTGACCTTTGAGCTGATCGGTCACGCCGATCACGGCACATTCGGCCACGTCAGGGTGGGCGGCCAGAACTTCCTCCATGCCGCCGGTCGACAGACGGTGCCCTGCAACGTTGATCACATCATCGGTGCGCGCCATGATATAAAGATATCCGTCTTCGTCGATCATGCCCGCATCGCCGGTTTCATAGTAACCGGGAAAGGTATTGAGATAGCTTTTCTTATAGCGCTCTTCGGCATTCCATAGCGTGGGCAAGGTGCCGGGGGGCAGGGGCAGTTTGATGGCAATCGCGCCCAGTTCATTTGCACCCATCGGGTGGCCTGCATCATCCAGAATCTGCACGTCATAGCCTGGCATCGGCACGGTGGGCGAGCCGATTTTTACTGGCAATGCCTCAATCCCTGCAGGGTTGCCGACGATGGTATAGCCCGTCTCGGTTTGCCACCAGTGGTCATAGACTGGGACGCCCATCACATCCTGCGCCCAGTGGATTGTATCGGGATCAGCACGTTCACCTGCCAGATACAGGCCACGCAGGCACGAAATGTCGTAGTTCTTGATCAGCTCGCCCTTGGGATCTTCGCGTTTGATCGCGCGAAAGGCTGTGGGCGCGGTGAAGAAGCACCGCACATTATGTTCGGAAATCACCCGCCAGAAGGTGCCTGCGTCGGGGGTGCCGACGGGCTTGCCCTCAAACACGATGGTGGTGTTGCCGTGAATAAGCGGCGCGTAGCAGATGTAGGAATGGCCCACGACCCAGCCCACATCGGATGCGGCCCAGAACACATCGCCGGGATTGACGTTGTAGATGTTTTTCATTGTCCAGTTCAGCGCCACCAGGTGGCCCGCTGTGGGGCGCACCACGCCTTTGGGGGCGCCGGTGGTGCCGGATGTATACAAGATGTAAGCCGGGTGATCGCCCTCAACCGGAACACAATCAGCAGGTTCGGCATTGGCAACGCTGTCTTGCCAGTCGACATAGAAATCGCTGTCTAAATCCACGCGGTGCTGATCGCGTTGCAGCATCATGCAGAATTCAGGCTTGTGGGTGGCCAGCTCTACCGCGCCGTCCAGCAGGGGTTTGTATTGCACCACGCGCCCCGGCTCGAGCCCGCAGGAGGCCGCGATGATGGCCTTGGGTGTGGCATCGTCAATCCGCACGGCCAGTTCGTTGGCAGCAAACCCGCCAAACACGACCGAGTGGATGGCCCCCAGACGGGCACAGGCCAGCATCGCCTCCAGCGCCTCGGGCACCATCGGCATGTAGATGATGACGCGGTCGCCCTTGGTCACGCCCTTGGCGCGCAGTGCACCGGCCAGTGCGGCCACACGGGTTTGCAGCTGGGCATAGGTGATCTGAGATTTGGTATCGGTGATGGGGCTGTCATAGATGATTGCCGCCTGATCACCGCGTCCGGCCGCGACATGGCGGTCAATGGCGTTCCAGCAAGTGTTGACGCGCGCATCCTTGTACCATTCATACAAAGGGGCATTGTCGTCGAACAGTGCTTTTGAGGGGCGCTGATCCCAGTCGATCGCGTCAGCCGCTTGCATCCAGAAGCTTTCAGGGTCCTGGCGCCAGCTTGCGTAAACCTCTTTATATCCCATGTCGTGTCTCCTCTTCCTGACATTGGTGTTACGGGATCATCTGCGGTGGCGTCCAGCCTGTTGGCGCTCACGCGTGACGAGACGCCGCAGAAATTTGCAAGTCTTGTAGGAATTGGTATGCAAAGTTTTGCAAAGCCTTGGGGATGCTGTAAATTTGGCTGACTGACGCCGTTGCTTTGCAAACTTGCAAACTGTGGCTGCAAATTTTGTGCCCGTAGGACAACGCAGACAGGCGACGCAAATAGCACTGCGCTGAGAGATCAGGGGCAGGTGAAGGCAGACCACATTGGACGTGGTTTTGGCCGTGACACGCGAGGGCAATGCCGTGCCGTTGGTGTTCGTGCGCAGCACCGGCAGCCCCCAGATATTTGAGGGTAGGCTTTGCCCGATGCGTTAAGTCCTAGCCATAATGCGCCACAGGCGTGCCTGCGATGGCGGCCATGTTCAACAGCCCCCGCGCCGTGACGCCCGGTGTCACGATATGCGCACGGTTCCCCATGCCCATCAGGATCGGCCCCACTTCCAGCCCTCCGGCTTTCATCTTCAGGATGTTGCGCACACCAGATGCCGCATCGGCGTTGGAAAAGATCAACACATTGGCGACGCCCTCCATCCGGTTGCCCGGCAAAAGTCTTTCACGCAGGTCGGGGTCAAGTGCGGCATCCACGTTCATTTCACCCTCATAGCTGAAATCACGCGGGGCGCTGTCGAGGATACGAATGGCCTCGCGCTGACGCTTGCCTGAATCCTCGCCCTGGTTGCCAAATTGCGATTGCGAACAGAACGCCACTTTGGGTTCAATCCCGAACCGCCGCACGTGGCGCGCGGCCCCGATGGCGGTTTCTGCCAGGTTTTCCGGCGATGGGAACACGCGAACATGAGTGTCAGCGATGAACAGCGGCGCGTCCTCCATGATCATCATCGACAAGGCCCCGATGGGGCGCAAGCTTTCAGAGCCCAGCACCTGGGTCACGTAGTTCAGATGCCAGCGGTATTCGCCAAATGCGCCACACAGCAGGCTGTCGGCCTCGTTGCGGTGCACCATGACGGCGCCAATGGCCGTTGAATTGGTGCGCATGATCGCGCGGGCCAGATCAGGGGTGACACCCCGACGTTGCATGATGTCGTGGTAGCTGCCCCAATAGTCACGGTACCGCGGATCGTTTTCCGGGTTCACCAGCTTGAAATCCTTGTCGGGCCGGATCACCAGCCCCAGCTTTTCACAGCGCGCTTCAATCACCTGCGGCCGCCCGATCAGAATGGGCTGTTCGTTGGTTTCCTCCAGAATAGCCTGAGCGGCACGCAACACGCGTTCGTCTTCGCCCTCGGCAAAGACGATGCGGCGGGCCTCGTGGCGGGCGGCATCAAAGACCGGGCGCATCAACAGCGCGGATTTGTAGACGGCGGCATCCAGCTTGGCGCGGTAGGCGTCCATGTCTGCGATAGGCTTTGCGGCGACACCGGTTTCCATGGCGGCCTGTGCAACGGCCGACGACACGATGCTGGACAGGCGCGGATCAAACGGTTTGGGGATCAGATAATCAGCGCCAAAGGTCAGCTTTTCGCCCTGGTACGCAGCGGCGGCTTCGGCGGATGTAGTGGCGCGGGCAAGTTCCGCAATGCCTTCAACGCAAGCGATCTGCATCTGATCGTTGATTTCGGTGGCACCCACATCCAAAGCCCCGCGAAAGATAAACGGAAAGCACAGCACATTGTTGACCTGATTGGGAAAATCCGACCGACCCGTGGCGATGATCGCCTTGGGGGCCACCTCGCGGGCCAGCTCGGGCATGATTTCCGGCGTCGGATTGGCCAGCGCAAAGATGATCGGCGCGTCGGCCATTTTGGCCACATGTTCAGGTGTCAGCACGCCCGGTCCCGACAGGCCCAGAAACAGATCAGCGCCTTCGATGACATCATCCAATGTGCGCAGTTCGGTCTTCTGGGCAAAGGCTGCCTTTTGGGGGTTCATATCCACCTCGCGGCCCTCGTAGACCAACCCGTGAATGTCACACAGCCAGATGTTTTCGCGTTTGACCCCCAGTTTGACCAGCAGGTTCAGACAGGCAATGCCCGCAGCCCCGCCACCGGTCGAGGTGATTTTGATGTCCTCAAATTTCTTGCCCGCCACATGCAGCGCGTTGGTGGCCGCGGCCCCTACAACAATTGCGGTGCCGTGCTGATCATCATGAAACACAGGGATGCCCATACGGTCGCGGCAAATCTTTTCCACGATAAAGCAATCGGGTGCTTTGATATCTTCAAGATTGATCGCCCCAAAGGTCGGCTCAAGCGCGCAGACGATATCGGCCAGCTTCTCGGGGTCTTTTTCATCCACCTCAATATCAAAGCAATCAATCTCGGCGAACTTCTTGAACAAAACTGCCTTGCCTTCCATCACCGGTTTGGAGGCCAGCGCGCCGATGTTGCCCAACCCCAGCACCGCCGTGCCATTTGTGACCACCGCCACCAGATTGCCGCGCGATGTATAGCGGCTGGCCGTGGCGGGATCGCTTTTGATCTCAAGGCAGGCCTCGGCCACACCGGGTGAATAGGCCCGCGCCAGATCGCGGCCATTGGCCAGCGGTTTGGTGGCGCGTACCTCAAGTTTGCCGGGCTTGGGAAATTCATGGTACTGCAGGGCGGCCTGACGCAGAGCATCGTTGGGATTGTCGGTCATGGCGTATCCTTGCTTGAATGGTTTAGCGTTAAACTAAATTCACCCCATTTTGCCCAAAATCGTCACCAGTGGGCGAGGCACTAGGCTTGCATATTGCCGGGGTGCGGCGCAATCTTCAAACCGAAACTTGAAAGGGCAGGCTATGGCGCAGATCTTGGATGACCTTTTGGCGGCGGCACGCGCGGTGCGCGACAACGCCCATGCGCCCTATTCGGGGTTCAAGGTGGGGGCGGCGGTGCGCGGGGCCTCGGGTCAGGTATATGCCGGGTGCAACGTGGAAAACGTGGCCTATCCGCAAGGCACCTGTGCCGAGGCGGGTGCGATTGCCGCAATGGTTGCGGCAGGCGAGACGCAGATCACCGGTGTGGCCGTGATGGCCGACAGCCCGCAGCCGGTGACACCCTGCGGGGGGTGCCGTCAAAAGCTGGCTGAATTTGCGGGTGGCGACGTGCCGGTGCAGATGGCCAATACATCGGGCACCGTGCAGACCATGACCCTGGCGCAGCTGTTGCCCGGTGCCTTTGGCACATCCCACATGTCGGGCGATTGATCGATGGAGCCACGTGCGCTGATTGCGGCCCTGAGGGACAAACACCCCCTGCCTGATGGTGCTTTGCACAGCTTTGCCCAAGGGTTGGCCGATGGGCGGATCAGCGATGCGCAGGCCGGGGCCTTTGCCATGGCGGTGTTGCTGAACGGATTGCCGAACGGTGGCCGGGTTGATCTGACCCTTGCCATGCGCGACAGCGGTCAGACCCTGACATGGGATGTACCGGGCCCTGTGGTGGACAAACATTCAACCGGTGGCGTGGGCGATTGTGTCAGCCTGGTGCTGGCCCCGGCGCTTGCGGCCTGCGGGGCCTATGTGCCGATGATTTCGGGTCGTGGGCTGGGTCACACTGGCGGCACGCTGGACAAGCTTGAAGCCATTCCCGGCCTGAGCACCGAGCTGGATCAACCCGAGATGCGGCGTGTCATCGACACGGCAGGCTGCGCCATTGTCAGCGCCACGGGCGATATCGCCCCGGCGGACAAGCGGCTGTATGCGGTGCGCGATGTGACCGGTACGGTTGAAAGCCTTGATCTGATCACGGCGTCAATCCTGTCCAAGAAACTGGCGGGCGGCATCGGCAGTCTGGTGCTGGACGTCAAAGCAGGCACTGGCGCATTTATGAAAACACCCGATCAGGCGCGCACCCTGGCGCAGGCGTTGGTTGACACGGCCAATGCCGCCGGGTGCCCGACGCAGGCGGTGATTTCGGACATGAACCAACCTTTGGCACCTGCGCTGGGCAACGCATTAGAGGTGGACGCCGCGATGCAAGTGCTCAGCGGGCAAGCCGGAGGCCGGTTGCTGGAGCTGACGGCGGTGTTGGGTGGCTTGGCGCTGGCCAGTGCGCAGCTGGCCGAAGATGCGGCCCAAGGCGCGCAATTGATCATGCGGGCGGTGCGCTCGGGCCGCGCGGCCGAGCAGTTTGGCCGGATGATTGCGGCGATGGGCGGCCCGGTCCGGTTTGCCGATCAGTGGCAAAGGTTCTTGCCCGAAGCAACGGTCATTCGCGAAGTCGTGGCCCCGCGTGACGGCTATGTCAGCGCGCTGGACGGCGAGGCGATGGGCCTTGCAGTGATTGCGTTGGGCGGGGGCCGTCAGGTTGAAACCGACCGGGTTGATCCGTCTGTTGGGTTAAGCGATGTGGTGTCGTTAGGCGCACCGATCACCAAGGGCGCGCCGTTGTGCCGGGTGCATGCCGCACGGACGGGCCACGCGCAAGCCGCCGAAGTGGCCCTGCACCGCGCCATAACGATTTCAGACAGCCCACCCGCCGCCGCGCCGCTGATCTATGAACAGGTCAGCTAACATCGCATTGCTCTTTGTGTGGCTTTCTGAGAAGACGGGGGAGCAGCCTCAAGCGCGAAGGAGTTGACATGAGCGACCATCTGACAATCGTCAAACATCCCCTTATTCAGCACAAGCTGACCCTGATGCGCGAGAAAGACACATCGACAGCTGTCTTCCGTCAGTTGTTGCGCGAAATCAGCCAGCTGTTGGCCTATGAGGTCACGCGCAGCCTGCCGATGAGCACGAAACGCATCGAAACGCCGCTGGTTGAGATGGACGCACCAGTGCTGGACGGGCGCAAGCTGGCGCTGATTTCAATCCTGCGGGCGGGCAATGGTTTGCTGGATGGAATGCTGGAGCTGATTCCCTCGGCCCGGGTCGGATTTGTCGGGCTGTACCGCGACGAGCAGACTTTGCAGCCGGTTCAGTACTATTTCAAAGTTCCGGACCAGTTGAACGAACGTCTGGCCATTGTGGTGGACCCGATGCTGGCGACTGGCAATTCGTCCTCGGCGGCGATTGATCTGCTCAAACAGGCCGGCGCCAAAGATATTAGATTCCTGTGCCTTCTGGCGGCCCCCGAAGGGGTTGAAACGATGAAGAAAAATCACCCCGACGTGCCCATCGTAACCGCCGCTCTGGATGAACGTCTGAATGACATTGGATACATCCTGCCCGGGCTAGGTGATGCGGGTGACCGGATGTTTGGTACTAGATAAGGTAGAAATTGTCGCAATTTTAAGGATAAACAGTTCTCAAATTGGCGATAAACTGTTTACTCAGTTGGTGAATTAAGGCACAGTTTCCCCCAATATATCGGGGGATAAACGTGAAGCTGCTTAAAGCCATTGCGATCGCAGTGATCGCCGTACCATTCGGGCAAACCGCCGTGCAGGCTCAATCTATCTCGAGCGTGCAGGCCCCAGCCGAATTTCCGCCCGCCTCGTTTACCGGGCGGCAATATGTAGACAGCAACGGATGTGTGTTCGTCCGGGCCGGGATTGACGGTAACACCTCGTGGATTCCCCGTGTCAGCCGGGATCGCAAAGTGATCTGCGGATTTCAGCCCAGCAATCCGGGTGGCGGCACCTCTCTGGCGGCACAGCCCAAGCAAGCCGCTGAGCCGGTTCAGATCACTGTGGCCGATCCTGTGACCCAACCTGCAGCGGCCCCTGCGAAACCTGCGGCCAAACCTGCGACACAGCCGGTCGTCCAACCGGCGGCGAAACCTGTCACAATTGCCAAGGCAAAACCCGCGCCCAAACCCGCAGCCGTGCAGCAGCCGATCATTCTGGCACAGCCCAAACGGGTTCAGCCCACTGTCGTGAGCGTGCCAACGCGCACAGTGACAATTGCGCAGCCCGCGCCTGCGGCGACCAATGTCATTACGGTCAAGCCTGCGTCTCAGGCCGTGTTGAAACCGGCGATGAAGACGGTGACAATTGCCACGGCCAAGCCCGCAGCGCCGCAACCCAAAACAATGGCACCCCGTCAAACTGCGTGCCGCGGTGCCAGCGCCGTTTCCAGTCAGTATCTGACGGCCACCGGTGGACACGCCATTCGCTGTGGGCCCCAAGACGGATGGAATGTATCGGTGATCCAAGGTGGCAACGTCCGCAACACCGCCTCGAACACGCAGGTGGTGACAACGATGCAAGCCGCGCCGGTGACAACCACCTATAAGACCGCCAGCACGACCAGCTACAGCTATCAGCAGCCTCAGCCGCTGAAGCGGGCGGCGGCCCCCACAAAGGTGATAAAGGTCACACCCAACACGCGCATCGTGCCCAAGCATGTCTATCAACAGCAGGTGGCAGCCACGAACGGGGTCTATATTCCCAAGGGCTACAAAGCGGTCTGGGATGACGACCGTCTGAACACCAAACGCGCCCATCAGACCTTTGCGGGCAAGGCCCAGATGGAGCTGCGCTGGACCAATACAGTGCCGCGCCGTTTGATCAATGCGGCCAACGGGCAAGAGGTGTCTTACCTGTACCCCGGATTGCAATATCCCAACACCAGCTATGACCAGCAGATGATCGCAGGCGTGGCCTATGCGGCGCAACCCGCTCAAAAGGCTACAACAGTGGTCCGGTCGCGCACACGCAGCTCGGATGGGCAAACCAACGGGGCGTACTATAGCGGTCAGCGTTCGGCTCATACCACGGTGGTGCGCGCGCCTGCGGGCGGGTACAAATACTCAGGCGTTTCCCAGGCGCGGGTATCGACCCGGTCGTCACAGTCTTATGGGGCCACCGGATCTGCCGCACAGCTGCACAATGGGGCGCATGACCGCTAAGGCCATCGCGTTTCGGTAATACAATTGCAAGCCGCGCCTTGAACCAAGGGCGCGGCTTTGGCATGTCTTGGGGCAGGCACATGCCAGATGGGGGACAGTATGAAAGCCTTTACCGATGACAGGCAGCAGGCCCACGCGCCCCAATCTGCGCTGAACCTGGGTGTGATGCGCCCCAGTCGCGAAGCGCCTGAACGGATCACACGTCTGCGTGTCGGCGCTCAGGCCGCAGGATGCCAGTTCGAGGCCCCCCCGGATGTGGGGCTGGCCCCAATTGCAGCGGTGCACAGCGCAGAATACCTGACGTTTTTACAGACCATCCATGCGCGTTGGGTGGCCATGCCGGGCGCCTCGGAGCAGGTGATCCCCAATGTGCACCCGCGTGCGCGCAGTGACAGCTATCCGTCCTCGCCGGTGGGTTTGGCGGGGTACCACATGGCCGATGCCGCCTGTCCCATCGGGGCCGAGACCTGGGAGGCCGCCTATTGGTCGGCACAATCTACCATTGCCGGGGCCGATTGTGTGGCCGCAGGCGAGCACCACGCTTATGTCTTGTCGCGCCCGCCGGGGCATCATGCCTATGCGGATATGGCCGGTGGGTTTTGCTTTTTGAACAATGCGGCCATTGCAGCCGAGCGTTTGCGCGCTGCGGGCCGTCGTCCTGCCATTTTGGACATTGATGTGCATCACGGCAATGGCACGCAAGGGATATTCTACCACCGCGCTGATGTACTGACGGTGTCACTGCATGGTGACCCGTCGGGGTTTTATCCGTTCTACTGGGGCCATACCCAGGAACGCGGTCAGGGCGTCGGGCAGGGCTGGAACCTGAATGTGCCGCTGCCGTTTGGCACGGGCGATGATGCCTATCTGACGGCGCTTGATGATGCTTTGGCACGGGTTCAGGCCGCAGGGGCGGATTGCATCGTGGTGGCGCTGGGGCTGGATGCATCAGAACATGATCCGTTTCAGGCACTGTCGATCAGCACGCGCGGGTTTGAGCGCATCGGTGCGGCCATTGCGGGCCTCGGCCTGCCTTTGCTTTTGGTGCAAGAGGGTGGATACCTGTGCGACGCCTTGTCGGACAATCTGACCGCCGCGTTGACAGGGGTGCAAAGCGCATGAGCACATCAGCAGATATCGTCATCATCGGTGGTGGCATCGCCGGGATCAGTGCTGCGGCACGTCTGGCCCCCGACGCACGCGTGATCGTATTGGAGCGCGAGGCGCATCTGGCCTATCACTCAACGGGCCGGTCGGCGGCGGTGTTTATCCTGAACTATGGCAATGCCACGCTGCGGGCGCTGAACAAGGCCTCGGTCGGGGATATGCAGGGCGCGCTGCTGGGCCAATCGGTGTTGTCGCCGCGTGGCGAGTTGCTGATGGTCAGACCGGGCGAAGAGGCACATCGGGCGGCGTTTTTGCAAGGCGCATCCGGTGTGGATGTTCTGACACCGGCTCAGGCCTGTGCGATCGTCCCGGCGCTAAAGCCTGCCTCTTTTGAAAGCGCTATTCACGAGGCGGATGCTCAGGACATTGACGTGGACCGTTTGTTGCAGGGCTGTGCGCGGCTGGCGCGCGACGCGGGCGCCGAGATTGTCGTGAATGCGGGCGTGATCGAATTGAGCCGCACGGGCGACACATGGCAGGTGCAAACCCAGGGCGCCACCTACAGCGCGCCGGTTGTCATCAATGCGGCAGGCGCCTGGGCGGATCAGCTGGGGCAAATGGCCGGATGCGCCGCAATTGGGTTGCAACCCAAGCGCCGCTCGGCGGTGATGATGGCCCTGCCGGATAATGTGGACGCGCGCCACTGGCCTGTGATTGGATCAATTTCCGAGGATTGGTACGCCAAACCGGATGGCACCCGATTGATGATTTCACCCGCCGATGAAGATCCGGTCGCGGCGCAAGATGCCTGGCCTGATGACATGGTACTGGCCGAAGGATTGTACCGGTTTGAGCAGATGGTCGATCTGCCCATCGTCAAACCTTCGCACAGCTGGGCTGGCCTGCGCAGTTTTGTGGCGGACAAGACGCCGGTTTGTGGGTTTGACCCCGAACAAGATGGGTTTTTCTGGCTGGCCGGGCAGGGGGGCTACGGGGTGCAAACCTCGCCTGCACTATCACAGCTGACCGCCGATCTGGTACTGGGGCGTGATACGGTTCTGGACGGACCGGTAGTGTCTGCGTTGTCACCTGCACGCCTTGCGAATTGACCGCTGGAATTGAGGGGCCAGCCGCTCATACTCCCCCGAGTATTTTGAGCAAGATGCAAGCGCGCCCTGGTTTTGCGGTTACGCCTCCCAGGTGGTGCGACCACCGCAAAGGGTGAGGGCGGCGCGGGTTGATCCAAGTTGGGCAGGCTCCACGGCTTCCAGATCGTGGCTCATGACGACCACATCAGCCATCATGCCGGGTTTCAGCTGGCCTTTGGTGGCCTCATTGAACTCGACCCAGGCATTGCCGGCGGTATAGCTTTCCAATGTGTCCATCAGGGATTGCGTCTGATCGCGAAAGCCGTCGATTTTGGTGGGGGCCACGGCGCCTTTGATGTTGGGCATCACATCGACGGGGATCACCGGCCAGTCGGTTGAGAACACGACCCGCGCGCCAGTGTTGCGGATGTCCTGCCAGGCAAAGGCCAGCGGGATCTGGGAATCGTGGATCACCCGGTCCATGCCTTCAGGGCTGAAAATGCCACCAAAGGGCGCATGGCCCGGCTGGATTGACGCCACAACGCCCAGATCGGCAAAGCGAGGCAGATCGTCTGCGTGCAGGATTTCGATATGCTCAACCCTGTGGCGCGCGTCGCGTTTGCCATTGGCCTTTTGCGCGGCCTCATAGCCATCCAGTGTGATACGGATCGCGGCATCGCCAATCGCGTGGGTGGCAATTTGCAGCCCCATCGCATCGGCGCGGATGCAGGCTTGGGCGAAATGATCGGCCTCAAACACCGCATCGCCGTAGTGATCGGTGCCGGGGTAGGGTCGCAGCATCAGGGCGGTGCCGCTTTCACAGACCCCGTCCATGAACATTTTGCACATGCCCGACCAGACCATGTCCGAGTTGAACATACGGTTCATCTCACCGGCTTCTTCAAACCGGTCCAGAGGGTCAAAATCTTTGTAGTGAAACGGGACCTGGGCACGACAAGCGCTGCGGCCCTCATTCGCCATTTCGGTCAGCAACTCACCCTGATAGATGTTGCCGTCCATCAGGTGCAGCCCGGTGATGCCGTGGCTGGCACAGTGTTTCATTCCGGCTTCAATCGCGTCTTTGTCCTTGGCGCGGTCCGTGCCTGAGGGCGCGGGCACCGGATTGTTGCCCGTCACCAGCCCGGCCATATCACGGCCCGAATGGCGGGTGTGGCGCAGCACGGGCGCATAGGCGGAGGGTTCCTGCAATTCGCCCATGGCAAGGCCGTCATTGCCCATCACAATCTGCGCGCCTTTGTCGACCTCGCCGCCGTGTAGGACGCCGCCCAGTTCCAGCGCCTTGGTGTTGGCCCAGATCGTGTGGTGGCACGGTGAGAAGACGGCAAAGGGTCGGTCTGGCATGACCTCGTCCAGATGATGCCGTGTGGTTTTTACGCCGGGACCCATCAGGGAATAATCGGCCTGCACGGCGAACAGCAGCGGATCATCCGGCGTGTCGGCGGCGTATTTGCGCACGGCGGGTTTCACCTGATCCATGCCCTGAAGGCCATAAAGATCGAGATACCCCATCTCGACCGATCCACCAAACAGATGAACATGGCTGTCGATAAAGCCCGGCAAGACGGTGCTGCCCTGGGCATCAATCACACGGGTCTGTGGCCCGGCCAGTGCGCGGATGTCAGCGGTTGTGCCGACAGCGGTGATCAGGCCGCCTGCCATTGCCAAAGCTTCGGCGCGCGGCTGTGCGGGATCAAAGGTGATCAGCTTGCCGTTCAGGATGATCGTCTCGGGGGACTGGGCCATGGGTGTGCTCCGCCAGAAAATGAGAAAAACCGCGGCCAGCCCATGACAGGCCAGCCGCGGCAGATGTGTTTACTTGGTCAGTTCTGTCCAGATCTTGGCATAGATTGCCTGCGTTGCCGGATCGCATGTCTTGGCGATATATCCTGCCGCTTTGAGATCTTCGGGAATGACCACCTCGGGGGCCGTTGCCATGTCTTCGGGCATGAACGCCTCGGAGCCTGCGATGCCATTGGCATAACGCGCAAAGCTGGAAATCATCGCGGCATTTTCAGGCGCCATGATGAAGTTCAGGAACGTCTTGGCGTTGTCCGGGTTCTTGGCATCGGCCAGCACGGCGGCGTTGTCCATCCAGATCGGGAAGCCCTCTTGGGGGTAGCCAAAGGCGATGTCTTCGTTCTGAAGACGCGCACGGAAGCTGGCGCCGTTCCAATAGACCCCGGCCGAGATATCGTTCTTGGCGAAGGCTTCGATGTTGCCATAAGACAGCGACAGCCAGTGCGGCTTGGCCTCAACCAGCTTGTCGCGCACTTGTTTCAGCACGGCCTTGTCATCGGTGCACTGCTCGCCGCCGACATAGTTGATGGCCAGGCCGATTACGTCGTTCATTTCAGGGACGACGTTGATTTTGCCCTTCAGCTCTTCTGGTGGATCAAAGACCAGAGCGGCGGTGTTGATGTCGCCGTCATAGACCGATTTGTTGACGGTGATGCCCACGGTGCCCCATTGCCAAGGCACAGTGTAATTGCGGCCCGGATCGAAATCGACATCAACCCACTGCGGGTCCATGTTTGAGAAGTTTTCCATCTCGTTGGGTTTGGATTCCATCAGCAGACCTTCTTCGATGAAGATCGGGATGTAGGTGCCCGAGGGGACAACCACGTCAAACCCGTGACCACCGGCTTTGATCTTGGCCAATGCCGTGTCGTTGCTGTCGTAGTCGGTGATCGTGACTTTGATGCCTGTCTCGGCCTCAAACTTCTCGATCATCTCGGGGCTGGTGTAGTTGCCCCAGTTGTAGATGTTCAGCTCGCCTTCGGCGAAGGCAGCCGAGGTCATAAGCCCCATCGCGGCGGCGGTTCCCAATAGATATTTCATAGTCATCTCCTTGTTGATTGGGTTGGTTAAATCCCGGATCAGTTTCGCGTCCGGTTGAGGAAAAAGAAGGCCGTGACCATCAGCACCGACACGGCCAGCAGGGCGGTCGAGATGGCGTTGATTTCGGGTGTGATGACCCGGCGCAGCTGGCCCAGCATATAGGTGGGCAGTGTATCCTGGCCTGCGGATTTTACAAATTCGGTGATCACCACATCATCGAGGCTGATCACAAATGCCAGCATAGCCCCGGCCAGAATTCCCGGCCACAGCTGCGGCAGGGTGATGTGCCTGAAGACCCTTGTGGGCGTGCCGTACAGATCAGCACCGGCCTGTTCCAGGTTCAGGTCCATGCCCTGCAATCGCGCCCGGATGGGCATATAGGCAAATGGAATGCAGAACGCCGCATGGGCCACGATCAGATAGGCGATGCCGGTATAGCCCGTGGCCACCTTGATCATCGCAAAGAAGATCAGCAGCGCCACCGCCGTCACAATTTCGGGCACCATCAGGGGCTGGTTGACCAATGCAAAGGCCAGCGTCTGCCCGCGCCAGGGTTTCACCCGTGTGGTCGCCAACGCCGCCAGCACCGCGGCCGATGTGGCAATGGCCGATGCACAGGTGGCGATGATCAGCGACAAGATGGTGGCATCCTGCACCTTTTCGTTTTCCCAGGCTGATACGTACCAGCGCCAGGAAAACCCTTCCCATACCGCGATGCTTTCGCCTGAGTTGAACGAATAGACCACCAACAGGATAATCGGCAGGTAGAGCATGACAAAACAGGCCATCGCGATGGTGGTAAAGCCGGTTTGCTTGCGGACGTTGAAACCCTTAGTGGCCATGGCCAGTGTCCTCCTTGCCCACAGCACGGACGTAGAAGATAAGCGCCACCATCACCACCGCCAGCAAGGTCAGCGAAAGCGCGGCACCAAGGGGCCAATTGCGAAGTTGCCCGAACTGTAGCTCGATCAGGTTGCCCAGCATAAGTTGCTTGCCTCCGCCCAGAACGCGCGGGGTCACATAGGCGCCCAGACATGGCACAAAGACCAGGATCGATCCGGCCACGACGCCGGGTTTCACCAGCGGCACAATCACCTTGCGCAGCACGCGCCAGCGGGTGGCATAAAGATCATACCCCGCCTCGACCAGATTGAAATCCAACCGCTCCATCGAGGCATAGATGGGCAGGATCATCAGCGGCAGATAGACATACGTCATGCCGATCAGAATAGCGAATTCTGTGAACAGCATCTGAATGGGCTGATCAATCACACCCAAGGCCATCAGAATGGTGTTCACTGTGCCCTGGTTGCGGATCAGCTCCATGATCGCAAAGGTGCGGATCAGCAGATTGGTCCAGAACGGGATCATGATCAGCAACATCCACATATCGCGGCTGCCCTTGGGGCGGGTCGCAATGAAATAGGCGGTGGGAAAGCCCACGATCAGGCACAGCAGCATCGTGATCAACGACAGTTTGATCGACCGCCAGAACACCGTCAGATGCGCATCGGCAAACACCAACTCATCGGTGAAAAAGTCAATTTCGGCCACCACGTTGAACCAGGCTTTGGCGGAAAATTCCCATACAACGCCGCCGTAATTGCCGGGGGTCAGGAAGGAATACACCAGTACAATCAGCAGCGGGCCGGAGGCGGCAAACAGCAGCAGCAACATCGCCGGGCTGAGCAATAGAAACCGTGTGCGGCGCTCAGTGCGGGTGCGTGCGGTGGCGGCGTCGGTCATGCGTCAGTCCCTCAGCACCTGGCTGATCCCATCGGGAAAGGTGACGCCAATGCGGTCGCCGGTGGCATGCGAATGGGCCTGTTGCGGCTGGTTTTGCCGCCGCACAACGAACCGGCCCCCGTCATCCAGATCGACGTGGTAATGGGTGTCGGTACCAAAATAGACCACATCCCCCAGCGTGCCGGGCAAAAGGGCCGTATCAGCCGAACCCAACGTGGCATGCTCGGGCCGAATGGCCAGTGTCACCTTGCCCGGGCTTGCGCCCTCATCCGGTGCGCTGGCTTCGATTTCCTTGCCCGAGGCCAGGCGGATCTGGGCCGTCTCGCCCGAGACACTCAGCATCTCGGCCTCGATGAAATTCGTATCGCCGATGAAATCTGCGACAAACCTTTCGGCGGGATGATCATAGATGTCGCGTGGCCCGCCGATCTGGCGGATCGTGCCGGCGCTCATCACCGCGATCCGGTCGGACATGGTTAGCGCCTCTTCCTGATCATGGGTGACGAAGATAAAGGTGATGCCAGTTTCATGTTGTAGCCGTTTCAGCTCCAGCTGCATTTCTTTGCGCAGTTTGAAATCCAGCGCCGACAGCGGCTCGTCCAGCAACAGCACTTTGGGGCGCGGGGCCAGCGCGCGGGCGAGGGCGACACGTTGCTGCTGCCCGCCACTGATTTCGGATGTTTTGCGGTCTGCCATTGGCTCCATTTTGACCAGTGCCAGCATCTCATCGACGGTGGCCTTGATCTCGGCGCGGGGGCGGTTCAGCATTTCAAGACCAAAGCCGATGTTTTGCGCCACGGTCAGGTGCGGGAACAACGCATAGGATTGGAACACGGTGTTGACCGGCCGCTTGTACGGTGGCTGATCCAGCAGGTTCTGCCCATCCAGCGCAACGGTGCCGTGGGTGGGGTCAATGAAGCCCGCGATCACGCGCAGCAAGGTGGTTTTGCCGCATCCCGAGGGGCCAAGCAGGGTGAAAAACTCGTTTGAATCGATGGTGACCGACACATCATCAAGTGCGGTGAAGGCGTCGCTGCCCTCGCCAAATATCTTGGTCACACTCCCGATTTCGATCATCGCATATCCCCCAACATGCAGGCCTCAGAATTTTGATCAAATGCTGAGGTCGGATATGAGTCAAGGATTCTGTGGGGTTATCTATGTGTGTGGGCCACGGAAGTCTGGCCGGTTTGGGCCATTGCGATGCTCATTTCATCGCTCAGCACATCCCATAGGCGCTGCAGACCTGCCTCGCCTGCGGCCGCGATGGCAAATTGCAGAACGCGGCCAAAAAACACGAAATCAGCCCCTGCGTTCAGCGCCTTCAGCACATCCTCGCCCGAGCGCAATCCGCTGTCATAAAAGAGCGGAAAGCTGTCGCCCACGGCGCGCCGAATGTCTTGCAGGGCCAAAATCGGGGCCGGGGCGCTTTCCAACTGGCGCGCGCCATGGCTGGAGACCTGGACCGCGTCGACACCGGCCTTTTGGGCAGTTACGGCATCCTGCGCATCCAACACGCCCTTGAGTACCAGGGTCCCGGGCCACATATCGCGCAGCTGTTTCAAAGTGTCCCACGTGGCCCGTGCCCGGCTTTCGGTGCGGTCGAATTCAAACCCGTCCATCTGGAAGTTTGCCATCTGTGGCTTGCCTGCCATCAGGCTGGACAGCGACCAGCGTGGATGCAGGGCAAAGTCGACAAACTGACGCGGACCGATTTTGAAGGGCATCTTGAACCCATGGCGCAGCTCACGCGGGCGGCGGCCCACTTCGGGCACATCAGCGGTCAGCACCAGCGTTTCATAGCCTGCTGCCTTGGCGCGTTCGACCAGTTTAAATGTGCCGCTGCCGTCGCCGCTGAAATACAGCTGGAACCAGGCGTGCCCCTCGGCCACCTGAATGATTTGCTCCATCGGGGTTGAGGCCACGGTCGAGACACCATGCGGAATTTGGTACTTGGCCGCCAGCCGCGCCAACATCAGATCGGCACCGGGACCCGACAGGTTGCACATGCCCATTGGCGCAATACCAAAGGGACGCTGGGCGGGTTTATCAAACAAAGTCGTGCCCAGATTCCTCTGACTGACATCGCACAACACACGCGGGCGCAGGGTGATCGCATCCAGTGCGGAGCGGTTGCGTGCCGCCCCCGTTTCGGCGCCCGCAGCACCGTCGATGTAGTCAAACACCATCCACGGCAGCCGCCGCCGCGCCAACCGCCGCGCATCTGCGGCGGAATGGATATGTGCGGCAGCCGTCATGGTTCAGGCCTGAACCGCCTTCATAAAGCGGTCACGGATCACAACGGGGTCCATGGTGATGACCGGATGCTTGGCGTTGCCGCTTTCGCATTTCACCACGATGATGGTCATCTGCTTGGCGTCCAGCGCGGCTTGCAACTCGCGGCCCGTGTCCTCGGCTTTGCAGGTCACGACGTTTTCGCACCCACAGGCCGATGCCACATTCTCAAGTTTGGTTTTGCGGCCCGCATAGGTGGGCTGATCGCCGGTCGAGCCGTAAGAGCCATTGTCAATCAGCAACAGGATGAAGTTATCCGCCACATTGTTGGCAATGGTCGGCAGGGTGCCCAGATTGGTCAGAACCGACCCATCACCGTCAATCGCAATCACGGGTTTGGGTTGCGCCAATGCCAGACCCAGACCGATCGACGAGGAAAGCCCCATTGTGCCCAGCATGTAGAAATTGCTGGGTTGGTCATCGATGGCGTGCAGCTCTTGGCTGGGGATGCCGATGTTGCAGACGACCAGTTGGTCGCGCAGGATCGGGGCGATGTCTTGCAGGATTTCAGAACGGATCATTGGTCGCCATAGCCTCCCCAGAAATTGGCGTCGGTCAGGATCGCCACGGGTTTGTTGCACATGAAGGTGTATTTCAGGATGTTGTCGAATTCCTCGACATCGTTTTGCCAGTGGAAATGATAGGTCGGGATGTTCAGCTGAGCCAAAAGTGCTTTGGTGTGCACGGCCATTTCCACCTGACAGGCCACCGGTTCGCGCAATTCGCCGCGGTAGCTGATGATCATGGGCAGGGGCATGCGGTAATACTGGATCAACGTGGCCAGCGTGTTGATTGTGACACCGATCGCGGTGTTCTGCATGATGATCGCAGGGCGTTTGCCCCCCATGAAGGCCCCGGCGCACAGCCCCATGCCTTCGTCTTCTTTGTTGGAGGGGATGTGGAAAATTTCATCACGGGTGTCGACCTCGTCAATCACACCGGCCAGCTGTTTGCAGGGCACTGTGGTGACAAAGGACACGTCATTGGCGACAAGATCATCCACGATCTTTTTGTCGATATTCATCGGGGGTCCTTTCAGAATTTGCCGGGTCCGGGGTTCAGGCCCAGGGGTTCAGTATAATTTTCGGGGCAGCCACACGGCCTGCGCGCAGGTCTGCAAAGGCTGCGGCGCCATCGGCCAGATCGCGCGTCTGGGTCCAGTCCAGCGGGCCAAGCCGGCCATCGAAAATGGCCTCGGCCGTGTCGCGGAAATCCTGAACGGTATAGGTATAGGTGCCGATAAAGGTGATCTCTTGCAGGGTCATGCGGCGGATGTCCAAGCCGCCTTCGTCCTCGCCCAGACCGATATGGGCAATCACACCGCCCGGTTCGGCAAAGGCGGACGCCGTGGCGCGGGTGGCCGCATAGCCCACGGCATCGACCACCATCGGATAGTGCCCTGCGCCCACTTCGATGGCGCGCACGCCGCAATGATCATTCAGATAAGCGCGGCGCGCGGCGTTGGGTTCGGTAATAGTCACCTCCTCCAGCCCCATGGCGCGCAACGCCAGGGCTGCGGCCAGCCCAATTGCCCCACCGCCCAGCACAAGCGCCCGGCGTTCGGCCGATGGGTGCAGTGCTTCTATCGCCAGACGTGCGGCATGCCAGCTGACCGCCAAGGGCTCGGCCAATGCGGCTTTGGTCAGGGGCACATCGGCGGGCACCTCAACCAGATTATGCTCGGGCATGGTGATATATTGCGCAAAGGCCCCTTCGCGCGGTGGCATCGAAATGATTTGCCGGTCAGCGCACAGGTTTTCACGCCCCGACTGGCACGCATGGCATTTGAGGCAGGTCACAAGCGGGTTCACCGTCACGCGCATGCCATCTAATGCACCGCCCGTGATGACACCGGCGGCTTCGTGCCCCAGGATCAGCGGCGCGGGGCGGCGCGCGTCATGGCCCATGTAGGCATGCATGTCCGAGCCGCAGATCCCGACAGCCTCGACCTTGATCAGATGCTCGCCACCGGGGGGCGTCGGATCAGGGGCGTCGCGGTATCCAAGGGTTTCCACTCCGTCGTAAATCAATGCTTTCATTTGGCGGTGAACCCCCCGTCGACCATCAGGATTTGGCCTGTCACATAGGCAGATGCATCTGAACACAAGAACAACAAAGGCCCGTCCATGTCATCCATCCGTCCATTGCGGCCAGCACAGGTTTGTGCGGCATTGCGGGCGGCGCGTTCAGGGTCATTGAACACAGCCGCTGTCAGCTCGGTCGGGAAAAACCCCGGTCCGATGGCGTTGGCGGTGATGCCGTGGGGCGACCAGGCCTCGGCCATGGCACGGGTCAGTTGCGCGATGCCGCCCTTGGTGGCGCCGTAGGCAATGCCACCCGGAAAGGCGCGCGTCGATTGCAGCGACGCAAAATTGACGATCCGCCCCCAGCCTTTGGCCTGCATGGCAGGCGCAAATGCCTGTGACAGAAAGAAGGGCGCGGACAGGTTAATGGCAAGCGTCTGGTCCCAGCCTTCGGGTGTAACCTCGTCGGCCGGCTCGCGGGTGTTGAGACCGGCGGCGTGGACGACAATATCGGGCGCACCAAAGCAGGCGGACACAGCGTTGACCAAATCAGGCAGGCCCGCACGATCCGCAATATCAGCGGCAACCACAGCGCATTTGGACCCGATTTCAGCCTGCAAACTGTCCAGCGCGTCCTGCCTTCGGGCCACGCCCACCACCTGCGCACCGGCCGCGGCAAGGGCCAGGGCGGCCTGCCGACCAAGACCAGAACTGGCCCCGGTCACGCATGCCACACGGCCGGTCAGATCAAACAGCGTGCGCGGATCACTCATCAGCGGTCAGGTCAAAGTTTTCACCGGGGAAATACTTGGCCAGACGCACATCCGCAGCGCGGGCATGGCCCTCCATCCCTTCCAGTCGCGAGATACGCGCGGTGGCAATCGCCACATCCTTTGAGCCTTCTCGGGTGGCACGCTGCCAGGTGACGATCTTCATGTATTTGTGCACGCTGAGCCCGCCGGTATAGCTGGCCGCACCCGATGTGGGCAGCACGTGGTTGGTGCCTGTGGCCTTGTCGCCGTAGGACACGGTGGTTTCTTCGCCCAAGAACAACGAGCCATAGCACGTCAGGTTCTCAAGCCACCAATCCAGATCTTCGGCCTGAACAGTCAGGTGTTCGGGCGCGTATTCATCCGAGCATCTGGCCATGTCGGCGCGATCTTCGCAGACAATCACCTCGGCATAGTCGCGCCATGCGGCAAAGGCGTTTGCGCGGTTCAGTTCGGGCAGGTCGTCGATCAGGCCGGGGACCATATCCATCACCGTGACGGCCAGATCGCGATCATCGGTAACCAGCCAAACGGGGGAGTTATAGCCATGCTCGGCCTGGCTGACCAAATCGGTGGCCACGATATGTGCATCTGCCGTTTTGTCGGCCAGGATCAGGCTGTCGGTGGGGCCTGCGATCATGTCGATGCCCACACGGCCAAACAAAATGCGTTTGGCTTCGGCCACAAACTGGTTGCCGGGACCGACCAGAATATTGGCTTTGGGCAAACCGAACAGACCGAATGTCATCGCCGCAACACCCTGGACCCCGCCCAGAGCCAAAATCTTGTCCGCGCCGCAGATGTGGGCCGCATAGACGATGGCGGGTGCCACGCCTTCATCAGGACGTGGCGGCGAACAGGCGGTGATGTGCCCACAGCCCGCGACCTTGGCGGTGGTGACAGTCATGATGGCACTGGCGATATGGCTGTAACGCCCACCGGGCACATAGCAGCCCGCCGCATCCACCGGGATCACCTTTTGACCGGCGATCATGCCCGGCACGATCTCCATCTCGACGTCTGTCATGGTGGATTTCTGTGTCTCAGCAAAGCGTTTGACGTTGTCATGGGCGAAATCAATATCGCGCTTCAGCTTTTCGGGAACCAGCGCGCAGGCGGCCTCGATCTCTTCGGGTGTCAGAATGACATTGCCCTCGTAGCGGTCAAATTTTCTGGCATATTCCAGCGCTTTGGCATCTCCGCCGGCTTCAATCTCTTCCAGAATGGTCTGCACGGTTTGATTGACTTCACTGGCATCGGATTTGGATGTCAGAGTGGCTTTCTTGAGATACTCACGGGTCATAGTGGGTCCGTCCTGATAGCAGCGTTCATACGCGGGATTACATAAGAGTTGCGCCTTAGTCTGGTGATTGGGGGCTCAAATCAATTGTTTTATCGCCAAAGCACTGGCATTTTCATGAAGCCGAAAGATAGATTTGGGTTTACGCAAAAGAGCAGCGACATCTGGGGGCGAAGATTGGGCAATCGGGGTTTTCACGGACGCGCGGTGCTTTTGGCACAGTGGCGGGACCTATGCGCTGCTGTTGCCCGTGGGCGGATTGGTTGACCCGCTCACTGCCGGTGGGCTGCCGGCATCACCCGACAGCAAGCGCCGGTTTCGCAATCTGCTTGAGGTAACGGGGGCGCTGTCTGAGCTGGATGTGCGCAATGCCTGGTCTGTGACGTCCGAGGAGGCCTGTCTGGTGCACGGGACCAATTACATCGCCTGGTTCCGCAAACTGTCGGCAGGGCAGCGCGGCGAGTTGGAGTTGCGCACGCCCTTTGGTGCGGGCGTGCTGAGTTTCATCTGGACACCTGGGCACGGCGGCGTTGCGGACAGCCGATGTGCACAAGGGCGCCAGACCTTTCGCTTGACCTTCAGAACGGCGTGAAATAGTACCTCGGGCGGATAAGCGGGCGTTGTGTAGTGGTAAGACCTTAGCCTTCCAAGCTAATGACGCGGGTTCGATTCCCGCCGCCCGCTCCACCCCCAATCGCTCAGCATTTTTCGTAGCATCGCACTGCCCACTTGACCCCGCGCGCGCACGCGGCCAAACACGCATGCAAGAATGTGAATTAAACGGACACGATCATGGCGCAGACGCAGGCCCCCGCGACCCAGAAACAAGAGCGCGAGCGCTCAAAAGAACTGAGTGCACTGACGCATCTGTTGCCGTTTGTGTCTCCGTACCGCGTGCTGGCCGCAGGGGCCGTACTGGCGCTGGTTCTGACGGCGGCGGTGTCGTTGGTGCTGCCCCTGGCCGTGCGCCGGGTTGTTGATAATTTCGGCACCGAAGATGGCGCGATCCTGGACCTTTATTTTATGGCAGCTGTGGGCATTGCAGCCTTGCTCGCCTTTGGGACGGGGCTGCGCTATATGCTGGTCACGCGTCTGGGCGAACGCGTGGTGGCGGACATCCGCAAGGCCGTGTTTGACCGGGTCATCAGCATGAGCCCCGCCTTTTACGAGCGCATCATGACCGGCGAGGTTCTGAGCCGGATCACCACTGATACCACATTGATCCTCAGCGTCATCGGTTCGTCCGTTTCGATTGCCTTGCGCAACCTGCTGATCTTTGTGGGCGGGCTGATCCTGATGCTGTTCACCTCGGCCAAGCTGACGGGCATGGTGCTGTTGATCGTGCCGCTGGTGATCGTGCCCATTCTGGTGCTTGGGCGTAAATTGCGCGGGCTCAGCCGAGAAAATCAGGATTGGATCGCGGCCAGTTCCGGCAATGCCTCTGAGGCACTGCTGAGTGTGCAGACGGTGCAGGCCTTCACCCATGAGGCCGCCAGTCGCGAACAGTTCAGCACTGTGACCGAACACAGCTTTGATGCGGCACGCCGCCGGATCACCACGCGGGCGCTGATGACCGTGATTGTGATCTTTTTGGTGTTCACCGGCATTGTCGGCGTGCTGTGGATGGGGGCCCATGGCGTGCGGGCCGGCGAGATGACAGCGGGCAGCATGGTGCAGTTCGTGATCTATTCGGTGATGGTGGCAGGTTCGGTCGCGGCCTTGTCAGAAATCTGGGGCGAATTGCAGCGTGCAGCCGGTGCGACCGAGCGTCTGGTTGAGTTGCTCAATGCCGAAGACACGGTGGTAGACCCCGCTGGCGCCGTTGCGTTAGCGCATCCTGCGCGCGGCGAAATTAAATTCGACACTGTCAGCTTTGCCTATCCCGCCCGGCCTGGAACAGCCGCGCTTGATGATCTTAACCTGCATATCACGCCCGGTGAAACCGTGGCAATTGTGGGCCCGTCAGGGGCCGGGAAAACCACGATCATTCAGCTGATCCAGCGATTTTACGACCCCGACAAAGGCCAGATCACACTGGATGATGTCCCACTGCACGAAATGCGGCGTGCGGATTTCAGACAGGCGCTGGCACTGGTGCCGCAAGACCCGGTGATCTTTGCAGCCTCGGCGCGTGATAATATTCGATTTGGGCGGTTGGATGCCACCGACACCGAGGTAGAAGCCGCCGCCAAAGCCGCCGCAGCGCATGAGTTCATCAGCGCGTTGCCCGAGGGCTATGACAGCTATGTGGGCGAACGTGGTGTGATGTTGTCGGGGGGGCAAAAGCAACGGATCGCCATTGCCCGCGCTATTTTACGCGACGCCCCGGTTCTGTTGCTGGATGAGGCCACATCGGCACTGGATGCCGAAAGCGAACGCGCGGTGCAAAACGCGGTGGATGCCATGGCGCGCAGCCGTACAACCGTGATCGTGGCGCACCGGTTGGCGACGGTGAAGAAAGCCGACCGGATTGTGGTGATGGAGGCAGGCCGGATCGTGGCCACGGGCACGCACGACAGCCTTGTGGCTGAAGACGGGCTTTATGCCCGGCTGGCGCGGTTGCAATTCACCGGTGGCGAAACGCTCTGACAGCAGATCAAACGGTATGACCCAAGCCGCCAGATCCACCGGTGGGGTGATGATCTGCATGCGCCTTTATGATCAAAACAGCAGGGGTTGTTTGTGCCTGCGTCACACCTCTGGAATGACCGAGCAGAGATGACATGTCATATTTGACATGTCTAATTTGACATGTCTGCACCTCTGAGTGAGGGCGTTGAAAAACCCCTCAACGGTGTGGTTAATCCCTTGAGGGCGTGAAGCTATACCTCTGATAAAATTGCTAAGTTTGGCCACATGCGCCTTGCGCATACCTCATCCGATTTAAGCATTTGCAGTGCCGCGCCGCGCCCGCTAGCCTGCTGGGCAGTCTATAAAAAACTGGGAGATACCTTATGACTTTCCTGAAACATGCCTTTGGTGCATGCGCTGTAACCGTGATGGTTGCAGGCAGCGCCATGGCACAACAAACCGTGCGCGTGGCCTATGATGCCGACCCCGTGTCGCTGGATCCGCACGAGCAACTTTCGGGCGGCACCTTGCAGCTGAGCCACATGGTCTTTGACCCGCTGGTGCGCTGGACGCAGGACCTGCAATTTGAACCGCGCCTTGCCGAAAGCTGGGAGCAGATCGATGCAACGACGATGCGCTTTAATCTGCGCGATGGTGTGAAATTCCACTCGGGCAATGAAATGACATCGGCCGATGTGAAATGGACCTTTGACCGTCTGAAAGAAAGCCCTGACTTCAAGGGTATCTTCAGCCTGTTCACGGCCGTGAACGTGATCGACGAAGACACGTTTGATCTGGTCACGTCTGAGCCCTATCCGCTGGTTCTGCACACCGCCACGTACATCTTCCCGATGGACAGCGCGTTTTACACAGGTGAAACCGAAGACGGCAAAGACAAGGCCGAACTGGTCAAACACGGCGACAGCTTTGCATCACGCAACATATCCGGCACAGGCCCCTATGTGGTGTCCGAGCGCGAACAGGGCGTGAAAGTGGTCTTTGATCGCTTTGGCGACTACTGGGACGCTGAAAGCCCCGGCAACGTCGATCAGATCATCCTGACCCCGATCAAAGAAGACCCGACCCGCGTGGCGGCCCTGTTGGCTGGTGACGTGGATTTCATCGCACCTGTACCACCCACCGATCTGGCGCGCGTGGATGAAAACGACGGCACAAGCCTGATCACCATGCCCGGCACCCGGATCATTACCTTCCAGATGAACCAGGATCGTGTTGAGGCGTTCAAGGACGTGCGTGTGCGTCAGGCGATTGACTATGCCGTCAATAACGCGGGCATCGTCGAACGCATCATGCGGGGCTTTGGCACCGTGGGCGCGCAGGCCTCGCCTGATGGGTACCTGGGTTACAATGCTGACCTGACCCCGCGTTTTGACGTGGAAAAAGCCAAGGCGCTGATGGCCGAGGCGGGTTATGCAGATGGGTTCTCGATCACCATGATGGCCCCCAACAACCGCTATGTGAACGACGACAAAATCGCACAGGCCGTGGCCTCGATGCTGTCGAAGATCAACATCAAGGTTGACCTGCAAACCATGCCAAAGGCCCAGTACTGGCCCAAGTTTGATGAACGTGCCGCAGACATGATGATGATCGGCTGGCATTCGGACACCGAAGACAGTGCAAACTTCCACCAGTTCCTGAGCGCATGTCCCGATGAGGCGACAGGCAATGGTCAGTATAACTCGGGCGCGTATTGCAATGCGGAGGCCGACAAGCTGATGAACATGGCCAATGCCGAAACAGATCAGGCCAAACGCGGCGAGATGCTGCAACAGATGGAAGCCATCCTTTATGAGGACGCGGCCTTCATTCCGCTGCATTGGCAGAACCTGGCTTGGGGTGCCCGTTCGGGTGTCGGCGCTGACAAAATCGTCAACGCGCTGAACTTCCCTTACTTTGGCGATCTGGTCGTCGAGTAAGCCAAGCCAAAGATCGGGGCGGGCCGTCAAAAGCCTGCCCCTTTTTGTGCCTCAGCCCCGCCGTTTGATCATAGGCATGCGCGGCGTGCCTATCATCAAGCTGTTCAGCAAGGGTCATTAGAATGCTCGCGTATCTGGTAAAACGACTGTTTCAGGCCATCGCGGTGATGTTGGTCATCTCGCTGGTGGGGTTTGCCATTCAGGACAATCTGGGCGATCCGCTGCGCGAACTGGTCGGCCAGTCGGTATCCGAGGAAGTGCGCCAGCAACTGCGCGATGAGCTGGGGTTGAACGACAGCTTTCTGACGCAATACCTGCGCTTTTTGGGCAATGCGCTTCAGGGGGATCTGGGCACCAGCTATTTCTTCAAGGAACCCGCACTTGATGTGATCCTGAAAAAACTGCCCGCCACGCTGGAGCTGGTTCTGGGGGCGACCATTATCATTGTCGGGCTGTCCGTGCCGTTGGGTGTCTACACCGCGATCAAGCCCAATGCGATCCTCAGCAAGGTGATCATGGGGCTGTCGATTGTGGGCATCTCAATCCCGGTGTTTTTGACTGCGATCTTGATGATCTATGTGTTTTCCGTGGGCTATGGCTGGTTCCCTGCATATGGCCGTGGCGATGTGGTGCATGTCTTTGGCTATTGGAACACAAATTTCGCCAGCCTTGACGGGCTGTCTCATATCTTTCTGCCATCCATCGCGCTGGCGTCGATCATGTTACCGCTGTTCATCCGCCTGATCCGGGCCGAGATGATGGAGGTGCTGCAATCGGAATACGTTAAATATGCCCGCGCCAAGGGCATTCATCCGCGCCGCATTTACTTTCTGCATGCGCTGAAAAACACGTTGCTGCCAGTGATCACCGTGGGTGGTGTGCAGATCGGCACGATGGTGGCCTATACGATCCTGACCGAGACGGTGTTTCAATGGCCCGGCATGGGGTTCATGTTTCTTGAGGCGGTCAACCGCGTTGATACGCCCCTGATTGTGGCCTACCTTATCGTGGTCGGTTTTATCTTTGTGGTGACCAACACCATCGTTGATCTGATCTATGGCCTGGTGAACCCAACTGTTAATCTGGCGAGGATGGGCGCATGAGCACTGTGACAACCAACCAGCCCTCGCGTCTGAGCCGCATCTGGCAATCGAACATGGCCTATAGTTTTCGCAAGAACCCGGTGGCGATGGTGTCGTTCATGATTTTTGCGGTGATCGTGGTCATGTCGGTGCTGGCCCCGCTGATTGCCCCATTTGATCCTTATGATCCCAACCAGATCGACATTATGAATTCCGAATATCCGCCCATTTGGGTGGATGGGGCCGAACCGCAGTTCATGTTTGGCACTGATGATCAGGGCCGCGATCTGTGGTCGACGATCCTTTATGGCACACGGCTGAGCCTGCTGATTGGTCTGTGTGCTGTGGCCTTGCAGGCGTTTCTGGGCATCTCGATCGGGCTGATTGCGGGCTATGTGGGGGGGCGGATTGATAACCTGCTGATGCGCATGGCCGATATCCAACTGAGCTTTTCCACGCTGATGGTCGCCATTATCTTTCTGGCGGTCACACAAGCCATGTTCGGGTCTGAGACGTTCAACCAATACGCCATCTATTTCCTGATCGCGGTGATTGGCATCGCCGAGTGGCCACAATATGCGCGGACTGTGCGGGCCACGGTGTTGGCCGAGAAGAAGAAAGAATATGTCGACAGCGCCCGCGTGCTGGGCTTTGGTCCTGTGCGCATTATGGTGCGGCATATCCTGCCCAATTCGCTGTCGCCGATCTTTGTGATCTCCACCGTGCAAGTGGCCAATGCGATTATCTCCGAGGCGTCGCTTAGCTTTCTTGGTCTGGGGATGCCGCCCAGTCAGCCGTCACTTGGCTCGCTGATCTCATCGGGGTTTGATTACATCTTCTCGGGAAGCTGGTGGATCACCGTGATCCCCGGTGTGGTGCTGGTGGTCTTGGTGTTGGTGATCAACCTTCTGGGTGACTGGATGCGCGATGTCCTGAACCCGAAACTGTACAAAGGGTAAGCGGTATGAGCCTGTTGTCTGTGCGCGATCTGTCGGTCAAATTTGCCATGCGCGACGAAACGGTCGAGGCCCTGCGCGGTATCTCGTTTGATGTGGGGCGCGGTGAACGTCTGGGCATTGTCGGCGAAAGTGGTGCCGGCAAATCCATCACCGGCTTTGCATTGATGAACCTTCTGTCACGTCCGGGTTTTATCGCCGGCGGCAAGGTGACATTTGATGGGCATGACATCACAGGTCTGGGTGACGCCCAGATGCGCAGTATTCGCGGCAATCAAATGGCGATGATCTTTCAGGATCCGATGGTCACGCTGAACCCGGTGCTGACCATCGGCCAGCAAATGCTGGAAACGCTGTATGCGCATCGCAAACTATCCAAGGAAGAGGCGACGCAAATCGCCGTTTTGAAGTTGCGCGAGGTGTATATCCCATCGCCCGAAGAGCGCCTGGATCAATATCCGCACGAGCTGTCAGGCGGGATGCGCCAACGGATCATCATTGCCATGGCGCTGCTGCTGGATCCGAAACTGATCATCGCGGACGAGCCGACAACGGCACTGGATGTGACCATTCAGGCCGACATCATGGAGCTGCTTTTGGAGCTGTGCCATTCCAACAAGGTGGGGCTGATCCTGATCACCCATGATCTGGGCGTGGTCAGCCAGATGACCGAACGCACGCTGGTCATGTACGCCGGTCGCATCATCGAGGCCGGGCGCACCCGCGAGATTATCAACGATCCGCAACATCCCTACACCCAAGGGCTGATCAATGCGTTGCCTCAGCAAACGCCCCCCGGTCAACGCCTGAAACAGATCCCCGGCAACATGCCTTCGCTGACGGCCATTCCGCCCGGCTGCCCGTTTGCACCGCGCTGTGATTATGCCGATGATCACTGTCGCAGTGTCTTGCCCGAGGTGGTCAATTACGGCGGTGTCGAAGTGGCCTGCCACGAGGTAAACCGTCTGCACGCCCAACAAGATGAGGACGCAAGCGCATGAAAGATGTCGCCGATGCACCACCGCTGCTGGAAATCAAGCACCTCTCAAAGCAGTTTGATCTGGACAAGAGTTTTCTTGAAACGCTCAAGTTCAAAGGCCGCAGGTTCATCCGCGAAAAGCGCAGTGTTCATGCGGTGAACAATGTCTCTATCGCGTCGCAACGCGGCGAGGCGCTGTGTGTTGTTGGTGAAAGCGGGTGTGGGAAATCCACTGTGGCGCGGCTGGTGGCCGGGCTGCTGACGCCTTCGTCCGGTGAAATCCACTATGAAGGGGCGCGTATTGACGACAAGTCGCGGCACGAATTGATGCCGCTGCGCAAGAAGATGCAGATGATCTTTCAGAACCCATATGCGTCGCTGAACCCGCGTATGACCATCAAGCAGGCGCTTGAGGAGCCGGTGAAGTTTCACAACCCCGCGATGTCGGGTGGCGAAGTGACAGACCGCGTGTTCGAAGTGATGAAATCCGTGGGTGTCGATCCGTCCTGGGCAGCGCGCTATCCACATGAATTTTCGGGTGGCCAACGCCAGCGCATTGCCATCGCGCGCGCCCTGACGGTGGACCCCGAATATGTGATTGCAGACGAGCCGATCAGTGCGCTGGATGTGTCGATCCAGGCGCAGGTTCTGAACCTGATGCTTGAGGCCAAAGAAGAGCGCGGACTGACTTATTTGTTCATCACTCACGACCTGAGTGTGGTGCAGCATTTTGGCACGCGGGTCTGCGTCTTGTATCTGGGAACTGTCTGCGAAGTGGCACAAACGGCCACCTTGTTTGAGAACCCCAAACACCCGTATACGCGCGCTTTGTTGTCGGCTGTGCCACAGCTTTCGGATGATAAACCTGACCATATTCGCCTGAAAGGTGAGATTCCGACGCCGATTAACATGCCCAAAGGTTGTCCTTTTCAATCGCGTTGTTCATACTCGGATGCGCGATGTGGTCAGGAACAGCCCGCACCCATCCATCAGCCAGACGGCTCGATCGTGGCCTGTCATGCGGTGGAAGAGGGGCGGCTTGATCCCTGATCTCACCGGCATGGGAAAACGGGAATACACAGCTTGGATATTATCTGGCTCAGAGATTTTGAGGCGCTTGTCGCCCAAAAGAACTTCTCGCGTGCAGCAGAAGAGCGCAACGTGTCGCAGCCTGCGTTCTCGCGTCGAATTCGCGCGCTTGAGGATGATATCGGCGTTTGTCTGATCAATCGCCAGACCTTGCCCTTGTCGCTGACGCCCGCGGGTGAAGTGTTTCTGAGCCAGGCACGGGTGATGCTGCGCACCTATCAAGAAACACTGGAACGCTGTCAAAAGGTTGAAGCCGCAGGCGAAAACGTGCTGCGCTTTGCCACGTCTGAATCGTTGTATCTGACGCAATACAAGCATCATATCGCGCCGTTGGTTGAAGAGTGTGGGTTGGACATTGACCTCAATTCCACCTCTTGGGGCGCGGATCAGTTTGTCAGCGCATTGCAGCAACGCTATTGCGATATGATCCTGACCTACTGGCATCCCTCGATGGATTTTCTATCGCCTCTTGAGGTGTCGAGCTGTGATTACGTGACGCTAAGCCGCGATACATTTGTGCCTGTGGCGCGATCTGGCACGCAGTATGATCTGAGCGCCGACAAGCGCCGACAGGTGCCGCTGCTGAGCTATGGATCTGCATCGGCGCTGCGCTCAGTGCAGGATGCGCTGTTGCAAGGCCAGTCGGGGCACGCGGGGGTGTTCACCGTGAACCAGAATGCGCTGGCCATCAGTGTGAAGGCGATGATCCTTGAGGGGTTTGGCATGGGATGGCTGCCCCGGCGTTTGTGCCAGGACGAGTTGGACTCGGGCCAGCTGAGCGTGGTCGATAAAGGGTTGAGCGCCGAGCTGGAAATCCGGCTGTACCGCGGCACGGATCATTCAAAACCCACCTTGGAAAAGTTCTGGGCGCAATTGCAGGCACGCACGTCGATCCCGTCGAAGATTTAAACGGTTTTTGAAGCGTGTGGAAGCAGCCGGACTGTGCACTAAACAGGGCCCAGGGTGACCCTGTCATTTGAAAATATCTTTATATTACAAGGCCCAACCATACGATGACATGTCAAATTTGACATGTCATCGGTACGCGGTATCTCAGATGCGTTCCATGAGGGTCTTGCGGGGATATCCAACGCCCACAGGATCAGACCAGCGCGCCAGTATTGGTGCCGGTGTTGGTCTCGGTGTTGGTGCTACAGGGCCATACATCTGTCAGAAATGCTGTGGAAATATCCCTGCTAAGAACAACAAGATCACGCGTTCTGCATCCCTGCGAGAGAAGGTCTCGAGGTTGGCCAGATAATCGGCACACATCCCTTCAAGCAAGGCCATTGTTCCAAAGCTGGCATCGCGTGCCAACTGCGTTGCGTCAGGCACGCTGTCTTGTTGGGCCAAGGCCAAAAACGCGCGTTCCAGGGCGTCTTTGACCTGCCCGCCGCGCGTGCCACAACACTGTGCAATTTCGGGTGCTGGGTTGGCAATTCCGCGAAACCCGTGCCACAGCCGGGCGCTGCGGGGTGTCAAAATCTCATCACTCAGATCAGCGCGGATAGCGGCCATCACAATGTCAGCCGGGGCAGGGCCCGCCTTGGCCAGCCGCGCCTCAACCTGGGCTGCGTAGCTTTCGCTGAAATGGCGCGCAGCGGTGATCAGCAACCCGTCTTTGCCGCCGAAATGCAGATGGATCATGCCGCGCGACAACCCGGCCTGCTCAATAATCCGACTGACGGTTGTTTCGGGCACTCCGCGCTGGGCCACCAGATCCAGAACAGCGGTGATCAATGCCTGCCGATGCCCTTTGGGATCGCGCCGCTTGGGTTTGACATTTTCAATTTCTCGGACAGACATGGCGCCCTCGTTTGCAGGATTGAATCAAGATTGACACAGGCGCGGGCCTGGTGCAATAATTAATGGACGGTCGTCCATTAGTGTGCACGGACGATCACCACAATCTGAAAGGGGGCAAGGCGATGCTTGATGCCACGCGTTATTCAGTGCTGTTTGAGCCTGTCAAAATTGGGCCTGTCACGGCCCCCAACCGGTTCTATCAGGTGCCGCATTGCGATGGCATGGGCTATGTCCGTCCCCGGGCCGAGGCCGCCATGCGCGGGGTGAAAGCCGAAGGAGGGTGGGGGATCGTCTCTAATCAGGAAACTGAAATTCACCCCACATCGGATCTGTCTCCCTTTGCGGAAGGGCGGCTATGGGATGCGCGCGATATTCCCGGTCTGCGGCTGATGACGGATGCGGTGCATGACCACGGAAGCCTGGCCGCAGTCGAGCTGGTTCACAACGGCCATCACAGCCAGAACCTGCTCAGCCGCGCGCCTGTTCTTGCCCCGATGGAGATGTCCGTCGATGGCTCGATCACCAAGCAAGCCCGCACCATGGACAAGCAGGACCTGCGCAACCTGCGCCGTTGGCACCGCGATGCCGCCGTACGCGCGCGCGATGCGGGCTTTGACGTGATCTATGTCTACGCCGGGCACAACATGTCCGTGGCACAGCACTTTATGTTGCCGCATATGAATGACCGTTCGGATGAATACGGTGGATCATTGGAAAATCGTGTGCGCCTGACCCGCGAATTGCTTGAGGATACACGCGAGGCGGTGGGCGATACCTGCGCTGTGGCTTTGCGGTTTGCTGTCGATGAAATGCTGGGCGGTGATGGTATGCAAGCCGCTGAGGAAGGCCGCGCCGTGGTTGAGCTGCTGGCCGAGTTGCCTGATATCTGGGATGTGAATGTCTGTGAATGGGCCAACGATTCCATGACCACACGGTTTCAGCCACAAGACGGCTATCAGAACGACTATATTTCATTCGTAAAGCAGATCACGACCAAACCTGTGGTGGGTGTGGGCCGTCTGACTTCGCCTGATATGATGGTGTCGATGATCAACAAGGGCATCGTTGATTTCATCGGGGCGGCACGCCCGTCGATTGCGGATCCGTTCCTGCCCAAGAAGATCGAGGAAGGCCGGATTGATGAAATCCGCGAGTGCATTGGCTGCAACATCTGCGTGTCCGCCGATAGCCAGATTGTGCCCATTCGCTGTACGCAAAACCCAACGATGGGCGAGGAATGGCGCCGTGGTTGGCATCCTGAACGTATTGCTGCCAAATCCTCGGACGCCGAGGCACTGGTGGTGGGGGCGGGCCCTGCTGGCCTGGAATGTGCGATGCAACTGGCGCGGCGCGGCTATGAAGTGACGCTGGCTGATGCGCGTTCGGACCCTGGGGGGCGTGTCACTGACGAAAGTGCGCTGCCGGGGTTGTCTGCGTGGAAACGCGTGGTGGATTACCGCATGAACGATCTGAACCAACGCGCCAACGCACGCCTGTTTATGGAAAGCCGGCTGAGCGCAGACGATGTGCTGGAGCTGGATATCCCCAACGTGTTCATCGCCACTGGCAGCACATGGCGCGCCGATGGCATTGGCCGCGCCACCCTGCGCACGCCGCCCAAGTTTGACGGATCGGTGCCGGTGTTGACGCCCAATGACATCATGTCAGGTCAGGCCTGTCCCGATGGCCCGGTGCTGATCTTCGATGATGATCGCGGATATCTGGCCGGGGTTCTGGCCGAGAAGCTGGCCACCGATGGCCACCAGGTTATCTATGTCACCCCTGAATCCATGGTGTCGCATTTCACCCATCTGACGTTGGAGCAACACCGCGTTCAGGCCCGGCTGATCGAGCTGGGCGTTGATCTGCGGCTCAGCCATGTGTTCAGCGGTACTAAGGATGGCCAAGCCATGATCAACTGCGCTTATACCGGGCGTGGCACGCCTGTTGCGTGCGCCTGGGCTGTGATGGTCACCGAACGCCACCGTGAAACGGCGCTGTATGATGCGCTGCGCAGCGCTGGCCTGACCACGCTTGAGTTGATCGGCGATGCGGCCACTCCGGGGATCATTGCGGATGCGGTCTATGCAGGGCACATGGCTGCGCGCAATTTTGAACGCGACCCCGACGCAGTGGATGCCGAATGGTTCCACCGTGAAATCACCGCCCTTACAGACGAGGTATAAACATGCGTGATCTGCCTGATCTTCCTACGATCCTGTCGGGATATTCACCGGGATATGCGCTGCCTCGCGATATGTATACTTCGCAGGCGGTCTATGAACTGGATATTGAAAAGGTCTGGAATGGCAATTGGTTGTGGGTTGGGCATGTCAGCCAGATCCCCAATGCAGGAGACTATTTTCTGTTTGATTACGGCCCCGAAAGCATCATCGTGGTGCGCGACCGCGATGGCGGTGTGCGCGCCCATCTGAATGTCTGTCGTCACCGTGGTAGCCGGGTGTGTACCGAGCAGTCAGGCAACGCGCGCTCTTTTGTGTGCCCCTACCACGCCTGGACATTCGAGCTGACAGGAGAGCTGCGCGCAGGCCGTGCGATGGGGGCTGATTTTGACCCTGCAAAATGGGGGCTGTTCGCGGCTCAGGTGCGGGTGTTTCAGGGCATGATCCTGGTCTGCGCCAGCGCGGACGCGCCCGATATTGACGACGGTCTGGCACAGCTGGCACCGCTGACTGCCCCCTTTGGGTTTGAGGATATGAAGATTGTCCATACGGCGTCGTATCCCGTGCCAGCCAATTGGAAACTGGCAGTGGAAAATTACATGGAGTGCTATCATTGCGCCCCGTCACATCAGGAATACTCGCGCTCGCATTCGCTGAAGAACCCGGCGGATGTTGCGGAATTGCTGCCTGCGATGCATCAGCGTGCGCTTGCTGCCGGGTTGCCCGCGGATGAGATCAGCCTGAACATGGCATCAGGCCAAGCCCCTGGTGCAGATGTATATTATCGGCGTTATCCGCTGTTCGACGGTTATAAGACCGGCAGTAAGACCGGTGCACCAGTGGCGCCTTTGTTGGGGCATCTTACAGATTTTGATGGGGGCGCCACGGATGTGCAGCTGGGCATGCTGAACTATCTGTTGGCCTATTCCGATCATGTGGTTGGCTATCGGTTTGTGCCGCGCGCCCTGCAAGAGACTGACATTCAAGTGGTGTGGATGGTGCATGCGGATGCACAAGAAGGGCGCGACTATACGGTGGCGGATGTCAGCTGGCTTTGGCATGTGACCAGCCAGGATGATGAACGCATCATCCGGCACAATCAGGCTGGCGTGAACTCGCATTTTTTCCAACCCGGCCCGCTGGCCGAGATGGAGTTTTCAATCGAGTCGTTCTATGCGTTTTACCTGCATATGATCGGCGCGCCCGTCTAAGGCGCGCCTGATCTGGGGTTTAGAAATCCACCTCGATGGCGATGCCTTTGGCGATGGCCAGATCAACGATCGTGGCGGCCACGGCCAGATCTTGCAGGCCCACACCTGTGCCATCGAACAGTGTCACTTGATCAGCCGATGCGCGGCCTGGATGGGTGCCGTTGATCACGGCGCCAATCTGTTGGATGTCGCCTTCGGTCACCAACCCGGAGGCAATGGCGTGCTGGGCCTCGCCGATGCTGATGGATTGCGCCACTTCGTCGGTGAACACAGCACATTGCGCCAGCAATTCTGCACTGACTTCCTGTTTTCCTTTGGTGTCCGTGCCCATGCAGGCCAGATGGGTGCCGGGGCTGACATGACCCGCTTGAAGAATGGCCTCAAACGATGAGGTGATCGAGATGATCACATCTGCGGCTTGCATACCGTCCAGCTCAACCGCCTCAAAGGGCAGCCCTGCTTCGGTGGCAATCGCCTCAAGGCTGGGCAGCATTTCGGGGTGCAGGTTCCAGCCGATGACCTTGTCAAAGTCGCGCTGCTGCAAGGCTGCGCGCAGTTGGAACCCGGCCTGATGGCCAGCCCCCACCATGCCCAACACCCGGGCATCCTTGCGCGCCAGATGTTTGATCGAAACCGATGACGCCGCCGCCGTGCGCAGCGCGGTCAGCAGGTTGCCCCCGACCATCGCCTTGGCGCGGCCGGTGTCAGGATCAAACAGGAACACTGTCGATTGGTGATTGATGATACCCTTGGTGGCCAGATTGTTGGGCCAATAGCCGCCCGCCTTCAGACCCAGCGTCAGGCCCGAGCGATCAAACCCGCCCTTAAAGCCGTACAGCGCATCTTCGTGGCCAATGGCCTCGCGGACAACGGGGAAGTTATAGGCGTCACCGGCGGCCATAGCAGCAAAGACCTGCTCGACCGCATCAAAGGCGGCGTCAGGGGTGACCAGGTCAGCGATTTCACGTTCAGGGACGATCCACATAAGGGGCTCTTTCTATTCCGGTTCAATGGGCATGCGGCGCAGACCTAAGGCCCGCCGCATGCTGGTTTGTGTGATCTGGCGCGCTTAGTAGGCTTTGCCGCGGGCCGATACAGGCCACAGGGTTTCTACCTTGCCGCCGCGCACGCCGACGTACCAGTCATGTACATTGCAGGTAGGGTCACAGTGGCCGGGCACCAGACGCAGTTTGTCATTGACCTGCAACAGCGCATCGGGGTCGGCAACCACACCGTGCTCGTCCGAGCATTTGACATATTCCACGTCGTCACGGCCAAAGATCACCGGCAGACCGCTGTCGATGGATTGCGCCTTCAGGCCTGCGTCCACGATCGCCTTGTCCGCTTTGGCGTGGCTCATGACCGAGGTCAGGATGAACAGGGCATTTTCCCATTCGCCTTGGTCGATGCGCTTGCCATGCTCGTCCAGGATGCGGCCATAGTCAGCATCCATGAAGGCATAGGACCCACACTGCAATTCGTTGTAAACGCCTGAATTGCTTTCGAAATAATACGAACCAGTACCGCCGCCACCGACGATGTCACAATCCAGCCCTTCGGCGGCCAGTTTATCCACCGCGTCTTTGACCTGCGCCACGGCGATGTCCAGCTTGGCTTTGCGGTCGTCATAGCTGTCCATGTGCTGCATCGCGCCCTGATAGGCTTGGATACCTGCGAATTTCAGGCCTTCGGCAGCATCGATCGCCTTGGCGATTTCAACCACTGCGGGGGTGGTGGTCACGCCGCAACGTCCGGCGCCGCAGTCGATCTCAACCAGGCACTCAATCTCGGTGCCGTGCTTTGTGGCACCCGCTGACAGATCAGCCACATTGGCCACATCATCGACGCAGCAAATGGTGCGTGCACCAAACCGGGGCAGGCGGGCCAAACGGTCAATCTTGGCGGGGTCACGCACCTGGTTGGACACCAGTACATCTGTGATGCCGCCGCGGGCAAAGACTTCGGCCTCGCTTACCTTTTGGCAGCACACACCACAGGCACCGCCCAGTTCTACCTGAAGCAAAGCCACATCGACCGATTTGTGCATCTTGCCATGGACCCGGTGGCGCATGCCGTGGGCCTTGGCGTAATCCCCCATTTTCTTGATGTTGCGCTCAAGCGCATCCAGATCCAGCACCAGCGAAGGCGTCTGAATGTCGGCCTCGTCCATGCCGGGCAGGGCCGGAACATCATAGCCAACTTCAAGGGTCTCAAGGTCTACAATCGCGTTCATGTCAGGTCTCCGTTCATTTGATCCAAGGCAAGGTGTCGAGATCGACATTCCCACCGGTGATAATCACACCAACCCGCTTGCCTGCGAATTGGTCTTTGTTCTTCAGAATGGTGGCCAGAGGCACCGCACAGCTGGCCTCAATCACCATTTTCATGCGCTGCCAGGTCAGCTTCATCGCATCCACGATCTCGTCTTCTGACGCGGTCAGGATGTCGGTGACGTGGTTCGACACAAAGTGCCATGTCAGGTCTTTCAGCGGTACTTTCAGCCCGTCGGCGATGGTGACGGGCGCATCATCGGCAATGATGTGTCCGGCCTTGAAGCTGCGATATGCGTCGTCGGCCTGCTCGGGCTCGGCTGCGATGATCTGTGTTTCAGGGGCTATGTTGCTGAGCGTCAAACAGGTGCCCGAGATCATCCCGCCGCCACCGATTGGGGCCACAACCATATCTAGACCGCCGGTCTGCTCCATCAACTCGCGCGAACAGGTGGCCTGCCCTGCAATCACGCGGGGGTCGTTGTAGGGGTGTACAAAATTACCCTGCGTGGCGGCTTGTACGTCGGCAAAAACCGCCTCGCGGCTGGTCGTCGATGGCTCGCATTCGGTGATGATACCACCATAGCCGCGCACGGCACTTTTCTTGGCCTCAGGAGCGGTGCGTGGCATCACCACGTTGCACGGAATACCCCGGCGCCCGGCCGCATAGCTGAGCGACAGCGCATGGTTGCCCGAGGAATGCGTGCATACACCGTTGCTGGCGTCCGCATCAGACAGACCAAACACGGCGTTGGACGCACCACGTACCTTGAACGCGCCCGCCTTTTGAAAGTTCTCGCATTTAAAGAACAGCTCAGCGCCGGTCAGGTCGTTGAAGTAAGACGATGTCATCACCGGAGTACGGTGCACATGCGGTGCAATGCGCTCGTGTGCGGCCAGCACGTCATCATAGGTGGGGATTATCATATCAGTCGCATCCTTCATTATGCCGCGTCCTGCGTGCTTTGGGTCAGGGGCGGGGCCACGCGAAAGCTGTCTTGCGCCGCAGCCACGCCCGAGCCCAGCTTGATATCAAGACCCAGATCGACCATGCACATCTCGGCAGTGGCAATTCCGCTGAGGGTCATCACATCCGTCAGGCTGCCCAGGTGGCCAATGCGGAACACCTTTCCCGCGACTTCACCCAGGCCCACACCAAAGGCCACACCGTATGCCTCGGCGGCATGGGTCACGATGTCCGTGGCGTTAAACCCTTCCGGCGTACAAATCGCGCTCACCGTGTCCGAATACACGTCCGGCGACGCGGCACACAGCTTCAGATCCCACGCAGCCACAGCGGCACGCACACCTTCGGCGATCCTGTGATGGCGGGCAAAGACATTGTCCAACCCTTCGTCCAGCAACATCTTGCAGGCCTCGTTCAGGCCGTTCATCAGGCCCACTGCCGGGGTGTAGGGGTAGGCGTTATTGTCATAGCCTTTGCCCATGTCGTGCACATCAAAGAACGTGCGGGGCAGGGTGGCCGTGTGCGTGGCCTGCATGGCCTTTTCGCTAAACCCAACGATGGCCAGACCGGCAGGCAACATAAAGCCCTTTTGCGACCCGGTCACAGCCACATCGACGCCCCAGTCGTCAAACTGGAAATCCATCGACCCGATTGAGGACACACCGTCAACAAACAACAAAGCCGGGTGGTTGGCGGCATCAAGCGCGTGGCGGACGGCGGCAATATCAGATTTTACGCCGGTCGCTGTTTCATTGTGCGTGGCCAGAACGGCCTTGATCTTGTGGCCTTTGTCGGCGGCCAAAATCTCGGCATAACGATCGGCAGGCAGACCGTGGCCCCAAGGGGTTTCAACCACCTGAACCTCCAGGCCGTGACGCTGGCACATATCGATCCAGCGATGCGAAAACATGCCGTTGCGGGCCGCCAGAATGGCGTCGCCTGCGTTCAGCGTGTTGCTCAGGGCTGTTTCCCAACCGCCAGTACCGGTCGAAGGAAAGATGAACACTTCGGCGCTTGCGCTTTTCAGAACCCGGCGCACGCCTTCGCGGGCCGGATGCAGGATACCGCCAAACAAAGGCGAGCGGTGATCGATGGTGGGCATGTCACATGCTTTGCGCAGGTGCTCGGGAATATTGGTCGGCCCCGGAATGAAAACTGGATTTTGAAAGCTCACGGTGTGTTACCTCTCTGGTAAGATGCAATCAACATAAGCGCTGAGGGTTTAGAATGAAATTTTTTTGAAAGCGTTTTTCAAAAATGAAAGTGGGCTGAATATTTCATATAAAACAAGGTGTTGTAATTTTTCATATTATGAAATAGATTTTCGAAAAATATATAGGTGATCGCATGACCTCTGAAAAACCCTTTGATTCTACGGCGCGCAAGGCGCGTGGGCGGCCGCGTGGCTGGACCGACAAGACCGAGCAGAACACCATCAAATCGCTGGACCGTGCGATGATGGTGTTTGAGTATCTCAGCCAGTCTCAGGGCAAATCCCTGTCGGTGCTGGCCAGTGATATGGATCAGTCGCCCGCCACCCTGTACCGCATTCTGATCACGCTAGAAGGGCGCGGACTGGTCGAGTTTGATCCCGAATTTCAGGTCTGGCACATCGGATCGCAGGCCTTTGTGATTGGATCGCGCTTTGTGCAGCGCACCAGTCTGGTTGAGCGCGCCCGCCCCATTTTGCGCAATCTGATGGAGCAAACCGGCGAGACGGCCAATCTGGGGGTCGAACAGAACGGTCAGGTGCTTTTTGTCAGCCAGGTCGAGGCGCGCGCCAACATCCGTGCGTTTTTTCCGCCGGGCACATTGGCGCCCATGCATTCATCGGGCATTGGCAAGGCGCTGCTTGCGCAGCAGGATGAAACCTGGCTGGCCCAGACGCTGGACACCCACCCACGCGAGGCCTTTACAGAATTCACGCTGACCGATCCTGAAGATTTGCGCGCTGATCTGGCCGAGATCCGGGCGCGTGGCTATTCGATTGACGGTGAGGAAAAGAACCTTGGCATGCGCTGTATCGCGGCGCCGGTGTTTGACATCCACCAAGAGGTCGTGGCGGGCATTTCCGTTTCGGGGCCCACCAGCCGTATCGGGCAAGACCAAATCGCCGAGCTGAGCGTGTTTGTACTGGACGCCGCCAAGGTACTGTCGCGCTCGATCGGGGGGCGGACGCCCGAGTGATCAGCCGCGCATGCGCGTTCCTTTGGGATCATAAAGCGCCCCGCGGGTCAGCGTGGCGTCATGCAGCTCGCCTGCCAGATTGATCTGCACGCGCGCGCCGTGGTCCAGCGGTACACGCACATGGCCCAACGCCACTGGTGCCTGCACCCGGAACCCATAGGCACATGACGTGGTCTGACCGATGATCTCACCCTCGTGCAAGATGGGTTCGTGGCCCAATGGCACAGCGGATGCCAGATCAAATTGTAATGACACCAAGGTGCAGCCCGCCCCTTGCGCGCGTCGCTGCCCCAAAGCCTCGGCCCCTATGAAGCCGCCACCTCGCCGCGTGGCAAAATCAAGCCCTGCTTCAATCGGGCTTAGGTCGCTGTCCAACTCATGCCCCATAGCGCAAAACCCTTTTTCGATGCGCATCGCGGTCTGGGCAAACAGCCCGGCGGGGGTGGCACCTGCTTGCTGCAATGCTGCATAAAGGGCGGGGGCATCTTCGGACCGGCAGGTGATCTCCCACCCCGGCTCGCCCACATACGACAGCCGTGCGGCGCGTGTGGCGATGTTTCCCAGATGTGCCTCGGTGTGTTTGAAATACCCCGTCGCGAGCAGCGCGTCCGCCCCCAGTTTGGTGGCAATGACCCCTGCATCTGGCCCCATCAACGCCAAAGTGGCATAGGTTTCCGTGCAATCATTGATGGTCACGTCAAACCGGTTGGCATGGGTGCGAAACCACGTCAGGTCTTTCTTGATCGCAGCGGTGCCCGTGAACAGCCGGTAGTGATCAGGCGCGATGCGCTGGGCGGTCAGATCGCTTTCAAATGTGCCACGCGCGTTCAGAACGGCGCTGTAAATCACAGACCCGGGCGCGCGGTTCATGTGACCTGCGCACAGGTGCATCAAAAACGCTTCGGCATCGGGGCCTGTCACGTCAATCTTGCCAAAGGACGAGGCGTCGAAGAGGGCTGCGCGTTTGTGCGCGGCCTCCACTTCGGCTGCGACATTGTCAAACCAATCAGCCTGATCAAACCGCATCTGCGGCTCTTGCGTCTTGCCGAAATACAAGGGGCGTTCCCAGCCATAGAATTGGCCCATATGTGCGCCTGCTGCTTTGAATTCTGCATCCAGCGGCAGCGCGCGCAGACCTCGGGCAGTGCGCAATTGTTTGCCGGGATAGGCGATGTCGTAATGCGTGCCCAGAATCTCGGGCGCGCGGGCCATCAGGTGTTCAAGCGAGTTAAAGACCGGCGCAAAGCGTTTTGCATCCGCCTCGCTCAGATCATAGGCGGTGTGACCATGCACGATTGCATGTGCCAGGTTCATGCCCGCCCCCCCGCCCGATGCCATGCCAACCGAGTTCATCCCACAGCCCAGAAACAGCCCACGAGTTTCTGCGGTTTCGCCCAGCATGAATGTGCCATCAGGCGTAAAGCTTTCGGGGCCGTTCAGCAGCATTTTGACTTCGGCCGTCTCAAGCGCTGGCAGGCGGTGCAGGGCCAGCTCCATCATCGGTTCAAAATGGTCCCAATCCTCGGGCAGCAGGCCAAATTCAAAGGTTTCATTCAGCACACCCGGCGCGATGGGTTTGCCCATCGGCTCAAAGCACCCTACCAACAGGCCCCCGCTGTCATCACGGATATACAGATGGCTGTCATGGTCGCTGAGCGTGGGCATATTGCCGGTGATGCCGTCGATGGGTTTGGTCAGCAGATAGAAATGCTCGCAGGGCAGGGCAGGCACCTCAGCGCCGGCCATTGCGCCCACCTCGCGCGACCACAGCCCGGTGCACAGCGCAACAGCGTCACACATGATGGTGCCTTGGGTGGTTTCAACGCCGGTGATGCGGCCTTGCTTTGTCAGAATCCCGGTCACGCCAGTGTGCTCAAAAATCTTGGCGCCCAAGCCTTTGGCGGCTTTGGTCAAGGCCGCGCAGACATCGCTGGGGGACACGCGCCCATCTTCTGGTGACCACACGGCGCCCAGCACATCATCGCCGTTCATCAAGGGCCAGCGCTCGCTTGCTTGCGCGGGCGAAACTGAAGTGGCGGCAATCCCATAGGCCTGGGCCAGCGCCTCTTGGCGTTTGATGTGGATCAGCCGGTCAGGGGTGGTCGCGATAGACAGTGACCCTTTCTGGATCCAACCCACGGATTGCCCGGTTTCACGTTCCAGCTGGCTATACAGCTCAACCGAGTATTGGATCATCCGCGTCAGGTTCCGCGAGTTGCGCAGCGCCCGCACCTGCGCCGCCGAATGCCATGTTGTGCCCGACGTCAACTGATTGCGTTCCAGCAAAACGGCATCGCTGACACCCATCTTGGCCAGATGGTACAACGTCGAACATCCCATGATCCCGCCGCCAATGACGACCGTGCTGGCCTGTGTTGGTAGATTCTGTGCGCTCATCTTGTGTTTGTCCTTGACGGTTGCCGTACGTTTGTTTCAAGTTCAACGAATATGGAACAAATGCAACAGATTCCTTCACCGCACCCGGACGCCATTGAAATGTCCGAGGCACTGGCCCCGCACCGGATTGAGCGGCTGAGCCCGCAATTGCGGCGCGCGGCGCGGTTTGTGGTCGACAACCCCGGTGAGGTGGCCACCCGGTCGTTGCGTCATGTCGCGCAAGAGGCCGAACTGCCCGCCCCGACGTTTTCACGTCTGGCCCGCGCCATCGGGTATGACAATTACGATGCGCTGAAAGATCGCTGCCGCGAAGACCTGCTGGAGCGTCACGGAGATTTCCCCGATGCCGCGCTGGCGCTCAAAGGGCATGAGGTTGAAACATTCACCTTGCCCAAACATGTCAGGGCGTCCGTCAAAGGTATCGAAACGCTGCTGCGCGATATCGATCCAGTGGAGCTGGCCGAGATTGCCACACGGCTGGCCAATGCCCGCCGTGTTGTGCTGATCGGCGAAATGCGTGCGCGCGCCTTTGTGGATTACGCCACCTACCTGTCGGATATGTCGATTGACGGCTGGGCCGTGATTGGCCGCGGCACTGTCAGCCTGGCCGCTGAAACCCGCGATCTGGGGCCAGATGATGCCGCCATTATTGTCACGATGAAGCCCTATTCCAGACGGTCCGTTGAGACCGCGCGTTTTGTGGCGGACATGGGCACGCCAGTGATTGCCCTGACCGACAGCCAAGTTTCCCCTGTGGCCGGAATTGCCAAGCACGTGCTTGTCGCCTCGGCCAACAGCCCCCAGTTTTTCCCGTCCTACGTTGTCACCACGCTTCTCATCGAGACGCTGGTGGGTATGGTGGTCGCGGAGAAAGGTGACGATGCGCAGCGACGCATCGCCGAAACAGCGCGGCGTAGCCGTGATCTTAATGAATACTGGCGGGATTAACCGCCACAATAAGGGAGTCTAACTTTATGAAAAATATGATGAAATCAATGGTGAGTGCTGTTGCGCTGGCGTCGTTTGCGACCGGTGCGGTGGCGATGGAATGCACCAATGACCAGTGGAACAAGGTCATGGAACGCGGCAAGATCATCATCGGCGTTAAGGCGGATTACAAGCCTTGGGGCTTCCGCGATGAAAGCGGCGAGCTGGTGGGCATGGAAATTGACATGGCCAAGGACGTTGCTGCCAAAATGGGCGTCGAGGTTGAGTTGGTGCCGGTGCAATCGTCGAACCGGATGCAGTTTCTGGAGCAAGGCAAGATCGACATGATGATCGCCACCATGTCTGACCGCGCCGACCGCCGTGAAATCGTCGGTATTCCCGGCCCCAACTATTACACGTCCGGCACCAACATCATGGCGCCCAAGGCGCTTGGCTTCACCAAATGGGAAGACCTGACCGGCAAGAAAGTCTGCGGCAAGCAGGGTGCCTTCTACAATCAGATCGTTGAGGAACGCTACGGCGTTGAGGTTGTGGCCTTCACCGGCAACGCCGAGGCCAAGCAAGCCCTGCGCGATAAGAAATGTGTGGCCTGGGTCTATGATGACAGCTCGATCGGATCAGATTTGTCTTCGGGCAACTGGGACGATTTCGAGATGCCACTGTCCTCAGAGGATGACAACCCTTGGGCTCTGGCTGTGCCTCTGGCCGAAAAATCCTGTGTGTTTGGTCAGTTCATGTCCGGTATGCAGTACAACTGGCACCGCGACGGTACTTTGATTGCGCTTGAGGCGAAATGGGGCATCAAACCCACCGCCTATCTGGCCGACAAAGCCGAGCGTTATGGCGACTGGCTGGCTGAATAATCCATTTGACGTCACTGCGCGCCCCTGAATGATTTAGGGGCGCGCACCCTAATCAGGACGGCCCGAATGGAAGACTTCTTTCGCGAACTGGCGGCGGATCACCCACGCTGGAACTTCATCTGGATGTACGATCCGCGTCAGCAAGGCAAGGTGCTTGCCGGGCTGTGGATGACGATCAAACTCAGTGTGATGTGCCTGATCTTCTCGGTTGTGATCGGGCTGGTGGGCGCATGGATGCAAGGCGCGAAATCACGCATCACCCGTGCGATTGTGCAGGGCTATATCCAGTTCTTTCGCAACACGCCGCCCCTGGTGCAGCTGCTGTTTTTCTACTTCGCCCTGGGCCAGTTTACCCCCGTCGTCGCCGGTGACGATGGCTGGACGGTTGAACCGATCATTTCCAACGTCGGCTGGGCTGTCATATCGCTCAGCTTTTTTGCAGGCGCTTTCAACGTCGAGATCTTTCGCGCCGGGATTGAGGCCGTGCCTGAATCCACGGTCGAGGCCTCGGAGTCACTGGGGTTCAGCCGCCTGCAGACCTATATCTATGTGGTGTTGCCGTTGGCGTTCCGGGTCTGTCTGCCCGCGCTGAACAACAATCTGGTCAATCTGGTGAAAACCACCACGCAGGCCTATGCCATTGCGGTGCCGGAACTGCTGTATCATTCCGTGTCCATCTGGAACGATTACCCATCCGCGCAATATCCCACCATGTTGATGCTGTTTTGCGCCTATATCATTCTGGTCGGCGTCCTTGTGTATGGCATGAGCCGCTGGGAACGTAATATGAAAATTCCGGGGTATGGCACATGAAACATATTCCCGGTCTGACCACCCCCACGCGCAGTGACATGGCGGTTCTGAAACCGTTTGATGTGGCTGCTCATTCGCCCGATGGCTATATCTTTACCCGCTGGGTCGCAGCCCTGCCGTGGTGGACACCCTTTGCGGTGCTGATGACCATGGCGATCTGGCCCACGCTGGCCTATGCGCAAAGCAATTACAGCACGGCACAAGCCTTTGATGCGCTGTGGCGCTGGATGCCTTTTCTGCTGAAATCCGGGTTTTTCTTCAACGTGCTGATTTCCGTTTTGGCCATGACCATCGGTACAGTGTTGGGGGCCGCCCTGGGCCTTGCTCAGATCTCGCTTTTGCGTCCGGTACGGGCAGGGTCGTGGTTTGTCACGCAGCTGTTTCGCAACTCACCCTGGCTTGTGTTGCTGTTTATCGTGCTGCTGGCCTTTCCGTTTGAGGTCAACCTTTTTGGCCACTCCATCCGCATTCCCGATTGGATCAAGGGTGTCATTGGGCTGTCGCTGCCGGTGATGGCCAACATTTCAGAAGTGGTGCGCGGGGCGGTGCAATCCGTGCCCACCGCCCAATGGGAGGCCGCCGAAAGCCTCGCCTTTTCGCGCCGGCAAATCCTGTGGCAGATCATTTTGCCGCAATGCTACAAACGGATGCTGCCGCCTTGGATGAACTGGTATGCGATCCTGACGATGGCCACGCCTTTGTGCAGCCTGTTGGGCATCGAAGAGCTGATCACGCTCAGCCGTCAGGCCATGGAATCCGAGGACAACCACCCCGAACTTCTGGTGCCATTCTTCGGCTTCGCATTGGTGCTGTTCTTTGCGTATTGCTACCCCATCGCGCGCCTGACCATGCGGCTTGAGCGCAGATTTGCTGTGAAATTATGAGGGCTATGAGATGACCTGGACCCCGGACCAACCCATCGTATCCATCAAAAAGGTGCACAAGTCCTTTGGTACGCTTGAGGTGCTGAAAGGCGTTTCGATTGACGTGATGAAAGGCGAGGTGATTTGCATTATCGGCCCGTCCGGGTCGGGCAAATCCACGCTGATCCGCTGTATCAACGCGCTGAATGATATTCAGGGCGGGTCGATCACGGTTGAGGGCCAGGAAGTGCATGATCCCAATCTGGACATGCTGGAGCTGCGCAAAAAGGTGGGGATGGTGTTTCAGCAATACAACCTGTTCCCGCATAAGACGGCGCTGGAAAACGTGATGATGGCACCGTTGAAGGTTCTGAAAGAGAACAAGGCCGCAGTCGAGGCCCGCGCCCGCGATTTGATCCGCAAAGTGCGTCTGGAGGGCAAGGAAGACAGCTATCCCGGTGAGCTTTCGGGCGGGCAACAACAACGTGTGGCGATTGCCCGGTCATTGGCGATGAACCCTGATGTGATGCTGTTTGACGAAGTCACGGCTGCTTTGGACCCTGAGACCGTCAAGGAAGTGCTGGTCACGATCAAGGATCTGGCCGCCGAAGGCATGACCTGTATTCTGGTCACGCATGAAATGGGGTTCGCCCGCGAAGTGGCGGACCATATCTATTTCACCGACAAGGGCGTGATTGTCGAACATGGCCCGCCCGCCACCTTCTTTGACGAAGCCAGCGATCCGCGCACTCAGGAATTTCTGGGGCAAATCCTGTAGGGTGCACTGCTTTGGCTGTGGCGGTGGTTTATGCCTATATTCTGTTCAGGCGCCAATCGGGTGACAGGCCGGACTGCGCACAAAACCCTTGGGTGCTGTGGCCTGCAAACAGACCGTCCTGCGTCACCAGAACGGTGCGCCAGCCCCGCGCCATAGCGCCCAGAATGTCCGTATGCAGTGTGTCCCCGCACATGATCACACGCTCGGGCGGGATGCCGTTCAGGGACGTTTCCACCAGATCATAGACCTCAGGAAAAGGCTTGCCGAAAAACCGCACCTGGGTTTGGCCACGATCCACCAGCAGATGTCCGAAATGGCCAGGCTCAAGGGAAAACCCGTCGTCGCGTGGGGCGACCAGATCGGCATTGGCGATTATCACCGGACGATCGTTTCGCTGCAAGGACGTCTGTAACAGCGCCTGCCGGGCCGAGGTCCATCCGCTGGACGACAAAAACAAAAAGCCATCAACCGCGTCATACTGCGCCGGGTCATCGCCCAGCCGCAGCACATCATACGGCAGATCACCCATTGCGTCCTCGGGGGCAGCAATGCCCCCCCAAAGCCCCGGTGTCAGGCAGGCCAGAGCGGCATCGCGGCTGGTGATGATCTCATCCGGTTGAATGGACAAACCCAACGTGCGAAACTTTTCAACGGCACCGCGCCGATCATAGCTGGCGGCGTTGGTCAGGATGCGTATCTGACACCCCAGGCCGCGCAATTGATCCACTCTTTGGTCTGCGCCCTTGATCAGGGTGTTGCCGACATTCAGCACGCCAAAGGCATCGAACACAAAGGCAGATGCCTGATCGGCAATGTCCGTAAGCGCATGAATGTCACGTGTCACGGTGGTCGGGGTCACGGCCGGAAACCTGTGTCGAACCTCTTCGTAGCGATCAAAGATGTCGGGCGCGTTCAGCATGTGTGCGGCAAACCTTTGCAGTCAGGATCACACAGGCGCCATGCGCTGGTGTTGATGTGTCGACTGTAACGGCGGGGCTGAGAATGACAAACTATAAAAGCCCAAAACAACAAAAAAGGATGTCAGATCAATGATCCTTACTGTCAAAAGGCAGATTTTGTATGAATGTCACATTAATTTTGTTGTTTTGTCGCTATTTCGCTTCTAGCCTGAAAGAGCGATTCTGAGGGTGGGGGACATGTCCGAGAAAAAGCGAAAGCGCCACGACAGCATTCTGGGGCTTGTTCAGGAAAGCGGCGTGATGAGCGTGGGTGCCTTGGCCGAGCGTCTGGGTGTGTCCATGCAGACCATTCGCCGTGATCTGGATGAGCTGTGCGAAGGTGACACCCTGTTGCGCCGTCATGGTCGGATCGAACTGAACGCCCGGCACCGCAACACCCCCTTTGGTCAACGCGCCGCCACCAACCCCATCGGCAAGCAAGAGATCGGCGAGGCAGCAGCCCGTCTGATCCCGGATGGGGCGACATTGTTTATCTCGATTGGGTCCACTCCGCTGAGCGTGGCACGCGCGCTGCGCCGGCGCACGAACCTGACTGTGATCACCAACAACCTGAGTGCCGCCATGGCGCTGAGTGATGAGGTGTCCAACCGCATCATCCTGCCCGGAGGCGAGCTGCGCCTGCCGGATCTGGATATTCTGGGCGATGACGTGGTCACATTTTTTGGCCGTTACCGGGCTGACTTTGCCGTGTTCGGCTCGGCCGGGGTGGCGACAGATGGCAGCCTGTTGGAATTTCACGCAGCCGAGGTGCGTGCCCGCGAACGTATCCGCGAAAACGCGCAAACGTCCTTGCTGGTGCTCGACGCCACCAAGTTTGGTCGCACTGCGCCTGCTGCGGGCGAAAATATCCGCGATGTGGACCGCGTGGTTCTGGATCGCAAACCCATAGGGGTTTACGCGCCGATGATGACTGATCTGGGCGACCGTCTGTTGCTGGCCGAAAGGGTGTACGCATGACCCAGGCACCGTTTGTCGTTCTCAAAGACGTGGCCAAACGCTGGAATGGCCAATTGGGCGTCGAAGACATTTCACTGGACATCGAAGAGGGGTCGTTTGTGGCGCTGCTTGGCCCTTCGGGGTGTGGCAAGTCCACGTCACTGCGCCTGCTGGCGGGTCTGGAGCTTCCCGACGAGGGCCAGATCCTGATTGACGGGCGGGATGTGACCACCTCTGCCGCGTCAGATCGCAACCTGTCGATGGTGTTCCAATCCTACGCGTTGTTTCCGCATCTGTCGGTGGCCGAGAACGTAATCTTTGGCCTGAAGGTGCGCCGTGTGCCCAAGGCCGAGCGCATGGACAAGATGCGCCGCGCGCTGGAGATTACGGGGCTGACCGGCTTGGAAAACCGCAAACCCGGCGAGCTGTCGGGCGGGCAACGTCAACGTGTGGCGCTGGCCCGTGCGATTGTGGCCGGGCAACGCCTGTGTCTGATGGACGAACCGCTGTCCAACCTCGACGCCAAGCTGCGCAATTCGGTGCGCAAAGATATCAAGAAACTGCAACGCGATCTTGGCATTACTGTCGTATACGTCACCCACGATCAGACCGAAGCGATGAGCATGGCGGACAAGATCGTGTTGATGAAAGACGGGCGCATTCAGCAGATCGGTAGCCCGGATGATTTGTATAACCGTCCTGCAAACACCTTTGTGGCCGAATTTGTCGGCGCACCGCCTATGGCATTGCTCCAATCGGATGCTGTGGGCGGGTTTGGTGCCAGCATGACCCTTGGGCTGCGCGCCGAGCATGTGAGCATCGCCCCCAAAGGCACAGGCCGGATGACCTGCACCGTCAGCGAGGCCGAATTTCTGGGGTCCGAGACACTGATCGGCCTCAGCCACGAAGGCACCCAAGGCCTGAGTGTGATGCTGCCGGGGCTGGCCCTGATGGACGAAGGCAGCACTGTCGAGATCGCATTCGACGATGCGCATCTGCACAAGTTTAACCAAGAAGGCGACCGCGTGTCAGAGGCGTAAATCGCCCTGACTTTAAACACATAAGGGAGACGAACAATGAAACACTTCAAGACACTTGGCCTGTCGGCTGGTCTGGCGGCGGGCATGGCCCTGTCGGCTGCGGCTGAAACAGAACTGACCATGTACTACCCCATCGCGGTGGGCGGTGCCCTGACCGAGGTGGTCGACGGGATCGTTGCCGATTTTCAGGCCGAGAACCCCGATATCAAGGTCAACGCGATCTATTCGGGCAACTATGACGACACCCGCGTGCGGGCTTTGTCGGCGCTGAATTCGGGCGAGCCTGCGCAACTGGCGGTGATGTTCTCGATCGACGCCTATGACCTGATCGAGCAGGACCTGATCCTGCCGTTTGACGCCCTGACCGATGACGCAGCATGGCTGGACAGTTTTTACCCCGCGCTGATGGCCAATGGTCAGATCGAAGGTCAGACCTGGGGCATTCCGTTCCAGCGCTCGACCATCGTGGCCTATTACAACAAGGACATGTTCCGCGACGCGGGCCTTGATCCTGAAAGCCCGCCCACCAGCTGGGACGAGATGATCGAGATGGGCAAAGCCCTGACCAAGGATGACACGTACGGCCTGATGATCCCGTCAACGGGCTATCCCTATTGGATGTTCCAGGCGCTGGCCATTCAGAACGGCAAGGAAGTTATGTCCAATGACGGTCTGACCACTGCGTTTGATGATCAGGCGGTTGTGGACACGCTGGAATTCTGGAAATCCCTGTCGGCCGAGCATGGCATCATGCCCACCGGCACGGTGGAATGGGGCACCTTGCGTCAGGCCTTCCTGGAAGGGCAAACCGCGATGATGTGGCACTCCACCGGCAACCTGACAGCGGTGAAGAAAAACGCCAGCTTTGATTTTGGTGTGGCCGAGCTGCCTGCCAATGTGCGCAAAGGTTCGCCCACCGGTGGTGGTAACTTCTATGTCTTCAAAGACACCACGCCCGAGGAACAAGAAGCAGCCCTGAAGCTGATCAAGTTCATGACGTCGCCCGAGCAAGCCGCCGCTTGGTCGATTGCCACAGGCTACATGGGCGTGTCCCCTGCCGCTTATGAAACGGATGCGCTGAAAGCCTACACGGCTGAATTCCCACCGGCATTGGTCGCACGTAATCAGCTGGAAAATGCTGTGGCTGAGTTTTCGACCTTTGAAACCGCGCGTGTGCGGGATGGCCTGAACAACGCCATCCAATCGGCACTGACTGGTGCCAAAGAGCCTGCTGCGGCCTTGGCCGAGGCCCAGGAAGCGGCTGACCGGTTGCTCAAAGACTATCGTTAAAACCAACTTCCGGCCCCGTGTTCAATGCGGGGCCGGGCCACACCCAAGGCGTAACAACACATGAGCAAACACGTCAATCTAGAGCGACGCCGCCAAGCCATTTATGGCTGGCTTTTGCTGTCGCCTGCGGCCGTTTTGCTTTCGCTGTTTGCCTTTTACCCATCGATTGCCACGTTCATCTCCAGCCTGTTTTCCAAGAAAACCCGGCGCAATCCGTCTGAGTTTATTGGCACCGAAAACTATGCGGATTTGTTCGCCGATCCGACGTTCTGGATCGTGGTGAAGAACAACCTGTTTTACGCCGCTATCACCATTCCGGTCTCTATTGCCATTGCTCTGGCGATGGCGCTTTGGGCCAATTCCAAAATCCCCGCGCGGGGATTTGTGCGTACTGCGTATTTTACGCCTACCGTTTTGCCGATGATCGCAGCGGCCAACCTGTGGCTGTTTTTCTACACGCCGGGCTTGGGGGTGCTGGATCAGATCGGGTCGCTGTTTGGGCTGCCTAGTGTCAACTGGCTGGGCCAACCTGAAACGGCGCTCTGGGCGATTATCATCGTGACCATCTGGAAAGAGGCGGGGTTCTTTATGATCTTCTACCTCGCCGCGTTGCAGACCATTCCCGAAGACCTGAAAGAAGCCGCCGATATCGAAGGGTGCAGTCGCTGGACCTATACGCGGCGCATTGTGCTGCCGCTCTTGATGCCCACCACGCTGTTCATCATGGTCAATGCGATGATCAACTCGGTCAAGCTGATCGATCACCTGTTCATCCTGACCAAGGGCGGGCCGTCGGATGCGTCCAAGCTGATCCTCTATTACATCTGGGAAATGGCCTTTGCCTTCTTTGATGCGCCCCACGCGGCGGCGATGACGATCATGGTTTTGGCGGTGCTGTGCATCGTGGCTGCGATCCAGTTCTTCTATCTTGACCGCCGGACGCATTATCAATGAACGCTGTGCTGAAATATGTCGAACCGGGCGCCGCAATTCTGCTGGCTGTGATTTGGATTTCGCCCTTGATGTTTGCCTTCTGGGCGGCGTTTCATTCCACGTCTGATGCGGTGAATTTCAACCTGCTGTCGCCCTGGACACTGGACAATTTCCGCACGGCTTGGGCGGGGGCACCGTGGCTGCGGTATTTCCTGAACACCTTCATGCTGGTGACGGTGGTGCTGATCGGTCAGTTCATCCTGACCACGCTGGCAGGCTTTGCCTTTGCCAAGCTGGAATTTCCCGGCAAGAACTTTGTCTTTATCCTGGTGCTGATGCAGCTGTTTATCCTGCCCGAGGTGCTGATCGTGGAAAACTATGCCATGGTGTCGCGCCTTGGGCTGTTCGATACGATCCTCGGCGTGGGTATGCCCTATATGGCCAGTGCCTTTGGGATTTTCCTGATGCGTCAGTCGTTTAAATCTGTCCCGATTGAGTTGCACGAGGCCGCCCGCATTGAAGGCTGCGGCCTGCTGGGTATCCTGTGGCGGGTTTATGTGCCATTGGCCAAGCCCACCTATCTGGCCTATGCGCTTGTGTCGGTGTCGACCCATTGGAACAATTTCCTGTGGCCACTGATCGTGACCAATTCGCCCGATACGCGCCCCCTGACGGTGGGCCTGTCGATCTTTGGCGCGCCTGAGAACGGCGTGGACATCAGTGTGATTTCGGCGGCCACGATGATGTCCGTCGCGCCGCTGTTGATCGCCTTCCTGCTGTTCCAACGTCAGTTCGTGCAGGCGTTCTTGCGTGCGGGTATCAAATGACCACGGTTTTGCAGATCTCGGACACGCATATTGTGGGGCCGGGGCAGGTGGTGTCGGGGCGGTTGGATACCGCGTCCTCGCTTGAAAGACTGGTGCGCCGAATTGCTGCGAAGGCGTCTCAGCTGGGGCAGATCGATGCGATATTGCTCAGCGGAGACCTGAGCGATGACGGCACAGCGCAGAGCTATGTGCATCTAAAATCGCTTATGGCGCCGTTGGATGTGCCGCTTTACGTCATTCCGGGGAACCATGATGCGCGCGACCAGATGCGCCAGGCGTTTGACGATCATGTGTATCTGCCTGCTACCGGTCGGCTGAACTGGCATCAGCGGATCGGTGACATCGACATGATCGGACTGGACACATTGGTTGAAGGCGCAGGCGCAGGTGTGCTGGACCGGGACACGCTGGCGTTTCTTGACACGGCTCTGACGGCCGCGCAATCCCGCCCGGTGTTGCTGGCCCTGCATCATCCCCCGTTTCCCAGTGGTATCGCCTTCATGGACCGCATCGGCCTTGCTGGCAGGGATGCGCTGACCACATTGCTGCAAGACTTTGACACGGACATTCGCGTGGTCTGCGGCCATATCCACACCACGATGGTGGCAAGCGTTGGTGGCAAGATTGCGCTGTCGTGCCCCTCGCCGTGCAGCAGTTTTGAATTTGATCTTACCCCGGATGCGCCGGTTGGATTTATGGATCATGGCGACGGTGCGATGGTGCATCGCTGGCAGGATGGGTTTCAATCCATCCGTATTCCAATCGACACTGGATCAGGGCCATTTCCGTTCTGAAACGCTTTGGCCGCGGCCATTACATCCGGTGCCGCAACACACAAACGACGCTTTTCCCAAGCTGTGCGATTGCCGCCATGGTCATGGTAAGTGGTGGTGTTTGTAAGAAGTGGCAGCCCGTAGGGGAATCGAACCCCTCTTTCCAGGTTGAAAACCTGGCGTCCTAACCGATAGACGAACGGGCCACGCTGTCGTGTCGCGGTGATTAAGCAAAAGCAACGTCCAGCGCAAGAGGGATTCTGCAAAAAATGCACGGTCTGAGACAAGTTGTCAGACCATGTGGACCTCAGGCGCGTGCGGCGTCTTCCAGGCGCAGTTGTACCGATTGACGTCCTTGCCAGCTGTTGATCTCGACCCGGCCTGCCAGATGGAACCGCGCGCCGCCATGGGCCTCAAGGGCAGCGCCCAGCGGGGTGTCATATGCGCCAAAGCTGATCGCATCCAATGACCCGCCCAAACCATCACCAAACCGCAGTTTCAGATGGCTGTCGCCGACGCGTTTGGCAAAGGTGATTGCCATATCTGCAAAGCAATAGCGCGGTCCGGCGGCACCGGCACCAAAGGGGCCAGCGGCCTCGATCTGTTCGACCATGTCCACGGTGGCTGCGCCCGGCATCAAAAGACCGTCAAGTTTAAGGTCAGACGGGCCTGCCGCACTTGCCCCTTGGCGATCCAGCAACTCTGCCAGACGGGTCATCGCGGCCTCAAGTTGGTCACGCGCCACAGTCAGACCCGCGGCCATCCGGTGCCCGCCGCCTTTGATCAAAAGGCCCTCGGCGGCCAGCCGTTGAATAGAGGCACCAAGATCAACGCCGCTGATGGACCGACCCGATCCTTTGCCCTCATCGCCATCCAGCCCGATGACCACGGCGGGGCGGTTTGTTGCTTCTTTCAGACGCGAGGCCACAATGCCCACCACGCCCGGATGCCAGCCTTCGCCCGCAGCCCAGACCAGTGGCGCTTCAAGTCCGCGTTCTTCGGCCTGATCCAGAGCGGCGGCGCGCACCGAGGCTTCGATTTCGCGGCGTTCGGTGTTCAGTTGATCCAGCCGTTCGGCCATAACCGCCGCTTCGTGCGGGTTGTCCGAGGCCAACAGCCGTGCACCCAGATCAGCCTTGCCGATGCGCCCGCCTGCGTTGACACGCGGGCCCAGCACGAACCCCAGATGATAGGATGTTGGCGCACCGTCAAGACGGCCCACGTCGGACAAAGCCACCAAACCGGGGCGCGCCCGCCCGGCCATAATTTTCAGCCCCTGGCGCACAAAGGCCCGGTTTACCCCGCGCAACGGGGCCACATCGGCCACGGTGGCCAGCGCCACCAGATCCAGAAGGCTCATCAGGTCTGGGCCTTGCCGACCTGCCTCGCGCAGGTGCCGGCCCGCTTCGACCAGCATCAAAAACACCACGGCGGCGGCACATAAGTGAGCACAGTCGCCGCTCTCGTCCTGACGGTTGGGGTTCACCACAGCCAGCGCAGGGGGCAGGGTTTCGCCGCCCAAATGGTGATCCAGAATGATGACATCCGCACCCTTGGCCGCAGCAACCGGTCCGTGGCTGAGCGTGCCGCAATCGACGCAGATAATCAGATCATGCTTTGCGGCCAGATCGGCCATAGCCTCGTCGTTGGGGCCATAGCCTTCGTCGATCCGGTCGGGCACATACAGCGTGGCCGGCAGCCCCATCTGACGCAACCAGTCGATCAGCAGGGCGGCAGAGCTGCCTCCGTCCACATCGTAATCCGCAAAGATCGCAATCCGTTCGCGCGCCGATACGGCGGCCAGAAACCGGGTGGCGGCGGCCTCCATATCCTTCAGGCTGCGTGGGTCGGGCATCAGATCGCGCAACTTGGGGTCCAGATAACGTGCCGCATCCTCGGCGGTGACACCCAGTCGCGACAACGTCTGGCACAATGGGCGGGGCAGGGCGGTTTGCTGGGCCATGGCATCGGCCAGCCGGTCGGCCTCGGCGCCCAGCCCAACCCAGCGCCGCCCAGTCAGCGAGCTGTCTACATCAAGAAACGAGCGCGCGCTCACCGGCCCGGAAAGCGGCAGGTCACGCGGCGGCTTTCGCCAGTGGCCGAGCGCAGAAGCAGCGTTTCGGTTTCCACGGCATCGCCCACACGTTTCAGCCCGTTCAGGATCGAGCCTTTGGTCACACCGGTGGCGGCAAAGATCACATCGTCACGCACCATGTCATCACGGGCGTAAATCTGATCCAGATCGGTGATCCCGGCCTTGGCGGCACGGCCCCGTTCATCATCATTGCGGAACAAAAGCCGACCCCAGATTTGCCCGCCCATGCACTTCAATGCGCCCGCAGCCAGAACGCCTTCGGGTGCGCCGCCTGAGCCCATGTACATATCAATGCCCGTGGTTTCAGCCTCGGCGCAGTGCATGACACCCGCGACGTCACCATCGGTGATCAGATGGATCGACGCACCAGTGGCGCGCACCTCGGCAATCATGTCCTCGTGGCGGGGACGCTCCAGAATGCACACGGTGATCTCAGAGGGCTTTACGCCTTTGGCCGCTGCCAGGGCTTTGACACGTGCTTTGGGCGACATGTCCAGCGACACAACGTCCTTGGCATAGCCCGGTCCCACGGCCAGTTTGTCCATATACACATCGGGCGCGTGCAGCATGGTGCCGCGCGGGGCCATGGAAATGACGGTCAGCGCATTGGGCATCGCCTTGGCGGTCAGTGTGGTGCCTTCCAGCGGGTCCAGCGCGATATCCACGCCAGGGCCGTTGCCGCTGCCCACTTCCTCGCCGATATACAGCATCGGGGCCTCATCCCGTTCGCCTTCGCCGATCACAACCACGCCTTTGATGTCCAGCAGGTTCAGCTGTTCGCGCATGGCGTTCACAGCGGCCTGATCGGCGGCTTTCTCGTCACCGCGGCCAATCATGCCCATGCAGGCGATGGCGGCCTCTTCGGCGACACGGGCCAAGGCGAGGGACAGCATGTGATCATCAAATTTGGTTTGCGCAGACATCAGTGTAACCTTTGTAAAATAAGGGGTCAGACTGCTTTAGCGTCTGACTGGGAAGGGGGCAAGAGCCGCGTTCAGACGGTTTCAATCCGCAGGGCGACAGGGTGTTCTTTCATGACGTCCAGCTTGGCCATCGCGTCAAGTGCGGTATCAAGATCGGCGCGGGTGACCTTGTGGGTGACAATCAGCACTGGCGCTGCATCGCTGTCATGCTGGTATTGGCGCATCCGGTCGATGGACACTCCGTTTTCACCCAGCACGGTGGCGATCTTGGCCAAGGCACCCGGCTTATCCTCAAGCGCCATGCGCAGATAGTAAGGCGCAGGGGTGACGGCTTTGGCCGGTTTGGATTTGGTCAGGGCGGCGGCGGGTCTACCAAAGGTCGGAATACGCAGACCGCGCGCAATGTCCATCACATCACCCATCACAGCCGATGCGGTGGGGCCTTCGCCCGCCCCCGGACCGCGCAGCACGATCTGTTCCACAGCGTCGCCTTCCAGCACGCACATATTGGTGCCGCCCTCAAGCTGACCCAAGGGCGAGGTGTCAGGCACAAGGCAAGGCGACATGCGCTGCTCCAGCCCCCGGCCTGTCAGCTGAGCGACGCCCAACAGTTTGATCTTATAGCCCATGTCGGCGGCTTGGGTGATGTCGTCGATGGTAATGCGCTCAATGCCTTCCAACTCGACCGCATCAAAATCGACCTGCGTGCCAAAGGCGATCGAGGACAATAGCGACAGTTTGTGCCCGGCATCAATACCGCCCACATCCAGTGTTGGATCAGCCTCCAGATAGCCCAGTTGATTGGCCTCTTCAAAGACCTCGGCATAGGGCAGGCCCGCGGATTGCATCCGGGTCAGGATGTAATTGCAGGTGCCGTTCATCACCCCCATCACGCGGGTGATTTCATTGCCTGCCAGCCCTTCGAGCAGGGATTTGATGACGGGGATGCCCCCGGCCACGGCAGCCTCGAAGCGGATTACGCGGTCTGCCGCCTCGGCGGCTTCGGCCAGGGCCTGACCATGATGGGCCAGCATTGCCTTGTTGGCAGTGACCACGTCCTTGCCTGCGGCAATCGCGGCCTCGGTTGCGGCCTTGGCGGGGCCATCGCTGCCGCCCATCAATTCAACGAACACATCCACATCGTCGCGCGTGGCCAGCGCGACCGGATCGTCCTCCCAGGCGTAGTCGCTCAGATTAACACCGCGGTCCTTGTCGCGACTGCGCGCACTGACGGCGGTGATCACCACGGGACGGCCTGCGCGCTCGGCCAACAAATTGGCCTTTTGGCGGACGATTTTGACAACACCCGTTCCAACGGTGCCCAATCCTGCAATACCAAGGCGTAGGGGGCTGGTCATGGGTGTCTCCGATCCGGTGTTGACTGCTGGTGATGTTGTCAGGCGATGTAACGAACTCGCCGCGCCCTTGCAACGCAGCTTTTGCGCAGGGGTCTGACGGTGTCAGATATCCGCCACCCCAATGGACATGCGTTCGCGGGTGGGGCTGTCGATCACAGACCCGCGCAGGTTGGCAGCACGTGCCTTGAGCGCGGCCACACGCGCGGTGATCCCGGCGGTGGTTTCGGGCGTGATACGGGGCGAAGTGATGCGGGCGTTCAGCTCTTCTACGGGCAGCAGATCAGGATAGGGCGCATCGCGGGCGGTATCGCTCAGGGCGCCGTCCAGATCCGGGAACTGCGTGCAGGCAGCCACCAAGCCCATAAGGCCGATCCAAATGACAAAGCGCTTGCGCATCCACAACACCGATTTTTCCCGAACACCGCCCCTGTACTCATGCCACTTTTTTGCACGGGCGTGCAAGCGGGGCTTTGATTTGAACGCGTGTTCAGTTAAATCTGACGCCATGGCCCGAACCCAAGGATCACATTCCGATATCACCGGCCCGCGTGTGCGCGATGCAGCGTTGCACCTGTTTGCACGCCATGGCTATGCGGCTGTGTCGATGCGCCAGATCGCGCGTGAGGTGGGGGTGCAGGCCGGGGCGCTGTACAATTACACCCCCGACAAACAAACCTTGCTGTTTGATCTGATGCGCAAACACATGGATGATCTGCTGCGCGCCTGGGCCGAGGCACCTGTCAGCGATAGTGCGTTGCCGACGTTGGAACGCTTTACCCGGTTTCATATCCGGTTCCACGCTGAGCGCCCCGAGGCGGTGTTCATCGCCTATATGGAACTGCGCAATCTGGCGCCTGATAACTTTGCCCGGATCGAAGCACTGCGCCACGCCTACGAGATGCAGCTGGAAACGATCCTGACCCAGGGTATGTCAGAAGGTGTGTTCGACATCGAAGACCCCAAGATCACCACCCTGGCCCTGATCGCCATGCTGACCGGCGTGAATACCTGGTTCCGTGATGAAGGCCGCCTGAGCCTGCCGCAGGTCGAAGACCTCTATTGGAACATGGTCCGCCGCGCTGTTGCGGCGTGACCTGCCGGCGTGACCTGAATGAGTGCGCCTGCGCCGCACGCTGGTTTGTCTCGTTGTCGTCGTACCTCCTCCGCCTCGGAGCAAGCGGAGAGGTGACGCTTTGGTATCGTGCGTCATTGCTTGTGGTGTCCCTTGGAGGGGGCGCACTGTGCGGGCGTTACGGACTTTGTGGAGTGTGCCAACTGGCCTCAGACAGGGGCCAGTTCGCTTGGATCAATGCGCAGGTTTGATGAAGGTTCCGTTGCGCAGCTCACGCATGGCGGTCATCAATTCATCGCGGGTGTTCATCACGATGGGGCCGTGCCATGCGACAGGTTCCTGAATGGGCGCGCCGGAAATCAGCAAAAAGCGTGCGCCGTCCTGGCCGGCCTGCACGGTGATTGCATCACCGGTGCCAAACCGCACAAGGGTGCGGTTGCCGGACATGTCCCGGATGTTCAGCTCTGCGCCGGCGACTTCTTTTTCCAGCAGCACGCCTGCGGGGGCCGAGGCATCAACAAAGGCGGCTTGACCTTCGAACACATAAGCAAAGCTGCGCCGATATGTATCGACTGGCAGGGTTTTGCGCACGCCGGGCGGCACGAAGATATCCAGGTATTGCGGATCGGCAGCGATGCCGTCAACCGGCCCGCGTTTGCCCCAGAAAGCGCCGGTGATCACACGTACGGTGGTGCCGTCGTCATCGGTGATAACGGGAATATCCTGCGCGCTCACATCCTGATAGCGTGGCGTGGTCATTTTCAGCGCAGAAGGCAGATTGGCCCAAAGCTGAAACCCGTGCATCTGACCCGCTGCGTTTCCGCGGGGCATTTCCTGGTGCATGATGCCTGACCCTGCGGTCATCCATTGCACGTCGCCTGTGCCCAGCGTGCCGGTATTGCCCAGGCTGTCGCCGTGATCGACCTCGCCCGATAGGACATAAGTGATGGTTTCAATCCCGCGATGAGGATGCCAGGGAAAGCCCTTTTCAAACTTTGCCGGATCGTCATTGCGAAAATCATCAAAGAGCAGGAACGGATCCAGTTCGCTTGGGTCGTCAAACCCAAAAGCGCGGTGCAGATGAACGCCTGCCCCTTCCATTGTGGGATGGGCCTGGCGGGTTTCAAGGGTGGGTCTCAGGGACATGGGATGGTCCTCCTTTGATCGCATAGCTAAGACCTGACAGCTTGCGCGCCAACAGGCCGGAGCGCGCGGAACATGTGCATAAATGCGCAGGTCGTTATTTCCCCTGCCGCATGTCGCGAAACGGCTCGACATGAGGCAGGTTTGTCGAAACGGTGCAGGCAACGAGGGAGAGATATACAATGAAAATCGGATTTATCGGACTGGGAAACGTGGGCGGCAAACTGTCTGGCAGTTTGTTGCGCAATGGCATGGATTTGGCGGTGCATGATCTGAATGCAGATTTTGTCGCCACGTTTGTCGAAAAAGGCGCGCGCGATGGGGGCAGCCCGGCCGAGCTGATGCAAAGCTGTGACGCCGTGATCACCTGCTTGCCCAGCCCCGCGGCCAGTGATGCAGTGTTGCAAGAGATGCTGCCACATGTGGGCGAGGGCAAAATCTGGATGGAGATGTCGACGACCGATGAGGCCGAAGTCAAGCGCCTGGGCGCACAGGTGATTGCAGCAGGCGGTGCGGCGGTGGATTGCCCGGTGTCGGGCGGATGCCACCGGGCGGACACCGGCAACATCAGCATCTACGCGGGCTGTGATCGCGCCACGTTTGAGCGCATCTTGCCCTTGCTTACGATCATGGGCCGGCGCGTACTGCACACGGGTGACATCGGTACGGCAAGCGTGCTGAAGGTGATGACGAACTATCTGGCCACCGGCCACCTGCTGATGCTGTGCGAGGCGCTGACCACGATGAAGGCCGCTGGCATGGACATGGCCACCACCTATGAGGCCATCAAGATCAGCTCGGGAACATCGTTTGTGCATGAAACTGAAAGTCAGCTGATCTTGTCGGGATCGCGCTGCGTGGATTTCACCATGGATCTGATCCTCAAGGATATTGGCCTGTTCCAAGAGATTGCCGAGCGCAACGACGTACCGCTGGAGATTTCGCCGATGATCATTGATCTGATGCGCGACGGGCAGGCACGCTATGGCACCCGCGCCCAATCGGACCGGATGATCGAGCGGCTGGAAGAGGCCACGGGGCTGGATGTCACAGCGCCCGGCTTTCCGATGGAGCTGGTCGATGACGAACCCGAAGAGCGCGGCGCCGAGGTGCGCCCCAAGATTTAACGCGCTTTGGTCTTTGCGCTATGGCGGGCCACAACACCCCAAGGGCAAAAGACATTTTGCCCTCTATTGTCCGGCCTCGTTTCAGGGTATGCGCGGCGCAAAGGAGACTGCGTGATGTCCGAGCAAGTACTGGCCGTGATCGAAGCATCTGCCCCTCGGCGGGGCCTGGGCGTGTTTGTGTTGGGCGCATTGGGCGTGATGCTGCTCTATCTGGCGTTTGTGACGCCGCCCTCTGGATTTGGCATGCAGGTCATGCTGGTCGCCTTTGGTTTGACGGCCTTGTGGCTGGCCGATGTGATGCGCCGTGTCACGTCCCAGAAAATCGAGCTGACCGAGACCGAGCTGCGCACCAGCACCGGCGTAAAGTTGGCGCGGGTGGATCAGTTCGTGTCGATTGACCGTGGTGCATTTGCGTTCAAACCTTCGCATGGGTTTACGCTGAAACTGTCGGACAAAGCGGCCACTGCGTGGCAACCGGGCATGTATTGGCGCATCGGCAAACGTCTGGGCGTGGGCGGTGTGACACCGGGCGCGCAGACCAAAATGATGTCGGATATGATTGCTGCCATGATCATGGAACGGACATCCGACGGAGCGGACTAAAGGCCTGCCAAACGCGAACCGGCCCCGCAGGGGATGCAGGGCCGGGCCGATTTCAGACGGTTATACTTCAGACCGAAAGGCAGCTACAGATCAACCGCAGTTACTGTTGGTTTCCCAGCACAGCTGTGATGAAAAGCGAATGCCGGTAAACACCTTGGTGTTCACGGTGTAGCTGTTGTTCAAACCCGGATAGCGAAACACCGGCTCGTAGGTGGATGTGCTCTCGACGATGATCAGCTCTTCGCCACCTTGCAGAATGGGCAGCTCGGCATGCGCGTTCTGAACATTGGCATCGACCAGTTCGGACATGGGACCAACCCCGCGAATTTCAGACCAGCGCACAGCATAAGTCTCGGTGGCCGATTCATATACCACAACGCTCATTCGCACCTGGGTCACCCCATTGTCGCTGGTCATGGAATCGTACACCGTTTTGGCCGAGGTGATGTAAACATCATCCACAGGCAGCATTTCGCGGCTGAGCATGTCAGCAACCGTGTAGGTGGCCTTGACCCGGGCCGCTTTGTAGCGATGCGCTTCAAACAGCTCAAAGGAAGTGGTGATCATCCAAAACAGAAACGGCAAGGTGATGACCATCTCCACAGTCATGATCCCGCTGGTGTCGTCGCGGAACCGCGTCAGGCTGTGTTTCAGACGTGTGAACATACTCATTATACCGGCTCCTGTACAAAGGCCGTGATGGAAACGATCGCCGCACGATTGGCACCATCTGTTTCCAGCAAACGCGCCAGAAGGGCCTCGGGGAACAGCGGATCATACAACACGCAGGCCCGCATCATGACCAATTCATTTGCCTGACCGGGCGTAAAGCTCCGAACGGGCCGAATTTCAGGCACCTCTTCGTCGGTGCACGATGCAGTTTCGTCCAATGGCACAAAGGCACGCGGATCGGTCGGTGTCATTTCCAGGAACAACTGCTGATCGCAATCCACCAGAAAAATTGCGTTCTGACAGACCAGTGCTTTGATCTGATCGTACTCTGGTTCCGTGTTTGTACCCAGACGAATTTCACGCACCGCCATGTCCAGCCCCCGGTCCAGAAGGGTCTGGCGCAGCGTGATAAAGCCCATCTCGAGCGTCATGACAATCATGGTCGCGATCACCGGAAAGACGATCACAAATTCCACAGCGGCCGAGCCGTCTTCCTTGCGAAGGATGCGGCGCAAATGAGAGAGAAGCGCGCGCATCATTGTGTCAGCCTCAGGTTCTGCACGTTCGATGCAATAGAGCCGAAGGCATCCGAAATGTTCACACCTGCCGCACGGTAGTAGTTGGTCACCGAGCTGGCACAGTTGCGCAATCCGGTTTCAGCCGTCCCGTTTTCGGCCACTTCGAACCCGATGGAATAGACCCGCACGCCTGCTGTTTTGGTGGCAGTGCAGATTTTGCCCATCAGTGGGTCTTTGGTGCTGGTGCCTTCGCGGTTGTTGCGAATGTCATTCTTGGGCGTCCAGTTGCCGGTCAGCTCACCGATATAGTTCGGGCTGATCAAACCCCAGGCCTCTTCCCAATTGTAGTTTTTATAGGCGGGAACGTTTTCCCCGGTTTCGGGATGCTCCACCTCGTCGGGCAGGCCGTTGATCAAGTTGTCGAACGACGTTTGGTTCAGGTTGCCGGTCTCTTCAACCGAATAGTAGGTGCTGTTGTTCGGGTTGTAGATATAGCGCGACAGAGCGGGTTCGTAGATGCACTCCAGCCATTCATATCCCGACCGACCGCAATACCACTCATATCCGCTGCCATGCCATTCTTGTGACGGGTTATAGCGGTTGTACATGTATTCGAAATCAGGATCGTCATCGATGATTTCGTGCAGGTAGGAATCTGCGCCGCGGTAGTTGCCCGCAGTAAATTCATAGGTGCCGTCGTTTTTGCCGTCGCCCATAAGAACGATGATCTTTTGTGTATCACTCTCAGTGTAAAGCGCGGGCACATTGGTCAGCGTTGGATCAATTTCGGTAACCATGATCGGGTCGCCGTTTTCGTCCAGGCCATCGGGGCGTGGCGTCTGAAGTGACGTCACCACATCCGCGAAATTGGGGTCAAGAATGCCAGCCGCCCACTTCATGCCCAGGTGGCTTGAGGTCGAGCCAGCCGCCTCCAGGGAATCGATCTTGGCGTGCAGCAGTGTTTCGCTGGTTTGCATTGGCATGACCACAAAGTAGTCATCCGTGAAACACGTCCGGTTGTACGCGGCCGATGTCGCATCGGTCAGCAAACCTGATTCAATATCACCGAATTCCGGGTTACTGTTCCAGACTTCAACCGATGTATAGATCCGCTGTTCGTATGTCTTTGAATCGTCGATCACAGCGGTGTCAAAGTCGGCTTCTTCAAACTTGATGCAGCTTGAGTAGGAATGTGTTTCGGCCACGCTCAGCGCTTCGTACATGCCTTTGCTTGGGGTTACACCCCAGCTGTAGGGCACGATCGAAATCAATGTGCTGCCCGGATCTGAGCTGTTCAGGATCGTTGTGATGAATTCCTTGGCTGCGATTTTCAGATTGGCCAGCTTGGTGCCACGCATCGAACCCGACACGTCAAGCACCAGAACAATTTCCAGCTTGGGCGTGCGCACTTCGGCCGTGGCACCGCCACCGGCGTTCAGTGTGTTCACCCCCATAAGTTTCATCAAATATGTGTTCAGCGTCATATTGGCCGTTGCCGCCACCCGCCGCGAGTTCAGCGTGGCGATGATATCATCATCACCCAACTCGTTCAGATAGTCGGCTTTGCCGCTTTTGACGAAGAAATCCTCAACGATTTCTTTGATTTGTTGTTTGGTGGCACCCGCAGGGGCACCGGCACCGGCCAGAACCGCACTGTCCAGTGTGGCCTGAAGCTGGGTGCGCTCCATTTCGTGTCGCATGAGGTCGATACTGATGCCACCCATGGTCAGCATCAGGATAAAGACGAACAGCGCAATGATCGTCATCCCGCCTTCTTCTTCGTCTTCAAACGACTTTCCATGCCGCGCGGCCCAGGCAAGAATATTCGCCTTCAACCGTTCGTTCAGCTTTGTCTTGAGCGCGTTACGTCTCTTCATCTCATCACCTCGTTGGGCAGAATCCTGCCCTCCAAACACATTTGTCCAACACCGTGTGTGGCAGAGGCCTGTGACCAAAATATGGCGGATACACCCCGTAACGCATTGAAATTAATCATTTAAGTGAACAATCACCTGAATATGAAGGGATTGTTTCCAAATCGAAACGCATTGCACGTTAGGGTAGATTTTACCGTGTTTATCGCACGCCGGTCTGCCGCTGTGGGTGGACAAAAGAGATTAGCCGATTAACCATGCCTTTACATCCGATACGCCAAATTGCGACTCAACGCATGGACCGGATGTCCAGGAGGAGAGACAATATGACCCCAGCCAATGAGCCAAGTTTCCGCGAATCCGTGGATCTGATGTTCAACCGTGCCGTCGCACTGATGGACCTGCCACCAGGGCTGGAGGAAAAGATCAGGGTGTGTAACGCCACCTATACGGTCCGCTTTGGTGTGCGCCTGCGTGGCCAAATTCATACCTTCACCGGTTACCGGTCCGTGCATTCGGAACATATGGAACCTGTGAAAGGCGGCATTCGCTTTGCGATGGGTGTGAACCAAGACGAAGTCGAGGCGCTTGCGGCGCTGATGACCTATAAGTGCGCCTTGGTTGAGGCCCCGTTTGGCGGCTCCAAGGGGGGGCTGCGGATCGATCCACGCGAATGGGACGAGCACGAGCTGGAACGCATCACACGCCGCTTTGCCTATGAGCTGGCCAAGCGCGATTTGATCCACCCCTCGCAAAACGTCCCGGCCCCGGATATGGGCACGGGCGAGCGTGAGATGGCCTGGATCGCGGACCAGTATCGCCGGATGAACACCACCGACATTAACAGCCGTGCCTGTGTTACGGGTAAACCGGTGAACGCCGGCGGCATTCAGGGCCGGACCGAGGCCACGGGCCGCGGTGTGCAATACGCCTTGCAGGAATTCTTCCGTCACCCCGAAGATATCAAGGTCGCGGGTCTGTCGGGCACGCTGGATGGTAAAACAGTGGTGGTGCAGGGTCTGGGCAATGTGGGCTACCACGCCGCCAAGTTCCTGTCCGAAGAAGACGGCTGCAAAATCACCGGCATTATCGAACGTGACGGTGCGCTGGTTGATGACAAAGGACTGGACGTCGAAGCCGTGCGCAGCTGGATTGCCAAACATGGCGGCGTCACCGGCTATCCTGATGGCACCCATATCGAAGATGGATCATCCGTTCTGGAAAAGGAATGCGATATCCTTGTGCCCGCCGCGCTTGAGGGCGTGATCCATATGGGCAATGCGGCCAACATCAAGGCCCCTCTTGTGATTGAGGCTGCAAACGGCCCCGTCACCGCCGGTGCCGATGAAATCCTGCGCGAAAAAGGCTGTGTGATCATCCCCGACATGTACGCCAACGCAGGCGGTGTGACCGTGTCTTACTTTGAGTGGGTCAAAAACCTCAGCCATATCCGGTTTGGCCGTATGGGCCGCCGCCAGGAAGAGGCGCGTCACCAGCTGATTGTAGACGAGCTGGAAAGCCTGAGCGCCGACAAAGAGCTGGGCTGGACGCTGACTGACGGCTTCAAGCAGAAATATCTGCGCGGTGCTGGCGAGTTGGAACTGGTGCGCTCGGGCCTGGATGACAGCATGCGCGCAGCCTATCAGGCGATGCGTGAAACCTGGCACAGCCGTGATGACGTGAAGGATCTGCGCACCGCCGCTTATCTGGTATCGATCGGCAAAGTTGCTGACAGCTACCGCGCGCTGGGTCTGTAAGGCCATGCCGCAATGACAGCGCATGTGCATCACAGCTGTCGTTGCGGTCAGACCAAGTTGAAGATTGCTGTGCCCGCCCGTTCGGCGGGCACACACGTTAGATGCTACTGCGTCGATTGCCAGACCGCCGCCAACCTGTATGACAATGCTGATGATGTTCTGACCCCGGCAGGGGGCACAGATATCTGGCAAACCACACCCGATCAGATCCAGATCACAGCCGGGCAGGAGCATCTGAAAATCCTGCGGCTCTCGCCCAAGGGCTTGCTGCGTTGGCATGCGGGGTGTTGCAACACACCGGTGATGAACACGCTGCCGAACTTGAAAATCCCTTTCGTGGGAACAGTGCTGCGTCAATCGCAGCGCGCCCAGCATGAGGCGGTCTATGGCCCCGCGATATGCGAGGCCTATACCGCGTCGGCCAGGCCGGGGCAAAGAACACCCGGCAAGGATCGCGGTTTCAAAAGGGCAGGTGCCGCCGTACTGCGCCGCATGTTTTTGGCTCTGGTGTCTGGCCGCGCCAAGCATAACCCGCTGCGTGGCCCCGACGGCGCCCCAATTGCCCCGATCGAAGTGATCTCACGTGAGACACGCGCCGCTGCGCGCCCAGATCACCTGTGACGCGGCCAAAACCAAAGCCGCGCGCGCGGATCAACGTCGCCGGTTGACGAAAACCTGTCGGAAAGCCGGGTGACTTGCACGGCCCCCCATTGCTATCCGGAACATTCCTTGGTTCAGTCGGACCAAACCAACCCCGGGGGGTATCACATGCGCTTTTCTGGCCTGCGCGTTCTCAAAGAAGGGCTGACCGGCAATCGTGGCTGGCAGGCCCATTGGCGCGATGCCACGCCAAAGCCCGACTATGATGTGATCATCATCGGGGGCGGCGGGCACGGGCTGTCGACGGCGTATTATTTGGCCAAAGAGCACGGCATCACCAATGTCGCCGTGCTGGAAAAGGGCTATCTGGGTGGCGGCAACATTGGCCGCAACACCACCATCGTGCGCGCCAATTACTTTCTGCCGGGCAACTCGGAATTTTACAGCCACTCCCTGAAATTGTGGGAGGGGCTGGAGGAAGACCTGAACTACAACGTCATGCATTCGCAACGCGGCCAGATTGCGCTGTTTCACAATGACGGTCAGCGCGATGCAGCGATCCGTCGGGGCAATGCGATCCGAAATCAGGGCGATGATGTGGACCTGCTCAGCCGCGATGATCTGAAGCGTATCCTGCCCTATTTGGACTACGAACAGGCGCGGTTCCCGATCTATGGCGGGCTGTTGCAACGCCGCGCAGGCACGGCCCGCCATGATGCCGTGGCCTGGGGCTATGCGCGCGGCGCGTCTGATCGGGGCGTGGACCTGATCCAAAACTGCGAAGTCACCGGCATCGATGTCGAAGGCGGCGTTGTCAAAGGCGTGCAAACCACGCGCGGCGCCATTCGTGCCAAAAAGGTGGCGATCATCGTCGCGGGCCGGTCGTCCCAAGTGGCCGCGATGGCCGGAATGCGCCTGCCGATCGAAAGCCACGTGTTGCAGGCCTTTGTCACCGAAGGGCTCAAGCCCTGCATCGACCATGTGGTCAGCTTTGGCATGGGGCATTTCTATATCAGCCAGTCTGACAAGGGCGGGTTGGTCTTTGGCGGTGATCTGGACATGTATTCCTCCTATGCTGCGCGCGGCAACCTGCCGCTGGCCGAACATGTGATGGAGGCGGGCATGACCTTGATGCCGATGATCGGCAAAGCCAAGGTGCTGCGCTCTTGGGGCGGGATCATGGATATGACACCCGATGGCAGCCCCATCATTGACCGTACGCATATTGACGGCCTCTATCTGGATGCAGGCTGGTGCTATGGCGGGTTCAAGGCCGCACCTGCGTCGGGCAATTGCATGGCCCATCTGATGGCCACCGACAAGTACCACCCGGCGGCCACCAAGTTCCGGCTGGAGCGGTTCGTAACGGGTCAAAACCTGATGGATGAGGAGGGCACAGGTGCGCAACATAATCTTCACTAGTGCGATGGTTCTGGCCACGGCCGCCACCGCGCAAGAAGGCCCCACACCGGGCTGCTACACCCGCGACTACACGCAGGCGCATCTGGACAAGCATCCTGATCAAGTGGCGCGGGCTCTGACCATGTGGATCCACGACCAGCAGGACGGCGAGTTTACCAATCGCTTTGCCTACCTGGTGGTGGATTTCGCCAACCAGGGCCACGTCAAACGCGACGGCCACGCGGCACAACGTCTGGATCAATCATTGATCTGCTGGAAAGGGTCTGACCGCCGCAAAGGCTGCTCGGTCGAATGTGATGGCGGGTCGTTTTATGTCAGTGACGAAACCGACAGCACCCTGACCATCGCGACCGAATATCTGTGGATGGGCGATGCCGAGGGCTGCGGCGGCAAAATTGATCTGGCCGAAACCGCAGGCCGCGAAGTCAAATACCGCCTGAACCGGGTGGATCCGCAAAACTGCCTAGCCGTGATCGAGAACTGACATGCGATTGACCTGTCCTCATTGTGGCGACCGCGACCGCCGCGAATTTTACTATGTCGGCAATGCAGTGGCATTGAACCGCCCCGCGGCAGACGCCGAGATATCCGATTGGGATGATTATGTGCACAACCGCGAAAACCCTGCAGGCACAATCCGTGATCTTTGGTATCACGAAAGCGGCTGTAGTACGTGGATCGTGGTGACCCGCAATACGATCACCCACGAGGTTCTCAGCTGCGAGCTGGCCTCGGATGTGAAACAGGCCATGTCATGAGAGTTGCAGATCATGGTCTGATTGACCGCACCCGTCCGGTGCATTTCACTTACGATGGCACACGCTACCGGGGGTTCACAGGGGATACGCTGGCCTCGGCGCTGCTGGCCAATGACGTGGCTGTTGTGGCGCGGTCGTTCAAATATCACCGCCCCCGTGGCATCCTGACCGCTGGCAGCGAAGAACCCAACGCGCTGGTCACCACCGGGCTGGCCGGGGCCCAAAGCCCGAATGAACGCGCCACCACGCTGGAATTGCACGAAGGCCTTATGGCGCGCAGTCAGAATTGCTGGCCCTCGGTCGAGTTTGACGTGATGGAGCTGAACGACGTTGTGTCGCCGTTCCTGACCGCCGGGTTTTACTACAAAACCTTCATGTGGCCGAAAAAGGCGTGGGAGAAGCTGTACGAGCCGATCATTCGCCGTGCCGCCGGATTGGGCGCGCTTTCAAAAGAGGCCAATACCGATAAATACGACAAGGCTTTTGCGCATTGTGATGTGCTGATCATCGGGGCCGGGCCTGCGGGCCTGATGGCTGCGCGCACCGCCGCGCAGGCCGGGGCGGATGTGATACTGGCCGATGAAGACACCCGCATGGGGGGCCGTTTGAATGCTGAAAGCCATGAGGTGGATGGCATGCCCGCGCACCTCTGGGCCGAGCAAACCACAGCCGAGCTTGCAGCGTTGCCAAACGTGCGTCTGATGACGCGCACCACTGTGACAGGTGCCTATGACCAGGGCACTTACGGCGCGCTTGAGAAATCCTCGCCTGCGCTCAGCATGCGCACATTTGCCCCGCGTGAAACGTTTTGGCGGATCGTGGCGAAACGCTGCATCCTGGCCGCCGGGGCCATCGAGCGGCCTGTGGCCTTTCAAAACAACGACCGTCCCGGCGTGATGATGGCCAGCGCTGTGCGCGCCTATCTGAACCGGTGGGGCGTGGTGCCGGGCAAGAACCTGACGGTTTTTGCAAACAACAATGCAGCCCATCGCACAGTGCGCGACCTGCAAAACGCAGGCGTGCATGTCAGCGCGCTGATCGACAGCCGCCACCACGCCACCTGCGATCTGGACGTGCCGTTTTACCCCGGTGCCGAAGTGTCCAAGGCCGAGGGCCGCAAGGGCCTTGAGGCGATTACCATTCGCACCGCGCAGGGTACGGAAAAACTGCAAACCGATTGTCTGGCCATGTCGGGGGGGTGGAACCCGTCGGTGCATCTGACCTGCCATATGGGCGCGCGTCCCATCTGGGACCGCGATGTGCTGGCGTTCTTGCCATCTCAGAGCGCTGTGCCGGGCATGTCCGTGACGGGCGCTGCGATGGGGCAATTCTCAACCGCGGCCTGTCTGGCGCATGGCGGGCAGACGGCCCGCGCGGTGCTGGATGATCTGGGGATCAAATCCAAAGACATCGACACGCCCAAGGCCGAAGATGGCAGCTTTGACATTACCCCGCTGTGGAACGTCCCCGGCAAGGGCCGCGCATGGCTGGATTTCCAGAACGATGTCACCGTCAAGGACGTGCAGCAATCGGCCCGGGAAAACTTCCGCTCGGTCGAACATATGAAGCGGTACACCACCCAAGGCATGGCACCGGATCAGGGCAAGAACTCGAACGTGGCAGCCCTTGCGGTGCTGGCCGATGCCACGGGCAACGGCATCCCGGAAACGGGCACCACCACATTCCGCCCGCCCTACACACCTGTCAGCATTGCCGCGATGGGGGCAGGGGCGCAGGGCATGGGGTTTGCCCCGCGCCGGTTGACCACGTCGCATCATGCCTCGTTGGACATGAACGCAGAGATGATTGAGGTGGGCCTGTGGTATCGCCCGTCGTTCTTTGCTCAGGGGGATGAAACCCATTGGCGCCAATCGTGCGACCGCGAAGTGGGCTATGTGCGCAATGCCGTGGGGGTCGCGGATGTCTCAACCCTGGGCAAGATTGATATCCAGGGCCCGGATGCTGCCGCGTTTCTGGACATGGTCTACACCAATATGTTTTCGACGCTCAAACAGGGCCGTGTGCGCTATGGTCTGATGCTGCGCGAAGATGGCCATGTCATGGACGATGGCACCTGCGCGCGGCTGGGCCCTCAGCATTATGTGATGACCACCACCACCGCCGCCGCAGGGCAGGTGATGCGGCATCTGGAGTTTGTGCATCAATGCCTTGCCCCGCACCTGGATGTGCGCATGGTGTCGGTGACCGAACAATGGGCGCAGTTTGCTGTGGCCGGGCCGAAATCACGTGATCTGTTGAATGATCTGCTGGACACGCCGATTGACGACGCCAGTTTTCCCTTCATGGCCTGCGCCGATGTACAGGTTGGCGGCATCACCGCGCGTTTGTTCCGCATCTCCTTTTCTGGTGAGCACGCGTACGAACTGGCCGTGCCTGCCCGCTATGGCGACAGCCTGTTTCGCGCAGTGTCACAGCGCTCTGCGGCGCTGGGCGGCGGGGCATACGGCATGGAGGCGCTGAATGTGTTGCGGGTTGAAAAGGGATTTATCACCCATGCCGAAATCCACGGACGCGTGACGGCATTTGATATCGGGATGCAACGGATGATCAGCCCCGGCAAGGACTGTATCGGCAAGGCTATGGCGGCCCGTCCCGGTCTGTTGGGCGACCAGCGCGAGCAGCTGATCGGCCTGCGCCCCAAAGGCGAGGTCAAGATGCTGACTGCCGGGGCGCATCTCTTTGAGGCTGACGCGGAGGCCACCCGCGAGACCAGCCAGGGCTATATCACCTCGGTGGCGTGGTCACCGACGTTTGACACCAATCTGGCACTGGGCTTTCTTATGAATGGCCGCGCCCGCCACGGCGAAGTTGTGCGCATGGTCGATCACCTCAAAGGTGTGGAAACCTTGTGCGAAGTGACCGACCCGGTGGTGTTTGATCCAGAAGGAGGGCGCACCCGTGGTTGATCTGGTTGCCAAAACCCCCTGCGCGGGGCTGTTGCCGCGCACCATTGGCGCGCTCACGCTCAGCGAGGTCGACGCTGGTGCGTTGACCAGCATCGCGGCGTACAACGATCAGCATGATGCGCTGGCCAAGGCCTTGCACACAGCGCACGGCGTTTCGGCACCTGCCGCCAACCGGACCACCGGCAAAGCAGGCGCGCGGGCGATTTGGTTCGGACAGGGGATCACGCTGCTGATGGGGCCCGAACCAGGCGCTTATCTGGCCAAACACGCGGCACTGACCGATCAATCCGATGCCTGGGCCTGTGTTCAGCTAAAAGGCGCAGGGGCGGTGGATGTTCTGGCACGGTTAACACCGATGGATTTGCGCGACAGTCAGTTCAAACGCGGCCACACCGCGCGCACAGATCTGCAGCACATGATGGCCTCGCTGACGCGTACAGGGGCGGACACATGGTTGATCATGGTCTTCCGGGGCTTTGCCGAAACACTGGTGCATGATCTGACGGTTGCCATGGAAACGGTACGCGCACGTCAGGGATAGTGCGCTGGTATCTGGCGGTCAGACAGGTATCTTACCACCCTGCACATGATTCCATTCCCCCGTGAGGTTTGCCATGCTCCGTCTTGCCCTTTCACTTGTAATATTGGCCGCGCCCGCCACAGCGCAGGACACAACACAGCTTTGTTCAGTCTCGGCTGATATTGCCGGGGCTGCCGTGTCCCAGCGGGCCTCTGGTCAGGACAAGCCAGATACTGTCAGCGCCATCACGGGCGATCTGCAAGGCGATACCGCAGGCTTTGCGGCGGCTGTGCCGCATATCGTGGATTGGGTCTGGACCCTGCCCGAGGACCAGCTGACAGATGAGGTGGCCGAGGCCTATGAGGCGGCGTGTCTGGCGCAATAAGCCGGGCGGGCCTCTGGACTCGGGGACGCCCAGCCCCGATATATAGAGCATGAGCCTGCCGCCCGGTTTCCTTGATGAATTGCGCACCCGAACCTCGTTGACCCAGGTCGCGGGGCGCAAGGTGATGTGGGACACGCGCAAATCAAATCAGGGCAAGGGCGATATGTGGGCGCCGTGCCCGTTCCACCAGGAAAAAACCGCCAGCTTTCATGTCGATGACCGCAAGGGGTTTTATTATTGCTTTGGCTGTCACGCCAAAGGTGATGCCATATCGTTTGTTAAAGAAACGGAAAATGTGGATTTCATGGAAGCCGTGCGCATTCTGGCCACCGAGGCCGGGATGCAACTGCCCGAACGTGATCCTCAGGCACAGGCCAAGGCCGACCGTGCCAGCCAATTGGCTGATGTCATGCAGATGGCCGTGCAGCATTTCAAATTGCAGCTTAAAACCGGGGCAGGGGCCGCCGCGCGCACCTATCTTGAGGGGCGCAAACTGAACGATGCCGCATTGGATCAGTTCGAGATCGGCTTTGCCCCGGATGCCTGGCAAGGGCTGTGGGATCACCTGAAGGGCAAGGGCGTCGAAGATCAGATGATCCTGGATGCGGGTCTGGCGAAACCCAGCCAAAAGGGCGGCAAGCCCTATGATACATTCCGGGGCCGCATCATGTTTCCCATTCGCGACGCCCGTGGGCGCTGTATCGCGTTTGGTGGCCGCGCGATGGACCCCAACGACAACGCCAAATATCTGAACTCGCCCGAAACGGCCCTGTTTGATAAATCCCGCACGCTTTATCACCACGGCCCCGCGCGTGAGGCCGCAGGCAAGGGCCAGCCCCTGATCGTGGCCGAAGGCTATATGGATGTGATCGCATTGGCGATGGGCGGCTTTGGCGCGTCGGTGGCCCCGCTTGGAACGGCGGTGACCGAACATCAGCTGGCCATGCTCTGGCGTATCGCCGACGAGCCGATTATCGCGCTGGATGGTGACACGGCAGGCCTGCGCGCCGCCCACCGCGTGATCGATATCGCACTGCCCCTGCTGGAGGCCGGTAAATCCCTGCGGTTTGCCCTGATGCCCGAAGGCCAGGACCCCGATGATCTGATCCGTGCACAGGGGCCGGGTGCAGTGCAGGCGGTGCTGGATAAGGCCATGCCGATGGTGCAGCTGTTGTGGCAACGCGAAACCGAAGGCCGGGTGTTTGACAGCCCCGAACGCAAAGCCGCACTCGACAAGGCCCTGCGCGAGAAAATCAAACTGATCGCTGATCCCTCGATCCGGTCGCACTATGGTCAGGCGATCAAAGATATGCGCTGGGCGTTGTTCTCAAACCGCTCGGCGGCTTCCGGGCCACAGACCAAACGCCGCAAATGGAACGCGCCGGATCCTGCCATGCCCTCGACCAAGGCGTCTTTGCTGGTGGCCGCAGGGGACGCCGCTCAGGTGCAAATGCGCGAGGCGGTCATTCTGGCCACGCTGATTTGCTGCCCCGATCTGCTGGATGAATTTGAGGCCGGCGTTCAGGGCATGGACTGTGCCAGCCCCGATCATGCCGCCTTGCGTGATGTGATCCTGCGCGCGGCCTCGACCGGGGCAGAAAGCCTGACTTTGCACATTGAACAGGAATTGGGCGTGCAGGCTCTTGAAAAGCACATGAACCTGCCCCATGTCGCGTTAGCACCCTCGGTTCGCCAGCCGGGTGACAATGACATTGCACGTATGACCATGGCCGAAGAACTGGCCAAGCTGGATGCCCAACGTGGCCTGCATGTCGAGATATCAGAGGCGACCGAAGACATAGACCATATCGCAGACGAAAGCGTGACATACCGCCTGGGTCAGGCCGCCGAAGCCCGCAACCGGGCCGTGCGCAGCCAACAAGAGGATCGTGCCGAATACGACCTGGCCGACAATGGCGCGCGAATCAAACGTGAAGAAAAAGCGCGACTGGACGCGCTGCTGAATGAGATTACCTATTCCAAACCGGGGCGTTAAGAACACGAATCGTAGGAATGGTTAACAAAATCAGGGTAAACGGGTGGCCGAATCACTCGATAAAGATAATGATTCGTTTTAACCGAATCACCTATCTGCCCGACCAACGTTAGGAGAGCTGCATGGCCGCTAAGACCTCTGAGGATCAAAAGCCCGAAGATCAGGACGCTGATCACTCGCTGGACATGAGCCAGACTGCCGTCAAAAAGATGATCGCCGAAGCCCGCGAGAAGGGCTACATCACCTATGATCAGCTCAATGAGGTGCTGCCTCCCGATCAGGTGAATTCCGAGCAGATCGAAGACGTGATGTCGATGTTGTCAGAAATGGGCATCAACATCATCGAGGCCGAAGAGGTTGAAGAAGAAGAGCAAAAATCCACCGCCGTTGCCGAGGTTGGCAAGAAAGGTGAGATCACGCTTGGGTCGGGCAATGAGCAAAAGCTGGACCGCACGGATGACCCTGTGCGCATGTATCTGCGCGAAATGGGCAGCGTTGAGTTGCGCAGCCGTGAAGGCGAGATTGCCATTGCCAAACGCATCGAGGCCGGGCGCAACACAATGATCGCAGGCCTGTGCGAAAGCCCGCTGACGTTTCAGGCCATCACCATCTGGCGCGACGAATTGTTGGGAGAAGACATTTTGCTGCGCGATGTGATTGATCTGGAGGCCACATTTGGCAATCAGATGGACGAAGAAAGCGAAAGCCCGGTGGTGGATGCCGCCAACGTCACCTCGGCCCCGTCCGAGAAAAAGGACGAGAGCGCGCAGGAACTGGACGCCGACGGCAACCCGATCAGCAACGACGACGATGATGACGATGACGACGAACAGGCCAACATGAGCCTGGCCGCGATGGAAGCCGCGCTAAAGCCACGCGTGCTGGAAACGCTGGACCGTATCGCCGCCGATTATGAAATGTTGGCCGAAATGCAGGACAGCCGGATTTCTGCGACCCTGAACGAGGATGACTCGTTCTCGAAAAAGCAGGAAGCGACCTATCAGAAACTGCGCTCGGAGATTGTTGAGCTGGTGAACGAACTGCACCTGCACAACAACCGGATTGAGGCGTTGATTGACCAGCTTTATGGCATCAACCGCCGCATCATGCAGATCGATTCAGCTATGGTGAAGCTGGCCGATCAGGCCCGTATCAACCGCCGCGAATTCATCGAAGAATACCGCGGTCGCGAGCTGGACCCGAACTGGCTGGAAGACATGAACCAGAAGTCTGGCCGAGGCTGGCAGATGTTCATGGAACGCAGCCCCGAAAAGGTGGAAGAGCTGCGCGCCGACATGGCGCAGGTGGGCCAGTATGTTGGTCTTGATATCTCAGAATTCCGCCGCATCGTTCAGCAGGTTCAGAAGGGCGAAAAAGAAGCCCGCCAGGCCAAGAAAGAAATGGTCGAGGCGAACCTGCGCTTGGTGATCTCAATCGCCAAGAAGTACACGAACCGAGGCCTGCAATTCCTTGATCTTATTCAGGAAGGTAACATCGGCCTGATGAAAGCCGTGGACAAGTTTGAATACCGTCGTGGCTATAAATTCAGCACCTATGCCACTTGGTGGATCCGTCAGGCGATCACCCGGTCGATTGCCGATCAGGCCCGCACCATCCGTATTCCGGTGCACATGATCGAAACGATCAACAAACTGGTGCGCACAGGGCGTCAGATGCTGCACGAGATCGGCCGCGAGCCCACGCCGGAAGAACTGGCAGAAAAGCTGCAAATGCCGCTCGAAAAAGTGCGCAAGGTGATGAAAATCGCCAAAGAACCGATCAGTCTGGAAACCCCGATTGGCGACGAAGAAGACAGCCAGCTGGGTGACTTCATCGAGGACAAGAACGTCATTCTGCCCCTCGACAGCGCCATTCAGGACAATCTCAAGGAAACCACGACCCGCGTGTTGTCATCGCTGACCCCGCGCGAGGAACGCGTGCTGCGCATGCGCTTTGGCATCGGCATGAACACCGACCACACGCTTGAGGAAGTGGGCCAGCAGTTCTCGGTCACCCGCGAACGGATCCGCCAGATTGAGGCCAAAGCCCTGCGCAAACTGAAACACCCCAGCCGCAGCCGGAAATTGCGTAGCTTCCTGGATCAGTAAGGGCAAAGCTTAAGCGCCATTGACACAAAAGAGGCTTTGAAATGGCGCTGGAGCTAATCTTTGTCCATGTCCCCAAGACGGGCGGGTCATCGATCCGTGCGGCTGCTCAATACAAGTTCGGAACTGATCTGCTGCTGGATTATGCCGATCGCATCACCAATCCCGAAGCAATGTTTAACTGTGACCGTGCCGCGTATCTCCGGCGCAATCACCTGGCTTCGCTGCAAGGGCGGCGGGCGGTCTATGGACATTTCTGGATTGGCAAATATCGAGGTGTTCAAGCAGACTGCCGTGCAACGATTTTGCGCGATCCAGTTGAGCGCCTGATTTCTCATTTCTACTACTGGATTTCAGACGATAACACGCCCGAAATCCTGATGCGCAATGCTTTGCGTCGCAAACTGGTCACCGAGAACCTAAGCATAGTTGAATTCGCGGCACTGCCCAATATTCGGGATTTTTATAGCAATTGTTTTTTCACGGGCATCGATATGTCACAATTTGACCTGATCGCAGATATCTCGATGTTGCGCGATGACCCTAACAAGATTGACCACGCGACCGGCCTGACAGTGGGTCGGAAACAGTTGAACAGAACAGATCAAAAGCTTCCTGCGTACCTCGACCTGAAAGAGCGTTTTTATGCTGATTCATCAGCACTGTCTCGCGTGCGGACATTGCTGCAAGACGATATCAGGTTCTATGAAAAGTGGGTGGAGTGTTAAAGTTTTAGACGCGTCAAACCGGGCATTCCTATTGGCAAAGGCGATGCAGAGCACGCATGTCTGAACTCACTTCAATCCAAACCCTCGTTGGCATAGTCATCAGCACATCGGTACTTTGTTTTTGTTCCATGGGGTGGGACAAGCTGAGCGCGCGCAAAGGTTGGCGCCGCACTCCCGAACGCCGCTTGCTGTGGTGGGCTGCTTTGGGTGGGGCCATTGGTGGCATTGCAGCGCAACGCCTGTTTCGCCACAAGACGGCAAAGCGTCCGTTTGTGACATGGCTTTATCTGTGGTGTGGTCTGAACCTGATCTTTTTTGGGGTTCTGGCAATCTTGGTTTGACCTCAGCCAGACCATTTGTCTGTGATCCTTCAACCAAATCTTAACCATGCCGCACCAATCTGAAGGGCATGACATATCTTATCCCTCCTCATCGCTTGGGCGCCTGCATGTTTTTTACCGTCCGCCTGGCAGATCCCTCGTCTGATCTTCTCACTCGCCACGTCGATCTGTTGCGCGCGGCGGTGCGCAGGACGCAGGCGGATCATCTGTTCGATATCGACGCTTGGGTTACCTTGCCTGATCACCTGCATTGCATCTGGAAACTGCCACCCGGTGACAGTGATCACGCGGCACGTTGGGCGGTGATCATGGCGCGGTTCACCCGTGCGCTGGGGCAAGATCCAAAACACGCCAAACCCATCTGGCATCCTCATATCTGGCAGCACGCCATTCGCGGCCCGCAAGAACACAAGCACCTGACGCGCTATTGCTGGATGAACCCGGTGAAACATGGGTTGGTGCCGCAGCCCGGCGATTGGCTGTATTCTTCGTGGCATCGCGACAGGCTGGATGTGATCGCAGAAGAATGCGGCGTCGCTGTCAAACCGGGCGCGGGCGCATCTCAGGCGCGCGATCTGGTGGTCGCCTAAACCCCCAAGGCCTCGGCCACGATCATCCAGATTGGCAAGGTTGCAGCGCTTAGCAACGTGGCCTGTGCCACCAACGTGGCAGGCCTTACCTTGTCTGCGCCAAACCCGGCCGCCAGAACATGCGCCGCTGTGGCAGGTGGCAGGGCGGCAAAGATGATCAGCACCGGCACCACCGGATGTGACAGGTCAAAGACCAGCGCCACCAGTGTAACCGCCAGCGGCAAAACGATCAGCTTGATTGTGACAATCAGCCGGGCAAACCCATCCATCTGCCCCAATGAGGACCAGTTCAAAGACGCCCCAACCGAAATCAGCGCCACCGGAATTGCCGCCGCACCCAGCATTTGCACAGGTGACATCACCAACTCCGGGATCGGGATTTGCGTGATCCCAACAAGCACCCCCGCCAGTGCGCCCAGCAAAAACGGATTAAGCGCCACCTTGCGCACCACCATCAGCGCACTTAGCCCCGTGCCGCGCGACAGGGCCGCAATCGCCATGATGTTGACCAGTGGTATGCCCAACCCGATGGCAATGGCATAAAGCCCAATATCAGCGGACGGCAAGGCGCTGACCACGACAAACCCAAGGGCTGTGTTGAACCGCCAGGCGGTCTGCCAGCACCCTGCGAAATCCAGAAACCGTTCTGGGCCATAGGGGCGCGCAAACCAGCTGAGCATCACGCCAAGCCCCAGAACAGCACACACCAGCGGCCACATCACAAGCAGATCACCGGGATCAATTGGCCGGGCCGAGGCCGCGGTAAACAACAGTGCCGGAAACAGGATCTCAAAGTTCAGACGATCCACACCTTGCCACGCGGTCTGGGACAACCGATTGCGCACCAGCCCGCCAATCAGGACCAGCACGACGCTGGGGAAAAGACCGGTCAGGATGATCGAAACCATGATGCGCCCTTCCGGCAAATTGTTCGCCTATGTGATGGCGCAGTGCGGCCCATGACACAAGCTGCAAGCGCTGTTTTTGTGTGTTAGGCTGGTATCATATTGCACCACGAACAAGGATTTCCCGATATGCGTTTTGCCTGTCTTGCCGCCGTTTTGTCACTTATGCCGCTCAGTGCGTTTGCCCAACAGGGTTGTTTTGGGGCCGGTCAGCCGCTGTTTCATTGCACGGTCAAAGGCGGGGCCAAATCGTTGGACATCTGCCTGCAAGGCACGGCAGCCTATTACCGCTTTGGCCCCACATCCGGCAGCGCCGAGCTGATTTTGGCGCATCATGTGCGCGACATTCACCTGACACCGTGGAATGGGGTTGGCAGCTCGATCTACGAAGAGCTGGAATTCTGGGCCGGTGATGTGACCTATCAGGTGCACTTCGCCCAGGCCCGCATCGCGTCTGAGACACCCGAGTTGCGCGGCGGTGTGGCTGTGTTCAAGGCCGATCAGATGCTGGCGGAATTGCAATGCGACGCAGGTTCGGTGCAATCTCGCGATTTTTACGCGTTGTTCGAGGCCAAAGAACGCGCCGGGCAATGCTATGACCACGCCAGCTTCTCGTGGGGGGCGTGTTGACCTGAACGGTCGCCCCGGCTAGGTCCGTCAGGCAATGCAGACCCAGTTTACCCTCTCTACCCGTGGCCAGGGGCTTTATGAAGTCACCCGGGATGTTGTGGCTTGGGTTTCGGGGACGGGGGTGCAGGCGGGGATGCTGACGCTGTTTGTGCGCCACACCTCGGCCAGCCTGCTGATCCAGGAAAACGCCGATCCAGAAGTGCAAACCGATCTGCACGCCTTTTTTCAACGCCTTGTGCCACCCAGCACAGACCCGTCGATGGCCTATCTGCGCCATACCTACGAAGGCCCCGATGATATGCCGGCCCATATCAAGGCCGCGATGATGCCTGTCAGCCTGTCAATTCCTGTGCACGGTGGGCGCCCTGTTTTGGGCACGTGGCAGGGGGTTTATCTGTTTGAGCATCGCGATGCGGCCCATCAGCGCCAGATCGCGGCGCATCTGAGCAAGGATTAAGCGCATGCCAGCCTCGGCCACCAGTGACGCGTGGATTGCCACACATGCATCTGATTTATCTGATTGGACATCGACCATATTCGACTTTGCGGAACCTGCGTGGCGCGAATACCGGTCGGCCGAATGGTATGTCAAACGCCTGCGCGCCGAAGGCTTCACCGTCGAAGAAGGGTCGGGCGGGATGCCAACCGCCTTTTGCGCCGAATGGCACAATGGCGACGGTCCGGTGGTGGGCATGTACGCCGAATATGACGCCGTGCCGGGCAATGCCCAGGCCGCCCGGCCTGAATGTGCGCCGCGCGCGGGGCTGGGGTATCTGGCTGCGGGCCACACCGATCCGCATTCGGGGCTGGGCATGGCCGGTCTGGGCGGGCTTTTGGCCACCAAGGCTGCAATGCAGCGCCACGACATCAAAGGCGGGTTGCGGTTCACGGGCGAACCTGCCGAAAAACTGCGCGGCTCCAAGCCGATCCATGCCGCAGCGGGCTACTACGATGGGCTGGCGGCGATGCTGTCGTTTCATCCGTTTTACATGCTGCCGCTGTGCAATACCGTGCGTTGGGATACGCAATGCGGCGCGGCCTATGCGATGATCTACCGGTTCATCTGTGATGTGCCCGAACGCTGGGGTGCCACCGATGGCGCACCGATCCCGCAAGCCCATTCCGATATCCGCGCGCCGGGGGCCAATGATGCGCTTGTCGCCATGTACCAGGCCGGGCGCACCTTGCGTGACAGTATGCTGCCCCATCGTGGCGGGTGGTCCATATCCGAGGCGATCCTCAGCACAGGCCAGGCCACTGCCGACAATTTGCCAGCCGCTCAGGCCGATCTGCAATACATGATCCGCGTGCCGGATCTGGACATGGCCGAACAGGTCAGCGCAGCCCTTGATCGCACGGCGGATCACATCGCACAGATGCATGGTTGCCGGGTCGAAAAGCACTGGGTCAGCAAATCACGCCCCGGTCTGACCAACCACGTCATGGCCGATCTGGTCTGGTCCGAACTGCAAACCGTTGGTGCGCCGGTCTGGGATCAGGCCGCGCTGGACATCGCCCGTCAGGTTCAGGATGCATGCGGAAAATCGCCATCCGCCACGCCGTTGATCCCGGAATGCACGCAGATGATTGCCCCGCAAGACGCCGAAGCCCTGCTGCGCCGTACGCTTCCACCTGAGCAGCTGAATTCCACCTCGGATGACTACACTGATATGTCCTGGCATGCGCCGCTGGCCCGGTTCTATATCGCGCGGCCTGCTTTGCGCGGGGGGCCGTATCCAGCCTGGGCGATGAATGCGTTGGGCGGTATTCCAGCCACGATTGACCCGATGGTGCAGGTGGCCGCCCGCGTGCTTGCACGCGCCGCCTTACGTGTGCTGTGTGACGAAACCACACGCCGCGCCGCATGGGACGAGTTTGAAACCCGTCGCGCAGATCACGGTGCTATTGCGCCGCTGTGCGACTATCCGCCACCCATCGATTTTGCATGGCCCGAATACGTTGAAACCCCGCGCGGGCGCAGTTGGCATTTGCCCGGTTAGCTGCGTTAGCCTGCTTTGCGCCAGAATTTCGACATGTTATCAATGGCCTGCAGGGGTTCGGTGATGCCATGCGCGCGGCGATAATCCTCAACCGCTTCGGCGCAGGGGGGCAGGGTGTAGTCGTCGATAATGCAAAACCCACCCGGTGACAGCTTGTGATACAGATTCTCCAGCGCGTCCATCGTCGAGCTGTACATGTCCCCATCCAGCCGCATCACGGCGACCTGCTCAATCGGGGCTCCCGGCAAGGTGTCGGCGAAAAACCCCTTGAGGAATTTCACCTGATCATCCAGCAACCCGTAGCGTTCAAAGTTCTGCCGCACGGTGTCCTCGGACACAGCCAGGAAATCATATTCATGGTGCTTGTCACCCGCATCCGACGGGTATTTATCCGGCTCGGGCAAAGGCAGCCCCTCAAAGCTGTCGGCGGCCCAAACCGTGCGGTCGGTGACCTCCAGAGCTTGCAAGATACCGCGCATCAAGATGACGGATCCGCCGCGCCAAACGCCTGTCTCGATCAGGTCGCCGGGCACATTGTCGGCCACCACCTGCCGCACGCAATACTCAATGTTATCCAGTCGCTTACGGCCCACCATTGTATCGGCAAACCCGGGCCAGCTTTCGCCACCATCGCGTTGTTCCTGGGTGGCATCGCGCACCTTGCCCAGCGTCATACCGCGCTTGGACAGCACGCGGTTCACCCCGTTGATCAGCATTTGCACCGGCTTGGCCTTGGTGCGGCTGAAATACCCGATCGGCATGGGCGGCTCGGGCCACAGACTGAATGTCAGCGTCTTTTTCAGCAGGTCGATGTACAGATCTTCAGGTTTGGACATGGCGGTGATGAACCTCTTGGATGCGGCACTGTCCTTGCAGGAACGGGGAAAACTGTCAATGTTGCATTCCTACCCCAACATACTGGGGGCGCATTTCCCCTCTACCCAAAACCTTGCGGCTGTCCTATAGTGACGGTGGATACTTGGGCATCAGACCCATGACCCGAGAGGCAGAGAAGAAAAGGGGACCGGCCAATGCGCTGCCCGTTTTGTGGAAATATTGATACACAGGTAAAAGATTCCCGGCCCGCCGAGGATCACGTTTCGATCCGTCGGCGTCGGTTTTGTCCGGCATGTGGTGGACGTTTTACCACCTATGAGCGCGTGCAACTGCGTGATCTGGTGGTGGTGAAATCCAATGGCCGCCGCGAAGATTTTGACCGGGACAAGCTGGAACGTTCGATCCGCATCGCGTTGCAAAAACGCCCCGTGGACCCCGAGCGCGTAGAGCAGATGATTTCGGGTATCGTGCGTCGGCTTGAGAGTTTGGGCGAGACGGATATCAATTCGAAAGTCGTCGGTGAGATCGTGATGGAAAGCCTGGCGCGGATTGATACCGTGGCCTATGTGCGCTTTGCCAGCGTCTACAAGAACTTCCAGGCGGCTGATGATTTTGATAAATTTGTCAGCGAGTTACGCCCCGATACGGACCTTGACGACCCCGAGGACGAATGACCAAAGCCGATCAGCGCTTTATGGCGCTGGCCCTGTCATTGGGCCGGCGCGGACAAGGGCTGACTTGGCCAAACCCGGCCGTGGGATGTGTCATCGTTCGTGACGGGCGCATCGTCGGGCGGGGCTGGACCTCGCCGTCAGGGCGACCTCATGCCGAGGTGAATGCGCTGGCGCAAGCTGGCGCATTGGCGCGTGGGGCAACGGCCTATGTCACGCTTGAACCTTGCGCACATCATGGGCAAACCCCACCCTGCGCCGAGGCCTTGATTGGTGCAGGCATCGCCCGCGTCGTGGCCCCGCTGGCAGACACGGATCCGCGTGTGTCGGGCAAAGGTTTTGACATCTTGCAGGCAGGCGGCATTGAGGTGACCACCGGCGTCATGGCAGATGAAGCTGCACGTGATCATGCCGGGTTCTTTCTGAAAACCGAAGCAGGGCGTCCGTTTGTCACACTGAAACTGGCGTCGTCCTTTGACGGGCGCATCGCCACGGCCAGCGGTCATTCGCAATGGATCACCGGACCACACGCACGCCGGATGGTGCATGCCATGCGTGCGCGCCACGATGCGGTGATGGTGGGTGCGGGAACTGCACGTGCGGATGATCCATCCCTGACCGTGCGTGACATGGGGGTAACGCACCAGCCCGTGCGCGTGGTTGTATCGCGCCAGCTGGATTTACCGATGATGTCCGTGTTGGCGCGCACGGCACGCGATGTGCCGGTGTGGCTGTGTCATGGGCCAGATGCAGACCCTGCGTTGAAAACCGCATGGGATGGCATCGGCGCGCAGCTGCTGGAGTGTCGTTTGACGTCCCGACAACTGGATATGTCCGCCGTTCTGCAGGCCTTGGGGGCGCAGGGCCTGACCCGCGTGTTTTGCGAGGGCGGCGGCGCATTGGCCGCATCCTTGCTGGCCGCCGATCTGGTGGACGAACTGGTGGGCTTTACCGCCGGGCTTGGCATCGGCGCCGAGGGCTTGCCCTCGATTGGTGCTTTGGGCTTGTCGCAACTGGACGAGGCCGGACGGTTTCAGTTGATCGAAAGCCGCGCTGTGGGCGGGGACGTGATGCACCGCTGGCGGCGGTCAGATGTCGCTGAAACATAGGCCGTAGCCTACCGCCAGAACCGCGCATAGCTGGCAAACACACCCTGCAATTTTGACACCAGCCGATTGAGCGCGCCGGGATGTGGCACATCCCCTTCGGCCAGACGCGCAACAGCCACCTCAACCGGGCAAGGCAGGTCTGCGACCGGATCGTGATACCGCGGATAGTCGATCAAAGCTGCGTGCGCCAACCCCTCAAGCGTCACCTGCGCCCGCCGCCGGGCAGGTACGTCGCCCAAATCGCGCGTCAGCCCCCAGCCTGCGTAAAACGGCGCGCCGGTGGTGGTCACTTTGACCCCGCGCAACAGCGCCTCAAACCCCAACAGCGATGTCATCGTCCAGACCTCTTGCACCTCATCCAGCAGGGCAATCGGATCGGCGTTGTGCAGCACGGCATCCGCCAGCCGGGCCAGATCTTCGTCGGGCACGGCCCCGTCGCGCAATCCGGCCTCCACATCGGGGTGTGGTTTGTACAAGATCACAGCATCGGGATTTTTGGCACGCGCCATTTCCAACAACGCCAAATTGGTGCAGATCGCGCCAGCACCTGTGCGGATTGACGCATCATCCTCAACCTGACCAGGCACCAAAATTCGGTGGCCTTGGGGCAGGTCGGGACGGGCCCCACCCAGATTGTACTTCGACACCCGCAGGGCGCGCAGATGCTCGATCAATCGCTCGGCACGCAGGGTCTGATCGGGGCGCAGCTCGGCCCGGCGGGCAATCAACCGCTCTAACCGGCTTTCCTGGGACGGGTCATAGTAAATCCCCAAATCGTCACTGACCAAAGACAAAGGCGGCACCAGTTCGGCCCCCAATCCGCGCGACCGCACAAAGCCGTCTTCGACCCGCATTGCAGTGGTGCCGGGTGTGGCCTTGCTTGCCCAGACCATCGCAGGCCCGTCCGGGGCATCTGGCACAGGGTCGTTTGAGAACCGCACAGACGCACCGCTGGCCCCGAAAAACCGCTGCAACGGTTTGCGCTTCCACAGCCGCATGCCGTGGGCGCTCCAGCCCTGATGATCCTCGCGCCAGGCGCGCACCTGAGCCTCAAGCATAGCGATCGCATCTTCCAGTTCGCACAGCCGATCGCGGTGCGGGTCGTACCACTTGGGATACAGGATCATGGTCGCGGCAAACATCTGAGTGCGGGTCAACACACGGCCACGGCGCGTCATGCGGTGCGGATGGCGGTCTTCGGTCAGGCCCCAGCCTGCATAAAACGGCTGGCCAAACACATGGGGTTTGTGCCCGGCATATATCGCCTCGAACCCCAGACCCGAAGACACAGTGTAGACGGCCGTTGCCCCCTCAAAAAACGTCCAGGGGCTGACCGGCTCTGCAAAAAGCTTGATCAGGTCGGTCTCATCATCCGCGCTGAAATACCCCGCGCGGTGGCCCGCCACGGTTTCAGGATGTGTCTTGATCAGAATGCGCGCGCCGGGATTGTCCTCTTGGGCGTAATACAGCATCTCGCGGAAGGTGTTGCTGTCAGCACCGCCGTGGGTCACGCTTGCATCCCCGCGGGTTTGATCAATCACCACCACATACCCCGGATCAGGGCAGGGGGCGTTGGCGTCAAACGCGTTGTACTTGCTCAGATGCGCCTCTTTTATGCGTTCGATACAGCCGCGTGCGCGGTTCAACAGAGCACCGTCATCCAAGGGGTCTTGCGCCAGAAACGTCTCCAGATCGGATGGCCCCGAGCTGTCAAAATGCACGCCGGTCCGGTCAATCACCAGGCCCAGCGGTGGCTGACCATCGCGCCCCGGATGCACCGAGCGCAGCAAAGCATCCTCAACCCGCACAAGTCCCGCGCCGGTTGTTTCGGCCACTGCCTCACCGCGTTTGGCATAAGGTGAATGGCCCCAGACGGCGATCAGATCATCGGCGTCGGGTTTGCCCAGACGCAGGTCATAGCCCGCCAGCGCCAGAATACGCCGGATGCGGCGCTGCTTTAGAAATCCAGCGTTGAAATAGAAAACCCGCCGGGTCTGATCAGACGCGGCGGGTGTTTGATTTTGCGCAGAGTGCGCGGCCACTTACAGCCCCAAATCAGAGAAGGCATCGCCTGCGGAGGTCACACTGCCCACAGCACCCAACGTGCCGGTCAGCGCCGAGATCACCTTGCTCCACTGGGCAAAGGGCGCTTCGGTCACATAGAGCGTGTCATCGTCGCGCACCGAAAAGTCGCGCGCCATGAACATGCCGTTGGGTTGGGTCAGATCCAGCACATAGACCAGACGCTGCGCGCCTTGCAGATCGTTGCGACCCAGCACGATATTGGCAATCTCGGCAGGCTCGTTGCGCAGCACAAAGACACCCGTGGGGTCCGCTGTGGCGGTGGACAGACCGCCCACCTGGGCAATGGCCTCAACCGCACTCAGCGTTTGGCTTTCAAAGGTTACGCGCGCCTGTGCGCCGGTGGCCCCAAGGGCGGTAAAGGCGCGTGTGTCGGCCTCAACCAAAATACGGTCACCGCCGCGCAGGGCGATGTCAAACTCGGGGTTCTTGAAGATATCTTCGAACCAGACCTGGCTGCGCTCTTTGCCACGAATGACAGTCACTTGCGCGGTTTCAGGTTCGATCGCGACGCCGCCCGCCCGGCTTAGCATCGACGACAAGGTGCGTGTGGGGCGTTCAATTGGATAGACGCCTTGTGCGCCCACTGCCCCGATCAGCGAAACGGTTGATCCATCACCCGCCAGGCGACGCACCTGCACTTGTGGGTCAGGGGTCTGATCTTCCAGCTTGGCGGTGATGATCCGGCGAATGGCCTCGGGCGTGTTGCCGGATGCCTTGATACGGCCTGCGTAGGGAATAAAGATAAACCCCGAGCCATCAACCTGCACTTCTTCCAGAATGGCAGCGTTAGCGCCTTCGGTGACCAGCAGGCCATCGTCAACGTTTTCCCAGATCGTGATGCCCAATGTGTCACCGGCGCGGATCGTGTCTGATCCCAGCTGGCCTGCGTTTTTGAACTTATCGGTGAACCCCAGTGCAGGGGTGACAGCCGTGGCACGGGTCACGCGATCATTGACTGATACCACAAAGGCGTCGCCGGATTTCTGCACCGAACCTGCGTAGATTTCTTTCTTGTTCGGCCCCACCCGTGGAAGGGTGCCGCACGAGGAAATCATGCCCACAAGGACAACGAGGGCGACGGACTTCGCCCATTTGCTGGATTGGGTTTTCACTGCTCGGTCTCCTCGACCTATTTTCTGCCTCAGAAGGTGGTCCGATCTTTATGCCAGACGCACTTTTTTATAGGGATAGCTGAATCCGTAATGAAAATCTAGTCTTACGCGATGCTCTTAAGGCGAAACCGCGCGCAACTGTTGCCGTGGTGCCGCGGTGCCGGATTTCAGCGCATCATACGGGTCTTCATCCGCCAGCATCATATCCACGGCCTGACGCAGTAATTGGCGCCGCCCCTTTGAGGAATAATACCCCCCCGGAACCTGGCTGGTTTCCAGCAAATACCGGCGATAATCCTTGTAGGCTTTGTGATCGGGCCGCTCGGCCCCGGCAAAGAAATCGCGCAGCGGCTTGGTGCTGACAAACTCGGGCTTGGCATATACCGCCTCGCCAAAGGTCTTTAGCGGAATTCCGCGCCACAGCACCTGTTGGGCGGCGGTTGAATTGACGGTGATTGCACTGCGCGCCTCGTCCAGAAGCTGCGCCAGCTTGCCACCGCGCACATAATGCACCCGTTCCGTCACACCATAGTGCGCGGCCAGACGTTTCAGATCATGGCGAATGGGCACGCGGCCATCCTCCAGCGGGTGGGCCTTTACGACCAGATGGTGATGCGGCGGTGCGCCCCGCGCAAAGCCGTCCACGACAGTCTCCAGAAACTCGGACATGGTTGAAAACGGCGAATGCGCCTGAAACGCGCTGTCATGTTCCAGCTGCAACAGCGCCAGATGATACGGAAACCCGCCATGGCGAATGCGCCAGGTGGCGATGCGCCGGTCGATTGCCTGAAAGGGCATCAACAACAAACGTTTGAGGTACAGTTTGAATTCCGCGCGCACCCCCAGGGTCCGATGTGGCCGAAAGCTGCGATAGCGCCGGTTCGCCATCAGGACAAACCCATGATACAGCGCTCCGTAAAAGATGTGCTGGCGCATGTCACCCCAGCTGGCTGGGGGCAGGGGTTGATCAATATCCGAATTTTCCAGGGCCGCACGCATATCGCGCACCGTCATTTCCATCAGTCGCGAATGGCCGTTGGCCCCGCCGCGTTCATAGGTCACCCAATAGGGGCGCATATAACCCTCTTCGAAGACATGCACCCGCAGCCCCGCGGCCTTGGCCCGCGTCACGGCCTGCGCATGGATGGGACGCACATCGCCGTAAAGCACAATGTCAGTCACTTGCTTGTCTTGGATCAGGGTCGCAAATGCGTCAGGCCAGTCTTCAACGGTGCCCCGATAGGGCACATAGCTGTCCGCATCGCGCCAAAAGGCACGGTCGCCTGCGTTGAACCCCACCCGCCAAACCTGTGCACCGGTGTGGCGCAACATATGGCCCAGCTTGTGAAAAAACGGACCATGCGGCCCTTGCAGGAACAGAAATACACGGTTTTCACCGGTCAAGCCTGACATGCGTTGTTCCCCACCAATTAACCCTTTGTTTCTTATATCGCCTGAATTGGGCGAATTTATGACCTTCCCTTGCGTCAGCTTTTGCACGCGGGTCGATCTTGCCATATAGCCGCCCTAAGTTTAGGGGAAATGAACACCCACCAAGGAGCCCGCCATATGTTCACCGGAATAGTCACTGATATTGGCACATTGTCCCAAGTTGAACAACGTGGCGACCTGCGCGCGCGCATCAGTTGCGGCTATGACATGAGCACGGTTGATATGGGCGCCTCGATTGCCTGCGACGGGGTCTGCCTGACGGTTGTGGCGATGGGCGACGACTGGTTTGATGTGGATGTCTCGGGCGAGACGGTCTCGAAAACCAACCTTGGTACCTGGGCGCAGGGCCGCCGTGTCAATCTGGAACGGGCCTTGAAACTGGGCGACGAACTGGGCGGGCATATCGTGTCGGGCCATGTCGATGGTCTGGCCGAAATCACGGCCATGGCGGACGAGGGTGACAGCACCCGCGTGACCCTGCGTGCACCGCGTGAACTGGCACGGTTCATTGCGCCCAAAGGTTCGGTCACGCTGAATGGCACCTCCCTGACGGTAAACGAAGTGGCGGAGTGCGATTTTGGCATCAACTTTATTCCGCACACCAAAGACGTCACCACCTGGGGCGATGCTGCCGTGGGCGATATGATCAATCTTGAGATCGATACTCTGGCGCGCTACGTGGCGCGGCTGGCCGAAATGTCGTGATGTCTGGCACACTCTGAAACCAGCACTGGCCAAGACATCCAGTGGTCAAAACTTGCCGAACAGACTGCCCCACCACGGCTTGGATGCTTTTTTGGGTAAAATGTGATATCACCCGACCATATTTTTATTAAACATATGGTCTCAACATGAATTCTATTAGATTTCCACTTCGGGTGGTGATCGCGGCGTTTGTCATCACATTCCTCGCGGCCATCGCGGCGCATGCCATTGATGAAGCCTGTCCTGATCACCCCTCTTGCGTGTCTCCTATTGTGGTCGGAGGATCCTGCCAAATCTATCTTGAAGGGTTTGGCAGCCAGGTCGTCACAGGGAACCGCACCAATCGTGATCTCTACTGGCGAAATCGCAGCTGGACGCCGGGGTGCTACCGCGAAGACGATATATATGCGCTGCAAGGCTTTCGCTTTAACACGCGCGGCGGCCACAAGATCAAAAACTTCGCTGTGCTGAACCGGTCGCGCGATGTGTCCTTTGCTCTGGAGGATGCAGATAGCGGTGATCTTGCCAGCGGGTTTATCTGGGTCACCCTCATGCCGCGCGGCAGTGAAAGACGCTTTGTCACCGCCACCTGCCGCGGGGAATGTATCGTTGACCTGCCACGCGACCGGCTGGATCAGCAGGTCGTGCTTGCCGGGTTTCGGTTTCGCCGCGTGGATGGGGATGGCCATGTCCGGCGTGTGATGGTCATGCCCATGGCACCGGATTCCATGACAGACGGGCGATACCGCGTGGCGTTTCAGGATGATGACTTTGAATACGACGTGCTTTTGCAATACGCCCTGATCCCCGCCGATACGCTGTCAAACACCCAAGACGTGCGCAAACTGTACAATCGCGGCGGGTCCTACACCGATGAAGAACGCGCCGATCCTGATTTCGTGCACCACGATCTGCGCATTCGTGACAATCCCGGATGGAACATCCTGCGCGGGTTTGAATTTGAGTTCCGCAATGGTGGGCATTTCATCGAAGACATCGGGATTGAGAAAAACCAGCACGGGTTCGAAGCCTGGTTTCAGGACAATCAAGCCGACAATGAACGCCGCTACCCCGATGACCCGTTTGAGTGGCGCATCATCTTCTCAGGCTATCAGCTGCGTTAAGGCGTTTGGCGAAACGCTTTGCTCAGGCCCAAAGATCACCGATGGTGAACCCGGTCTGAAACGGGTCAGTGGGGTCCAGACTGTACTGCGTCGTGCCGTAGATCCACGCCTGACCCGCCAGGGTAGGGACAATCGCCTGGTAGGGTCCCACCTGCGTTGTGCCGGTGATGCGGCCGGTGAAGGTGGTGCCCATCGGCCCGGCATTCACATAATCCTGACCTTCGCCCAACAGCCCGCGTGCGTGCAACACGGCCATCTTGGCGCATGTCCCTGTCCCACACGGGGACCGATCCAGCACACCGTAGGGGCGTTTTGGGTTAAACGTGCCTGTGCTCAGCGTGATTGCCCCGCGCCCGTGGGTATCAGGGCTGACAGAAGCCCCGTAAAGATTGGTGATCGTCGGCCCGGTGATGCGGTCATTCTCGGGGTGCACAACGGGCAGCTGCGCGCGCGTTGCATGGCGAATAGCCTCGGAAACGGCGACAATCTCGGCGCCATTGTCTGCCCCCAGATCAATGCCCAGCCGGTCGGCATCCGCCAGCACATAAAACATCCCACCCCAGGCGATATCCACCGTCACACTGCCCAAACCGGGCACCTCGATCACCGCATCCAGATGCACGGCAAAGGCGGGCACATTCAGAAATTCAACGCCTGTTACCTTGCCCGCCTGACAGGCCGCCTTGACCGTGATCAGCCCTGCGGGCGTCTCAAGCGTCAATTGCGTCACAGGCTCGGTCATTGGCAAAATCCCGGTTTCCAGCAGAACCGTCACCACACAGATCGTGTTTGACCCGGACATCGGCGGATATTCCGACTGCTCCATGATGATAAACCCGGCATCGGCGCGTGGATCACACGGTGGCACCAGCGCATTGCAACACAAGGCCGGATAGCCGCGTGGCTCTTGCAACATCAGCGTGCGAATATGATCGTGATGCCGGGCCAGATCCTGCATCTTCTCAAACACACTGTCGCCGCGCAGCTCGGGCATGCCATCGATTATCACGCGGCCCGGCTCGCCTTCGGCATGCGCTTCGATTGCGGTTAGAAATGGCGTTCCAGACATGGGGTTCTCCAGCTTGGGCCGTCTTGCGTTACTTCCGACGGATGCCAATCTGACTGCCCACCCCTTTGGGGCGCTCCAGCCGGGCATGTTCTGCGGCCATCGCGGCCACGCGCGCCAGAATATCCTGGGGCATCGGCGTCACCTTGGGCCCGTCCAACGCGACATGAATGGTCAGACCTTCGCCCGTGGCACACAGCACGCCTTGTTCGTTGAACAATTCCTGAAAGGTGTGAAACCGCTTCGCGTCATGGTCAATCACATGAAACGATGATCGCACCCGTTCGCCCAGCTTGACCTCTTTAAGATAGCGCACATGGAATTCCAGGCTGAACGTCGTCTGGTTGGTGGCCGCAATATACGCAGGACCAAATCCAAACTGGGTGAACACCTCATCCGAGGCGCGATCAAAGATCACCGGGTAATAACCCATGTTCAGGTGATCATTGTAATCGATCCACTCTTTTTCAATCTCGAACCAGCTGGAATAGAACGGGGAGGCCTGGGTCATCTGGGGGTGTTACTCACTCGGTTGCGCGCTTTGCGATAATGCGGCTGGCCCCAAAATGCAAAGAGAAAGGCACCCGCGCGTTGGCCCACCACGACGAATGGCTTGCCAGACTGCGTGTTTTCGTCAAACCTGAGGGGCATACCCACAGGGCCGGAGCCGTTCATGTCTGATCCCAACACAGCCCCGATGATCCGCAAAGGCTGGAACCACGCGCCTGATGCTCCGGTTCGTCTGTCACCGCTTTTTGCATGGCCGCCGAACCCGCGCGCGATTGCGGATTGGCTCCGTGTGTCCTGGGCAATGATGACCGCACGGGTGATCATCCTTGGCATATCCGTCTTGTGCTGGTTCTTTTTGCAACCCGCACTTGAGCGGTGCAAAACCTTCCGTTGGGATTGGATGCTGGAAATCTGGGCGCGCAACATGGGGCTGATGGTGCTGGTGGCGGGGGGCTTGCATCTGGTGCTGTTCACCTGGCGCAGGCAGGCCGACGAACTGAAGTATGATCCGCGCCCAATGGCCCGCAAATCGCGTCAGTTTCTCTTTTCAAATCAAGTGCATGACAACATGTTCTGGACGCTGGCCAGTGGCGTCACGGTCTGGACACTGTTTGAATGCCTGACCTTCTGGGGCTACGCCAACGGCTATGTGCCAATGATCACATTTGCCGATCACCCCGTTTGGTTTGTGGCGGTGTTTTTCCTGCTGCCCATCTGGGGCGGGTTTCATTTCTACTGGATCCACCGCGCGCTGCACTGGCCGCCTTTGTACCGGCTGGCCCACGCGCTGCATCACCGCAATGTCAACGTGGGGCCGTGGTCGGGCATGTCGATGCACCCGGTCGAGCATATCTTCTATCTCAGCACCGGGTTGATCCACTGGATCGTGGCGACGCACCCGATCCATTTTCTCTACCACATGCAGCTCAAGGCGCTTGAGGCCTCGACCTCGCATTCAGGCTATGAGGCGTTGTTGGTAAAGGACAAAACCCAGCTGGGGTTGGGGGATTTCTTTCACCAGCTGCATCATCGGTATTTTGAGTGCAACTACGGCACGCTGGAAATGCCTTGGGATCGCTGGTTTGGGTCGTTCCACGACGGGACCGAGGCCTCGGCCGATATGGTCAAAGAGCGCAAACGGCGGATGCACAAAGAAAAAGACGTCTGAGCGTTCTTCTCGCTTTTTCCTTGGTCCTGACAGGTGCATGCCGCTAGGGTCGAAAAACTATACTTAAAGGTGAGTTTGGTTTCCTGTCATCAGCACAGGGCTGCTCTCAGGGATAGTTCTCAAGACACTCAAACCACAGACAGTTCAGTCGCCCTTAACCGGGCCATCATTGATACTGTCATGGCCGACCGCGCTGCGGCTTTGCAACGGGTCAAAACCTACATCAAAGAAAACGGCGGCGATGCGTCGATTCTGACCGGGTTCGCTCCGGGCTATAACGCGGTTCCCGATCTGTCAGGCTTTACGCTCGAAATCGGGTCCGTCACCTATAGCACCCTCAGATTCGACCAAAAAAGGGTACTGGTCTATTCGCATCAAGTGGGCAATCACAACCCGGCTGGCCCCACCGAATTCACCGTGGATATTGATGAAACAACGACCGACACCTACCAGTTCACCTTTGACGAAAGCTATCTGTCGGGAGTCACATTATCGGGCACCGTGGCGTTGCCGAAAATTTCAGGTGGTCGCCCTTCGTTCACCGGTTCAACCACGCTTGATGCCAACCGGCAATGGAAGGTGGCACTGCCTCACACCTGGAAGGAAAGCGTGAAGGTAAATGTGCCCTACCAGAAAAAGGTCACGGTCGAGGCCTATGTGACCACGGTTTTACCCAATATGCAGTTTTCTGCGAAAGTCAGTGTGATCGGAGGCCAAGCTGTTGTTTGCACCAGCACCAACAAGCCAGGCCTACATGGCGGCCCGAATTACATTGACCAGCAGATTCCACTCTCAGTGCTTTGGACTCTCGATGATTACCTGGCCGCCTCTGGCCCCTTTCAGGCGTCGGAAGGGTCGAAAATGACCACCTATGTGATGGACAATCAGGAAGGGTAAGGACCGTAGCTGAACGGGCGGCGGACCCTTAAAGCCCCAGCTTGGCGCTGACCAACTGGTTCACCGCCTTGGGGTTGGCCTTGCCGCCGGTGGCTTTCATCACCTGACCTACGAACCAGCCTGCCAGCTTGGGGTTCTCCTTGGCCTTGGCCACCTGATCGGGGTTGTCGGCGATGATCTGGTCCACTGCCGCCTCAATCGCGCCAGTGTCCGTCACCTGCTTCATGCCACGTTCTTCGACGATCTGCGCGGGGTCGCCGCCTTCGGTGTATACAATCTCAAACAGGTCCTTGGCGATCTTGCCGGAAATCGCATCTGATCCGATCAGATCGACGATCCCGCCCAATTGCGCAGGCGACACGGGGCTGGTGGTCACGTCCTTATCGTCTTTCTTTAGACGGCCAAACAGCTCGTTGATCACCCAGTTGGCGGTCAGCTTGCCGTCACGGCCCTGTGCGGCCTCCTCGAAATACGCTGCATTGGCCACATCGGCGGTCAGCACGTTGGCGTCATATTCGGACAGGCTAAAATCACCCATAAAGCGCGCTTTTTTCGCATCCGGCAACTCGGGCAGCGAGGCGGCAATGTCATCAACCCACGATTGCTCAATCTCCAAAGGCAGCAGGTCAGGGTCGGGGAAATACCGGTAATCATGCGCCTCTTCTTTTGAGCGCATCGAGCGGGTTTCGTTCTTGTCCGGATCATACAGCCGGGTTTCCTGATCAACCGCGCCGCCACCTTCGACAATGGCGATCTGGCGGCGGGCCTCGACCTCAATCGCGGCTTGGATAAACCGCATCGAGTTCATGTTTTTGATTTCACACCGCGTGCCCAGATGTGAAAAATCCTGTGTTTCCTGATACTTCTCATACTGACCGGGCCGGCAGATCGACACGTTCACATCGGCGCGCAGGTTGCCGTTTTGCATGTTGCCATCACAGGTGCCCAAGTACCGCAGGATCTGACGCATCTTGCCCACATAGGCCGCCGCTTCTTCGGGGCCGCGAATATCGGGGCGGCTGACGATTTCCATCAGGCACACACCGGTGCGGTTCAGGTCCACGAAACTCATGTTCGGGTCCATATCGTGAATGGATTTGCCCGCATCCTGCTCCATGTGAATACGCTCAATCCGCACCAGACGGGCAATGCCCGGCTCCATATCCACCAACACTTCGCCTTCGCCCACGATGGGTTCATACAGCTGCGAAATCTGATAGCCCTGCGGCAGATCAGGGTAGAAATAGTTCTTGCGGTCAAAGGCAGATTTCAGGTTGATTTCAGCCTTCAGGCCCAGCCCCGTGCGCACGGCCTGTTCGATGCAGAATTCGTTGATCACGGGCAACATGCCGGGCATCGCTGCATCCACCATGGCCACATTGGAATTGGGTTCCGCCCCAAACTGCGTCGAGGCCCCCGAAAACAGCTTGGCATTCGAGGCCACCTGCGCGTGTACCTCCATTCCGATCACCAGCTCCCAATCGTGCTTGGCACCGGCGATTACCTTGGGTTTCGGGGTCTCATAAGTCAGGTCCAGCATGGGGCGCTCCGTCATCTGCTGGAACGGGTTTTAGGCCAGTGGATCAGGCAGGGCAAGACACGTTGCGCACACCGTACGCCCTGCGCGGTGCACGGCATTGCGCCAATGGCATCCGGTCTGCGCCGTGGGCGCGCGCTACATGGAAGGCAGGCGGTACATTCCAGCGGGTGAAAACGCCAAGGTGCTGCCATCTGCCAGCTGATCGGCAAAGCGCCGGGCGATCACCCGCAACGCATTTTGCCGCCCTTGCGCCACCAACGCCCGAGGGGCTTTGTCGCGCGGTGTCAGTACCGAATAGGCTTGGGTCTGGGACCACAGCATCGGGTGCAATTCGGCCAGATGATCAGACAACAGCCAATCCAGATTGTCATGCAAAGCCGCCCGTTTGCGCGCCAGGGTGCGGTTATCTTCTTCGGTGCGCGGGGCCATATCAATGGCGCAAAACGCGGTCAGCTGATTGATCAGATGCTGGTCCTTGCGCGTCTCGGCCAAGGCCCGTAGCCCGCGTGAAAACCTGTCGGTGTCCAGCTCTGCCAGAGCCGCATCACTTTGGCCCAAAACATCCAGATGCAGCCAGACATACGCCCCTTCATCCGTGACATCGTCGGTGCGCGCGCTGACAGCTTCTGATAGCCTTATCAGTAACTTGGAATCATACGCCAACTCGTGCAGCACCGCGCGGCCATAGGCACGGATGTGCACGGGGCTTTCGGGGTAAATGTCCAGCAACCGGTCGTAGGCGGCTTGTATACACGCCAGATCCGCACACAGGATTTCAGCCAGTGCCGCCTCGACTGCCGCCAGCGATGGCGCGTCCAGATCAAAGGCATCAAACGGGTCCAGCAATGCCTTTGCCCGTTTGAAATGAGTGCGGTGAGGCGATACCAATTGCGCCATCTCGCTGGAGGCCGCCAACCAGGCGCGCCCCATATTCATATGCGCAAGGGCCACCACCAGAACGACCGCATGATTGTCATGATAATCCTGCGCCACTGCCTCAAGCGTTTCAATCCCGGTGGGATCAGGCGTGCCGCCATCGGCCAGCGTATCCACAACCACCGCCAGCGCATCCGATTGTGCGCCAAGCGCCAGCAGCGTGGCTTCATCGGCACCACCCGGCGTGCTCAGTCGCGCGTCATCTGCCAGAATGATCTTGTCTGCCAGTCGGTCCCAATCATCTTGTCGCGCCAGGCTGCGCCCGGTCTGCCAATGCTGCAACTGGGCCAGATCTTCATCTGCCACCGGTAATGACGGCAGAATGATCCGCTGCGTCAACACATCCAGATCTGGCGCTGACGGGGTGCGGCTCAGACGTTGCCGCATCGCAGGTGACATCGATTTAAACGCCAGCATACCGCCCTTCTTGAACGGCTTAAGCACGTGACGGGGATAGGCAAAGATGGGGGGCATTGGGCCTCCAAAACTGGTTAATCCGCGCAGTTTGCCCAGCCTTTCCGGCCAAATCATGACCGGGGCGCGACATGGGCGGGAAAACGTCTGGTAAACACACTGTTTCCGCGCAGACGTTGCGCTGACCCTGCAAAATCGCGATTATGCCCGGATGAAACGACTAGCTGCCTGTTTTATAATGATTCTTTTGCCCGGTATTGCCCTGTCTCAGGATCAGGCGACACCCGATGCTGCGGCCGAGGGTGTGGTGAATGCTGCCTTTGATGCGCCACTTTACCCGCCATCGCGCGATGCGAACCTGCCGCGCACCCGTTGGGAGAGTGTTCCCGGCTCCAAGCTTTGGACGCGGGCTGTGCTGTCTTCGCTGAAGGATCATGCCAGTGTTTTGCCCGAAATGGTGCCTGCCGACATCGCTAATTGGTGCCCGGCGTATCCCACTGCCAGCATGGAAAAACGCCGTGCGTTCTGGGCGGGGTTCATTTCGACTTTGGTCAAACATGAAAGCACCTACAAACCCTACGCTGTCGGGGGCGGAGGAAAGTGGTACGGGCTGACCCAAATTCTGCCTGCCACCGCGCGGGGCTATAAGTGCCGGGCGCGCAGTGGGGATGCGCTGAAACATGCGCCCTCAAACCTGTCGTGTGCGTTGCGGATCATGGCCTATACCGTGCCGCGCGATGGTGTCGTGTCGCCGGGCATGCGCTGTGTGGCCGCCGATTGGGGCCCGCTGCACAGCCGCAAAAAACGCACCGATATGATGGCCTGGACCAAACGTCAGAGCTATTGCAAACCGCTCAGCAGCACCCGGCCACAAGCGCGGCCCGTGGCCTTTGAAACGGCCTCGGCGGATTAGCCGGCTCAGGTGATGCGAAAATTGCGTTTCACGTCGTCCAGCGCCTGACGCTGGGTGTCGTTCAACCCGTCTGATCCTGCGGACAACATGGCATTGACCACATGCAACAAAGGCTCAAACGCGTCGCGCCCCTGCAGTTTCACCAATTTGCGTGACAAACGGTCAATCGCAGGCTGCGCCCCGCCGCATTCCGACACAAACCAGTGGCCCAGAACGGTGATCTCCTGGGCTGCCTCGGCATCCAGATCGAACTGCTGGCGCAACGATCTGTGCAACGCATCGCGTTGGTTCTTGGTGGGCAAATCGTCCATTTCCAGAAAGGCCGTGGCAATGGCACCGATGGCCAGACGCGGGTCTTCGATGGTGTCGACGGGATGCACATTGGTCCGCCGTTTGAACCCGAACCGCCGTGCTGCGGCCTTCACATCCGAGGCCATATCGACCAGCTCTCCGGCCATGTGCCCGGCGTTGCGGGCGCGAACCACAAAGAAATAGACCGTCAGGGCGATGCCCAAGGCCGCGATGATAAATGGCATATCCGTCTCCTGCGTTGGCTGTGCTGAGTGTGCGCCAGCCCGGCCCGGTGCCTCAAGTCAGGTTTTCCTTGCCCAGGATACGCGTGACCATTTCGGTGGTGTCACGGCTCAGTGTGGGGGTGGCCAGAATCCGTTTCAACGCATCGGTCATCCTGGTCTGGCGGTCAGCATCATAGCGCCGCCATGTCTCAAACGCGGAACACATCCGCGCCGTGGTCTGCGGGTTCAGTGCATCCAGTTTGATCAGCCAATCCGCCAGCAGCGTATACCCTTTGCCTGAGGCATGATGAAACCCGGCCGGTGACATCGACAACGCGCCAAAGGTGGCCCGGAACCGATTGGGGTTCTTCATATCAAAATCAGGGTGTTCGGCCAGTCCGGCCGCCACATCCGCCGCCGTGTCAGGGGCCGCCTGCACCACCTGCATCGAAAACCATTTGTCAATCACCAGACGGTCGTCTTTCCATTGCTGATAGAACCGCCCAACAACATCTTCGCCTTTGCCGGCATCCAGCAAACAGGCAAATGCCGCCAATTGCTGGGTCATGTTGTCGGCGGCATCATACTGCACCAACGCCTGCTTGCCGCCATCCAGCCGCGTGATCATTGACAGCGCGGCATTGGCCAGGGACCGTGACCCCGCCTGCTCGGCGCCCGGATCAAACGGGCGGGCCACCTGGAACTGCGCATAGAGCTTTGGAGTGATGTCTTGCATATGCTCGGCGCGGGCATGGCGCAGGGTCTCCAAAGCATCGTAAACGCCTTGTGGGTCCGGGGTGTGGCCTGCGTCATACAGTGTCTGGGCCAGATCATCCTGGCTGGGCAGGCCCAAGGCCAGCGCACGAAATGCCGGATCAAGCGTGTCGTCACGCGCCATCGTGGCGGCGGCATCAAGATAGGCCTGATCGGGGGCAGCGCCGTCTTGGATCATGGCAATCAACCCATCTCGCGCCAGCGCGCGGCCTGCCTCCCAGCGGTTGAATGGATCCGTGTCATGGGCCAGCAAAAAGGCGCGCTCGGCGTTTGAGCTGTCGCGGTCCAGGATCACCGGCGCGGAAAACCCGCGCAGGATCGACGGCACAGGCCGTGTCGCAAGCCCCTCAAACGAGAAGCTCTGCTCGGGCTGATCCATCTCTAAAACCGTGGTCTCGACCACCTCGTCGCCGTTCGGGTTCAACAACCCCACAGCAATTGGAATAACCCGCGGATCTTTGACGTCCTGCCCCGGTGTGGGTGGTGTGTTCTGTCTGAAACGCAGCGTATAGGTGCCGTCCTTATAGGTTTCTTCAACCGACAAACGTGGCGTGCCGGCCTGTTCGTACCAGCGTTTGAACTGTGCCAGATCGCGGCCTGTGACATCTTCAAACACCTGCAACCAATCCTCGATTGTTGCGGCATCGCCGTCGTGACGTTCAAAATACAGATCCAGCGCCTTGTAATAGGCCGCATCCCCCACCAGCGTTTTCAGCATCCCGATCAGCTCAGCGCCTTTTTCATAGATCGTTGCTGTGTAAAAATTGTTGATCTCAACAAAGCTGTCGGGCCGCACCGGATGTGCCAGTGGCCCGTTGTCTTCGCGAAACTGACGCGCGCGCAGGGCGATCACATCATCAATCCGTTTGACCGGTGCGCTGCGCATATCGGACGTGAACTGGCTGTCGCGGTACACCGTCAGACCCTCTTTCAGACACAGCTGAAACCAATCCCGGCAGGTGATCCGGTTGCCGGTCCAGTTGTGGAAATACTCATGCGCGATGATCGCCTCAATGCGCTCAAAGTTCATGTCCGTGCTGGTCTCGGGTGAGGCCAGAACGCAGGACGAATTAAAGATGTTCAGCCCTTTGTTTTCCATCGCCCCCATATTGAAATCATCGACCGCCACGATGTTGAAGATATCCAGATCGTATTCACGCCCGTACACCTGCTCATCCCAGCGCATGCTGTCCTTGAGGGCCTGCATCCCAAAGGCGCATTTGCCCTCATCGCCGGGGCGGACGTAAATGTTCAGCTCTACGTCGTGGCCATTCATGGTGGTAAACCGATCCGGATGGTTCACCAGATCACCCGCCACCAGCGCAAACAAATACGCAGGTTTGGGCCAGGGATCGTGCCATTCAGCAAAGCCCGCGCCGCTTTGGCCCGGATTGCCGTTGGACAGCAGCACCGGCATATCGCCTTCCACGCGCACATCAAAGGTGGCCATCACGTCCGGGCGGTCAGGATAATAGGTGATCTTGCGAAACCCCTCGGCCTCGCATTGTGTGCAATACATGCCCCCCGACATATACAGCCCCTCAAGGGCGGTGTTGTCTTCAGGGGCAATCTCAACCTCGCACTCCCAGACGAAGGGCGCATCCGGTACATCACACCGCAGCCCGCCCGGCACCATCTCAGGCGTCACCTCGGCCCCGTCAATGGCCGCGCGGATCAGGCGCAGGTCTTCTCCGTGCAGAAAAAACGCCGATCCGCTGCCATCAGGCACAAAGGTCATCCGGCTGATCACCCGCGTCGCTTTGGGGTCCAGCCGGAATGTCAGATGCACGCCCTCAATCTCAAACCCGAAGGGGGTGTAATCAGCCAGATAAATGGTCTGCGGGCTTGCGTCTTTCATGGCGGGCTCTTTCTGGCTTGGGGTGTCTTTGGGGGAAACCGTACTGTGCGCTGCGGGGGCCTTCAATGGCGAACCCTGCATCAGCGCGCAGGACGCTCTGCGCAAATTGGTGTTTTCTTATGAGATGTGTCGCTATATTTCTGAACCAACGAAGGGGAACGGCACATGAAACGACCTGTCATTGGCATCATTGGCAACACCTATGAAATGGAAGACCGCTATCCGGTGCACGCCGGTGGGTCGATGAATTCGGCCGCGGTGGCGCAGGTGGCGGGGGGGCTTCCTCTGATCATTCCCGCCGATCCCGATTACATGAGCGTCAACGAATTGCTGGACACATGTGACGGCTTTTTGCTGACCGGGGGACGCCCCAATGTGCACCCCGAAGAATACGGCCACCCCGAAACCGAAGCCCACGGCGCCTTTGACCGCGCCCGCGATGCCATCACCCTGCCTTTGGTGCGTGCCTGTGTGGACCGGGGCCAGCCGTTCTTTGGCATCTGCCGTGGCTTTCAGGAGGTGAACGTGGCGATGGGCGGCACGCTGCATCCCGAAATCCGCGATCTGGACGGGCGTGACAATCACCGCATGCCCCCCGATGGCACGCTTGAGGAATGCTTTGAGCTGCGCCACGACGTGCACTTTACCGAAGGCGGCGTGTTCCATCGTCTGCTGGGCGCGCAAACCGTGTTCACCAACACGCTGCACGGCCAAGGCATCACCGACCCCGGCGACAGTGTGGTCATCGACGGCCGTGCCCCCGATGGCACCCCCGAAGCGATCTATGTCGACGGCGCCAAAGGCTTTACTCTGTCAGTGCAATGGCACCCCGAATGGAACGCCGCCGCTGACCCGGTCAGCCGCCCTCTGTTCAACGCCTTTGGCGACGCTGCCCGTGCCTGGGCCTCGGGGGCCGAAACGCCGGTGCTGCGCCGCGCCTGATCTACGCCAGCATTGACTTCTTCACATCTAAGCACTTACCCTCAAAGCATAATTGCCTTGGGGGGCGTTTTAATGAGTGTGTTTTTGGCTTTGACCATGTTGCTGGGCGGGTCGCTCTTGCTGGACGTGTTTGACGGGGGCGGCGGCAACAACACCCCGAACCCACCAGAACCTGATTCCGATGACGATACCCTCAACGGGAACAGCGGCGATGACACGCTCTACGGCGAGGCTGGAAATGACCTGATCTCTGGCAATGGCGGCGCTGATTTTCTGTTTGGGGATGACGGTGATGATACGGTCTATGGCGGCCAGGGCCCAGACCACGTCGGCGGTGGCAATGGCGATGATCATGTCCTTGGCGAGGAAGGCGATGACAGCGTCTATGGCTGGTATGGCAATGACATCATCGAAGGTGGCGCTGGCGATGACACCTTGGGTGGCCCCACGTTTGCCTCTGAGGAAGGCGATGACAGCCTGATCGGCGGGGCAGGGGATGACCTGCTGCTGGGCGGCGTTGGGATCGACACCTCAGAAGGTGGGCCGGGCGATGACCGCATCTTTGACTATAACCTCGCCCGTAGCGATGGTGCGCCCAATCCCAGCCTGATGGATGGCGGTGACGGCAATGACACGCTCGCCTTCGACAGTGGCAGCACGATCACGGGCGGGGCAGGCATGGATCAGCTGTTCTTCTACCCCGAGGCCAACGATCAGGAAACCACCCGGATCACCGATTTCAATCCCGACGAAGACACTCTGTCGATTTCATTCGAAGTCCGCCCGGATGACGTGCTGAACCTAAGCATGGTGGACCGTGTCGATGGCGACGGCGTGGACCTGATGAACGGTGACACTGTGCTGGCCGAAATATTTGGCGCGCCGGGTCTGACCCTGGACGACGTGGATCTGCGGTATACTCTGGTTGATGGCCCGCAAGAGTTCACCGGCTCGGACGCGGATGAGCGCATCACCGTTGGATATGACGACTATACCGTCAATGGCGGCGGCGGCGATGATACGATTTCTTACGCCGGCAGTAACAACGGCCTTGGCTACGGCGGAGAAAGTGGCAGCAACGTCTTGAACGGCGGCGCGGGCGATGATGTGATCTGGGGGTCAGGCTACACGATCAACTCAGACTTCCCGTCCGACAATGGCCCCGCACCGGTCGAGCTGATCTTGCATGGCGACACCCTCAATGGGGGTGCGGGCGATGACATTCTGATCTCAAACGGCAACAACGTGATGACCGGCGGTGACGGCGCAGACACCTTCGGGCTGGACGCAGATCCGTTCCTGTCGCCCCCCAACTTTGCCGACCCAACGCCTTATCCCCCCAGTATGATCACCGATTTTGACCCCTCCGAGGACACCATCGTGGTCGACAGTTACCATGTGGCAGGCCTGAGCCCCGATGATCCGCTGAGCGTGCAGGTCTGGGACGACGGCACCGGCGCGGACATCCGCTATGGCGACATAGTGCTGGCGCAGGTGACAGGCGGGCAAAGCCTGACCCCGGCGGATATTCAGGTGGTCGAATTTCTGGGGGCCTTGGGGGTGACGTAATCCGGGGGCCAGACCGACCTGTTTGACATTCCCGCAGCGACGGGGCCGTATCAGGACCATGACGTATCTCAAAGGACATTGGCAACTGATTGCCATTCTGGTCGTGGTGTTCGCACTGTGGTCCACGCCCGTGGTCCTGCCTCTCAAAATCCTGATCGTGTTTCTGCACGAACTGGCACATGCACTGATGACCCTTCTGACAGGCGGCGAGGTGCTTGAGATGTCAATCTCGGCGCAGCAAGGCGGCCATGTGATCAGCCGGGGTGGCAGCCGGTTTCTGATCCTGACGGCGGGATATCTGGGCTCGCTTGTGATCGGGGTCGGGCTGTTGCTGGCCGCGCTCAGAACCAGGGCCGACCGTGTGGTGGTGGCCGTGTTTGGTATGGTCATGCTGGGTGTGGCTGTGCTGTATATGCGCGACTTCTTTGCGCTGGGATTTACGCTGGCCACGGGCCTTGCCTTGCTGGCCATGTCGCGGTATTTGCCAAATGATCTCAATGATATGACCCTGCGTATCATTGGCCTTAGCAGTCTGGTCTATGTCCCCTTTGATATCTTTGATGACACAATCCGCCGCTCGGGCGCGCGTTCGGATGCCTATATGCTGGCCGAAGAATTTGGCGGGCCGACGATGCTGTGGGGCGGGCTTTGGCTGGTGCTCAGCGGCGTCGTGATTGTCTGGTGCCTGCGCCACATCCTGGGGCAAGACAGCAACCTGCATGTCTCATCGTTGCGCGCATAACCTGAACCAATCCGTGCGGCCAGAACATGCAGCGGCAACACAAAGCTGTGCGGTTGGTGGGGCGGGCCTCCAGAATAGTACCACCCGACATCAAAGCGCCTCACCCCTCCCTTGAGCAGGTAGAGGGGTGAGGGCCGTCAAGGCCTACCGGCAGGCCTTATCTGTCCGCACGCAAGGCATCCATCAGCAACATCGCCTCGTGCTTTTTCAGGCAGGTCCGGGCGGTTTCACCATGCTGCCCGGCGGCGCTGCGCAACTCGGGGAAGATTGCAAACAGCTCCTCTCGGGCGGCGGTTTCAATCGCACCCAAACCAATATCACCCGCATAGAAACTTTCCGTGGCAATGCCCTCGGCATAGATCACCTCGTGGCGATCAAACATGATGTGGATATACGTCACCTCATCAACCGGGGTCTGCACCACATCACGGCCATCCAGCAGATGCTTGGCCGGCACCAGCACTTCGCTTTCACCAAAAAGCAGCTCGGCGCGGTACCCGGTGAACAGGATCCGGTGCTGCGGCGACACAATCAAAGGCGCGCGCCCGCTGTCCAGAACCGTGGGGTTGACGGCGATGGGCGCAAAATCCCCTTGCCCGCGCACAGTACGCTTGCCGATCCAGCGGATGGGCCGCAACCCGTGGTCACGTGTCACCACCAGATCACCGACATTCAGGGTTTCCACCAACCGCTCGCCGTGGCTGGTCAGAATATTGGCACCGGGGGTAAAGCAGATGATGTTCTCAATCTCGTCAAAGGTCACCACCGTGCCATCGGACATGGTGAATGTCCCCGCCAATCCACCGGCATTGTCATCCAGATTGGTGAATGTGATGTCATCCACACTGATGTCATTGGTCAGTTGCAGCGTGTCGCCCGTGGTCTCATCGCCCTCACCGCCGGTGATGGTGATGGTGCCCGCACCCGGTTCGAACGAGGGATCGACCAGCACAAACAGATCGTCGCCATCGCCGCCGGTCAGCGTGTCATCCTGACGCGCTGTCAAGGTGTCATTGCCGGTGCCGCCGTCCAGACTGTTTGCGCCAAGACCGCCGTCAATCACGTCGTTGCCAGCCTCGCCAAAGATGGTGTCGCCATCGCTGTTGAACCCGCCACCCGACAGGCTGTCATCACCGTCACCGCCGTAAATCAGGTCGCTGCCGGTTGAGGCAAACACCGTGTCATTCCCGGCTCCGGCTTCAATCGTGTCCTGGCCGCTTTCGCCAAAAAAGGCGTCGTCGCCATCGCCACCAATCAGGCTGTCATTGCCAGCCCCGCCCAGCAGCGTGTCATCGTCGATGCCGCCATCCAGCGTGTCATCGCCGTCGCCACCGCGCAGGGTGTCGTTGTCATCCTGACCAAAGATCAGATCGTCGCCCGCCCCGCCGCTCAGGCTGTCGGCGTTGTTGTCCGGTGCCGCATCACTGCCGTCATTTGGCAGCTCATACGAGGCGGCCAGCGGTGCATTTGGGTTGGTGGGTGACAACCCGCCATAGATCACATCATTGCCGTCGCCGCCGTCCACGGTATCGCGGCCTTCGCCGGCCTCGACCGTGTCATTACCGGCACCTGCAAGGACCGTATCATCGTCAAAGCCCGCGTCGATGCTGTCATCGCCCACGCCTGCGTCGATGGTATCATTATCATCGCCGGTCAGGATGGTGTCGTTGCCCAGCCCGCCGAACACGCTGTCGCGGTCATTGTTCGGATCGGGGTCACCGGGATAGCTGATGCCGGGATTGCCGGGATCAAAGTAAGGCGTATCAGGCAGGCCGGTGCCGGGCGACGTGCGGGTGTTGATCAGGTCATCGCCTGCGCCCCCGTCAACCGTGTCCGAGCCTTCAAAGCCATAGATTTCATCGTCACCCGCGCCGCCCTCGACACTGTCGTCGCCTTCGTCCGCGCGCACGGTGTCGTTGCCGTCGCCTGCCAGGATGATGTCATTTCCGGCGCCCGCATCAATGTTGTCGTCATTGCCGCTGGTCTGGCTGTCCAGATTGTCGACGCGGTCGCCATCAGGATCGCCTGTATAGCCTGCGTCGATCGTGTCAGCGCCTGCGGTGCCTTCCACCACGTAATCCAGACCGTTCGGGATACCCATCGCCTGAAGTGCGGCGTGGTCGGTCACATCTGCCGGAGGCACGCCAATCAGCGTGATGCTTTCGCCGTTCGGGAAGCTCAGCACCGCATTGCCGCTGCCATCATCCGATACGACCACATCGGTCACTTGCACCGGATCGCCGCCAGCGTCATTCAGTCCGGTGACATCCAGTTGGTCCTGGCCAGTATAGGTGCCATCGCCATTGTCGATCGGACCCTCAAAGCCCGACACCCGATCCAGCCCGCTGCCATCAGCCAGCACAACCGTATCGATGCCACCACTCAGGATGATGTTCTCGATCTCGCTGAAAGTGGCAGTGCCGCTGCCATCGCTGACCGTGCCTGCCTCGGGGTCAACACCTGACAGGTCCACCGTCACACCGCTGGTGCTGCTCAGATCAAGCGTGTCGCCGGTGGTTTCCCCGGTTTCCCCGCCGGTGATGATGTCGTTGCCAAAACCATCCTCCAGCAAAAAGCGGTCATCGCCATCCTGACCCAGCAGGATGTCATCGCCGGTGCCGCCATCCAACGTGTCATTGTCGTTGCCACCGCTCAGGCTGTCAGCACCCGATCCGCCGGTCAGCTGATCGCGGCCATCGCCACCGGCCAGCGTGTCATTGCCGGCCTCACCCAACAGGGTATCATTCCCGGCGTCGCCTTGCAGGCTGTCCGAGCCAACGCCACCTTGGATCTCATCATCTCCGGTGTTGCCGCGCAACGTATCTGCGCCCGCATCGCCAAAAATCAGATCATCATTTGCGCCGCCGTCGACCACGTCATTGCCGTCGCCTGCGTTGATTGTGTCGTTGCCCGCGTCGCCCGTCAGGCTATCGTCATCGCCTTGGCCAAAGATGCGGTCCGCGCCGTCTCCTCCGCTGATCGTGTCGTTGCCGTCACCACCCTGCAGTTCGTCAGCGCCACCGCCGCCCAGGATGCTGTCACGGCCCAGGCCACCAAAGACAGTGTCATTGCCAAAGTTCCCGACCAGCGTGTCGTTGCCTTCATCGCCATAAATGGTGTCATCCCCATCCTGGCCGTCGATATCATCATCCCCGGTGCCACCATGCAGCGTGTCGCTTTCAGTCGAGAAGCCTCCCCGGATGGTGTCATTGCCTGCGTCGCCAAAGACTTCATCGCGGCCCAGATCGGCATCCAGATAATCGTCACCCGCCCCGCCGCGCATGGTGTCATTGCCGAACCAGCCATGCATTTCGTCGTCGCCAGCCCCGCCTTCCATGCTGTCGTTGCCATCGCCGCCGTGGGCATAATCGTTGCCATCACCGCCAAGGATTGTGTCTTCACCCGCTTCGCCGCGCAGGCTGTCGGCGTCCGTGCCGCCTTCAATCACGTCGTTGCCATCGCCGCCCAGCAGGGTGTCATTTCCGGCGTCACCGATCAGGCTGTCATCACCTGCCTCGCCCAGAACGCTGTCATTGCCAGCTCCGCCCAGCACCGTGTCATTGCCGGTTTCGGCAAACACCAGATCATCGCCGGTGCCTGCATCCACACTGTCATTGCCGGCCCCCGCACCGATGGTGTCATTGCCGCCTTCGGCGCGAATGCTGTCGTCATTGTCGTTGGTCAGGTTGTCGTTGGCGTCCACACGGTCGCCCTCGGGGTCGCCGCCATAGCCTGCGTTGATCAGCTCGGCGTTGTTTGTACCTTCAACAATATAATCCAGGGGCGCGCGTGGAATACCGATCGCGGCCAGTTCATCATTGCTGTCGATCTGCGATGGGGCGACACCGATCAAAGTCAGGCTTTCACCGCCCGGGAAGGTCAGAACCGCATTGCCGCTGCCATCATCCGTGACAGTGACATCGCCGGTGTTGATGGGGGCCGTGCCATCCGAGGTCAGCCCGCTGACATCCAGCGTATCGCGCCCGGTAAAGGTGCCATTGCCATTGTCGATCGGGGCTTCAAACCCTGTGACGGTGTCGTCACCGTCGCCGTCTTCGATCACCACCTCATCGGCGGCTCCGTCAAAGGCACCAATATCAAACGTGTCGTCGCCAAATCCGCCATCGACGGTATCAGCCCCGAACCCGGTCGAGACGGTGTCATTGCCCGCCGAGCCCCGGACCAGATCATCGCCCGAGCCGGTGATGATGTTCTCGATCTCGGCAAAAGTGGTTGTGCCGCTGCCATCGCTGATCGTGCCGCTTTCGGGATCGGTAAAGCTGCCCGAGGCCGCCAGATCAACAGTGATATCCTGCGATACGGCGCTGGCATCCAATGTGTCGCCCGTGGTTTCGCCGGTTTCCCCACCCGAGATGTTATCGCTGCCGAAATTGTTTTGCAGAATAAACGTGTCATCGCCATCGGCACCAAACTGGGTGTCGTCGCCTGTGCCGCCGTCCAGCGTGTCATTGCCATCGCCTGCACTCAGGCTGTCGTTGCCCGCGCCACCTTGCAGCGTGTCCTGACCTCCGCCGTTGCCACCCAGCAGCGTGTCATTGCCTGCATCCCCGGTCAGCTGATCATCACCGTCTGCACCGTCCAGATAATCGTCGCCGGTGCCACCGGACATAGTGTCATTGCCCAGCCAGCCTTCCATCGTGTCGCGGCCTTCGTTGCCGAACATGATGTCATTGCCTTCGGCGCCGTAAACTTCGTCGTTGCCCGCGCCGCCCGATACGTCGTCATCGCCGCTGCCGCCCGATACCGTGTCGTCGCCCTGACCGCCGTCAACCGTGTCTGCGCCGGTGCCGCCGCTGATGGAATCCACGCCCAGATCGCCGGTGATGCTGTCATTGCCGGCCTGACCGTCCAGCGTGTCATTGCCGTCGCCGCCGCGGATTGTGTCGCCACCATCGCCGCCAAGTGCGCTGTCGGCACCGCTGCCTGCGTCTATGCTGTCGTTGCCATCCTGGCCGAAAATGTCGTCGTCGCCATCGCCGCCGCGGATGCTGTCATCCTGCGCCCCGGCAAAGATCGTATCTTTGCCTGTGCCGCCGTCCAGCGTGTCGTTGCCTACATCGCCGATGATCTGGTCATTGCCCGCGCCGCCTTCGATGCTGTCGGCCGCACCCAAGGCAAAGCCGTCATCGCCATCCAATGCGTCGTCGCCATCGCCGCCAAAGATCGTGTCTGATCCGTCCGCGCCAAAGATCGTATCATTGTCCGCGCCGCCATCCAGAATGTCGTTGCCGGTGAACCCGCTGATGGAATCGCTGCCATCGCCGCCCTCGACGCTGTCATCACCCGCGCCACCGCTGATGGTGTCATTACCCCAGCGGCCCAGCAACGTGTCGTTGCCTGCATCGCCTGCAATCGTGTCATCGCCCGAGCCGCCATCGACAAAGTCATTGCCCGCGCCCGCTGACACGGTGTCATTCTCTGCGCCTGACCAAACATCATCATCACCGGCTCCGGCCTCGACGCTGTCGCGGTGGCTGCCATCGGCGGCGTCTGAGTTGTCGATCCAGTCACCGTCCGCGTCGTAATAAAACTCGCCAATCGTATCGTTCCCGGCGGTGCCTTCGACGATGTAATTATTGGCGAGTGTGTTGACCGTCTCGATTTCCGAGAAGACCAAGCTTGTTCCGTCATTGAAAAACACCGTGCCGCTTTCGGCGGTGTTATAGGTGATCGAGGCCACATTCGCGACATGCAGAACATCCGCGTCAATGCCACCTTCGCCACCAACAATCGTGTCGCCGCCGCTGCCCCAGATTGAATCGGCGCCGTCGCCGCCGTCGATGAGGTCAGCACCCGCCCCGCCGGTCAGCGTGTCATTTTCGGAACCACCCCGCATCGTGTCATTGCCGTCATATCCGACAAGGCGGTCTGCTCCCGCATCGCCTTCAAGTACGTCATTGCCCCAGCCGCCACTGATCCAATCGGCCCCATCGCCGCCCTGAACCGAGTCGTCGCCGCCTCCTTCGATGATCAGGTCATTGCCCTGACCCCCATCAATCGAGTCGTTGGAGCTGTCCCAACCGCCGGTCAGATAATCATCACCCGCACCTCCCACGAGGCTGTCTGCCCCGTCGCCGCCCCGGATCGTGTCATCGCCCGTGCCACCGATGAGGTTGTCATCGCCAGCGTCACCATCGATCACGTCATTGCCAGCGCCGCCGTCAACCGTGTCATCGCCTGCGCCCGCGACAACCGTGTCATCCCCGTCGCCTGCCAGGATCAGATCGCTGTCCGAGCCATCGCTGTGATCCCCGTTGTTGACCTTGTCGCCTTCGGGATCACCCAGATAAGCATCGTCGATCAGCTCACCCGCCGCGCTGCCCGAGACCACATAATCCGGGCCCGCGGGGACGGTGAAACTGAAATCAGAAATGCCCGAGCCACCCGATTGCGCGCCTTCGGGGCCGTTTTCATAGGTCAGGGAAATCTGCGACACCGGGCCGGGCAAATTGACCGTGATGTCATTGGCCGTGGTCCCGGCCGAGTTGATCGACACGGTACCATCGGGATTGGTGGTGATGAATTCGTCCTGCACATTGCCCAAC
>JBGCEW010000038.1:0-19181 GCA_045106595.1 Roseovarius sp. | reverse complement strand
AATCACCTGCGCAGGAATATCGCGCCAATAGACCACTGTGACATCAACCATTGCTGATTCCTCTTGCTGAGTTGCCTCTACCTAATAGAGCGCGGGCGAAATACGATGTCGGTTTTCGACTTCATGAACGCTTGCAGCGACGTGTTAGCGCATGTGGGGGCAGGGTGGCCAGACATGGAGCCATGAAAGATATTCATGAACGTGTTTAGGCGTGCGATCCCGGATGTGTATATGCAACGATCAAATGTCTGCTTTAAGCCCAAAGCAGACATCCGTTTGATGCACCAGGCCGGTTAACAGCCACGCAGTGGCCCGGCCATCGTCAGCCCCTCCCTTGGGCTGAGGTTGGCCTCGCGTCGTCGACTGTGACGAACGTTCACTTCGTCCCGCACAATCGACAATTCTCGGCTTAGCCGCATCCGGGGATTGCGCAGGCTTCGTATCCCCCCTATCTTGATTTCAACTCGAAATGAAAGGGCGTGATCCATGGCGCCCAAGCGTCCCGAAGGTGCGGGCGCTATCCCCGGCTCTGAAAAGCCCAAAAAGGGTGAGAGCCCCGCACGCAAGCCCAAGGGTTCGCCGCCGCTCTATGCGGCGTTGGATCTGGGAACAAACAGTTGTCGTATGCTGATTGCCGAACCGTCCGGCAGTCAGTTTAAAGTCGTGGACAGCTTTTCGAAATCCGTACAACTGGGCGCGGGACTGGAACACTCGGGCAGGCTAAGCCGGTCGTCTATCCATCGCACCATTCAGGCGTTGCGGGTGTGCCGCCAAAAGCTCAAGCGACACAAGGTCAAACGCATGCGTCTGGTTGCCACTGAGGCGTGTCGACGCGCCAGCAACGGGGCAGAATTCATGGCGCGGGTGCGGCGCGAAACCGGGTTGCATCTGGACATCATCGAACCCCAGGAAGAGGCGCAGCTGGCCGTTGTATCCTGTGCGCCCCTGGTGTCGCCCAGCACAGATCAGTTGCTGGTGGTTGATATCGGTGGTGGCTCGACCGAGCTGGTCTGGATCGACCTGACCCATGTTCCGCAAGCTGAAAAACCACAATCCGTCATGCGTATGAACCGTGGTTTTCTGAACGGTGAGCCAGGTGAAAGCGGCGCGCGGGTGGTCGACTGGATCAGTGTGCCGCTGGGGGTGGCCACGCTACGTGATCAGTTCAATGATGTCGAAGATGACGCCGCGCGCTTTGCCTTGATGAGCTGGTATTTTGAGGAAAATCTGGCCGAGTTCGCGCCCTACACCAACGAACAGGCCCGCGATGGGTTTCAGATTGTGGGCACCTCGGGCACGGTGACCACCGTGGCGGCCAGCCATCTGGGCCTGAAACGCTATGACCGTAACAAGGTGGACGGGATGACCATGACCAGCGATCAGATCGACGCGGTCATTCGCACATACCTCAGCCTGGGCCCCGATGGGCGCAAACAGGACCCGCGTATCGGGCAGGACCGGCAGGCGTTGATCATGTCCGGGTCTGCCATTTTGCAAGCGTTGCTGCGCTGCTGGCCCACCGACCGGCTGTCGGTTGCAGATCGCGGCCTGCGCGAGGGGATGCTTTATGCCCAAATGGCCGCAGACGGCGTGTTCGCGGAAAAGAAGGGCGATCCGTCATGAGTGACACATCACAGATCATGTGGCCGTTGTCCCCTTTCCGGTTTGAGGTCGATCTGGCGGGGCAAACCGCCGTGTTCCAAGAGGTGTCAGGGATAAATGTTGAGGCGCAGGTGATCGAATACCGGGCCGAAACTTCAAAACCCTTTTCCGCCGCTGCGTTGCCAAGCCGCACACAGTCAAACGTTGCCACGTTGAAACATGGTAGCATGGCCCATGGTCATGCGTTTTGGGACTGGTACACTCAGGCCCAGATGAACAGCATTACACCGCAGACCGTCACCATCCGGCTGCTGGACGAGGACGACCACACCGTGATGCGCTGGGTTCTGTCTCAGGCCTGGCCAACCTCTGTCAGCACAGCGGGGATGACGTCGCACGGCACGGGCGTTGCAATTGAAAGCATCGAACTGGCCCACACGGGCCTGACGATCGATAACGACACATAGGATAGGCACATGGCCAAGACACCGGGCGGCAAAGGCCCTGACGGCAAAAACACATCCGGGCGTGGCCAACGCGACCTGACGGTCAAGGTGAAAACCGCGCGCGGGCGGCGGGCGTCGTCTACGCGTTGGTTGCAACGCCAGCTGAACGATCCTTACGTGAAACGCGCCCAAACCGAGGGATACCGTGGCCGTGCCGCATTCAAGATCATGGAGCTGGACGACAAGTTCCGCTTTTTGGTGCCGGGTGCACGTATCGTTGATCTGGGTTGCGCGCCGGGGGGATGGTGTCAGGTGGCGGTGCCGCGTGTGAATGCCTTGGGTGAAAAATCAGGCAAGGCCGTGGGGCGTATTCTGGGCATCGATCTGCAAGAGGTCGAGCCACTGGCAGGATGTGAGTTTCATCAGCTCGATTTCATGGACGAGGGCGCAGATATCAAAGTGCGCGACTGGCTGGATGGCAAGGCCGATGTGGTGATGTCAGACATGGCGGCGTCCAGTTCGGGGCACAAACAAACCGACCATTTGCGCATCATCGCCTTGTGCGAGGCCGCGGCCTATTTTGCCTTTGACGTGTTAGAACCGGGTGGCACGTTTATTTCCAAAGTGCTGGCAGGCGGGGCCGAAGGCGAGCTGCAAAAGCTGTTGAAACAACGGTTTGAGAAGGTGGCCAATGTCAAACCACCGGCCTCGCGCTCGGACAGCTCCGAGAAATTCGTGGTGGCCACCGGGTTTCGTGGCCCATTGGACAGCTACGACTGAAGAGACCGTGTCGCGGCCTGCTGCAACACTTGCAGGTCTTGCTTCGGGGCCTGAGCGGCCTTGCGCCGAGTGTCTGCCGTGGTTTTATCGGCCAGATTGCCCTGACGGATCAGTTCAAACAACCGGCCATGTTTTTGCGTGCGCGGCATGCGCAGAATGGATGTCCCCATGGGATCCTCGCTTTGCTGTTCAACATCGAACACCCAAGCCATAGGGTAAAAATGCGGCCAATGTGGCGCGTCTATCGTTCTGATTTTAGGCAATTTGTCGGCATCGGGGCCACTGCGGCCCCGGATGCACGCGCTTAACGCACCAACCGCAGATAGCTGCGTTCGCTGGGCAGTTCGCCTGAAATGGGCTGCGATTCAGGCCTTTGGAACCCCGCCTGAGGCTCGGCGAAACCGGGGGCGGGCGTCGGTGCCGCCGCTTTGTCTGCATGGGCCGGATCGGCCAGCGACAAAGGCTCGGTATGGACGTGATCAATGTCAAACCGGCGCGGGGCGCGGCCCGTGGGCCCGGTGCTGACAAAACAACCCAATGCGCGTGATATATCGCCCAGATCGCTACTCAGAGGCAACAGCATCAACCGCGCGGACACCGCAGGTTGACGCAAAGAGCCGGGCGAAGTGAGATCGAAGGTGACAGCGGCGGGGCGTTCGAACAATTCGCTCAGTGCGGCCCCCATGCGATCACGGTCTTGCGGAGAAATGAATGACGTGATCGGCATGCCGCGCACTTCCATTCCCATCAGATCGCTCAGATGCTGACCGGCGATGCGCATCCGCGCCAAACCCGGCGCAATCTTTTCGATGATCAGCGCATATTCCAACAACGACTGAATGCCACGCGGATCAATATCTGCACGCCGGGGCATCGCGCCATTGATGCGCATGCTGTCCCAATAACGCCGCAGAAGTTGGATATCCTTGGCCTTTTTCATGTTTTCCCCACTCACCAGCTTCATCGCCTTTCTGTCTGTCGGCTTGTCCATAAAACTTATCCGATTTGCAACGCCCCCACGCCGCGCTTTGGATGCTGTATGCCACAGATCTGGTCAGTTTTGTTTAAATTTGTCTGAATTGGTTAATCTTTGGGGACGCACAACAGACGGGTCATGGGGCTTTTCGTTGCGCGCGAAACGCAGTAGGACACTTGTCACATCAAAGGAGACGACATGCTGCAATCCATGACCGGATACGCCTCGGCCCAGGGAACGGCCCACGGCTTTAGTTGGAGCTGGGAGCTGCGCGCGGTCAACGGCAAGGGCCTGGATCTGCGCCTGCGGGTGCCCGACTGGATCGACGGGCTGGAAGCACAGCTGCGCAAGGATCTGAGCGCGGCGCTGTCGCGGGGCAATGTCAGTCTTTCGCTGAAAATTCAAAGCGATGAGCAGGCGAGCGGGATGGTACTGAACCAATCTCAGCTGAGCCTCGTCTTGCAGGCCCTGGCCGATGTCGAACAGCAGGCCATGGATCAGGGGCTTAGCCTGGCCCCTGCAAATGCCGCGCATATCCTGGGCCTGCGTGGGGTGTTGGACCATGCCAGCGCTGAAACCGACACCGCGCAACTGAACAAAACCCTGATCGCCGATTTTGCGCCGGTGCTGGCCTCGTTTTGCGATATGCGCGCCACCGAAGGGGCCGCTCTTGCGACTGTGTTGCTGGGGCAACTGGACCAGATCGAAGTGTTAACAACCCAGGCCGCCGATATGGCCCGCGCGCGCGCGCCCGATGTCGCGGCCCATCTGAAAGCCACGCTCGCCAAAGTCATGGACGCCGCCGATGGCGCAGATGAGGCCCGTGTTGCCCAGGAATTGGCATTGCTGGCCGTCAAGGCCGATGTCACCGAAGAGATCGACCGCCTGCACGCCCATATCACCGCTGCGCGCGACCTGGTTGCCAAAGGATCGCCCATCGGGCGCAAGCTGGATTTTCTGTCGCAAGAGTTCAACCGCGAGGCGAACACGCTGTGCTCGAAGGCGCAAAACACCGGGCTGACCACGCTGGGGATCGAGTTGAAGACGCTGATTGACCAGATGCGCGAGCAGGTTCAAAACGTGGAGTGAGTGGCAGATGGCCATCTTTTTTGAGTATTTGAAACAAGGTGAAGCAGGGGACAGTGCATGAGTGATCGACGTGGTTTGCTGATTATCCTGTCTTCGCCCTCGGGCGCGGGCAAATCCACTTTGACAAGGCGGTTGCGCGACTGGGATGAAAGCCTGAGCTTTTCGGTGTCGGCCACAACGCGCGCCCCCCGCGCGGGCGAGGTGGATGGCAAAGAGTATCATTTTCTGACCGAAGACCAGTTCAAGCAAGATGTGATCGACGCGGAAATGCTGGAACATGCGCATGTGTTCGGGAATTTCTACGGCTCGCCGCGCAAGCCCGTACAAGCCGCGATCGACGCCGGGCGGGATGTGCTGTTTGATATTGATTGGCAAGGGGCGCAGCAAATCTCGAACTCGGCATTGCAGGATCATGTGTTGTCGATATTTCTGCTGCCGCCTTCCATTGCCGAGTTGCGCCACCGGTTGGAAAAGCGCGGGCAGGACAGTGCGGAGGTGATCGCCAAACGTATGCAGAAAAGCTGGGATGAGATCAGCCATTGGGATGGCTATGATTTTGTGCTGGTCAATGACGATCTGGACGCCACCGAAGAACGATTGAAATCCATCGTCACCGCGGCACGGCTGCGCCGGTCACAACAGCCCGGTCTGACCGACCATGTGCGCGCCTTGCAGGCCGAATTTCAGGAGATGTCGTGACATGTTTTATGAATTGGATGGGGTGCGCCCGCAAACACCCGAGGATGAAGATTTCTGGGTTGCCCCGGATGCCAATGTCATTGGAAATGTGGTGTTGGACACTGCAAGCTCGGTCTGGTTTGGCGCTACATTGCGCGGCGACAACGAGGTGATCCACCTTGGTGCAGGCTCAAACATTCAAGAGGCCTGCGTGCTGCACACGGATATGGGTTATCCGCTGCGCATCGGGCAGGGCTGCACCATTGGGCACAAGGCGATGCTGCATGGATGCACCTTGGGTGACAACGTGTTGATCGGCATGGGCGCCACAGTGCTGAACGGTGCGGTGATCGGGGACAATTGCCTGATCGGGGCAGGGGCGTTGATTACCGAAAACAAAGAGATTGCAGCCGGTTCTTTGGTGATGGGCGCCCCTGGCAAGGTGGTGCGACAGTTGGATGATGCCGCAATTGACCGGCTGAAACTCAGCGCTTTGGGCTATCAAAACAACATGCGCCGGTTCCGCGACGGGTTGCAGGCGGTCTAAGACAATGGACGCCGCCGCACTGGCCAGTTTGATCGAGGCGATGCCCTTGCCGTCGGTGCTGATCGGACGCGACGAACGTATTATTCACGCCAATACCCAAGCCGCACAGTTGCTGGGTGGTCCGGTGCAGGGGCGCCATTTCATCACCGTGTTACGCCAGCCCACTGTGTTGGACACCATCGAGGCCTGTCTGGCCGATGCACACCCGCGCCAGACACGGTATCTGACCAATGATGGCGCGCGCGACACCAGCTTTGTGGTCAACTGCGCGCCAGTGGATTTGCCCAAGGGGACAGGGGTTTTGGTCAGCTTTGAGGATATCACCCACCTGGAACAGGCCAGCCAGATGCGCCGTGATTTTGTGGCCAATGTCAGCCACGAGTTACGCACACCACTGACGTCGCTATTGGGGTTCATTGAGACCTTGCGCGGACCGGCACGCGATGATGTCCAGGCCCGTGACCGGTTTTTGGAAGTCATGCAATTGGAAGCGTCACGCATGGAACGGCTGGTGCGCGATCTGTTGTCCCTTAGCCGGGTTGAGGCCGAAGAGCGGCAGCGCCCGTCACAGCTGATTGATCTGGGCGATGTAATAAAATCGGTGCTGCACGCCATGCGCCCTGTGGCCGCCGACACGGATGTCGAGCTGGTGTTTATGCCCCCCGAACCCGCAGTTATCGCCCCGGCGGATGCGGATCAACTGGCACAGGTGCTGTCCAATCTGGTGGAAAACGCCATCAAATACGGCGGCGCGGGCAATCCGGTTGAGGTAACGCTGCGCCACATCGGAAACGAGCCGCTTTTGCGCGGTGCCGCCGCCGAAATCAGCGTGCGCGACAAGGGCCCCGGGATTGAGGCCGTTCATGTGCCGCGTCTGACCGAACGGTTTTACCGTATCGACAATCACCGCGCGCGCGAGATGGGGGGCACCGGGTTGGGCCTTGCGATTGTGAAGCATATCGTCAATCGCCATCGCGGACGGTTGCGCATCAGCAGTGAGCCGGGGCAGGGCAGTACGTTTCGGGTGTTGTTGCCGGCAGGGTAGGGATCATGCCACCGCTTGGCAGGCGGCCCATTCCGGGGCGTTGACATTGGCTGCTGAAATCGAAAAGCTGAACAAGTAGATTGAGTGTTTATCCCTTTTTAATTCAAGTAATTGGAGAAAGCGCATGACTGTCGTGACAGATATAGCATCGGTATTGAACAACCACCTTAGAAATAAGCCTCATGTAGAATACACCCGACAGGCGACCCGGCAGGTTCAGCATTGTATCAGGGTGCAAGACAACGGTTTCGAAAAGGGGCTTCAGTGTTTTTGGCGCGACGAGGCCTATACTGAACGATACTCCGGCCCGGCGCAGGTGGCCTCGACCGAGGTGGTCGATGTCAGAGATATCATATTTGACGAAGAGCGGATCACCACGTTCCCGGAAAATGTCCGACTTCAGCGACAAACGTACCAGAACTGCGATGATGTGTCGTCGTCTTTGTCCTTATCGATGAGCGTATCAGGGACGCAGACGTACAGCCTGGCATTCACCAAAGCGATAACGACAAATACAAGCTTCAGCGCAAACTTCAGGTTCAGCGGCAAATTTGGCAGCCTTGGCACGACGATGGGCTTTAGGCGGTCTGTTCGTGTTGGAGAAACCGAAACGATCCGCAACTCGCAAACCGTAAGCAGATCCGTGTCAGCCCGAGTGAGCATTCCCCCGAAATCATCGGGTGTGGCCAGCCTTCTGGCCTACGAAACCGAAATCGAGGTGCCCTTCAAAGCAACAGTTGTGGTCGAAGGCGCTTTGACCACAAATGAAAGCGGTTTCGGGCGCGCGAGTGACCTGCTTTCGCTGGACGAAAGAACCACCACCATCGAAGGTGTTTTGCAAATAAAAGATGTATCCGACGGGGTGTTCAAGACTGAGAACTTTCCCGGTGGGTGCCCGAACCTCAACGAGGACGCACAGCCCTTTGAAGAGAAACGCTCGTTTCAATTGCCTGCAACGGCTTTGAGCGAAGAGCAAGTTTCAGGGTTCAGACCTATGAGCGATGCGTTTGGAAATAAAGATGTTCAGTTTTTGGATGCAAAACTGCATTCGTTTGGAACCGACAGCGCAAAAGACGGACCAGAATTTGAACCGATCCCGGATGGGGTACAATATACGATCCTGTATACCAGAAGCGCGTCGCGCCCCGATGTACAGTGCGGCTTCAATGATTTGGGATTTGCCAACATTGCCACTTTCGATGTCGAGGTCCGGCAGTACCTTGAGTATGTAGATGGTCATATTGTGAACAGCTGGACAGAGGAAGAAGAAACCTTCACTGGCTGCTATGTTCCGTAGCTCACTTTGCGGCTGATACGCGCCGCCTGACACCTGAAAAACTGACCCAAAACAAACGGGCGTGCAAACACCAGTTTCACGGCTAAAATCAGGCATGCCCAACAGTTTGCCACTGAAACACCCACCTTTGCGCCTGCCGTCATGAAACTGTTACAAAACTTTAACAAAAGCGTCTTTGGAAGGCTTTAGACCGCGACTCACCGGACCTCGGTGCGCGGGGGCTGGACCATTTGATACGCAGGAGAGACCTTTCATGTCCTTCACCAAACTGACCACATCTGCTTTGGCTGCTCTGGCTTTGTCCACAGGGGCGGCCGTGGCGCGTGACAACGTGCAAATCGCAGGATCATCAACCGTGCTGCCCTATGCCTCGATAGTGGCAGAGGCTTTTGGCGAAAACTTTGATTACCCTACACCGGTGGTGGAATCGGGTGGCTCGTCTGCCGGGCTGAAACGGTTTTGCGAAGGGGTAGGTGAAAACACCATCGACATCGCCAACGCATCCCGCCAAATGCGCGAAAACGAGATCAAAGTCTGCGCCGCTAATGGTGTCACCGAGATCATCGAAGTGCGCGCAGGCTATGATGGCATCGTCTTTGCCAGCCAAATTGATGGCCCTGCCTTCACCGCGTTTGAGGCCAGCGATATGTTTAACGCCTTATCCGCCAAGGTGATGGTCGATGGTGCGCTGGTGGACAATCCGCATCAGAATTGGTCCGACTTCAACGCAGATTTACCAGACGTGGGAATCGCGGCCTTCATTCCGGGTACCAAGCACGGCACACGCGAAGTGTTCGAAGAGAAGGTTCTGATCGAAGGGTGCAAAGCCACAGGCGCCTATGACGCCCTGCTGAGCATGGCGGAGGGCGACGACGACAAGGCCAAACAAAAGGCCGCGCACAAGGCGTGTTATTCGGTGCGGACCGATGGCAAATCTGTGGATATTGACGGCGACTACACAGAAACCCTGGCGCGTATCGACAGCAATTCGGAGGGCGTGGGCGTCTTTGGTCTGGCGTTCTATGAAAACAACACAGACACACTGAAAGTGGCCACGATGGGCGGGGTCGAACCCACCACCGAAACCATTGCCGAAGGTGTTTACCCCGTGTCGCGCCCGCTGTTTTTCTATATCAAGAAGGCGCATATCGGTGTGATCCCCGGGCTGAAGGATTTTGCCGAGTTTTTTGTGTCCGATGAAATCGCTGGCGAAGACGGGCCTTTAGCGGAATACGGGCTGGTGTCAGACCCGGCGCTGGCCGAAACCCAAGAGACCGTGGCGAATGAAACCCCGATGACGGGTATGTAAGACCTGACGTGATCGGGGCGGTGCCTGTGCGTCGCCCCGGCAGTGTTTTTGAAACGGATGTGTCATGCCCTTGATCTGGCTTATCGCAATTGTGCTGACCCTTGGTGTGGCCGGCTTTTTTATGGGCCGCGCTCGTGCTCTGGCATCCGCAGGCGGGCAGCGCCGCGCGCTGCATTCGTTGCCGCATTACTACGGTGCCAATGTGGCTTTGTCGGCCATTGTGCCGGCACTTGGGGTGCTGGCCGTCTGGATGCTGACCCAGCCGATGGTTGTATCGAGCAGCGTGGCCAAACTGATCCCCGACAGCGCAATTGCCGAAGGCAGTTCGCGCAGCTTGGTTCTAAGCGATGTGCGCCGTGTGGCAGATGGGTTGGATACCGCCGTTACCACTGGTGCATTGACGTCTGAGCAGTCCAATGCCCTGAGTGCCAGCGATGATGTGCGCGCAATCTTGGGGCAGGCGGGCGTGGCCCTGGGCGCCGACGTCCAAGCGCCGGTTCTGGCCGCAGCACAGGCCTGGCGGACCAAAACCGCGTCTGGCCACTTTGTCATGTCCATCGCCGTTCTGGTGATTGCCGCCATCGGGTTTGCCTTTGCCCTGGCGCGTACCCATGCAGGGTTCCGCGCGCGCAATGTGGTTGAAAACGGCGTGCGCCTGCTGTTGATCACCGCCGCGTCGCTGGCCATTCTGACAACGCTGGGAATCGTGTTTTCACTGATCTTCAACACGGTTGAGTTTTTCCGCCTGCACCCGGCAAGTGACTTCTTTTTTGGGGTGGTCTGGGCCCCCAGTTTTGGCGGCGGGTCTTCGCTGGCAGTGCTGCCGCTGTTGTGGGGGACGCTGTATATTTCGCTGATTGCGCTTGCGGTTGCCGTGCCCATCGGACTGTTTGCTGCGATTTATCTGTCAGAATACGCAAGCCCGACCATGCGCGCCTATGCCAAACCGTTGATTGAATTGCTGGCAGGTATTCCCACCATCGTTTACGGGCTGTTTGCGCTGCTGACTGTCGGCCCGATGCTGATGGGCGTTTTTGGCCGTGACGGGTTGGGCTGGATGCAGGCGGGCACCGCGGTGATGACGGCAGGTCTGGTGATGGGCATCATGCTGATCCCGTTTGTCAGCTCGCTGTCTGACGACATCATCAACGCGGTGCCGCAATCTCTGCGCGATGGATCTTATGGGCTGGGCGCCACGCAATCGGAAACCATTCGTCAGGTTGTGCTGCCTGCGGCCTTGCCGGGTATTGTGGGCGCCATTTTGCTGGCTGCCAGCCGTGCGATTGGCGAGACGATGATCGTGGTGCTGGGGGCAGGGGCCGCCGCCAAGCTGGACCTGAACCCGTTTGAGGCGATGACCACCGTCACCGCCAAGATCGTCAGCCAATTGACCGGCGACGCCGATTTTGCCAGCCCCGAGGCGCTGGTGGCCTTTGCCTTGGGTATGACGCTGTTCGTGATCACGCTGGGGCTGAATGTGGTCGCACTCATGATCGTGCGTAAATACCGGGAGCAATACGAATGACCGACGCCACCCCACCCACAGGACTGGGCGCAACGGCCGCATCGGACGCGCGCACCCGTCGCCGCAACGCCGCTGAAAAACGCTTTCGCTTTTATGGTCTGGCCGCCATTGCCACCGGGCTGATCCTGCTGGCTGTTCTGCTGACGACAATCATCTCAAACGGCACTGGTGCGTTCCGGCAGGCGTTTGTCACTGTGGATGTGTTTCTGGATCCCGCCAAGCTGGACAAGAAAGGCACCGGCAATATCGAAGACATTAAAAAGGTGTCGACCTTTGGCTATGCGCCCTTGGTGCAAAAGGCGTTGCTGGCCGAGATCGAGGCCAATGGCATCGATACCCCACTGTCCAAATCCAAGGACATGAAGAACCTGTTGTCCAAATCTGCCCCTGCGCAGGTGCGCGATTACGTGCTGGCCAACCCATCGCAGATCGGTGAAACGGTCACCTTCCGTGTGCTGGCCTCGTCGCGGGTGGATGGATATCTGAAGGACCGTGTCAGACGAGAAGACGTCAAACGCGACAAGAATATCAACGAGGCGCAGTTGGATCTGACCGATGCCTTTGTGGCGGCTGGCATTATCAAGCAATCGTTCAACATGGGCTTTATCACGGGCGCGGATGCCTCGGAAAGCCGCCCCGAGCAAGCCGGCATCGGCGTGTCCATGCTGGGGTCATTGTTCATGATGCTGGTGGTATTGGTGCTCAGCCTGCCCATCGGGGTGGCGGCATCCATCTACCTTGAAGAGTTTGCCCCCAAGAACCGCTTTACCGATATCATTGAGGTGAACATCTCAAATCTGGCCGCTGTGCCCTCGATCGTGTTTGGTATTCTGGGGCTGGCGGTGTTCATCCAGTTTGCCCATCTGCCGCAATCGGCCCCCCTGGTGGGCGGGCTGGTGCTGACGCTGATGACATTGCCCACGATCATCATCTCGACGCGCGCCTCGCTGAAATCTGTACCGCCGAGCATTCGCGATGCGGCCCTTGGGGTGGGCGCGTCAAAAATGCAATCGGTGTTTCACCACGTGCTGCCACTGGCCATGCCCGGCATCCTGACTGGCACGATTATTGGCCTGGCCCAGGCTTTGGGTGAAACGGCACCGCTGTTGCTGATCGGGATGGTGGGCTACATCGCCTCGAATTATCCCGATGGTTTGGCCTCGGGGTTTATGGATCCGAACTCGGCCATGCCCGCGCAAATTTACGAATGGGCCAAACGTGCCGATCCGGCGTATTATGAACGCGCCTGGGGCGGCATCATGATCTTGCTGGCCTTCCTTTTGGTGATGAATATCATCGCCATCCTTCTGCGCCGCCGGTTTGAACGCCGCTGGTAATGCAACAGGATATGACACAGATGTATGACGCAATGACACCACCACCGGAGAGCACAGTGGACCAAACTCAGATCAAATTCTCGGCCCGTGACGTGCAGGTCTACTATGGCGACAACCATGCGATCAAAGACGTGAGCGTTGATCTGGAAGACAAGACCGTGACGGCCTTTATTGGGCCGTCGGGCTGTGGCAAATCCACCTTCTTGCGCTGTCTGAACCGGATGAACGACACGATTGATATCTGCCGCATTGAGGGTCAGATTACGTTGGATGGCACGGACATCTACGACAGCTCCATCGATCCAGTTCAGCTGCGCGCCAAGGTGGGGATGGTGTTTCAGAAACCCAACCCCTTTCCCAAATCAATCTACGACAACGTCGCCTATGGCCCGCGCATCCACGGTTTGGCCCGCAATAAGGCTGAATTGGATGAGATCGTGGAAAAAGCCCTGCGGCGCGGCGCAATCTGGGACGAGGTCAAAGACCGGCTGAACGCACCCGGCACGGGGCTTTCGGGCGGGCAGCAGCAACGTCTGTGTATCGCACGCGCGGTGGCCACGGAACCCGAAGTGCTGCTGATGGACGAGCCGTGCTCGGCGCTGGATCCGATTGCCACGGCCCAAGTAGAAGAGCTGATCGACGAGCTGCGCCAGAACTATTCGCTGGTGATCGTCACCCATTCGATGCAACAGGCCGCGCGCGTCAGTCAGAAAACCGCGTTTTTCCATCTGGGCAACCTGGTGGAGTTTGGCGAAACCGGCCAGATTTTCACCAATCCCGAGGATGAGCGCACCGAAAGCTACATCACCGGTCGGATCGGGTAAGGAGCCACAGCCATGAATGACGGACATATTGCATCGGCCTTTGATCGCGATCTTGAAGCGATCCAGGCGCAGATCATGAAAATGGGCGGGCTTGTGGAACAGGCCATCAATCACGCCGCGCAATCGCTGGATACCCGCGACGAAGAACTGGCCGAACGGGTGCGCGCCGAAGACAAGGCCATCGATGCCCTTGAAGAACAAGTGAATGAGGCCACGGCGCGTATGATTGCGTTGCGCGCGCCCACCGCGATTGATCTGCGGCTGGCGCTGAGCGTGCTGAAAATCAGCGGCAATCTGGAACGCATTGGCGATTATGCGAAAAACATGGCCAAACGCACGACCGTTCTGTCGCAGATGCCGGCTATCAACGGCTCGACGTCAGCGTTGCGGCGCATGTCGCGCGAGGTCGAGCATATGCTGAAGGACGCGCTGGATGCCTATATCCGCCGGGATGCTGAATTGGCCCTGTCGGTTGTTGCGCGCGACCATGATGTGGATCAGATGTACAATGCTCTGTTCCGCGAGTTTTTGACCTTTATGATGGAAGATCCACGCAACATCACACCTTGCATGCACCTGCATTTCATTGCCAAGAACACTGAACGCATGGGCGATCACGTCACATCGGTTGCCGAACAGGTGGTCTATCTGGTGACAGGCGAGATGCCCGACGCGCCCCGTGTCAAGATGGATCGCACCTCCGTCGATGCCAGCATCGCGCCGGATCAGACCTAACACAGGATTGCGCCCGCGCCATGAGCCCCCCAAAACCCACCGTTTTGATTGTCGAGGACGAACCAGCACAGCGCGAAGTGCTGGCCTATAACCTTGAGGCAGAAGGCTACGCTGTGGCCCGTGCACACGACGGCGAAGAGGCGTTGATGCTGGTCAGTGAAACGCCTCCGGATTTGATTGTTTTGGATTGGATGCTGCCCAATGTGTCAGGCATCGAAGTGTGCCGCCAGCTGAAGACCCGCACCGATACCAAGGTGATCCCGATCATCATGCTGTCCGCCCGCACCGAAGAAGTCGACCGCGTGCGTGGTCTGGAAATCGGGGCCGATGATTATGTGCTGAAGCCGTATTCCGTGGCCGAGCTGATGGCCCGCGTACGCACGCAGTTGCGCCGTGTGCGGCCCTCGGCGACGGGCGCGCGTCTGGAACATCTTGATATTGTGCTGGACGCTGAAACCCACCGTGTGCTGCGCGCCGGACGCGAGATCAAGCTGGGGCCGACCGAATTTCGCCTACTGTCCGCGTTCATGGAAAAACCGGGCCGGGTCTATAGCCGCGATCAGCTGTTGGACCGGGTTTGGGGGCGTGATATCTATGTCGACACGCGCACCGTGGATGTTCACATCGGTCGGCTGCGCAAAGCCCTTACACAACACGGTGGCGACGACCCGCTGCGCACGGTGCGCGGCGCAGGGTATGCCTTGGGCTGACGTTTGAGGCCAGGAGATCAGGCCCACTCATCGGCCCCTGACATGTCCGTCTCGTTTTTTGCAGCCTACCGGGGCAGGGGGTCTTCTTCGGCTTCGGCCTGACCGGCCAGCCAATCGCGAAACTTGACCAAAGCCGCATTGCCAGACTTCTCAGGGGGCCATACCAGATGATAGGCCCCCGGAGTTTCCACCGGCCCACCCCACACAGCCACCAGACGGCCCGCGGCCAGGTCTTGCTCGACAAGGTAGTCGGGCATCAGGGCCACGCCCAAACCATGCAATGCAGCCTGTAAGATGGTTGAGAACTGATCGTACACTGTGCCGCTGATGCTTGCGACCTCGCAGCTGTTCCGGGCAAACCACACGCGCCATGTATCAGGACGGGTGGCAATGTGCAGCAAGGGCAGGCGCAGCAGATCTTCGACCTGTGTCATCTTGTGCTGCGCCAGCAACTCCGGCGCACAGACCGGCAACACAGAATTGGATTTCAGGCGCAGGCTATCGACACCCGGCCAGTCTGGTGCACCAAAATGGATGGCCGCGTCGTAAGGCTCGTTGGCAAAGTTGAACGGTTTCAGCTGGGTTGAGAAATTGATCGTCACATCCGGGCAGCTTTGGGTGAAATCCGCCAGCCGCGGCACCAGCCAGCGCATCCCGAAGGTGGGCAATATTGCCAGATTGACCACGCCGCCACCGGGGTTCAGGCTGAGGTTCATCGACGCTTGGGCAATCTGCGACAGAGCCTGACGGACCTCTGCGGCATAGCTGATCGCCTGCGGGGTCAGCAGCATCCGCCGATTGCGGCGCACGAACAGGGTATGGCCCAACTGATCCTCAAGCCCTTTGAGCTGACGGCTGACGGCACTTTGGGTCTGGTTCAGCTCGGCCGCGACGGCGGTGGCGCTGCCCAAACGGTCCAACGCTTCGAGTGCACGCAGCGATAAAATCGACGGCAGATATTTGCGGGGCAGGGACAAAGTTGCGAAAACCTCATGTATACTTGCCAAAAATTGACTGTTTTAGAGGTGTTTCTTGCAGTATCAAGGGTCAAACGCAATATTACAGTGCGAAATACGCATGTGAAAGGACGCTGAAATGACCCTGGATGCCCCCACCCTGAAAGCCAAAGACGCGCCTGATCTGTCCTCGTTTGACTGGCAGGATCCTCTGCGCCTGGACACGCAACTGGCCGAAGAAGAACGTATGATCGCCGACAGCGCCCGCGCCTATGCACAGGAAAAATTACAATCACGCGTCATCAAAGCCTTTGCTGACGAACACACCGATCCCGATATTTTCCGCGAGATGGGTGAAATGGGTTTGCTGGGCACCACAATTCCCGAAGAATATGGCGGTTTGGGTGCGGGCTATGTGTCTTATGGGTTGGTCGCACGAGAGGTTGAGCGGGTCGACAGCGGCTACCGCTCGATGATGTCGGTGCAATCGTCGCTTGTGATGTACCCGATCTATGCCTACGGATCCGAAGAGCAACGCCAGAAGTACCTGCCCAAGCTGGCCTCGGGAGAATGGATCGGCTGCTTTGGTCTGACCGAACCTGATGCCGGCAGTGACCCGGCGGGCATGAAAACCCGTGCGGTCAAGATTGACGGTGGCTATCGGCTGACCGGGTCAAAAATGTGGATTTCCAATTCGCCCATCGCTGATGTGTTCGTGGTCTGGGCCAAATCTGAGGCACATGAGGGCAAGATACGCGGGTTTGTGCTGGAGAAGGGCACAAAGGGCTTAAGCGCCCCGAAAATTGAGAACAAGCTGAGCCTGCGTGCCTCGATCACGGGTGAGATCGTAATGGACGGTGTCGAAGTGGGGGAAGGCGCGTTACTGCCCAATATTCAGGGGCTTAAAGGACCTTTTGGATGTTTGAACCGCGCGCGCTATGGCATTGCCTGGGGCGTGATGGGGGCGGCCGAGTTCTGCTGGCATGCCGCTCGGCAATACGGGCTGGACCGCCATCAATTCAAACGCCCACTGGCACAAACGCAGTTGTTCCAGAAAAAGCTGGCCGATATGCAAACCGAAATCACACTGGGCTTGCAGGCGTGTTTGCAGGTCGGCCGCCTGATGGACAATGCCGACGCAGCCCCTGAAATGATCAGCCTGATCAAACGCAACAACTGCGGCAAAGCCCTTGATATTGCACGTCATTCACGTGACATGCACGGGGGCAACGGAATCTCGGGTGAGTTTCAGGTGATCCGCCATATGATGAACCTTGAGACGGTGAACACCTATGAGGGCACCCATGATGTGCATGCGCTGATCCTGGGGCGTGCACAAACTGGACTGCAGGCGTTTTTCTAGCCTAAGCAAGGCAATAGCAAGCGCATATAAAGTTATACATTAATATGCGGCCCCGGAAGGTTCTGGGATCGCTTTTATCTGCGCTCATACGTAATTTGCCCGTCGCAAACCGTCAGAACTGCAGCAATGTCCAGATCACCATCGGTGCACAGGCTGTTCATATCACCTTGCAACAGCACCAGATCAGCCTTCATGCCCGGCACGAGACTGCCAAGACGCTGATCCTCAAAACACGCGTATGCACCGCCCATGGTGTAAGCTCTAAAACACTCATGCAATGACAGGCGTGGATCGGGCAGGCCGACCTCCCATGGTTTGCGGATCATGGCGCATTGGATCGCAAAGAGGGGATCAAGCGGCGACACCGGCCAATCTGTGCCAAAGGCCATCACCGCACCGCTGTCGACGATCATCCGCCAGTTCCACGCCATCGGCCATTTGGCACGTCCAATGATCGAGGTTGTAGGCTCTAGTGGCAACCCGGCTGACCCGGGCGGATGCACCGGTTGCATCGAGGCAATGACGCCCAATTCAGCCAGGCGGGGTAGGTCGGTGGGATCAATCACATCGATATGTTCAATCCTGTGACGGCTATCGCGCGGACCATTGGCACGCGCTGCGGCCTCATACCCGTTCAGCACCATGCGCACGGCCCCATCACCAACAGCATGAACCGAAATTTGCAGGCCTTCGGCATCGGCGCGCACGCATAGATCGTCAAACACATCTTGCGAAATGATCGGGTCGCCGGCAAAGCCCGGCTTGTCGGGATATTCACCCACCACAACCGCCGTCCAGCTGTCATAAACCCCGTCCATGAACATCTTAACACGGCCGCAACTGATCTTGTCAGTTTGAAATTCTGTCGTTAATTCAACGGCTTTTGCGATAGGATCGCCCGTGATTTCAACCGGGATACGGTAAGGCACTTCAATGCGACAGGGCAGGGCGCCACGCCGCTCCATTTCGGAAAGCAGTTCAAGCTGATAGCGATTTCCATCCATATTGGCGATGGTTGTGATGCCGTGACTTGCGCAATACTCCAGCCCGCGCGTCATGATTGCAATGTCATCTTCGCGCTGCGCCTGTGTTACGCTGCCAGGCTCTTGACCGGCCAATCCCAGCCCTTCGCGTCCACCTGTGCTGCGCAAGGCCATGACCAGATCCATCGCCCCTTGTTCACGCAATTCACCGGTTGCCTGACCGTCAGGGCCCGTCACCACCTCGGCACTTGGGCCAACGTCGCGCCCTTGCATCAGACCGGCACGTTCCAGCGCGGTGGTATTGGCCCAGGCCGTGTGGAAATCCACTGCGACCATGACGACTGGGCGACCGGGCAGGGCGGCATCCAGATGATGGCGGGTCAGCCGTGTATCATCGCCCATCATGGTGTAATTCGCACCAAAGCAGATCAGCAACGCCTCATCAGGGTTTTGCGCGCTATAGTCAGACAGCGCAGATTTCAGCGCATCCGCCCCAAACACTTTGAGCAAATCAAGCTGGCCTAGTGCAGCACCACCCAGAAACAGATGCAAATGGCTTTCGACAAAACCGGGCATCAGATGACCGCCCGCGGCATCAATGATCCGTGTGTCGGCCGAGCCAAGCGCCAGAATGTCATCATCCGACCCAATCGCTGCAATCGTCTGACCGCAGACAGCCAAAGCCGTGGCGTCCAGATCAAACAGGTGGGCGTTGTGAAGGATCAGATCAACATCAGAAGGCATCAGCGTAACATCCATCGCAGGGGGCAGTCAGGTGTCAACTGTGATCCGCATGCTGTAATTGGTCAAGAATCCATATCAGGGGGTGGTGTGATATTGTGAACTCACGCTGAAGCGCAATTTCTGTGGGGCCAGTTTATCTGGATCATAGCTCTCCTTCCATCAGTTTTGCCCTGAAGACTTCTGCGGGCGTTTGATACCCCAGACACTTGCGCGGCGTGGCATTGAGGCGGTCGCA
>JBGCEW010000037.1:0-3337 GCA_045106595.1 Roseovarius sp. | reverse complement strand
GATCTGACAGCCAGTTTCATGCCCTATCTGGGCAGTGATTATCCGGGCATTGGCGGACATGTGACGCTGTCGCTGAAGGACAAAACCAGCGGTGAGAACCTGTTCACCAGCGCCGATGGACACACAAATGCACTGGCGCAGACCTTCATCGCCGGGATGATCGACGTGGTGCCGGAATGCTTTGCCATGTGCACCTCATCCGTCAATGCCTACAAACGGCTCGCCCCCGGGTCTTGGGCCCCTAAGGCGCTGACATGGAACGAATATACCTTCACCACCGCTGTACGATCGGTGCCGTCGACCAACGACACCGCGCGGTTGGAATTCCGCTGCCCACCTGCTGATTGTAACCCCTACCTGAGCATGGCGCTGATGCTGGGGGCGGGCCTTGACGGGATAGAACGGGGCCTCAGCGCACCGGCCAAGGCCGAAGCCGCAGGCCCGGATGACATCCCCGACGGTGCCGTACGGTTTCCCCGTGATCTCTATGATGCAGCTTACCGCCTGATGGGCAGTGACACCGCCCGACGCATCTTTGGCGCGCCGTTTGTAGACAACTTTGCCGGCGCCTGCCTGGCCGAAGACACCAGCCTCCGCACGGCCGTCAGTTCCGAGGAACGCCGCCGCTATTTGGAAAGATAACACTAGAAAGGGAAAGACACCGATGATCCCAACAGACACAGACTATCACCGCGAACGCGAGGCCCCGGGCCGCGACGACCTGGTCAAACGTGTGCGTGCCAAGATTGACGCGTTGGGGGTGGATTACATTTACTACCAATACATCTCAATCACCGGTCGTGTGATGGGCAAGGCCGCTCCGTCACGCCACTGGGAAACGCAGGCGCGCAACGGGGTGCAGACCTGGATGGGCGGTGTGTCCAACGTCGCGGCGAACTTTCAGGGCGAATTGATTGGCTTTGATTCCAACGCGATGGAATGCATTGGCCTGCCGGACCCCGAGACCTTTGTGCAATTGCCTTGGGACAAACGCATCGGGCGGGTGTTTTGCACGCTCTACTACGGTGTCGAAGACCCTGAGCATCCGGGTGAGCATTATGAGTATGACACGCGGGGCAACCTGAAACGGTTTGACCAGGAGTTTCGCGAGCAAAACAACGGGCTTTATCTGAAAGTGGGTCTGGAACCCGAAATGCTGTGGCTGCGCCCGAAAGAGGGCGAGGTGCAGCCCTTTGAAGGCACGACCAAGCCCTACGCCTATCACATCGGCCAGTTCGAGGAGGTGCGCGAGGTCTGGAAGCAGGTGTCGGATTATGCGCAGGCTATGGGCCTTGATATGATCCAGGGCGATTGCGAGGACAGCCCCGGTCAGGTGGAGCTGAACTATCAGTTTGATGACGCTCTGCCGACCTGTGACCGGCTGACAACCTACCGCCAGATTTGTGCCGAAGTGGCGCGGCAACGCGGCTTGATCGCGTGTTTCATGGCCAAACCCTATATGGGCGTTCCGGCCAATGGCTGTCACCACAACTGTTCGGTCTGGACGGGCGGTGAGCGCGAAGTGCAACAGCTGACCAAGGACGAGTTGCCGGGGATGGAGGAGAACTGGGCCTATTCCGTCGGCGGCACCAATGAGTTTGAAAGCACCGAAGGCGATTGGCTGCCCACCAAGTTGGGCCATCATGTTCTAGGCGGCGCGCTCAAGCATATCAATGCACTCACGGCGCTTGGGGCCTCGACCGTCAATTCCTACCGCCGGTTTAACGACTTTGGCATGTGGGCACCCATCGGGGCCAACTGGGGCTTGCAGAACCGATCCTGCGCGGTGCGTATCTCGGCGCCCGACCGGTTCGAATTCCGGGCGGTGGACTCGATGGTCAATCCGCATCTCTTCTGCGGTGCGCTGCTCAAGGCCTTTGGTGACGGGATCAAGAACAAGATCGACCCCGGCAAGCCCGAGGCGCGCAACGTGATGGAGGTTTGGCAAGGCACCGATGAAGAGGTCAAAGTCATCCCGCTGAACCTGCATGACGCCCTGAAGGCGCTTGAGGACGATGACGTGATCCGCTCGGCCATGCCCGGCAAATTGCACGACCTTTATCAGGAATACAAAAGTGACGAATGGACCCGCTTCCTGCGCGAAGTGACCAATTGGGACGTCGAGACATACCTCGATTGCGTTCCATAAACCAATCCAAGAGCCGGACGAAACCGGCCTCAACTGAAACCAACACATTGGGAGTTAAGTACATGAAAAAATACATTGTTTATTCAAGCGTGACCGCCCTCATGGTCTCAACTGCAGTCGCCTCAGCGCAAGAGTTGAATGTGCTGACATGGGAAGGCTATTCCGACGACAGCTTTATCGCGTCCTTCACCGAGGCAACGGGCTGTGCCGTGAACGCCACCTATGTGGGCTCAAACGACGATTTCGCGCCCAAACTGGCAGCAGGCGGAGGTGTCTATGACTTGATCACACCGTCAATTGACACCACGCAGCTGATGATTGACGCGGGCTTTGTCGAACCGATCGACACCTCGAAGATTGCCGAATGGGGCAACATTTACCCTAAATTCCTGGAGCAGGACGGCATTCAGGAAGGTGGCGAGCACTACGGGATGCCTTACACGTGGGGGTCCATTCCCTTCATGTACCGCGCCGACAAGTTTGAAACACCGCCCACCTCGCTGGCGTCACTGTTTAGCAGCGATCTTGAAGGGCGCATTTCGCTTTGGGACGACAAATCAGCACTTTATGTGGCCGCTCGGATGGATGGCAACATGGACATCTATAACCTGAGCGATGAACAACTGGCTGCGGCCCAAGCCAAGCTGGTTGAGCAAAAACCGCTGGTGCGCAAATACTGGGCCACGGCAGGCGAGTTGGTGGATCTTTATGCCGGGGGCGAAGTCTGGATTTCGAACACCTGGGGTGGATACCAGTCCGCACTTCTGGCCGAGCAGGGCATCGAAATGGTCGAGTTCATTCCCGAGGAAGGCGCCGAGGGCTGGATGGACAGCTGGATGATTGTCAAAGGCTCGCCCAATCAGGACTGTGCGTACAAGTTCCTGAACATGCAGATCAGTGAACAGGGCCAATGCGGCGTGGCCAATGTGAACGGCTATTCTGTGGCCAACCCGGTGGCCGCCAAGGCCTGCATGTCCGCCGAGCAGTTTGACGCGTTGCATCAGGCCGATCCGGACTATCTGGACAGCCTGCTGTTGTGGCAGCCTCTGGGTGAGCGGCTTGAGGCCTACACCAATGCGTGGAATGCTGTGAAAGCTGAGTAAACCAACGGGATCAGGGCGGCGTGTGATGCGCCGCCCACCCATCCAAGATCAGAGACCACATGAATGCCCGCAATCATTGAACTGC
>JBGCEW010000036.1:0-13039 GCA_045106595.1 Roseovarius sp. | reverse complement strand
CGGATCTGATTTCGTCGCGCTATGGCAAATCCAACCTGCTGGGCGTGGGCGTTACGATCCTTGCTGTGATCGGCACGACACCCTATATTGCGCTGCAATTGCAATCGGTCACCTTGTCGTTCTCGGCCTTTGTCGGGGCGTCACCGGACGGGGCCGAGATTGACACCTCGTCCATTGCGTTCTGGGCCGCAGTTGGGCTGGCGGTGTTCACGATCCTGTTTGGCACCCGCAACCTGGATGTGAACGAACGCCATCACGGCGTTGTCATGGCCATCGCGGTTGAAGCCGTTGTCAAATTGTTTGCGCTGCTGGCCGTGGGCGTTTTCGTGGTCTGGGGCATTGCAGGCGGGCTTGAGGAAACCTTCGCGCGCATCGATGCCTCAGAGATTGCCGAATGGGAAGTACCCGGCAGCCGCTGGGTTGGTTTGACGCTGTTGTCGGCGGCGGCGTTTTTGTGCCTGCCGCGGATGTTTCAAGTCATGGTCGTCGAGAATGAAGACGAAAGCCATTTGCGCACTGCGTCCTGGGCGTTTCCGGCATATCTGATGCTGATGAGCCTGTTCGTGGTGCCCATCGCCGCCATTGGTCTGGATATGATGCCTGCAGGGGCCAACCCGGATGTGTTCGTGCTGACCTTGCCCTTGCAAGAGGGCCGTGAGGGCCTGGCGATTTTGTCGTTTCTTGGTGGGTTTTCATCGGCCACATCCATGGTGATCGTGGCCGCAATTGCGCTGTCGACCATGTTGTCGAACCATATCGTAATGCCGATCTGGCTGCGGATGACGGGCGGCTCGGCGGTGATGTCAGGGGATGTGCGGCAGGTGGCGTTGCTGGCACGACGGCTGTCCATCGCCGGTGTGGTGCTGTTGGGGTATGTCTATCTGCGACTGTCCAGTGGCGGCGCGGCCCTTGCGGCGATCGGGCTGGTGTCCTTTGCTGGTGTGGCGCAGCTGTTGCCTGCCATGATGGGCGGGCTGTTTTGGCGCGGGGCCACGCGTATGGGCGCACTCAGCGGGTTGCTGGTGGGCTTTGTGATCTGGCTTTACACGCTCTTTTTGCCCAGCTTCGGTGCCTCGATGATTATGCCATCCACAGTGCTGGAATATGGCCCCTTCGGGATTGGCTGGCTGCGGCCCCGCGCGCTGTTCGGGGTTCAGGGGATGGATCCGCTGGTGCATGCGGTTATGTGGTCGATCCTGCTGAACACGGCGGCGTTTGTGAGTGTCTCAATCCTGACGTTTCCCAAACCCCTAGAGCGATTACAAGGCGCGCAGTTTGTCAATGTATGGGAACATTCACCCACCATCGGCAGCTGGACCGGCGGGTTGGCGCAAAGCGAAGATTTGCTGCTGATGTCCCAACGTATCCTTGGGGCCCCCGAGGCACAGGCGTTGTTCACCAATGCCGCTGCGCGCCAGGGCCTGCCGGGGTATCTGCCCGAACCCAGCCCCGATTTCCTGCTACAGCTTGAGCGCGAATTATCCGGATCGGTCGGGGGGGCCACCGCTCATGCGATGATCAGCCAGATTGTCGGCGGGGCATCCGTGTCGGTGCAGGATCTGATGGCCGTGGCCGATGAGACCGCTCAGATCATGGAACATTCCAGCCAGCTTGAGGCCAAATCCGAGGAACTGGCCCGCACCGCCCGGCAATTGCGAGCCGCCAATGAAAAGCTGACGCAGGTGTCGGCGCAAAAAGATACGTTTCTAAGCCAGATCAGCCATGAGCTGCGCACGCCCATGACCTCGATCAGGGCGTTCTCCGAGATTCTGCGCGACAGCGATGGCATCTCGGCGGATGAGACGGGCAAATATTCGGGGATCATTCACGACGAGGCCGTGCGCCTGACCCGGCTGCTGGATGATCTGCTGGACCTCAGCGTGCTGGAAAACGGTCAGATCGTTCTGAACACGCAAACCGGCGGATTGGTGGATTTGCTTAACCGGTCTGTACGCGCCTCGGAAGGGGAAGAAGGGCAACTGGACATTCGCTTTGATCCCGAACTCACCGATATCACGCTGACCACCGATCTGGACCGGCTGGCGCAGGTGTTTATCAACCTGATCACCAATGCGCGCAAATATTGCGATGCGCCCACGCCCATGCTGACCATCAGCGCCACGGTGAACACCACCGCGCAGGGCAGCGATGTGCAGATTGATTTTCAGGACAACGGCTCAGGGATACCCGCCGAAATGCATTCGGTGATCTTCGAGACGTTTTCGCGCGTTAGCCATGCGCGCGTGGGCGGGGCCGGGCTTGGTCTGGCGATCTGCGCTGAAATCATGACACGGCTGGGTGGCAACATTGGCGTGGTGCCGGTGCCGCACGGCAGCCTGTTTCGGGTCAACCTGCCGCTGGAACGTGTGTCGTAAGGCGCAAAAAACCGGGATGGTGCGATAAAAACCACTTTGATCCGTAAGGATTGATCCAATCGTAAATACACTTTGGTAACCAGTTTTGTGTATCCATGCCCCCAAACAGCCGTTGGGGGATCAAGGCGTATTCATGTCCGGCACTGACAGCATGTCCATCATTCACAAGAAAGCCCGCGTCGCGCGCGAAGACTTCGACATGCGTGCGATGTCGCCGGCCAAGGCTATTCGGCTGGCTTTGGCGCGCAAGGCGGAGGATCAGTTTGATCTGGCTCTGGTGGTCAAAACGCTTGAGCAAACCCGCGTCACCACGCCTGAATTGATCGAACAACTAAGCGAAGACAGCATGCTGATGCTGCTTGATGGGGCGGATGGGTTGCGCGGTGTTGCGACCTGTGATGCCAATTTTGTATCGTCTTTACTAGAGCAACAGATTTCGGGCCGGGTGCGCGCCGCAGATGCGGCCGCGCGGACCTATACGCGGACTGATGCGGCATTGCTGGCGCCACTTTTGGATGCCACGCTGGCCGGGCTGGATGACCAGATAAGCGCGCATGACACGGATCATGTGCCCTATGCGTTTCGGTTTGGTGACCGTGTCGAAGACACGCGGGTGCTGTCGCTGGCGCTGGACGGGGGGCGGTTTGATGTGTTCCGTCTGACTGTGGATATCGCCGAAGGCGCGCGCACCGGGTTGGCGATCTTGGCCTTGCCCCACCGCGAAGAAATCCGCAAACCCAAGCCTGAGATGCACGCGGATACCGCAGTTGGCACGCACACCATGGCGAATGTCGCGCTGGACGCCACTGTGCCGCTGACGGCCGTGGTGGCCCGCCTCAGCCAGCCACTGCATGTGATCTGCGCGCTTCGGCCTGGCATGGTCTTGCCTTTGCCGCACGATTGTCTGGGGCAGGCAGAATTGGCCGCACGCCCCCGCCACACTGTGGCCGAGGTGCATCTTGGGCAGGTCAACGGCATGCGCGCGGCCCGGATCCGTATGCCTGAAACAGCAGGCATGGCGGCTGCGGTGGTCTCGCCTGCCGCGCAATCAGACACGCCGATGCCTGCGCAGGTTTTGGGTGATCTGCCGGAAATGCCCGGCCTCGCTGGTGATCTGGCTGCAGATCTGCCGGGTTTGGATGCCTCGCTCGATTTGCCCGATCTGCCGGATTTACCTGACCTTCCGGATTTACCCGATGGCTGGGCCGCAAACGAGGATTTGCCAGACTTTGAAATGCCAGCCGCCTTGCCATTGTCCGAGTGAAACCGCGCCTGCCTAATCCATAGGCAGAGCGCACAAGACCCGTCGTTTGCTGCGTTCGTTTGGCAAAATTCCACCGCTTTATCTCATAGCCGCTTATGCCGCATGTCACCTTGTGCTTATGTGGGGTATACTTAAGGTTGAGCACTTTAGCGGGAGATATGATGATGACACATGCTGCATGGATCGACGTCAAAGAGGCCATTATGAACTGCCCCGAAGCTGAAAGATATCGCCTGCAACCCAAGCTGGACCGGGTGATTCACGGGCTTAAATCCGAAGGGTTACGTGTTCCGCCCGAAGCCCAGCAGCTAAACGCTGAGTTGCTGGCCGAAGCTGTGGAAGCGCGGTTTGACAACGTCCCCGTCTGATCGGGACGTGACGCGCGGAACGGGCACCTTGGACACGTATCGTTAAAGGTTGCTGTGCGGGGGCTTGCCTGATCCCCTGGGTTTGAGTGTAATACGCCCAAATGCAACCGAACGGTTGGCAAGGGGGGCGTCGTGGCCGAGCGCGCACATCTGACACAACGCGACGATATAGCGGTGATCACGATAGATCGCCCCCCTGGCAATGCCCTGACTGTGGATGTGCGCCGGGCGCTCTCTGACGCCGTGTCGCAGGCCGAGGCAGATGCGCAAACCAAAGGCATTGTTCTGGTGGGGGCGGGGCGCGGGTTTTGCCCTGGCGTTGATATTTCTGAATACAATGGCCCGCTGGGCGCGCCTTGGGTCGATGTGCTGTGTGACCAGATCGAACGTTGCTCAAAACCGGTTGTAGCCGCATTGCACGGTGCGGCGATGGGGGCAGGGTTTGAACTGGCGCTGGCGGCCCACGGGCGCGTGGCGCACCGCGATACCGGTCTGGCGATGCCCGATGTTAAACTGGGCACGGTACCCGGCGGCGGGGCAACCCAACGATTGCCACGTCTTTTGGGTGCACAAGGCGCGCTGCAGATACTGCTCAGCGGCGAGGTGCTGCGCGCCTCTGATGCCCGGCTGAACCGGTTGATCACCCAATTGACGGAAACCCATCCGCTGGATCCGGCTTGCGACCTGGCGCGTGATCTTGCCGCCAAGGGCGTGTGGCGTAGAACCCGTGATGCTGACAAAGGCTTTAGCGATCCTGAGGGGTTTCAGACGGCGCTTACTGCTATTCAGGCGCAAATGAATGGCTGTGACGGGGCTTCGCAAGATATTTTGCGCTGTGTCGAGGCCGCACAGCTGCTGCCGTTTGACCAGGGGATAGCGTTTGAACAATCGGTTTTCCAAGACCGGCTTGCATCCCCCAAAGCGCGCGGCGCACGTCATTTTCTGATGGCGGAAAAATTCGCGGCTGTTGCGCCGCAGTCCGGCACAACAAAGGCCGCGCAGGTGCGCCAGATTGCGATAATTGGCGGGCAGGGCCGTATTGGTGCCTTGGCGCTGATGCTGGTGCAAGCAGGCTTTGGCGTCGCCTTGATTTGCGAAGACACGCGCGCAGCCGAAGCGCTGGCCGCCACCATTGCCCGTGCCCTTCAGGGCGAAGTGAAACGTGCCGCCATATCTCAGGATGTGGCACAGCACCGGCTGGCGCTGCTGGACCACACATCCGGGATGTCCGCGCTTGATACCGCCGATCTGGTGATCGATGACGGATCTGTGCCGGTGGCAGCGCCTGCAATGCCCGCCCATGTGGTTTGGGCCGTGTTAGAACCGGGCGCATCTGCCGCCAAACGCAGCGCGTCATTGGGTCTGGACACCCCGGCGATTGGAATGTGCGCGTACCAGCCGATTGGATCGCGTCACATCATCGAACTGAGTTGTGGCACCCAGCATGCATCCGGCCATGTGGCCACACTGATGGGCGTTGTCGCAAAGCTGCAAAAATCACCGGTGCTGAGCACGCTGCAGGCAGGAGCGCTGCGCAACCGGCTGAGCGCTGCGTTGTTTGGTGCTGCAACCGAGCTGGCGCATCACGGGGCCGATCCCTATGACGTGGACGCGGTTGCGCAACACATGGGCTTTGCCGCCGGACCCTTTGAATTGATGGATGCATACGGGCTGACGCAGGTCAAAACCCTGCTCAACCGCTCATCCTCATCACCCAACGATGTGACCGATCGCGTGGCGCTGTTGGATCATCTGTTAGAGGTGGGCCGCAGCGGGCATGGTGCGGGGCAGGGGTTTTACAGCTATGCGGGCGGGCAGAAAACACAAGACACACAGCTGCGCGCGCTCTTGCCTAAGCCAAGTGCCGCCCGCAAGCGCGCGCCGCTTAATCGTGGTCTGATCCGTGCCGGTCTGCTGGGCGCGCTGGTCAACGAAACAGCGTGCCTGATGCGTGGCAAACATGTGCGCCGGGTCTCGGATATTGATCTGGTTTTGGTCAAAGGCTTTGGGTTCAACAAAACCCTCGGCGGGCCGCTGCTGCAGGTTGATCTGAATGGGTTGTTTTATCTGTACAAAGACATGCAACAGCTGTCCGCGCTGTCCCCGCTTTGGCAGGCCGATCCGGATGTGGTGAGCATGGTCAAACAGGGCCAGGGATTTTTTGGGCGCAGTGTGGGGTAGGCGGGCTCAATTGCTGAATGCGATCCCAAGCACGACCATTATCAATCCCAGAACCGACAACATCAACGCACCGGTGTTCAACGGCACAACCCCCTGAATGGCGGCTCTCAAATCGTCGTCGCTGAGGCCAGCCTTGCGGGCCTTCCACACCACCACGATGCACCACACCAATCCGATCAATCCGATAAACGACACCAATGCGCCGATCCAAACCAACATGTCCATGATGTGTGCCTTCCATCTTGTTCGCCCCTGCGCCTATCTGAGAAGATCGCGGGGATCAAGCCATGCGCCCTGCGGCACATGTGGCATCTTGCAGCCCCCGGCGCGCTTGGGTAGGACAGGACGCAACGCAATCCTTCAAACATGAGGCCCCCGATGAACGACGCCGTGACCGACACCAGCTACCGTGTGACCGCAGATGAGCTGCGCCAGTTCATCGAACGCTTTGAGCGTCTGGAGGCCGAAAAGAAAGACGTCGCCGAGCAGCAAAAAGAGGTGATGGCCGAAGCCAAAGCGCGCGGTTATGACACCAAGGTGATGCGCAAGGTGATTTCGCTGCGCAAGCGTGACAAAGACGACATTGCCGAAGAAGAAGCGGTTCTGGAAATGTACAAAGAAGCGTTGGGGATGTCCTAAACCTGGTTTACGGTGTGATCAGATTGATCCCCGGAATGCGCTGGATCACGTAAAGATCTTCGTCGTAAATCTCGGTCAGCTCGTCGATCAGCTCATCGGTCCAGCCGGGCATATCCAGTTCTTCTTCGATGGCGTCTTCACGGGCGAACTTGTCAAGAAAGGCGGATATCACCCGGCGTTTCTGAATTTCTGACATGCCAGGATGGCTGCGGACATAGGCCTTGAACCGTTTCAGCCCTTCATCACTCATGATTTCGCGCAGCAGGTTGTATTCGCCTGCGATATCCACCGCCGGATCAAGCCCGGCCATTTCGCGCAGCACTTGTGACCAGATCAACGGCAGATCTTCGTTGCACCACACGGTGATCGGCAGATCCGGATAAGCCTCGCGCACACGGGTGATCATTTCCGACCAGCGCACAATGCGTGGATCGACATGGCGCATGTATTCATCAAACGATTTATACGGCGTCTTTTTGTAGACCGCAGGCAGAAAGGTGGCCGGGTTACAGATGGCTATGAACAATTCCAACTGGTCCTGACGAAAGATATTCTGCAGGATGTTCAGGCGCTGTTCGGTGGCACCATACAGGCTGCCCGCCGAGATGGCCATTTTGGGTGTTCCGAAAAACCCCGGATTGGACAGGATCAGCCGGTCTTTGGCATCGCCCTTCAAAATGGCATCCATCATCACATCACGCGCATCTTCGCTGGTGCCGCCGGAATGTTGCGCCGTTTGCAGCACATCCCGGATCAGTTTGCGATAGGTGTTTGGATGCGGAATATTGGTGCCATTGGCAGCCAGCATGTCACGATTGGTGATCAATGTGTTCACCAGTCGGTCTTCATCGGTAATGTGAGCGCCGGCGTGCAGGACGACTTGCATGTTGAGTTCCAGATCTGTGAGGTGACCACGGGGGGTCATATAGGCCTTTGCTTGCATTTTAAACTGGGTTTTTGGCCGCAGATAAGGCACGCCCAAGGCGATGATATGGTAAATGACACTGCTTAAATATGAATAAAACCGAAATATTCCATGAGTGGGTCCTGTTTTAGGCCTGTTTGAGGGGGCGTGAAATCCTCACCCGCCAGATGTGTTGCGAAAAGTTGATAGAATCTGTTGCAACACGACAAAAGCTTTGGCATATGGCGTCAGACGCGCGGGCCACGGCCCCGTTGATTGAGATCGCTTCGCATCTCAGCCCCTATAGCTCAGCTGGTAGAGCAACTGATTTGTAATCAGTAGGTCCGCGGTTCGAGTCCGTGTGGGGGCACCATAATCATCCTTTCCAACATGGTTTAGACGCATTCGATCAGGCAACCGGCGTTGGGGCTGGGTTAATCCGCGAATCTCGCTTGCATCACCTCCGATGCCCCCCTAGAAGGGCCTCTGATTTTGACCGCCGCAGACGCCTCTGCGGCCCGATGCATATGAGAGGACGACAATGCAGGTCACCGAAACCCTGAAAGAGGGTCTGAAGCGCGCCTATACAATGGTGCTGAGTGCCAAGGATTTGGACGACAAAGTTCTGGAAAAGCTGAAAGACGCCCAGCCAGAAGTGGAAATGAAGGGCTTTCGCAAAGGCAAAGTGCCTCTGCCGCTGCTGAAAAAGCAGTTTGGCCAGCGTGTGCTGGGCGAAGCGATGCAGGAAGCTGTTGATGGCGCCATGTCCAAGCATTTTGAGGACAACGGCGAGCGTCCATCGGCCGAGCCGGCCGTCAAGATGACGAATGAAGACTGGAAAGAAGGCGACGACGTCGAGGTTGAAATGACCTACGAAGCGCTGCCCGAAATTCCCGAAGTTGATCTGAGCAAGATCAAGCTGGAAAAACTGGTGGTCAAAGCGGATGAAGCCGCTGTCGACGAGGCTTTGGGCAACCTGGCTGAAAACGCACAAGACTTCAAAGATCGCAAGAAAGGCTCCAAGGCCAAAGACGGCGATCAGGTTACGTTTGACTTTGTTGGAAAAGTCGATGGTGAGCCATTTGAAGGTGGTGCTGCCGAAGATTACCCTCTGGTTCTGGGCTCCAACAGCTTCATTCCCGGCTACGAAGAACAGCTGGTTGGCGTAAAAGCTGGTGAAGAAAAGGCCGTGACGGTCAGCTTCCCCGACGATTACCAGGCCGAGCATCTGGCGGGCAAAGAAGCCGTGTTTGATTGCACGATCAAAGCCGTAAAAGAACCTGTCGCTGCCGAGATCAATGACGAGATGGCGCAGAAGTTTGGTTCAGAAGATCTGGAAGGTCTGAAAACCCAAATCCGTGAACGCCTCGAGATGGAATACTCAGGTGCAGCCCGTGCCGTGATGAAGCGCAACCTGTTGGATGCGCTGGACAAAAAAGTCAGCTTTGAGCTGCCGCCGACCATGGTCGAGATGGAAGCCAAGCAAATCGCGCATCAGCTGTGGCACGAGGAAAACCCCGATGTTCAGGGGCATGATCACCCCGAGATCGAGACCACAGACGAGCACAATGAGCTGGCCGAACGCCGCGTGCGTCTGGGTCTGCTGCTGGCTGAACTGGGCCGCAAATCCGAGGTAGAAGTGTCTGATCAGGAAATGACCCAAGCGGTCATGGAGCAGGCCCGTCAATACCCCGGCCAAGAGCGTGAGTTCTTTGAGTACGTGCAATCCAACCCGCAGATGCAACAACAGCTGCGCGCACCGATCTTTGAGGACAAGGTCATTGACCACGCGTTTGAGCAAGCCAAGGTGACAGACAAAGAGATCAGCAAAGATGACCTGCAAAAGGCCGTCGAAGCACTGGATGATATGTAATCCACTGGCGCACATGCTGATGTAAAAATTTGGGCCGCTCCTTGCCAGGAGCGGCCCTCTTCGTGCGCGGATACCGGGTGGTCAAATCCCGATTAGGTTCGAATGACACCCTTTGGGGGTCAGGCGTCACTCATCCGTCGCGTCCGAAGCATTTCGACAAGCGCCTCTTTCAAGGCGATGGCATCCGAACGTTCCCGTTCAGTGGTGGCGGCTTCAAGCTGTGCCATGCAATAGCTTTGCAGCTCGTGTTCCATCGTGTCGAAATTCTGTGTTTGGCAGGCGGCCAGGGCCACGGTTTCGGGCAGGAAGATATCGCCCTCGATCCCGGCAAAGGCCCGCACCTTGTTGATGCGTTCATCTGTGCAATCAACCAGCGCTGCCAGGGCTTTCACTTTGCCCATGTCAGCGGTTTTGCCCACATACCCATAGGGCGCATTGTCCGAGCGTTGCATCACGCGGTCCATCACCGGATCGATTACGGTGATGATGTCGTCAATTCCGGAATCACGGGCGTATTCCATGATCCCGACCATCAATTCAGCCGTGGCATAGGACACCGAATTGCGGGCGCTGCCTTTGCCCAGACGGTCACGGTCCACGCAAAAACGGGTGCTTTCCCAGATCTGGGAACTGCGCAATGGGGGCTCACCGTCCAGAATGTCAAAGAAGACATCCGAGAGCATGTGCGGCCCAGTGGTTTGCAGCAGCCTCGCACACCCGATCACGTTGTAATCATCATCCACACTGATGATGTAGGCCGGATCGAGTTCATCGAACTCGTCCATCTCGCGGCCATGTCTAACTTTTACATCCCAGCCCATGCGGTCTTGAAAAACACGCGCCCGCAGCATGTACATTTCGTCTAAAACTTTAGTGAATTTGGATTTGTTTATACCGTCCACTACAATAATCATCGCTACTTCCCCTTGTACAGATCGTCGATGAACCAAGAGTAGCGTCTTTGAAAATGAGCGGTATTGGGGAAATCCCGTATTTAGGATTAACACTTGTGTAAGTCGCTGATGTAAGGGACTAAAAAATTAGTAGTTTGGCATTAACCGGGATGAATAAGCCCAATTCCCACCGCACGCCCAACCGCCTGAGAGGTCGTCAAGGCGTTCAATTTATCGCGGCTAGAGCGCAAATGCACCTCAACCGTACGGGGTGAAATTGAGAGGATGTCGCCAATATCTTGTTGCGATTTTCCAACGGCGACCCATTGAAGGATCTCAACCTCGCGGGCCGACAGGGCAGGGTAGCGCAGGATGTCTGTCAGGCGATCTGACTTCATCACCCGGTCGTGCATGTAAACGGCATTCAGCTGCAGTTCAGCAATGATCTTGCGCTTGAGGACCTTCCACTCGGATGGCTTAACGCTGGAGGTGACGCTGAACAGGCCCGTTTCACCAAACGGGCCACGCACCGGAACGGTCAGGCCCGTGTCGGGCAATCCAAAGTCATGTGCCTGGCTGAAAATCGAGGTAAAGGCCGGGTTGTGTTCCAAGCGCGACCAATCCACCGGGGCGATGCTCCGGGCGGCCGTGTGCAGGGTTGGATCTGTCAGGTGCAGGTTTTGCTGCATATAGTGATCGCGCCAAGCGTCCGGATAGGTTGTAAATGCGGCCACCTTGCCACTGACCGGATTGGCCGAGGCATATGAGGCATAATCCAGTTGATTGCTGGAACAGATGTTCTCCAGATATTCGACAAAATCATGCCGACCATCCGGTGTGGCGGCCAGATCGATCAGTTCCAATGTCGGGCCCCCTCATGTAGCAGTGGCATCAATGCGCCACATGTAGTGGGACGCATGACACACCGATGTGGTGTGACAGGACGTTGATAAAAGAGGTTATAAGTGCGGCAAATACGCGCAATGAGTGCAATGTATGCACGCAGTACCACGATCAGACCAGTCAACCAAAGCATCATACAATGTCCCCAATTCGGGACCCCCACCCACGGCGACCAACCGCTTACGGCGTAGTTCCCGCATGGCGTTTGTAGCATTTAAAATACCCAACTGTCGATATTTCATGCGCCGACAAAAAAAGCCGCCGGCGAACCGGCGACCATTTTGCATGTCTTGCAGACGAAATCAGTCTTCGTCGGTGCTGTCCTCGGAAGGTTCAGCATCGGCATCCTGACCCACAGACGCGGCCAGATCGTCGTCTTCGTCAGCAGCGGCGCCGATATCCTCAAACAGCTCGGCAATCTCGAACTCGGCGGCTTCTTCTTCTTCAGCGGCCAGCTCTTGAATTGTTTTGCCTGATGCTTGCAGCTCGGCTTCCTCGGGTGAGCGCGCAACGTTCAGCTGAATGGTGGCGTCCACTTCGGGGTGCAGGGTGACGATCACGTCATGCAGACCCAGTTCCTTGATCGGGCTGGTCAGAGCGACCTGCTTGCGATCAAGTGTGAACCCATCAGCAGTTGCGGCCTCGGCGGCGTCACGGGTGGATACCGACCCATAAAGCGAACCCGAGTCAGAGGCCTGACGAATCACGATGAACTGTTGACCGTCCAGCTTTTCAGCCATCGATGCGGCTTCTGATTTGGTCTCAAGGTTCTGTGCTTCAAGCTGGGCTTTGCGCGTTTCAAAGTCTGCGATGTTCTGCTGCGACGCCGACAAGGCTTTGCCCTGAGGCAGCAGGAAGTTGCGGGCGTACCCTGGCTTCACATCGACGACTTCGCCCATCTGGCCCAGTTTGGCCACACGTTCAAGAAGGATAACTTGCATTTGCTTTTCTCCTTACTTCACAGCGTAGGGCAGCAAGGCCAGAAAGCGGGCGCGTTTGATGGCACGGGCCAGCTCGCGTTGCTTTTTGGCCGAAACGGCGGTGATACGGGATGGCACGATTTTGCCACGCTCAGAGATGTAGCGTTGCAGCAGTTTCGTGTCTTTGTAGTCGATCTTGGGTGCATTCTCGCCTGAGAAGGGGCACACTTTACGACGGCGGAAAAATGGTTTTGCAGCCATGGTTTAGGGTCCTTTCTTCAGGTGATCAGCGACGTTCGCGACGTGTGTCGCGTTCGTCACGTTTTTGCATCTGGATGCTGGGGCCTTCGACGTGTTCGTCCACTTTGATGGTCAGCACACGCATCACATCATCATGCAAACGCATCAGGCGCTCCATCTCTTGCACGGCCGCGGCAGGCGCGTCTGTGCGCAGATAGGCGTAATGGCCCTTGCGGTTTTTGTTGATTTTGTAGGCCATCGTTTTGACGCCCCAATACTCGTTCTCAACGAGGGTGCCGCCATTGTCGGTCAGCACGGTGCCAAAATGTTCGATAAGACCTTCGGCTTGCGTGTTGGACAAGTCCTGACGCGAGATAAAGACATGCTCATAAAGAGGCATGGATCGTTTCCACTTCTGTCGAGGCGCATTTCAAAGGACGGGGCTTCTCCTATCGCTCCCCATCCACGAGAGACTGCGC
>JBGCEW010000035.1:0-40427 GCA_045106595.1 Roseovarius sp. | reverse complement strand
GAAGCCGCCAACCGCGCGATCACCATCGCGGATACGGCAGGTGTGCCTTTGTACATCGTGCATGTGTCCTGCGAACAAGCGCATGAAGCCATCCGCCGCGCCCGTCAAAAGGGCATGCGCGTTTACGGCGAGCCGCTGGCGCAGTTCCTGATGCTGGACGAAACCGAGTATTTCAACGTCGATTGGGACCATGCCGCGCGGCGTGTGATGTCGCCACCCTTCCGCTCGAAAGATCACCAAGACAGCCTCTGGGCCGGTCTGCAAGCAGGGTCTTTGCAAGTGGTTGCCACGGACCATGCGGCGTTTAACACCGAGCAAAAACGCGCGGGCCGCGATGATTTTCGCATCATCCCTAACGGCTCCAACGGGCTGGAGGAACGGCTGCCGACGTTGTGGACCTATGGCGTCGAAACCGGACGGCTGACCCCGAATGAGTTTGTTGCTGTCACATCGACTAATATCGCCAAGATCCTGAACATCTACCCGAAAAAGGGCGCGATCGTCGAAGGGGCGGATGCTGATATCGTGGTGTGGGATCCGAATATTTCCAAAACCATTTCGGCGGGCAATCATCATTCAATTCTCGACTACAACGTGTTCGAAGGGTTCGAGGTGACGGCCAATGCCCGCCATACACTCAGCCGGGGCGAAGTGATCTGGTCCTGGGGTCAGAATTCACAACCCCAGCCAGGCCGAGGTCGCTTTGTGCCGCGCCCCGCCTTCCCGTCAGCCCATGAGGCGTTGAGCAAGTGGAAGGCGCTGACAGCACCCAAGATGATCGAGCGTGATCCATTGAACATTCCGGCGGGGATTTGATGAAAGTGGTTCCACCCGTCGCGGCCTTCCTTCTGGCCTGCTTGGTTGTCGCACTCATCTGGGCATTTGCGGCCACCACATGGGGCCCGCGCAAAGGTGTCACCCCGGGTGCCCTTGGGACTGTCGCGGTGATCTTTGGCCTTGTGGCCAGTGTCGCGGCCCTGCCAACACTGGGCCTCTATGTTTTGGCCAACAAACGCCAAAACGTCACCTATAAATCCGCCGCCTTGGGTGGATTTATCATAGGAGCAGGACTGTTTGTGCTGTTCTTTTCCAGCTGGGTGTCCGGCGCGTGGCTCAAAGACTATGCCGAACTGATCGGTATGGGTGGCGGGCTTGGCCTGTGTGGCGGGCTTGTCTTTATGTTTACACATGAAAAAATGTCGCGGATGGTATCAAGCTCATGACTGCTCCTGCTGCGTCGCATCACGACAAATCACACACTGTTATTTCGGCCAAATCACTGGATCTGACGTTTCAGACCAACGATGGCCCCGTTCACGCGCTCAAGGATGTTTCGCTGGATGTGCACAAGGGGGATTTCGTTAGCTTTATCGGCCCCTCGGGCTGTGGCAAAACTACCTTCCTGCGCTGCATGGCCGATCTGGAGCACCCAACAGGCGGATCGATCACCGTCAATGGTGCCTCGGCTGAGCAGGCGCGTTTGACGCGGGCTTATGGCTATGTGTTTCAGGCCGCCGGGCTTTATCCCTGGCGCACAATCGGGGGCAATATCCGCCTTCCGCTGGAAATCATGGGCTACGACAAAGCCGATCAAGACGCCCGTGTGGCACGGGTGCTGGAGCTGGTTGACCTGGCCGGGTTTGAAAAGAAGTTTCCCTGGCAGCTGTCCGGCGGGATGCAGCAACGCGCCTCGATTGCGCGGGCACTGGCGTTTGATGCTGATATCTTACTGATGGATGAGCCCTTTGGGGCGCTGGACGAAATCGTGCGCGACCACCTGAACGAGCAGCTGTTGCAACTTTGGGATCGTACCAACAAAACGATCTGCTTTGTCACCCATTCCATCCCCGAAGCGGTGTATCTTTCGACCAAAATCGTGGTCATGTCACCGCGTCCAGGCCGGATTACGGATGTGATCGACAGCCCCCTGCCCCGCGAGCGCCCCCTGGATATCCGCGACACCCCTGAGTTTCTGGAGGTCGCTCACCGTGTGCGCGACGGCTTGCGCGCAGGTCATGGGGATGACGTGTGACATGGGCGCGTTCTTGACCAAATTATCCATATACCAGACCTGCCAAAACTGGTGGGGTCTGCATGTTTTCTGCAAGATGAAACAGGGGACGCGTGCATGAGAAACCTTGTGCCTGTGTTAACTGTCGTGATGGCAATCTTCGTCATCTGGTACGGCGCGGCGGTGGCCTTGAACGCGCCCTGGGCCAAGGACAAGGCGCAACGAGCCGGGATTGAGCTGGGGTTTTCCGAGCTGGTGGCGGACACCTGGAGCCAGAAAAAGCCCAAGCTGCCAGCGCCCCATCAAGTGGGCGCAGAGATCTGGAAAACCACTGGTGAAATGGTTGCCAAGGGGCGCGCATTTTCCAAGCGATCGCTGATTTATCACAGCTGGGTGACCTTCAGTTCAACCGCGTTAGGGTTTGTATTGGGGACCATTTTGGGCACGTTGTTGGCGGTGGGCATTGTCTATAACCGCACCATGGATATGAGCGTAATGCCATGGGTGATCGCGTCGCAAACCATCCCCATCCTGGCGATTGCACCGATGATCATCGTGGTGCTGAACGCAGTTGGCATATCGGGGCTTTTGCCCAAGGCGATGATTTCAATGTATTTATCGTTCTTCCCAGTGGTTGTGGGCATGGTCAAAGGCCTGCGCAGCCCCTCGGCTATGCAGTTGGATCAGATGCGCACCTGGAATGCCTCGCGCAGCCAGGAGTTCTGGCGCCTGCGACTGCCGTCGTCGATGCCCTATCTGTTTACCTCGCTCAAGATTGCTATGGCCGCCAGCCTTGTGGGCGCCATCGTGGGTGAGCTGCCAACAGGTGCAGTTGCAGGGCTTGGGGCGCGGCTGCTTGCGGGCAGTTATTACGGCCAGACGATCCAAATCTGGAGTGCGCTGATCATGGCGGCGGCCCTGGCGGCTTTGCTGGTGGCACTGATTGGCCTGCTTCAGCGGATTACCCTGAAACGCATGGGGATGGCGCAATGATCTGGTTGATCGCAGCCGCTGTCATCTGGGCCCTCGGGTGGTGGCTCAATTCGGTGCTGTCGCACCGCCCAGCCACACGCGTCACGCGGTTGGCGGTCCCGGTGATCTTTGGCGTCACGCTGATCGCCATATGGGAATGCATCGTACACGGCCTTGAGATATCGCCCGTATTGCTGCCTCCACCCAGTATGATCGCCACGCGGTTTGCAGCCTCGACATCAATCCTGTGGCAGGACTTCGTGCAAACTGCCATCAAAGGCGCGTTGAGCGGGTATGTGATGGGTTGTGGTGCTGCGTTTTTAACGGCCATTGCCGTGGATCGGTTTGATTTCCTCAAACGCGGCCTGCTGCCTGTGGGCAATTTCGTGGCCGCTTTGCCGATCATTGGCATGGCCCCTATTTTGGTGATGTGGTTTGGGTTTGATTGGCAGTCCAAAGCAGCCGTTGTGGTGGTCATGGTGTTCTTTCCAATGTTGGTGAACACCGTGCAGGGATTACAAGATACGGACGCCATGCAGCGCGATCTGATGCGCACCTACGCGGCAGGGTACTGGAAGACATTGCTAAAATTGCGCCTGCCTGCTGCTATGCCCTTCATCTTCAACGGCTTGAAAATCGCCACAACTCTGGCCTTGATCGGCGCGATCGTGGCCGAGTTTTTCGGCTCGCCCATCATGGGCATGGGCTTTCGCATTTCCACCTCGGTGGGACAACTGGCGATGGATCTGGTCTGGGCCGAGATCGTTGTCGCAGCCTTGGCTGGATCCGGGTTTTACGGAGCGGTTGCACTTCTTGAGAAAGCCATGACATTCTGGCACCCATCTCAACGAGGTCGAATTTAGAACCATAACGATAACACAATAGGGAGAACCACAATGAACAAACTCACAACCACACTGGGCCTTGCTGCGGCAGGGCTATGGGGGTCGCTTGCGCAGGCGGCGGATGATGTCACGCTGCAACTCAAATGGGTTACGCAAGCGCAGTTTGCGGGCTACTACGTCGCTCAGGATCAAGGGTTTTACGAGGCCGAGGACCTGAATGTCACCATCAAACCCGGCGGGCCTGACATTGCCCCCGCACAAGTGATCGCCGGTGGTGGCGCCGATGTGGTGCTGGACTGGATGCCATCGGCCCTTGCCAGCCGCGAAAAGGGTCTGGCGCTGGTGAACATCGCGCAGCCCTTCAAAAGTTCAGGGATGATGCTGACATGCCGCAAGGATGCCGGTGTGGAAAGCCCCGAAGATTTTGCAGGCAAAACACTTGGCGTCTGGTTCTTTGGCAATGAATATCCGTTCCTCAGTTGGATGAACAAACTGGGGCTGTCCACCGAGGGCGGGGATGACGGCGTGACCGTGTTGAAGCAAGGTTTTAACGTCGATCCGATCCTTCAAGGTCAGGCGGCCTGTGTGTCGACCATGACGTATAACGAATACTGGCAGATCATTGACGCAGGCCTGACACCTGACGATTTGGTGGTGTTCAAATACGAAGATCAGGGCGTCGCCACGCTGGAAGACGGCATGTATGTGCTTGAGGACAACCTGAATGATCCGGCCTTTGTGGACAAGATGACCCGCTTTGTGCGTGCCTCGATGAAGGGTTGGAAATGGGCCGAGGAAAACCCTGATGAGGCCGCGATGATCGTGCTGGACAACGATGCCTCAGGCGCTCAGACCGAAGAGCACCAAAAACGCATGATGAGTGAAGTGGCCAAACTGACCGCAGGCTCTAACGGCGCGCTTGATCCGGCAGATTTTCAGCGCACAGTCGATAGCCTGATGTCAGGTGGCTCAGACCCGGTGATCACCGCAGATCCCGGCGATGCGGCCTGGACCCATGCGATCACGGATGCCGCACTGAACTGAAGCATCTTGTATAAAACAAAGGCCCGGCTGCTTTGTGCGCCGGGCCTTTTTTATGGTCTTTTGCTTATATCGCTTACGCGGTTTGCGCTGCCTCCAGAACCCAGTCGATAAAGGCCGCCACCATCGGCCGCTGAGCTGCCTGCTCAGTGGTGGCAATTTCATATCCAATATCGGTGCTAAGACGGTGCTGGAACGGAGCCACCAACAGACCAGCTTCCACTGGATCACGTAGGATTGGCCAACTGGCCAGAACCACGCCTTGCCCGGCAATCGCAGCCTGCACAGCCTGGCCATATTCGCTAAAATACAGTCCGTGTTCGACGGAAATACCATCACCGCCCATCTTGGTTATCCAACTGTCCCAGGTGAACCAGCGCCGGGTTTGTGTGGCCCAGGTCAATTGCGAAATATCCCAATGGATCAGTGGAACATGTTGAAGGTCAATCAATGTTTTCAGTGGCGTAGGACCTTGGACCAATGCAGGACTGCACACTGGAAATATCTCATCATCAAACAGGCGATGAATATGCAGCCCCTCTTCACGCTCAACGCCATAGCGAATGGCCACGTCGATCTGCCCTTGTCGCAGATCCACCACCTCCTGATTGGAATCGATCAACACGGTCACATCCGGATGGCGTGCGCGAAACCCCTCCAGCCGCGGCACCAGCCAGGACGTCGACAAAGACGCTTCGACCGACACAACCAGGCGGCTTTGCCGGGGCCGATCCCTGAACTTGCTGACGCTAGTGCCCAACAACTGCATCGCGCGGGCCAGATCCTCCTGCCCGCGTCTTCCTTGCTCGGTCAGCTCCAGACTGCGACCCTTGCGGCGGATCAGTGTTACACCCAATGAAGCCTCCAGTTTGGCAACCAGCTGTTTGACGGCCGGTGCCGTCACATGCAGCTCCTCTGCGGCGCGCTGATAGCTGAGATGACGTGCCGCCGCCTCATAGGCACGCAGAGCATTCAGAGAGGGCATCCAATTGGGCATATACATTAGTTATTCTAAAGTCTGGCATAGATCAAATGCCTTAGATTTACGCAGTATACGTGTATTCTATACCTAAATTCGTCTGCCTGAAGCGCACTGTTACCCTCAGATTAGCTAAAGGCCATTGCCCGAAAGGATAACCCATGCGTTGTAGCGACACCACCACACGTGATCTGGTCACGACGCAGGCTGGAGCCGGTTGGGATTACGCCCAGACCCGCCATCCGTATCACATGATTGAGCGCCCAAAGGGCCCGCATTATTGTCTTTATAACCGCCGCCACATGGCCGTTTGCTTTGACGACCATTCCACCGAAGATGGCTATTGGCGGTTACGTCAACAGGCTGCCGTTCTGCACACCGGCGAGCTGCCTTTGCAGTTCGAAGGCCCCGATGCTGAACGCCTGTTGGACAAGCTGTTCACCAAGGATATGACCAAGGCAAAGGTGATGCGGTGTGCCTATGGGTTGGCGTGCTACGAGGATGGCGGCCTGCTGGTTGATGGCATTTTGCTGCGATTGGAACAGGACAAATTCTGGTATGCGCAGGCCGATGGTGACTTCTACTCTTGGGCACGGGCACACAGCGCTGGCATGAATGTGCAGATCACCGATCCAGACGTGTTCGTCAGCCAGGTCCAAGGCCCCAATGCACTGAAAATTCTTGAGGCGGCCAGCGATCACGGCATGCCCGACCCGTTTGGCTATTTCGCTGTGGCACGGGTGTCCTTTGGCGGGCAAGAGGTTGTGATCACCCGCACCGGCTATACCAATGAATTGGGCTGGGAGTTTTACACCGAGCCACATCACGATGCCGAAGCCCTGTGGGCACATCTGACATCGGCGGGGGCCGCGCACGGCATGGAGATTTTTGGCCTTGATGCCATGAACATCCGCCGGATTGAGGCAGGCATCCTGAACGCCGGATCAGATTTCAACCACACAACCACGCCCTATGATGTGCATCTGGGCCGCTTCGTGGACGACGACAAGGGCGATTTCATTGGGAAAGCAGCTTTGGCCAAGGCCGCGCGCACACCGCGCTTGCACGGGCTGCAGTGCGCGACAGGTGAACCGCTGATCTCGGCTCGGATTATGGCAGGTGACTCGCGCGTCGGTCATGTCACGGCCGGGGCGTACTCGCCTTACCTTCAGACTGGCATCGGATATGCCCTTTTTGACAGCCCCTCGCATCAGCCAGGCGATACGGTTCAAGTGGGCTGCCGCGACGGTGCGTTGCATGCTGCGACTGTGGTGGAATTGCCCATGTATGACCCGCTTGCTGAAATCCCGCGCGGCAAGAAAGTAGACATCCCCCAACGCCCCTGATCAAGACACCGGGCGTCGTCATTTTCAGGTCTCACTCCTGCCACATTCCCGCCACAATTGCCAATCTAGGTGACTTATTTGCACCACCCACAAGATGTGGACGTGACACATCAAAAGTTTTTCCGAACCCTTTGAACATCAACACTTTATCGAAAATGCCACCTATGTTAGCCTATGCAGCATAAATAAAACGGTCAGTCGGAATAACCGGCGGCCATGAGGCAGAAAAAGAGTAGTTCCATGAGAACGCGAGGCAGTGCGCCAATCCGTCTGGGATTGGTCATACTTGCAACGATCTGGATGTTGGTGATCGTCCCGCTCAGCGCGGCGGCGGCCCCTTATGCAGCGTTGGTGATGGATGCGCGCAGCGGCAAGGTTTTGCATGCGCGCAATGCTGACACGCGATTGCATCCGGCCTCGTTGACCAAGATGATGACGTTGTATGTTGTGTTCGAAGCGATCGAGAATGGCGAAATCAGTCTCGACACCAAGGTAAAAATCTCAAAGCACGCGGCCAGTGAGCCCCCTAGCAAATTGGGGCTGAGAGCAGGCCAGCGTATCAAATTGCGCTATCTGGTGCGGGCGGCGGCGATCAAATCCGCCAATGACGCGGCCACCGCGCTTGCCGAAGCAATCGAAGGTTCGGAAGCACGCTTTGCCCGGCGCATGAATCGCACGGCCAAGGCCATGGGCATGTCGCGCACATCATTCAAGAACGCGCATGGGCTGACCGAAAGCGGACATTTGTCGACCGCGCGCGATATGACCAAACTGGGCCGCCATCTGTTTTACGACTATCCGCAGTATTACAATCTCTTTTCGCGCCTGACGGCCAATGCCGGGGTGCGCACGGTCAAGCACACCAACACGCGTCTTTTGAATTCCTACAAAGGTGCTGATGGCATCAAGACGGGCTATACCCGCGCCGCTGGTTTCAACCTGACGGCCAGCGCGGAACGCAACGGCGAACGCATCATTGCAACCGTGTTTGGTGGGCGGTCCACTGCGACACGTAATGCCAAAGTGGCCGAACTTCTGGATTTGGGGTTTAAGCGCGCACCGCGTCGTGTGGCATTGCACAAACCCCGCAAACCAGCTTACCGCGGCAAGATGGGCGGCAGCGCCGGTACCACAACCACGCAAGTGGCCCAAGCAGCCCCTGCCCCCAAGCAGGCCCCAGCCGGACATTATGGAAAAACGGTTCGTCTGGCGTCGGCAGCGGCCGTCAAGAAAAGCCTGCGCCCCAAGACCCGCCCCGGTGCCGAGCCTTTGATTGCGGCAGACGACATCAACAAAGCGGTGATTGCGGCGCAGCAGGTCAAAGTTGCTACCCTTCCAGCGGCTGAACCAGAAAAAGCGGTTGAACCTGTGGCATTGGCCACAGCGTCTGTGCTGCCCAAACCCACAAAAACACCCGAAGCCCGGCCCGAAGATCTGGTTCTGGCCAAGACGGCCCCGGCACAAACGGCCACGCAAGTGGATCAGGTCGCTGTCAACGAAGCGGTTCTAGCAGCTGTCACAGCCCCCATTCCTGATCCGGTCCAAGAGGTGGTGACGCGCGTTTCAACCTCGGGTGGGCGGCATTGGGGGATTAATGTGGGGCGCTACGCTTCTGAGTACAAAGCCCGCAAAGTTCTGTTGACCGTAGCTCTAAACGAGATGAGCACGTTGGACGGCGCCGGACGCAAGGTGGTCAAACGCAAAGGCGGGTTCGATGCAAACTTCATGGGCATGACCCAGGAAAGCGCAGATCTGGCCTGTCGTCGATTGCAGGCCAAGCAGGTCACGTGTTTCACCATCGGGCCTGGCTAATCCAGTCGCACTGCCAACACAAAAACGAAAAAGGGGGATATCACCAGATATCCCCTTCGTCATTTCCACAAAGCACTATGGGACGTTCAGCGTTTGGGTTTGTCGTCGTAGGTATCGCTTAGGATACGGCGCGCATCGCCTTCGGGGTCGTCATATTGATTGGCCCTGAGTGTATAGACAAAAAACGCCAGCCCCAGCCCACCAAGGCACAAGGATATTGGGATCAGATAGGCTAGGATGTTCATTTCGATGCCAATCGCATTGCGTTCAGCGACACGGTAATCGAACTGGCCGACATGGCCAAGGCCGCAATCAGAGGTGTGGCTAAACCCGCCACGGCCAAAGGCACTGCCACGATATTGTAAAGCGTGGCGATGCGGAAGTTTTCGCGGATACGGCGGGTGGCAGATTGCGCAGTCGCGCAGGCCTCGGCAATAGGGCTTAGATCACCGCCCAAAAGGACGATATCGCTGGCCACACGCGCAGCATCCAGCGCCGATGCAGGCGATATCGACACATGTGCCGTAGACAGTGCCGCCGTGTCATTCAGGCCGTCGCCCACCATCAGCACGTGTTTGCCTGCCTGGCTGAGGTTTTGCACATACGCAGCCTTGTCCTGAGGCAGCGCTTGCGCGGTCCAGTTTGTGATGCCCAGCTCAGCCGCCAAAGCCTGCACAGCCTGTGGCGTGTCACCAGACATCAGACAAATATCGATCCCCCGATCCGAGAGTGCCTGCACAGCGTCAGCCGCACCGGGGCGCAGCGCGTCGTGAAATTCAAACGCCACTGCTGGCGCGTCTCCCATGCGCAGATAGGTGGCCATCCGGGGCCCGGCCTCAGCACCGGTCCAATTGGCCCGGCCCAGCCGCAAAAGCACATCATCTACCGTGGCTTCGGTGCCAAAGCCGGGTACTTCATCCACGTGATCAGGGCAAACGGGCGTGATCCCCCGGGCCTGACCCGCGCGCACAATCGCTTGTGCCAAGGGGTGCGAAGATGTGGCAGCCAGCCCCATAGCAAGGGCAAAATCCTTGTCTGATATGGCCTGATCATTGATCAGGCGCGGCGTGCCTGTGGTCAGGGTTCCGGTTTTATCGAACACAACCGTGTCGACCTGCGACAACCGCTCAAGCGCTGTTTCATGTTTGATCAGCATGCCCTTGCGAAAAAGGCGCCCACTGGCGGCGGTGGTCACAGCCGGTACAGCCAAACCCAGCGCACAAGGGCAAGTGATGATCAAAACGGCCGCTGCGATGTTCAGCGCGGTGCGCAAATCCTGCGCATAGAGATACCACCCCACAAAGGCCAGAGCTGACAGAATATGCACGCCCGGAGCGTACAACTTGGCCGCCTTATCGGCCAGCGAGGTATAGCGTGATCGACCAGATTCCGCGATCGCCACCAGATCAGCCATCCGGTGCAGCGAGCTGTCCTGCCCGACTGCCGTGGCCCGGATCACCAACGCGCCGGTCAGGTTGATCTCACCGGCGGACACCTGTTGGCCGGGTTCGGCTTGAACCGGCAAAGTTTCTCCGGTCAGCAACGACCGATCCAACTCGGACATGCCACGCATGATCACACCGTCCACCGGCATCCGCCCGCCGGGGCGCACAAGGACCATATCACCCGCGTTGAGGTCAGACAGCACAACCTGTTCTTCTTCGTCACCGTTCAAACGCGTGGCGCGGGGCACTTCCAACGCGGTCAGTTCTTCTGCGGCAGAACGGGCCACTGCGCGGGTGCGGTGATCCAGGTATCGTCCGGCCAGTAAGAAAAAGGTCAGCGTCAGGGCGGCATCGAAATAGGCGTGATGCCCGCTCAGCGATGTTTCCCAAAGCGAGGTGCCAATGGCCAGCAAGATGGCCAGCGTGATCGGCACATCCATATTCAAGCGCCCTGCCCGAAGCGCGGCATAAGCGTTGCGAAAAAAGGGCTGCCCGGCAAAGGCCACGGCGGGCAGAGTGATCGCGGCAGAAATCCAGTGGAACAGATCACGGGTGGCATCAGCAGCACCCGACCAGACGGCCACCGACAACAACATCACATTCATGCTGGCAAACCCGGCCACAGCCAAGCGCATCAGCAGTTCGCGCCCAGCCCGTTCGGTTGCGGTGTTGCCCAGCGCGCTGGTGTCCAGCTCATGTGCCTCATAGCCCAGCGCCTCGACATGATCGGCAAGTGCTTGCGCCTCAACGGCGTCTTTGGTCTGGATGCTGACCCGCTTCATCGTTAGGTTTACCCGGGCCGAGATCACCTGCGGGTGCTTTGCCAGCCCTTGTTCGACCTTCGAAATACACGCCCCGCAATGGATTGTCGGCAATGACAACACCACCTGCGCGCGCCCCTGCGCACCTTGCCTGGCGATGTCCTCGGCCATGGGGGCCGCTGCACACGCAGGACAGGCAGAGATCGGATGGCGCGCGGCGGCTGTCATCTGGGTCAGTCCTTGATCAACACAACACGTTGACGAAATACGGTGCCATCCTCGGCCACGGCTTGCATCCGGATATTCCAGTTGCCATCGCCCAGTTGCGCGGGCGCAAAATACGAGGTGCCGTCAAACCGAAATTCAGGAGTGCTATCATCATTCACATGAGTTGCACGGCCCAGAGTGGCCTCAATGCTTTGCACCTTCACAGGCTCGCCTGCCGCATCGGTGATCGAGACCAGCAAAAGCCCGTGCTGATGCCGGGCCTTCACTGTCCATCCAAGCGCTTGTTGTGCATCTCGGCGTGCATCAAACTGCTGACTGGCGGTGTAGGAATTCTTGACCTCCAACCCCGGAAAGGTTTTCACGGCCGACACTGCCAGCACCAGGTTGACCCCGATGATCACGGCAAAGCTGGCGAAAAAGCCCCAAAACACATGGGTTCCTGTGATTTCTTTGGTACCGGACATGTCTTACTCCTTGCCGTTGAAAACGGTGTCTTTATAGGCCCTGTCCCCGTTCGAGATATCCTCGACCCACAGGCGCATGGTTGTGTGTTCGCTTTGTGCCGCCGCCGCACTGGGGGCCGCCACCAAATAGACGCGTTGCAATTTCGTGGTGTCCGCAGGGACGTTGACGCTTTGATAGGGCGTGCCTTCAAGCTGCAATCGCACAGCGCTGTCACCTGTCACTGACAACCGAAACGGGCGGTCTTCACCGTGTTTGTTCAGCAGGCGCACCTCGTAGGTATTGCGGATTGAGCCATCGGCCAGCGTCACGTAAATCGGGTTGCGCACAGGGGCGACCGTCATTTCAATGTCAGGCCGGATGAACAACGCAAACACCAAAAGCGCCCCCACCAAAGACCACAATCCCGTATACATCAGGGTGCGTGGACGCAGGATGTGGCTAAGAATAGGTTTAGGGGTCTTGCCCGCGCGTTCACGGGCTTCATCCGTCAGGGCCATGTAGTCAATCAAACCACGCGGCTTGCCGATCTTTTCCATGATGTCATCACAGGCATCAATGCACAGCGCGCAGGTGATGCACTCCAGTTGCTGACCATCACGGATATCGATGCCCACGGGGCAGACATTCACGCAGGCCATGCAATCAATGCAATCACCTTGCGCCGCGCCCTCTTTGACCGGCTCAGAGTGTTTGCGGGGCTCACCGCGCCATTCACGGTAGCCCACAATCAGCGTATCTTCATCGATCATCGCGGCCTGAATACGCGGCCACGGACAGGCATAGGTGCAAACCTGTTCGCGTGCGATGCCCCCAAAAAAGAAAGTTGTCGCTGTCAGAATGCCGATGGTTGTATAGGCTACCGGGTGCGCGTTCATCACCAGCAGGTCGCGCGCCAATGTAGGGGCGTCAGTAAAGTAAAACACCCAAGCCCCGCCAGTGGCCAACCCAATCAGCAACCACGTGCCCCATTTGGTCAATCGCAACCGCAGCTTACGCAGATCCCATTTCTTTTGACGGTGCAGGCGCAACCGCGCGTTGCGATCCCCCTCAATCCAACGCTCAACCAGAATGAACAAATCGGTCCAGACTGTCTGAGGGCACGTATAGCCACACCACACACGCCCCAGCGCAGATGTGAACAAGAACAGCCCAAGCCCCGCCATCACCAAAAGGCCCGCAATAAAGTAAAACTCATGCGGCCAAATCTCGATCCAGAAAAAGAAAAAGCGCCGGTTCGCCAGGTCAACCAACACCGCCTGATCCGGCAGATTTGGACCACGATCCCAACGAATCCACGGGGTCAGATAATAGATACCAAGGGTGACCAGCATGATCACCCATTTCAGAGACCGGAACTTTCCGTAGACTTTTTTAGGGAACACAGGTTCGCGTGCCGCATATAGGCTGGGCGGCTGGTTTGAATTTGTGTCGGCCACGCGTGCGCTCTCCGGTGTTACGGGTCTTCATCTTCTATTTGCCAGACCAGGACACTCTGGGCTTTGACATAGGTCAAGCACGCAGTGACTAAAGGTTTTATTTTAAAGGTGGAAATCCACAGTCCTTCGCGCAGCGACGCACCCATTTCACAAAGGTTTTCAAGGCCGCGCGTTGGGGGCCCGGGCGGGTCACAATGTGGTATCCCTTGGCATCTTCTTTCTCTAACAACACCCGCAGGCGACCGGCACGAATATCGGCCTCAACAAAGGCGCGGATCACCACGGCCACGCCTTGCCCGTCACGCGCGCCATCTAACAACAGATTGCCCGGCAACTGCGTCACCCCGGCGCAACGTTCCCCGACATCAGCAAAGTTGCGCAACCAATTGTTGGCCTCGGAGGTACCAACATCCTCAAGCCATTGAAACTGTGTGAGATCATCCAGCGAGTTGATCGCCGCATCACCGACCAAGGCAGGCGCGGCGACAATCACCATGGGTGACCGTAGCAGCAGTTCGGCCTCAAGGCCGGGCCAATGTCCATCGCCATAGCGCAAGGCCACATCGATACCGCCAGGCGCCAGAGGTTCAACCGTTGGTGTGGTGGAAATGGTCAGGTTTGCGCCTGGATTATCTGCGTGAAATCCGGCCAGTTGTGGCATCAACCAGGCTGCGGCGAACATCGGTGTGGTTGCAATGCTCAGCGGTCGATTGGCATCCGCGCCGGTCAGGGTGTCGGCAGTGCGTGCAATCGCACCAAAGCCCAGCTTAAGAGCTTCGGCCAGTTCACGGCCCTCAGACGTCAGGGTCATCTGCCGGGCAGAGCGATCCACCAGCGACACGTTCATATGCGCCTCAAGCAATTTGATTTGCTGGCTAATGGCGGCATGGCTGACATTCAGCTGATCCCCAGCCGCCACCACTGTGCCGCTGTCCGCAAACGCAGAAAAGGCGCGCAAGGCAGTAAGCGGTGGCATAGTGCGCCAATCCATAATGTAATCCTAACTTACATACTGAGATTTTTATTGGTTCGCAATTTTCAGATAAAAAGTCCAGTTTAAATGCAGAAATTGATCCAACGAAAGGAAACGACATGTTGAATATTTTTGCAAGTACCTTCAACACCGCCACCCGCACTGCCCCGCGTCGTGAAAAAGAAACGCATGTTCACTGGCAGCCCGGCGAGCGGTTCAACACCCGCGAAAAAGCCGAGCTTGAGGCCCATCTTACGGCACGTCGTCGTGACTGATCCGTACCGTGACACATTAAGGTACGGCACGGCTGACACCATAGCCCCGCGGACCAATGCGCAATATTGGCCCTGGCGCGGGCGCAGGTGGTCTACAGTTGCGACTATCGCGTGCCACCGGCTACGTTAAAACACAGACAGGCAGCGGTACATCACCCGTTGCCTGCCTCGGCTGTGAGCACAGTCTCTGCACTTTGACTGCTGCGCGTGGTGCCATAAAAATCCAGAACATTGTCCACGCTGGCAGTTGAAACGCGATTTCGCCCGCGTGACTTTGAGGTGTAGAGCGCTGCATCCGCATGATAAAGCCACGCCCGCGCATCCGAGATTTGCTCATGCAATGTGGCGGCCCCCAAGCTGACGGAGATATTGAACGCACCCGAGGCATGCTCAAAACTCAGCCGGTCAACGGCACGGCGCATTTCTTCGGCCGCGTCCAAAACCTCGGACGCGGTGGTGTCGCGTAATAACAGCGCAAACTCTTCACCACCGATGCGGTAGAATTGCCCGCCAACCGTCACATGATCGCGCAGGATATCTGCCACGCGACCAAGAACTTGATCACCGATGGCGTGGCCATATGTGTCATTCACCCGTTTGAAATGGTCGATATCCAGCATCACGACACTGGAGACCCGTCCGCAGAGCGCAAAATCGCGAAAGGCCTGCTCAATCGCGGGGTGAAAATGGCGGCGGGTCGAGGCCCCCGTCAACCAATCGGTGGTTGCTGCATGGTTCAGTTCTTCGTAGATCTTGATCAGGTGGATTTCCTGTGCAACCCAAGCGGCCAAGAGTTTGATCAACTCGATCTCTTCTTGGGAAAACCCCCGCCGTGTCAGGGGGCTGAAAAAGCTGAGTGTGCCCATACGCAGGCCATCCACCATCAGGTTCATACCGATATAGGATTGGTCCCCACCTGTGACATCTTGCATCAAAGCCCTGGCAGAGCTGACCGGGTCATCCGCCTGAAACGTTTCAGCACAAGCCAGATCTGCCAGATCAAACTGCGTGCCCGGTGCGGCATCATTGATGGTCGAGAGCGAATACATGACCGTGTATGTTCCATTCTGCACGGCTCCGACCCGCGCTGTGGGCAAACGAAAATATTCACAGCCAAGGCGCAAAATAGCGTTGATTTTCTCATGGCTGTTCAGGGTTTGGCTGGCCGAAATATCATAAAGACTGGCCAGCACGTTTTGCAGGTTTAGCTTCGCGTCCATGTCGTGGATCAAAATGGCATAACCAATCACGTCGCCTGCATCATTGCAGACGGCCCAATCGGCGGTTTCGCTGCGGATGGCGCGACCAGATTTATGAAGACAGCTGACCAATGCACCCGCGTTGCCGGGGCCAGCAACGCCCCGCAGCGGAATAACGCCCTGTGCCATGCCAGAAGTCGCCTGATCAAACAGGCTACTGGCCTTGCGCCCCAGCACCTCGCTTAAACTGTATCCGGTGAGGCGGACGAAGGCCTGATTGACCCAGACCACTTTGCGGTTTGTATCTGACAAAAACAGCGCCTCTTTCATCTGGCCGAAGGCGCGGCTTGATTTGACAATGGGCGAGGTGGGGAGGTGTTCCGAAGCGGGGATCTTTGCCGAATACAATTTTTAAGTCCATCAACAAGTGCAACATTCTAAGTAGCAATGTGGGACAGTATTCTTAAAAAGATATTGAGGCGCACCAACGAATGTCCGGGCGTGTTCCTGGCCCTTATTTCGTTGGTGCGAACCTGGCCCCAAAGGGACAAAGGGCCAGGTCAATCACATCCGATTGTGGCTTATTCACCGCCACCCAACTGGTGCACATATGCAGAGACGGCACGCAGTTCGGCCTCGGACAAACGGGTGGTCCAGGGCGGCATCACACCGTAGCGGCTATAGGTCACGGTCTCGGTCAGGGTTGCGTAGTCACCACCATATAGCCAGATCGCATCCTTCAGGTTGGGTGCACCCTGAAACGGATCACCCGAGCCATCCTCCATATGACATGAGCTGCAATTGTCGGCAAAAACGACCGAACCGGCCTCGACCATGCTTGCGTCGTCGGGCGTACCCGACAGCGACATCACATAGTTGACAACCTGAGAAACCTCTTCTTTTTCAAGGATTTCCCCAAAGGCAGGCATCTCAGAATACCGTGCATCGTCATCTTCGTCGTTGCGGATACCGTGTGCGATGGTCAGGTAGATGTCATCAATCGCCCCACCCCAAAGCCAGTCGTTATCCAACAGGTTCGGATAGCCCTTGGCCCCCGCAGCGCCCGACCCGTGACATTGTGCGCACCATGTTCTGAAGACGGCTGATCCAGCCGAAGCGGCATAGGTCTGCAATTCAACATCATCGGCAATCATGGCCAGTTCCGTGCCGGCCAGCTTGGCATTGATTTCGGCGTTGGCGGCTTCGGCCTCGGAGATTTCCATGGCCACATTGGCACGGGTGGACCAGCCTTTATAGCCTTCGGTCGCACCGGTCACCATGGGCCAGGCCGGATAGGCGATTACATACCAGATACCCCAGAGGATACAGGCGTAAAACATCAACAGCCACCACCGCGGCATAGGGTTGTTCCATTCCTCGATACCATCCCATTGGTGGCCGGTGGTGCCATAGCCGCTTTCGTTGACTTTCTTATCATCATCAGCCATTTGTCACGCCTCCTTTTCGGCGTCGGTGCCTGCACGAGGTGCCGGCTTGTCTTCGTGCCGGAAGGGAATGCCCGCCGGGTCTGAATAGGTTTTGGTGGCCCCGGGGCGAAACACCCAAAAGATCATACCAACGAAGAAGATAAACAGCGCCAGCAGCATCCAGCTGTCCGCGAACTCGCGCAAAAGGGAATAGGTTTCCATTGTGTCTGTCTCCTGTCTCAGCGGCTGGCGACGGGGGTGAAGGTTGAGAAATCAACCAACGTGCCCAGCATTTGCAGATACGCAATCAGCGCGTCGGCCTCGGATATTCCGGCCGCACCATCAAAATTACGCACTGGAACCTTTTCGCCGTAACGTTCCAGCAAACCGTCGGTGTCACCAAAGGGATCGACCTGCACCCGGAAATCGGCACGTGCGTTCTCGATCATCTCGGGCGTATAGGGCACGCCCACCAGACGGTGTGTGGCCAGCAGATCCTCGATATGTTCACCAGTGATCAGCTTGTCCTCCAGATAGCCGTATTTTGGCATCACGGATTCAGGCACCACCGATTGCGGACTGCGCAGGTGATCGACGTGCCATTCATCCGAATAGCGCCCACCGACACGGGCCAGATCCGGCCCCGTGCGTTTAGAGCCCCATTGGAACGGGTGGTCATACTTGCTTTCGGCGGCCAGGGAATAGTGGCCATAGCGTTCGACCTCGTCGCGCATCGGACGGATCATCTGGCTGTGGCACACATAGCACCCTTCGCGCAGATAGATGTCGCGCCCGGCCAACTCCAGCGGGGTGTAGGGGCGCATGCCCTCTACGTCCTCGATGGTGTTCTCCAGATAAAAGAGCGGCGCAATCTGCACCAACCCGCCAATGGTGACCACCAGGAAGGCGAAGACCGCCAACAAGGTGACATTGCGTTCAAGAACAGCATGTTTGTCCAAAATAGCCATGATCTGTTCCTCCTCTTATTCAGCCGGCACAAGGGCGTTGTCTGCTGAAACAGCAGGCGCCTTGCGCACGGTCAGGTACAGATTGATACACATGATGATCGCACCACTCAGGAACATGACGCCCCCAAGACCACGGACAACATACATAGGCAGTTTGGCACTTACGGTGTCAGCAAAGCTGTTCACCAGGAACCCATTGGCATCAACTTCGCGCCACATCAGGCCCTCCATGATACCGGTCACCCACATCGAGGCCGCGTAAAGAACGATACCGATCGTGGCGAGCCAGAAGTGCCAGTTCACCATTGCAAGGCTGTACAAGCGTTCCTTGTTCCACAGTTTGGGCACCAGGAAGTAAAGACAGCCAAAGGTGATCATCCCGTTCCAACCCAGCGCACCCGAGTGCACGTGGCCGATGGTCCAGTCTGTGTAGTGTGACAGGCTGTTGACCGCACGGATCGACATCATCGGGCCTTCAAAGGTCGACATGCCGTAGAAGCCGATGGAAATCACCATCATCCGGATCACCGGATCGGTGCGCAGCTTGTCCCATGCGCCAGACAGCGTCATCAGACCGTTGATCATGCCGCCCCAGCTGGGCATCCACAGAATGATCGAGAAGACCATACCAAGGGTCCAGGCCCAATCTGGCAAAGCGGTGTAGTGCAAGTGGTGCGGACCGGCCCAGATATAAAGAAAGATCAGCGCCCAGAAGTGAATGATGCTGAGCTTGTAGCTAAAGACTGGCCGCTCGGCCTGCTTGGGTACGAAGTAGTACATCATCCCCAGGAAACCCGCTGTCAGGAAGAAGCCCACAGCGTTGTGGCCATACCACCACTGGACCATCGCATCCTGCACGCCCGAGAAGACCTGCACAGATTTGCTGCCCCAGATCGATACGGGAATGCTGAGATTGTTGACCACATGCAGCATTGCTACGGTGATGATAAAGGCCAGGTAGAACCAGTTGGCCACATAGATATGTGGCTCTTTGCGTTTGACGAGGGTCCCGACAAATACCGCCAGATAGGCCAGCCAAACCACGGTCAGCCATGCATCGACATACCACTCCGGCTCGGCGTATTCCTTGGACTGTGTGGCACCCAGCAAATACCCTGTGGCGGCCAGCACGATGACCAGCTGATATCCCCAGAACACGAACCAAGCGAGATTCCCGCCCCAAAGCCGTGCCGCAGATGTGCGTTGAACCACATAGAAGGACGTACAAATCAGGGCATTGCCCCCAAATGCAAAAATCACCGCTGATGTGTGCAGCGGCCTTAGCCTGCCGAAATTGAAAATGCCTTGCGACCACTCAAAATTCAGCGCCGGAAAGGCCAGCTGGAAAGCAATGAACGTGCCCACCAAAAACCCGACAACACCCCACAGGGCAGTGGCGATCACACCGGCGCGAATCACGCCGTCCATGTATTCGCCTGATAAATCGACCTGCATCACAGGTTCGTCAGTTTGGCGCAGCACCCAGATGAACGTGGCACCGGCCACCAAAGCGATGGTCAGTGCATTCACCAAATAGGCCAGATCACGTGCGTTATTGGCTGCAATCAGCGCAAAAAACGCGATCACACCCAAGAGGATCAGCTTAATATAATTCGACATGTTTCGTCCCTTCGTCTCAATCCGGCACAGCACGCTCGACGCACCATCCTAATGGTCCAGATTGAGACCTTGATGCCGCAGCGCGGCGGCGGCTGCTTTGATCTGCATCAAGTGCCGGGCAACAACCGGGCAACAACCCTGCAAGACGCCCCCTAAAAGGCCCGTACACTGACGGATGCACAAACAAGTGAGCATGCAATGACACGCTTGACCCTCAGCCGGGTGACAGCAAGGGTCTCACCATGCCCTTTGGATTGCCCCTTCAACAAATTCTGCGTCCCTGCATTGGAGTGTGGTGTGCTGTGCTGGCGCTCTGGTGCAGTGCAAGCGCCCCGGCTGCACAACAACAGCTCGAGCTGCATTTGCTCTTGGCCTTCGATGTGTCCGCCAGCGTGAACGATGTCGAGTTTGACTTGCAACGCGCTGGCACCGCTGCGGCGTTTCGCAGTGGTGCGGTGACGCAGGCCATCACCGATGCGCCGGGTGGCATTGCCGTGTCGATCATTCAATGGTCCAGTATCACCCAGCAGGCCTTGGGGCTGGATTGGGTTCATTTGAGCAACACCGCCGATGCGCTGGCTTATGCCGACCAAATTGATGCCATGCCCCGGCGATTGCCCGGCGGTGGCACCATGATCCATGCGGGGCTAGCGTTTGCCGGCCGTCAGCTGGAAGGCGCGCCCGGTCAGGCCCGCCGCCAGGTGATCGACCTGAGCGGCAATGGGCAGGCCGATGACGAGGACCGCCTTTTGAAAACCCGTGACAGGTTGCTGTCACAAGGGGTGGTGATCAATGGCTTGGCGATTGAAGAAGATCTGGATGACCTGACCCAGTATTTTTACAGCTATGTGATCGGCGGCACTGGGGCATTCGTGATAACCGCTGATGATTTCGACGATTTCCAGAAAGCGATGGAAATCAAGCTGCACCGTGAAATAGCCGGTCCAACACTGGGATCAGCTAAGGCGCGTCGCCCAGGCTGAGTGTCCTAAGACAGCATGCCACCATCGCTATCGTCGCCTGCTTCCTCCAGCAAACGATCGAAATCAGGCACGCTAATCTTGCGCTTGCCTTCCAACTCAATCACCCCGTCCCGCTTGAGCGCCGAGACCTGACGGCTGACAGTTTCAAGCGTCAGACCCAGATAATCGGCCATCGCCTCGCGGGTCAAAGGCAGATCAAACACCACCTTGCGCTGTGAATTACCGGCCTCCAAAACCACGCTGCGCCGTCCGATGATGGACAGCAGTGACGAAATTTTCTCGCGTGCGGTCTTGCGCCCCAAGACCAGCATCCATTCGCGCGCAGCATCCAATTCGTCCAGCGTCATCTCTAACAAACGTTGCGCAATATGCGGCGTGGTGCTCATCATGGTTTCAAACGGGGTTTTGCGGAAACAACACATCACCACATCCGAAGTGGCCACCACATTAAAGGGTGCAGCCAAACGCCCCGGACGACCAACAAAATCGCTGGGCAGCAATAGTCCGACCATCTGGGTGCGGCCATCCTCCATGGTTTGGGTCAATGTGGCGATCCCGCTTACCACGGACCCCACAAAATCCATGTCGTCACCAGCCCAGACCACGGTCTGGCCTGCTTCAAAACTTCTGTAGTATTTTATCTGGTCCAGTTCGGTCAGTTCAGATGGGTCACATCGTGAACAAACGGCACGGTGCCGAATGGGGCATTCCCCGCAATCGCGAGGGACCAGATCGAGAGTGTCGGTCTGCATTTTTGTTCCTTGTTGGCGCTTGATCTGTGTCAAGGACAGACCATACCCGTCAGCCTACACCTCTCGTCATGATTGCAAAAGACACATTCGCAGCCCTAGGGCTATATGACGCCAAAGTGCCGCGGTATACATCGTATCCGACAGCACCCCATTTTGGCACAGATGTTGATCCGGAAGTGTTTTCTGGCTGGATAAGAGCCATTCCCGAAAACGCCGCCATTTCATTGTATGTGCATGTGCCGTTTTGCCGTCGATTGTGCTGGTTCTGCGCGTGTCGCACCCAAGGTACGCAAAAGCTGGACCCGGTGCGTTCCTATCTGGAAACCCTGAAGGCCGAGTTGACTTTGCTGGCAGATCATCTGCCCAAAGGTGTAACACTATCGCGTCTGCATTGGGGTGGCGGGACACCCACGTTGCTGGATGCGGATATGATAACGGCACTGGCCGATGCGATCAAAGAGGTCGTTCCTTTCAATGACACCACCGAATTCTCGGTCGAGATTGACCCCAATGAGCTGGACACCTCCCGTCTGAACGCACTGGTTGCGGCCGGGATGAACCGCGCCTCGATTGGGGTGCAGGATTTTGACCCCGAAATTCAGACCACCATCGGACGGATACAGCCCTTTGATCTGACCCGCCATGTGGTCGATCAGATCCGCGCAGCGGGTGTGGCCAGTCTGAACGCCGATATTTTGTTTGGACTACCCGATCAAACCCCCGAACGCATGTCCGCCTCGGTGCAAAAGTTGCTGTCGCTGTCGCCTGATCGCGTCGCGCTTTATGGCTATGCGCATGTGCCTTGGATGGCCAAGCGACAACAGTTGATCCCCGAAGACAAATTGCCCAAATCGCGTGACCGGTTGCATCTGTTTGAAACTGCGCGCGAGCTGTTTGTCTGGGATGGTTACGAAGAGATCGGCATCGATCACTTTGCCCGCCCCACCGACAGCATGGCCAAGGCACAGGCCCAAGGCACCCTGCGCCGCAATTTTCAAGGTTACACCGATGATACAGCAGCGGCCCTGATCGGTGTCGGTGCCTCTTCGATCTCCAAGTTTCCCCAAGGGTATGCTCAAAACGCGCCGGCGACGGGCAAACATGTCGCGGCCATCCGCAACGGACAGTTCTCCACCGCACGCGGTCATGTGTTTTCACCCCAGGACAATCTGCGCGGTCGCATGATTGAGGCGTTAATGTGCGATTTTGCCATCAACAGCACCGAAATGCAGAGGCATTTCGGGGTTTCTGCGGCCCATGTTCACGGCATTCTCAGCAATACCGATAAAAGCTTTCCAGGGCTGTTGCAGCTGACAGATAAGGGGCTGTTTGTCCCCCCCGAGGCACGGCCCCTGACCCGCCTGATCGCCCGCACTCTGGACAGCTATGACCTTAGTCGTGCAGGTCACAGCCCAGCGATCTAACCCCCCTCAGATCATGTCAGACTGAAGGTCAAATCCTCGTATCGTTTTACTCCAAACTGCGCGCCCATGGTCTCGCTCCATTTGCGCTCAAACGCAGCGCGTATCTCATCGGTGATCATCTGCCCACCGCGCCCCACTTGGCCGGTGCTGACCTTTGTAACCTCGGCGTCCGGGGGCAAACCGCATGCAGCATCACGCCCCTGACGCACCAGATGATCGTCAAACTGCGCCGGATGGGCCTTCATAAAGGCAAAGCTGGCCTGTTGCGTCGCAATGTCAACGCGCGCGGCATCTGCCTCAAGCCCCATAAACCGGGCCACATGCGCAACCACCGGGCGCAAATTCTGTTTCATTTCTTCAAACGACACCAACAGAACCGTGTCATTCCCGCGCTGCCCATACCACGATGTTGCATGCCCCCAATACGATTCGTTGTGGGGACGGTTCAGGTAGTAGGTCGCAAAGGCATCAATCGACACGCTGCCCGTTTCGAAAAACCAGCCCTCCATGTACCGATACAGCGACAGAAACGCATCCAGAGGATCACGCAGCACCACGATGTACCGCCCGCCTTTGGGAATGTCGTCCCAGCTCAGATGGCTTTTGTAGGCACGCGGCAAAGCCGGTTGCGGCGCCTCGGGATCCAACCCGATGTCATGGGCCAGCTCAATCCAAGGCACCACTTCGGTGATCTCAGAGAACGCCATAGACCCACCCGTGCGCAGCCCATGCACAATCTGTTGCATCCAGGTGGTCCCGCATTTGGCGTAGGGCGTTACAAAAATATCTGTAGGATCAGGCCGAAACGCCAGCCCCTTGGCCACCCCTTCTGTCGTGGCGAACTTGGCTGAGGCCTTCAGGTAGCCTTGCATTCCAATGGGGCGTTTCATGTCGCGTTTGGCTATCCCGTCAAATCCAGTGCGGCTTGCAGCAAAGTCCGGGTATAAGGCGTCCGCGGGTTGTCAAATATTTGCGCCGCCTCACCTGCCTCGATGATATCACCCTGCTTCATCACGATCATCTTGTGACTCATCGCGCGCACCACTTTCAAATCGTGGCTGATGAACAAATATGCCAAACCGTATTTCACCTGCAAACGACGCAGCAAATCCACAATCTGAACTTGCACGGTCATATCCAGGGCCGATGTTGGCTCGTCCAGGACAACCACCTTGGGCCGCAAGATCATCGCCCGCGCAATGGCAATTCGTTGACGTTGCCCGCCCGAAAATTCATGTGGGTAGCGGTCCATCATGACCGGGTCCATCTCGACTTCTTGCAGCACCTCTGCCACCAAGTCACGCACAGGGCGCCCATCCGGGTTGCCGTGCACACCGAGCCCCTCTGCAATGATCTGCTCGCAGGTCATGCGCGGGGAGAGGCTGCCGAACGGATCCTGAAACACGATCTGCATATCTGCACGGCGGCGGCGCAGTTCCCGTGTGGACCAGCGATTGACATCATCACCGTCAAAGACAATGCCACCTTCAGATGCGATCAACCGCATCACCGCCAATGCCAGCGTCGTCTTACCCGATCCGCTTTCGCCAACAATGCCCAGGGTTTCCCCGGCACGGACCGAAACACTTGCCTCGTTCACCGCTTTCACATGGCCCACGGTTTTCTTCATGAAGCCTTGCTGGATCGGAAACCAGACACGCAACTTGTCAGTTTCAACCAGGGTCTTGGCCCCATGCGGCACTGGCTCAGGCTCGCCCGAGGGGGCTGCGGCCAACAATTTCTGCGTATAGGCATGCTGAGGATTGGCAAATAGTTCTTTGGTCGGCCCGGCCTCGACAATCATGCCGTCCTTCATCACGCAGACCTTGTCGGCCACGCGCTCGACCACGCCCAGATCATGGGTGATAAACAACAGCCCCATGTTTTCTTCACGCTTCAGCTCGGCCAGCAGATCCAGAATCTGCGCTTGAATGGTCACATCCAGTGCTGTGGTCGGCTCATCCGCGATCAGGATATCGGGTTTGTTGGCCAAGGCCATGGCGATCATCACCCGCTGCCGTTGCCCACCGGACAGCTGATGCGGATAAGCGCCCAGTCGGCTCTCGGGATCGCGAATGCCAACCCGGTTGAGCAGCTCAATGATCCGCACTTTCGCAGCATCCCCCACCAAACCTTGATGCAACTCAAGGCTTTCAGTGATTTGACGCTCCAGCGTGTGCAAGGGGTTCAAAGATGTCATCGGCTCCTGAAAGATAAAGCTGATATCGTTGCCGCGCACTTTGCGCAACTGCCGCTCATCAGCTCCTATCATCTCTTGACCGTCATACTTCACCGAGCCGGACACCTCAGCGTTCGCCCCCAAGAGTGACACCGTACTCAGTGCTGTCACCGACTTACCCGAGCCACTTTCACCCACCAGCGCCACGGTTTCACCCCGGTCCACACTGAACGAAATCCCGTGCACGCAGGCCACGGTCTGGCCGTCCTGCCGGAACGAAATTCCCAGATCATTGACCTCAAGCAAACTCATTCAAATGTCTTCCTGGGGTCAAATGCATCGCGGATGCCTTCAAAGATGAACACCAGCAACGACAACATGATCGCAAAGGCGAAAAACGCGGTGAAGGCCAGCCAGGGCGCTTGCAGGTTCTGCTTGGCCTGCAGGGTCATTTCGCCCAAACTTGGAGAGGACGATGGCAAACCAAAGCCAAGGAAATCCAGACCTGCCAACAAACCAATCGTGCCGGTGATGACAAACGGCATCATGGTCAGCGTGGCCACCATCGCATTGGGCAACATATGGCGGAACATGATTGTCATGTTCGACACTCCCAGCGCCTTGGCCGCGCGCACATATTCCAGATTACGCGCCCGCAAGAATTCTGCGCGCACCACACCCACAAGGGACATCCAGCCAAAAAGCACTGTGATGCACACAAGTAACCAAAAACTTCGCGGTAAAATGGCAAACAAGATGATGATCACATACAGCTGCGGGGTTGCCGCCCATATCTCGATGATCCGCTGAAAAACAAGGTCCGTCTTGCCGCCAAAGTACCCTTGCACGGCCCCTGCAAAAATCCCGATCACGGTCGACGCAGCGGTCACGATCAGCGTGAACAAAACTGACAAACGAAAGCCGTAGATCACCCTTGCAAGAACGTCTCGCTTGGTGTCATCCGTGCCCAGCAGGTTCTGCCCATTGGGCGGCAAAGGGGCGGCGCCAGGCCGGTCCACAGATGTGTCATAGCTGTAAGGGATCAAAGGCCACAGCGTCCAACCCTTGGCAATTGGCTCGCCCGCGACCACACCGTCGGCAGCGTCTTCAATCAGACCCTCAGGATCATCAAAGCACTCCTCTAAGCCCCCCGAAACAATAAGGCATTCCACTTCCGGGTCGCGGTACACCGCCTCGGTTTCAAAGTCCCCACCAAAGGCCGTCTCGGGGTAGAACTTCATCACTGGCATGTAGTATCCGCCCTGGTACTTCACCAAGATTGGTTTGTCATTGGCGATAAATTCGGCCGGCAGCGCGATGGCAAACAAAAACGCAAAGATCCACAAGGACCATAACGCCCGCCGGTTCCTTTTGAAATTGCGCCACCTGCGCTGATTGAGCGGAGACAACGCCATTACACCGCGCCCCCTTTCATCTTGCTAAAAATACTCCGGGGTGCGCGAGGGACAGCGCCCCTCTCTCCCCAGCACGGGCCGGGCGAAACGGATAGCATCTTCATCCCTCCCGCTTCTCAAAATCGATGCGCGGGTCCACCAGCACATACATCAGGTCCGACAGAATGTTGACGACCAGCCCGATCAGACCAAACAGGAACAATGTGCCAAACATGACCGGATAATCCCGGCCCACTGCGGCCTCAAAGCCAAGCCGTCCCAATCCATCCAGAGAAAAGATAGTCTCAATCAGCAACGAGCCGCCAAAGAACACGCCAACGAACACCGCCGGAAAGCCCGCAATCACGATCAGCATGGCGTTCCGAAACACATGCCCATATAGCACGCGGCTTTCGGACAGGCCCTTGGCGCGGGCGGTCATCACATAATGCTTTTTGATCTCATCCAGAAAACTGTTCTTGGTCAGCAAAGTCAGCGTCGCGAACGCCGCAATCGTAGACGCCAGCACCGGCAGGAAGATGTGCCACAAATAGTCCAGCACCTTGCCCAGTGTGCTCAGCTGATCCCAATTATCCGAAGTCAGCCCCCGCAGCGGGAATATCTGCCAATAACTGCCCCCGGCAAACAGCACGACCAGCATGATGGCAAACAAAAACCCAGGGATCGCATAGGCCGCGATGATCACAGCAGATGTCCAGCTGTCAAACCGAGAGCCATCCTGCATCGCCTTGCGAATACCCAGTGGAATGGAAATCAGATAAGCAATCAGCGTCGACCAAAGCCCAAGCGATATACTGACCGGCATCTTTTCCAGAACCAGCTCGGTGACGTCGATCTTGCGGAAATAACTCTCGCCAAAATCAAATCGCATGTAGTTCCACATCATGTTGAAGAACCGCTCCAATGGCGGTTTGTCCAACCCGTAAAGTTCCTCCAGCTCTTGGATCAGTTCGGGCGGCAGACCGCGCGCGCCGGCATAACTGCTGGTTTGGTCCTCATTGCTGAGGGTGGCATCCGCGCCGCCCCCGGCGAACCCGCCAAAGACATCGCCGCCACCTTCCATCCGGGCCAGCGCCTGCTCTACAGGGCCGCCTGGCACGAATTGCACCAAAACAAAATTGATCACCATGATCCCGATCAGTGTCGGAATGATCAACAACAGCCTGCGAAGAATATAAGAGGCCACGAATTACCTCAGAGCACCGGACGCACGCAGCTTTTCAGCCTTGGCGTCGTCATACCACCAGAAATCCAGAGATCCCAAAGCGTAGGGCGGAATTTCGGGATGTTCGTACATATCCCAATAGGCCACCCAGTGATCCGGTTTGTAACCCAGCGGGATCATGAAAAACTCATGCCGCAGCACCCGGTCCAGCACCATTACCGACACATCCTCTTCGGCCTGGCTTTCGGTGCGCAGGGATTTTTCGATCACCGCATCCACCAGCGGGCTGGCAAGTCCAGCGGGGTTGAAAAGGCTATAGGCTGCGTCCTGCGATCCAAAGCGTTGCATCAGCCCTGCGCCCGTGCCGGTCAGCGCCGGATAAGCATCCAGCACCAAATCATATTTCCGGTCCCGCTCCAGACTGGTGTATTGCGACGCATCAACCGAATTCAGGTTGGTTTCGATCCCGATGGTTTGCAGATTGTTCATGAAGCTTTCAACAATCGCCTTGTCGGTTGGATCCGATGTGGCGTTCAGCAAAAACTCAATCTTCAACGTCTCGCCGGTCGCATTTTTACGGATACCGTCCTGCACGGTCCAGCCGGCTGCGTTCAAAAGTTTGCTGGCTGCACGGCGGTTTTTGCGGGGCAGAACCGTTTTGGCATCTGACACATGGGGCACCACCGCCTCAGCGGTCAGCAATTCAGGAGGGACCAGATCACCCAGGCTTTCCAGAAAGGCCCGCTCGGCGGCGCTGGGCGCGCCTTTGGCCTGCAGCGGCGTGCCGTCCGAGAAGGAGTGTTGTTGCACAAACAAGCTGTTGTAGAGCGATTCGTTGGTCCATTCGAAATTGAATGCCAGTGCCAGCGCCTGACGCACACGAATGTCTTTCAGGTGATCTTGGCCAAGGTTAAATATAATCCCGCGCATTGAAGGCGGGTAACCATCGAGCAGCTCCTCAGTTTTGACCCATCCGTTCTCGGTGGCGGGGAAGTCATAGCCTGTCGCCCATTTCTTGGCATCCGCTTCGGTGCGATAGGTCGTCTCGCCTGCCTTGAAGGCCTCAAACGCGGCCGTCGCATCCGAAAAATACTCCAGTCGGATGGCCTCAAAGTTGTGGCGGCCTTGATTGATGGGCAGATCTGCACCCCAGTAATCGGGGTTATGGACATATCGTACGCTGCGGTTGGCAACGACTTTGTCGATCATATACGGCCCCGAGCCCGGTGATACTTCAAAACGGCTTTCGTCCAGCTTGGCGCCGGTTTCTTCGTACCATTTCTTGGACCAGACAGGAGTAAAGCCCACTGTTTCAATCAGCGATCGCTTTGAGAATTCTTCGGCGAAGTAAAACTTGATTGTGTGGTCATCAATCACCTCGGCTTTGGGCACGCGCGCTTTCACCGCCTGGGCATAAGACTGCAGGCCTTGTTCTAACAACAGGTTATGGCTGAAGTACACATCATGCGCCGTCAGCGGCGTGCCGTCTGAAAACACAGCGTTTTCGCGCATGTAAAAGATAACCCAATCTTTGGTTTCGGGGTATTCAATCTTGTGCGCCAACAGACCGTAGTACTGCCCGTCCACATCAGCGGGCAACGACCCGCTGCCTGCCTGCACTTCGCCAAACAGGCTTTCGTACATGACCGTGGCCAAAGCTGACGCACGTCCTTGCCGGTAATAGGGGTTCATCGAATCGAAAGTCCCGGCCAGCGCAATTGAGATTTCACCGCCCTTGGGTGCCTCGGGATTCACATAGTTGAAGTGAGGGAAGTCTTGCGGATAATCCAGCTCGCCAAAAAAGGAATATCCATGCGAGGAGATTACCTTGTCTTGCGCCAGGGCCAGTGACGCCCAAAGTGCTGCAATACTCAATGCGATCAGTGACGCGACCCCTTTCACAGCTTTGGTCCGTACAATCGAGCGGGCCTGTGTGTGCTTGTGGGTCTTTGTCATACGCATCTCCTGTGGTCGCCCTTTGATGTGGCGCTTTTTTAGTTAAACACAAGGTAAAAGACGCGCAGCCTCATATTCAAGCACAGAAATGTAGGGATGCAAGAAAATGTCCCCTTAGCGCGGGGCAGACACGAAAAAGCCGCCCACCCGATGTCAGGGAGCGGCTTTTAATAGATCCAACCTGATCAAGATCAGTTGCTGATACTCTCAAGATAAGCAATCACATTGGCGCGATCTTTTTCCTTTTTCAAACCGTTGAAGGCCATTTTCGTGCCTGGCGCATAGTCGCGCGGTTTGGTCAGGAATTCATTCAGGTTGTCGGCCGTCCAAGTGTCGGCCACGGCCACCAGCTTGCCCGAGTATTTGAACCCGTCAACCGATCCAACAGCCCGGTCTACCACGCCGTACAAATGTGGACCAACGCCATTCGCGCCGTCCTCAATCTTGTGACAGGCTTTGCACTTCTTGAACACTTTCTCGCCAGCCGCAGGATCGGCAGCAGCGACCATGGCAGCAAACCCGCTGGCGTCTTGCGCGACTTCTTCTACAGCTTCTTCTGCGGCGGCAGCGACCTCTTCAGTTGCCTCTTCCGCTACTGCAGTGACCTCTTCAGTGGCACTGTCTGCGGCGGCTGCAACTTCTTCTGTAGCGCCCTCAACCATGGCAGTGGCTTCTTCTGCCGCTTCTTCAACAACAGCCGCAGCGTCTTCAGTCACCTCTTCGGCCATCTCTGTGGCTTCTTCGACAACGTCTTCGACCACAGCTGCAGCCTCTTCGGTTGCTTCCTCGACAACAGCGGCCGCTTCCTCGGTGGTTTCTTCCATCACCTCTTCAGCCGATGATTCCTCAACCGGGGCAGCATACGGCAGACGATCGCCGTCAGTCAGATCAAGATACACGATCAGGTTGGCCCGATCGGCGGGCTTTTTCAGACCAGTAAATGCCATCGCTGTACCGGGTGCATAGCCTTTGGGATTTTCCAGAAATGCGTTCAATTCATCAACGCCCCAGGTCTGTGCCACAGCAACCAGCGACCCCGAGTATGAGTAACCATCCACCGCACCCACGTCACGCCCAACGACACCGTAAAGATGCGGACCCACACCATTGGCACCGTCTTCCAGCTTGTGACATGCCTTACACTTGCCAAAAACCTTGGCGCCCTTGGATTCGTCCGCTTCAGCCATCAGCATCGCAAAGTCGGGGCCTTCGTCCTCAACCTCGGCGGTTTCGTCCTCGCCAGTGTCAATAATATAGGCCTGGCCGTGGTCATCGCCGTGACCGCCGCCCATATGATACATCTCTTCGGCCACCCATTTTCCCAGCAGGAAAACCAGCAGCGCGCCACACAGGGCGCCGGTGAACTTGGTCAATGTCATCGTGTCGAGCATAAGATTGGTCCTGCTTGATTTTGTTAGTCGTATCTATCCGCTTCCCTCGGGCAGACGCAAGGTGTAGTTTCCGCGACCAAATGCCCAACCAGGCGCCCCACAAGACGAGATCCAAACCCATGACCCAGCGCATTGCCTTTCAGGGCGAATTGGGGGCCTATTCGCACCAGGCCTGCCGCGAGACCTATCCCGATATGGATCCAATGGCTTGTCGCACCTTTGAAGATGCGATCGAAGCAGTTCGTTCAGGCCAGGCTGAGTTGGCAATGCTGCCGGTTGAAAATTCCACTTTTGGTCGTGTCGCAGATATTCACCACCTTTTGCCGCAATCAGGTTTACATATTATTGCCGAGGCATTTGTACGGGTGCGGATCAGCCTTTTGGCGATGCCCGGCACACCACTGGATCAAATCGAATCAGCGATGAGTCATCCAATGCTGCTGGGTCAGTGCCGCGCCTATCTGTCCAAACATGGCATTTCACGTGTCACAGGTGCTGATACGGCAGGATCCGCCAAACAGGTGGCCGAAGCGGCCAATCCTGCGATGGGGGCCCTGGCCAGCGCGTTGGCAGGCGAAATCTACGGCCTTGATGTGATTGCCCGCGATATTGAAGACGAAGGCAACAACACCACCCGGTTTCTGGTGATGTCGCGCACGCCAGATACCAGACCGCGCGGGCATCATGGCATGATGAGCACGTTTGTCTTTCAGGTGCGCAACATTCCGGCGGCGCTGTACAAGGCGATGGGTGGTTTTGCGACCAATGGGGTGAATATGACCAAGCTGGAAAGCTACATGGTCGGTGGGTCCTTCAATGCGACGCAGTTTTATGCCGATATTGAAGGCCATCCCGACGATCCGGCTGTCAGACGCGCGCTGGAAGAGCTGGAGTACTTCACCTCTGAGATCACTATGCTGGGCGTCTATCCTGCCGATCCGGGCCGCCACTAGGCGCATTTGGTTGATCTTGGCAGGGGTGCTTGGCCTCAGACTACAGCTAAAATCTTCAATGCGATCCTGCATTTTTCGCGTTTCAAACCGAAATCGCGCCCACAGACCAAAACTTCACAGGCGAAATCTGAAATATTGCAACATTCGCCTTGCTCACGCGACCGCGATGAGCCCCGTGTTTGTAACACGGGGCCAGCATATCATCAGAGCCATAAACAACTGCGCCTTGGTGCCTCTGATCACGGCATTTTCACTCACGCGCTGATGTAACATTGCACAGCCGCGTGAGCGATTTTCACGCAATCGCGAAAGCCTGTGAGTGGCTTATCACGGAGCCGGTACAGCCCGTTTTCTGCGCAGATATTCAACCCAGATTGTTTAGCACAGCCGCCGCAGTGGGCGACGGTAACGACATGACACTCAACGCGGTCACTATGATCGCACATATAAGGAATACACACATGCGTACTCTGAGCATTCTGGCCATCATCGCAGCAACAGCAACTCCGGCCATTGCTGAATTTGACATCAACGACCGCACTGAAAACGGCACATACTCTGCCTTTGATCTGGGTGATCGTGCAGATCAGGTGATCTCTCAACGTGACCTCGGTGACCGCGAAAACGATGTGATCGCTCAACGTGATCTGGGTGATCGCGAAAACGACGTGATCGCTCAGCGTGACCTAGGTGACCGCAAAAATGACGTCATCGCCCAGCGCGACCTTGGTGACCGCGCAAATGACGTGATCGCCCAGCGCGACCTTGGTGACCGCGCAAATGACGTGATCGCTCAGCGCGACCTCGGTGACCGCGCAAATGACGTGATCGCTCAGCGCGACCTCGGTGATCGCGCAGACAGCCGGATTGGCTAACCTCCACTCACGAACACTAAAAAGGCGCCTCTCGCGGGGCGCCTTTTACTTGGGCTGTCTTGGTGCAGACACCTTAAGCTATTCCGCCAACTTGTTTTTTATGACGGTCTTCCAACTCTTCGGCATATTCGGCCACGCGTTTGCGGAACCGTTTGTTTAAACTGTTGCGTGCCAATTTCAGCGATTGCACCAGCAAACGTGCCGAAAGCGTTTTCGGCTTCATGTCAATCTCCAGGCTCATCCGCGTGCGTCCGCGTGACAAAGCCACCAGATCAATCGACATATCCCCCGCCATATTAGGCGAGCGTGAGGTCAGAACCATCGTGTTGGGCGGATCATATTCGGTCAGTTCCAGCTTGATGTCACGGCGCCGTCCGCGCAGCTTGAATGACGCATCCCACGCCATGCCTATCCCGACATTGCGCTTGCCGTCGCTGCGCTGCACCTCGGCACCACGGCGCAGGGCGGACCGCTCAAAGCTCTGAAAATCTGACAATTGCTCAAACACAAAATCGATGGGCGCTTCAATATCTTCCTTGGCGCTGAACTGCATCCCCTTGCCTCGTTTGTTTTGTTTTTGATCGAGAGCCTGCTCTGCTCTGCGGCCATTGTCGCGTCAATCCAGCGTATCCGCAAGCCAGTTGTGCAACAAGAAATGCGCAATTGCGCCTTTGCGCGCCGGCAGAACCTTTGGATGGTCACCTGCCATGGCCTGCATCAGCTCTTCTCGGGGCATCCAAATCGCATCTTCCAGCTCGATCGGATCAAGCGTTATCTTGTCATCCAACGCAACCCCCTGCGCCCCCAGCATCAATGAGCTGGGAAAGGCCCAAGGCTGGCTGGCCAGATAGCGCACGTCGCCCACCCCAATCCCGGCCTCTTCCATCACTTCACGGCGCACCGCGGCCTCCATGGTTTCACCCGGTTCGACAAAACCTGCCAGCAGCGAATACATCCCCTCGGGCCAGCCCGGCGAGCGGCCCAACAACACCGCATTGCCCCGTGTGATCAACATGATCACGACCGGGTCCGTACGCGGGAAGTGCTGTCCGTCGCATGCAGGACAGCTGCGCTGCCAACCTGCTGCAATCATGTCACTTTCTATGCCACATCGGGCACAAAATCGATGGCTCAGATGCCACGCCAGAATGGCCTTGGCCGTGGCCGTCAATTCCGCATCGCGTGCATCCAGATGGGTCATGACCCGGCGCAATTCGGCAAAGCACTGACCTTCAGGCAAGCACGGGTGTTGCTGCTCGCTTGGATCATTGAACTGGGTCAGGCTGTGTTCGTCCAGATCCTCGGGTTGCCAGTCCGAAATGTCATGTGCGAAGATCAGCGTGCCGCTCTCATCACGCCCCAGCAAAATTGCAGGTGTGCTGCTTTCGGACAACACCGGATGATCCATCGGCAGGCGCACCAAATGACCCTGCCCGCCGGTGTCCGGCACAGAACCGATCAATGGCTTGCCACGCCACATCACAATCGTATGCGCCTCGTCTTGCGCGATTTTGCTGGCCAAATATGCTGAATCGTTGCGTATTTCAGCAGCACGATCCAACCCCGAGCCCCCGAATGTCACTGTCTCCGCGTGCTTCATGCAATCCCCCTTTTGCACCTTTCAGGTGGCATGATCAGTCGCGCAAGACAAGCCATTCCACAGGACTTTGGATTTCCACTCAGAATTAGGTTGAACTCCATTGTCATTCATCTACCTTGGGTGGTAAATTCGCGCCCTGTACCCTACAGACTGCCGCCACCGCGCTGCATCTTTCGTGCAAAAGCATCTTCTGCGTCGTTCATGCCACCTTGTTGGAAGGCATCTGCATGTGTCATTGATTGAACCTCTTCTTACCCCACTTGCGCAGCCACAGTCGCAGACAGACACCGCCGAGGTTCATCTGCGGATCTTGGGCACCACCGATGTGCATGCCAATCTCAGGGCGTTTGATTATTACACCAATCAAACAGATCAACCCTATGGGCTGACCCGTCTGGCGACGTTGATCAGGCAGGCGCGCGACGAGGCCTGCAACACGCTTCTGCTGGAGAACGGTGATTTTTTGCAAGGCACACCGCTGAGCGATCTGACCGCAAAGCCCGGCAGTCTGTGGCAAGACAACCACCCTGTGATCGCAGCCATGAACCAGCTGGGTTACGACGCCTCGGGCATGGGCAATCACGAGTTCAACTTTGGGGTCGACTGGTTGCTAGAGGTCTTGGCACAGGCTGACTTTCCAACGACCTGCGGCAATGCCTTGACCGCGCAAGTATCAGACGCAAAAGACCTTCAAACGCTGTTGCCGCCCTATCTGATACTGCCGGTTGAGGTATCGGACACACACAAGCAAAGCCATGTGTTGAATGTCGGTATCCTCAGCCTGGTACCACCACAAATCACGATGTGGGATCAATATCATCTGGCCGGGCGCATCTGGTCACATGGAATCGTCGCCACAGCGCGCCAGTTGGTGCCACAGATGCGGCAGGCGGGGGCGGATATCGTGGTGGTATTGGCCCATTCCGGCATTGGATCCGGGGCGGACACGGGCGCCCATGACCCAATGACAGAGAACGCAGTGCTGACACTGTCAGATATCCCGGGCATTGATGCGGTGATGGCAGGGCATGCCCATCAGGTGTTCCCCGGACCCGAGTTTGACCATATTCCCGACGTGAACAGCAGCGCTGGGCTAATACGGCAAACACCGGTGGCGATGGCTGGGTTTCGAGGCTCGCATCTGGGGGTAATTGATTTGAACCTGAGCCATGGCATCACCGGCTGGCGGGTGTCCGCCGGGCGCGGAACGGTGCGGCCTGTGTCAGTCTCAGACACGCCCGAAGACCACGCTTTGGTCGCCATGCTGGAACCCGCACATCGCGCCACGATTGCATTGACACAACAACCGCTTGGAGCGTGCGATCAGGGCCTGCACAGCTACCTGTCTTTGGTGGGGAAATGCGACACGGTTCAAGTGGTCACCCGCGCGCAGGCCAGGGCGGCCAGACAGGTACTAGATGACATGGAAGGGATTGATCTGCCGATACTTTCGGCCTCGGCCCCGTTCAAATCAGGCGGACACGGTGGCCCGGATCATTATTGCGATATTCCCGCAGGTCCGATCTTTTTGCGCCATGCTGCCGATCTTTACCCGTTTCCGAACCTGTTGTGCATCGCCCGGATCACCGGGGCAGATCTGCGCGACTGGTTGGAGCGGGCGACCACGATCTTTAACACCATTCAACCAGGTCAAACGGATCAACACTTGTTCAACCCGGATGTGCCCAATCACACGTTTGATATGATTGATGGCGTCACCTACCGGATCGATCTGACGCAAGAGGCGATGTATTCACCCAAGGGTGAGAACCGCACGCCTGGACCCAATGCCAAGGGCCGTATCCGCGCGCTTTGTTACGCCGGGGTTGAGGTCCGTGACCAGGACGAATTTGCGATTGCCACCAACAATTACAGGGTGTTTGGCGGTGGGCCGTTTCGGGGCCTTGACCCGGACAGCATTCTTCACGCGGGCAAACAACCGATTGTGGATCTGGTCAGCGCCTATATCCAATCTGCCGCACCCGCCCTTACATCAGACGCGCCTTCGTGGCAGTTTGAACCTATCCCGGACGCCGAAGTGGTTTTTCCCACTGGTCCGGGTCTGTTGCGCCATCCCGGCGATATTTCTCGGCACCAGCTTGTTCACCGCGGGACGGACACACGGGGCTTTGCGCTCTTTTCTATGCCGCTGTGACATACAGCGTCGCCGCATATCCGCCGCTCTTGCCAATCGCCGGGTGATTGCCTATGTGATGGGATGAGAGGTTGGCGCGGGCGAGCGCCTCGCCAACCCGGCCAGGTCCGGAAGGAAGCAACCGTAACGAGCCCCGCTTGGGTCGTTGTCCAGCCTCTCACCTTACCTTTCCCTAAGCCGTTGATATCAAAATAAACCCTTGCATTACAGGGCGTTTGCCCGTTTGAAGGTTACAACTTTGGTTACAATCGGTGGTGATATGGCAGGTAAGATAATGCACATGGTTGACCGCGACGGGCGCTATCACGCGCGCCTTGTGGTGCCGAAGAATCTGCGCATGATCATCGGCAAGAGAGAACTGCGCAAGCCGCTAGGTGGCGACCGGCGACAAGCGCTCAAGCTGCTACCCGGCGCAGTGGCACAGCTTCAACACGAGATCGCGTTAGCCGAGCGCCAGCTACCCGGCGCACCAATGGTTCGCTACCCCCTCGCCCCCGATCAGATCGCCCATAGTCACTACACCCAGCGGCTTGCCTTCGATGATGTGCTGCGAAATGATCCTCGGTATTCGTCGGTGGGCATTGACGATCAATATGTTCAAGAACTTCGCGCCGGGGTCGCTGGCAATCTCCAAACCGCAGACCTGATCAAACTTGTGGGTGAACAGATCGAGCGTTACCGCGCGGCGGGCAACCTAGATGCACAGCCCGGTTCCGATGAATGGATCACAATTGCGCGCACCTTGTGCATGGCAGAGCTAGAAGCTTTGGAACGGGTTGCAGAGCGCGACGACGGCGATTTCACCGGCCACCCCGTCAATCCAGTGATCCGGGACGCTGCGCCACCACAGGAAGCCCCCAAACGCGTCAGCATAAAGGGACTTTGGAGGGATTACGTCCAGAGCCGCCAGACCTTAGGATACATGGCAGACAACGGACGCAGGCAAGAATTGGCGGTAAGAAGCTTGACCAAATTCCTGCGCCACGACAATGCCGCCAGGATCACGAAAAAGGATATGGCCGACTGGCTGGAATATGCACTCACCGAAAAGCAGCCGTCCACGATCAGCAAAGTCTATCTGCCGACGATCCGAAGCCTGTTCCGATGGGCGGTTGAGAAAGATCGAATGCAGAGCAACCCAGCCGCCGATATCCGGCTGGCACCACAGAAGCCCGTTCACAATCGTGAGCGCGGCTACACGACCGAAGAGGCCACCGCGCTGCTGAATGCGGTCTACAACTATCAGCCGAAGGTGCTGCATCACGGCAAGGTTATGGAATCCGAAAAGGTGACAGCGGCGAAACGGTGGGTGCCTTGGCTCTGTGCTTTCACCGGTGCGCGCGTTGCCGAGATCACGCAGCTACGACGCGAGGATTTTCGGCAAGTTGATGATCATTGGGTCATTCGTATCACCCCAGAGGCAGGTGGCACCAAGACGGGTCAATGGCGCGACGTGCCGGTGCATCCGCAGATTATAGAGTTAGGCTTTCTGGATCACTTAGATACGATCAAGAGCGGCCCAATTTTCCATAACGCAACTGAACCAAAGAAGTATCTGCGCCATTCCAAAAGCCTCGCCAATCGGATTGGTGATTGGCTTAAAGCAGAGTATATGGTGCCAGAAGGTGTGCAGCCGTCGCATGGTTGGCGGCACCGCTTCAAGACAGTGGGCCGAGAGTTGGGGATACAAGATCGGGTGTTAGATGCTATCCAAGGTCATGCCGCAAGAACGGCAGGTGACGCTTATGGTGATGTGACGCTCAAGACGAAGATTGATACGATCAAGCGGCTACCCAACCTTGGTGTAGACGAGAATTAAAGCCGCAACCCAAGCCCCTTTGCCAACCATTTCCGTTAAGTATCCCAAGCTAAACCGCATGTTCTTGGCAAACGAAACAAATGCTAGTCGTAATTTTGGACTGGGTAAATTAGTGCTCCAGTGTGGTCAAAACAGCCACTTGGAGCACCAGGTGAACTACACTCCGGCGGAAGTGCTGTAGGGTCAAACTTGCTCAATACCGAGTCCAATTTCCTTCTGAATTCTTTGACACAATCAGAGTCTGCGTCTTCTTCATAGCATTGCCCAGGTATAATAAATCCACCCTGTGCCAACAGGCGATCAGAATTTGACCTGGTGTCAATTTTGACCAATTTGGTTTCTGATGAAGGAGAGGCTTCGACTACAGAGACACCGGGAGCGGGCGAACATGCGGAAACGATGGCGGCAATCACGGAGATAGAAATGACTCTTTTCATTTTAGATTTCCAATTTTGAATATGGTCTCCGCTAGAGTGTCGGCTTTCGTTGTCTAATGCAAAGCAATAAATTTTTAACTAATCTCTTTCAGCAAGACAAAAAATTGAAAGGGGATCGAACTTTCGCCTTCCGCCGTGAAACATAGTGTGGTATTTATGCAACACTTACAATTTCGCACGGATCACATGGCATTCAATCAGATCAAAAAAGCCTTCGGCTTTGGAACCGAAGAAAAGGCTATCTCGCTAACTGACGCAGAGGCGTTTGGGCTGTTCGCGGCGACCCCAACCGCATCCGGCATTCACGTAAGCCCGAACAGTGCCTTGCGTGTTCCTGCCGTATCCTGCGCTGTTGCGCTGATCGCAGAGACTATCGGCTGCCTTCCCGCCAAAGCTTATCTTCACAGTGATAAACAGGCCGCAGATAATCACCCGGCTTATCGCCTTGTGCATGACGTGGCGAATGACTGGACCAGCGCGGAGCAGTTGCGCACCAGCCTAACCACCGACGCCCTACTGACCGGCAATGGCTATGCCATTGTGATCCGCTTGCCAGATGGCACCCCCTTTGAGCTTCACAGAATTGATCCCGCCAATGTGCGCACCGAACACGCGCCAGATGGTGAACCCTTCTATGTTGTGCGCACTCCGAATGGCGACGTGCAGCACAGCTATCAGGACGTGTTGCACGTCCAGCCTTTTGGTGGTGCATCCCCGATCACCCTTGGCCGTGAGGCAATCGCCCTAGCACTCGCGTTTGAGGGCCATATCGGCGGAGTATTCGCCAACGGTGGCCGTCCATCCGGCGTGATCAAATCACCGAAGAACATGGATGTAGACGCCAAGAAAAAGGTGGCCGCAAGCTGGTTCACAACACATGGCGGAAAGAACGCAGGCGGCACAGCCATTCTTGACGAAGGCATGGACTATCAGCAGTTGTCCATGACCCTTGCGGATACGCAGTTTGCTGAAAACCGGCTTGAACAGATCAGGGAAATTGCCCGTGCCTTCCGGGTGCCACCCACCATGCTCTTCGAATTGAGCCGTGGCACTTGGTCAAATACTGAAGAGATGTTCCGGCAGTTTCACAAGGTCACGCTCAAGCCGTGGCTGAAACAGTGGGCATGGGCCTATGCGCGTGTCTTGTTCACACCAGAAGAGCGCGCAACTCACTACATCAACTTTGTCACTGACGATCTGCTGACCACCGATGGCGCAGCCCGTGCCGCATCCTATGGGCAGTATCGAAGCATGGGGGCCATGACCGCGAATGAAGTCCGGGCAGGTCTGAACCTTCCCGGTTTGCCGGACGGTAACAAACTCGAAAACCCCTACACTACGACAGGCAAGGACGCCGCATGAACCACACCGCATTCTTTGGCGATGGTGAACACACCTTTGCCCTGACCGATGACATGATCACCGAATTGGAACGGATCACTGATCTTGGGATTGGCGCGCTCTACCTGCGTGCCGTCAACATGCAGTTCAGCTTGGTTGATCTGGTTGAGATCATCCGG
>JBGCEW010000034.1:0-65646 GCA_045106595.1 Roseovarius sp. | reverse complement strand
ATTGGTATCTTCGCTTCAAGCCATATAGCCAGCTTGCGACGTTCTTCGAGGTTCAGGTGAGGGTAGCAACGTCCCATTGATCAACTCCATGCAATATCCTGTTTTGATACAGAATTCGCACTTCGTTTGTGAATCCACCCAGCTACAAAAGGCGGCCGTATAATCTATGTTATGTTATTTTTTAGAAGCCTTAGCCAATCTGGCCAAGGCTCTGATGGTTATACGATACGCAGATCGCGTGGCTTGGTGACACAGACGATATCGTGGTTTTTACCCCATCCGCCTTCTGAATAACCCTGCACGGTCAATTCGGGCACTTGCGCCACCTGGCCCATCACCCATTCGGGCGTCGAAAAGGACACGCCATAGAGCCCCTCAGTCACCTGCGCACCGGTCTTGTTCGAGATATGGTTGATCATGCCGGTGGAATACGGAAGGAAGGCAAAACCGGTGGCGGCCATGTCTTCCTTGGATTTGGTGAAATCTTCTTGGGTGATGTGGGATTTTGTCAGCGAATGGTTCTCAAACACCCATTGGGATGTGCGCCCGTGGGTGGTGAACACCAATGTGCCGTCAAGGCGCAGATGGCGTGCGAGGTAAGCCAGCATATGCGGCCAGGCAGCTTGCGGCAGGTGGGTAAAAACTGAGCCGACCCAGATCAGGTCAAAGCGGTCTTCATGACCTGTTTCGGTCAGGTTCTCATCGCCGTAGATCGGTGTGGCATTAAAGGTCTCGGCGCAGAAATCCACCGCCGGTTTGATCAGGTCACATACCGTCAGATCAGCCTCGGGCCAGCGGTTCTTAATGGCACGCAGCACCCGGCCGTAGCCACAGCCAAAGTCCAGGATGCTGTTGATTTTGGCGTCGGGGTTCAACGCCCCAGCCAGCGCGCGTTCGATTGCATTCAGAGCCGATGTGCTGGTCTTGAAGTAAGCCTCAAGATTGCCGTGATACATTGTGTCATCAGGGTGAATCTTATCAATCATTTACGCGCTCCAATGCTCATAGGTTGGCACTGTGTAGTGTAAACTTACCTCCAGTGCCAGAGCGCAATTCCAGGTTTTTCAACCCTCACCTTGGCCCGTATTTACTGGTTGTCGCGTTGGGTCTGCGGGTCAGTGCAGGGCTATTAATACCCCTTGCGCTTATGGCGCATCATGCTTCATACAGGCGCTGCTGTCGCGGCGGGTTTGTTTGTTGTGGTGGCGCTGTGCACTGACTTATCCCTTCTAGCTGAATCTGAGAGAGAACATGCTGTCTGAATACATTGATCTGAACAATATGATTTACTTTGGCGACGAGGATATTTGTAGTGCTGTCGACAAGTTTTCCATCGACAATTCGATGCTGACATTGACCGGCACGTTCACGTCGGATGATGCCGCCCAATGGAAGGTCGTGGCCGCGGATAAATACCGCCGTTTCCTGGCCGCAGGCGAGACATCACAGACCGGCGAATGGAGCCTGACACTGGATATGAAGCGGCTGCAGAACCTGCCAGCCGAGGCGCCTCTGGTGCTGTGGGGTTTGCGCCCCAATACGACCCAGATTTATCCAGTGGCCCCCAACCCTAGCGTGAACAAGCGCATCGAAGAATTTTTGGCCACGATCCAGAAAAAGCCGATCAGCGAGCTGCCCAGCCATCAGGAAATCTATATCCGCGATATCGTTGAGGCGACCAAGGTTGGCTATGTCAGCACCTCGATTCAGGAAAACATCATCACTGGCAACAACTACCAGTCGCTGAGCCTGAAAAAGACCTTGCGCGAAGGCACCCGCACCGACCGTAACACGTTTTTGCGCCAGGTTGATTTCACTGGAAAATCCGTGCTCGATATCGGCGCCAATACCGGCGAGATGTCACGCTCGATCCGGCTTTTGGGTGCCGATCTGGTGGACGGCGTGGAATACGATTCCTTCTTTGTGGAAACCGGCCGGATGATCAACGGTGCCGTGGGTGCCACGCGGGTTTCCCTGTTTCAGGGCGACGCCACGCATCCCGGTTTTTACAAGGACAAGAAATACGACATTGTCGTGGCCCTGTCAGTCTATGTCTATATCAAGAACGTCATGAAAGAGCTGGCCGAAATGACCGACGTGCTGGTCTTTGAGACCCACACGCTGGATCACGGGCTGCAAATGTATCTCGATGTCGTGCTGCCGCATTTCCCGGTCTACCAGCATGTCGGCTATTCGCAGATGAGCGACGTGCTCAAACGCTCGCGCGCCTTCGTGATTTTTGCCAAGGACCAGAAAGCGCTGGAGTCAGCGTTCAAGCCGAAGACGATCACGATCGATTCCTATTTCGACAACAAGTTCTTCTCCAAGCACAAGAAAACGACGCCCAAAAACTTCCTCAAATGGGCTAATGATCTGCGCGGCAAGGCCAATCTCGACGCTCTGAATCAGGAAAAACTGTCGTTTGGCTCCAGTGCCTATTTTGAGACCTATATCATTGGCTATCTGGAATATTTGGAGCACGACAAAACTGTCACCGAAGACAATATTTTTGTGCGCCGTTACGTCGATGCGGTCGAGACTGGTAACCTGGATCAAAAGCTCAAGCCGGTGGTTGCTGACCGGGAAAACACGCTTTTGAAGGTGACAGGTAAATACAAGGACCTGGATTATTGTCTGGCCGGAGAATTGCACCGCGTACCACTGATCTATCTTGCGCTGGACGAAAAAGGGGCGCTGACCTTCACGGATGAAACCGGGCAAACGTTGACAGCCAGCAATATTGACGGCCACCACAGATACTTCATTGCCCAGATCCTCGGCATTAAGGAAATGATGTGCATGGTGCCGGACCGTAGCCCCAAATTCGCTGAAAAAATCAAGACGACATATTCGCTGGCACAATAACGCGACCCATTCATCAAGGGGTCGGGCATATTTCAAACACCCTGCCTTTTGATGAAGTGTTAATCGGCCCAATTAGGCCGTGTGTTGTATCGGGCCGCCCAGCTGCATGAAGCATGCCCCTATGCAGTGCTTCGTGACATAATGTGAACTGTTTTTGGCGTATTGAAAAATGGTAGGACTGTTCAAGTGAGTACAAAACCACCAATTTTGCCGCAGCTGAAGCAGGTGATTGCGTCCAAAGTTCCCCGGTGGCTTGGGATCAGGAGGGGTGATCTGCCTGCTGCCAAAGATTTGAACGAGGCCGCTGCGGATTTTGATGCTGATTTCTATCTGTCGGAAAACCCTGATGTCGCGATGGCCGGGATTGACCCTTTGGGGCATTTCCTGGCCCAAGGCTGGCGCGAAGGTCGTGATCCATCGCGGGCGTTTTCACACAGCAGATATATCGCCGATCATCCAGAGGTCGATTTCTCGAACCTCAACCCGTTTATGCATTGGCTGGCTGAAGGGCGTCCCGCTCTGCCCGGACGCGGGGATGACTACGCCGCCGAGGAACTGAACCTGTCCAAGTCCAAGGTTGCACAGCTTAAGGACTGTTTTGACACGACATATTACTTGGCTCAGAACGCAGATGTGAAAGCGGCAAATATTGACCCGTTCTATCATTTTCTAGTCTATGGCTGGCGTGAAAACCGTGATCCTTCGCCGGTGTTCTCGCTGCGCAAATATAAGATGTATCACCCGGATGAGGATTTCTCAGACCTCAACCCGGCCTTGCACTGGCTGGCTGAAGGGTGCCCTGAACTACCTGGACGTGCGGAAGACTATTTTGTCTGGCACCTGGGGTTTTCTCACGCGCAATTCCAACACGTCAGATCCGCTTTTAACGAGGCTTTTTACCTGGGGAAGAACCCGGATGTAGAAGAGGCGGGCATTGATCCGCTTTTCCATTTCCTGATCTATGGCTGGCATGAAGGCCGTGACCCGTCGCCGGAATTCGATGTCCGGTATTATCTGGCCAGCAATTCGGATATCGCGGGTTCGGACTGGAACCCGTTCACGCATTGGGTGATGCATGGCAAAGCCGAAGGTCGGTTGGGCTCGCCTGAGGCGCACGATGCGGACAAACACAGATTGCCCAATCTTGATCTCATCGACTGGAGCGTTGTGTCACAGGCTGACATTGATGATATTTCTGATGGGTTCGACACCGAATATTATTTGAATACATATCCTGAAGTGGCCGAATCCAATGTTGATCCACGGGCGCATTACCTGCTGGTGGGATGGCGGATAGGTTATAATCCGTCTGATGCGTTCTCCACTCGTTTCTACCGGCACCGCTATGCTGACATCAGAAAGGCAAATGTCGCCCCGTTTCTGCATTATTGCCGCCATGGCCAGGATGAAAAGCGGGAAACGATGTCGCATATCGACATTCGACGCCCGACCTATAATCCGAAAGTCTCGGTGATTGTTCCCAATTACAATCACGCGCCCTATCTGCGTGAGCGCATCACTTCGATTACCCAGCAAAGCTATCGCAATATCGAGTTGATCATCCTGGATGACAAATCCACCGATAACAGCCGACAAGTGATTGAGGATCTGGTCAAAGAGCTGAAACTGGAGGCCAGGCTGGTCTTCAATGACACGCAGTCCGGGAATGTCTTCAGGCAATGGGAAAAGGGGCTAAATCTGGCCACTGGCGAGCTGGTCTGGATCTGCGAAAGTGATGATTTCTGCGAGCCGGATTTCCTGGAAAAGATCGTTCCGTCCATGGTCGACGACTCGGTGAATATTGCTTTTGGGCGCATTCAGTTTTCCGACAGCGAAGGCACCTTCAAAGAGGGGCTGGACGGCTACCGAGAAGGGGCTGAGCGTGGGATATGGTCGCGCAATCTGACCCGCCCTGCAGCGCAATGGTTCAATGGGGGCTTTGGCGTCAACAATGTGATTGCCAATGTCGGCGGCTGTGTCTTTCGCAAAGTGGAGTTGCCTGAGCACGTTTGGGACCAAGCAAAAACCTACCAAATTTGTGGTGACTGGTTTTTATACTTACATCTGGCCGGAGCCGGTCAAATCTCTTTTGTGCCCGAGGCAGTGACCTATTTTCGGCAGCATGACAGCAACACATCGGCCAGCAATTTCAACAAGAAATACTATTATGACGAACATATCCGTATCCTCGAGGCAATTATTGCGCGCTGGGGTATTGGGCCTGCCACGCGCAAACGCTTCCTCGAAAAGCTGGAAGTGCAGTACAAGCACACTGGGTCGGACAAAAAATTTGGTCCGTTTGAAGAGCTCTATGATTTTGACGCATTGATGACAGCCGTCCGCACTGAGCCGCATATCCAGCTGCATTTCCTTGGCTTCCAGCTGGGGGGCGGGGAAATCTTTCCAATCAACCTTGCGAATGCCCTGCTGGCAAAAGGTGCAAATATCTCCATGCTGGCTACGGATATGTTGAAACTAAATGAGGGCGTCCGGGCATTGCTCGATCCCCGGATCGCGGTCTATTCGGGGTTGGATATGTCATTGCAGGGCCGGTCTGCATTTTTCAACAATGCAGGCGTGTCTTTGATCCACAGCCATATCGCGGCCAGTGATGCGCTTTTGGCCAATTCGGATGATGCCAAAATAGAACGTCCTTATGTTGTGACGTTGCATGGCTCTTATGTTGGTCTGGAAGAAGCGCCCAAAGCTATTGTGAATTGGATTCTGGGCAACGTGCATCACTGGATTTATCTGACCGAGCGCAATCTCGAATTTTTTGAAAACCGTCAGGTCACCAATGCTTCGTTTGAGAAATTGCCCAATGCAATGCCTCCCGACCCCAGCACGCCAAAGTTTTCCCGTGAAAGCCTTGGGATCGGAGCAAAGGATCTGGTTTTTGTTCTGGTTGGCCGTGCTGTTCCGGGCAAGGGATGGGAAGTTGCTGTAAATGCCTTCCGTCAGTTGCCAAAGACCCTGCACGAAAGGAAGATTCATCTTTTGATGGTTGGTGATGGCAAAAGCTCAAAACCCGCCCGTAAGCTTGCCAGGGGGGCAAGTAACATTCATTTTGTTGGCTATCAAAAAGAAGTAAACGGTATCATGCGCTTGTCGGACTGTATGTTGTTGCCCACGCGCTTCGAAGGGGAATCTTATCCACTCTGCCTGGTGCAGGCGTTGCAGGAACACCTTCCGGTGATTGCTACTGATGTGGGCGAAATTCGGAAAATGATGGCCGATGACGACCAGCTTGCTGGCATCTTGCTGGAGTATGATAATGACGACCAGGCTTTCACCCAATCTTTGTGTGATGCGGTGAAGACCATGGCCGATCCTGAAATCCGCAAAGGCTATACGCAAACAGCCCAAGCCTGTTCCAAGGGTTATGACATGGGCAATCTTGCGAATGAATATCTACGTATTTACGATCAGGTTTCGGAAAACTTTGCGTCTGACACGGATGTGAACGAAACATAACGCGCCGAATTTTAAAGTTTTCCAAGAACAGCGCTTACCCAAAGGGCGGCAGTGCTGATGTGGCTTTGGCGGTACAAGCCCAGTTTGTATAACGCCATCAGCCGCTTTGCCAATCCGTGTTGGCGCAGGGTATCAAATGCCTTCAGGGCGGCGCGGTTTTCAGGGGTCAGATAGGCCTCTAATGCATGTAGCACAGCAATATTGGTTTCATTCCATTGTTTGAAATCCCCCCGCAGCAACATGCCGATGCGTTTCAGCCGAGCCCGTGTGGTATCATTGGCACCAATCTGATTGACCCCGTGCTGACGGTACAACAGCGTGGGCATATCGTCATGCACCACCACCCCGCCTGCCCCGGTGATCAGCTGATAAACCCACCAGTCATGCACAACCGGCTCAGGGCTTTCGGCCGCGGCGCGCCGGATCAGATCGCTGGCCGCCAGGTTCAGAACAATCGTGTTGCCCGAGGCAATATTTTGCACCAGTGCATTTTCAAAACTGGGGGCGCGCGGCCGCGGTGCTGACAACCTGCGTGTGCTCAGGGTTTCATCGGTGATGTAACTGCGGCTGCAATAAAGTGTGGGGATATCCCCATGCGGGGCCAGCTGTGCCAGCGCGCGGGTCAGTTTTTTGGGCAGCCAAACGTCATCCTGATCGCTGAAGGCAATACATGTGTCTTGCTCAGTATGATCAGATACAGCCCGGATCAGGGACATGAAATTGGTCGTTCCCCCCTGCCCTGGCCCGGTCAGTACCGTGGTGCGCCCGGTTTTCACGGCAAAGGCTTCGGCGATGGCGCGGCTGTCAGAAGTGGGGCTGTCATCACTGATCAGAATATGCCAATCCGGGTGCTGCTGGGCGACAATGCTGTCCAGTTGCGCCTGCAGATAGGCCTCACCTTTATACACCGCCATCAACACGGTCACATGTGTGGCAGGTGTATTATCTGGCATATGTATCCCTGAATGCAGGGATGATCTGGCCTTGGCAGGCAACGGTCAGGGGGGTGTGTAAACTCAGCATGGTGCCTTCGGATCCTATTGTGCTCTTGTGCCAAATTCAGCCCTTGGGGGCCAGTGCAAACCCGGGCTGGGCGTTTGCCGGGTATCAGGGACAACCCACATCATAGACTTGCCGCGGGCACAGTGGGCGCATATGAAAAGCAGACCCTGGAGCCAGGCAGGTATTACAGGCACAGGCTGAGATGATTTTACCAAGGGGTTGCGTCCGGGATATGATCATTGGGAAACTGCAGGATATATAAATAACGGAATTTGAAGGCAGATGAGCACGCATACCCATATCAGCGCCCTGGTTGACCGCATCAGGCTGTCAGGCCTGTTTGACGAAGACTGGTATCTGCACACCTACCCGGATGTGGCCCAAAGTGGGCTGGGTGCAATAGAACATTTCCTGCGCTTTGGCGCCTGGTTGGGGCGTGAGCCGTCCCCGGATTTTGATACCCGTCAATATATGCGCGAAAACCCGGACGTGGATGGCAAGACCATCATCCCCTTTGTACATTCAGTCACCCGCGATGATCCACCAGACGCACCCGAAGTGCCAGCCGAGGAATTCCACCTTGTCACTGTAGATCCCGAAGATTACGCACGTCTGCCATTGGACGAGCCGTTCTATCTTTTGCAAAACCCCGATGTGGCGGCCTCGGGGTTGGAACCCACATGGCATTTTGAAACCAGCGGCTACACTGCTCTGCGCAACCCACGTCCGGATTTTGATGTCTGGTGGTACACACAAAACTACCTGCTGGGCACTGACGCAGCGGATGCCAACGCCCTGAAACACTACAACCGCATCGGGGCTGAGCAGGGGCATTCAACCCGCCCCCCTGTACCGGTGTGTTTCAATCCTGCGGCTTCAAAACCCCTGGCCAAGACGCCGCGCCGGATCTGCCTGTTTGCGGCCTATGATGCGGACGGTATCGTGGATGAGGCCGTGCTGGAGTATCTGCGCGATCTGTCAAAACATGCCGACATCTATTATCTGGCTGATTGCCTGATGGACGAAGACGAGCTGCGCAAGCTGGACGGTCTGGTCAAAGGCGCCTGGGCACAGCGCCACGGCATGTATGATTTCGGGTCCTATTCCGTTCTGGCGCGTGATCTGGTCGGCTGGGATGTGATTGATAGTTACGACGAGCTGATCCTGGCCAATGACAGCTGCTATCTGGTGCATCCGCTGGCCCAGACCTTTGAGACGATGGCCACACGGCCCTGTGCCTGGTGGGGGCTGCAGGCGACAAAGGGTCTGATCTCGACCATGCATCAGAATCTCATCCCCGAAGGTGCACCGGTTTCGATTGAGGACATCAAGGCGCATCATCTGACCCGTTTTGAACATGACCCGGTGTATGATTTCCATGTCGGGTCATACTTCATGGCCTTCCGCCGGGACGTGATCCGCGACGAGGGCTTTCGCCGGGTGCTGAACACCGTGGCCGAAGAAAGCAACAAGCTGAATATCATCCGCAAATACGAGATCGGGATCACGCGGTTTTTGATCGGCAAAGGCTATGAATTTGACACGCTGGTGGGCTCGGTCTCCAAGCGCCATCCGATCTTTACCGAACGTGCCTTCGATCTGATCGACGAAGGGTTTCCGCTGCTCAAGCGGTATTTCCTGACCGAAAATCATTACAAGATCAAAGGCCTGTCACAATGGGCCCCACGTGTGCAGGCCGCCAACCCAAAGGCCAATATTGTGGCCATGCAAAAGAACCTGAACCGGGTCGGACATGCGCTCAAGCTTTATGAGAACTTTCATATCGGCCAGGATCCGATCCTGTCACGCCCGCCGCGCAGCCGAGAGACGATGCGCGAGCAGGATCTGCTTGTGCCTAAATATGACCATTGGTGGGCCTTTCCGGTCTGTGTGCACAGCCACCAATTTTCTGACAACACCCGTGCGGTGTTTGACCATGTCAAACATGACCCCAGCATCAAAAAGATCATTCTGACCCGCGGCAAACATATTGAAACCGACGGGGTCAATGTGATCATCGTGCCGCTGCACAGCTACGAGGGCCAAAGCTATCTGCTACGATCGCGCCAGGTGTTTTTGCGCCACGGAGTTGAAGCCAATATCGAGTATGCCCTGTCCGATGATCTGCATAATTTCCACAACCTGTGGCACGGTATCCCGCTCAAGCGCATTGGCTATACCTCGCTGGATCAGGCGGCCAGTATCGACAAGCTGGTGGCCGAGAACAAGCGGCTGACATCGGTGATTGCGTCCTCGGATGTGGACCGGCTGGCGATGACAGCTGCGTATTGGCCTTTGACATTCCATGACATCTGGGTGACCGGCCTGCCGCGCCATGACACCATCATGAAACCCGAAAGCGATCTGCCCGAAGATATGCGCACCCGGGCTGAGCACCTGAAAGACCGTTTGAAGGGGCGCAGGTTTATGCTGTTTGCCCCCACGTTCCGGGCGGATCAGGAAAATGGCTATTACAGTTTCAGCGACACCGAAGTGCAGCAGTTGGCTGCGTGGCTGAAGCGCAATAACATGGCCATGGGTATTCGCGAACATATGGCCGACAAGACGAGACTCTACAGCTCGCAATTACGTGGTGAGTGCTTCTTTGATGCCTCCGAGCGGCATTACCCGGATGTCGAGCTGCTCTATCGCCATGCCGATATGCTGCTGACGGATTATTCCAGCTGTTTCATTGATTTCATGTTGACCGGCCGGCCGATGGCCAGCTTTGCCTTTGATCAATACAGCTATGCCAATACCCAGCGCGGCATGTTCTACGACCAAGAGATGGTGTTCCCCGGCCCGGTCTGTACGGATTTTGCCAGCCTGATGGACGGGCTTGAAACCCTACTGGACGATCCGACACCGGCCGAACGTCAGGCTTATGAGTGGAAGGTAGATTTCTTTCATAAATTCCGGGATGATCGCAATTCTGAGCGGGTCGTGGCACGTGTCAAAGAGGGCTATGAGGGCTCAGAACTGCTGTGGGAGATGCCAGAAGCAAAAGACCCCACTGCCCCAAGGGCCATCACGTTTGTATGCTCGCAAGTCAATAACATCACCAACCGTTACCGGATTTACAATCTGGTTGAGCATTTGCGTGCTGTGGGTTGGACGTGCCGCATTGTGCTGGATCACGCGCTGACACCAGAAGATCTGCAGCATGCGGATGCGATGGTCATCTGTCGTCTTCCAATGAGTGAAACGCTGCGCGATCATTGTGAGACCTTTCACGAACATGGTGGAAAGATCATCTTTGATCTGGATGATCTGGTGCATGATATCAACGCCTTCAGCGGCTCAGAATACTTCCGCAAACGCCCTGAATTTGCGAGCGACTTCACTGTTTTGTCCATCCGGACGTGTCAGATGATTGAAACCGCCGATCTGGTGACGGTAACCACCCCGGCTCTGGCCCAGAGCATTGCGAAGATGGGCAAGCCTGTTGAGGTGGTCCCGAATACGATGTCCACAGCCTTGCTGGATATCTATGGCCAGGCAGAAACGCCGCGCTCCAAAGACGATACTGTGCGGATCTGCTACCTGTCCGGAACTGCCACCCACTCTGAGGATTTTGCGCAATGTCAGGGGGCGGCGCAGGCTGTTCTCAAACGTCATCCGCAGGCCGAGCTGCATATTGTCGGTAAACTGAGCGTGGACGACGACACGGGTGTCAAAGGCGACGGCGTTGTCATTCATCACGACGTGATGCCCTATGAGGCGATGCAAGGCTTCCTGGCGGGGATGGATATCAATCTGGCCCCGCTGGCGCCTGGCTATTTCAACGATTGCAAAAGTGAGCTGAAGATATTTGAGGCAGCTTTGCACCTGGTGCCCACGGTGGCCTCGCCCACCCGCAGCTACAGTGATGTGATCGAACATGATAAAACCGGATTGCTGGCAAAAACGCCGAAGGACTGGGAAGCCGCCCTGTCACGGCTGATCGAAGAGCCGGATCTGCGCCAGCGCATAGGCCGGGCCGCGTTTGAGCAGATTGTACCGCAGTTTTCGTCGGAAAAATCAGCTCTTCTATTGGCTGGAGCGATCAATGTATTACTGAGTGATACTGTATTGCCACAAGCATAGGCCATGGAGAGGGTACCCCCTCCAGAGTGAAATCAAGGAGTGCTTTGAGTGCGCGTGATTACCTACGGAACCTTTGACACACTGCATTATGGCCATATCCTGCTGCTGGAGCGTGCCAGGGCACTGGGGGATTACCTGATTGTCGGTCTCTCATCGGATGAATTTAACGCCACCAAGGGCAAGCGCGCGCATTTTGAGTATGAGGCGCGCAAATCCCTGCTGCAAAGCCTGCGCTGTGTCGACCTGATCATCCCCGAGCACAACTGGGAGCAAAAGCGCGACGATATCGTGACTCATAAGGCGGATATCTTCACCATTGGCGATGACTGGGCTGGCAAATTTGATGATCTGTCCGATCTGTGTGAGGTCAAATACCTGACCCGCACCCCCAGTGTATCCAGCACGTTGATCCGGCAACATATTGTCCCGGCAGTGGGTTGAGCGGCGTTAGCGGCGCAGCTTGCCCATGACGGTGCGCAAGGGGGCTGTCAGACGCCAGGATGTGCTTTCGACCACTTCGTAATAGCTGCGGCTGGCAAATTCGGCCGCCTCCAGCGCCCTGCGGGTCTCGGCGTGGGCCGCACGTTCCTGCTCCAGCTCGGCCTGTGTCTCGATCAAAGACTTTGTCAGCATTCCGATCTCGCGGAAGCGGGCCTCCAGTGCGGCTGTGTGCTGTTGCATCTCGCTGTCTTTGTTCTGCTGCATGGCCTGTCTCTTTGCTGTCAGCCCCGGTGGCGGTGTTGTCGTGCTGTGTAATCCGAACAATGTCAATCTTATAGCCAATGGCGGTGCGCGCCGCGATTGTCAGACATCCAAAAACCAGTTGCGGTGTCTTGAGCCAACCAAGCGTTTTACCTCAAACAGGTGTGCGTCCTTAGAACGGGTCGCTTTAGCATTGGAACATAGTGCGCTTTACAGTTAATACGGCCCGAAATTGAACACGAACTGGCGCATATCGGGGCTCTGACAATGGCATCAAACGTAATCCTAGTTTTCGGTACCACTGGTCAGGTGGCCACCGAATTACAGGCGCAGGCAAGTGTCACGGCTCTGGGCCGGGCTCAGGCAGATCTGTCAGATCCGGCGGCCTGCGCGGCGGCCATTCAGGCCCATGCGCCTGCCGTGGTGATCAATGCCGCCGCCTGGACCGATGTGGATGGCGCCGAGGCGCATGAGGCTGAGGCCCATGTGATCAATGCCGAGGCACCCGGTGCCATGGCGCAGGCCTGTGCTGCGCTGGACATCCCGTTTTTGCACATCTCAACCGATTACGTCTTTGATGGCTCTGGCACTGATGCCTGGAGCGAGGACAACAAGACCAACCCGCAAAACGCCTATGGCCGCACCAAGCTGGCCGGCGAGGAGGCGGTGCGCGCCGCAGGGGGGCGCCATGCGATTTTGCGCACAGCTTGGGTGTTTTCGGCCCATGGCAAGAACTTCGTTAAAACGATGCTGTATTTGTCGCAAACCCGTGATGCGCTGAATGTGGTCGAAGATCAGCACGGCGGGCCAACCTCGGCGGCTGATATTGCCGCGGCTTTGCTGGTGATGGCCAAGGCGTTGCGCGGTGGACAGGCGGGCGGCACCTATCATTATGCTGGCAGCCCCCATACCAGCTGGGCCGGGTTCGCCCGCGAAATCTTTGCCCAGGCGGATCGCGATGTGGCAGTGACTGGTATTCCCAGCAGTGGCTTTCCCACCCCGGCCCCCAGACCGCTGAATTCCCGGCTGGCGTGCGCCCGGATCGAAGCTGAATTTGGCATCCCCGCACCGGATTGGACGGTGGGGCTGGCCAATATACTGAAAACACTAAAGGAAACTTCATGACCAATCGCAAAGGTATCATTCTGGCAGGTGGATCGGGCACACGCCTCTATCCGATCACTATGGGTGTCTCCAAGCAGCTCTTGCCGATCTACGACAAGCCGATGGTCTATTACCCGCTGTCGGTGCTGATGCTGGCAGGCATCCGCGAGATTGCAGTGATCACCACGCCGCAAGACCAGGAACAGTTCAAACGCACCTTGGGTGATGGCAGCCAATGGGGGGTGACGCTGGAGTATATCGTGCAACCCAGCCCCGATGGCCTGGCGCAGGCCTTTATCCTGGCGGAGGCGTTTCTGGCAGGCGCGCCTTCGGCCTTGGTGCTGGGTGATAATATCTTTTATGGCCACGGCTTGTCGGAATTGCTGGCCGAAGCGGATGCCAAAGAAACCGGCGGTACGGTCTTTGGCTACCGTGTGGCGGACCCCGAACGCTACGGCGTGGTGGATTTTGATAGCGAAGGCCACGCGGTATCGATCATCGAAAAACCATCTGTGCCGCCCTCAAACTACGCAGTGACGGGGCTCTATTTCCTGGATGGCTCGGCACCGGAACGAGCCAAGCAAGTCCAGCCCTCTGAGCGCGGCGAACTGGAGATCACCAGCCTGCTGGAGATGTATCTGAACGAAGGTCAGTTGAAGGTGCAACGTATGGGGCGCGGCTATGCCTGGCTGGACACGGGCACTCACGGCAGCTTGCTGGATGCAGGCAACTTCGTGCGCACGCTGGAAAAACGTCAGGGTCAGCAAACCGGCTCTTTGGAAGAGATTGCCTATAGTCAGGGCTGGATCGACGATGCGGCCCTCAAGGCCCGCGCCAAGCTTTTTGCCAAGAATGACTATGGCGATTACCTGTCAAACCTGACCACGGCTGATGACAGCTTTGCTGATTAAAGCGGTTTTGCAGCCCCGCTGAAGAACCGGGGCTGCGGATCTATGCATCGTTTCACGAGGCCACACCCAGACGATGCCCCACACCTGAGCGTTCCTGTAGGGCGCGCCACCAGCTTTCATTGTCCAGATACCACTGCACGGTGCGCCGCAGCCCTTCCTCGACTGTCACAGAAGGGTGCCAGCCCAGTTCGGTTGAAATGCGCGTGGCATCGATGGCATAGCGCGCATCATGGCCGGGCCGGTCGGTCACAAAGGTGATCAGGTCGGCATAGGGCGCATTGCTTGGGCGCAAGTCGTCCAGAATGCCGCAAATTGTCTGCACCAGTTCCAGATTGCTACGCTCGTTCTCGCCGCCGATGTTATAGGATCGCCCAAGCGCGCCCTTTTGCAGCACCAAAAGCAGCGCATCCGCGTGATCTTCGACATAAAGCCAGTCGCGGATGTTGGAGCCATCGCCATAGATCGGCAGCGCCTTGCCTGCCAACGCGTTCAGGATGGTCACCGGGATCAGCTTTTCGGGGAAATGGTAGGGGCCGTAATTGTTGGAACAATTGGTCAGTACCACAGGCAGGCCGTAGGTTTCATGCCAGGCACGCACCAGATGGTCCGAGCTGGCCTTGGAGGCCGAATAGGGCGACCGCGGATCATAGCTCGTGTCTTCGGTGAACATGACTGATGGATCTGCAGGCAGTGAGCCGTAAACCTCATCGGTGGAAATATGGTGAAACCGAAAGCCCTCAGGCTTGCCTGCGGCCTGCCAATAGGCGCGCGCGGCTTCCAGTAAATTATACGTCCCGGTGATATTGGTCTCAATGAAATCACCCGGTCCGTCAATCGATCGGTCCACATGACTTTCGGCTGCCAGATGCATCACCGTATCCGGTTTATGGCTGTCAAAGATCCGGTCCAGGGCGGCACGATCACGGATATCGGCGTGCTCAAAACGATACAGCGGGCTGTCTGATACGCTGGCCACATTGTCCAGGCTGGCCGCATAGGTCAGCGCATCCAGATTGACCACATCATGTCCCAACGCAACCGCCTGACGCACCACGGCTGACCCAATGAACCCGGCCCCGCCGGTGACAAGAATTTTCATGAGCCGTCTCCGTAGGTGAATGGTGAATTGAAATCAGCCAGCAAGGGCGCGGCGGCATCCTTGTCGCTCAGCACGACCTCGGCTGTGCCCTGCTGCCAGTCAATGCCGATGTCGGGGTCATCATAGCGCACGGCGCCGTCACATTCGGGCGCATAGTAATCCGAGCATTTATAGATGATCTCAGTGTCATCTTCCAATGTCATGAACCCGTGCAGAAAGCCCTTGGGCACAAACAATTGCTTGCCGTTTTCAAAGCTCAGTTCTTCGGCCACCCATTGCCCGTAGGTGGGTGATCCGCGTCGGATATCCACCGCCACATCAATGAGGCTGCCCCGACCACAGCGCACCAGCTTGTCTTGGGCATGGGGAGGGGATTGAAAATGCAGGCCACGCAGCGTGCCCTTCTTTTGGGACATCGAATGGTTGTCCTGGACAAACTCAATATCGAGCCCCGATTTTGCCAAAAGCGCGCGGTTCCAGCTTTCTGAGAAAAAGCCGCGATGATCGCCATGCCGGGCGGGCGTCACCAGCAAAACATCTGGAAGGGTGGTGGGGGTTACAAGCGTCAAAATATCCTCCATGGAGCTCAGATGCGGCGTTGTCAGGGTCTTTGCCCGAGACTACTACTGCAAAGAATGAGGCTGGGCCAGCCTGTCCACCTGCTGAGATGGTCAGAAAACGCCAGCGTGTGCTGGGGCAGCTTGACAACAGATTATTAGTTTCGTTGAAACAAGGCCTGCGCGGCGTCTGGGAAACGGGTATTGAGAACGGGCATGGCTGTTTTGCCATAGGGTATTGTTGCCCTCTCAATGCTCTGGGCGAGGTAAATGTTTATATGAAAATCACACCTGTCATCCTCGCTGGGGGCATTGGATCACGGCTCTGGCCGTTGTCGCGCAAAAGCTTTCCCAAACAATTCGCCACGCTGATTTCTGGCCAAAGTTTGTTTCAAACCACGCTTGAGCGGCTGTCGGGCGATGGGTTTGATGACCCGATGGTTCTGACCGGGTCGGATTTCCGCTTTGTCGTGACCGAGCAAATGGCCCAGAGCGGCAAACAGCCCCGGGCGATCTTGATTGAACCGGAAGGGCGCAACACGGCTCCTGCCATTCTGGCGGCCGCACAGTGGCTGGCCGAGCATCAGCCCGACACGTTGATGCTGGTGGCCCCGTCAGATCATGCCATCCCTGATGCGGCGGGGTTTCGTGCGGTGGTGCAGGGGGCAGCTGGCGCCGCACAAGACGGGCGGTTGGTCACATTTGGGATCACGCCAACCCATCCTGAAACCGGTTATGGCTATATCGCGCTCAGCGACCCAGATCAGACCAGTGGCGTACAGCCCGTCTCTCGCTTTGTCGAAAAGCCGGATCAGGCCACAGCCGAAAAGATGTTGGCGACGGGTGGGTATCTGTGGAACGGCGGCATTTTCCTCTTCTCGCCCGCAGCCTTAATCGCGGCCTTTGAGGCCCATGCCCCTGCCCTGCTGGCGCCTGTTGCTGCGGCGCTTGAGCATGGCAAGCATGACCTTGATTTTCTGCGCCTTGACCCCGAGAGCTGGGCCGGTGCTGAGGATATCTCAATCGACCATGCGATCATGGAGCGGGCTGATACGATCAGCGTACAGCCTTATGTTGGAGCCTGGTCTGATCTGGGGGATTGGCGTGCGGTCTGTGACCAGCTGCCCCAGGACGGGGACGGCAATGCCATGACCGGCCAGGTCAGCACATTAGAGTGCCACAACACCCTGTTTTATGCCGAAGAGGGCGGCCCCGAGCTGGTGGGGGTTGGTCTGGATAACCTGCTGGTGGTGGCCATGCGCGATGCGGTGCTGGTGGCTGACCGGGATCAGGCCCAGAAGGTCAAGGATGTGGTCACCATGCAGCGTGCCAAATCCACACCGGCAGCGGAAAGTTTCCCCTGGGATCATCGCCCCTGGGGGCGGTTTGAAACTCTGGCGCTGGGAACGCGGTTTCAGGTGAAGCGGATTGTGGTTAAACCAGGTGGCATCCTGAGCCTTCAGAGCCATCACCACCGGGCGGAGCATTGGGTGGTTGTTGAAGGCACTGCCCTGGTCACCATTGGTGACACACAGCAACTGGTCAGTGAAAACCAGTCGGTCTATGTGCCGCTGGGCGAGACCCACCGTATGGAAAACCCCGGCAAGGTACCGATGGTGCTGATCGAAGTGCAAACCGGCACCTATCTGGGTGAGGATGACATCATTCGCTACGAAGATGTCTATGCCCGTGATCAAGGGGCCAAGGGGTGACATCTGCAATGCAGCCGCAAGACATAACCAACGCAGGCGGGGGTGTGCCTGTTGATGTGGTCATGGCGGTCTACCAGCCTGACCCGGGCTATTTGCACGCACAGCTGGCTTCGGTTGCGGCCCAACAAGGCGCGCGGGTTCGGCTGATCGCCGTGATTGCTGACAGGGTATCGGGCGATTTGGTGTGCGAGGTGGCCAAAACCTGCGGAATAGAGACACATCTGGTGCAACCTGATACCGAATTGGATGCCGTGCGTGCCTTTGAAGCTGGTCTGATGAAGGTGCTGCTGCTGCAGGATGAAACGCCCGAGACCCCGGCACCGTTGATTGCCCTGAGTGATCAGGATGATGTCTGGCATCCTGACCGGCTGATCAAGGGGAGTGCGGCGCTGGAGGCTACGGGCGCACAGCTGGTGCACAGTGATGCCCGGCTGGTGGGCGCCGATGGCACCACCGAGATCAAGCCTTCGATGTTTGCCTTTGAACGACGCAAGCGCAAACCGGGGTTACGCGGGTTGCTTTACCGCAACACGATCACGGGTATGACCTTGCTGATGCGCGCCGATGTGGCCCGTATCGCCCTGCCCTTTCCGCCGCAATCAGGTGTGCATTTCTATCATGATCTGTGGCTGGGGTTGGTGGCCGAGGCCACGGGCACTGTGCATCTGCTGAATGAACCTTTGGTAGATTACCGTCAGCACGACGGCAATGTCATGGGGGCGGTGGACCGTCAGCGGGGCTGGCTGAGGGGGGTGCGCGGTAAGAAGATCGATATGATGTGGCTGCGCCGCGAGGCCGCACCTTATGCTTTGGCGCGCTATCTGGCACGCAGTTTGCGGGTGCGCATGAACGAGGCCACGCAGAACGGGTGGCTGAAAGAGGCGCCTAACCTGCGTCCTTTGCGCCCCTATCTGCGTGGTACATTGGGATCAGGAACGCATTTCTTTGATGCGGTCAAACTGGGGGTGACCGGCCATCTGGGGCTGGCGCGTATTGCGGCAGGCTTTGGCATTGTCAATCTGGGCCGGGCCTACTGGAGCCTGCGTCAGGCCATGGGAGAGGCGCGTGAAAATGCGCTCGAAGGATTTGATGCGCGGCTTTATTCCTTGTCACCGGGCATGGCACCTGCCGAACCCAAACGCCCTGACGCCCTTCTGAACCGGCCTGTGCCCTTTGAAGGGCTGGTCGAGGCGCGCAAATATCCCCGTTGGACGCCCGAGTTTTCCGCTGCGACCCCAGCCCTGACCATTCTGGTCCCAACGCTGAACCCAACAGAAATATTTGCCGGCATTGCCACCGCCTTTGACTTTGGACTGGGTCTGGCCAGCCGCGGCTATCATGTGCGTTTCATTGCTACCGATCTGCCGGTGTCCTCGGCGGCGGCCTCACGCGGGTTTGTGCTGCGACGTTTGTCTGCCCAAGCACGCGCCTGCGGCGCAGCAGACCGGGTCAGCCTGTATTGCGGTGTCCAAAGTGAGACTGTGCCTGCTCATAAGGGGGATGTGTTTCTGGCCACCGCCTGGTGGAGCGCACATGTCTGCGATGCTCTCATTCGCGAACATAGCTATGAACAGAGCCGCTTTTTCTACTTGATCCAGGATTTTGAACCCAACTTCTATGCCTGGGGTCCTGAATTTGCCAATGCCACGGCCAGCTATGATTTCAACTTTGAACCGATCTTTAACACCAGCCTCTTGCGCGATTATTTCGCGGATCAGGGGTATGGGTTTGCAGGGTCGGATGCGCTGGCCTTTCATCCAGCAATTGATATTGATGTCTACGCCACCCCGGCGCGCAAGCCACACAGTGCAGGTCCCCGGCGGCTGGCGCTGTATGGTCGTCCCGAGGTCGAGCGCAACATGTACGCCTTTGCTGTTGAGGCGCTGGCAGGCTTCATCCAAGAAGAAGAGCTGACACCCAATGACATCGAACTGGTTTCCATTGGGCTGGTGCATCCACCCGTCACCCTTCCGGGGGGGCTGGTGTTGAGATCACTGGGCAAATTACCCTGGGAGGAATATCCCGAATATCTGCGCAGCGTCGATCTGGGCCTGTCGCTGATGTATTCACCGCACCCCAGCCACCCGCCAATAGAAATGGCCGCCTCAGGTGTGCATGTGGTGACCAATACCTTCGGCCCCAAAGACCTGTCCCGGCTGAGTTCGGCGATTACGTCAGTGCCACCCACCACGCGCGATGTCATCGCCGCCTTGCGCCGGGCCTGGGTGGCAAAGCCCGTGTCCCAGGCAGCCCGCCGGATCACGCTTGATCAACTGGGCCTGCACCCCGACACGGCTATGGACCATCTGGATCATACGCTGGCCAAATACCTTGCCAAAGACTAAAGCGTTGCAAGAAAAAACTGAGACATTGCTTTTCTCGGAACGCGGCGCAGCATATACGTGCCATGGGTGTTTCGATTTAAGTTCGTGCCTCAAATTGAATTCGAACTGCTTTAGGGAATGCCCATGACCCGAGATTTATTGCTTCATGTCGGCTCGCCTAAATGTGGCTCGACTTATCTGCAGAACGTGCTGCTGAGAAACGCCACCCTGCTTGAGGCCAATGGGGTGCGTTATCCGCATGATGGTGGCGGGCATCCGGGCAATGCTGCGGACATCAAACAGATCACCGCCGAGACACTTGAACGCTATTTTGAGGGTGGCAAACACAAGGTGATCCTGAGCCACGAAGATCTGTTCTCGTTGACGCCGCATGGGGCGGCGCTGTCTGAACTGGCCCCAAAGCATGATATCCGCGTGCAGGTGATGCTGTTCCTGCGTCCGTTCAGCGAATTCGTTTATGGTGATTATTCGCAGTTCATGAAGCAGTTTTTTGCGCGCTTTCTGGAGACAAGAAACCCCTATGACGGGCGTGATTTTGAAACCTTTGCGCAGCGCCGCATCCAGACAATGACCCCGCATTTATACCTGCGCCGTTGGCAGAGCCGCTTTCCCGAAACACCTGTCATTCTGGCCAGCCACCGTGACCTGAAGGCCAGGCTGTCAGATTGGCTGGGTGCGGATCTGGCCCGTGACATGGACTGGAAGATATCACCGGATAAAATCAACAAATCCCTGCGCATGCAGGATTGTGATGCGATGGCGGCTGCGATGCGTGATCCAAACGTTTCGAACAGTCAGATAGAGGCCATGCACAGACAGGCGTTTCGCAATGTCGCGCAGGCTGATGCCGGGCGCACAGTGGCGCGCACAGCCTGGCTTGAGGCGCAGTTCGCACCGCAAAATAAGGCTCTGTTAGAGGAATTTGGATTTGACAACCGCCACCCGGATCATGGTGGACCTGGTTAAGGAAGACGGCGTGGAATACATCAGTGTCAGGTTGTCTGCGCTTGTTTCATCAATGTCTGATGCATCCTGATCCCTTCGTCTACATCATCAAAGAACTGCAGTTTTGCTTCGTGTAGTATGGCCACTTTGGTGCACAGGCGCTGGACCTGACCCAACGCATGGGTCACCATGATGGCCGAAGAGGATTTGACCCGCTCGGCAAATAACGCCTCGCTTTTCTCCTTGAAATTCACATCCCCCACCGCTGTCACTTCGTCCACCAGATAGGTGTCAAACTTGATGCCCATGGACACACCAAAAGCCAGCCGTGATCGCATCCCCGATGAATAGGTGCGGATGGGCAGCCGGAAATGCTGGCCCAGCTCGGCAAATTCCTCGACAAAATCAGCCAACTCGTCGGTGTCCACACCGTAAACCCTTGCAATGAACCTAGTGTTCTGCAGGCCGGACAGTTCGGGGTGGAAACTGCCGGCAAACCCAACTGGCCATGACACATGCCCGGTTGAGATAATCTCACCGCTGTCAGGCTCCATAGTGCCCGCCAGCATCTTGAGGAGGCTTGATTTACCCGCACCGTTCCGACCTAGAATAGCCACTGCTTGATTGTCAGGAAAGATCGCCGAGATATCATCGGCCACGGTTTGGTGGCGGCCTTTCAGAACGAAGGTTTTGCAGACGTTGCGCAATTCAATCATAGCGTTTGTCAGCGCCTGTCGCGCAGGGAATAATAGATCAGCGCAAGGATGGACCAGAACACAAAGGCCAGTCCGGTCAGCATCGCCAGAAGTTGAAACCGCTTGGGGTATTCGGCAGTTTCAGCCAGAGTTGGTTCCACATGGGTGGCTAGATAACGTGATTGTCTTTGGGATTCAGCAAAGGCTGCATCGCGGGCTGCCTGTGCCGACAGATAGCTTTTCTGCGCAAATTCCACTTCGACTTCCAGGGCTTCATATTCGGCCAGAAGATCGGAATAGGCCTCTTTATTGCCTGGGCTGGGGCCGCCGCCAAACGAGGCACGCTCTTGGTCAATCAGATCGTCGATTGTGTTGATCCGGTTGATCGCATCTTTGACGCGCCGGTCGCTTTCGGGAATGCCCTGCACGCGTAGGGTCTGCAAATCAATCCGTGTTTCTGCCAATTGTCGGTTCAGCTCGGCCAGCAGCCCCATACGCCCCTGGATATCAGCCTCGGGGTCCACAATCTGAGTGCGGTTCTGAAACTCGGTCTTGGCCTGGCGCGTCACCTTCAACCGATCCACGGCGCGGTCCAGGTCCTCTTCGGCATAGCTCATCGTATCTTCGCGGGCGATGGCCGACAGCTCGTTGATCATCCGGCTGCTTTCTTCAAACAGGACCTGGGCGATATCTTGTGCATCCTGAGGATTGAAGGCCAAAGCCCGCACTTCGATCAAACCGCTGGAGTTGTCATAGAACACCTTCACCATCCGGTTCCAATGGCTTAACAGCGCCTCGATTCTCGAGTCACCCCCAAGGCTGAACATCGGATCTCCAGGATTGGTATAGATCTTGGTCAGGTCCAGTTTCTGATCCACAATCCGGACCAGCTGCTGACTGCGGATGAATTCATACAGAATATCTGTGTCCAACGAACTGGACCCCGACAAGTCAGTTATCCCGCCTAAAACTTCGATGGGTGAGCTGATCTCTTCTTTTCGAACAGAAAATCCGACATAGCTCGCATATTGATCATCCGCGATAACATAGAGGTAAAACGTGGTGATCGTGACCGGCACCAGAACGCAGATCACAAATGATATCATCAACAACACATGGCGCATACGGCGACGGGTATTCCCTGCCGCTTTGTAAAATGGGCTTGGTTTTATCGCCTCGGGTACAGCCGTATTCTGCGCTGCCTGGTTCATGCCCTTTTCCTTTGCGCCACCAGATAATCTGCATGGTTAGCCGTTTCCTACCACGCTTGGCAATGCTAGGCTACAGCCCACAATGACTGAATCCTCTCAACATGCCTTAGCGCCTCGCCCGCCGCGGCGGACCAGTACAGTCCGTACAATCATTGCTCTTTTGCTGCGTGAGATGTCGACGACGTATGGGCGCTCGGCGCTGGGGTATCTCTGGGCCATCCTTGAGCCGGTGGGTGGCATCGCACTGATGTCGATTGTGTTTTCCTATGCGTTGCATGCACCGCCTATGGGGTCGAATTTCCCGCTGTTCTTTGCCTCGGGTATGGTGCCTTTTGTGGCCTATATGGACGTCTCGAGTAAGGTTTCAGTGGCACTGCGATTTTCGCGGGCGTTGCTGTTCTATCCCGGGGTCACTTATGTGGACGCACTACTGGCGCGGTTCATCATGTCGACAATGACACAGGTGATGATCGCAGCTGTGGTGTTTGTTGGGATCATCGTGGTGTTTGATGTGGATGTTATCCTGAATATCCCGGCGATTGCCTTGGGGTTTGCCATGGCCTTTGCGCTTGGTTTGGGGATTGGTACGCTGAATTGTTACCTGCTGTCGGTCTACCCGGTTTGGGAACGGACCTGGGCCATTCTGAACCGACCGTTGTTCATCATTTCGTGCATTTTCTTTATCTTTGATACCATACCCCAGCCGTACCGGGATTATCTGTGGTGGAACCCGCTGATCCATGTGGTCGGCATGGTGCGCAAAGGGATGTATGCCACGTATGACGCGTCTTATGCCTCACCGCTTTATGTGTTCGCGATATCCTTGGTCACATTCTGCCTGGGCCTGCTGTTGCTGCGCCGGTATCACAAGGACATCGTCAACAATTAAGCCGCGACAGGGCACCTGACCCGAATGTCTCAGGTCAGGTAAAATGCTTTAGGCTAGGACATCAGACAAAGATAAAGTCTTCGACCCCAAGCTGTCCCGCGCTCATACCTTCAAGCGTGATGGTGTTGCCATTATAGGCCATCTGCACACCGCCTGCGACATTTGTGATGTTCAGTTCATCCAGGAAACCTTGCAGCCCCGATCCGGGTGCCCTGTCGACCCCGGAGATCAGCAATTTGTCGATGCCATTCTCAAAGTCGGTGACCACATCGGCGTCGCCGTTGAAGAACTCGCGGAAAACAAAAGTGTCCGCGCCGCCACCGCCGGTGATCGTATCACTGCCTGAACCGGCATTGATCTTGTCACTGCCCGTGCCGCCATTGATCAGATCATCAAAGCTGCCGCCAGCAAGGAAGTCGTTGCCGCTGCCGCCATTGATCGTATCTCGGCCGGGGCCACCGCCCACTTCGTCATTGCCTTCATCGGCATTGATAAAGTCATTACCGGCGCCGCCGCCCATGCTGTCATTGCCGATACCACCCGAAAGTGTGTCAGCGCCGTAGCTGGTGCCGATATCGTCATCACCGTCGTCACCTGTGATGGAATCCTGACCGGACCCACCGTAAAGCCTGTCATCACCGTCACCACCAATAACGATATCATCGTCGTCCCCACCGCCAACCGTGTCATTGCCGGTGCCGCCCGAGATTGTGTCATCGCCCTGGCCGCCGCCAATATTGTCGTTGCCGCTGCCGGCTGAAATACGGTCATTGCCATCCGAGCCGGCAATCTGGTCATCGCCGCCACCTGCGTTGATCGTGTCATCGCCGGCCTGGGCTGCGATCTGATCATTTCCGTTTGTGCCGGTCAGGCTGTCATTTCCGGGTGTGGGTGTGTTGCTACCGCCGCCCCCCCCACCACCACCGCCGCCAACGGATCCGCCGTTCAGCAGGTCTGCGGCACTGATGGAGCCATCGGAAAAGTTGAAAAACTCAATATTGTGGTACAGATCCGTTCCCAAAGCCGAGACGATCTGAATGCTGGATGCGCCAACCGTTGACACAGTGACAGAGCCGCTGGCCACATCCAGTACAGCTGTGTCTGTACCTTCGCCGCCGTTGAGCGTGTCATTGCCGGCGTTACCTTCCATACGGTTGTTGGCGTCATTGCCGCGAATGTGGTCGTCCCCACCGCCGCCAATGGCGTTTTCGATCACGGTGTCTACGGCGATGGCCACATTGTTAATCAGCCCATCGATGTCCGAAAACCGTTCCGATCGCATATCGATCCGCTGATCCACCCCAACGGTGCTGACATCAATCGTGTCGGTGCCGCCGGTGTCGTGGATGGTAAAGCTGACAGGCCCGCCACTATAGAAATTGCTGGGGGCTGCATCGCCATCAAAGAGAATGCCCAGCAAAGCACCGAACCAGCCGCCGATATTAGAGTTGGCCCCCCAGACGGTATTACCTTGATTGGCCTGAGTGCTGCCATACAGCATCTCGACAGCCAATAAATCAGCCATCATTGGCGAAATATATTCGACGTTGCTGCCCACAATGGTCGTGTTTTCCGCCGGGGTGAAATAGCTCATGATCGTCATCTGAAGGCTGTCATTGGCATACAGATTGCTGGTGCCGTAGTTGGCAGACCCGTCATATGGTCCACCATGACCCAGGCCCAACGCATGACCAATTTCGTGCACATATGTCGAGAACGAATAGCTGTCGATTGTGGTGCCATAGAGCTGCAGCCAGTCGGTGCCAACATTCACTGTGGATTGCGTAGCAACCCCTGTGGTTGGGTTGATACTGGACGGGCCGGCAAAGGCGCCGCTCTGGGAATCATCAAACAGGATATTGGCAGCCCCAGAGTTGGTTTGCACAAAGTTGATACCAGTCGCGATCGACCAGCTTTCGAGGGCCCAGTCGGCCAGTTGCTGACCTTGGCCTGTCAGGTTGGACACATTATAGGTAAGGGTGCCGCCTGCTTGCGCATCCAGTCGCAGCGGAAAGGTAAAGCCCCAGTCAACTTCGGTCAGGTAGGTGGCGATTTGTTCAGGGGTATAGACATCCGTGGCCGCCTGCAGCGTGTAATCCCCGGTTCTGGTGCCGAACCCGGTGACTTCGATGTAATAGGTGCCGCTTGTGGGGGCTGTAATTTCCAGCCCGGAGGCCCTGATTGTGGAACTCAGGTCATCATTGCGGCCCACTTGGTTGCCCTCAGCATCATAAAGCGTCACGACCGTATCGCTTAGACCCCTGGTGCCATTTGTGCCCCAGGCGCTGAACACATAGTTCTGGCCGCCAGTCAGGTCGATCCTGACCCAATCTCGGTCTGTACCGTTGCTGATCTGCCCATCAAAGGTGTCGCCCACTGACATGGTCGCGGATGTACCGCTGTTGCCTGCGACATCGCCTGGTTCAACCAATGCAGCCTGTTTAGAGGTTGCTACCACATCTGCCTTGTCGTGCGTCGAAATCATTTTCATAGCCTTTGATTGGAATCGCCTATATTTGACCTGTGGTTAACTGCGCTATGTGTCCACAATATGCAGTCTCCAAGGTTACTTTTTGCGGATGACCATAAAGATTTTATTTAAATCTGAAAGACAGTTTGTGAGCTTCTGACAATAGTCCTCAAATAAACAGGAAATCTGCTCGATTGATATCCGCCGAGCTTAAGTCTTCCAGCAGAATTGTGTGGCCCTCGTAGCGCACTGTGACGCCCTGTGATGTGTCCGACAGCTGCAAATTGTTATACTTGGCCTGCTGGTTGGCCCCTGACACCCCGTGCAGACGAATGGTATCAAGATCAGGGTTGAAATCGGTGATCCGGTCATATTCTCCGCTGTTGAGTTCTGTGAACACGAAAAGATCAGGACCCAGTCCGCCGGTGATCGTGTCATCGCCTGTCCCTGCATTGATTGTGTCCTCACCCGGGCCACCGTCAATCAGATCATTGCGCCCACCCGAGGCCAGGAAATCATGCCCGGTGCCCCCTTCGATGGTGTCGTTGCCTGGGCCGCTGCCCAATGTGTCATTGCCGTTTTCGCCAAGCACCAGATCATCGCCGGTGCCACCGCCCATATTGTCGTTGCCATCTCCACCCAGCACCCTGTCATCGCCAAAACTGCCTGCGACCATATCGTTGCCGTCTTCGCCATAGACGGTATCGTCGCCTGGGCCGCCAGACAGGTAATCATCCCCGACACTGCCGTTCAAAACATCTTCTCCGGGGCCGGACCCGATGGTGTCGTTGCCAAGACCGCCGTTGATCCTGTCATTGCCCTCTCCTCCGCCAATGTTGTCATTGCCGCCCTGACCCCGGATCACATCATCACCAAAAGAGCCTGCCAGCATGTCATTGCCGTCATTGCCTTCCAATGTGTCGGCACCATTCCCGCCCGAGATTACATCGTTCCAGGGGGTGCCCTGCAGCAGATCTGCACCGTCACCGCCAATCAATGTCACGCCGACAGGCGCGGGGCTTGGCGGCGGCGGTGTTGGTGTGGGCCCCGGAGTGGGTGCTGGTGTGGGTGCTGGTGTGGGCGCAGGTTCTGGCGGCTGTGGCGGTGCCGGCGGCGGCGGCGGTGGGGCCGGAACAGGCTCGGGTGTGCTGGTTTGCAACGGCGCCAGCTCGACTGTGACACGGCTCAGAAAGTCGGGTACCACCTGCAGCAGATCGTCTCGGTCCAGGCTCTGGCCCGTGCTGCTGCGCAACTCCAGCTCTTCGGTGCCATAGCGAATGATGGCGCCCCAGCTGGTGGATGTGATCTGCAATTGATCAACGGAATACAGTCTTTCCCAGGCCGAGAGATCAATCCGGTCCTGTGTGATGTCCAGATCCTCAATCACATCGCGCTGGCCGTCGGAGCGAAAGACAAACACATCCGCCCCTGCGCCGCCGCGCAACCGGTCAGCGCCGAACCCGTCGCTGAGGATATCCGCGCCGCCCTCGCCGCGCAGATTACCTGCGGTGGTACCGGTCAGTGACAGCATGTCTGCCCGAGCTGTGCCGGTCACCGTACCACCCTGGGCGCTTTCGACGATGCCAGCGTTATAATCGACCCTAAGCTGGCTTAATCCAGCCTCATTGCCAGACACAGTCACAACATCAAACCCAGTGGCATCGGCCTGTGTGGCCAGCCCTGTGACGGCTTGCAACGACATGCCATTGCTGTCGGCTATGGTATCGGCGTGGACCAGTCGGCCCTCGGCGGTCAGGTGCAACAGACTTAGCCCGTCATCCATGCCCGAGACCACGATGAAACTTTGTGTGCCAACGCTGACCACCTCCAGCTGTGAGGCCCCCTGAAAGCGGGTGTCGAGACCATCCACAATATGATCTGTGACACTCAGGCTGCCATTGGCACCCACGGCAAACACGGTCACCGAGGAGCTGCCCGCAGAGGCGACGATCAGAAAGCTCTGGCCGTCAACCACGGCTTCATCAACCGCAGTGGGCCGGTTGATTGGCAGGCTTTGCTGCAGGCCAATCTCTTCGATCACCCGCAGGGATCCGTTGGCAGCGACGGTATATCCTGTAATGCCGTGCTGGGTGGCCGACGTGGTATAAAGATAGCTGCTGCTGCCAACCTCAACCAAGCTCAGATCGCTGATGTTACGGATGTAGTCAGACCCGCTCGTTGTGTTGCGTGCTCCGGTCAGGGCGTTGCCGTTTAAGGTGAAACTGGTCAAGCCCGTGCCGTTTTGCAGGGCGGAAAACACGATCGTTTGTCCCGCCACCTCAGCCACCAGTGTGGTGGTGGCCAGCCCCGGCAGAGGCGCGTCATCCAGATACATCAGCGTGCCTGACCGATTGCCTGCCTCCCAAGACTGGGTTAAATTCTCTAGCCCTGTAAGGGGCAGCACCCCGGACTGCCCGGTCACCCTTGCATCCAGCCACTGCCCGCCTTCCAGATCATCTTGGCGCAGCCAGTCGGCCATCCCTGGCCCTGACAGGCTCAGGGTTTCACTCATCCCGAACCCGTAGTTGAATACCACAAGTTGCTGCCCTTGCGGCCCCGTCCCCGATACAAGAGAAACGGCAGTCGCTGGAAATTCGAACCCGCTTTCGTTGGTTGTTCCCACATGCTGAAACACAGCCATAATTCACCCCACTCATCACGTCCCACGCGATAAGAAGAGTGTCAGGGCATGTTTCAGAAAGGCTTGCGCAAATCGGGCCTTGTTATGTCATTTGCTTAGAGTTTTGGGAAAATGTCAGACACTGGCCGAGGCCCTTGTTTGGGCCAAACAGGGTCTGAAATCGAGCTTACAGGTTGGGTGTACTTTCGATCAGCCCGCGCATGAGGGTCGACAGGGCCACATCATCCAGTGGCGCACCTTTACGGGCGGTGGCCAGCGACGGACCTGTCTGGCCGCCGTGGGCGATATGGGCTGTGAACCGGCTGGCTGTTGCGTCCTCGATCACCAGCACCACATCGGGTTGCCCCTGCCCCTGTCCCTGTGCGGGGGCCCGCGCAATCGTGCGGCCTGGAAAAGCTGTGGCCATTTCTTGTACAAAAAGATCGCACAGCCCCTCTGACAAAACGGTTTTGCTGTTTTGTGCCACACAGCCCACAGACAAATTTGGTTGCGTTTGTTGGCTCATGCCACTTGCTCCTAAAATACAGATGAGGCCCACGCTTATAGCGCCAAGACGACGAAAACCCCGCACCATTGCCCAACCCTTTCACACATGCGCCTCCAAAGAGACCTACTATAGACTATGTCATGCTCAGATGCGCGAAGATCAACCCTTCGTACCATATGGGCTATCTTCTGAGCGTCCTGATAAGGCGGCGCAAGGGCGCGGTCAGCTTCCAGGAAGTGCTGCTCAGGAACATGGCCCGCTCTTCTTTCAAAGCCATAATCTGTGCGTTTTTTTGAGTGCGCTGCTGGATGAGGGCTTTGTGGTCTAGCGCTGCCTTGCCCAGTGTTTTGTTGGCGCTTGCAAGACGTGCCTCGGTGTCGCGCAGTTTATCGTTCACGGTGGTGCTGGCCTGTTCGAGCCCTTTGACATAGTCATGTAAGCGCATGCGCTCTAACCGCGCCATGGATCCCAGATCGTCACATTCTTTAGTCAATCGCACCACATGCCGGGTCAGGTCAGCGGCGCGCTCCTGGGCGTGTTGCGTTTGCTGTTCCAAGTCCTCCAGCTGCGCCAAGGCGTCGTCCCGCTGGGCTGTAACGGTCGTGCATCCTTCTGGCTCTTGCATGATTTTGCGGGCTTCAACGACGTCCCCAAGCAGTGTTTCAGCATCGTTGAGTTGTGCACGCAATGCATCGAGTGTGTTGTAATCTGCCTTTTTTTCTCCGGTTTGGGCCCAGGCCTCGAAAACACTATAGGCTTGGCTCACCCAACGTGAGACCTCCGGGTCGGAGGTGACGCTGTCTTCGGACAAGGTGTTATGGCGCAGATCTGAACTGAGAAAATCGTTGGTTTCGCTGTACACCTGATCGGTTTCGCGTGGGAATGTGGTCTTGCATTTTGCCTGTATGGCCTGAACCACACCTTCCCAATCATTCATCACCTGATTATAGCTTGTGAAAACGCGAGTGGTGCCGCGTGTATGGATTTCGCTTTCGAGAACATGGCGCAGCCAAAGCACAAGCCCATAGCTAAAAAGCCACTTTTCCCGTGATTCCAGCGAGCGCGCCACTTCGATTGGGTTGCGGTGGCTGTGGATATAGACTGGCTCAATCTTCATGGCTTTCAGCAGCTTTTGCCAGAAGGGCATCAAGCGGCATATTCTGGGGTCTTTCAAGACAAACAGGCGTGATGTGTTATATTCATCCTTCAGCACTTGCTTGCCCTGTGCCATGAACTCCTGCGCGGCCTCTGAACCCATCCAGTTGGGATCAAACACCCGCCAGTCATCCCAGCGCGAACCGCCCGAGCTCAAAATTTTATCGTTCATCCTGTAGACCTTCAGGGATTCGAAATGGCCTTTTTCGTTGAACCTGTTGGCTGGCATCAGCTCTTGGGGCAGATCGCACCCCATCTTGCCCAAGAGGCCCGCAAGTGCCGATGAGCCCGAGCGGTGCATGCTCAGGATCACCAAACCATACCGGCGTTTTGTCTTGGTTTTCTGTGCAGGCATTCTTGTGGTTCCTTGATCGGTGTGATGTCTGTGGGGCCTGTTCTGAGGGTTCTGGGTCAGCTTGTGTTGATATGCAAGGGATGTTTGCTCAGGTTCTGAGCCTCTCTGCGGCGTTGACTTCGGGGGGGCCACCCGCGCATGACAGTTTCCTACAGAGCGGGGCGTTTGGCGACCCATCCCAGAAAGGCACGATCTGGGTTTGACAGCCGCGCACGTCCCGAAACCTCCCACCAGTTCAGCCATTCGGCCTCAAGCGCATAGACGTCCACGCCGGGGATAAGCTTGCGGGCCTGCGCTTTCGCTTCATCGCTCAGATGGGGGGCCGCACTGGGGCGTTTGCCCATCCGCTCAAAGCGCATCAGGTCGCCCGGCTCCTCTTGCAATGTGTAATCGGGCAGATGGGCCTGAGCGATCATTTTGCGCAGTGCGGCGCGAAAAACCCTGATGGGCGCGGCTGATCCTGATTTCTTGTGCAAGGTCGCCACTGACACTGTCCAGCTGGGTTGGCGGCCACAATGTTTGCGCGCCAGCTCGTAAATCCGCCGCTCCAGCGGTTTGCGCAAGCGAAAGTAATCCCGGCTCAGCGTCAGTACCGATTTTGACAGCACTGCACGGTACAGCCAGTCACTCAGCGTGACCGTGACCGACACCATGCGCCCGCCTTTGGATTTGCGCACAATCTCCCAGGCCTCGATCAGACCAAAGCCGCGCGTTGTCTCCTGCCCGCCGGTCTGCATGTTGGTGGTGATGCGGGTGCCCGCCAGCCGCTCAAACGCCTCGCGCAGGCGCATGTAGCCGTCACCGGATGTGTCGCGGTTGGTGGCCACCAGCAGATCATGTGCGGTGATATGCAGCACGCGGGATGTGGCGCGCCCCTTGTTGAGCGCCGCCATCAGCTGGCTCACACAGTAGATCAGAATGTCTTTGTCGTGGATCGTGGCACGGCCTTTGACCGATGGGGTGACCTCAACCGTGACATCGTTGTGCGCGTAGCTCAGGATGCGCCGGTCAGGCCGTGTTGCCAGCGAAAAGATCGGATGCTCCATCGTGCCAAGGTCATCCTTGGGGGAGGCCCCAAAGATATCGCAGACAAAGAAATCCGCGTTCGGGTGTCGTTCAGGTAAAAGCCCCTGCTGTGTCATCTGTCCTCGTGCCGGTGATGTGGCCCGGCTCTGCTCGTTATGGCTCCCCGATTCTTTCGGGGTTTCAGTGACACCAGCGTAAAGTTATCCACAGGCTCTGGCTAGCCTTCCTGTGACCGGCTGCCTGTGTTCATCGGGGGTTCAGAGTCAGTTGCACGTGGGATCAGAGTCGCCTTAGCGTGGTTTCAGAGTCAGCCGTTTACTTAAGTCGATTGTTTTTAAGTGATAAATTCGGCCGACAGAGCTACTTAACAAAGAAATAACCGTATATAACTTGATAAGAATTGGATTTCCTTCTCAGATCAGGCCTACCAAAGACTGACATGACTGCGTTTGCTGAGAAAAGATAAAGAAAAACGCCTCGGTGCGCGCTCTTTCCTTCCATGTGCGCCCTTTTTGCGTATACTTGCCAAAACAGCGCACATGAGCAGGTGTGACATGACAGGTAATCTTCCTCCATATTTTCAGATTGAGCCGGATATAGCCGTGTCTCAGCTGGGCACGCCCACAGGCACTGATGATTTTCAGATGATTGCCGAGGCCTGCGCCCGAGGCCGCGCAGATCTGGCAAGCCGCGGGATGGAGGAGACCGGAGCACGTCATTTGCGGATGTTCTCAACCTGGGAAATCACCCGCTATCTGATCCCTGTTGCCACCGGGCATTTTCGCCGGGTGCTGAAACAAAACCCGGAGCTGCCGCAAGGGCGATCCGAGACCGAAGGCGGCGCCAAATGGTTTGCCCTTGATGAGGTTCTGCGGTTGCGGGCGCATTTTGCCGCCGAAGGCTCCAAAACCAAAAGCTACCTGCCCTACCGCCCCAAAGGCCAGCCGGCGAAGATAGTAGCGGTGGCCAATTTCAAAGGTGGGGTTGGCAAGACCTCGACGGCGGCGCACCTGGCGATGTCGGCCGCACTCGACGGCTACAAGGTGCTGGTGGTGGATCTTGATAGCCAAGGCTCCATGACCTCGCTTTTTGGCGGCAAGGTAGAGGATGAATGGCAGACGGTGTTTCCGTTGCTGGCACGCCATTATGGCAGCTATCAACAGCAAGAGAACCAGCGGCGTCAGGACCGGGGCGAGCCCCCTACCCCGCTGGAGGATACCATATCGGACGCGTTGGACGTGGCGGTGCAGGATCTGATTCAGCCGACGCATTGGCCTAATATTGATCTGATAGGTGCGCAGCTGAACCTCTATTGGGCCGAGTTTCAAATCCCCGTTTGGCGGATGCAGGGGCGCGGCTGGAAGCTGTGGGATGCGCTGACGGATGTGCTGGCCGAGGACGGCGTGCTGGACGCCTATGATGTCATTATCCTCGATACCCCCCCTGCCCTTGGCTACCTGACCATCAACGGGTTGGCGGCTGCGGATATTCTGCTGGTCCCGATGGGCGCATCTTTTCTGGAGTTTGACAGCACGGGCCGTTTCTTTGACATGCTGCACTCAACATTTTCCTCGATTGAGGAAGCCGAGAATATAGCCGCCCGGGCTCTGGGGCGGGATGGGCTGCGGTTTCAGTGGGATGCGGTGCGCACCCTGATTACACGATATGATAACACGCAGCAGGCTGAACTGGCCGCCCTGATGCAGGCCTATCTGGGCCCTACCCTGTCGCCACACCGTCAGGACTTCACTGCCCTCATTGGGCAGGCCGGCGAGCAGGTGCAAGGTATCTACGAGGCGGACTACCGCGATTTCAACCGTGAGACCTATGTGCGTGGCCGTGAGACCTTTGATGCTACCTATGCGGTGCTGAAATCGTTGCTGGTGGGCAGCTGGCACCGGGATGTTTTGGATCAGGCCGAGGCGGTGGAATGAGAAGAGATGTTTCGCGTGCGAAACACGTCAGGAGGCAGGAATGGCCAAACGTAAACGTCTGAGTGTCGCTAATCCGGGTTATGCGGGCGATATACCGCCGCTTGAGGTGAAGTCCATGCCCATCGGTAAGGCCCCCATTGCGGGGGTTGCAGCGGATGCGGCCACGAGTGCAGCGCTGGACGAGGTTGCTGCTGAGCTGAGAGATGCCCGGCGCGAAGGTCGGATGATTATCGAGCTGCCGCTGGCGGCGGTTGATGTGGATTATCTGGTGCGCGACCGGATCGTTGAGGATGACGAGGCGCTGCAGGCCCTCATCGCCTCGCTGGATGCGCGCGGCCAGCAGGTGCCCGTTGAGGTCACCGATCTGGGCGATGGGCGCTACGGCCTGATCTCGGGTTGGCGGCGCTGTCAGGCGCTGGCGCAGCTGGGTCACACAAACGTCAACGCGATCCTGCGCACCCTGCACGAAGCCTCCGACGCCTATCTCGCGATGATTGAGGAAAACGAGATACGGGCGGGGCTCAGCTATTATGAGCGCGCACGTATTGTGGTGCGCGCCACGGAACAGGAGGTTTTTGCGGATGAGCGGTCTGCGTTGCGGACCCTGTTTCAGTCCGGCTCCCGCGCACGGCGGTCCAAAATCGGGACTTTCATGCATATCGTTCACGCGCTGGATGGCGCCCTCCGCTTTCCGGGCGCCATCCCTGAGCGCGCCGGTCTGGAGTTGGGCCGTGCCTTGCAGGGCAACCCAAAGTTAGACCTCAGGATCGTCGATGCTTTGGCCCGTAAAGCGCCCGAGGCGGCCGAAAGTGAGCTTGAATGTGTGATGGCCGTTGTGAACGAAATAGGCTCTAACAAGGAAAATTCAGAGTCTAAATCAAATGTTCCGGATGTGACTCCCTGTGTGGGGATCAAGGTCAAGACCCATAAAAATGGCAGCCTGACCTTGAGTGGCAAAAACGTCGATGCGGATTTTAGAGAGAGCCTTCTTGGCTGGCTTCAGGCGCAGAATTGAATCAGCCAAGTCTGTTTCGTGCGCGAAACGCATTCGTAATCAGGCACAAAAGATACCCCCGTGGATGCGTTAGGACACGACGGCGCGATCTGTATATCGCCGCCAATTTGTACCGTCAGAAAATGCTGGAACAGCTCCGCCGGTCTCGTCGCTGACAAAAGCCTGGGATCCAGCGCCTGCAAGGCCCGGGGCGGGCAAGGCGGCAACGGTGTAGGAGGGCAGGCGCACCGGGCCATAAAATCTGGCGGTATAGGGGTCATTGTCTACTTCAAATACGTCTACGGCTGAAGCCTGATTCCGCAATTTGAAGGATCCATCCCCTTTGATTTTAAACTTCCAGTCACCCGATGAGATATCGTCGATCATGCGGAATGCAGCACCCCCTGCGCCCCCTTTATTCCGAACCTGAATTGTGGGTTCCGTGCTATTGGCCGCCACAGATAACGCCTGATCCGCTATCCCATGGCCAACAGCCAGAAACCCGTTGGTGTGATCCACCAAAAGAGCATCCGTGAATGTCGTGCCATCAAGACTGATCTTAACGGCAAAATCATCTGATCCGACGATGCCCATTTCGGCACGCCCAGAAAACCCATTTTGAAATAGAAGGCTGGCGGTATCGGTGGTGTTTGCCTTGTTCACTTTCAGCTGATGGCCGTTGCCGTCATTGGTCAGCAATGTGGTGTCCGAGGCTACGGCTAGCCGGTTGGTGGCATCGGCTGTGGTGTTCACGCCCAGTTCGGGCAGGTTTTGCAGTTCAGGCACTGCTTCGGCCCACAGGCTGCCGTCGTAGCGCAAGGACTGGCCTGTAGGGGTGACATCTGCCCGCCAGCCCTGACGCGCTTCAAAGAACTGCCATGCGGCATTTACATAAATGGCAATATCGCCGCCATGCCCGGCCCAGTCGCCTGTGGCACCGGAGGCCGGCAGATAGCAATCTCCCTCGGCCGGGGCGCTGGGGGGATCCGCCAGATCAGCGGCCAGAACACTCAGTTGCGTGGCGACATCCAGAATCTTGAGTGCCTCGTTATGGGTGACATGTTTTTGCGCCTGAGACGCTTGCAGAAGGGGCAGGGCCAAGGTGGGGGTTGTCTGAGACATCGCGGCGGGGATCCTTTTGAAAACGGGCGGTTTTTTGGTGCGCCATTCCTTTCACCCAAGAGTTAATATGGATTGATGGCAGCGTGCGGTGCAGCCGGGGCTGCCTGGATTTTCAAAGAGGAAGCGGAAGAGCGTTTTACGGGCGTGTCAGATGGTAGAGTGCGCCGACGGGCAGGGGGCCTTCGATCACCGTTTCAGCCCCATCGGGCCAGCGCACTGTGGCGCGTGTGGCTTGCGTCAGATCGCCCAGGCCAAACTGCACACGCGGGGCATCAAACGACATGAAGCCACCGCCTGATTGCAGCTCGCGGCTTTGCACCCGGCCAGTGGCATCTTCCAGCGTGATCACAGCACCGATGGCGTCGCGGTTGCCGCGCATATCGGTCAGGCTAAATCCCAACCGCGCTCCTTGAGCATTGTTGCGGAACATCACCAGCGGGCCATTGACGGGATGGGTCACAAAATCTGCATCACCGTCGTTGTCCATATCAAACGCTGTGGCGGAGGCGGTCATCAGGTAATCCTCCAGTCCCGCAGGCCCAGAAGCCTCAACAAACTGGCCCGTGCCGTCATTCTCAAAATAGAGGTTCGAGGGCGAAACTTCGTTGGGCACCCATGTGCCATTGACGATATAGACATCCATGTCGCCATCCAGATCATAGTCGCCCAGCTTGGTGTCCCAGCTCCAGCCGCCCACATCCAGGCCAATATCTTCGGCGGTGTCAGAATAGGCCTCGCCTTGCCAGTCCAGCAGCACGTTCGAGCGCAGGATCTGCGGATGCGTCAGCGCGATTTCAGCCGGTTTAGGCTCGCGCACAGGCAGGAAGTGCAGCTGACAAAAGGCGCGTGCCACGTCTTGTCCCTTGGGGATCAGATCGCACAGCTTGGGGTCACGTTTCTGAATGGCCAGATCCTTGACCAGCATGCCGCGGCATTCGTCGCGGTTGCGACTCTCGAGCGCCTGACAATTGCCCGCATAGGTGGGGTCAAAATTGTTCCCCGAGCGATACCAGCGTTTGATCGCCATATTGGTCTCGCAGGTGGCTTTGGCTGCGGCATTCTCAATCCCGTCGCAATAGAGTTTCAGGTCCTGCATCTTCAGCGTTTCCGACACGCCTGACGATCGCCCGGCGATTTGCGCTAGATAAATTTCGGGGCTGCCATCATTTTGCAGATCGCCGGTTTTGATCGCCATCGTTGTGGTGGTGGTATGGGGGATTTGCCCGCTGGCATGACCCACCATATCAAATCCGCCTTTGCCATCGCCCCGGTAGAAATAATCGGGGATGTCGAAGTCATTGCCAACGATCAGGTCAGAGGTGCCGTTGCGGTCCATGTCAGTGAACAAGATCGAGAGCGTCTCGCCAGGAATACCCGGCATATCCAGGTGGCGCGCGCCAACCTGACCGCCATCATTCCATAAGATACGATTGCGCGATTCCTCGCCGGGGATACGGCGGTACCAGCCAGCCGCCCAATTGCCCAGGGCCACATCCAGAAACCCATTGCCATCTGCATCGCCAAAACTCAGCGCCAGGGCGATGATCGCATCAGGCTTGGCGGGCACTTCCTGCGGTGGAACAGAGCCGAATGTGCCACCCACATTGCGCCAGATCCAGTTGCCTTGCAGATAGGTGGCGATGAACAGATCAAGCCCGCCGTCATTGTCCAGATCAACCAAGGCGGCGTTGAAGATATGCATGTCGGCCAATGGCCCTAAATCGACACTGATCCGGCTGAATTGCCCGGTGCCGTCGTTGTCATAGAGATACAAGCCCTCTTCGGTTGAGGCGATGACCAGATCCAGATCGCCGTCTCGATCAATGTCGCCCGAGCTGAGCGAACGGCCTTCCCAGAAGGGGGGCCACATATCACGAAAGGAAAATTCCAGCGGCTTGTCGATGCCCACATCCATTGCCTCAAACCGGGTAAAGCCCGTGTTGGCAACAGGCGAGGGTGCGGCGTAGGGGATCGCTTCAAGGGTGATGCCCTCGGGCAGGTCCGCAGCCATGGCCGCCCCCCAAGGGATGTGCGGGCTGGCATCGCCTTGCAAGAGCATCTCTAGCGCGCGATCAGACTGCCAGCGATGATACGCCTCGGCAGCGCCGCCGGCCAAAGCGCCCAGGATCGCCACGCAGAGGGTCAGCATCCATGCCGCCCGCAGCCCGACCGAGCCTGCGACGATCAAAAACGAATAGATGCTGAAGGTGCCAAGGGTAAAGAGCAACGCCATGACATAGCCATGGCTGAGGCCCAGCCCCAGCAAAGCACCGGTCATCACCACGTCAAAGGCGATGGGCACAGGCAGTACCACGCCAATCAGGGCAATCACGATCAAGGCCCAGACCGAGAACGGCAGACCCAAAATCAGATCTTGGGGCAGAAGCGTGGCCACCACAGCGCCGATAAACCCCGCCAGCAGCATCAAAGGCACCGTCAGGGTGATGATGTACCACAAATTACGTGCAAACGCCGCTGTAACGCCGCTCAGGGCGCCTATGAGGGGTTCGGACGCCTGTTGTGCCCCCTCCAGCTCTGCGGCGCTCCACGGCGTTGCTGTGGGCGTTTCAGGCACAATCTCGCGTTGCCCCAGCCCGCGGCAGATCAGCGGCACCAGCACCAGGATGATCAGCAGGCTGAGCCCGATCTTCATCAGCGCCATGTAAAACGGCAGCAGCGAGAACAACATGGTCAGCACCACGATGTTCAGCGTGGGCGAGGCGATCATCGCCGACAGCGTGGTTTCCGCCCGCATGCCGGCCGAATACATGCCCTTGGCAATGGGGGCGGCACAGTTCACGCAGACCCCAAGGGGAGCGCCAATGACCAGCCCCAGGGCAGAATTGGCAAACCCACCCTGAAAACTGCGCCGTCGCACATAGCCGGCCACCGTCAGAAAGGCCGCCGCAAAGAGCACACCAAAGGTCATGCCCTTTTTGTTGGTGTTCACCCAGTTCAGCGTCGACCAGAAGATGCGATCCAGCGTGCTCATGTCATCCGTCAGCGGATAGATCGCCTCGAAACTCAAGGAATCCTCAAGCTGGATTGCACCCGACATCATCGCCTTTTCGTCCAATGCGGGATAGCGCGAGCCAGTCCAGAACAGATAAGCCAGCCCCACGATAATCAACGCTGCGAGAAAAAACTGCTTTTGGTGTCCTGGGCGGGTAATCTGTATCATTATTCGGCGTTGGGATCGGGAAAGCGATTGTCGAATAATGGTCGCCCGGTTCCCAATTTGTCAATCATCTCGGGGGACATCTGCAGGCCCTCATCGAGGGTTGCCCGAAACCAGGTCTGGCGTGGGTGGAACCATTTCAATTGCTGTACATGCAGCCCGGCCATCTTGCAGGCCCTCATGACATCATCCGCCTCGAAAGACAGACATTTGGGATACAGCCAGCCTTCGTATTCCGTCCCTTTGGGCATGGATTGAGAGCCCTTGTCTCCGGGGATGATGGTGGTGAAGAGCATTTGGCCAGACGGGGCCAGACAACGGGCCGCGGCCTCAATCGAGGTCTGAAAAAGGGCCGATCCGGTGTGGGAATAGATGGATTGGGCAACGATGTAATCGGCACTTCCCGGGGCCGCACCACGCATGCGAAAATCGTCTTCTTCAAGGAAAAGGGGCTGTTTCAGAGCGATCAGATCGGTCCCTATTTCCGTCTTAATGGCCTCTTTCCACAACCATGTATTGGGCTCGATCCCGGTGTAGCATTCCGGCATCAGATATTGGATCAGATAGCGCCCCGCGCGCAGAGACCCACAGCCGATATCAATGACACGATGCTCTTCTCTAAGCCCGAGCAGGGTCAGCAGATTGAACTGAGTGGCCCCCATGAAATCATATTGCGCAGGTGGGCCGACATAGGCCCGGCGATTGTTGTCACCGGGTCTGGTGACGCTGAGGGCTTTTATGTCAGCCTCAAGCCCCGAAGTGGCTTGTACGGGGTGCTGTGGTTTGGTCGTCTTGGCCATGGTGCACCTCATGCGACGGTTAAGTATGGCTCTGCATTGCAAAGGCCACATCCTGTGGATCTAAAACGGATATGTCCTGATTTTTGTACCGCCCTATGCTGTCTGGGGGGGTGATCCACGAACAAAACTCGGCTCTGTGCGTGGAGGGAAGATCGACCTGCATAAACTGTGTCAGCAGGTCAATTTCAGGGGCGGGGTTGCGCACCAACCGATCAAAATCCAGCTGATAAATCCGGTCTGGATAGCGCGTAGCAATACGTGCCACCCGTTTTTGGGCCAAACACCAGAATTTCAGTGAATCGTGTGGGTTCGCTGTGACATCCCGGTTTAAAAACACGGGCCCCCATTTCTTCAGCTGGTTCTGGTTTTGGCTGTAGGCCATGTCCAGGCCATTGCGGGTGATATGGATATATTTCAGATCTGGATGCCATTCGAGAAGTTGGTCAATCAGCACATGAGTATAGGGTACTTTCCACCCCCAGCGCGGGGCGGGGCGCCCTGTGGCACAATGATGAATGAAGCTCTCCATCCAGGTTTGCAGGATCTCGGGACTATGTTGGATGCGGGTGGGGTGTTCCAGCGTGTGTAATTGTTCCAGCTCCGCCGGGGTCAAGGCGGTGGGTGTGGCCATCTGGCGAAAAAACAGATTGGTCAGCGCACGCAGATCCTCAGGGTCATCCAAGAACACATCGCGGCGGCCAAACAGGGCAGCATACCAGACCGTGTCCAGAGATAGAGGTAGGTCCGAGCCAATGAAGACGTCGCAATTCTGTAGGATTTTCGCGATAACGCGCGTTCCACTGCCACCAACACCCCCTACTGCAATTGGGCTTTTGTTCATCGTGGCGTCCTTTGACTTGCTTCTGATCTTAGCTAAATCACAACACATGCAAGCAGTGTCAGGTCAACCCGTTTTCCAAAAGAATGGGGCCCCAAACAAAAGATCGGCCGCGCATTTGGCGGCCGATCTTCAAGAGATTTAAGCAGAGATCAATCAGCCAGTTTATCTTCCAGAACGGACAGCCGCTCTTTCAACTCTGCATTTTCAGAGGCCAAGGCTTTGATCGCAGCCAAAGCAACACCGCTGGTATCCAGCGTGGAAATGCCCTTGTCAGTGGCGCCGGTGCCGAAGGCGGCATAGAAGTCCTGCGCCATTGGGCCGATGTGACGGATGCCTTCGGCGGCGTTGTCCTTATAAGTCCAATGCGACACGGGCAGTTCGGTCACTTTTTGCAGGATCTCGCCCGGGTTAACCGGCACAATCGCCATCTTGGCATTTTTGTCCGAGTTCTGAGTCAATGAGCCTGCAATGGTCATATCACCCGTAGTGGTCATCGCCAGCTCGACGCCTGGACCGGTAGCGTTGGTAAAGCGGAACTCGCCCGAGTTGCTTTGGATGTTCCAGGTTTCACCGCCGACGCTGGTATCGGCCAGGGTAAAGAAGGTGGTGCCATTGTTGCGCATCTCCAGCATGCCACGTGCGGCAACTGTGGAGGACACTTCTTCTACCAGAAGCTTTGACGTTCCGTTGGAGCGGCGCAGGTGCAATGAAACACCGGCTTCGGGATTCTGGATGCCCATACCAACATCATTGTCGGCGGCGATAGAGATCGAATTGGTATCTGCACCCGGCGCAATCCGGAACGGCAGCTGGCTGCCATTGCTGGAATCGCGGATGAAGAAGTTGGACTCGTTGCTGGCGATATCAAAGATTTGCGCGGTAAAGCCTGAGGTGCCGTCCTGCTCCAGACGCAACGTTGGTGTGTTGCCGGTCTTGGCGTGTAGGTCGGCCAACGGGGTTGCGGTGCCTATGCCGATCCGGCCACCATCATCGACATAAAGCGCATTGGTGCGCGCGCCGGCCTCAATGGTGAACGGGGTGCGTGCGCCATCAATATCATCGATCGAGAATTTGTTGGCCCCGCCGTTGGAGCTGTCGTTGAAGGTGATCTGCCAGTCGCGGCTGGGGAAGCTGGCCGAAGCCGACGTATCCTGCGCCTTGATCCGCAGGTTGTTTTCCTTGATCCGGATCGTGTCAAAGCCAAAGCTTTCACCGTTCACACAGTCCTGACCGACACAGATCGAGCCATCAACGATCAGATCGTCAAGGATCACCTGATCGGCCTGAGCGGCCCCAGCTGTGAGCGCCAAAGCGCTGGCTGTCAAAAAATAATTAATGTTGAATTTCATGGTATTTCTCCTGGTTTGGACCCCGGTTGCGTCCATCCACTCACCGGGGCAATATTAACTGTCTTCTTCTTTTATCTCTTCGGGTGTGATGATCACTCCGCGGGACACCACGAAATGGCCACTTGAATAAAACGGCTTGAGAGTGGTGTCGCTTGCGTTGTCACCGCGGCCATTGTCGACCTTGTTGACAATCTCCACCTTTTCTTCGGTGGCGGCACTCAGTTCGTAGCGGTAAACGCCATCCAGAACCGCGTCTTTTTCCAATTGAAAGACAGGTGTGCCGCTTTCGGCATAGATGGTGGTGACTTTGCCGTTGGGCGCGGCCACGATCATCTGGGCATTGGTCAGCCCTGTCCAGTTTTCAAACCAGACCGCGTTGGAATTATGTTGTTGAACAGGTTCTGAAGCAAACGTGGCAACGGATGTGCCAAAAGCCAGAGAAAACCCAAGAACAACGGGCTTCGCATATTTCAGAATCATCTTCTCCCCCAAAATGCGCATTGCAGATACTTGATAAATAAAACAGCGAAAAACCGCACAAAAAATACAATATACTCGCACTATAGCCCAAAATTAAACAAATATTAAGAAATTATTTGTTTCGAGCCTTTGCCCGGGCCTGAGCCTCGTTGATTTGCCCGGTTGTCATCTTCGCCGCCAAGGCTTCAATCAGCAAAGCGGCGTCTTGCTGACCGGACTGTCCTGCCAGGGTCAGCCACATCCGGCCCAGCATATAATCCTGCGGCACCCCGCGTCCTTCGAAATACAGCAGACCCAGATTGCGCATGGCCGGCCCATGGCCGACTTGAGCCGCAGCTTGAAACAGGGCTGCGGCATGCGTATTTGCCGCCGGATCCGCCCCGGCGGTTTGGATCAGATGCCAGCCCAGCTGAAACTGCGCCACTGGATCACCCGCAGCTGCAGACTGGCGCAGCAGGGCGATAGCATCATCGCCCTCGGCCACAGGCTGAAGCCGTGGATCGTAGCGCAGGGCAGGGGTATTTTCGGCGGCGGGTCCACCCTGTCCGGCCTGTCGATAAAGATCGGCGGCCAGTGCCTCGTCGACCGGCACACCAAAGCCGTTTTCATACATCACGCCAAGATTGCGCAGGGCGCCGGGCAGGCCTGTCTCGGCCGCGGCAGCAAACAGCTGGGCGGCCTTTTCGTAATCCTGCGGCACCCCGCTGCCGCGCACATACAAAAGCCCCAGATTGTTCTGGGCGCGGGGATGACCCTGTGCGGCTGCACTTTCATAAAGGTCAAGCGCACGAGTGAAATCCTGCACCACACCCTTGCCCTCCTGATAGAGCATCCCAAGGCTGACAGTGGCGTCCATATGTCCGGCCTCTGCGGCCTGCGCATAGGCCCGAGCCGCGGCACCAGGATCCGAGGAACCATCTGCGCCGTTCTCCAGAACCAGACCCAGGTCATGGATGTATTGCGGATCGCCGCCCGTGCTTGCAGCGGCTTCAAGCCAGCGCAGGGCCTCGGATTGGCTTTGGGTGACCCCAAGTCCGGCGTGGTAATAGCGCCCCAGCAGGTTTTGGGCCTCCGGATTGCCTGCCTCGGCGGCACGGGCGGCCCAGGTGGCCGCACTGGCATAGTTCTGCGTGACGCTTTCGCCCTGATGATAGAGCCTGGCCAAGCTTAACTGGGCTGCGACATCCCCTGTTTTGGCGCGGGCTGTCAGATCTTCCAGCGTGATCTCTTGTGCGTGGGTCGGCAAGCTGGTCAGAGCAAGGGCCAGAAGGGTTGCAAAAAGCGGGGGGCAAAGACGAAAGCGCGGGGTCATTCTGAAACGATCGTCGCGTTTTGCTGGATTGCGGGGGGCTGCGGTTCTTCATTTTCAAACCAGTGCCGGGCGGCGGCCTGTGCCTCGGCCACATCTTCGGGTGTCATCAGGGCGCTGACGGTCTCGCGTAGTTCTACGGCTCTGGATTGGCCCAATGTGGCGGCAATATTGAACCACTTATGTGCTGCGATGTAATCCAACTCCACATGGGCGCCCGTCATATACATTTCGCCTAATCGGGCCTGTGCTGCGGCATCCCCTGCCGTGGCGGCCAGATCCAGCAGGCGCGCGCCCTCAGCTGCGGTTTCATCGGTTTTCAGATAAAGAACAGCCAGCCCGGCCTGAGCATCCCGCAGGCCTGCGTCGGCTTGTGTGGCCAGCCAGGTTTTGGGTGCATCATCGCCTTGTTCTGCGGCATAAAGCGCCCAAGGGATGGCCCGTTGCGGGGCGATGCGCCCCTCCAGTGTGCCTGCGGCGGCCATCCGAGCCAACTGGCGGGCGGCCATCCCGGCATCCGTGGTTTCCAGCGTCTGTTCATACAAAGCAATGGCGCGGTCCACATCCTGGTCCACCCCACGCCCAACCTCGTAAAACGTTCCCAGTGCCACTTTGGCCCGGCCGAGCCCGTATTCGCTGGCGCGGTTGTACCAGTTGGCGGCGGTCGCATCATTCTTTTCGACGCCCAGACCCGTGGCATAGGCCATGCCAAGATTGGCCATGGCTCCGGCGTCTCCGGCTTTGGCAGCGGCATTCAGCCAGCGCAGCCCTTCTTCGGTGTTTTGGGCGATCCCCTCGCCCTTGAGGTAATAGGTGCCAAGGTTGCGTTGTGCGATCGGCAATCCATTTTCTGCCGCCCGGCGATACCAGCTGATAGCAGCGGGCAGGCTTTGTGCCACGCCGTTGCCAGCTTCGTAGTTGAGCGCAAGATAATACTGCGCTTTGACGTGGTTGTTGCTGGCCGCGCGCTCCAGCCATTCCAGCGCAGTTTCAGCATTGGTGTCCGTGCCTGTGCCGCGGGCATAAAACCGGCTCAGTTCGTATTGGGCGTCGAAGTATTCCTGCCGGGCGGCGGCCAGCATCCAGGTGAAGGCGGTGGTGTCATCGAGGTTGACCCCGTCTCCTGTGGCATACAGCAGGCTCAGGTGATATTGGGCTTCCGCATGGCCCAGGGCTGCGGCACGCGTTAGCAGATCGGCGGCCTTTGCCGGGTCTCGTTCCAGACCTGTTGGTTCATCCTGGGACTGAGGCAGGTTGCTCAGGTAAATCCGGGCCAGAAGGGTCAGCGACTCGGCATGGTTCTGATCGGCGGCGCGGGTCAGCCAGGTGACCGCTGTGGGCAGGTCCTTGGGCCCACCCCGCCCCATGGCCAGAACCCGGCCATACCGATATTGCGCCAGCGCTGTGCCGGTCTGCTCGGCCAGCTGTTGCAGCCCATCCCGCACAAACACATAGTCTCCAGCTTTCCAGGCCTGTTCGATCTCGGCCATGGTCACGGGCGTGTCGGTTTGTTGGGCTTGTGCTGGCGCGCCCAGGGTCAGCAGGCTCAGGCCGCACAGCCAGATGACGTTATGAATGCGGCTTGTGGCCGAGCGCCTTGAATTTAAGGGGGTGTGTTTTGGCAAAGGAAATTTGGTCATATCAAAAAGAGTATCCGGACAATGAGGCAGTATCGGAGCAAAGCCTATCGCAGCTTCTGCAATGACACCATCCCCGGGCAAAATCTGATACTCATAAACAGGCTGATCTTTGAAAGGGAACATGAGAAGGGGGTAGGAAACAGGGGGTCTTTCTTCGCGTGATATTCAAGAGCTTGTTTAAGCTGGAAGGTGCAAAAGGACCCACAGCAACGCGGTGGCGGCTGCCAGGGCGGCGCCAAAGGGCAGGGGGCGTGTTGCGTTGAGCGCACGGGGTGAACGCATCATGCCGACCCCGGCCACAGCCAGGGCTGTCAGGCTGGCCAGAAGCAGCATCAGCGGTAGATCATAAGGCCCAAGAGCAGCCCCTAGCCCTGCCATCAGTTTCACATCACCCAAGCCCAGTCCTTCGCGGCCGCGCACGGCCCGGTAGCCCCAGCGCAGCGCCCAGAAACCGCCTGTGCCGATCACAGCCCCCAGCAGCGCCTGCGGCAGGCTGATATATGGCGTCATCCATGCCAGCATCATAGCGATGACCAGCAGCGCACCGGTCAGCTGGTCGGGCAGTCGGAACCACAGCAGATCACAGGCGACCAGCGTTAGCAGAACCCACAAGAACAGCGCATACCCCCAGGCTTCAGCCGGGCTTTGACTCAGAATAACCGCCACCACGGCACAGCCTGTGGCCAGGATTTCCATATAGAGCAGCCAAGGTGGGATTGCGGCCCCGCAGTGGTGGCATCGCCCGCCTGACACCCCAAACGAGACCACCGGGATCAGATCGCGCAGCCCCAGCGTGTGTTTGCAGCTGCGACAGTAAGAGCGCGCGCGCACCACATCCTCGCCTCGGGGCAGCCGGTCCGCCAAAAGCGCCAGAAACGACCCCACAGCGGGGCTGATCAGAACAAGCAGAACCAAGCCAGACATAGACGTCCTGATAGAGCGCATGAGGGCGATTGTCAGCCCGCAGGTGCGGCCCTATCATGTCGACAATTGAAATGAGGATTTTTTGATGCATACGCCTGCCCCCACCATGCCGATCCCTGACGTGTCAGAGCCAGACCACCGTGATGCGGGGTTTTCCCTGCTGGAGCTGATGGTGGTGGTGGTGATCCTGTCGATCCTGGCGCTGGTGATCGTGCCACGGGTCATTGACCGGCCCGATCAGGCGCGTGCGGCGCGCGCGCAATCGGATATTGCTGCGATTTCCAGTGCGGTGAATCTCTACCGGCTGGACAACTTCCGCTATCCCACCACCGAACAGGGCCTGCAGGCCCTGGTCAGCCGCCCGACCGGAGAGCCTGCCGCGCCCAACTGGGCCGCCAACGGCTATATGGACCGTGTGCCGGTTGATCCCTGGGGTCAGCCTTACCAGTACCTTGCTCCTGGGGTACATGGCGATTTTGACGTCTTTTCCTACGGGGCAGACGGGGTTCAGGGCGGCACGGGTGCCAATGCGGATATAGGCTCGTGGGGCAACAGCTGAGCCTCAACCCAAAGCCCCCCACCGGGGAGGCCGGGTTTTCCCTGATCGAATTGTTGGTGGTGATTGCCGTGCTGGCGATCCTCAGTGTTGGTGCCACGCTCAGCGTCAGCCGCGGTGGGGATCCGTCCAAAGATGCCGCTGATATGACCCGGTTTCAAACCAGTTTTGCCACTCTGCGTGCCATGGCCATCCAAGGTCGCGAAACACGTGGGCTGGTGGTGCAGGGCGAGGGGATGCGCCGGGCGCGTCCCGGTGAGGACGGCTGGGTGCTGACCCAATCGGTGCAGCCCTGGCGCGGCAAGGTGGCCTTTGCCAAACAAGGCGAAGCGTTTGAACCCGGAGGCCCGGATATCCGGTTTCTGGCCAATGGCCGCACGAGCGTGTTTTCCATCGGCTTTGCCGCAGGCGGGCGCTGTGAAAGTGACGGCTGGACCGGCCTGACCTGCGAGGGGGGCTGAGATGCGCCCCCGCCAAAGACGCACATCAAACCGCACCACACACCGTGGGACCCTGGGCCTGACCCTGCTGGAGCTGGTCGTGGCGGTCATGATCTTGTCGGTGGGATCGATTGCGGCCCTGCGCGCTACAGATCAATCCCGCGTGGCCATTGGCGGCATGCCAAGCCGGGTGCTGGCGCAGATCGTGGCGCGCAACCGGGTGCAGGAATTGCAGCTTTATGGCGCTGTGGCCGCAGGGTCGTTGCCCGGCGAGGTTGAAATGGGGGGACGGCGCTTTCAGGTGAGCGTTGACACCACAACCACTGCAGGCGGTCTGGCGCGTGCGGCCATTACTGTGCGCGGCCCTGACGGGCCGGGGACCTATCTGGTGGCCTATGTCACCCCGCTGGGGTCAGACATATGAGCCGCGCGCATCACACACGGGGCCTCACCCTGATCGAGCTGGTCGTGGCCTTGGGTATCTTTGCCCTTGTCGCCATCATGGGCCTGCAAAGTCTGACCGTTAGCTTGTCGCTGCGAGATCGGTTGGGGGCGCAGGCCAATGCCACGGATCAGCTGGGGCAAGGCACTGCTTTGTTGCGCAATGATCTGGCCTCGGCCTTGCCGATGGTGTTTTTTGCGCCGGGCAACACCGCCCCTGCGTCGGCCATCTGGCCCATCCGGGGCGGGCGGGGGTTCAGCCTGTCGGTGGGCGGCCAACCCGGTATCCCACTGGCCTCGGGGCACGTAGACGCGGTAGAAAAACAACGGGTGGACTGGCGCTATCATCCGCAAGACGAACGGCTGACCCGGCAGGCCTGGCCCACGCTTTACCCGGTGCGCGCGTCACAACAGGGGCCTGAAATGCAGGTGCTGGACGGGGTCACAGCCTTGTCCATGCGCAGCTACTGGAGCGGGCAGGGCTGGGTGCCGGGGCTGCGGTCGGGTGTTCCGGTGGACCCAAGCCAGCAGGCCGCAGGGGATGATGACCGTGCCGGCGGAGTGGCCCCTGAGGTCTATTCAGGGACATTGCCCCGCGCGGTCGAAATTACGCTGGAAACCCGTGACTTTGGCCAGATCGTGCTGCTGGAGTATTTTCAATGAGACAGGGTAGTGAACCCACCAGACAGCCCAGACAACAATCCCGCGGGTTTGTGCTGGTCAACGCGCTGGTGCTGGTGGCAGCCCTGTCTGCCGTTTCACTGGCTTTGCTTTCACGCGCTGAAGGGGGCCGCTTGCGGATGCTGGCAGCCACGGATGCGGTGCAGCTGGAGCTGTACCTGGATGCCTATGAGGCGCTGGCCCGTGCCATTCTGAATGCTGACACCAATGCTGTGGATCATACCCGCGAGGCCTGGGCACGTGACGATAACGCACTGACCCTGGACCGGGGTCAGGTCTCGGGTCGACTGCAGGATTTGCAGGGTCGGTTCAACCTTAACTGGCTGGCAAACCCTGAAGACATCGCCGCCCGTGAGGCCTTTGAGCGGCTGCTGACACAGCTGGGTGTGTCCACCCAGGTGGGCGAGCAGATTCTTGCAGCCCTGCGTCCTGGTGGCTCTGGCCTCACCAAGACAGGCAAGGCCTCTGTGGCCGAAAATTTGCCTGGCGGCACGGCGCTGATGCTGGATCAGCTGGCCATTCCGGAACGCGCACTGCGGCGGCTGCGGTCACATATTGCGGTGCTGCCCGGAGACAGCCAGCTGAATGTGAACACGACCAGTGCTCTGGTCTTGACCAGTTTCCTGTCGGGCGTGAACCCGGTAGCTCTGGATGCGCTGCTGTCCACGCGCCGCACCGAGCCTTTCATATCGATGGATGATTTTGCCGACCGGCTGGTACAGATCATGGGCGCCGAGAGTGCCGAGGCGTTGGATACAGACCGGCTCAGCGTTGGATCCGAATGGTTCGAGGTGCGGATCAGTGCCAAGCTGGAGGGCCGGACCGCCACACGTCAGGTGGTCTTGCAACGCTTGTCACTTCCTGCGGGCGCGCAGGTGGCCTATCGTCTGGACAAATGGTGAGAGACAGGAACGGCACTGTGAACGCACAAGCGGGATTAAACAGCGACACACCGGAGGGCGCGGCAGGCGGGAGTTTCCCTGACCAGTTCACCTATCTGACCCCCGGCGGCCCTGCACCCGGCCCGCGCCAGATCGGGCTGGTCCCCGGCGCCGAAGTGCCGCTGCTTGAGGTGGCACTGCCCGGTGCCCTGCGCGGTCATGCCCGCGAACAGGTGGCCGAACGGCAAATGCGCGATGCGCTGGCCTCGGGCGGTGATCTGATCGAAGTGCGTCCGTTTTATGCCCCCGAGCAGCAAAATGACTGGTCTCGTGTTCTGGTGGCCGATCGCGCTCACCTGGACAATTGGCGCGCGCAGGCCGGCACCAGTTGCCGTGCGGTTCTGCCTGATTATCTGGCCCTGCCTGCGGGCGAAGGTCTGTGGACACTGGCCCAGCCCGGTGCGGTGGTTCTGGCGCGGCTTGGCCCCGGAGATGGCTTCAGCGCCAGCCCTGCGGTGGCTGAGCGGTTGTTCAAAGAGGCGCTTATGGCTGCAGACCCCAGCCCTCAGGCCGTTTTTGCGCCGGGGGCGATTGCCCCTGAATTAGAGACGCTTTTTGCGGCGCATGGCGTGCCTGTGGTGCGCGATGAGACCGGGCTGAAAGCGCTTGATCTGGCGCCGCCACGCCTGTTGGCCCATGGCGAGCTGGCGTTTGATCTGCGCCGTGATCCGCGTGCCGCCCGCGCCCGGCTGCGTGCCAATGTGTTGCCCTGGCGTTGGCCTTTGCTGGTGGGCGCGTTGGCGGCGGCCCTTTGGGCCGGGGCACAGATGCTGGCCATCTCTGGGGTGCAAGAGCAAACGACGCAGGTGCGGGCTGTGACACTGGACAGTGTGCGCCGTGACTTTGTCCCCTCGGGGCCTATTCTGGATGTGCGCACACAAGTGGCCCGCGCGTTGGCCGAGGCGCGTGTGGCGGCCTCGGGTGCGGGCGTGTCTGTGTCGCCGCTGGATCTTCTGGGGCTGAGTGCGGATGTGATGACAGCCCGCAACGCCCGGCCTGATTACATTGATTACACCCCCGCCGATGGGCTGAGTGCGGTGGTGCGCGTTGATGATTTCGCCGCGGCCGATGCTCTGGCGGCGGCGCTGCGCGAGGCCGGGCTGAAAATCACCGTGGTGGAAAGCCGGGTCAGCGAGGCCGATGAGGGTGTGCGCACTGAGTTGCGCATTGCCGCACCGGAGGCGGAACAATGAGTGAGCGCGTGATTGATTTTCTGGTCCGGCTGGCCCCGCGTGAGCGGCTGTTGCTGGGGGTGCTGGGCTTGGTGGTGGTGCCTGCCGCTGTGGTGCTGGGCTGGCTCTGGCCCCTTCACGAGGCGCGCCAGACGGCCGAGGCCGAGTTGGTCGAGACCCGGGCGCTGGACGCCTGGGTGATGGAGCGCCAGGCCGAGAAGGCGGGCTTGTCGTTGCCCTCTGACGGGAGGGAAGTGCCAGAGGCGATTGGCGTTTCTGCGCTGGAACAGAGCTTGATTTCAAGCAATCTGCGGCCCTTTATGGGGGGATTGGAAACCCGGGACGACGGTGAAATTGCTCTGCGGTTCGACGAAGTGAACTTTGTCGATCTGATGCGCTGGATGGATCGGCAGGACCCTGAATGGGGATACCGGATTGCAGCGCTCAGGATTGAACGTGGCGACCGCTCGGCTTATGTCGAAGCCCGGCTGACACTTGTGCCGGAGGCGCAGTAATAGAGCATGTGCCGGAGGCGCAGTAATAGAGCCCGCGCCGTTTTAAAGTGACTTCAGCCGCACATCCACCGACGCTTTGCGCCCGGCCATTGCCCCAAGCGGATCCATGTCAGGATGCGCCTTCAACATGGTGCCCAACGCCGATTGTGCCGCACTCAGATGCCGCCGCCCCGCAGCCTTGTCCCCGTTTTGCAGGGCCGCTGCCCCCAATTCATGCTCGGCGGTGCCATAGACGGCCAAAGCGGCAGACTTCAGCGATGCCTCTTCGCTTTTGGACAAAGCCAGTGCCAGCTGTGATGCCTTGTCATAATGCCCTGCACGCAATTGCGTATGGGCATATTCCAGCTTCATCCGAGGCGCCAAAGGCCCGGCCTTGGGGATCAGCTGTGCATAGGCGTCACTGGCCTGGGCATAGCGCCCCCGCTCAAGGGCATCACGTGCAATGGCATATTGTTTCTGGAAATTCTTTTCACCAATACCGGTGCCTTCGTCACATGACGCCAGCAAAAGAAGCGACATGCCAAAAAGCCCGGCCTTGGCCAGTGGTCCTGTTCTCATATTACCTGCTCATCATTGTTTTTATTATTTAGAGCATGAGTGTATCATCGCCTTGAATCTGCGTCTATTGGGCGCGTAAATCCTGATCTCGGCTGTTGCCAAGGAAGAACACTCATGCGGTTTGCCGCTCTTCTTGCCCTTCTGATATCTCTGGCTGCGGCAGGCTGGGCGGGGCAGGCGTTCTGGCAAGAGTGGCAGGTGGTGCGTGATCCTGTGGGCCCCAGGGCCGTGCTGCAGCAAGAGGCCGAGCCGCAACCGCCCGCCGAGGCCTTGCCCCCCCGGATCTGGCCGTTGCTTTTTGGCGAAAAGATGCCACCCAAAGCCGCGCTTGAGCCGCAACCGCCTGAGGCCGAACCAGAACCGCCCAAAGCCAAAGCCCCGCCGATTGATGCCTTGGGCTATACGCTGAACGGTGTTGTGCGCGCTGATGGGGCGGTCTGGGCTATGGTGTCACACCCAACGGGCGAACAGGTATTGCGCATCGGCGATGAGCTGGAGGCGGGGCTGGTTGTAGCCAGAATTGACGAACAGGGGCTTTGGGCCGGGCCTGCGGGCGAAGAACCGGGGCTTTTGGGGTTTGCCGATGATACGGCACCCGCGCCTGAGTGAGCCGTCGCAAACCGCGCATCATCTGCAACAGTTTTGCCTTTTGCAGCACGACATAAAGATAAAGATTCAAATTTCGCACCAAACCCAGTAGACTGATACCTGAGGATGATCCCATCCCGTGACACCCATTTCAAAAACCGGGGCGCGGAGGGAACAACGAGGCAGAGAGCAGGTCATGGCACATTTGATACGGTTGCGGGCGGCGTGGGCGGCCCTGATCCTAGTTGTGGGGCTGGTTGCCCTTGCGCCCAAACCCCTGCACGCCCAGGTCGAGCTGAACCTGCGCGATGCAGATCTGCGCAGTTTCGTACAGATCGTGTCTGAGGCGACAGGGCGGTCTTATGTGCTGGACCCGGCAGTGCGTGGCACGGTGACGGTGCTGGCGCCCAAGGATATGACACCGGATGAATTATACGAAGTTTTCCTGAATGTGCTGGAGCTGAACCGGCTGACGATTGTGCAGGGTGTCGGCTCGGACCGGATCGTGGCGATGAACACCGCGCGCGAGCTGTCCTCGGGAGGCACCGCAGGCGGGGCCTATGAAACCCGGGTGATCAAGGTTGAACATATTTCGCTGTCCGAGGTGATCGAAGTGGTGCGGCCTTTGCTGCCCGCCGAGGCGGTCCTGACGCCTGTTGCAGGCTCTAACTTGCTGATTTTGTCAGATCGCGGCCAGAACCACCGCCGGATCGAAGCGCTGATCCGCAGACTGGATCAACCCCAGGACGCCCCTGTAGAAATCATGCGTCTGCGCAATGCCAATGCGGCCGAAGTGTTGCAGGTGGTGCAATCGATGAACATCATTCCCGAAGGCGCCAGCGTGACGGCTGACCGGCGTTCGAACGCTTTGCTGATTTCAGGCCCGCCCAGTTTGCGTCAACAGGTGCGCACATTGGCCACCCGTCTGGACACGCAGCAAAACAACACCGTCTCCAGTGCCATTGGCCTGAATTATGCCGAAGCCAGTGCCATGGCGGATGTGGTGTTGCGGAGTTTGCAAAACCAAAACGCCGAAGGGCAGCCCCAAGGTGAAATCCGCATCGTGCCGGAACCCCAGACCAACACATTGCTGATCACAGCCCCGCAAGAACAGATGGATGATATTCACGCCATGGTGCGCTATCTTGATCGCAGGCCCAGCCAGGTGCTGGTCGAGGCGGTGATCTTTGAGATGTCGGTCGAGGCGTTCTCGGATCTGTCCGTGCAATTTGGCGCCATTCTGGACAGCGCTGTTGTGGGCGGCGCACAGTTTTCGCTCGCGGGCCGGTCCAGCCTGACAAACCTGGTCTCGGGTGTGGTGACGGGCACCGAGGTGGATGTGGGCAGCGGGGGTGTCATCGGCGGCGTGCCGTCGGGTGACAATGGCCTGGCCGGTCTTTTGACGGCCGTGGCCACCAGCCAGACCACCAAATTGCTTTCAACCCCGTCGATCATGACCCTGAACAACCAGGAAGCCGAGATTGTCGTGGCGCAGAACGTGCCCTTTGTGACCGGGTCGTTTACCTCGACCGGGGATGGCTCTGCGCCGGAAAACCCGTTTCAGACCATTGAACGGCAGGACATCGGCCTGACCCTGAATGTCACCCCGCAGATCAATGCCGACCGCACCGTCAAGATGGTGATCAAGCAAGAGGTGTCGAACCTGACACGCAACACCGCCTCGACGGGCGGCGAGATCACCTCGAAACGTTCACTCAGTACCTCGGTGCTGGTCAACGATGGCAATGTGGTGATGCTGGGCGGTCTCTTGGAAAATGGCTCGGGCGCGGAAAAGCAAGAAGTACCGGGGTTCTCCAAGCTGCCACTGGTGGGCGGCTTGTTCCGCGGCAAGAACGCCTCAAAAAGCCAGCGGGTGCTTTTGGTGCTGTTGCGTCCCAAGGTCGTCAACTCGGAAGAAGAGGCCAAACGGCTGAGCCGGGCCCTGGCACGCGAGGCCAAAGCCGCAAGCCTTGCTATTGAACCCCTTGATGAGGGACACTACCCGCGCAGCCCCGGGGGCGGCCTGCCTTTTGATGGGGCAGATTTGAACCAACCCTTTGATGCCGGATTTGTTGATGACGTCGCCCAAAGCCGAAACTTCCCGCCGCTCCCGACGCGGCTCCGCTTCGGCGGCAACTGAGACACCGCTTTCGCGGTCGTCCTCACGGCTGCCCTTTGCCTTTGCCCGCGATGCGCAGGTGCTGCTGGATGGTCCACGTCTGGTGGCCGGTCCCGGTGCCACAGCTGCCGGTCTGCGCGAGGCGGAACGGCGCGCGGGCGGCCGGGTGCTTGAGCTGATTGAGCAGACCCAATCGGGGTTCGAGATTGCCCTGTCGCAGTTCTACGAAGGCGGTGAGGGAGGCGAGGCTGAAGCAGAGGCGGAACCCAGCTTTGATCTGGAAGACACTGCCGGGCCTGCCACGCAACGTGATTTGCTGGAGGAAAGCGGCGATGCGCCCGTGATCAAGTTGGTCAATCAGCTGTTGCGCCGGGCAGTCAGCGCGGGGGCTTCGGATTTGCATGTTGAGCCTTATGAAGGCGGCCTGCGGGTGCGCATGCGCATCGATGGGTTTTTGCAATCCATGATGGACCGCGGCGATGTGCCGGTGCGCCGGGTCATTTCCCGCCTCAAGGTGATGGCGGGGCTGGACATTGCTGAAACCCGCCTGCCGCAGGATGGGCGTATCCCGCTGCGGTTGGGGGGGCGCTTGATTGACACACGGGTCTCATCCTTGCCGGGGAACTATGGCGAACGGATTGTGTTGCGTATTCTGGATCGCTCGACCGGGTTGATGCCCCTGAAGAACCTTGGCCTGAGTGCGGCACAAGAGGCGCAGCTGGAACGCATGTCCTCGCTGCCCAACGGGATTATTCTGGCCACGGGGCCGACAGGGTCGGGCAAAACCACCACGCTGTATTCCTTGCTGAACCTGGCCAATCAGGATGAACGCAACATCGTCACCGTTGAGGACCCGATTGAATATGATCTGGCCGGGATTTCACAGTCACAGATCAATGCCGAGATCGGCATGACCTTTGCTGCCGGGTTGCGCGCCACCTTGCGGCAGGACCCGGATGTTATTCTGGTGGGCGAGATCCGTGATACCGAAACGGCCTCAGTGGCAGCTCAGGCCGCCCTGACAGGCCATCTGGTGTTTTCCTCGCTGCACGCCAATGGCTCGGTGGGCGCGGTGGTGCGTCTGCGCGATCTGGGCGTTGATAATTTCCTGATTGCCGCCACCCTGCGCGGTGTGATTGCTCAGCGTCTGCTCCGGCGGCTGTGCACCAACTGCTGCACGGCGCATGCGCCCAGTCCCGCTGAACTGGCCCATTTCAAACGGCACAGGTTGGCCAAACCCCACGCGCTGCATGCGGCGGTGGGCTGCGAGGCCTGCAACGGATCAGGCTATGCGGGCCGGGTGGGCATATTCGAGATGGTTGAAGTGGGCGAGGCCCTGCGCGAAGCGATAGACCGCGGCGCGCCCGAGTCTGAGTTGAAGACCCTTGCATTGGATGACGCCGAGACGCTGTTTGGGCAGTCTCTGGGCGAGGTGGCTGAAGGCAATACCTCTCTGGCCGAGGCGCTGCGGGTTGTGGGGGATGTGGCGTGAGCGTGCTGCATCCTGAGGTCTGCCGATGAAGGCCTACGCCTATGTCGCCTATACCGATACAGGCCGTCGCAAGACCGGCACTGTGGTGGCCGAAACTGAAACCCATGCGGCGCAAAAACTGCAGGAACAGGGTCTGTATCCCTCTGAATTGGTGGCGCGCGCCCGGCGCATTGGGGCAGGGGCACAGGCGTTTTCGCGCGCTCGGCTCAGCCCTGAACTCCAGGCCGTGATGACCCGACAGATTGCCGTGCTGCTGGCCGCTGACATGCCTGCCGAGGCGGCCTTGGAAGCCGTGCGCGCAGGCGGTAGTTCGGCGCTTGACCGGGTCGCGGCCTCTGCGCAGGCCGCCCTGATGGACGGCGCGCCCTTGTCCGAAGCGCTTGATCGCAGCGGGGCAGGATTCCCGCGCTATTATATTGCCTCGGTCAGATCGGGTGAAACCGCAGGGGACGCCGCACAGGTGTTTTCGGAACTGGCGGATCATTTGGAATCTTTGGGCACCGACAAGGCCCAGATTTCCACCGCACTGATCTATCCGGCCTTTGTGGCCGCTATATCCTTGCTGGTTTGCACCATCCTGATGGTCAATGTGGCGCCCGAGATCGTGGCGATGTTTGAGCTGTCAAACCGGCCTTTGCCTGTCCTGACGCAACGCATGTTGGCGGTCAGTGACTGGATCGGGCGCAATCTGGTGCTGCTGGGCGTGGTGCTGGCAGGGCTCATTCTATTTGGACTGGCCACAAAATTTGTGCCCTCCTTGCGACAGGCGCGGCTTAAGCTGGGGTTGAAACTGCCCTTGATTGGGCGGCTCATGCGGCTGGGGGCCTCGGTGCAATACCTGCGCACATTGGCGCTGGTGCTGGCCTCGCGTCAGCCGGTGATTGCCGCCTCGGCCTCCGCGGCCGAAGTCATGGACATTGACCAGTTTCGTGATGAAGCGGCCCAGGTGACCCAAGCGGTGCAGCAAGGCGACAGCCTCAGCCAGGCGCTGCACAGTCTCAGCCCCATTCCACCGGTGGCACGGCAGCTGATCAATGCAGGCGAGGCCTCGGCGCGGCTGGCCCGCATGACCGAACGCGCCGCCATGCTGACCGAAAACGGGCTGTCGACCGAACGCAAACGCATCGCGGCCCTGCTGGAGCCTGCGCTGATGATGGTGGTGGGTGCCATGGTGCTGGTGATCGTGCTGGCGGTCCTGCTGCCGATCTTTGATTTGCAGGCGGTGGTGGCGGGGTAAAACTGCCAGTGCTGTGTTTTTATTGTGACTTGATAACCTGAGGTAAAGAAAACCTGCCGCATAGCTCCTTGCGTGCTTGTTGCAACGGGGGCCTTGTGTCTATCATCATCTCAATTGCTGAGTGTACCTGCGGCCCCATAAGCAAACACATAAACTGGGCGCGGTTTTTTATATCTAGAACAGTTTGAGTATTCGGCATTTTGACAGGGGACTGGGATGACTTTGATCTTGCGCGCGATTTGTGTGGTTTTCTTGGCTGTGATCATGGCAGGTCTGCCAAGAGCCGCCGAGGCACAACCGGCATTCTCCAAGGTCTTTTCTCCAAATGAAATCGCGCCAGGCGGCACATCGACCCTGATCTTTACCATCAACAATTCGGGCGGCGGGGCGGCCACTGATCTGGCCTTTACCGACACTTTCCCCGCAGGGCTGACCCTGAACACCCCTGCGAATGCCACCAACAATTGTGGGGATGGCACGCTGACAGCAGCCGATGGCGGCAATTCGGTGTCCTTTGCAAACGGGCGCATTGCGCCGGGCGACAGCTGTACGCTCAGTGTGGTGGTGACTGCCAGTGCAGCTGGAGTATATACGAACACCTCAGGTGATCTGACCTCAAGTGCAGGCAATTCCGGCCCGGCTACCGATAATCTTGAGGTGGATGGCGCCTTGCCCACCTTCTCCAAATCCGCCACGCCCAATCCGACCAATCCAAACGATCCGTTCACCGTCACCTATCTGATCGACAACACGGCAAACGCCAGTGGCATCGCGACGCTCAGCATGTCCGAGAATTTTCCGACCGGCGTGACCGTGGCGCCTGTGTCGAACCTGTCGACCACCTGTGGCGCCAGCGTCTTCCCACCCAACCTGACGGCGGCTTCGGGCAGCAGCACGCTCAACATCTTTGCCAATGGGTTCAACCCTTCATTCCCGGCGGTGCCCGCCAATGGCAGCTGTACCATCACGGTGGATCTGGTTGCAGACAGCTTTGGCAGTTTTGAGCTGGTGTCGGGCGATCTGAGTGCCGGTGGCCAAAACGCAGGGCCCTCGCGCACCACGGTGGTGGTCAATGCACCAGCCAATGACGGGCCGACCCTGTTTAAACGGTTTGCCCCCGGCAGCACCGGCCCCGGCGGCACCGTGCAGCTGGTGTTTGATATCGTAAACGCCAGCCGCGATGATGCGGTGGGTATTGCCTTTAGCGATGATCTGAATGCGATGCTGGCGGGCACTTTGGCCTCAAACCTGCCGAGCGAGCCTTGCGGCCCCGGATCAGCCATCACCGGCACCTCCACGCTGTCGTTCAGCGGGGGTGCGTTGGGAACAGGTGAAAGCTGCGTCTTCTCGGTGGATGTGGCGGTTCCGGGGGCGGCAGCCCCTGCAACCTATACCAACACCACCAGTGCGCTCACCGCCACGGTGAATGGCACGCCCTTTACCGGGGCTGTGGCCAGCGACACGCTTGAGGTCACGCCCGGCACGCCGCTGGATCTGGATGTCAGCTTTGTGCCCAACACGGTGGTGGCAGGGGGCATGGCCACCGTGCGTTATACGATCACCAATCCAAACCCCTCAGCGGCGGCAACAGATGTGGCATTCGATCACGTGTTCACCGGCTTTGGCAGTCTGACGGCCTCGACGGTGCCCGGTACGGGCAGCTGTGGTGCTGGCTCATCCATCAGCTTTACGCCGTCCTTTAACCCTCCTCCGCCGTCCGATGCCGTGCCTGCAAGTCTCAGCCTGTCGGCTGGGTCTGTTCCCGCAGGGGGCAGCTGTACCTTTGATCTGGTGATTGACCTGCCCGGCGATCTGCCCGGCGGCAATTATCCGACACAAACCTCAAACGTCACCTCCGATGCCGGGGCCGGCTCACGGGGCAGTGACACACTGTCGGTCAATGGCGGCGTCAGTCTTGCGTTTACCAAGGCCTTTACCGGCGGTCCGGTCAATGCAGGTGACACCACCACGCTGGAGTTCACCATCGCTTCGGCCCCCGAAAGCCCGGTGACGGCCACAAGTCTGAGCTTTAGCGACGATCTGGAGGCGATGCTGACAGGCACCACAGTCACAGGCGCTGTGAGCAACACCTGTGGCGGTATGGCGACCAGTGGGTTCCCAACCGGAAACTTTGGCTATGCAGGCGGATCTGTGGCGCCGGGCGCCAGCTGTACCATTGCTGTCACCGTGCAAACACCTGCCGGGGCCGCAACGGGCGATTACCTGAACACAGCCTCGGCGCTGACCGGTACGGCAGGCGGCAATGCGGTGGGCGATGATGCGGCCACGGCCACGCTGCGCGTGCTGGCGGCCGATGATCAGCCGGTGATCCTGAGCAAGGAATTCATCGGTGGGCCATTCCTGCCCGGTGAGATTGCCCCCATGCGGTTTACCATTGAAAATCCCAACGCCAGCAACGATGCGACCAACATCTCGTTTACTGACAGTCTGAGTGCGATGCTGAGCGGGGCAACAGTGGTGTCGGGTACCGGGAGTGACCTCTGTGGGTCGGGCAGTATTCTCACGGGCACCACCTTCCTGATCTTTGCGGGCGGCACAGTGCCAGCGAGTGCAAATTGTACCTTTGATGTGAACGTGCAAATCCCCGGTGGGGCGGCCAGCGGCACCTATAACAATGTCACCGGCACCCCGGCCGCCACGGTGAATGGGGCGAGTGTAACTGGTGATCCGGCGATCGCCCCTCTGGTGGTAGAAGAGGCACAGCTGGAGCTGACCAAGACCTTTACCGATGATCCGGTGACCGCAGGCGGCACGGTAACTCTGGAGATTGAAATCACCAACCCCACCGCGCAGGCGGTCAGCGCCCTCAGCTTTACGGATAATTTGCAATCCATGGTGGCGGGCACCTCGGCGGTGAGCACACCGACAAACAGCTGTGGTGGCACGGCGGCGTTTCCGGGCAATAACATCAGCTATTCAGGCGGATCTGTGCCCGCAGGCGGATCATGTACCTATGCGGTCACTCTGTTCATCCCTGCCGCGACGGCCACGGGCAGCTATCCCAACACGATTTCGGATCTGAGCGGCACAATCGGCGGGCTGACTGTCACGGCTCCACCGGCCACAACCAGCCTGCAGGTTATCGCCGTCGATGCGCCGGGCTTTGCCAAGGCCTTTGCCGGGCCGGTCTTTGCCGGTGGCACCACCAATCTGGTCTTTACCATCAACAATTCCGCGTCAGCCTCGGCGCTGTCGGGATTGGGCTTTACCGATGACCTGAATGCCATGCTGAGCGGCGCTGTTGCCAGCGGTGCGGCCACGTCCAGCTGTGGTGGCTCTGTGTCCGGCACGGGCTTTGTGACCTTCTCGGGTGGTGCGGTCGGGGCCGGATCCAGCTGTACCATCACCATACCGGTCACCGCCCCTGCCGGGGCCACGGCGGGCAGCTATCCCAACACCAGTTCGGATCTGTTTGCCAGCGGCGTGTCCCTGGCCCTGCCAGCCACAGCCAACCTGACCGTGGAACCCGCTCCTGGCTTTGCCAAGGCGTTCTCGCCGGCCTCGATTGTGGATGGCGCTGTCTCCACCCTGACCTTCACGATTGACAACTCGGCCTCGGCGTTGGCCGCCAGCAATCTTGGGTTCACTGATAATTTCCCCGCAGGCATTACCGTGGCCACCCCATCCGGGGCGTCCACCACTTGTACGGGTGGCACGCTGACAGCGGTGTCTGGCACAGCTGTGGCCAGCTATACCGGCGGCACAGTGGCCGCTGGCGCAAGCTGTACGTTGCAGGTGGATGTCACCACAACTACCCCTGGTACGTTCAACAGTGTCTCGGGCGATCTAACATCGCTGGCGGGCAATTCCGGCACGGCCAGTGCCACGCTGACAGCGACGGCCTCGGCCGATCTGAGCGTGAGCATCACCGACGCCCCCGATCCGGTTTTCCCCAATCAGACCCTGACCTATACGGTTGAGGTGTCCAACGCTGGGCCCAGCACGGCCACAGGTGTGACCAGTTCCTTCACCCTGCCTGCAGGCGTCACACTGACGTCGACCTCGGGCTGTGCCGAGGATCCAAACGGCGTGGCCACATGTACGCTTGGTGATATCGCCGATGGAGCGTCAGACAGCTATACGATCACGGTGACCGTCGATGCGGCCAGCACCGGCACGTTGAATGCCTCCACCACCGTGGCCAGCCCCGTGGCCGATCCGGCTGCGGGCAATAATACGGCCACCGCCGCCACAACAGTGACCCCGCAGGCGGATATCTCGGTCACGAAAACCGATGGGGTCACATCGATCCGGGCCGGCGATACGCTGAGCTATACGATTGTGGCCTCCAATGCCGGGCCTTCGACCGATCCATCGGTTAGCCTGACAGACACATTCCCTGGCACCCTGACCTGTACCTACACATCTGCGGCTGCAGGTGGTGCCACGGGCAATACGGCATCAGGGGCGGGCGATCTGGCCGAAACCTTGTCGCTGCCTTCGGGCGGGTCGGTGACCTATACGGCCATGTGTACTGTGGATGCCGCGGCAACCGGTACGCTGTCCAACACTGCCACTGTCACCGCGTCAGTGGATGATCCCGATGCAAGCAACAATTCTGCTACGGATAGTGATACCGTCGTGGTCGTGCCTTCGATCACCTTCACCAAGGCCTTCTTGCCTGCGGCGATCGAACAGGGGGAAACCACACAGGTGGTGATCACCATCGACAACAGCCTCAATGCGCTGCCGGCCGATACTTTGACCTTCACCGATAATTTCCCCGCCGATATGTTTGTGGCGACACCCGCCAATGCCAACAATACCTGCGGCGGCTCGTTTACGGCCAACCCGACCGAAACCTCGGTCGCGCTCAGTGGCGGTTCGGTTGCCATTGGCGGCACCTGTACGGTTGAGGTGGATGTGGTTGTGAATTCGTCTGAAACTTCGGTAACCAATACCACGACAACGCTGACTTCGACCCTGCCCACGGCGGCAGCAGCCAGTGCCACGCTGAGTGTGAACCCGGCAGGCGCGCCAAACTTCAGCAAAGTCTTTGGTCCCACTACGATTGAACAAGGTGAGATCACAACGCTGTCTCTCATCATCGACAACGCGGCCAATGCCGCTGCGGCCGATAATCTGGCGTTCAGTGATCCCTTCCCTGCGGGCATGGTTGTGGCGAGCCCTGCCAATGTGACCAACACCTGTGGTGGTACGTTTACGGCCAATGGGGGCGAGGCCAGCGTTGGCCTGACGGGTGGCAGCGTCATTGCAGGCGAAGGCTGCACCATCGAGGTCGATGTGCTTGTGACCTCGTCCGAGACGTCTGTGACCAACACCACGACAACGCTGACCTCAACCCTGCCCGAGGCGGCGGTGGCCAGTGCCACACTGACCATCAACCCAGCGGGTGCGCCGGGCTTTTCCAAGGCGTTCACTCCCGACACGATTGAACAGGGCGGTGTGAGCATGATCAGCTTTATCGTCGATAACACCGCCAATTCTATTCTGGCAGGCGACATGGCATTCAATGATCCTTTCCCGGCCGGTATGGCCGTGGCGGCGCCTGCGAATGTGACCAGCACCTGTGGTGGTACCTTCACCGCCAATTCAGGCGAGACCTCTGTGAGCCTCTTGGGAGGGGAATTGGAGGCAGGGAACATCTGCCAGATTGATGTGGATGTGGTCGTGACCTCCTCTGAGACATCCGTGACCAACACCACCTCGGTGCTCAGTTCAACATTGCCCGATGCAGCGGCGGCCAGTGCCACGCTGAACATCAACCCGGCCGTGGCCCCCGGTTTCACCAAGGCGTTCACGCCCGATACGATTGAACAGGGCGAAGTGACCACGATCAGCTTTGGTGTGGACAACGCTGCCAATTCGATCGAAATCACAGGGCTGACGTTCAATGATCCCTTCCCGGCGGGTATGGCTGTGGCCAGCCCGGCCAATGTCAACACCACCTGTGGCGGCACCTTTACGGCGAATGCGGGCGAGGCCAGCGTGGCCTTGGCGGATGGCACCCTTGGCGCAGGCGCAACCTGTACCATTGAGGTGGATGTGGTTGTGACCTCCTCTGAGACATCTGTGGTCAACACCACCTCGGCGCTCAGCTCTTCACTGCCCGAAGCGGCCGCCGCCAGTGCCACGTTGAATATCAACCCGGCGGTGATACCTGGCTTTGCCAAGGTCTTTGCACCGGATGTGATCAATCAAGGCGCCAGCACCACGCTGACCCTGAGCGTTGATAACAGTGCCAATGCCATCGAGGCTGCGGATCTGGCATTTACCGATAATTTCCCCGCAGGGCTGGTGATTGCCGCGCCTGCTGGGCTGTCGAACACCTGTGGCGGCACCGTGACGGCGGCCTCTGGTACGGCCTCTCTGGTGTTGGCAAATGGCACCGTGGCGGCAGGTGGCAGCTGTGCCATCAGCGTCAGTGTGCAGGGCCTGACATCGGGTACGTTTGACAATACCACCACGACGCTGGCCACCTCTTTGGGCACTGCACCCGCCGCCAGTGACCGGCTGACGGTCAATGCTCAGCCGCTTGGCCTTTCGGCCAGCTTTGCACCCTCCACGATTGAGCAATTCCAGACCAGCACGCTGATCTACAGCTTCAGCAATGCCGCCGCGATCGAGGCCAGCGCCATTACGCTGTCGGACACATTGCCCGCCGGTGTGACCATCGCCACTCCGGCCGTGACCGCCAATACCTGTGGTGGCACACTTTCGGCACCTGATGGTGGCAGTGCTGTTGCGCTTAGCGGCGGCACATTGGCGCCGGGCGGCAGTTGCAGCATCTCGGTGGCCGTGACAACCGGCACCGTGGGCAGCTTTGCCAATACCATTGATGCGGCCAGTTCGTCGCTTGGAACCTCGTCGGCAGCCAGTGCAACGCTGGTGGTGGACCCGGCCACAACCGGACGGCTGACCATTGTGCAGAACACTGACACCGATGGTACATTTGTGTTCAGCTCGACCACTGCGAACCTAAACTTTACCATCACCACCGCAGGTGGGACGGGCCGCGAAGGACCCATCACGCTGGCGGCAGGTACCTATGTGCTGAACCAGGCCACGCCCGAGGGTGTGGGCAACTCTGCGATCACCTGTACGGATGGCGACAGCTCGGGCGAGCCACGCCAGCGCACGCTGACCGTAACACTTGATCCGCTGGAGGCGCTGACCTGTACCTTCACGTCGATCTCATCGCGGCAGAAAACCGTGGACACGATCAACCGGTTCCTCACCAAACGGGCCGATCTGATCCTCTCAAGCGAGCCATCCAACAACCGCCGCTTTAACCGGCTCAAGCGTGGCGTGGGCGGGTCTACACCGCTGACCTTTGCCAATGGCAACCTGAATTCGTTCTTGCCGTTCACCGCGCAGGTCTCGACCGCCTCGGAAAGCTATTCGCTTTCAACCAGCTTCCTGCAAATGCGCGAAGCGGCAGGCTCTCTGGCGCTGGCCCATGGCGATCAGCGTGGCATCCGCCATGTCGAAAACTACCGCTGGGATGCCTGGTTTGAAGCGCAGTACAAAAAGTTCGATGCAGGGGCAGACACCGGCCATTTCGCCATTGCCTATTTCGGAGCCGACTATCTGGTGACATCCGATCTGCTGGTCGGGGCCATGTTCCAGATCGATGATATGGAGGATCGCTCCAGCACGCTCAATTCCTCGGTGAATGGCACAGGCTGGATGGTTGGGCCCTATATGACCGCACGGATCGGGCCTAACCTGTATTTTGACGGCCGTGTGGCGGCAGGTACATCCACCAACGACATCAGCCCGTTCAACACCTACACGGATGAATTCACAACTGACCGCTGGATGGCCATGGCCGGGGTGACAGGGGAATACCAGGCCGGCAGCTGGACCATTCAGCCGGGCGCCAGCCTGTCGTACTTTGAAGAGAAACAGAACTCTTACATCGATGGCGTGGGGGTTTTGATCCCAAGTCAGGTTGTGTCTTTGGGTCAGATCAAAATCGGGCCCACCTTTACAGGCCAGTTCCAGACCAACGACGGGACCAGCTATGCGCCCTACATGAGCCTGGATGCGATCTATAACTTCGGCGACACCAAAGGTGTGACGGTGACCAACCTGGACACCGCCTCGACCGATGGCTGGCGCGGCCGGGTGCAGGCCGGGGTCGATTTCAATCTCAAGGGTGGCACAAGCATCAGCCTGGGCGGATCCTATGACGGGATATTCCGGAACCAGCTGGATGTCTGGGGGCTCAATTTTGAGCTGAACATCCCCATTCACAAAGACAAGGTGAAATAGAGCGCGCAGGCATCAGGGGCCGTGTGAGCGGCCCCCTGAAAACTGGCCATATTGTTGCTACCAAGCAGTACCATCTGTCCAATAGGTGCTGCAGCAGGATCGTGCTGCTCTGGACGCTCAACCGTCCCATGCCCGATCTTCCTCAGCCTATTGGTGGAGAGTGACATTTCTGAATTGCACAGGGGTGGCATTACCGCTTTGCAGTGTGAACTCACGCTGAAGCGCAATTTCTGTGGGGCCAGTTTATCTGGATCATAGCTCTCCTTCCATCAGTTTTGCCCTGAAGACTTCTGCGGGCGTTTGATACCCCAGACACTTGCGCGGCGTGGCATTGAGGCGGTCGCA
>JBGCEW010000033.1:0-49600 GCA_045106595.1 Roseovarius sp. | reverse complement strand
TGGGTGAGCGGCTTGAGGCCTACACCAATGCGTGGAATGCTGTGAAAGCTGAGTAAACCAACGGGATCAGGGCGGCGTGTGATGCGCCGCCCACCCATCCAAGATCAGAGACCACATGAATGCCCGCAATCATTGAACTGCGTCAGATCAGCAAGCATTACGGCTCGGTTGTCGGGATCGACCATGTCGAGCTGAGCGTTGAGGACGGCGAATTCCTGACCCTGCTGGGGCCATCGGGCTGCGGGAAATCCACGTTGCTGCGGATGATCGGCGGGTTTGAGGAACCCACGACCGGCCAGATCATTTTGTCAGGCGAGGATGTGACCGACCTGCCGCCACAAAAGCGCAACGTGAACATGATGTTCCAGGACTATGCGCTGTTTCCTCATATGACGGTGGGGCAGAACATTGCCTATGGTTTGAAGATGCGCGGCATTGGTAAAGCCGAGGCGCGACAGAAAGCCGAAGGTGCGCTGGAATTGGTGTCAATGCCCGACAAGATCGACCAGATGCCGCATCAGATGTCCGGTGGGCAACGTCAGCGTGTTGCCTTGGCCCGCGCCATTGTGCGTGAACCCAAGGTGCTGCTGCTGGACGAGCCGCTGTCGGCGCTGGATGCCAACCTGCGCGAGCAGATGCAGATTGAGCTAAAACACATCCACGATAAGCTGGGCATCACGTTTATTATGGTCACCCATGATCAGACCGAAGCGTTGGTCATGTCAGACCGCGTGATCGTTATGCAGGACGGGCGGGTGGCACAGGACGGCACGCCTCAGGATTTGTACGAACGCCCGGCCACGCCCTATGTGGCCAACTTTATTGGCACAACGAACTTCCTGCCTGCTCAGATAACGGCACGCAACGGCGCGGACACCCAAGTCACTGTCGGGCGGCAATCCCTGAACACGCGGCACACCGATGTTCCCATCCAAAACGACATTCAAATCGGCATTCGCCCGGAAAAGGCGCGTTTTTTGGGCGCAGATGATGCGGGCACTGACAATATGCTGACTGGCGTTGTGGCCGAGTGCATTTATCACGGCAACAGCCTGCGCACGACGGTGAGGCTGCCTGAGGGACATGACTTCCAAGTGGATGCCATGCTGCCGATGGGGATGGCCCGCGCGGCCTCGCCCCCGCCCGGCACGGATGTGCGCATTGCCGTGGATCCCGAAAACATTCTGATGTTCAAGCGCGAGGCCTGAGACCAATGGCCCAATCGCGCATCGCCCGTCATTCAGGCAAGCTGATCCTTGGCATCCCCATCTTGTGGATCATCCTCTTTATGCTGGTGCCCTACGGTGTGTTGCTGACTTACAGCTTTTGGCTCAAGAAATACCCGCTCTTTGTGCCGGCGTTTCAGTTTGGCAATTACTGGACGCTGCTAAGCGACCCGCAATACATCAAGGTCCTGCTGCGCACCCTGAAAATCTCGGCGTTGGTGTCGGTGGCCTCGCTTTTGCTGGCCTATCCGTTCGCCTATTACCTGGTGTTTCGCCTGAAAAGCACCACGATGCGGCTGGTGCTGTTCATGGCCGTTATTGCGCCCCTGTGGGTGTCGTACCTGCTGCGCGCCTATGTGTGGAAAACCATCCTGGGCACCGAAGGCATTCTGAATTCCTTCCTGATGAGCATCGGTCTGATCGACGAGCCTTCGGGCATCTTCCTCTACAATCAGTTCGCCATGGTCCTGACGCTCACATATATCTTTATCCCCTTCATGGTGATGCCGATCTACACCGCTTTGGAGAAAATCCCACCCAGTTTCAACGAGGCCTCGGCCGATCTGGGCATGGGGGCGTTGCAGACCTTTTGGAAGGTGACACTGCCCTTGTCGATGCCCGGCGTTGTGGCCGGGTTCACCATGACCTTCTGCCTCAGCTTCGGGGATTTTATTGCTCCATTTCTGGTGGGCGGCCCGGACGGGCAATTGGTGGCCAATGTGATGGCCTCGCAGTTCGGAGCGGCCTTAAACTGGCCATTGGGGTCGGCGCTGGCGGTGGTGATGCTGATCATCGTGCTATCCATCATTTCGCTGTCCGACTGGTTTGAACAATCCGGCAAGGTGGAGCTATGACCATATCCACCACCAATCAACCATTGCCCGTGAAACGCCCCAACCGCGCGCGGCGGGCAAGGCTGGCGGCGGACAGCGGGTTTGTGGTGATCGTCTCGCTGGTGATGGCGTTTCTATATACGCCGATCCTGATCCTTGTGATCTACAGCTTCAACGACAACCGTTCGCTGACATGGCCGCTGACCGGTTTTACCACCAGCTGGTACGAGAAGCTGTTTGCCAATGATCAGCTGCTAACAGCCATTGGCAACAGTTTCTACGTGGCCAGCTGCTCAACTGTGCTGACGCTGATTGTGGGGGTGCCTGCAGCGCTGGCCCTTCACCGGTTCCACTTCCCCGGCAAAACGGTCTTTCGGCGGCTGCTCCTCTTGCCCATCGCGCTGCCCGGCATCGTTACGGGTATATCAATGCTGAACATGTTCAAGATGTTCGGATTTAACCTGAGCCTTGAGACGGTGATCATCGGCCATGCCACTGCCCTTTTGGCCGTCGTTGTGACACAGGTGTTCGCGCGGTTGCAGCGCCTTCCAAAATCACTGGGCGAGGCTTCCTCGGATCTTGGTGCCAGACCATTGCAGACGTTCATTTATGTGACCCTGCCCAACATACGCACTGCGTTGATTGGGGCAGGCCTGTTGTCGTTTGTGCTATCGTTTGACGAAATCCCGGTGACGTTTTTCCTGACCGGGCGGGACAATACCCTGCCGATGTACATTTATTCCACCATGCGCCGGGGGATCACGCCCGAGATCAACGCGGTGGGCACATTGATCGTGATGACCTCTTTGATTTTGATCGCTGTCTCTGTCATCTTTACCGTTAGGGACAAGACCGGGCGAGGGTAGGCCAACCATGCGGATTTGTATTCTTGAAACTGACACATATGCGGATCTGCCGTTTGACGAGGCTGAAACCATTTCGGAGATGTTCCAATCTTGGCTGAGCCCCTCCCTGAGCGAGGCGAAATGGTCCAGTGTTGCTGTGCATGACGGCGAGGCTTTGCCTGATCCGCAGTTGTATCAGGGGTATCTGATCACCGGATCGCGATACGGCGTCTATGATGATCTGCCATGGATGGCCCCGCTGAGCGAATTCATCCGTGACCTGAAGACCTTGGAAATTCCTGTCATCGGTGTCTGTTTCGGCCATCAGATCATGGCACACGCCTTTGGTGGGCGCGTTGAGAAATCTGATGCGGGCTGGGTGCTGGGGGCCGAGACATATGGCGATCAGACCGCCTTTGCCATGCATCAGGATCAGGTGCTTGATGTGCCACCCTGTGCAAGCACAGTGGTTGGTAGTGCCAGATGTGGCATCGCACAAATCGAGTATGAATTCCCGGCCATGTCTGTGCAGTATCACCCGGAGTTCTCAGCGGCGTTTATGGCAAGCCTTCTGGACCTCTATGGAAACGACGAAATCCACCCGAAGTTAATCGAAGCCGCACGTGCGACACTCAGAGACCAAACGCATGTGGAATCCATCGCAGATGATTTTGCGCAGTTCTTTCGTGCACACCAACGGGCCAAAACACCTGCACAGCCTGAGGCGAGCCAATTGTTCTGATTTCGAAGGCTTCGGCAAAGGGGCTTGGTGTCTCAAAACGCCTGCCACACCTGCAGAACAATGCTGAGAAAGCAATGGCCGCAATGCGGGTTTCTTTCGGGTGCCGACGTGTCTTTCCAGTGCAAAAAATGGCATGCCTGACAAAGGTCTAATCCGCGTCTTGATCGCGGTGTATTGCTTTGTGCTGCTCGTGGCTCTGATGGCGGAATTGCACGCACAAAAGACCGTCCTGTCTGCGCAGGCTGGGCAAAAGAACAGCTATGCAATGCGGTGCAGCAAAATAGCGTCTCGGGTGAAGGGCGTTAAGGCCCATATGCAATGCGTGGCAACCAGGTGGCCATATGCTGGCTTGAGGTCGCTCAGATCAACCGGCGTGCAAGTAGTCCATTGGCTGACGTCGACGTCTGATTGGCCTGCCAGGAGCGTTCCACAAACGCGATAGATTACGTGGTCATGAACAAAACGGCGTCAATTCAGTCCAACGCACCTTGTCCAACCGTCATAAAGCGAGGCGTTCAGGCCCGAGCCGTGCCTGCTTTTGGATGTGCCTTCAGCTTCGATAAAAATCGGCACCCCATTCGACATCGGCGCGCATGATTGCCCCAATGTGGGTGATCTGGCCCCGACGCAGCGCATCACATAGGCGCCTGTGTTCAGTGTTCCAATCGGGATTGGTCGTTTGCGAGCCCTGTAGCCCTTGCAACAGTGAGGGACCTGTCTTCATCCACAACTGTTCGATCATGGCGGTCAGATCGGGGTTATCGGCCTGTCGATACAGCACAAAGTGAAAGCGGTGGTTGTCGATCAGATAGGCCGCAAAGTCGCGTTGCCGCAGATGCGTCTCCATCCGGTCACACAAGGCCTCAAGCTGATCCAGCAGGTTCGGGGCGACGTCAGGTGGAATGGCTTCGACTGCGGCACTTTCAAGCAGGGCGCGCAATTCAAACAGATTTGCGGCACGCTGTCGGCTAAGGCTGGGGATGTTGAACGCCTTGGCGGCGGCACTTTCGATCACCTGCTGCGAGGACAGACGTTTCAGCGCCTCTCGCACGGGCATTGCGCTGGTGCCAAACTCACCCGCCAGCTTGCGCATCGATAGCCTGTCCCCGGGCGAATACTGCCCAAGGATCAACCGTGTTTTCAGTGTGTCATAAATCTCATCCGACAGAGATTGGTCCCGCGTGGGATTGGCCGTGGTCATTGTGGCACTCTGACACGAAGCGCGGGTTTTGCGCAACGTGTCAGAGCCTGTCTTACTCGGGATCAGCTTTTGAACCACCAGCGGTGATAGGCGCGGCCGCCGTCCAGCTCCCAGGTGTTGCCGACCAGGTCAGGACGTCCGACATTGGTGTTGTGCGCATAGACGTAGTTGGTGAAATGCGGCACGATCGATCCGCCGTCATCGCGGGCGATCATGCACATTTCGCGGTACATCTCGGCGCGCAGCGTGTCGTCCAGCTCGGCCTTGGCTTGCAACAGCAGTTCGTCAAAACGTTCGTTGCTCCAGAAGGCTTCGGACCAGGCCGCACCGGTTTGATAGGCCAGCGTAAAGATGGTGTCCGGCGTGGGACGCCCACCCCAGGACGAGAACATGAACGGCTTTTTCAGCCACACGTCAGACCAATACCCATCGCCGGATTCGCGCACCGGTGTGATGTTGATGCCCGCGGCTTTGGCCTGTTCGGCGTAGAGCGTGACAAAATCCACCGCACCGGGCTGGATCGAATCCGAGGCTGACATGTTGATCGAAAAGCTGTCCATCCCGGCCTTCTTGAGGTGGAACTTGGCCTTGTCGGGATCATAGCTGCGCTGTTCGATATCATCGGGATAATAGGGCATGTTGGGCGAGATATGGAAATCATTGCCCACGGTGCCTGCGTTGAAGAAGATCTTTTCGTTCAGCTCGTCGCGATCCATCGACAGCTTCATCGCCATGCGCAGATCGACGTTGTCAAACGGGGCCGCGTTGCAGTGCATCGGGCAGGTGATCGCCGACCCTGAGGGCAGGTTGAGCACTTCGATATTGGGGTTTTGGGCCAGGCGTTCAAACGTCTTGTATTCAATCGACGAGTTGGCATCCACATCGCCTGAGATCAGCGCCGTCTGGCGTGCGTTCGGGTCGTTGATGGCCAGAAGTTCAACCGCGTCAAACCATGCGCCTTCACCGTGCCAACCGTCATGCTTGACCAGCTCTGCGCCGATCCCGGCCTCAAAACTGGTGATCCGGTAGGGGCCTGCGCCAATGCCACCGGCCCAATCGGCATTGCCATCGGCATCGGCAGGCACAACCGCGATGTGATAATCCGTCAGGATATAAGGCAGGTCGGCCAGGCCCTGATCCAGTTCGATGATCAGCGTGAAATCACCATCAGCGCGCACGTCAGTGACATTGGCCAGCAGGGATTTGGCCGCCGAGGTGCTGTCTTCGCCCAGGTGGTGTTTGATTGAGGCCATCGCGTCTTTGGAGGTGAACTTGCGCCCATCGTGGAAGCTGGCGTTCTGGTTCAGTTCAAACGTCCAGACTTTGGCGTCGGGTGAGGCGGACCAGCTGTCGGCCATATCCGGGCCAAGGCTGCCATCGGGCATGATCATCGTCATATAGCTGCGTGAACAATGCGCCAGCTGGATCATGAACACCGACAGATACTGGCCGGGATCGTGGCTGTCGGATGTATTTGCATCCTGGATGGCCGCGCGGAATGTGCCGCCCTGGCTGGGCGTCATGGCAGAAACCTTATTGGTCCAAAGCCCTGTAGCGGCGGTGGCCGTCAGGCCCGCGGCCGTGGCATGGCCCAAGAAGCTACGGCGGCTGATGCCGCGTTGCCGACCTGCCGCGATAATGCGCTCAAGTACGATTTGATCTGTTGATCTTGTCATTATTAGTCTCCCGATTGGTTTTTATAGTTTTATTAACGCGCCTCATTGCCAGCGCAATTGTCGAACTTTCGTCATAAATGGGCGCTATCTGTCTATTTTTCGATACTCTATGGCTGAGCACGCACGCTGAGTTTGCGACCCATGTATTGGATGAAATCCCAGATCGTGCCCTCAAATGCATCCGGTGCCAGCGGTCCGCCGTGATAGCCGCGGGTCTTCAGCGACTGTTGCAGGATCTCAAGTTTCTCTTTGTCCTCGGCATTAAACGCACGGCATAGATCGACATAGCCTTTGGTCGCCCCCGAGGTGGGTTCGTCCTTTTGGCCGGTTACGCCCCAGCGTATGCGCACCCGGTCCGGGCCATCAGGACGGATGATCATGAACAGCGTGAAATCCGTGCCCATGCCCACCATCAGATTAGGAAACACGCCGTACATGGGCGAGTTGTTTTTCTCGTCCTCAGTCAGATCAGGGTGGAACGGTCCGCGCGGCGGATAGTCGGGGTCATAATAGGCATGATACCCGGTCCAGCCCTCGCCCGAGACCATCTTTTCACATAGCCGTGTCGGTGTGATGGGGTGCAGCGTGGTCAAATGCGTGGCGCTCAGGTGATAGCCTTCCATGAAGTTCTCAAACAGGGCCTTCCAGTTGCAGGCCCAGACGTCCTCTTCCATGAACACCAGGTGGCGATCTTCCTGGTGGTAGTTCCGGATGACGTCTGACAGGCCACTCACGCGCGGGGACAAGGGTGAGGCGTTGTTGTCCAGATTGGCAAAAATCCAGCCTTTCCAGATTTCTGATGCAAATTCGGGCAGGCCGCATTTGGACTGATCAAAGCGCGATTGCTTTTTCATCATGGGGGCCGCTTTTAGTGCGCCGGTCGTGTCATAGGTCCATGTGTGATAGGCGCAGATGAATTTGCGCGCATTGCCGGCCCCTTCGGCCACACGGTTGCCCCGGTGACGGCAGACGTTTGACAGCACGCGCACGACACCGTCGTGATCCCGCACCACAAGCAATTGTTCATCCAGTAGATCGGTGGTGAAATAATCGCCATTGTTGCGCACTTCGCCCACATGCCCCACGCACATCCAGTCGCGGCGCAGCACCTGATCGGTTTCATGCGCCAGAAATGCGGCCGAGGTATAATACTCAGCAGGCATGGCAAAGGCGTCCTGGTTCGGACGCCCGGCCCGATCAGCCAGTTCGCGGGTCAGTCGGTGGATGGCGGTGTCATCATTCAGGTCGCGCATAGAATGGCTTGCCTTGTGAAAAAGGGGTGCATAGTGTTCCGCACAAACTGTGATCACAGTTCTTTGATTCTGGCAAGTGCGATCGCCAAACCAACCAAGCGGCAGGAAAGGAAGACGACATGTTTCTCAGAAATGCGTGGTACGTGGCCGCCTGGGGGGATGAAATCACCGACGCCCTGCAAGAGGTGACCGTGCTTGAGGAAAGCATCTGCATGTTCCGTGATGGGCAGCACCGCATCGTGGCGCTGGAAAATGCCTGCCCGCATCGCAAGTTGCCGCTGACCAAAGGGCGGCGCAAGGGTGACGCGGTTGAATGTGGCTATCACGGGCTGACGTTTAACGGCACTGGGCAATGCATCCACGCGCCGGGCAAAGGCGGCATTCCGTCCAACGCCAAGGTGCACGCCTATCCCACCCAGGAACGCTATGGGCTGGTCTGGATCTGGATGGGCAACCCGGCACTGGCTGATCCGTCCGAGATTTTCGAGATCGAGCATTTTGATGATCCGGCCTGGGGTATGAACCGGGGCAAGGCCTTAGAGATCGACTGCAATTACCTGTATGTCACCGACAATCTGCTGGACCCGACCCATGTGGCGTGGGTGCATCAATCGTCGTTTGGGCAGGCCGCCACCGAGGACACGCCGCTGCGCATCACCAAGCGTGAGGACGGCATTACCGTCTGGCGTTGGATGATGGATGTGGATCCCGCCCCGTTTTACAAGAAGATCGTTGAGTTTGAGGGCCACTGTGATCGGCTGCAACATTACGAGGTGCGCTATCCGTGCCATGCGCTGATCAAGGCAGTGTTCACTCCTGCGGGCACAGGCGGTGAAGACGGGCCATTGCACGACAAGACCTTTGTGATGGACAGCTATAACTTCATGACCCCTGAAACCCGCGATCGCACACGTTATTACTGGTTCCAGCTGCGCAATCTCCGCCCTCAGGATGAGGCGCTCAGCGCTATGATGAGCGAGGATGTCAGACACGCCTTTGAAGAGGACCGAGAGGTGTTGAACCATGTGCAAAAGGGCATGACACAAAAGCGCACACCGCACATCGATTTGCCTATTGATGGCGGGCAATTGCGGTTTCGCCGTCAGTTGGAAATCTTGATAGATCAGGAACGCACCGCTGATGCGGCTTTGGCCTGAGGTATGGATGATCTTTCGACCGTTGTTTCAATCCTTCAGGATCTGGTGGCGATCCCCAGCACACCCGGGCAGCACAACACAACGTGGCTGAGATATGTCACCACACGGTTGCGCGCCGCTGGCTGTGATGTCACCCAGGTGCCTGCACCCGATCAAAGCTGTAGCGGCGTGTTGGCCCGCATTGGCCCCGATGTGGCAGGCGGGCTGGTGCTGTCGGGGCATTGCGATGTGGTCAGCGTTGATGGGCAAACCTGGTCGGGTGATCCATTTGCGTTGCGCCAGCACGGCACGCGTCTGATTGGGCGCGGCACTGCAGACATGAAAGGCTTTGTCGCCTGCGCCATCGCGGTGATCGAGGCAGCGGCGCAGACAGATATCCAGACAGATTTACGGCGGCCCATCACGCTGGCACTCTCGGCAGATGAGGAAACCAGTTGTCAGTCCGCGTACAGCCTTGCTACGCAGATCGCAGATGTGGGGCCTGCACCCAGCGGGGTTGTGGTTGGTGAACCCACCTTGCTGCAGGCCATCAACCGGCACAACGGATCGTATACCTACCGGGTGGACGTCACCGGCCGCCCGGCCCATGCCAGCACGCCTGAACTGGGCGCAAACGCGGTTGCGCTGGCTGCTCGGCTGATTGCATGGCTGGATGACCAATCCGCGGTGACATCAACCAAGGGTGCTACGACACATTCGGTGGGTGTGATACATGGCGGCAACGCCAGCAACATCATCCCCGAGCATTGCAGCTTCGAATGGGATCTCCGGCTGGCACATTCTGATGATCTGGATACGATCACCGGCCTTTTCATGGCGCAGGCAGAGCGTTTGCGCATGCCCAATATCACAGTAAAGCTGACCCAAACCGCCGCCTTTCCGGGCTTCCTGACGGATCCGAACACGCCCTTTGCGCAGCGGTGTTTGTCGGTGTCGTCAGCGTCGGAATTCTCTCAGATGTCAGCCGGAACCGAAGCGGGCATTTTTCAGGATGCCGGGATGCCGGTGATCGTGATGGGCCCCGGAGATATGGCGCAGGCGCACACAGCGGATGAATATATAGACCGTGACCAGCTTGTGAGATGTGTCACGCAGTTACGCCAGCTTGTGTAATGCTGCCGGGCTTGGGAAAGGTGCGGCTGCCGGGTTTGGGTGAAAAATATGCAAGCCAAGGTGCGGGTTTGCTTCTAATGTGCTCACATGCCATCCACTGATCCCTCCTCGATAGATTTTGCGTCGCTGTCCACCTTGTGTCTGGTGCATGCCAAGAAATCCTTTTCCGGTGCGGCCGAGCAGTTGGGCATCACCCAATCCACTGTCAGTTACACGGTCGACCGGATGCGCGCGGCGTTTGATGATCCGCTGTTTGTGCGGCAGGGCGGGCGGATTGTCGCCACGCCGCGCTGCGAAGAGCTGGTGGTCGAGGCCCGATTGATCCTCGAGCAATACAACAAGATGGTGCATGCCGAAGAATTTGAACCCGCCACCGCCAAAGGCACGCTGCGGATTTCGAGCAATTACTATGAACGCTCGATTATTCTGCCACGGCTGATCCGGGATGTGCGCAAACATGCGCCGGGGGTGCATCTGATGATGATCTCGGCCCAACGCGACGGTGCCGGACAGTTACAACGCGGCGAGGCGGATGTGCTGCTATCGCCCTCAAATATCAGCCTGAATGGCGTCTATTCCAAGCAACTTCTGAAAGACCGTTACGTCTGTGTGATGGATCAGTCTAACCGCATGGCAGACGGAGATTTTACCGAAGAAATGTTTCGCGAGGCGAATCATGCATTTGTGTCATTTGCCGAAATCTGGCGGTCGGATTATGCGGTGGGCATGCGCCGAAAAGGGCTGGATGTGAACCGCGCTTTAAGTATTTCTGGGCCCGAAAATATCGGCGTCTTGCTTGACGGCACGGATATGATCGCTGCTGTGCCCCGGCGTATCGCTTTGAAAGATGCCAGTCACCTTGCCATGCGCGAATGCCCATTTCACGTGCCTTTTCAGGTCTCTATGTATTGGACGGCGCGGACCAATCGCTCAAAAATGCATGTCTGGCTTCGCAATCTTATTGCGGAACTCAGCGTCCAGGCGACGCAAAAATAGGTGTATCGAAATATTCGATAGCGTAAATCAGCAACATTAGACTGTTCGATCCGTTTTGCTGCGCTATGTTGAGGGATGTTTTTCGGGGAAGAGGAGCCGCGCGGCATGTGCCACGTCGGTTAGGGACTCATAAAGACCGAAACAACGGATCGCCGGGCGCATATCGTGCAACGGCACAACGAGGGCCATTGGGCCGATGACCTAAGGGAGTGAATATGACACAGAACATGAACCGCAGAAAATTCCTGCGCGGCAGCGCCGTTGTAGGGGCAGGGGCGCTTGCCACACCTGCAATTTCACAAGATTCAGGCACAACCCTGAAGATGCAGGCAGCCTGGGGCGGCGGTATCTTTTTGGAGAACGCCCAGTCCTTCGCCGCGCGCGTCAACGAAATGTCAGGCGGGTCACTGACCATCGAAGTCCTGTCGGTTGATGCCGTTGTGAAAACCAGCCAGATGCAAGACGCGGTCCACCGCGGCGTTCTGGACGCGGCGCACTATGTGTCCGCTTACTGGTATGGTAAATCAAAAGCAGCCTCGCTGTTCGGCACGGGCCCTTGCTTTGGCTGGTCAAGCCAGGAAATGCTGGGTTGGATCCACGCAGGTGGCGGTCAGGAACTCTTTGACGAGCTGATGGCAGAGCTGCGGTTGAACGTTGTTTCGTTCTTCAACTCGCCCATGCCTGCGCAGCCGATGGGCTGGTTCCAAGAGCAAATCAACGACGCCAGCCAGATGGAAGGCCTGAAGTACCGGACGGTTGGTCTGGCGGCAGACGTTCTGCTGGAAATGGGCATGTCTGTTGTGCAGCTGCCCGGTGGTGAAATTCAGCCCGCAATGAAATCCGGCCTGATCGACGCGGCCGAGTTCAACAACCCAACTTCTGACCGTGACTTTGGTATGCAGGACGTGTCCAAGCATTATCACCTGGCCTCGTTCCACCAGAGCCAGGAATGCTTTGAGGTGACCATCAACAAAGACAAGTTCAACGCGCTGGCCCCTGAGCATCAGGCGATCATCCGCAACGCGTCGATGGCCGAAAACTCGGGCTTCTACTGGAACAACACCAAGCGGTACTCAGATGACCTGATCAAACTGCAAGAAGCGGACGGCGTGAACGTGTACCGCACACCGGATTCGGTGATGCAAGCACAGTTGGATGCATGGGACACCGTTGCAAACCGGATTGCGGAAGAAGACGCCTTCTTTGCCAAGGTGATGGAATCGCAGAAGGCTTACGCCAAAGACGTGATGAACTACCTGAACCTGAACCAGCCTGACTACAAGCTGGCCTACAACCACTACTTCGGTTGATCCTTCAGATCGAATGATGTGTTCGGGCGCCACGTGTGCCCGGACACCCCCGCCTCAAGAAGTGATACAACTTCGGGCGATCCGACAGCAGAGGGATGTCTAAATGAGATTTGTTCATGCAATCGAAGGCCTTAGCCTTTGGACAGGACGCGCCTTTGGCTGGTGTATCTTGATCCTGACTCTGTCTGTGTCCTATGAGGTTTTTGTCCGTTACGTGCTGAATGCGCCGACGGTTTGGGCGTTTGACATGATGATCCAGATGTACGGCGCGCTGTTTTTGATGTGCGGCGCCTACGCTCTGGCGCAAGACACCCATGTGCGCGCCGATGTCGTGTACCGACTGTTCCCCGTCAAAGTGCAAGCTGCCCTGGATTTCCTACTCTACTTCATCTTCTTCTTTCCTGGTATCGCTGCCCTTGTGTACTATGGATACGAGATTGCATCGGACAGCTGGCGCTACAAAGAAGTCAGCTTTAACAGCCCGGCCTCGATCCAGATCTACTTTTTCAAATCGCTGATCCCGCTGGCAGGGAGCTTGTTGGCCATCCAAGGTATCGCCGAACTGGTGCGTTGCGTGATGGCCATGCGCACGGGTGAATGGCCCGAACGCCTGGCTGATGTGAAAGAGACAGAAGACCTGTTGTCTGAAGCAGACATCGAAGAAATCAAAGCCATCATTCCCGGCAAAAACTAAGCCCTTCAGAGCTTCCAGAAAGATAAGAACATGACAAATCCCGAAGTCGCCCTGTTGATGCTCGGACTGTTTATCGTCCTCGTTTTGCTTGGGTTCCCGATTGCCTTTACTTTGCTCGCGATGGGTGTGGCCTTTGGCTATTATGCCTATCATCAGGGCCACCCGATTGAGCAGTTCAGCGATATTTTCAACAACAATATCTTCTACTTGCTGAACCAGAACACCTATTCGGTGATGGAGAACCCAACGCTGGTTGCCATCCCGCTGTTTCTCTTTATGGGCTATGTGGTTGAGCGCGCCAATATCGTCGACAAGCTGTTCTTCTCGCTTTACATGGCGGCGCGCAATCTGCCCGGCAGCCTTGCGATTGCGGCCCTTCTGACCTGTGCTGTGTTCTCGACGGCGTCGGGTATTGTGGGCGCTGTTGTGACCTTGATGGGTTTGCTGGCCTTCCCGGCCATGGCCAACGCCAACTACAACAAAAGCTTTGCCTCGGGCGTGATCTGTGCCGGTGGCACCTTGGGTATTCTGATCCCGCCGTCGATCATGCTGATTGTGTATTCCGCGATTGCCGATCTGTCGCCTTTGCGGCTGTATGCGGCGGCGGTGTTTCCGGGCATGTTGCTGGCCGGGCTGTACATTGTGTACGTGATCGTACGTGTATGGATGAACCCGTCGCTGGCGCCGCGGCCTCAGTTGGATGATGTACCACCGCCCAAAGAGATCTATCTGAACCTGCTGATCAGTTTCGTGCCTCTGACTGTGCTGATTGCACTTGTTCTGGGGTCCATCCTGGGGGGGCTTGCCACTCCGGCGGAAGCGGCCGCTATGGGGGCGCTGGGGGGCATGGTTCTGGCTGTGCTTTATCGGTCAATGACCTGGACCAAACTGAAGGAAAGCGTGTTTCTGACGGCTAAGGCCACCGCGATGGTGTGCTGGTTGTTTGTTGGCTCTTGGACCTTTGCATCGGTCTTTTCGTACCTCGGCGGGCATGACATCATCGCTGACTGGGTCGGTGGTATGGATCTTGAACCATGGCAGTTCCTGGTGTTGGCGCAGGTGATCATCTTCCTGCTGGGCTGGCCTCTGGAATGGTCTGAAATCCTGATCATCTTTGTGCCGATCTTCCTGCCGTTGCTGGAAGTGTTCGGTGTGAACCCGTACTTCTTTGCCATGCTGGTGGCCCTGAACCTGCAAACCTCGTTCCTGACCCCGCCCATGGCCATGTCGGCCTATTACCTAAAAGGGGTGCTCAAGAAACAGATCGAGTTGATGGAGATTTTCCGTGGCATCATGCCGTATCTGGGGATCGTCATCTTTACGATGGTGTTGATGTACCAGTTCCCTGGCATCGCACTGTGGTTCCCTGACTATCTGTTTGGGCCCTACATCCCGTGACGCAACCCGCGTACACTCTCAGTGCCACCGAAGCCGCCAAGGCCATGGCCTTGGCGCGCCTCACCTCGGTCGAGTTGGTGACCTCGTGTCTGGCGCGCATCACCGAAACCGATAGCGCTATTCAGGCCTGGGCGCATCTGGACGCCGAGGCCGCACTGGCGCAGGCGGCCGAATGCGACAGGCTGCGCAAGGCGGGCATGCCCACGGGGCCACTGCACGGCATTCCTGTGGGACTAAAAGACATCATCGACACGGTTGATATGCCCACCCAGCGCGGCACCGATATCTTTGCCGGGCGCCAAACCGACAGCGATGCAAGGTTGGTGGAATGTCTGCGCGAAGCGGGTGCCGTCATCATGGGCAAAACCGTGACCACCGAGCTGGCGTTTGTGCATGCCAATGCCACGCGCAACCCTCACAATGCCGATCACAGCCCCGGCGGCTCGTCCAGCGGATCGGCTGCTGCGGTGGCCGCGCATCATGTGCCGCTTGCCGTGGGGACACAGACCAACGGGTCGGTGATCCGCCCAGCGTCATTTTGCGGAACCTTCGGATTTAAACCCACCCGCGGCGTTATCAGCCGGACAGGGGTGCTGCAAACCTCTGCTTCGCTTGATCAGGTTGGCTGTTTTGGACGGACACTGGAGGATGTGGCACTGCTGGCGGATGTGCTGGGCTGCTATGATCAGCGCGATGTGTGCAGCTATGCACGCGCGCGGCCCGACATGATGCACGGCGCCACCGAAGATGCGCCCGTTGATCCTGACTTTGCCTGGCTGGATCTGCCGTTTTACGGACGCCTGACGGTTGACGCCCGCGAAGGCGTGGAGGATGTGCTGGATCTGCTGGGCCCCAAGGTGACCCGCATGACGCCTGCTGACACACTGTCAAATCTTGTGGCGGTGCAGGCGCGCATCCATGAATATGAGATCGCCCAGCATCAGGCCGAGGTCTTTGACACCCATTGGGACCAGATCAGTGACACGCTGAAACCAGTGATCACGCGCGCGCGTCAGATCACAAAGACCGAATACGATGACGCACTTGAGGTCAAACGCTCGGCCGAGGCGTTTTTTGCGGATTTCTTCACCGAGTTTGACGCTATCCTTGCCCCCGCCGCCGCGGGCGAAGCTCCTAAATATGGCGATGGGACAGGTGATCCGATTTTTTGTACGCTCTGGACGCTGGCCGGGTTGCCTTGTGTGACCCTGCCGTTGTTGGTGGGCGAAACTGGCCTGCCCATCGGGGTTCAGGTGATCGGGCCCGTTGAACGGGACGATAGGCTGCTGCGCACGGCGCGCTGGCTGCAAACGCATTTGGCCGAAGCGGCCGCGTAGAAAGGACGAAAGATGTCGAGAACCATCAAGTTGATCGTGGGTCTGGTGGGCACCGCAATGCTGGTGACCTTTATCGCCGGGCTGTCGCACAGTATTTCATCCGGGTTTGCGGGCTTCAACGGAGGGCTGCCGTTCATGATCATCGCGATCCTGGTCTGCGGTGCTGCGATCTATGATTTCTGGGACGAATGCGTCCGCAAGAAATGACCAAGCCCCGTCTTTGGATCACACGGCGTTTGTCTGACGCCACACTGGAACGTGCCGCGCGCGATTATGATGTGGTGATCAACCACGATGACACGCCGGGCACCGCTGATCAGATCATTGCGGCCAGTGCTGAATTTGATGCCATCCTGCCGTGTCACTCGGAACACTTTAGTGCCGAGGTTGTGGCCCGGCTGGACCCAAGACTGAAGATCGTGGCGAACCATTCCGTTGGCGTCGATCATTGCGATATTGCCGCGTTGAATGCACGTGGGATCACCGTGACCAACACACCCGATGTCCTGTCGGACGCCACGGCCGAGCTGGCTATGTTGCTGATGCTGGGCGCGGCCCGTCATGCCGTGGCCGGAGACCGCATCGTGCGTACTGGCGCCTGGGACAGCTGGTCGCCTGCCTTCATGGTTGGCAAGCAGGTAACAGGCGCACGGCTGGGGATCATCGGCATGGGCCGCGTGGGCCGGGCCTTTGCCGCCAAAGCCCGCGGGTTCGACATGCAGGTGCATTACTACAACCGCACCCCGCTCAGCGCGGATCAGGCCCACGGGGCCACTTATCATGATACACCCGAAAGCCTGCTGGGCGTGGCAGATTTTCTATCGCTTCACTGTCCGGCAACCCCTGAGACGATTGATTTGATGAACGCCGAGCGGTTTGCCTTGATGCCCAAAGGGGCGGTGATTGTGAACTCAGCGCGAGGAGCGCTGGTTGATGAGGATGCTTTGCTGGCGGCCCTCGAAAGCGGTCAGATCGCGGCAGCGGGCCTCGATTGCTTTAAGGTAGAGCCGGGCGGAAACCCAGCCTTTGCCGCGCATGACGCCATTTTCATGCTGCCTCATATTGGCAGCGCCACGCGCCAAACCCGCGACGCTATGGGATTTCGGGCGCTGGATAATCTGGATGCGTTCTTTGCGGGCAATACCCCCGGAGACAAGCTGTAACCAAGGGCCTTGTCGTGGGTGTGGCGGCTGTTAGCCCCATACCGGGACTGGGTTAGTCCAACGCTGCATGTTGTAGTGATAGCCCCTTTGATATTCCTGTCGCAGGCATGAACTATATTGACCGCATTGGATGAATCTCGTAGGTTTTTATTTGCGAAATTGTAGTTTTGAATTGCAAAACTAAACAGAGTGATCACCCACATGGCGGCAAGCACGCAAGAGACTATTCATTGGCACAAGACCGCCGCGCCTGCGCCTGAGTGCGCGGCCTTGGGCGAGGCAATTGAAGCGGATGTTGTTATTGTGGGCGGTGGGCTGACCGGCACACGCTGCGCGCTGGGGTTGGCCGAGGCAGGCGTGAGCGTTGCTTTGCTGGATGCGCAGGATATCTCATTTGGTGCTTCGGGGCGCAGCGGAGGGCAATGCAACCCGATCTGGCGCGCCACACCTGATGATCTGGCGCAGCGCCTTGGAGGTGCTGTTGCCGAACGGTTGGTGCATGCCACGCTGGGCTGTGCGGATGCGCTGTTTGCCGATATTGAACGATACGGCATCATCTGTGATCACGAACAAAACGGTTGGGTGCAGGCGTCACATTCCAAGGCGTCGACAAAATCGTTGATGCGTCTGGCCGAAGGCTGGCAGGCAGTAGGGGGCAAGATCACACTGCAAGACCGCGCCATGACCCAACGTGCCACCGGATCGCAAGCGTATGGCTTTTCGCTGCTGCATGAACGCGGCGGCTTTGTGCAGCCCTTGTCGCTGACCCGCGGGTTTGCACGTGCTGCAATCGGCTTTGGTGCACGGCTGTTTCAACATAGCCCGGCGCAGTCGATCCAGCCCGAGGGCGGCAAATGGCGTGTCAGCACGCCAAATGGGTCGGTGCTGGCGGACAAGGTTGTGCTGGCGACAAATGCCTATACCGACAATCTGTGGCCCAAGCTCAAACAGACGTTCTTCCCGCTGGTTAGCATCTCCTTTGCCACGGCCCCGCTAACGGACAATCTGCAAAAATCAGTTCTGCCGGGGGCTGTCACCTTGGCCGACACACGGCGCGCGATTTACTATTCGCGCTATGATCGCGACCGCCGACTGATCTTTGGGTGCGTCGGCAGCACCGAGGACCCGGCGGTGTTGGGTGGGATAAACCGGTTGAAACGTGGTTTACGCATTGTGTTTCCACAACTTGAGGATACGCCGATTGAAACCACATGGGGTGGTCGGATTGCCGTCACGCCGGACATGATGCCGCGTTTGCACGAACCTGCCCCCGGTGTGGTGGTGGCTTTGGGCTTTAGCGGGCGGGGCATTGCCATGACTTCAGTGATGGCGCGCGCAGTGGTTGATAAATTGCTGGGGGCGGCAGATGACACGCTGCCTTTCCCAGTATCACAGGTGAAACCCATTCCACTGCACGGCGCGATCCGGGCTGCCATTCCACTGGCCGCCCCGGCCATGACCTTTCGCGACCAGATCGACAGTTTGATTGACCGATCGTGACATAACACGTTCAAAAACAGAAAGACGGACCAGATGAAATTCACACTCTTTCGCGATTGCGATGTGCCCAAAGTTGAAAAAGACATCGCTGATAGCAGCGTCAACGGCACCCCGCGCCAACACGCGCAACTGATGTTTTCGGGTCATCAGGACACGATCAAATCCGGCATATGGGAAAGCACGGCCGGGGTGTTTACCGCCGTGATGCAAGACCAGATTGAGTTTTGCCATGTCCTGGAAGGCGGCGCCACAATCCGCACTGGTGATGGGGGGTCATTCACCGTGGCCGCAGGGGATGCGTTTGTGATGGAAAGTGGGTTGGACACCGAATGGACGGTGGACACCTATATCAAGAAGCACTTCGTGATCTGCGCGGTGTGACGCGGCCCTAGTGCAACGACAGCCGTGCGGTTTTTTGACCGTCACTTTGCCAGATTAACCCGGGCGCACCGCCCTGCCGTTTCATCTCGGACAGCATATGTTCGGTGCGCATGCCAGGCAGGCTGGCAAAGGCATCAAACAGCGCATCTGCGCCATCGGCCGAGATCGGAATGTAAAGATCCAGCTGACCGGGTTGCGTCAGCACCCAATGCCCGGGCCGGCCTGACGGATCAAAGCTGATTTGTGTCAGTTCAGACAGCGCAATAGCGCCACCTGTCAAAGGTCCGAAATAAGTAATCTGCCCTTCCGTAACCGACACGATACCGGGGCCTTGGCCGGGAATGCGAAAGCGGCTGCGCTGCAGACCCGCGACAATCAAGGCAAGGCCTGCGGCGGCGCCAACCCACCCGATCCAAAACACCGGGCCTTGTGCCTTGAGGGCCCACCAGATGCCAACGGCAGCCAGCACGCCTCCGATGATTACCTCGCGCCATCTCCACAGCGCGGCATTGGCCTCGGGTCGAACAAAGCTCATGTCCAATCCCCCAGATTGGATTGCCAAAGTGTGAGCGCGGCCACTGCGGCGGTGTCAGCGCGTAGAATGCGGGGCCCAAGGCGGATGGCGGTTGAGAAGGGCAGGCTTGACAACCGTTTGCGCTCTGCGTCCGAAAACCCACCTTCAGGTCCGATCAGTATGGCCCATTTTTCGCCGCTCCCTTCAGACGCGAGGCCGCCTGTCAGGGCGTAAGAGCATTCGGCCAGCGCTTCGTCGCAGAACATCAACTGCCGGTCTTCGGGCCAGTGGTTCAGTAACGTGTCCAGCTTTTGCAGGGCCTCTACTTCGGGCACAAAGGTGCCGCCACATTGCTCGGCGGCCTCAATTGCATGGGCTTGCAGCCGGTCCTGCCGGATGCGTTCGGAATTCGTAAATGCGGTCTGCACAGGCAAAATGCGTGCAGCTCCCATCTCGGTTGCCTTTTCCACGATGAAATCCGTGCGGGCCTTTTTGATCGGGGCAAACAGCAGCCACACATCAGGCGGATTATGTTGTGCCCGGCTTTGAGTGGTGCACTCCAACGTGCCACCACGTTTGCCGGCCTCGTGCACATTGGCCAGCCATTCGCCGGCATGCCCGTTGAACAGCTTCACACGGTCCCCCACGCCCAGCCGCATCACCCCAAACAGATAGTGCGCCTGTTCGCGGGTCAGGGCGATGGATTGCCCTTGCCCCAAAGTGTGATCTACATACAATCTGATATTCGCTTGCCCCATGAGGCCAACATATGACCGAGACCGACCAGATGCCAGAGCCCGCGGGCCAGGTGGCAGATGCCCCCAAGGACAATTGGGTGGATCGCTATGCGCCACAGGCCGCACGGCCCTATCTGCGTCTAAGCCGGGCAGATCGGCCGATAGGCACCTGGTTGTTGCTTTTGCCGTGCTGGTGGGGATTGGCATTGGCGATGCTGCATGACGGGCAGGCCAGTTGGCATGATCTGTGGATCTTTGTGGGGTGCGCTATCGGGGCCTTTTTGATGCGCGGGGCAGGGTGCACTTGGAACGATTTCACAGACCGCCATATTGACGGGCAGGTGGCACGCACGGCGTCGCGGCCCATTCCCTCGGGGCAAGTCAGCGCCAAACAGGCGCTTGTCTGGGTTGTTGTGCAGGCGCTTGTGGCGTTTTGTATCCTACTGACGTTCAACACCACGGCGATCGTGCTGGGCGTGATTTCGCTTTTGCCGGTGTGTGTTTACCCCTTTGCCAAGCGGTTTACCTGGTGGCCGCAGGCGTTTTTGGGGATTGCGTTCAACTGGGGTGCTTTGCTGGCCTGGACAGCGCACACTGGCAGTCTGGGCTGGCCTGCGGTTGTGCTTTATCTGGCGGGCATTGTCTGGACGCTGTTTTACGACACGATCTATGCGCATCAGGACGCTGAGGACGATGCCCTGATCGGGGTTAAATCAACCGCGCGGCTTTTTGGCTCGAAAACCGCTCAATGGCTGCGCCGGTTTTTGGTGGCAACTGTGGCGCTGATGGCGCTGGCCGTGATCATGGCCGCCCTAGGTGGACACCCGGCGGCCGTGTTGATCGCACTTTTGGGTCCATGGGCGATGGGGGCGCATATGACCTGGCAGTTGCAGCGCCTTGATACCCAGGATAACCCGTTGCTTTTGCGGCTCTTCCGGTCCAATCGCGATGCCGGGCTGTTGCCCTTGCCGTTTTTCGCCATCGCCTTGTTGCTGTGATTGCACTTACCCAGCTCGGGGCGTAAACACATCCTTGGGAACAACAACGCTCAGGCCGATTTATGCGCTTGTCTTCGATCTTTACCATCAGTGCCATTTTTGTGGTGGCCGCCGTGCTGTGCCTTGTTGCGGCGCAGTTCTCGGTCGCGGTGATCGAAGACACGTCGCGCAAGGATGTGCGCGATCGACTTGATGAACAAGGCATGCCCTGGGCCGAGGTGGACGCCAATGGTTTGCAGGTCTTTCTGGCCGGCACCGCCCCGACCGAGGCCACACGGTTCAAAGCCTTGTCAGTCGCAGGCACCGTTGTGGATGCCGCCCGCGTGATCGATCAGATGCTGGTCGAAGATAGCGCCCAAATTGCCCCACCTCGGTTCTCGGTTGAGATTTTGCGCAATGACAGCGGCATCTCCCTGATTGGGCTGGTGCCTGCCAGCACAGACCGTGATGCGCTGCTTGAGAGAATCCGTGATGTGTCGGGTGGTGATGAGCTGACCGATCTGTTGGAGGTGGCCGATTACGCACACCCCGAGACATGGGAAAGCGCATTGACCTATGCCGTTAACGCGCTGAAATCTTTGCCGCGCACCAAGATTTCCGTGGACGCCAGCCGTGTGGTGATCACGGCCATGACCGACAGTTCCGAAGAAAAGCGCAATGTCGAGATTAACCTGGCACGCAATGTCCCCAAGGATGTGCGTCTGGCGCTGAACATTTCCGCGCCGCGCCCGGTGGTGACACCGTACACGCTGCGCTTTGTGCTTGAGAATGAAAAGGCACGGTTTGATGCCTGCACCGCTGATACCGAAGCGGCACAAGCCATCATTGTGAACGCCGCCAATGCGCTGGGCCATCAGGGCCGCCCGAATTGTATCATCGGGCTGGGCGTACCATCGCCCAACTGGGGCAAGGCGGCAGAAATGTCGATTGCCGCGGTCGGTGATCTGGGCGGTGGCAGCGTGACCTTCTCGGACGCTGACGTCTCGCTTGAGGCGCTGCAAGGCACACCGCAAAGCGTGTTTGACGCGGTGGTGGGCAATCTGGAAAACAGCTTGCCGGACGTGTTCACCCTGCATTCTTTCCTGCCCCCGCCCGTCGACAACTCGGCCCCCGAAGTGCCCGAGTTCGTGGCAACCTTGTCGCCCGAAGGTTTGGTGCAATTGCGTGGCCGTGTCGGCAGTGACTTTATGCGTGAAACCGTGGACAGCTTTGCCAAGGCGCGGTTCTCGTCCAATTCGGTGCACACCACGGCGCGCGTGACCGAGGACCTGCCCAGCGATTGGCCGCTGCGCACTCTGGCTGGGCTTGAGGCTTTGTCGTATCTGTCAAATGGTGCTGTGACGGTGACACCTGATTTGGTAAATGTCATCGGCAATACCGGCAATCAGGACGCAAGCACTGTGATCTCGGGGTTCTTGTCTGAGAAGCTGGGCGAGGGCAAACGCTTTGAGATCGACGTCGCTTATAAGAAAGCGCTTGATCCGGTTGCAGGATTGCCAACACCTGACGAATGCGAGGCCCTGATTGCCGAGGTGCAAAAGGGCCGCAAGATCAACTTCGAGCCGGGCTCGTCCAATATCGATTCAAATGGCGATGCGATTATGGATGACATCGCGGACATCCTGAAGAAATGTGGGACGATCCGTATGGAAATTGGTGGCCACACCGACAGCCAGGGCCGCGAAACGATGAACCAGCAGCTTAGCCAGGCCCGTGCGCGCTCTGTTTTGGAAGCGTTGCGTGCGCGCCGTGTGCTGACCGGCAACATCACAGCTAAAGGCTATGGCGAGGCCCAACCCATCGCGGACAACGGCACCGAGAGCGGCCGCGAGGAAAATCGCCGGATTGAGTTCAAATTAATTCGTTTGGACACTCAGGATGAGCAATCAGCGCTTGATCGTCTCGCCCAACCCGTGGAACAAGAGGGTGACGCCACCGCGCAATCCGAGGAAGAAGGCAACACTGATGAACAGAACTGAGTTTATCATAGCGACTGCTATTGTTCTGTTTGTAGCGTTCTGTCTGGGCTGGTTTGCCAATTGGCTGGTGCATCGGTTCATCCGGGTTTCGGGTTCGGACGTGGGAGAGCTGGAGCGCATGGCGCAAGAGCTGCACGAGGCCGAGGAAACCCGCGATCAGGCAATCACCTATCTGCAACAGCGCGAGGCCGAGCTGACCAACCAACTCAGCCAGACCGAGGCCGAACTGGCCGCCACCATGGAAGGGTTGCGCGAAGCCCGGTATGAGGCCGAGCAGATGCGCTCGGAGCTGGAAAACCGCCGCGCCGCGGGCTAAGTTTACCGCACTGTCAGGGCCGCCGCTGTTTGAGGTGTCATGACCCTGTCCAACGCCTCTAGAAATGCCAGCACCAACCGCCTGGGATGTCGTGCAGCATGGCCTGCCAACAGGTGCAGCGGTGGCAGATCAGCGGGCAGGGGCAAACAGCACAGCGCATCCCCGCCATAGCTTTGATCGGTCAAGGGGCGCATGGCCAGCACCGCCAAACCCGCGCCCGCCCCCACAAGGCTGCGCACCATTTCGGTGCTGTCGGCACGTGCCGCGATCTGCGGCGTCAGGCCTTGGTTCTGAAAAAGGTGATCCACGTAAGGCCGTGCCAGAGGCCGATCCAGTTGAATAATCGGATAGCGCGCCACATCGGCCAGGGTCAGATGGGGTGTATGCTCCAGGTCATGCCCCTTTGGGGTCAATACATAGGGCGGCAAATCCAGCAGGTGTTGTGTGGTGATCCCCCGCCGCAGATCACGTCCGGCAAACAAGATGACGTCCAATCGCCCGGCCAGCAAGGCCTCTTGTGCGCTGTCATTGTTGTGTTCGTGCAGATCCAGCACCAACCCTGGATTGGCTTGCATCATTGGGCCCAGCACACCGGGTAAAAAGGCGGGTGCCACAGGCGCGTAGTATCCGATGCGCAAACTACCGGTCAGGCTTTGCGTCAGCGCACGGCCTGCATCCATCGTGTCATCGTATTGTTCCAGCAGGGCGCGAAACCTGTCTGCCATCTCTTGGGCTTGTGGGGTGGGGGCAATGCCGCGCGCACGGGTGCGGATCAACAGCGTGGCCTCAAATTCGGCCTCGACCTGATCCAACGCCGCCGCCACCGCCGAGGCTGCAACGTTCAACCTCTGGGCAGCCCCGGTGATTGTGCCTTCTTCGACGGTCACAACAAAGGCGCGCAGGGATTTGAGGGACAAACGGGGTGTGGTTGGCATCATATCCTCGGAATTATAGAGATTAAATATCATTTAAATCTGTTTTTCCAAGATTTATCCGTATGGCAAGCTGATCCCGACGCGCAAAACACAGGCCCGAGCATGAGTGACACCACCCCCGAGACGCCCAAGATCAAGGGCTGGAACCATGTGCCGAACGTGCCCATTCAAACATCGCCGTTTTTCAGTTGGCCACCCGATCCCGCGCGTATGTGGCGCTGGCTGGCGCGGCAATGGCTGACCTTCACCGAAAACCTGCTGATCCTTGCAATTGCGCTGATCACTTACACGTTTTTCCAACCCTCGCTTGAAACGATGGCCACGCTGCACTGGCAGTGGATCGGAGCGATCTGGCTGCGCAATATTGTGTTGATGTCCATGGTCGCCGGTGGCTTGCATTGGTATTTCTACATGCGGCGCGGGCAGGCCGAGCGGCTGAAATACGACCCGCGTGATCTGATGCATAAGGGCAAACAATTCACCTTTGGGGGCCAGGTGCGCGACAATATGTTCTGGACATTGGCCAGCGGTGTGACCGTTTGGACCGCCTACGAAGTGGCGATGTTTCACGCGATGGCAAATGGTTGGGCGCCGGTACTACTGCCCTCAGAACATCCGGTTTGGTTTGTGCTGATGTTTTTGCTGACGCCGGTGTGGCTGTCGTTCCATTTTTATTGGATACACCGGATTTTGCATTGGGGGCCGCTCTACAAACTGGCCCATGCTTTGCATCACAGAAACATCAATGTGGGGCCGTGGTCAGGTATGTCGATGCACCCGGTAGAACATATCGGGTTTTTATCGCCGGTGCTTATTTGCTTTGTTGTGCCAGCGCATCCGCTGCATGTGTTGTTCATGATGCAGCATCTGGCGTTGCGCGCGTCATCGTCACATACTGGCTACGAAAAGCTGGTGATGGGTGACACCGCAGAGCTGGCGCTGGGCACGTTTCATCACCAGATGCACCATCGCTATTTCGAGGTGAATTACGGCAATCTGGAAATGCCCTGGGACAAGTTTTTTGGCACGTTTCACGATGGCACAGTCGCGGCCCATGAGCGCTTGAAAGACCGGCGCGGCAGACGCGGGTAGCTGGCACGCTAGTTGCGCGGTTTGGCGCGCAGCGTCGGATCGGCCTGTGTCGGATCTTCAGGCCAGGGGTGTTTGGGGTACCGCCCACGCATGTCCTTGCGCACATCTGCATAGGAACTGGCCCAGAAACTGGGGATATCCAGCGTGGTTTGCACGGGCCGCCCGGCCGGGGACAAAAGCGTGACGCGCAGCGGGGTCTTGCCTACCACAGGATGCCGCGTCTGGCCGAACATTTCTTGCAGACGCAGACTGATTTCAGGGTGATCGCCTGTATAATCTATCGGAATTTCGCGGCCCAGAGGCGTTGTGAATCGGGCTGGCACCAGCTGATCCAACCGCTGCATCTGGTCCCAATCCAGCTGTGCACGCAGGGCATCCAACATTTCAAAACGTTTCCAGTCCTGCGCGGTTTTCACGCCTGCGATATAGGACAAAAGCCAGTCATCCAATGTGTCGAGCAACGTCTGATCGGACATGTCCGGCAGCTGAGGATCAGCCTCGCGTGCAATGGTCAGACGCGCAACGAAACGTCGGGCCGGATCGCTCCAGCTGAGGCCAAGATCGCGTACGCCGTTCAGCATGGCCCGGGCGATGGCATCCTTGGGGGCGTCTTTCCAGATGCGGTCATCGAGAACCAATGCACCAAAGCACTCCTGACGGCGGGCGGTGACGCGGCGCTCGCGTTTGTCCCAAAGGCAACGATTGACCCATGTGATCTGATCCTCGAACAGCCCGCGCAGTTCCGCCTCAGATATGGCGATGGCCTGGCGAATGCGGCTTTCGCGGGGATTACCATCAAGATCGGTGGCCACGATCAGGCGCGTGGCGATCATTGGGTCGGTGTCGGGCAGCACCGCGCCTTTTCCGCCTGACAAGACGTAGCGCGGGGCATCGCCCGGACGGCGCAGACCGATGCGGTCGGGGTAGGCCAAAGCAACTATTTCAGCGCTGCTCATCCCGCTCTTGCGTGCGGGCCTCGCTTGTTTTGCCAGACGCCTCGCTTCGGATGTGATGCGCTCAATGGCGTTTCGATTGGCAGGCCAGGGGTGGCGGTCAGTGTAGCCACGCAAATCACCCAGCGCGCTGAGGCGCAGCGACAGATCAACGGGCGCTGCGCGTGGCAGCGGATCCCGATCTGCCAGCAAGGCTGCAAGCGGTGCGGCCTGGGACCCCGCGATGCTGAGCATATGCGCCAGACGTGGATGCAGGGGCAAGCGGGCCAATGCCTGACCGTGATCGGTGATCCGGTGTGATGCATCCAATGCCCCCAGCATGCGCAACAGGGCCTGTGCTTCGCTGAATGTGCCGGGATTGGGCTGAGTGAGAAACGGCAAATCCTCGGGCTTGGCCCCCCACGAGGCCAATTCCAACGCCAATCCTGAAAGGTCTGCGGCCTCAATTTCAGCGGGGGGATGGGCGCGCAATGCCCCTTCGGCGCCTTTGGTCCAGAGACGGTAGCACTGCCCTTCGGCCACCCGCCCGGCGCGGCCTGTACGCTGCGTGGCTTCGGCGCGGGTGACCGGCTCGGTCACCAGTCGGGACATGCCAGACCCGGGATCGAAGCGCGCGCGCCGCGCCCGGCCACCATCAACCACCACGCGGATGTCCTGAATGGTCAGCGAGGTTTCGGCAATCGCAGTGGCCAACACGATTTTCCGCTGCTGGGGGTCGGGATGTATCGCGGCGCGTTGGTCAGCAAACGACATGGCCCCGTAAAGAGGGCGCAGGCGGCACCCTGAGGGCAGGCGGCCGCGCAAGACCGCCTCGGTGCGGCGAATTTCGCCTTCGCCGGGCAGAAAGGCAAGAACGCCGCCAGTGGTTTGATCAACCGCGTGCAGGATCAGGTCGGCCATAGCATGCTCTAACCGGGTGTCTTTCGCGATGGGACGATCCAGCCAATGGATTTCCACTGGGAAACTACGGCCTTCGGAGGTGACCAATGACGCATCCATCAAACGGCTGACGGGGCCAGCGTCCAGCGTTGCGGACATAACTATCAGCATCAGATCATCGCGCAATACCCCCGCAATTTCCAGGCAAAGCGCCAAACCCAGATCTGCATTCAGAGAGCGTTCGTGGAATTCATCAAAGATCACGCAAGAAATGCCACTGAGTTCCGGATCAGACTGAACCATCCGGGTCAGGATGCCCTCGGTGACCACTTCGACACGCGTTGTCTTGGAGGTTTTCGCCTCGCCGCGGATGCGATAGCCGATGGTTTCACCCACGTCTTCACCCAGCGTCTGTGCCATGCGTTCTGCTGCGGCACGCGCCGCCAGACGCCGGGGCTCCAGCATGATGATGCGCCCGGTTCCAAGATCTGCCTTTAGAAGCTCCAACGGCACAACAGTGGTTTTGCCCGCCCCCGGCGGGGCTTGCAACACAGCGCGATTATGGAAGCGCAGAGCGTCCAGCAGGGCCGGAATGGCATCGTGGATGGGCAGAACATGCGTCATGCGCCCAGAATTAGCAGAGCTTGGCGTGTGATGGCACCTGTTGGATTTAAGTATTTGAACACAGAAAAGCCAAGGCATGCCGCGCACATCCGACGTGAAGCACTGGACATTTGCGTGAGCAGCAAGGCATGTAACAAGGCGACAGACCAAGGACATGTGCCGGCATGGATATCGAAGAGCTAAGCAAACGGATTTTGAGCGGGGAACGCCGCGCGTTGGCGCGCGCGATCACGTTGATCGAAAGCAGCCGCGCGGATCACCGGGCGCAGGCCGCCGCACTGTTGGAACGGCTGAAGGACGCCGGGCGTCAGGCTGTGCGGATCGGATTGAGCGGCACGCCGGGGGTGGGCAAGTCGACGTTTATCGAAAGCTTTGGTTCGATGCTGACGGAACAGGGCCTGCGCGTGGCCGTTTTGGCGGTTGATCCCAGTTCGGCCAGGTCGGGTGGATCGATTTTGGGTGACAAGACCCGCATGGACCGGCTCAGCCGTGATCCCAACGCGTTTATTCGGCCATCCCCCAGCCAGACCCATTTGGGCGGTGTGGCCCGGCGCACCCGCGAGGCCGTGGCCCTGTGTGAGGCAGCCGGATTTGACGTGGTATTGATCGAAACTGTGGGTGTGGGCCAATCCGAAACTGTTGTGGCTGAAATGTCGGACCTGTTCATCCTGCTGCTGGCCCCGGCTGGCGGGGATGAATTGCAGGGCGTCAAACGTGGGATCATGGAAATGGCGGATGTCATCCTGATCAATAAGGCGGATGGCGATCTGAAGGCGGCCGCCACACGCACCTGTGCCGATTATGCGGGCGCGTTGCGGTTGTTGCGCAAACGCCCGCAAGACCCCGAGGGATACCCCAAGGCGATGACCGTTTCGGCGCTTGAAGAAGATGGGTTGCAAACCGCATGGGATGAGATGCAGACCTTGACGGATTGGCGTCGCAAGGCCGGATTCTTTGATGGACGTCGGGCGGATCAGGCACGTTATTGGTTTGAACAGGAACTGCGGCAGGCCTTGCTGGCGCGGCTTGAAACATCTCAGGCCCGCGCCGAGATGGAGCGGCTGGGTGAAGCCGTGGCGCAAGGACAGGCAACGCCGGCTGTGGCCGCGGCGCAACTGCTGGCGTCACTGGGGATCAAAGACGCATAGACACATGCAGGCGCTTGCGCTATCACCCCGACATCACATGACGGAGGGTGCATTGATGTATTACGGGATCTGGCTGAACGCCGTTTAAGGCCGCCATCCCCGTTTGGGCATGCGGTTTTCAACACTGCATATGCCCTCATTGCACCCATCTGAAATTCTGGCCGAAAGGCATCCGTCATGTATAAGTTCTTTGAACAGCTCATAAATCCCTTCGCGCGCTTTAGCACGGTTACGCCGCCCGGTACGCTTTGGGCTTATCTGAAAACCCAGTACGGACCGTTCCGAAAATGGATGGTGGTCATGGCGTTCAGTGGCTTTTTGGTGGCGCTGATGGAAACCGGACTGATCTTTTACTCAGGCCGGGTGATTGATCTGCTCAGTGCCAGCTCGCCCGATACCTTCATGACACGGCACGGGCTTGAGTTGCTGGTCATTGCCGTGCTGATCCTGTTTTTGCGCCCGACGATGATAGCCGTGAACCACCTGCTGCTAGAGCAAACGCTGGCGTCCAACATGCAAGAACAAGTGCGCTGGCGGGCGCACAAGCATCTGCTTGGGCAATCCTCGGGCTTTTTCCAGAACGAGTTTGCAGGCCGTTTGACCAACCGTGTGATGCAGTTGGGCGAGGCGGTGGAAGACGGCACCTATATGGCGTTTGAGGGCGTTTGGTACGCCCTGACCTACGTGATTGGGGCCGCGATTATCCTAGCCGGGGTGAACCCGATTTTGGCCATTCCGCTGATCGCTTGGGTCGTAGCCTACAGTCTGTATGTGTCCTACATCGCCAAGCGCGTCGGTGTGGCGTCTGAAAAATGGTCGGATGCGCGGTCTTTGGTGACGGCGCGGATTGTGGATGCGTATTCCAACATCGAAACGATCAAACTGTTCGCGGATGACGGCACCGAGGAAAAGTATGTTCTGGGTGCCATGAAGCGGTTGCGCCTGCGCCACCAGCGGTTCTTGCGCCTGATGACTGAACTCAGCTTTGGCCTGAATATCCTGAATGGTCTGTTGATCCTTGGGATGATTGGCCCGGCGATCTGGTTGTGGTCAAAGGGGCTGGTCACGGTGGGTGAAATTGCGGCGGCATCGGCGCTGACATTGCGGCTGAATGGCATGTCGGGCTGGATCATGTGGGTGATCATCCGATTGTTTGAACATGCCGGTGTGATCCGGGAAGGGTTGCGGTCGGTTGCCACTGCGCATGATGTTGTGGATGCACCAGACGCAGGCCAGTTGAACGTGTCAAACGCGCAGATCGAATACCGCGATGTTACGCACCATTATGGCAAGGGCTACGGCGGTCTGGACGGTGTCAGCCTCAGCATCGCACCGGGTCAGAAGGTGGGGCTGGTGGGCCGCTCGGGGGCTGGCAAATCCAGCCTGGTCAATCTGCTGCTCAGGTTCCGTGATGCCGAGAAAGGCCAGATCCTGATTGATGGTCAGGATGTGGGGCAAGTCACGCAGACCTCGCTCAGACAGGCGATTGGTATGGTCTCGCAGGACAGCTCGTTGTTGCACCGCTCGATCCGGGCGAACATTCTGTATGGCCGGGCCGATGCGGATGATGATGCTATGTTTGAGGCGGCCAAACGGGCCGAAGCACATGACTTTATCCTTGAGCTGGAGGATGCACAGGGCCGCCAGGGCTATGCGGCACATGTGGGCGAACGCGGTGTGAAACTGTCTGGCGGGCAACGGCAACGTGTGTCGATTGCGCGGGTCATTTTGAAAGACGCGCCCATTCTGGTGCTGGACGAGGCCACAAGCGCTCTGGACAGCGAGGTGGAGGCGGCCATTCAGGATACGCTCTTTGGATTGATGGAGGGCAAAACCGTGATCGCCATTGCCCACCGTCTGAGCACCATTGCGCAGATGGACCGGATCGTGGTGATGGACCAGGGCCGCGTGGTCGAGGATGGCACTCATGATCAGTTGCTGGGGCATGGTGGCGTTTATGCCAGCCTTTGGGCGCGGCAATCAGGTGGGTTTCTGGGCGAGGACGAAGACCCGCTGGCTCAGGATGCCTGAACCTTGGCGCGCAGGTGGGGGACAACCTCGCCTGCTGCTGCGGCAAGGATCAGCGCCGCGCCGATTGCCTGAAGCAGGCCAAATGGTTCATCCAGCATCAACGTGCTTGAAATGACACCTGACAGGATTTCAGCCGTCAACAGAAAGGTCAGAACGGCCGGGGTCAGTTTCTGCGCGCTCCACATGGTCAGCAGCAAGATGGGCAGCACATATATTGCGCCCAGACCTGCCCCCATGCCGATGCTTGCCGGGTTCGCTTCGCCCGTGACGAATGTACCTGAGGCAAACACCAAAAACGCACCGCTGATGGCCGCAGCTGAGAGGGCTGCAGCGAATGACAGGGTAGCGGCATGGGCAGGCTTGCTGGTAAAGACCAATGTCGCACCCACGGCCCACGAGATGCCCGACAAAAGTGCAAGCACATCGCCTGCGTTGAAGTTTGCCAGCGACAGCGACGCGCCCAACACCAGATACGCACCGATCAGCGACAGACCGACAGTGGCGGTCGATACCCACCCCCAGCCTTTGCCAAGGAACGCCCACTCGATGATTTTGCTCCAGGCTGGTGCCAGATAGAACAACAGGATAACCCGCACCACATCCGACAGGTTTACGGCAACCGAATAGGTTGAAGCCGCAACACCCACCAGCAAGGCCCCCATCACGGTACGCTTGTCCAAACGCAGGGGCAGACGGCGCAGTATGATCCAGGCCAGCACCGCCAAGGCAGCTCCGGCGTTCATCGCAAGGCTGGCCCAAGCAGCGTCTAACCCTTGGGTGTTCAGCCAGCGAATTGGTATCCACCACACCCCCCACAGCAGCGCTGAAATGAAGGCCATCAGCACCGCGAGGGTAGAAGTGTGGTCAGAGCCCGAGAGCTTTGCGCCGTTCATCAGCAAACCCCTGCACAAGCCGGTCTGCCACCAGCGCCAGAATGGCCATGGCCGCACCCGAGGCAATCCCAAGGCCCACATCCGCACTGCCAAGCGCCAAGTAGATTGACTGGCCCAGCCCCGTGGTGCCAATGAGCGCAGCAATCACCAGCATGGCAAAGGCATAGAGGATGGTCTGGTTCAGACCCAGCAGGATCGTGGGGGCGGCATAGGGGGCACGCACTTCAAACATGGTTTGCCAGCCAGTGGCCCCTGAGGAGATGGCCGCCTCAATCAGATCGTCAGGCGTATTGATCAACCCGTGGCGCGTGTAGCGGATCATGGGTACAATAGCATACAGGCAGATCGCCAGGAACGCGCTGAACTCACCGATTTGGAAGAACATCAAAACCGGGATCAGGAACACAAACAACGGGATGGTTTGCAGCATATCGCAGATCGGTTGCACCACACGCCACGCAATAGGACTGACCGCACAGAGCAGCCCGATAAGCCCGCCAAGCACAGCACAGGTGACAACCGAAACCCCCGACAGATACAGTGACAGCAGGGCCTTTTCCCACAGGCCGCTGATCAGGATGGCACTCAGCATCAAAACGGCGAAAAGCGCCAGCTTGCGTCCTCCTGCAACCCAGCCGATTGCACCCACTGCCGTCAGTACGAAAGGCCAGTGCAAATGCGCAATTCCGGTTTCAAGCACGCCGATCAGGCACAGCAGGATCAACCCCAAGGTGGCACGGCCCCGAAACGCCATCACGCCCGCCAAAGCAACGCCCGCCGCATAGAGCATCAGGCTCATCTGTGCGGTCCATTGAAACCCCCAGGTAAAGGGCAACACCGCCGCATCCAGACCAATGCGAAGGGGCAACAGGCCATAGAACATTGCCCCGTTTTTTACTGAATCCAGTGCAGCCCCATTGGCTTTGGTAAAGCTGCTGAGCCCACTATCGAGCCCATCGGCAACAGGCTGCAGCCAGCTGATTTGGGATGGGTTGGGCAGAGTGTTCCACATCAGAGCAGTAACCATACAAGTGGCTGCAAAAATACCCAGCGAGATCCGTTTGGAATGGCGCCCCGGATGGGTGGCCAGATGCCCGCTCATCCGGTCGATAACGATGGCAAAGACCACAATCACCATACCCGCCAGCATTGCCTGCCCAAATTGCGCCTTGCGCATGGTCAGCAGAACTTCCCATCCTATATCGTTAAAGCCACCGATCACCGCGGCGATGATCACCATCGACAGCGCAGCCATCAGGCATTGGTTGACGCCCACCATGATTTGCGTGGCCGCCGACGGAATTTCGATCAGGAACAGCTGCTGCATCCGCGTGCCGCCTGACATGATTGCAGCCTCTTTGATGTCATGCTCGACGCGTTCCAGCCCTAGGATTACATTGCGCGCCATAGGTGGTGCGGCGTAGATAGCCGAGGCGATCAACCCCACCACGGGACCAAAGCCAAAGAGCAGCAAAAGCGGGGTGAGATAGGCGAATGTGGGTACGGTCTGCATCACATCCATCATCGTCTGAAGCCCGGATTTGATGCGTGGCACTTCGTTGGCCAGAATGCCAATGCCGCCGCCCAGAAGCAGCGCCAGCGGAACCGATACGGCGACAAGTGACAGTGTCGCCATGCTTTCCAGCCAGTACCCCGAGGCCAGCACAAAGGTCAGCCCTGCAAGGCCCAGCAATGCCATCGCCCATCCGCCGATGAACCAACCCAAAGCGGTGACAAAGCCAATGGTGACAGGCCAGGGCGTGCCGGTGAACAGCATATTGGCCCAATCCATCGGATAGCTTAGCAGCATCGAGAAAAAGCGCGCGACGGGTTTGACGAGATTCAAAAACCAGGTCAGCGATGTGCCGATCCATTCCGCGGCGGGGATGGTCCAGGCATCCGGCCAGCCCCAAAGCCAATGATACGTCGGGCTGAAAATCAGGCAGACCGCACCGACAAGTACGGTGACAATCGCGGCGCGCAGTCCGGGTGACAAGGCGGCAAACCCACGCTCGTATACGGGGGCGTGATCATGCAGGCTCATGTTTCTTCTGCCTGCAAAGCTTTGGCCAGAACAGCAGGGTTTACCTGTCCGATAACCTTACCGTCGGCGTCCTTTACGGGCACCGCATCATAGGCGGTGATGCATTCGGCTAATGCCGCCTCAAGCGTCATATCCACACGCAGTGACGGGCCGGACGCATCTGCTTCGGTTGCAGGCTGCATGACCGAGGCCACACGGGCGTGCCGCCCCTTTGCGACGTCCTTTGAGAATTCGCGCACATAATCATCGACGGGGTTCAGCACAATCTCTGTCGGGGTGCCGATCTGGACGATTTTGCCATCGCGCATAATGGCGATGCGATCCGCGATCTTCAGTGCTTCGGCGATGTCGTGAGTGATGAACACAATCGATTTCTTCAGCGTGGCCTGAATGTTGATAAATTCATCCTGCAACTGGCGGCGGATCAATGGATCAAGGGCGCTGAATGGCTCATCGAGGAACCAGATATCAGGGTTCACAGCCAGGCTGCGGGCAATCCCCACGCGTTGACGCTGCCCACCGGACAGCTCTCGCGGATAGCTTTTCTCACGGCCTGCAAGGCCAACCAGTTCGATCACTTCCAGCGCACGTTTGACGCGGTCGGCTTTGCCTTGTCCCTGCATTTTCAGCGGGAAGGCAACGTTTTCGGCCACTGTCATGTGGGGGAACAGACCAAAGTGTTGGAACACCATGCCCAGCTTGCGACGGCGCAATTCGATCAGGCGCGCCTTTGACGCGTCGACCAGGTTTTCACCCTCAATCAGGATCTCCCCACCGGTGGCCTGCAATAGCTGTGAAATACAGCGCACGATGGTGGATTTGCCCGAGCCCGACAGGCCCATGATCACAAATAATTCGCCATTATGCACATCACATGTTGCGTCCTGCACGGCAGGGATCAGCCCCTGTGCGCGCAAGGATTGGGCGGCGGCATCGCTGTCACCGCCCGCCTTGGCCATTGCATCGGCCAAGGCAGTTTTCGCGTTCGGGCCAAAGACCTGCCAAACATTCCGGCAGCTGATGGCTGGATCATCCGATCCTGTCTGAGAGGTCATATGATGCGCCCGAAGATCAGTTCAGCGCCGCGTCAACGACGGGCTTCCACTTGTCCTCATTGTCGGACATCCAGGCGGCCACGGCCTCTTCTACGGATTTGCCATCGACGTCGATCATGCCCATGAGGGGCTGTTGATCTGCCACGTCCAATGTGTAGTTCGAGAGGATCTCATAGGCTGCTGGCCACTTTTCTTCCATGCCGGACCAGCCAGCCTTGAAGATACGTGTCGGTGCAAAGTCACAGTCATGTGTGGCATCCGGGTTGGTGCCCCAGCTTGCATCGTTGAAACACGCATCGTTGCCAACGGGCAGCTCGACGAATTGCACATCATAGGCGGACATGGCCCAGTGTGGCTGCCAGAAGGTGATCAACAGCGGTGTCTTCTTCTCGGTGGAGGCGCGCAACTCGGTGATCAGCGCCCCTTCCGAGCCTGCTGGCACGGCTTTGAAGGGCAGGCCAAAGCCTGTCATGCGGTCAGCACCGGGTGTGCCCCAGTCGGCCGGGTAATCCACCAGACGGCCCATGGGCAGCGTATCGGCTGTAGCAAAGTTCTGCGCGCAGTCTTGCAAGGCTTCCCATGCAGGCAGACCAGGGCACAGCTCGGCCACGTGGGCGGGGTAGGCGATGCCCTCTTTGGCATCCAGTCCCAGATCGCCCAGTTCGGTCACACCGCCGGCCTCGATCTTGGCGGCATAATCATCGGACACGTTCGATGACCAGATTTCCATCGCGCCGTGAATTTCACCATCAGACATGGCCTGGTACATGTTCATGTAGCCGGCCGTGGTGTATTCCACCTTATAACCCGCCGCTTCCAGCATCGAGCCTGCAACATGCGTCGAGACGTGCTGACCGGTCCATTCGTTGATGGCCAGCTTGATCGGCTCGTCTACAGCGCCCAGATCGGCGGCATAGCCAGCACCTGCGATGGCCGAGATGGCCAGTCCAAGTGATACAGATTTCATTGATAGTCTCCCCATTGGTTTTTATTGACTGACGAATCAATAACCCGCCGGGCGATTCCCGGCAATGGTTTTAACGCCAGCCTTGGGCGATAGCTTGGCAGGCTTGGCTGCAAGACGCAAATCAAGTTGGGTTTTGGGTTTAAAAACGATCCAACAGGCGGCGCAGGTAATCGCGCTCAACCTCTGGCCGCACTCCTTCGCCAGACCGGCGGCGGATTTCGTCCAGCAATTCGCGGGCGCGTCGATAGACATCTTCACCCTGAAGCAGGTTTTCCTGACTGCCAACTTGTCCACCGCGGCCCGGAGTGCGCCCCAATGGATCGGATTGCTGATCGCCAAACTGCCCCAGCGCCTGCCCCTGACCGCCTTCGGTCTGGTTGTTTTCGGCCAGTGCCTCGCCCAAATTGCGCATGCCGTCGCGCATGGCTTCCATGGCTTCGGATTGTCGGTCAATGGCCTCGGCCATATCGTTTTCGCGCAGCGCCTCCTCGGCGCCTTCCATCGCATCACCAGCACGGTCAAGGGCATCACGCGCGGCCTCGCCTGCTTCGCCGCCGACACCGGGCAGGGCATCGCGCTGGGCGTCCAGCCTGCGGCGCAAGGCCTCTTGACGTTCAGCCAATGAGCCTTGGCCATCGCCCGCCAACGGATCGCTTCGGTCCCCTTGTCGGCCTTGTTGCTGGCCCGAGCCTTCGCCCTGACCATCCTGACCTTCGTGGCTTTGGCCCTGACCCTGACCACCATTGCGGCCCTCATTGCCCTGACTTTCACCAGCCTGTGCATTGGGATTGAACTGTTCCTGCAAATCGCGGAAGGCCTGATCGGACAGTCCTTGCTGGTCACGCAACGTATCTGCAAGCCCTTCCATGGCCTGTTGACCGGGGCTGTCGCCGCTTTGGCCCTGACCTTCGGTGACACGCAGGTTCTCCATCATCTCCTGGAATTCCTCCAGCGCTTGCTGGGCCTCGGCCATGCGGCCTTGCTCCATCAATTCCTGGATGCGGTCCATCATGTCTTGCAGGTCTTGCTGATCCATCTGCATGGCGTTTTCCGAGGGCTGACGATTGCCATCCTGTTCGCCGTCGCGTTCTGCCTGTTGTGATTTCTGGCGCAGATAATCTTGCGTGGCGTCGCGCAGCTCTTGCATCAGCTGGGCGATGTCTTCGTCGCTGGCGCCGTTCTTCATCGCCTCGGTCAGGCGTTCTTGTGCCTCGCGCATCCGCTCTAGCGCGTTGCCAATGTCGCCGTCTTCCAACAATACGGCCAGATCCCAAAGTGCCTGCGCGATCTCATCCTGGCTTTCCGTCGTCAGGCTGTCATGGCGCACCAGAGTTTCAAGGCGGCGCATGATGACCCGCAGTTTCAGATAGGCGGTATCAGACCGGAACAGCCCCGGCTCGGGCGCATGGCTGACCGCGCGCAGCATTTGCACAATACGTTTGCCATTGCTGCGCGACCACAACAGATCACGGCGTTGTTCGACAATGGCCGCTGCTACGGGATCAAAAAAGCGTCGCGCGGGCAGGGGGCTCAGCAACGGATCAGAGATGCCGGTCTGGTCTGCGGCGTCGCGTGCCTCAAGCGTCAGCTGGACGGGCAAATGCGCCCATGGATGCTCAGACAGGTTTTCGATCAGGGTTTCGACAAATTCGGCCCGGTCGCCTGTGATGGGCATGGGCAGTTCCAATTCAATCGGGTCGCGCGGATCGGGGGGCACTACCAGCCCATAGCGGCGGTCGACCCGGTCAAGATCCAGCGTGAAACGTGCGGTCCCACTGGTGATGCCGTAGTCGTCTGTGGCGCGGAAGGGTTGGCTCATCTGGCCGTCAAACGTGGTTCGTGCACCGTCCGACAGGATTTCAACCACAGGTGCGGCGTCGGGTTGTGCGGTGATTTGCCAGCTTTGGCCGCTTGGCCCATCGATGCGCAGCTCGCCGCCCTGAACAATGTCAAAGCTTTGTTCCGTGTCGGTGGCAGCGCCCACATCCTGGGTTCGGCCCGACACGGTTTCAGCGACACTCAGCGCGCCCACCTCGCCGTAAAACCGCAAGGTGATGCGGCTGCCGATTGGGGCTGTGAAGCTGTCCGAAAGATCACTTAGGTACAGGCTGGGCAAGCCGGTATAGGCAGGGGGTTCGACCCAGCCTTCCCAGGTGGCCGTGTCAGCCAGTGCAGCACCGCCGCCCTGCGCCACATCTGTCACCGAACCGACACGCCAGACCGATCCAAAGAGCAGACCAACGATCAGCCCCAGCAGCGCAATATAGCGCAGACCGAACTTGTCCTTGTGGGCCAGTTTCAGATCCGGTTCGACCGCGCGGGCTGCAGCGGCGCGGTCGCGCATGCGGGCCTGGTGGGCCTCCCACAAGGTGCGCGATGCGGCGTCGCGTTCGCCAATCACCTGTTTGTCGGACAAGGCCGTCAGCGGGCGCCCGGGCAATGTGTCATCCAGACGCGTCAGCGCCTCGGCGCGGGCAGGCCAGCGGAATTTGCGGATGCCCTGAACGGCAAAGACAGCAAAAAACAGTGCGCTGAGCACAATCAGCGCCCAGACGATATCAACCGACACCATGTCGTGCAGACCAAGGATCAGCACAGCTGTCACAGCCGCAATCAGCGTCCATAGCGGCCAGAATGCGTGCACCAGCCGTTCTGCGATCATACCAGCCCAAGTCAGCGTCAAAGGCACGCGCAGGCGCGACATCAAAGTCCCAAGGTTCTTTGGTTGGATTGCCACTTTACCATCCTGTTTCAGGGCTGTTCTAAGGCAGGTTACCTCAGAGCCATGGGGGAATGGTATCGCGATTTATCATCTCGTCAAAGGTCGGACGGGGTCTAATGACGGCAAATTGATGCTCATGGACCAAAACTTCGGGAATAAGAGGCCGTGTGTTGTATTCGCTCGACATCACCGCACCATAAGCCCCGGCACTGCGAAACGCCACCAGATCACCTGATTTGAGGGGTGCCATCATCCGGCCTTTTGCGAAGGTATCACCAGATTCGCACACCGGCCCAACGATGTCATAAGACTGCTGCTCAATTCCCGGTGCGGGTTCCACGACGGGGATAATATCGTGATAGGCGTCATACATGGCAGGGCGGATCAGATCATTCATGGCCCCGTCAAGGATCAGGAAATCACGGTCTTCGCCGGATTTCACATAGATTACCTTTGACACCATGATGCCAGCGTTGCCTGCCACCAGACGGCCCGGCTCAATCTCAATCTCGCACCCCAGATGGCCCAGCGTTTCGCGGATCAAGGCGCCATATTCAGTGGGCAAAGGCGGGGCTTCGTTTGAGCGTTCGTACGGAATGCCCAAACCGCCCCCCAGATCAAGCCGTGTGATGTCATGCCCATCAGCGCGCAAGACCTCGGTCAGCTCGGCCACTTTTTCGTAAGCAAGGCGATAGGGTTCAAGCTCGGTGATCTGGCTGCCGATGTGGACGTCAATGCCGATTACCTGCAGGCCGGGCAGGGACGCGGCCAGCGCATACACGTCGCGGGCGCGGGATATTGGAATGCCAAACTTGTCTTCAGATTTGCCGGTGGAAATCTTGGCGTGGGTCTTGGCATCGACGTTGGGGTTCACACGAATGGTGATCGGCGCAACCTTGCCCATACCCGAGGCCACAGCACTGAGCGCCTGCATTTCTGGCTCGCTCTCGACGTTGAACTGGCGAATCCCACCTTCCAGTGCAGTCTGCATTTCATCGCGGGTTTTGCCAACGCCCGAAAAGACGATCCTGTCGCCCGGAATACCAGCTGCCCGGGCGCGCAGGTATTCGCCGCCCGATACCACATCCATGCCAGCGCCCAAATCGCCCAATGTACGTAAAATGGCCTGGTTCGACGCGGCTTTCATGGCGTAGCACACAAGGTGATCCATGCCTGCCAGTGCTTCGTCAAACAACCGGTAATGCCGGGTCAGCGTGGCCGTGGAATAGCAATAAAATGGCGTGCCCACCTGGGCTGCGATCTCGGCCAGGGTGACGTCTTCGGCACACAGCTGGCCGTCGTTATACAGAAAATGATCCATAAGATCGGCATTACGTGAGACGCCTTTTGGGTTCAATCAAAAAGGCGTCTCACGTGTTTTGTGTCGCATGTGCGGGGCGCTGGCCGTTAATGCCCGTCGCGTATTCCCTGCAGCACTTTTTCCCGTTCCTTGCAGCGAATATCCTGACCGCGGTCTTCGACCTTTTTCAGGATGGGGGCAAAATCTGCGTTCAGGATGCCGCGCCCTGTGGTCAGCTGATATAGCATGTGGTGCGGGTTGGCGTTACATTCGATGATCACCGGACCGTCCTTGGTGATGGCAATGTCCCAGCCAAACACTCCGAACTGCGGAAACAACATGTGGCCTTCGGTGGTCACGCGCAGCACCTCATCCCAATGGGGGATTTGCATGCCGGGGAATGTCTGTTTGCTGACCGGGTGCGTTTCGACCATCTCTTGCTCGGGGCCGGCACCGCGGCGGCATTGCTGCAAAATTCCGCTGGCCTTGTCGATTTCGGCGATCATCGACCCGGACTGCCAATAGTTGTCCGACATGGCGTTGGGCGAAGGCACTTTCCACAATGTATACAAAACCTCGGGCGTGTCATCCTGGATGATGGTGACCACACGGATCGTGCCCACGGCCTGCCCGGCCATATCAGACATGGTTGGGTGTTGGATCACTGCATCCTGAAACAAAAGCCCTGCGGCGTAGTCTTCCATCGCTTCGGTGGCAAAGGCGTGCAGATCAATCCGCATGCCATTTGACAACACCAATTCGCGTGCGTCTTTGTCGATATCGTTGATCAGCGCCGACCCGACCGAGCCTGAGCCCTCTTCAGGTTTCACAAACAATGGATATGCGGCATCGTTCAACAGGAATTGTTCAATCTGATGGGCGTCGGTCAGGGTGGTCATGGAACCATACGTGCGATGGCCTGACGCAACGGCCTGAATGCGCGGAGTGGGGAAGCCCAGCTGGTCCATCATGGCACCATAAAACACCTTGTCGCGCACAAAGGCACGTTGTTGGGTGATCGAGCGGGGTGACAAACGGTCGTTTAACAGACGGCTGCCCCGTTCACCCACAAACTGGCGCTTTTCTTCGGCGCTCAGGTCTTTGCGGTAGACGGCGTTCTTATAATACTGCGCAAACTCCATCCGGTTCTTGCCAGCCCAAAGGCGGACCATTTGCCCAAATTGTTTGAACGGGCTGACACCGTACGTACGGGCCACTTGAACGATCAATTCGCTGGGGGGTGGCGCTGTTTTCTCGGGCGCTGCCAAAAGCGCGCGGGGGGCTGTTGTCTCGGACATGTCCGGTCCTCCTGTCTGGGTTGCATTTCTGCTCTTTGAGGACAGGCGTAGTGCCTAAATCGGGCCAAAATGGGGCGACAATCGTGGAAATTGGGGCAAATTGTATGGGATTTGGAAACTCAACTTTTGAGCAGCGAGGTGTGATGGCACTCGCACCGAAATCGCCTTTAAGTTGTTGAACTTTTGCCGTGCTGACACACGAAGCGTTATCCGGCCGCACCCGCCATTGAGAAAAGGCAAATCGCCCCATGAGCACTCAGAACTTTCAGGACCGCCTCAGCCGTATTCAGGCCGAGGCAGGTGATGTACCGGGCGGGCAAAGTCAGCCCACCAAAACGCAGCACACCAAACGTAAACTGGATCGTCGCACGTTGATTGCCGCAAGCGTTCTGATCGGGTGCGGTGTGACGATGCTGCGGAAGGCGAATGAACACTATGACGCGTTAAAGGCGGCTGATCAGGCGGGGCTTCTGGCCTTTTTGGCGCTAGGGGGTGCTGCGGCACTGATCGCTGCATTCTGGCTGTTCATGCGCGCCACGTTCAAAGCGCAGTCCGGTCAAGAGACACCGGCGGACACAGCCCCACCGCCCGGGGCGGCGCGCATCATCTGCTCGCTGATCGGGCTGATGATTGGCGTTGTTGCCTGTGGCCAGATGTTTGTCGCCTCTGCCGCGCGCCATGTGCCGACTGAACTGGCGCAAAAGGTCGCACAAGGCGGTACCGCTATGGCCGTGATATTGCTGGCCATTGCACTGTTTTTGGGGTTCATAGGCCTGTTCTGGCGCCGTTCTGCCATGGAGCGCATCCCGGTGTATTTCCTCTTTGGCGGCATGTTGACCTATGCCGGTATGCGTATCGGTGGAGTCAATCTGCTGACATCAGAGGCGTTCGTGGCGGCCTTGTTGTAAGCGGGACCTTTACGCGCCCCGCATCCGCAAAAACAGATAGAGCGGCAACCCGCAGCTGACGCCGATGCAAAACGTGGCGGGGATGGCCAACAGGCGCAGCCAGTCGCGGCGTTGCATGGTTTCCCAGATCACCCAGACCGTCAGGGCCACGGCCGCAATTGTCAGATCCCACACCAGCCCGCTGGCGGCGGCATTCACATGCCAGGCATCTACCATGCCCATCAGGTCATATCCGTTTTCACCGAACCATTGCAGAAAGTAGTACATCGGGTGAATGGCGCCCCAGACTGCCAGCGCCAGAAACAGCCACTTCATAGGCCCAAGGTCAATGACACATTGCCCTGGCTGGCTGTCACGCTTGTGGATGTGCTGACGGTGCCATTGCTGTTGATGCTGATACCTGTGTTGACGGTGGGGCGTTCCGGCTCGCCATCGGCACCACATGCGGCCAATCCCAATGCGCCCAGAAGGGCAAGTGTGTATCTCATGACAAAATCTCCTTCCAGCGGGCCACCTGCGCACGTACTTGCACGGGGGCCGTGCCGCCGTAGCTGACGCGCGAGGCGACAGAGTTTTCCACGCCCAGCACCTCAAAGATAGTGTCATTGATGTCAGAATGCACGGATTGCATCTGCGCCAGTGTCAGGTCGGGCAGATCACAGCCCGCCTCTTCGGCCATGGCCACAAGGGTTCCTGTGATGTGATGGGCATCCCGAAATGGCAGGCCCAGCACGCGGACCAGCCAATCGGCAAGGTCCGTGGCGGTCGAAAAGCCCGACCCGGCAGCGGCGGCAAGGCTGTCGCGGTTCGCGCTCATATCGCGCACCATACCGTCCATCGCGGCCAAGGCCAGCATCAGGTTGTCAGCGGCATCAAACACCTGTTCTTTGTCTTCCTGCATGTCCTTGGAGTAAGTCAGGGGCAGCCCCTTCATCACCAGTGTCAACGCCACGTTCGCCCCAAAGATACGCCCCACCTTGGCGCGGATCAGTTCAGCGGCATCAGGGTTTTTCTTTTGTGGCATGATCGACGACCCGGTTGAGAACCGATCTGACAATGTGACAAAGCGAAACTGGGCCGAAGACCAGATCACCAGCTCTTCGGCAAAGCGCGACAGGTGCATGGCGCAGATACTGGCGGCACTCAGAAACTCTAACGCAAAATCCCGGTCACTGACGGCATCCAGTGAATTGGCCGACGGACGATCAAAGCCCAATGCATGGGCGGTCATGTCGCGGTCAATCGGGAAAGAGGTTCCGGCCAGGGCCGCAGCCCCCAGGGGGCATTCATTCATTCGCGCCCGTGCATCACGCATCCGGCTGAGATCACGGCCCAGCATTTCAACATAGGCCATCATGTGATGCCCCCATGTGACAGGCTGCGCGGTTTGCAGGTGGGTAAAGCCGGGCATCACCCAATCCGCCCCTGCCTCGGCCTGCTCCAGCAGAGCGCCAATAAGCGAAATCAAAGCGCCCTCGGCCGCATCCAGTTGGTCGCGCACCCAGAGTTTGAAATCAGTCGCCACTTGGTCGTTGCGGGACCGGCCTGTGTGCAACCGCCCGGCCGGTTCGCCTATGACTTCTTTCAGGCGGGCTTCGACATTCATGTGGATGTCTTCAAGTGCTGTGGAAAACTCAAACGAGCCGCCCTCGATTTCTGACAAGACCGTGAGCAGCCCTTCCCTCATGGCACTTGCATCACTATCACTTACAATGCCTGCCGCAGCCAACATGGCGGCGTGGGCCCTTGAACCGGCAATGTCTTGTGCGGCCAGTCGTTTGTCGAACCCGATCGAGGCGTTGATGGCCTCCATGATCGCGTCGGGACCAGCGGCAAAACGGCCGCCCCACATCTGGTTTGAGGTTGATTTGCTCATGTGCCTGACCCTTGGAGGGAAAATGAAAATATCGTCGTTCGTCCTTTATATTGCACTTGGCCTTAGTGCAAACATCGCGGCTGCCACTGACATGGCGCAAATCGCCGAGATGCGCGAAGGTGATATGAAAAAGCTGGTGCTTTACACGGAACCTGCTGCTGCAATTTCAACGCCCTTCACAGGGGCAGATGGCAGCGAGATGTCGCTGGCGCAGTATGGCGGCAAATATGTTTTGCTTAATCTGTGGGCCACATGGTGCGCACCGTGTCGCAAGGAAATGCCTATGCTGTCCGAATTGCAGACCGAACTGGGCAGCGACAGATTTGAGGTTGTGACCATCGCCACGGGCCGCAATGCGCCGCCTGCGATGAAGAAGTTTTTTGACGAGATCGGCGTGGACAACCTGCCGCTGCACCGCGATCCGAAATCCCAGCTGGCCCGCGATATGGGCGTGTTTGGCCTGCCAGCCACCGTCATTCTGGACCCTGAAGGCCGCGAACTGGCGCGCATGACGGGTGACGCGAATTGGTCCTCGGACAACGCCAAGGCCATCCTTGCCGCCATCATTGGCGACGAGGAGTAAAGCCCGGACCCGTAGCGCAGAAGAGGGGAAGGCCCAGGGGCTTAGCGGTCTTGGTTTTCGCGATCTGGCTGCACGATTGCCTTGGTGCCCTTGGTGGCGATTTGGGACGACACGGGTGATGGCTCAAACGCGCCATCTTGGGGCCAAAGGCTGGGGACATCGGCAATACCGCTAACCGCAAAGGCAGGGCTGGCAAGGGCTGCGCTCAGCGCAATGGCGGGCAGAGTGTGGGACAGTTTCATAGGGCGTCTCCTGTTGATCGATTGACGTCATTACCTCAATCTGGAGACAGCACCGCCGCCGTTCGCTTTGATTTCAAAATCAGCGCGTGTTTTGCACATTCAACCGGTCTTATGCAGCAATCGACGGGTCATGCCCGGCGCTGCGCCTGAAATCCCTGGGGGATTTGCCCGTCATTGCGCGAAACGCCTTGTTGAACGGCCCGAGCGAGGCAAAGCCCACATCATAGGCAATCTCTAATATCGTCTTTTGGGCATTCTCGGGCGCGCTGAGCGCGGCCTTGGCGGCATCAATCCGGTAGCCATTCACAAAGGCTGGAAAGTTGCGATACCCCAGATCGCGATTAATGGCATGGCGCAGGCGGTGTTCGGGCACACCCAGTTCGCTGGCCATTGCACCGATGGTCAGACCTTCGCGGCGCCACAACTCGTCTTGCATGGCGCGGTCGATCTGGGTCAGCAGATGCGTGTCGATCTGATCAACGGCGTCGGTTTGCATCCGCGGGGCGGGTGTTTCATCGGCGACCCATAAACCGCTGCCCGGGCGCAAGGCCCAGTAACCAAAGACAAGCTTGATCAGAAGCACGCCGCTGGCAAACGCAGTGGGCAGCCAAATCGGCCGAATGGCGGGATCTATGTAAACATCGGTCAGCACCTTGGTGATCCCGAACACAGTCACCAAAAGGATGAACACCACCCGAAACGAGCGTCTGTTTTCCACCAGATCGCCCTTGGCAGAGTTCAGCACGACAACAAAAAGCACCACAAGCAGGATCAAATCCAGCGCAGTGTGCAGAACCGAAACGTCAAGCGGTACGAAACACAAAGCGACGATAAATCCTGCCAGTCCCAGCAGCGGTGTTCGCACGGCCAGCCTGTCGGGGCGGTCGAGGAAGATCTCTAACACCAGCCAGGTCAGGGCCAACGGCATGAAATGCGATGCAATCGTCGCGGGGCTTTCGGCGCTATGAGACCAGACATCGCTGATCTCGCGCGATTTCGTCATCATCCCGGCCAGCGTGATGGCAATGGCGCCCGTGGGCCAGGACTTTGCCCGTGTCTGCGGATTTGCGACCAGGATCAGGAAGGTCAGCGCGGCAATGCCAATCACGGCACCGCGAATCATTAGGTCTATTTCTGCCAGCACGATCAGTCTCCTTGCGCCTTTGGCGTGACCATACAGCACCGGTGACTGAATTCTTGTCGATTGTTCAATGGCGCAGGTTTTTAAGGAATCGACCACCCTTTTGTGCGGCGTTTGGCGCTGATTTGACCGAATTTCGATTTGCGCCCACACTCACGTGAAAAACCCGAAGGGACAAAGCATGGAGTCCATCGCTTTTAATACGGAAATGGCCGTCGTATTGGGGCTGCTGGCTTTTACCGTCTTTCTGTTCGTGTCCGAGATCATCCGCGTCGATCTGGCCGCCATTCTTGTGCTCGTGCTGGTGGGCATCTTCAGCTATGTGCCGGGGCTGGATAATCTTGCAGATGTGAATCATCTGTTTGACGGGTTTGCCTCCAATGCTGTGATTTCCATCATCGCCGTGATGATTGTGGGTGCCGGGTTGGACAAAACCGGAATCATGAACAAGGTTGCAGCACAGATACTGAAATATGGCGGCTCGACCGAGGCGCGCGTGGTGCCGATTGTGTCGGGTACGGTTGGGTTTATTTCATCCTTTCTGCAAAACGTCGGGGCGGCGGCGCTGTTTTTACCGGTCGTCAGCCGGATCTCGGCGCGCACAGGCATTCCGCTGTCACGTTTGCTGATGCCTATGGGGTTTTGCGCCATCTTGGGCGGAACGATGACCATGGTTGGCTCGTCACCGCTGATCTTGCTGAACGACCTCATCGCCACCTCAAACGAGGGCCTGCCCCCCGATCAACAAATGGAGCCGTTTGGGCTTTTCTCGGTCGCGCCCATCGGGGCTGCACTGATCCTGACGGGGATCGTCTATTTTCTGGTGCTGGGGCGGTTTGTGCTGCCCGGTACCACCAAGGTAGAGGCCAGTCAGGGGCAGGGCACATCGGATTATCTGCAGCGTGTGTATGGGCTAAAGGCTGCCGTGTTTGAGGTAGATGTGCCCGAGGACAGCCCGCTGGTGGGGCAGGTTCTGGCAGATATCAATCTGGACAACCACCTTTACATCATCTCGACGTATTACCGCGGCAAAGTGTCGATGGTGCAAATTCTGACGGCCGAAATTGCAGCACCCTGTCGGCTGGCGATCATCGGCAAAGAGGTAATCGTGCGCGAATTTGCCGAGAAGTATGGCCTGCATATCCGCGATGATCTGGATGTCTTTGCCGAGGAATTCGCCCCGACCAATGCAGGCATCGCCGAGGTGGTCATTCCGCCGGACAGCAAGTTGATCGGCAAAAGCCCGCGTGATCTGTTGCTGCGCAAAACCTATGGGCTCAGCCTGCTGGGTATTCACCGTGGTGAAGAAACGCTGAGCCATGTGGAGTACGGTGATCACCTGCCCACGGCCATTGGCTTGGTGCCGTTTCAAGCCGGTGATATGCTGGTGGCCCACACCCGCTGGGACAATCTGGTGCGGGTCAAGCGCGACCGTGATTTCGTGGTGGTCACCGCCGATTTCCCTCAAGAAGAGCTGCGCCCCCAAAAGGTTGGCTGGGCGATGCTGTTCTTCCTGATTTCGCTGAGCATGATCCTGTTCACTGATGTGCGCCTGTCGCTGTGTCTGCTGACAGGGGCCGTGGGGATGATGATCAGCCGGGTGCTCAGCATTGACGAGGCTTACCGCGCGGTGGGATGGAACACTGTGTTTTTGCTGGCCAGTCTGATCCCCTTGGGTCAGGCGGTGCAAAACACCGGCACGGCGGAGTGGATTGCACAGCAAATCCTTGTCGCGCTAGAGGGCTGGCCGATCTGGTCCTTGCAGTTGGGCGTGGCCATTTTGGCCACCGGGTTTTCGTTGGTGATGTCCAACGTCGGCGCCACCGTGCTGCTTGTCCCCTTGGCGGTTTCAATTGCATTGGCAGCGGGGGGCGATCCGGCGATATTTGCCTTGACCGTGGCGATTTCCACGTCGAATTCCTTCATCATCCCCACCCACCAGGTGAACGCGCTCATTATGGGGCCTGCGGGCTATAAGGTCACAGACTTTGTGCGCTCTGGCGGGATCATGACCATATTGTTCCTGATCGTATCGATGGTGATGCTGAATGTGGTGTTCTAGGCAGCGTCCCTGACTTGGTGGTCATGCTACAAAAGCGCCTCGAATCCCTTGACGCCCTCAGCCATTCCGCCTAAAGACCCAAAACGGAATTTGGGGCGCGGCCAATGGCGGTGCCCGTTTGTATTGAGACGGGCCGTATCGCGCCCCTCCACGAACACGAGGATGAACCCATGTCGCGCGTCTGCGAATTGACCGGAAAAGGCCCGATGGTTGGCAACAACTCGAGCCACGCCAACAACAAAACAAAGCGTCGGTATCTGCCGAACCTGAACGACGTGACCCTGCAATCCGAAGCGCTGGGACGTGGTGTAAAACTGCGTATCTCTGCGGCGGCTTTGCGGTCGGTGGATCACCGTGGTGGTCTGGACGCGTTCCTGGCCAAGGCGAAAGACGCTGAGTTGTCGGCGCGCGCCCTGAAGGTCAAAAAAGCGATCTCCAAAGTGGACACTGCTGCGGCACTTGACGCCGACGCGTAAAACTTACTTTGATCAAGGTTTAAGCAGCCCTGCCAGAAATGGCGGGGCTGTTTCCTTTTGTCACTTTTGCTGACTGTTTCTGACGCTTATAATTGGCCTAAGATGAAACGGGTATTACGCATATTGTCCGGCCTCGTGCTGTCGCTTGCTCTTGTCCTGACGGGGCAGTCCATGGCGATGGCCCGCGGAATGGCTCCGGCCGCAGATGAAATCGTGATTTGCACTGGCCACGGTCCTGTTATTTTGACTGTCGATGCCGATGGCAACCCTACTGCACCGGCGCAGCTTTGCCACGATTGTGCGATGAATCTTGTGCAAGGGCTTTTGACCAACGATCTGGTTCTATCCCGTATGACCACATGGCAAAAGGTCAGCCCTGCGCATGTGACCTATCCTGCGGTTCGCCTGACGCTGCGCGCCCCGCAGGCCCGAGGACCGCCCCGCGGGCATTGACCTTCCGGGCCTTCCTCTTCCAACAATTCAAGTAAGGAGAGACAGCATGTCTTTCACACCCAAACTTCTGGCCGCATGCACTGCGGTGACCATCGTTCTGTCTGGTTTCAACGCAGCTGCCTTTGCAGGCGAAGGGATCGAAGTGCATGATGCCTATGCGCGGTCGTCCAACCCCAAGGCAGGCGCAGCGTTCATGATGATCCACAACCACGGCGAAACAGATGACCGTCTGGTCGGTGTGTCATCGGATGTCGCGAAGCTGGTGCACTTACACACGCATGTCGAAGATGAAAATGGTGTCATGAAAATGATGCACGTCGAAGATGGATTTGACCTGCCTGCCGGTGGCATGGTCGAACTGAAACGTGGTGGCAACCATGTAATGTTCATGGGGTTGGCTGACCCGTTTGAGCAAGGCGAGACCGTGCCGGTGACTCTGATCTTTGAAAACGCAGGCGAAGTGGCTGTCGACGTCGCCATAGATCACGATCGTAAGGCCAAACACATGGACGGCCATGACCATTCGGAAGGGCATGATCACAGCACCAA
>JBGCEW010000032.1:0-20138 GCA_045106595.1 Roseovarius sp. | reverse complement strand
TGCAATTTCGCCGCTTCCTCCTCGCGCAACGCCAAATTCTCGCGCGCCTCCGCCACGACCTCTTCGGGGGCCGAGGCCACGAACTTCGGATTGTTCACCCGGCCTTTCAGCCCGCCAATCTCTTTCTCCAGCTTGCCGAGGCTCTTCTCCAGCCGCGCCGTTTCAACCGCCACATCAATGATATCCGCCAAAGGCATCGCAATGGTCGCCCCTTTGGCGGCAATCGCAGCGCTCCCTTTGGGAATACTCTGCGCCTCTGTCAGGCTTTCCACACGGGCCATCTTCTTGATCAGCGCCTCATTGTTGGACCAGGCCGTGCGGGCGGTCTCATCCGCTTCGGTTTGCACCAGAGTGACAAACTCACCCGCAGGCACGTTCATCTGCATCCGGGCCGAGCGGATGTTCTCAATAAGTGCAATCACCCAGCTGATTTCCGCATCCGCCGCCTCATCCACCAGCTCAGGGCCATACTCGGGCCAATCGGCGTGGATCAGCAGCGTGTCGCGGTCGCGGTTGGCCCACAGCTCTTCGGTCATGAAGGGCATGATCGGATGCAGCAGGATCAGCGATTGGTCCAGCATCCAGCCCATGGTCTGCTGGGTCTCTTCGCGCAGGGCCGCATCATCAAACATCGGTTTGGTGAACTCGTTGAACCAGTTGCACACCTTGCCCCAGAAAAACGCATAGAGCGCATTGGCCGCGTCATTGAACCGGTATTCGCTCAGCGCGGTGTCCACCACTTCGCGCACGCGCCCGACCTCGCCGATGATCCATTTGTTCACCGGATGCGTGGGCTGCGGACGCTGGCTGGTGGCCACGTCAAAGACACCGTTGCGTTCGGCCAGATTGTGCGATTGCCACAGTTTGTTGCCAAAATTGCGATAGCCTGCAATGCGTTGGGTGGATAGCTTCAGGTCCCGCCCCATCGCCGCCATCGCGGTCAGGGTGAACCGCACAGCATCACAGCCGTATTCGTCAATCAGCTCCAGCGGGTCCAGAACATTGCCCAGCGATTTGGACATCTTCTTGCCGGTCTCATCGCGCACAAGGGCGTGCACATAGACATGATCAAACGGTTTTTGGTCGACCACGGCGTATTGCATCATCATCATCCGGGCGACCCAGAAAAAGATGATGTCAAACCCGGTGATCAGCACCGAGGTGGGGAAGTATTTCTTCAGCTCATCGGTGTCCTCGGGCCAGCCCAGAGTGCCAATGGGCCAAAGGCCGGACGAGAACCATGTGTCGAGCACATCGGGGTCGCGCCACACTGGGTAAACCAGATGTGTCGGATCCTGTGTCGTGGTATATTCCGCCAGGCTCTTGGCCAGCATCTCCAATGCCGCGTCGCGTGTCGCCACTTCCACCGTCTGCATTGCATTCAGCGGCACAGGCAGCTTGGCCAGCTTGTCGCGCAACCCATCGGCCGCATCATCAGCGTTGGGCGCGCAATGCATCACATCGCTCAGGTGCCCTTCGTTCAACAAGCGCAACATTTCCACCAGATCCAGCGAACCATCGCCTTCATCATCCTGAAAACCGGGCGCGCTCAGATCAAATCCATACCAAACCGGGATCTGATGCCCCCACCACAGCTGCCTTGAAATACACCACGGCTCGATATTCTCCAGCCAGTGGAAGTACACCTTCCGGTCCGCCTCGGGCATGATCGTAACCTCGCCCGACTTCACAGCCTCACTCGCTGGGCCCACGATCTTGTCGGTGTCCACAAACCACTGATCCGTCAGCATCGGTTCAATAACAACCTTCGAGCGGTCGCCAAACGGCTGCATGATCGGCTTGGCCTCAACATAAGGCACCAGTTTGGTCTGTTCGGGCAGCGCTGCAATCGCCTCCTCCGACATATCCGGGTTGGGCGAAATCGGATCAGGGACCTCGACCATCACCGCCAGCCCCTCGCTGGTGATCTGCTCCACCACCAGTTTGCGCGCCTCAAACCGATCCAGGCCCCGCAGATCGTCAGGGATCAGGTTCACAGTGTCGGCCTCGGCCACGCTCAGCTCCCGCTCGCCCTTGGCCACGGCCATCGCCACCTCAGCCATCTCGGCATAAGATGCACCATCGGCCCGCATCGCGCCCTTCGTGTCCATCAACCGGTACATCGGAATGCCGCCGCGCTTGGCCACTTCATAGTCATTGAAGTCATGTGCCCCGGTGATCTTTACCGCGCCCGAGCCGAAATCAGGATCAGGATACTCATCCGTAATGATCGGAATCAAACGGCGATGCTCTTTCGGCCCCACCGGAATTTCGCATAGTTTTCCAACAATTGGCGCATAGCGCTCATCCGTTGGATGAACCGCAACCGCCCCGTCGCCCAGCATCGTCTCGGGCCGCGTCGTGGCGATGGAAATGTAATCCCGCTCTTCGCGCAGGGTCACATTGCCGTCTTCATCCTTCTCGACATACTCATAGGTGACACCACCCGCCAACGGGTACTTAAAGTGCCACATATGGCCCGCGACTTCGATATTCTCGACCTCCAGATCGGAAATCGCCGTCTCAAAATGCGGATCCCAGTTGACCAGTCGCTTGCCGCGATAGATCAGCCCTTTGTTGTACATATCCACAAAGACCTTGATCACGGCTTCGTGGAGATTGCCCTCTTCGCCCTCGGGCGCAGAAGGTGCCCCTGACATGGTAAACGCCTCACGCGACCAATCACAGGATGCCCCAAGACGCTTTAGCTGGCCAATAATCGTCCCCCGCGATTTGATCTTTTGCTGCCAGACGCGTTTCTCAAACGCCTCACGGCCCATCTCAACCCGGCTCGGCTCGCCATTCTCGGCCATATCCCGCTCGGTCACCATCTGGGTGGCGATGCCCGCGTGGTCCGTGCCCGGCTGCCACAGCGTGTCAAACCCGCGCATCCGGTGCCAGCGGACCAGAATATCCTGCAACGTGTTGTTGAACGCGTGGCCCATGTGCAGGCTGCCTGTCACATTGGGCGGCGGGATCATGATGGAAAACGTCTCAGACCGCTTGGCATTGGCCCCGGCGGTGAAACATCCTGCCTCTTCCCATGCCTTGTACAGCCGTGCTTCGGCGGCACCTGCGTCAAATGTCTTTTCCATCGCCATGATCATTGCCTCGTCTGGGTCATGTGGTTCTAGGTGCATGTACTCAAATTGATCCCAAAGGTGAAGCGCGAAGGCTTGCATGGGCGCACCATTCGGAACACAGTCCGCAACATGACAGAACATGCCCTCCCTCCCGTCTCGCTGTTTCGGCTGTTTTCACGCATGGGCGGGTGGATGGTGATCATTGCGGGTGTGTTTCTGCTGCTGTTCACCCTGATCAGCCACCTGTCCCTGCAAGCCGCCCAGCGGTTCGAAACCGAAGGACAGACCGCCACCGCCACAGTCAGCAAGAAATACACCACCACTTCGCGTGACAGCGATGGCGATGTGACCACACAGCATTGGCTGGGGTTCTCTTATGTCACCTCGGACAAACAAGACATCGACACGCTGATCACCGTTGGCACGCGGCTCTATCGCTCGGTCGAGGTGGGGGGCACGTTTGATCTGCTCTATCTGCCGTCCGAACCTGACCGGATCGAGACACGCCCCGGTTCAAACCGTACCGTGTCACGCTTTACCCAAGGGGCGGCACTGGTGTTTGGTATGGCCTGGCTGACCGGGTTCTGGATCGTGGCGCGCTGGGCTGTGGCCGGGGTGCGCGCGCGCAAATATGGCCAGCGCCATAGGGTGCAACTGACCGAAATCCGCCGCACCAACCTGCGCATCAACAACCGCCCGCGCTATCGCCTCATCTGGCAAGACCCGGACGGCGGCCAAGGACGCAGCATGCTGCAACGCAAAGCCTCGGTCTCGGCCTTGCGCGCGGGCGACACGGTCGACATCTACCAAGGCATTAAATCCAGCTGGTGGATCGGCGATGTCGGCGAACGGGATAGGTAGAGGGCGATATGCCTGCTTTGCGGGATGTGATCACGACGTTGCGTAGGTATAGCCAAGCGGCACCCTAGAATGTGCGGGCAAATTTTCGGCGCAAGCCCAGAAAGGTTGTGCGCGTGAGGTACCACAAAAAGTAACCAACTGCATTATTGCGTGCGTCGGTTTGGGGCATCAAGCCACGTGACATCCGGTTCATCTGCCAGGCATAATATTCAACCCGTGACACAGTGTTCACCAGATTGATGAACCAGTTCTTGGCATTCACTCCGAACCGCCCCCGCCCGATAACCAGACCATCTTCATCGATACCGATTTTTTCGACCGACCCGTCAAGTATCCCGGCGACGGCATTCGGCTGAACACATAAGGGGCGCGCAAGACCGATCACGTCGATCCCATCATCCGCAATTGCGCGCTCCATCGCGTCAGCGCTGCGAAAGCCTCCTGTCAGCATAAGCGGGACACACACGGCATGACGCACCTCGCGTGCATACTCCAGGAAATAAGCCTCGCGTTTGATTGTGCTGTCGCGCTGTTCTTCCTCGGTTCCGTTGACAAAGCTCATCTGTTCATAAGTTCCGCCCGACAGCTCAATTAGATCAATGCCATCCTGTTCGAGCCATCTCGCAACCTGGCAGCTGTCCTCGATCGAAAATCCACCTTTCTGAAAGTCCGCCGAGTTCAGCTTGACTGCAACGGGAAAGTCGTTGCCCACAGCGGCGCGCGTTGCTTCATAGACGTTGCGCAGGAATTTCGCGCGATTTTCAAGCGACCCACCCCATTCGTCCAGGCGCTGGTTGGTGATCGGCGACAGGAACTGACTGACGAGATAGCCGTGCGCTGCATGTATTTGCACACCGTCAAACCCCGCCTTTTTCGCAATCGCGGCCGTTGTGGCATACCGCTGAATGGCATCCTGAATGTCTTCTGGCGTCATGGCCCGTGGCTTGCCGAACAGGCCAAGAATACGCAGTTTTTCCGCGGACGGGGACAACGGCCGCGTATGCACCACAATGGGGCATTGGCGCCCCGGATGGCTGATTTGCATCCAGATCTGACTGCCGCCGGACTTTGCCGCACGGGCCCAATCTTGCAGCACATCCAACACGCTCTCATCTTGAACCACGACATTGCCGGGCCGTTCAAGATAGCGTTTATCCACCATGACGTTGCCTGTCATTTGCATGGCCATGCCGCCATTGGACCACCGTTCATAGAGCGTTTGATGCGCCTTGTTCGGTGCATCGTGTACATCCGCGAGGGCCTCGGTCATGGCGCTTCGTGCAAAGCGGTTTTTCAAGCGCACGCCGCAAGGCAGTTCGAGGTGATCCGAATAGCTTGGTTTTGTCACTGCGTGTCTCGCCATTCAATTTACGGAAATCAAATCTGGTTTATTCAAGTTGAACGAGCGTGCCCGAAGTGGTCCGTCGTGACAATCACTATTGCACGGCCCGAACTGACTGGCAGGGCGGCCCTTGGGCCCAAATGATCTGATGGCAGCAAAGTCCCGCGACCTGTAATTTCGCGTAGCCTTCAACAATGCTGCTTCAGCCAATGAGGGCGATGCGGGTTGCAACCGCCACGGCTCAAACCAGCCTTTCACCGCCACGCAGCATCTGGTGCCTTCTGGCCAAGCTGCGCTGTCACATACGACCAGACACCACCACTAGGGCACCCAGCCTCTATGCTGTATGCTGTCACCCCAGCCGTTAAACCCGCCGTTTCCAGTGCTTCAAGCGGTCAAACCGCAGCGCTACCGCCCTGCGGCCACCGCAGCATCAGCCAAAGGCTTGCGCACACCGGCCTGAACCACATCGGCCGCGTATGGCTCGCGGGCGAACACCTCTTCGACCATCGGCGCAAAGAATTCCAGTGGCAGATCGTCGTACTCAGGATCAAAGCTGGCCTGATCCCAGCGTTCACAGAACTCGGCGCAATCGTCGAAATAGGGGCTGTCTTTGTATTTGTCGCGCTTGTGCTGATTCCCGCCCACAAGGTGGCCGTAATACAGCATCTGGAAATCACCGTGGGTCTGCACCGTCCAGGTGCATTGCTCGCGGATAAACGGCTTCAGGATCGTCGCGGCGTATTCGTCATGGTTATACGGCGCATAAATATCGCCAATGTCATGCAACAGCGCGGCCACAACCCAATCGGTATCGGCCCCATCGCGCCACGCACGGGTGGCGGATTGCACCGAATGGCCCAGCCGCGTGACGCGGTAGCCCGACAGGCCTTCGTCCAACTCCACCAACGCTTTCAGCAACCTGTGTGCGGTGTGCTTGGTGTGATCAATTTCATGGGCGTTCAGGAATTCATACTCTTCCTTCGTGCCATCCTTCATCTGGGTAAAGTTTACCTTGTCCATTAGCCGTATAGCCTCCCTTTGTCCGCCTTCGCCCCCTGCATCAGGGCCTGCGCCTGAGCCTTCCTGATTTCATCGTACAACACAAGGCTTTGGGGCGAAAAGGCCGCCTCGGGTGGTGCAAAGTTGATGAAATTTCCAGTCCGGTCCGCGCCACGGGCCAACATGGCATAGTCGCGATCCGCAACCTTCTGCGCAATCTGGGGCGACAGGTAGCGCACCACACAGGCAATCCGGCGATCATCGGTCGTGTTGGGGTCCGAGCCGTGAATGGTCAGCCCGTGATGCAGCGACATCTGGCCGGGATGAATTTCAATCGCCTGTTTGTCCTCAGAGGCCACATCCACCTTGATCTCCTGCCCCCGGCTCAGAAGGTTATCGTCGGCATGGGTGTCCTCATGTGGCATAATGGGGTTCTTGTGGCTGCCTTTGACAAAATTCATGCACCCCGACGCAGGGGTGGCCGGGCTCAGCGCGATCCACGCCGTCACCAGATGATCCACTGCGCCAAAGCCCCAATAAGTCAGATCCTGATGCATGCTGACAATATGCCGGCTGTTGGGCTCTTTGATAAAGAACTCCACCGACCAGACCATGATATCAGGCCCGATGATCCCCTCGACCACGTCCAGAACACGCGGATCTGTCGCCACCCGGTGCGCCATCGGCATCACACAATGGGCATTGACCATCTTGTAGGTGTTCAGCGGCAAGGGCAGACCATTGTCCAGCCATTCGGCCTCCAGCGCTTCCAACTCGGCGCGCAGATCCTGCGCCTCAGCGGGTGACATCACCGGGATGGGAAACAGATATCCATCGCGCCAATAGGCTTGTTTGTGTGGCTCGGACAACCGTCCGCCGTCCAGGCAAAGTGAGTTCAGCATCGCGATATCCACCCTCGGTTTCACCCCCGTTGATCGTGGCTTTGCCCGCAGGGAATACGCATCAGCCTAAGGGGGGCACCCCGCGCGTGGCTAACAGGTTTGCGACATGTCCCCGGCGCTTTCAGAATGTCGCCGCATCCCCGCGCCGCAGCTTTGTCGACAGATGGATCAGGCTTTCAGAACTGCGCACGCCCTTGGCCTCGCCAATCCGGTCCAGCGTGTCATCCAGCGCTTCAGTCGTGGCCGCCTGCAAGGTCACCACCAGATCCCAGCGCCCCGACGTGGTGTGCACGCGCCGAACCTCGGGCAGCGATTTCAGACGCGCCAGCACCGCCGGGCCCGAGCGTGGCTCGATGCTGACCAACACGGTGGCGCGCAGGGTAGGGCGGATCTGATCGTTCAGTTGCACGCCATACCCGGTGATCACACCTGTGCTTTCCAACCGCTCCAGCCGGGTTTGAACCGTGGTGCGCGCCAACCCCAATTGCCGCGCCAGTGATGACACAGGCGTGCGGGCGTTTTGCTCAAGCAGGGCAATCAATCGGTGATCTGTATCGTCAATTTGCATAGCTGATCCGTTATATCGCATAATTTTTTGGTCAATATAGTCAGTTTGACAGATGGAATCGACGAAAATATGCAGCACGCTGGAGGCAAAACAACACCTAACAACACCCGAGCGAGGCCCATCATGCAGTCCACCCCCAACTGGCACGACCCGATCACACATCTGCGCCGCACCACGCCGGACACCGTGCAGCTGTACTTTAGCCCCTCGGCTCTGCACGCCACCGCGCATCGCTTTCAGGCGGGGTTTCCGGGGCTGGTAAGCTATGCCGTCAAGGCCAATCCCAGTGCCGAAGTGCTGGCCAATCTGGCCGCCGCCGGCATCACCACCTTTGACGTCGCCAGCCCGGCTGAAATGCACGCCGCGCGTGCGGTGCATCCGCGGGCTGTGCTGCACTACAACAACCCGGTGCGCTCGCCTCAGGAAGTGGCCATTGCCGCGGCCTTGAATGTGGCGTCTTATTCGGTTGATTGCCCGGCCGAACTGGCCAAGCTGGGGCAGCTTCCTGCGGGTACGGAAATTGCCGTGCGGCTGGCCTTGCCTGTGGCGGGGGCGGCCTATGATTTCGGGTCCAAGTTTGGTGTGGGGCCGCAGGCCGCCACCGCGTTGCTGCAACAGGTGCAGGCGATGGGGCTGATCCCGGCCATCACCTTTCATCCCGGCACCCAATGTGCGGATCCCTCCGCTTGGGTCAGCTATATCACCACGTCCGCCCAGGTGGCCAAAGCCGCCGGTGTCAGGCTGTCCCGGCTGAACGTCGGCGGTGGGTTTGCCGCGCACCGACGCGGGGCGGCCCCTGATCTTGAGGCCATATTTGATGCCATTCTCAGGGCCACCCAAGCCGCGTTTGGCCCCAATGCCCCTGCCTTGTTGTGCGAGCCGGGCCGCGCCATGGTCGCCGACGCCTTCACGCTGGCCACCCGCGTCAAAGCACGCAGGCCGGACGGCACGGTCTTTCTCAATGACGGGCTTTATGGTGGCTTGGCCGAGGCCCGCGACATGCATATGGTTGACCGCATTCAGGTGATCTCATCCACCGGCACGGTGCGGCGCGGGCCTGCCACGGCGTGCACCGTCTTTGGCCCAACCTGTGACAGCCTTGATCGGTTGCCCGACCCGGTGCCACTGCCCGATGAAACGCAACCCGGCGATTACGTGTTGTTTTCCGGCATGGGGGCCTATTCTCAGGCCATCGGCACGGCATTCAACGGTTATGGGCTGGCCCCGTCTGTCACCGTGGCCTCAGGCGCCTAAACCGCACTCATGATCATGCAGGTGGTCGTGCCGGTGGCATAAAGCGTGTCATTGTCGATCCCGCGCACCTCGCCTGTGGCAACAGCAGTGCTGCGCCCGGCGTGATGCACGATGCCAACCGCGCGCACCTGCATCCCAATCGGCAAGGCGCGGGTGATATTTACCTTAAATTCCAACGTGGTATAGGCTTTGCCCTGGGGCAGTTCGGTCATCACGGCACAGCCCATCGCGCTGTCCAATATGGCCCCGTACCAGCCCCCGTGGGTGGCGCGCATCACATTGGCACCGTTGAATTGCGACGCCCCTTCAAACGCCACCCGGCCCGGCGCAACTTCTGTGGGCCAGAACCCCAGCGTCTGCCCGATCGGCGGCACCGCCAGCGTGCCATTTAGCACATCAGTCATAAACTCCAGCCCCGAGCGCGCGCTGACATCGGACATATCCGCCACGTCCTCCAGCTGCGTTGCAATGCGCAGGCTCATGTGGTCACTCCTGTGCCGGGTCGCGCTCCAGCGCCACCAGACCCAAACTGCGCGCCGACGCCAGCGACAAAATACCCGAATCCAAGCCCAGCGGCTTTTGATAGCGCCGCACCCCGCCGCGCGTGCGGCCATCCATCACCCCGGTGATGTTGCCCCGGTACAGGTTGCGTGCACTCAGCGCCCGTTGCAGTGACGCCACAAACTCAGGCGTCTGTTCATAGGCACAGGGAATTTCAAACACCGTGTCCTGGCGCGGTGTGACAATCTGCTGACGGGTCTCGGTGCGGTAAATCGCGGGGCTCAGAATTTTGCCCTCACTGCCCAAAATGGCCGGCTGCACCTCGATCTGTTCGGTCACCGTTTCCACCACAGCTGGGCTGGCATCACGCGCCCAGCAACTGCCCTCGGGGGCACCGGGGGGGGCCACATTCATCACCTGTCCGGTCTGCGGGGTCACATCCAGATCAGCAGGCTGCGTGCTTTGGCAAGCCATCAGCGGCAGGGCCGTGGCCAGTAAACAAACTCGGGTCAATTGATACATGCTCGTGCAGCCTCTTCGGGCGGATTTTGGGGCACCGTAACGGCTTTGCGGTCCCGGCGATAGCACCGGTCTGTGCGATTGCCCCCCCGGATGGGGCCATTTTGCCACGCCCTGCGGCCCTGTCACATCAAATTTGCGTCGTTTCCCGCCCTTTGGGTCGCTTTTGGGTCTGGCGCATCCTACATCGCTTGGCTAGGAACTTCACACTTGCGATTTTACTGAAGGGGAGCGCGCAACAATGGCGAAAATCACCTATATCGAGCACGGCGGCAAAGAACATGTGGTTGACGTGGCCAATGGCCTGACCGTCATGGAAGGCGCGCGCGACAACAATATTCCCGGCATCGAGGCCGATTGCGGTGGGGCCTGCGCCTGCTCAACCTGCCATGTCTATATTGATCCGGCCTGGGTCGAAAAGCTGCCCGCCAAGGATGACATGGAAGAGGACATGCTGGATTTCGCCTACGAGCCTGATGCGGCCCGGTCGCGTCTGACATGCCAGCTGAAAGTCACTGACGCGCTGGACGGCCTTGTGGTGCAAATGCCCGAAAAACAAATCTGATGCGTCTGCTCAGCGCTGCTTTGGTGGCGCTGATAGCCTGCTCTGCCGCGGCCGAGACCATTCTTTCGGCCCATTTCACCGACCCCACAAAACGCTATGGTCACGCTGTTCTGGGCGATGCCATCGAATACGGCGCGCTTGAAATCAGGACCAGGGCAGACGGTGGTGAAACCGATCGCCCCGGCAAAACCATCCACGTCCTGCGCCTGCCCACCGATCATGTGTTTGAGGATATCGCCCCACGTCTGGTCGATGTCACAGGCGACGGCACCCCCGAGGTGATCGTGGTCGAGACCGACATGGCGCTGGGGGCTGCTTCGGCGATCTACACGCCTGCGGGCAAACTGGCTGAGACCCCTCATATCGGCCAGACAAACCGCTGGCTGGCCCCCATAGCCGCCGCCGATCTGGACGGTGATGGCCATATTGAGCTGGCCTATATCGACCGCCCCCATCTGGCCAAAACCCTGCGCATCTGGCGTTACAAGAACGGTACGCTGCGCGAAGTGGCCACTGCACCGGGCCTGACCAACCACAAAATCGGCTGGGATTTCATCGCCGGCGGGCTTCGCCTGTGTGGACCTGTGCCCGAGTTGATCACCGCCAACGCCGATTGGTCGCGGATCATCGCCACCCGCTTTGACGGTCATGCCATTACATCCAGTGACATCGGCGCTTATGATGGCCCTCAAAGCCTTGAAACGGCTCTGGTGTGCCGCTGATCAAAGCGCAGCACCACGCCACCGGCTCTGGCCTGCCGCCCCCGCGCCGCACCTGACCAAGCGGCTACAAGCTCACAACGCCCGCCAGCCGATATCGTGGCGATAAAAGCCACCCGGCCAGTCAATCTGATCGATCATCCCATAGGCCCGGTCTCGCGCCTCTTGCAGGGATGCCCCCCGCGCCGTCACGTTCAGCACACGCCCGCCGGATGCGGTAATCTGCCCGTCCACAGCCTTCGTGCCCGCATGAAACACCATGTGGAAACTATCCTCAGGGCATCGATCCAACCCTTTGATCGCACTTCCCTTTTCATATGATCCCGGATAGCCATTCGCGGCCATTACCACCGTCACGGCATGATCATCGGCCCAGTTCACCTGCGCCTGATCCAGCCGTCCATCGGCGGCGGCATGCATCAAATCCATCGCCTGCGCGCCCAGCCGCATCATCAGCACCTGACATTCCGGATCGCCAAAGCGCACGTTGTATTCCACCAGCCGGGGCTGACCATCCTTGATCATCAACCCGACGTATAAAATGCCCTGATAAGGCGTGCCGCGCCGGACCATCTCGGCCAATGTCGGCCGCACGATTTCGCTCAACGCCTTCTCGGCCACAGCCTCGCTCAGAACCGGGGCAGGCGAGTAGGCCCCCATCCCGCCCGTGTTGGGGCCGGTGTCGCCGTCGCCCACGCGCTTGTGGTCTTGTGCCGTGCCCATCGGCAATGCCACCTCGCCGTCGCACAGCACAAAAAACGAGGCCTCCTCGCCTTCCATGAACTCCTCAACCACCACCTCGGCGCCCGCCCCGCCAAATGCCCCGCCAAACATGTCGTCCAGTGCGGCCAGGGCCTCGTCCAGTGTCATCGCCACGATCACGCCTTTGCCCGCTGCCAGCCCATCGGCCTTGATCACAATCGGGGCGCCTTGGGCCTCAACATAGGCTTTCGCTGCGCCGTGATCGGTGAAATGCCCATAGCCGGCCGTGGGCGCGCCCGCCGCATCGCAAATCTCTTTGGTAAAGCTCTTTGATGCCTCCAGCCGTGCCGCCCCTTCCGAGGGGCCAAAAACCAGCAACCCGGCGTCGCGCAACCGGTCTGCCACGCCCACCGCCAACGGGGCCTCGGGGCCGACGATGACAAAATCAATCGCCTGACCTTCGCAAAACTCGGCCACGGCCGCACCGTTTTCAATGTCCAGGCTGGCGCATTCGGCGATCTGCGCGATGCCGGCATTGCCCGGCGCCACGATCAGCTTGTCACATTTGGGGTTTTGCATCACCGCCCAGGCCAGGGCGTGTTCGCGTCCACCGCTTCCAAGGATCAGGATATTCATGGCGCTCTCTCCTACCGGGGTTATTGCCTGCGTTGCATAGGCTGTGACCACGCGCAGGGCAAGCCACACTGGCCGTGACCCGCATGGGTTTTTCACATCTTGGGCCCGGCCTTCAGGATTGTGTTGCAATGCGCAGCAACTCGTTCCAAAATCCGGGATGTATTATCGCCAAGAGGAGAATCCCAAAATGATTACACGACGTTCTTTTGCCATGGGCCTGTCGCTGATGTGTGTGCCAGGGCTCGCGTCGGCTCAGTCGATCAATCGCCGCGCCATGGAAAATGTGTTCAACGCTCTGACCTATTCACAGCGTACGCGCATTCAGCAGGTTCTGACCAACGCGGGTGTTTATTCGCTGGGCATGGACGGCATTTACGGGCCCGGCACCGAAGGTGGTTTGCTGCGCGGTGCCAAATTCCTGATGCGGCGTTCAAATGGCGCGGCCAATATCAGCCTTGCCACTCGGGATGGCGTGGTGGATTATTACACCAATATCCTGACCGGCCAGTACCGTCAGTACTACTGATCACGTCCGTCATATGCGCCGGATGTTAACGCCCTTGAAACGCTTTGCATCCGGTGCGCCATGTCTGACCTGATTGATGATCCGAACCCGGGCGAAAACGCGCCCGAGTTTTCCATCTCCGAGCTTTCGGGTGCGATCAAACGCATGATCGAGGGCGAATTTTCCCATGTCCGTGTCAAAGGCGAGGTGGGCCGTGTGTCGCGCCCGCGCTCGGGGCATTTGTACATGGACCTCAAGGATGACCGCGCCGTTTTGGCCGGGATCATCTGGAAGGGGGTCGCCAGCCGCCTGTCCGTTCAACCCGAAGAGGGCATGGAGGTGGTGGCCACGGGCCGTCTCACCACATTCCCGGGGCAATCGCGCTATCAGATTGTGATCGAAGACATCAAACCCGCCGGGGTTGGCGCGTTGATGGCGATGCTGGAAAAGCGCAAAACGCAGCTGGCGGGCGAAGGGCTCTTTGCCCCCGAGCGCAAGCAGACGCTGCCTTATCTGCCTGAAATCATTGGCGTTGTTACCTCGCCCTCGGGCGCTGTGATCCGCGATATCCTGCACCGGTTGCGCGATCGGTTCCCGCGCAAGGTGCTGATTTGGCCGGTGGCTGTGCAGGGCGATAAATGCGCCCCCGAAGTGACCCGCGCCATCGATGGCTTCAACGCATTCACCCCCGGCGGCGCCTTGCCCCGGCCCGATCTGATCATCGTCGCCCGCGGCGGTGGCTCGATCGAGGATCTGTGGGGCTTTAACGAAGAATCAGTCGTGCGCGCGGCGGCTGCCTCTCAGATCCCGTTGATTTCGGCCGTCGGCCACGAAACCGATACAACCTTGATTGATTACGCCTCGGACAAACGTGCGCCCACGCCCACGGCGGCGGCGGAATTGGCTGTGCCCGTGCGGCTGGATTTGCTGAACTGGCTTGAGGCGCAGGATGCCCGTCTGACCCAGGCGCTGACCTCCGGGATCACCACACGTGGCCAGCGCCTGCGTGATCTGGCGCGCGCCCTGCCACGCATCGACACCCTGACCGAAGGCCCGCGCCAGCGGCTCGACAGCCTGTCCGAACGGCTGCCCGCCGCGCTGATCCGCTCGGTGCAGGCCCGCCGTGTGACCCTGTCCGAGGTGTCCGGCGCCATACGTCCGCGCATTCTGACCGAACCCCTGAGGCGCAACCGCGACCGGCTCGATAGCATTGGCACCCGTTTGGGGCTGCTGGGATATGCCCGTGAACGCCAGCGGCTGGAAGGCCTGACAGCCCGGCTGAACCTGCGCGCCTTACAGGCCGATCTGGCCCGTCAACGCACCGAATATCAGCGCCGTGCCCAGCGGTTGTCTGATGCCGGCGGGCGCCAGGTTCAGGCCTTCACAGATCAGGTGGGCAATCTGGATCGTGTCTTGCAAACAGTGGGTTACGAGGCGACGCTCAAGCGCGGTTTTGCCGTTGTGCGCGATGGTGACAAGGTGGTGTCCAGCACGAAACTGGCCGAGAAGGCCGAGGCCCTTGAAATCCAGTTTGCAGATGGCCGGCTCACCGTAGGCGCAGGTGCGGGTGCAGGTGCGTCACACCCAAAAGCGACCCGGAAAAAACCCGCGTCACCCCCGCCCGAGCAAGGCGATTTATTCTAACGGGTGCCGCCGCGCGTTACACCCCAACATCCGGTCCCAGGCATTGCAATGGCTCGGACGTGCGCTCCACCTCGAACAATTGCATCGCGGTCGGGTCATTTTCAAACTGCGCCGCCAGCCCGCCACCGGGGGTCTGCTCGAAGGTCCAGCATTGGATTTCCTCCAGCTGCTCATACTCAAAACAGATCATCTCGCCTTGCTCATACCAGCGTCCGTTTTGACAGCGTCCATCCAGAAAAGTCCATATAACCCGGCGGTTTGGCAGGTATTCTTCAGCCCCGTATTCGCGTCCGTTCACCCCGTAATAAAAGGTCTTGCCTTGGGTGAAGCTGTCAAATTCATCGGCCGTCATCGGCGCCCCCAAAGCGGGCGTTGCAACGGCAAGGATCAGGCATGTCAAAAGGGTGCGCATGGTCCAAGTCTGGCAAATCCCGACCGCGATGACCAGAGCGTTTACGCCGCAGGCTGATTTTCGCGTGCGGCCCATTTGGCGCACAGCGGGTCCATGATCCGCCGCCACAGTGGCGGGATCAGCGCCAGCACCGCCATCACGGGCAGCGAATGGGGCAGCACCGGCATAGTGTCGGGGTCCAGCTGCAACGCAGGATAGGCGCGCGCAGGTGTCACGTGATGGTCCGAATGGCGCGGCGCATGCAACGTCATCGCAGACGATGCCCAATGTGGCGCGTTCCACGAATGCTGCACCCCCACCGGCTCCAGCTTGCCATCTGCGCGCGGGGTGCGCCGCAACCCATAGTGCTGCACGTAATCCGACAGCAGGATTTGCAGCTGGGCATAAAGCGCTATGAACACCAAAGCCGCCAGTCCCGCCCCACCGGTCACCAGCGCGGCACTCAGCAGCAACGCTGCTGCACCGCCAACATACAAGACATAAGGATGCGATATATCAATGCCTTGCGCGCCACGCCTCATCTTGTTTTCAGCCCGCAACCCGGCGATAAATCCCCCCGGCCACGCCCGCCACATGAACCGGTACACGCCTTCGCCCCAACGCGCTGAATTGGGGTCAGCCTTGGATCCGACATGCACGTGATGCACCCTTAAATGCGCGCTGGCGTGGTGGCCAAACAGCAATGACGTATAGATCAGCCGCCCCATCAGCCGTGCCGCGCGGGCTGGCTTGTGGATCAGCTCATGTGCCACCGGATGCGAAATCTGCCCCATCGCCAATGCAGCCGACAGGGCCACAACCCCCCGCTCGGCCAGTCCCAGCGTCGGATGCGCCGCAACCGCCCAGACGGCCAGGCCAAGCGTTGCGAAATGGGCATATCCAATCACCCGTAACAACCGGTCAGAGCCCGGAAACTCGGCCTCGGGCGGGGCATTGTGCAATGCCCGCGGCACCCAGGCGTCCAGCACAAAGATCAGCGCCGTGATATACCCCAGCGCCAGCCAGCCAAACGGATTGCCCCACACCGCCGCACAGGCCAGCAGGGCAAACGGGCAAAGCGTGGCAATTGAAAACAGGGGCATCTTCGCGGTCCTTCGGGTGTTCGGATCTTCATATTGGCAAGTTGCGGTGAAGATAGGCTGAATTATCCGCCGCGCCAACGGTTCCGGGCGGACTTGTGTCGCTTTTGGTCTCGCGTCTTTGGGGCAGGGGCGATACATCTCGGCTCAGGATTTTGACGGGGACACTCAGATGGCACTGGATGAACGCAAAGGCGTGTGGAAATCGGGCAAGGGCAAGGGGCGTCATACCCCCAAGGGCCGGCAGCTTGAGGATCAGGCTTGGACCGAGGTTCAAACGCTTCTGGGCGACCGGGCGCGCGACCGCGATATGCTGATCGAATTTTTGCACCTCATTCAGGATGCATACGGCTGTTTGTCCGCCGCACACCTGCGCGCTCTGGCCGAGGAAATGCGCCTGTCGATGGCCGAAGTCTACGAGGTGGCGACGTTCTACGCCCATTTCGACGTGGTCAAAGAAGGGGAAACACCCCCGCCCGCACTGACCATCCGGGTCTGCGACAGCCTGGCATGTGAACTGGCCGGCGCACAGCAGCTTAAATCGGCGCTGGAAGAGGGGCTTGATGCCTCGCAGGTTCGCGTGTTGCGTGCGCCCTGCATGGGCCGCTGTGATACGGCCCCGGTGCTGGAACTGGGCCATCACCACATTGATCACGCAACCCCTGAAAAGGTGAACGCAGCGATTGCAGCGGGTGAAACCCACGCCCATATTCCCGATTATCAACCGCTTGCCGCCTACAACGCCTCGGGCGGATACGCCACGCTGGCCGACATCCGTGCCAATGGCGATTTTGAAACCGTGCAAGAAACCATTCTCAGCTCGGGCCTGCGCGGTCTGGGCGGTGCTGGTTTCCCGTCGGGTCGCAAATGGGGCTTTGTGCGCGCCGCCGAAGGTCCGCGGTATCTGGCCGTCAATGGCGATGAGGGCGAGCCGGGCACCTTCAAGGACCGCTATTACCTTGAGCGTGAACCGCATGTGTTTCTTGAGGGTATGCTGATCGCCGCCTGGGCCGTCGAGGCCGAGCGGTGCTATATCTACATGCGCGATGAATATCCCGCCGTATTGCATATTCTGGCCACCGAGATTGCCGCGCTTGAGGCGGCAGGCATTGCCGAACCTGGGTACATCGAAGTGCGTCGCGGGGCCGGTGCCTATATCTGTGGCGAAGAAAGCGCGATGATCGAATCGATCGAAGGCAAGCGTGGGCTGCCCCGCCACCGCCCGCCTTTTGTGGCCAATGTAGGCCTCTTTGGTCGTCCGACTTTGGTCAACAATATCGAGACGTTATACTGGGTTGCTAAAGTTTTGCGCGAAGGCGAAAAGATCCTCTCGGGCGTTGAGAAAAATGGCCGCAAGGGTCTGCGATCGTTCTCGGTTTCGGGCCGGGTGAAGACCCCCGGCGTGCATTTGTTGCCTGCGGGCTCCACCATGCACGACATCATTGATGCCTGTGGCGGGATGCTCGACGGGCACACGTTCAAGGCCTATCAACCTGGCGGACCTTCGGCTGGTTTGCTGCCTGCATCCATGTCCGACATCCCGATGGATTTTGACGTGCTGCAGGAACACGGCACCTTCATCGGTTCGGCTGCGATTGTGGTTTTGTCGGATCACGACAGCGCCCGCGACGCGGCACTGAACATGCTGCGGTTCTTTGAGGACGAAAGCTGTGGACAATGTACGCCTTGCCGGGTCGGCTGCGAAAAAGCAGTCAAACTGATGCAGGCCGAAACATGGGATCAACCCTTGTTGGAGGAGCTGTGCACCGCAATGGCCGATGCCTCGATCTGCGGTCTGGGGCAGGCGGCCCCCAACCCCATTCGCATGACGATCAAGCATTTCCCGGACGAAGTGTAACCTTAACGCGCACCAAAAAGCGTACTGCAAGGCCGACAGCAAAGCCGGCCGGGAAAAACGCCTAGCGCGCCTTCAGGATCCGCTGCCACAGCCGCCCACCATAGCGCGGCATCAGCGCCATATAGGCAATCAGCAACGCAAAGAACACGATCGCAGGCAGGCCGTTCAACTGAAATCCGTTCTCGGTCGTGTCACCGGTGATCAGGGCAATGCCATAGCCGATCACAGCAAAGCCGGTGATCAGGTCCAGAATAAACGCCAGAACCACGCGCCATTTGGCGGGTTTTGTTTCGGGTGTCATGCAAATCTCCTTGATGCTTAAATAGCCCGGTCAGCCTAGACGCCTTTTGCGCCCCCCGGCAACTGCCGTTTTGCTTGCGCCCATAATGGGGTAAACGCCCAGAATCCAGCACCTGCATCCAGCACCAGAACCCAGCACAGGATACACCCATGCCCCTTGTTCTTATCGCCGCCCTGGCCGCTGTGATCTATCTGCTGCGGTATTGCCAGGCCCCGGCCGGCTGGCCCAAAAGCGCGGTTAAAACCCTCTCGGTGGCGGCCTTGGCCTGTGCGGCCTGGCTGGGGGATGCACCTGCGGCCCTGACCGTGGCGCTGTGCCTGTGTGCCTTGGGCGATTATCTGTTGGCGCGCGATACGGATGTGACGTTCCTTGCAGGGGTCGGCGCGTTTGCCTTGGGGCATCTGGCCTATGTGGTGCTGTTTTTGTCCACCTCGGGCGCCAGTGCGGCGGCACTGACCACACCAACAGGCATGGTTTTCACAATGTTCCTATTGGGTTACGGCGCATTCATGATGTGGCGTTTGTACTGCGATGCAGGCCCGTTGCGCATCGGCGTGATGGCCTATGTGCCGATCATTCTGGCCATGGGACTGGCTGCGGTTTGCGTGCCAGCACACGGCGCGCTGTGGCTGATACTGCCTGCGGCCGTCTTGTTCATGATCTCTGACAGCGTGCTGGCGGCGGATCTGTTCATCTTGCGGCCGGATCACCCGGTGCGCCGGATCACAGCCTATGTGATCTGGGCCTTTTACTGGCTGGCGCAATTGGGGTTCTGGCTGGCCTATATGCCGCCTCAGTAATTCTTGTACACCGCACAGCGACACCCGGCGCGCTTCATCTTTGAGCAATCACGCCAGGCCGTGTCGCGGCGATCGCGCCCCAATCGCACCATGTAATATCCGCCCTTTGGACTGGCCCGGCTTTTCTCAAACACCAGATCGGGTTTTTGCCCCTTGATCAGGCTTTTGCAACTGCGGGTCTGATCCTTAAACTTCTTGCGGGCCGATGCCTTGGACACCCCAAACGCCACCTGTATCCCCCATTTCTGAATGGCGGGTTTGACCGGTTTCAATTTGGTCATCCGCCGGTTTTGCGCCAGATCACGGCAGGCCGCCCCAAAGGGCAGGGTTTTGGACAGGCGCAGATCAGGGGCGGGGGCAGGGTCCTCGACCCAATTCTGATAGGGCACCCCGGTGATGATGCGCACGTAATCAATCGTCTCTTGCATCAGCCCGGCGGTGTCGTTGATCACACCCTCGGCCCGGCGTTCCCCGCCGTTATAGCCAATCGCTGCCAATCCAACCGATCCGTATTTCTCAGCCATTTCAGACAGATACTGCGCCGAATGCTCCAAGGCCTCGGCCGGGTTATAGCTGTCGTACAGCCCGCGCCGTTTGGCTGTATAGGGCATGAACTGCGCAATTCCTTCGGCCCCCACGGGGCTGCGCGCATGCGGATCAAACCGGCTTTCCTGCCAGATCAGCCGTGCAAAGAAATCGGTGTTCAACCCGTGCCGCTCGGTAAAGACCTTGATGGCATTACACGTATCATAGACAAAATGCGCAGGCCGGATGCACTGGGCATGGCCCCATTTGGTGGTGGAACACATCCGCTCGGGCTGTTCTGCCGCGACTGGCAGCGCCCAGAGCAGCGGCAGCGCCCAAATCATCATCCACAAGATCGCC
>JBGCEW010000031.1:0-13746 GCA_045106595.1 Roseovarius sp. | reverse complement strand
CTTTTTCATCCAAAACCCTCTGGACACACACGCGCCCACGGCCTAGAACGCCTGCACCCGAACGCCTATCGCGTTGACCCGTGCCCGGGTAGCTCAGGGGTCGAGCAGTGGATTGAAAATCCTCGTGTCGGTGGTTCGATTCCGCCCCCGGGCACCACTATTTCATTAACGATATCAATATATTAGCCGAAACATCACGGATATTCTACATGCGTCGAAAAGTGCTGCGGGTTTCATACGGGTGCCAAAATGAAATCCCAGCGCGGAAAAGCAGGTTGGCAAAGGTCTAATACGCGCCTTGATACGCGGCGTAAACAACTACTGTTTTGGGCCACCAATGTTACCAGCCATCTCCTACAACACTCTGATTTATTTAATTAATGCGTCTGTTTTTGCGGATCGAGGAATTTGGCCAATAAACTTTCGAGAAAAAGCGAGTTGATGGGCGGTTATCGGTGTATCTGACATTGGCGATACTCACAGCGAAAGTCTGGTTCGAGCCCAACCCGAACCTTAGTCGGCTTGCAGCGAATGTCTGGTCTTCGGAGACTCTCAAAACACTTTGAACGCGGGCTAAACAAGAGGTCGGGTATAGAGAGAGCGTTCTGAGAGAGTTCGCAGGCATAGCCCTTATAAGATGAGACAGATTGAAACCGATCGAGATGGGTGTAGGCAGGTCGGGGCGGGAAGCGGAAGTTCGCTGCAGGTGCGAACTGAACTACTGTGGATTTAAGAAGCAGCCATCCAAATGAAACCAAACAGAGACAGATCCGGATGACTGTTTATCAAATTCGAGCCGTTCGCAAATGCGGCCTGTGATTGTAGCAACTTTAAGATTTCGGCGAGGTCAGGATATGTTCGACGTTCTAGCCCCAGATCTCTGGCCGTGCCTTCCATTGCAATATGTCAAAGCAGTAACTGCCCGGTAGGAAAAGTCCCGAAGTTTAACCATCTGAGTTCTGCAAAATCAGTTGCTTCGTTTTTATCCGGTATGCGTGCAGCAATGGCTCTGTGTATCCTGAGGGCTGCCTTCGCCCCTGAAATATGAGGTCACATGCGGCCTGATAGGCAAGTGACGCCTCATTCCCAGCCATCCGGTGATAGAGCGGGTCATCTGCATTCTGAGCATCAACGACGGCGGCCATTTTGCGCAGGGCTGTCATCACCTGATCCTTGGTGACCACCTCGTGATGTAGCCAGTTGGCAATGTGTTGTGCGCTGATGCGACAAGTTGCACGATCTTCCATCAAGCCAACATTGTTGATGTCCGGCACGGTGGAACATCCAATGCCATGATCCACCCAACGCACGACATATCCGAGAATACCTTGCGCGTTGTTTTCAACTTCGCGGATAATATCTTCATGCGACCACGCCCGGTAGGTGGCCAGTGGTATGTCCAGAATGCTTTCGACAAACGCACGCTTGCCGCCTGCACGAATGGCGTCCTGACGGGCAAAGACATCGACCTGATGGTAATGCAGCGCATGCAGAGTGGCTGCAGTGGGGCTGGGCACCCATGCGCAGTTTGCACCAGCCATAGGATGGCCGATCTTTTCTTTCAGCATCGCCGCCATTTCATCGGGAACAGCCCACATACCTTTGCCGATCTGTGCACGGCCTTGCAATCCGCATTCCAGCCCGACGTCGACATTTTGGTTCTCATAGGCCGTGATCCAGCCTTTGCGCTTGATGAAATCCTTGCGCGAGAACGGCCCGGCTTCCATCGAGGTATGAATTTCGTCGCCTGTTCGGTCTAGGAAACCGGTGTTGATGAACGCCACACGGTGTTTTGCCGCCCGGATGCATTCCTTGAGGTTCACCGTGGTGCGGCGTTCTTCGTCCATGATGCCCAGCTTGACGGTATATTGTGGCAGGCCCAGAGCGTCCTCGACATGGTCAAAGATCTCATTGGCAAAGGCCACTTCGTCCGGCCCGTGCATTTTGGGTTTGACCACATAGACCGACCCATGCACCGAATTGCCGCTGTCGCGTTTCAGGTCGTGCATGGCGATGGTGGTGGTGCACATCGCATCCAGCAGACCTTCGGGAATTTCATGGCCGTCGCGATCCAGAATGGCCGGGTTGGTCATCAGGTGGCCCACATTGCGCACCCACATCAGCGCACGGCCTTTGACCTTGAAGTCCGTCCCGTCCACGCGCGTATAGGTGCGATCGGGCAGCAGGCGCCGGGTGATTGTTTTGCCACCCTTTTGCAGTTTGGTTTCCAAATCGCCTTTCATCAACCCCAGCCAGTTGGAGTAGGCCAGCACCTTGTCTGCGGCATCCACAGCCGCCACGCTGTCTTCGCAATCCATGATCGCGGTGACAGCGCTCTCCAAAATGACATCCGCCATGCCCGCCTGATCGTGGCGTCCGATGGTGTGCTCACGGTTGAAGTACAACTCAACATGCAAACCGTTGTTGATCAGCAATATCCCTTCGGGCGCAGTTGGATCACCGCGATAACCGAGAAACTTGGACGGATCCTCCAGACGTTTGCCATCGACCGACAAGCCGTCCTGATCGACAAAGTAAAGCTTGGCATCGCCGTGGCTGCCGCCTTCGAGCGGGAAGTGATCATCGAGGATCACCCGAACCCGTGTCACAACCCGCGCGCCGCGCCCCAGATCGTACCCTCCCGGCTTGGGGCGGTTGCCGATGGCATCGGTGCCATAGAGCACATCGTAGAGCGAGCCAAACCGCGCATTGGCGGCGTTGATCGCATAGCGTGCATTCATCACAGGAACGACCAGCTGCGGTCCGGGCACCGTTGCAATCTCGGGATCGACATTGGTGGTTTCAATCTCGAAGGCAGGGCCTTCGGGCACCAGATACCCAATCTCCTCAAGAAAGGTTTTGTACGCGTTCGGATCATGCGGTTGGCCGCGCCGGGCAATGTGCCATTCATCAATCTGGCTCTGAATGTCCTCACGCCGTTTCAGGAGCTCGCGGTTTTTGGGACCATATTCGTGCACAAGGCGTGACAGGCCGCCCCAGAACTGGTCATCCGAGACATCCGTGCCAGGTAGCACGTCGTCGGTGATGAAAGCAGCGAATTGAGCGTCGACCTGAAGGCCGTGTTTGTCCGAGCGGTTCATAGATGTCCATCGCAGAAGTTAAAGGTCACAAGTTTTGGGAATATTCCCGTTCAAAGGTCCAAAGGCATGTGCCGGTTTACGTCTTTGTACAGAAGATAGCGAAACGGCCCCGGCCCGCCTGCATAGCACGCTTGCGGGCAAAAGGCGCGCAACCACATGTAATCGCCTGCCTCAACCTCGACCCAGTCCTGATTGAGCCGGTAAACCGCTTTGCCTTCCAGCACATACAGCCCGTGTTCCATCACATGCGTTTCGGCAAAGGGAATGACGCCTCCGGGTTGGAAGGTGACGATATTAACGTGCATGTCGTGGCGCAGGTCTTGCGGATCCACGAACCGTGTTGTGGCCCAAACCCCGCCCGTTTCGGGCATCTCAATGGGTGCAACGGCAGTGTCGTTGGTGACCAAGGCTGTGGGTTTGTCCAGCCCTTCAACCGGTTGAAATCGTTTGCGGATCCAGTGGAAGCGAGCGGATGCACCGCCTGCATTGTGCAAGGACCATTCAGCTTCGGCTGGGATATAGGCGTAGCCGCCTGTATTCAGTGCATGTTCCACGCCATCAATCGTGACCGTCAACATGCCTTCGACAACAAACAGGACCGATTGCACGCCGTTGCCTGTGTCAGGCCGTGTGCTGCCTCCGCCCGATTGCACCTCGCCGATATAGTGAGAAAATGTTTCCGCAAAGCCGGTCATGGGCCGCGCCAGCACCCAGAATCGGGCTTTGTCCCAGAACGGCAGAAAGCTGGTCACAATGTCGCTGAATGTGCCTTTGGGAATGACGGCATAGGCATCCGTGAACACCGCCCGGTCCGTCAGCAGTTGTGTCTGCGGCGGCAGGCCACCTTGCGGGGCGTAGTATGGGGATTTCGTCATTTTTCACTCCGTAGATGAGGCTCAAAGCGCGACAGTAACAGGGCTATCAAACCAGTGCTCTTCCAGGTTGTCGCCTTCGCCGATGCGATCCACAACCACGTAATTGCCAGGTGTATCAATTGGCGTCAGCACGCCGTGCCAGACATTGCGGTGGATATTCACGCTTTGACCGGGTTGCGCTACAAAGGCCCGAAGCCCGGATGGCGTACCGTTGTCGTCCTCGGCCACCACAACCAGATAGGCGACGCCGTCGACGGGAATAAAGGCTTGGCTTCCCAGCGGGTGTCGTTCAACTAATTCAAACCGGAATGGAGCAGATTTGGCTTGTGACGAAAACAGGCTGATACCAGCGCGTCCATCCGCAAAGTCCAGCTTTGCCAGATCATGAAACCGCCCGCACAAGCCCTGATTGATCATCTTGTCAGGTGTCCTGTCTGACGCTTCGATCACATCTCCGAAGGCTTGAAAACTGCCTGCCGACAGCTGTTCTGCAACCAGTTCACCCATGTCCGGCCATCAGCTGTTTTACGCCCTCAAGCAACTCAGCTTCCGGGTCCTGGCCACGGTCTATATGGGCTTGAGTGATCGCCGCTTGCTCAGGCTCTGGCAACTGACGCAACGCGCGACACATCAGATTATGCACCCCTGCAATACAGTCATGCGCCGGGCCTCTTTCCAGTTTGGCGGCCCCTTCGACCACTCCGGGGAAATCACTGGCCAGAGTGCTGAAACGGGTGGTGAAGGCCTCATCGGAGAGATCCCAGAATGTTCCATCCTGCGTGTTGGGATGGGCCCTGCGCCAATGGTCTGCAATCTCAATCCTTCGTGGGCACCAAACACCCTCAAACGTCTGGATGTAGTCGATGAACCGCTTCAATCCCGCAAGCTTTCCTGGACGCCCGATGAGGCGGCAATGCAAGCCGATGCTCAGCATTTTAGCCTGCCCTTCGGCACCTTCCGCATAAAGCACATCAAAGGAATCCTTGAGATACTGAAAGAACTGTTCCCCGGTAATGTAGCCGGGTGCTGTGGCAAAGCGCATGTCGTTGGCTTCCAGCGTGTAAGGGATGATCAGCTGATCCCGCCCTGCCAAATTGATCCAATACGGCAGGTCATCGTCATAGGTGTCGCTGATGTAATCAAACCCACCTTCTTCGGCCACCAGCCGTACTGTGTTGGTCGAGCACCGGCCCGTGTACCAACCGCGAGGGCGTTCCCCCACAACTTCGGTGTGCAGGCGCACGGCCTCCGCGATAGCGGCGCGTTCTTCGGCCTCGGGCATGTCTTTGTGTTCAACCCATTTTAATCCGTGGCTGGCGATTTCCCAGCCTGCATCTTTCATCGCGGCCACCTGTTCGGGGCTGCGGGCCAGCGCTGTGGCCACGCCGTAGATGGTCAGGGGGATAGCCGCGCCTGTGAACAAACGGTGCAGACGCCAAAACCCGGAGCGTGCGCCGTATTCATAGATGCTCTCCATGTTCCAGTGGCGCTGACCGGGCCATGGGGCTGCGCCGGGAATATCAGACAAAAACGCTTCAGACGCAGCATCGCCGTGCAACACGCAGTTTTCGCCACCTTCTTCGTAATTCAGGACGAACTGAACCGCGATTTTGGCGTTGTCGGGCCATTGGGCGTCTGGCGGGTGCTGCCCATAGCCGCGCATGTTGCGTTCGTAGGTCATGGAAAAGGCGGCTCTCCGGTTGGGTCGGTCAGATGTCTTGCGACAAGAGACCTGAGTTTCATTGGGGTGATAACATCATCAGCCCTATTGATCATCCGAAGCATAGGCCCCGCGTTTGGAGGTTTTCAACCCGGCGGCCACAAGTGCCTCGGCCATACACACTGCCGAGACGACACCGTCAATTACTGGCACGCCAAATTCATCCGATAGCATCTGCATCAAGTCAGCCATTCCGGCGCATCCCAGAACGATGGCTTCCGCGTGATCTTTATCTATCGCTTCTTTAATCTCGGCCCGTATCTTGGCTAGGGTTTCAGGGTCGCCGTCTTCCAGTTTCAGGACAGGGATATCTGTGGCGCGCACGGCAGCACATTTCTGCGACAGACCATAGCGCATCAGATTGTTCTCAAGCCCCGGAACAGACCGCGACAGGGTTGTGATGACGCTGAACTTCGTGGCCAGCATACTGGCCGCGTGATAGGCCGCCTCGCCAATGCCCAGCACGGGCACGTCAACCAGACAGCGCACAGCGTCCACACCGGTATCATCAAAACAGGCCACCACGATGGCATCCACATCCTTATGGCGTTTAACCTCGTCCAGCAGGCCGGGAATGCAGGTGGCCACATCTAAAAAACCTTGAATGCTGGCTGGACCATTTTGCGAGTTGGTCGCTATGATCTCTGTGTCGGGGCGGGCCACATCACGTGCGGCCACCGCGATTTTGGCGGTCATTGATGCCGTTGTGTTGGGATTGATCACCAGTAGTTTCATACCCGTTACACCTCCGCGCCCAGATAGGCTGCTTTGATACGGTCATCGTGCAGCAGTTCTTTGGAATTGCCCTCTATCACCACATTGCCTGTAGCCATCGCATAGGCCCGGTGCGAGATGCTGAGCGCCATGCGTGAGTTTTGCTCCACCAGCAGCACCGAAACTCCTTCGTCCCGGTTGATCGCCACAATCGAACGCGCAATGTCCTGCACCAGCTTGGGCGCGATGCCAAGGCTGGGCTCATCCAGCAACAAGAGCTTGGGCTTGGCCATCAAGGCCCTGCCGATCACCATCATTTGCTGCTCGCCCCCCGACAAGGTGCCTGCGGCCTGTGAATACCGTTCTTTCAGGCGGGGAAAGCGGGTGAGGATGCTGTCCAGTGTGTTCTGAATGTCGGCTTTATCCGAACGCGTAAACGCCCCCATCATCAGGTTGTCTTTAACCGACATGAACGGAAAGACCCGGCGGCCCTCGGGTACCATGGCGATGCCGCGTTTGACGATGGCAGACGGATCGGTGCCGTCCACACGTGCGCCTTCAAATGTCACCATGCCTTTTGCAGGTTTTGCCAATCCGGTTATGGCACGCAGAATGGATGATTTGCCCGCCCCATTGGCCCCAATCAGCGCGACAGTTTCACCCTGATTGACGCTCAGCGAGACACCTTTCAACGCATAAACATGATCGTAGTAAAGCTCGACGTCTTTGAAATCCAACATGGTTGTCATGGCTTACATTCCGATCTCATCGTCAGCGCTGCCCAGATAGGCCTCAATGACGTTTTCATTGTTCTGGATTTCAGATGGTGTACCTTGAGCAATCTTTTCGCCAAAGTTCAGCACCACGATCCGGTCCGAGATGGTCATCACCGCAGGCATATCGTGTTCCACCAGCATAACCGTCACACCGCGTTCATCGCGCACGGACCGTACCAGATTGACCATGTTCATCGTCTCGTCATGGTTCATGCCTGCAAAAGGCTCATCCAGCAGTAGCACTTTGGGGTCCGTTGCAAGGCCGATAGCAATGCCAAGGGCGCGCAGGTTCCCCTGTGGCAAGTTGCTGGCCAATTCATTAGCGATCTCGGACATGCCAAGAAACTCCAACAGCTCATCGGCATATTTGCCAAAGGCGGCCACATCTTCCTGTGCTGATTTCGACCCCCAAAAATACCCTGCAAGCGAGGCTTTGGCCCGCAGGTGCTGGGCCACCACCACGCTTTCACGCACTGTCATGCTTTTGAAAATCGTCGTCTCCTGAAAAGTCCGCACGATACCTTTGCGGGCCACGATGTGGGGCTTCAAGTTTGAAATCCTCTCACCGCGATATAGCACCTCGCCAGATGTGGTTGGCGTGAACGACGAGATCATTTTGAACAGAGTGGATTTGCCAGCCCCGTTCGGACCGATCACCGACAGGATCTCATTTTCAGCCACATCAAAGCTGATGTCATTGTTGGCTGTCAGACCACCATATTTCTTGGTGACGTTTTTTACCTCGATCAGGGCGCTCATTTTTTGCCTCCCTTGCCAAACCGGATGCTCAGCAACCCATTGGGCAGGAACCGGATCACCGCGATCAGGATCGTGGAGTACACCAGCATCTGATATTTGCCGATTTCAAACAGTAGATCCCAGCCGAAGTAGAGCACCAGCGTGCCCAGCATTGGACCAAAGACATACCCAAGACCGCCCAAGAAACAGTTCAGCATGAAGTTGACTGAATCCGCGACCACGAAGGTAGAAGGGTAGACCGATTGTGCAATGGATCCGAACATCGCTCCTCCGATCCCACCAAAGAAGCTGGAGATCGCAAAGATTACGATGCGGATGTAGGAGATATTGACCCCGATTGAACTGGCAAGTTCCTCGTTTTGTTGCATCGAACGGCACAGGTGTCCAAGACGCGAATTCACCAAACGGTAAAGGGCTGCATAGGTCGCGATCATCAGAATGCAGGCCGAGTAATAGAAGGCCAGTTTGGTGTTTTCCATTGCGCCAAAATCAGGGATCAGCGGGATGCCGAGGATTGACAGCCCTGCTGGCAGCGGGATGTTTGATATCCCTTTTGCGCCGTTGGTGATCGGCAAAGCCAGGGCGGTGAGTGTCACCACTTGCGTCAACACCAGCGTGATCATTGCAAAATACACCCCGCGCAGGCGCAGAATGGGCAGGCCGATCAAGACTGCGACCAGACCTGCAAATAGCCCCGCTGCAGGCAATGAAATCCAGAACGACCATCCGGCTTTGACCACTAGAATGGCCGAAACATACGCCCCGATCAGCGCAAAGGCCCCTTGTCCGATGTTGATCCGGCCAATGTAGAAAGTCAGCCAGACGCCAGCACTGGCGATGGCCAGCAGGGCCACGGAGGTCAGGGTAAAGTAAAAGTCCCAGCGACCTGTTGCGGTGATCATCAAAGGCACGCCGATGAAAAGCACAGCAAGGAAGATGCCGATGCCGATCAGTTGTTTTGCAGAAACTCCCAGCATCAGCTCAACCCCACGGCTTGCCCATCAGGCCCTGAGGCCGGATGGCGAGAAAGATCATCAACGTGACGAAGATCAGCAGATAAGTGATGTCACCGTATTGCGCCAAGTAGGCCAGCCCGAAGGCCTCCATAAAGCCCAGAATGATACCGCCCCAGATCGCACCTGAAATGACACCGGCACCACCGATCATCACCATCATAAAGGCCTTGATCGACGTAGGCCCGCCCATACCAAGGTTCACGCCAGTGATGGTGACCAGCAGGCCTCCGACCAAACCGGCCAGCATCGCGCCAAGGGCAAAGCCGATCATCGAGTAGCGGTCCACATTCACGCCCATCAGCTGCGCGGCGGTACGATCCTGGGCCAAGGCGCGCAAGGCACGGCCGGTTTTGGTATATTGCATCAACCCGATGAAGGCAACGATCGACAGGATCGCCAAACAGCAAATCAAAATTCGATCATAGGGCATGATCAACCGAAAATCCCAATTGAATACCCCGTCCACAATCTTGGGCACACCGCGTTGTTTTTCGCCGAATACGATCAGGATCAGCGCATCGAGGAAAAAGGCGATACCCGCCGCAAGCAACATGGTGCTTTCTTCGCGGGCTGAGCCTTTGATCACAGGTGCAAATAAATATCTCTCGATCAACGCGCCAAGGATCGCCAGTGTGACACAAGACATCATCAGGGCCAGCACAAACGGCACACCCCATTGGCCATAGAAGGTGTAGGTGACGAACCCGCCGATCACATACATCTGCCCGTGGGCAAAGTTGAGGACGTTCATCAAGGCAAAAATCAGGGTCAGACCAAGTGCGATCATCGCGTATTGAGACCCCAGATAGACGCCATTGGCCAATATCTGTTCCATTGGTGCTTTCTTTCTTAAAACGTCTCGCTTTGAACGTGAGGCACCCCGTCAAAGTGAAACATGCGCAACATCGAAGTTTCGTAATCCGTTTCGCACAGCGGTAAGTTCCGGACACGCGCAACGGTTTGAGAAAACCCCCGGACCAATCAGGAAGGCCCGGGGGGGGAGTGTCTGCTCAGGACAAGGTCCAAAGCAGAGAAGGTTGCTTAGTCAACCTCAGCGACGAACAGCGTTTCAAACGCGCCGTCCTGATAGACATTCACCACCAAAGGCACCGCCACCTGACGTTTCTGACCGAAGGAGGTTGAGCCGACATAGCGCAGCTTTGCATCGCCGTTCATGTAGGGGTTCGCAGCTTCAAACGAGTCCATCGTTGCTTTGAACGCATCAACATTCTCGATGCCCGCAGGGTCTGCTTTGAGTGTTTCGAGGATATACTCAAGAGCATAGACCTTGGTGTTGGACTCGTCGTTGTACTCGCCAAACATTTCGGTGTAGCGCTCAACAAACTCGTTCATCATGGGCGAGGCCAGCTCGGGTGTGGACGCACCACCAACCGAGATGAAGCCGTTTGCCAGATCACCAGCGCCTTCGGCCAGAACGCCTGCATCCTGTGCGGTTTCCGTTGAGATCACTCCCTGAAAACCCAGCTCGCGGGCTGAACGGATCAGCTGCGGTGCGTTCGCGGGCGATACACCCGACAGCACAAGCAGGTCAGGTTGCGTGCGCATGACTGGGGTCAGAACCGGAGTGAAATCCGTGGTGTCTACCTGATAGGTCACGTTGGCAGAGACAACCTCCATTCCCAGCGCTTCTGCAGCCGCGACACCACCATCACGCTGGCTGAGAGGGTCAGATTCGTTGGCTGCGATGAAGGCAACAGTTTTAACGCCTTTCTCATCCATCAGGTACTTATAGATGGCCGGACCAGACTGATAGTTGGCAACCATGCCAAGCACTGCGTTAGAGGCTGGCGCTTGGTACAGCGACTTGGGGAAGGCATAGGGAAAATACATGATCCCGTTGGATTCCGCCACCGGACGCACAGCCGCGGCACCATCATCGACATTAGGGCCGACAACATAGTGAATGCCTTCTTGGGCCATCTTTTCCATGCCCGCGATGGCGCGCTTGGGGTCTTTTTGGTCATCGAAGGAAACGATCTCGATGTCATAGGTCACATCGCCGATGGTGTAGCCACCCGTTTCATTGATCCACGCCGCGCGTGTTTCCATTGAGCGTTGGTTGGAGATCCCCCAAGCCGCCGCGGGGCCGCTGGTCACACCAACAAAGCCAATTTTCAGAACTGGATTTTCCGCAAAGGCCGCTGTGGCCTGAAACGCGGTCAGCGTTGCTGCCGTCAGGGCCGCCTTCATAAGTGTTCTGCGTTGCATTCTTAACTCCCGTGTAAATTTCCCGACGCTTCATGCGCCCGTTTTAAACGGCAGTCTGATGGGGAACCCATTTGTGCCGTGGGGTAAGTTCACAATTGTTAACAATCTTTGTCAACACATATGACAAACTGGTCGACAAACTTTTGCGAGCGCCCATACTCAGGCTTGAAATTTTGCACAACCCGTTGCCATATGATACGCAGCCACAAGGTCTTGAAAGGGCATACCGTGACCACTGAACCTCGGCCAAAGGACGAAAATGACAACGATTTTTCCCCAAAGTCGGATGAAAGTTTCATTGTCGAGCGTATCTACAAAGCGGTCATGGAACAAAGGCTGGCACCTAAAACCAAACTAAGCGAATCCCGGTTGTGTGAAACTTTTGGGGTGGGTCGAATGAGGGTGCGGCGTGCGCTTTTACTTCTTTCAAGTCAGGGAATCATCGAACTTCAGTCGAATCGCGGTGCCTACGTTTCGTGTCCGGATCCCTCCGAAGCCACCGATGTTTTCGCCGCCCGTTTGCTGATTGAACCGCCTTTGGTAAGACTGCTCGCCGAAAATCCACAAGACATCAATATGACGCTTCTCACGGATCATATCGAACAAGAAAACGCCGCCCGCGCAGCGAACGAACGTACCGAGATCATCCGTCTGTCGGGCGAGTTTCACACCAAGTTGGCACAGGCCACGCGCAACAAGTCCATCACCCGGATGATGCGTGAACTGGTTACCCGCACGTCTTTGATTGTCGGCTTGTTCGGATCATCGGGAAACGCGAGTTGCCCTGATGATGAACATACGAACATTCTGAACGCGATCCAGTCTCAGGATCCGGACAATGCTGAACGGCTTTTGATAGCGCATTTGAACCACATCCAAAGTGGCCTTGACATGCAAACACAGCCTCAACCTGAAAACGATCTCGCCGCAATTCTTGGAACATACTAACAATACACTTTCACTTGCGGCGTTGTCTGTGGATCCGAATTGGTTCGAATCGTGTTGTCCTGATGTTGGGGTGTAACCTTAGAATCTGGCTTGGCGCGTGCGGCAAATACTTAGGTTGAACTGCTGAAAGGCTGCTGGCCTAAGAAGGTTTTACGCAGAGCGTTAATTTCTGCTTTTCGGATACTGCATTGCAGCGACTTAGACCCAAGCCAATGACCGCAATGGGCCGTCCCTGACGAGGCAGACGTCCCGTTCGAGGAACATGCTGCAATCGATCTAACGGCGGTAGAGAGCCCTTTTCGTCAAATGCTGCGCTATGAACGAGTGTCTGGTTCCGTTCCCAACGTGCTACCGTTTCTTGACCACTTTCGATTACCTTTCGACTATTCTGTAGCTCCTTTCGATGATAAGAAGCGTCGCTGTCAGGAAGGAAACTTGGGGATGGGATATCACGCAGTGCTCGGAGCCGATGGGGCCATCGGTCGCGCAACTATTGAGGCCATTGCAGCGAACGGCCTTGATGGAAAAGCGCTGACCCGGGCCGATGCCGATGCGATGGATGCCGATGCCCTGACGCGTGTCTTGAGCGATGCGGACGTGGTGTATCACTGCGTCGGCCTGCCCTACAATTCCGATCTCTGGGCAACCGGTTTTCCGGCAATTTCTCGGGCTTTGATCATGGCTTGTGAGAAAACAGGGACCAGGATTGTTTATCTCGACAACATCTATCTCTACGGGCCCGCACCACTCCCGGTGCCCTTTGATGAGACCACTTCGCGCCAACCACCTTCGCGAAAAGGCGCGGCGCGCAAGGCCGCGGTCGAGATCCTGATGGAGGCGCATCGTGCCGGTCGCGTGCGGGCGACAGTCGGACGAGCGGCGGATTTCTACGGCCCGGGCGCGGTGAATTCGCCCTTCTATATCAGCTTTCTTGAAAACATGCTGCGAGGCAAGCCGCCACAAGTTGCTATGCCCGAAGGCCCGCAGCACACATATGCCTACACCGGAGACATAGGTCGCGCACTGGTGGCACTCGCGCTGGACGATGCCGCTTACGGCGAAGAATTTCATCTACCTGTCGGGCAAGCCGTTCGCGTGTCAGACATGGCCGCGCTTTTTAACGAACAGCTCGGAACCTCCCACAAGGTGATACATGTTCCCGATTTGATCCTGCGCGGTCTATCTGTGTTTAAGCCGCTGATCCGCGAGGTTCGTGAAATGAACTACCAATACAAGAGCGACTACATCATGTCAGACGGCAAATTCCTGCGGCGATTTCCCGACTTCGTGCCCACGTCTTACCGCGACGGTGTTGCCGCAATGATCAGGCATTTCCAGTCCTGACCCGGGCGGCGGACCGGCGGCGTCGTCGGTTTCTCGTTGTGAATAGTAGCGGTTCCTAAGAGCGGTCATAGGCGCACCCTTCGCAGATGTCCGCTTCGTCCGCGTTGCGTGAATTCGAGCAGGTTTGGTTTTTGCGCCTGAAGCGAATGTCGGCGATGTGGGTTGCGACCGCAGCATCTTGAAGCCAAGGCAAAGGTCCGCAAAAGACCGGCCCTGATGATGTGACCTTGACGATGTGGCAGTGGCATTGGCAACGGCATGACT
>JBGCEW010000030.1:0-40678 GCA_045106595.1 Roseovarius sp. | reverse complement strand
TTTGGTTTTTGCGCCTGAAGCGAATGTCGGCGATGTGGGTTGCGACCGCAGCATCTTGAAGCCAAGGCAAAGGTCCGCAAAAGACCGGCCCTGATGATGTGACCTTGACGATGTGGCAGTGGCATTGGCAACGGCATGACTAAGCCCAGTCTTTTGCCATCAACACCGCTTCTGTTGGTTCCTTTCCATAGATGGACAGATCAAACGGACGCCGTGCGCGCTCGGTGTATCCGTCTCGCTGATAGACGCGTATGGCATTCTCGTTTGAGGCCGCAACGATCAGCGCAAGGCCTGCACTTGCGCATCCTCTCGCCTGCGTCTCGGCTTTGTTAAGCATGGCAGCCCCCAGGCCATGCCTTCGGCTTTCGGGAACCACGGCCATGACATTGATATACCAATACCCCGGCACCAGGTTTGCCAGCTCCTCTATTCCGACAAACACCTGGGGAATGTTCGGGTCTACAGGCCGCGGAGTTTTTGAAAGAGGGTAGCCGATAAAGCCGCCAATTTTCACGCCGTCTTGTTCGGCTATGAAACCATTTCGATAGCTGAAATCTCCGTCCTGTGCGGTGACAAGCGCGTGCCCGAGGGCAGCTGCGTCCATTCCCGGCGGAGACATCTCGCTCCAAAGTGCCGGCACCACCCCGTCACTTGCCATGTCAATAATGCGCACAAGCAAGGCTGCGTCTTCCGGCGTCGCGTTTCGGATCGTCAAGGGCATGGGGCACCTCCAATCATGGTCCGGTTCATTGCACTTTATCCTCTCATCACTTTGAACACCTTGGGGTCGATGCTGGCTGCACACAGTACCCCACCCCAAAGCGCACCCTGAACCCCCTGACTGACCACGTCCTGCCCCGAAAGGAAGAGCCCCTCGATCGGAGTTTTTGCCCTCAGTGCATCGCTCACAACCCGCTCGGGCGTTCCGTCCAGACCATAAAAGCGGCCCTCGTGGTGACCGGTGATGGAGGCCGTGGCCAAAGGTGTCGACAACTCGCGCATGATCACCAGGTCTGCCAGATCGGGAAAGTTCGCCCTGAAGAGCGCAAACATCTTGTCCTCAACCTGCTGTTTGAAGGTCTTGTACTCTGCACCCCGCTGACCCGATGGAAGATCCCCCCACCGTGCAACGGCGCTCCAGTCGGTCCAGACAACCATTTCACCGGAATACCTTTGTTTGGGGCCCGGATCGTGGCTGGGGTCTTTCAACGAGGCAAAGGAAATAAAGAACCCCGGGGGATCGCCCGCAGGTGCTTCCGCCCAGACCGCATCGACGTTCTTGGTCGGATAAAACCAATGGTTTGACCGCGTGGCGCCAGCACCCTCAATATCGCCTTCGAAGCCCAGGAACAGGCTGAAATGGCAAATAGAGGCCGGCAGCGCCTGGATTTCACTGATCCAGTCGTCAGGACCAAAGCCGGGGGGGAACAAATTGTCGATCGTTTCGCGCACACCAATGTTGGAAACAACAACGTCCGCCCGGATGTCTTCTCCATCGGATGTGCGCACGCCCACGACCTTGTCGCCATCGCTCAGAAGCGTTTCAACCTTCACCCCGGCACGGGCCTGCCCCCCTGCTTTGGTGATTGTCGGGATCAGATGGTCGGCAAACGCCTTGCCGCCGCCCACCGGGTACCATGCACCGCTCTGCAGATAGCACCCAAGGATCAGGGCATGCATGGCAAAGCTTGCCTTGTGCGGGCGTCCCCCAAAATCCCCCCATTGCGCCGTAAATGCCGCAATCAGATCCGGGTTCTGCGTAAGGCTTTCGGCGACCTCTTTGGTCGTGCGTTTGCACCACTTGTCAATTGCCCGGTGATGCCACCAGTCGATCATATCGCTAACAAACTCGGGCATGGCCCGGGTCGACGTCAGTGTGTACATCGTTTCCCGCCCTTCCCGAAGGGCAGCAATCCACGCCTCGATGGCTACAGCCTCCTCGGGAAAACGATCTTTCAGGTCACGCTCCTGGGCCTCGAAAGGCCGCGACAGGGCAAGCGGAGACGCATCACCAAGATGCAGGTTGTCATAAACCGCCCCCATAGGCTCAAATTCCATCGGCTTGTCAGTCAGCCAGTCCAGTATGCCCCGTTCCCTGTCGTCAGGTGCAAGGCAGCCAAGATAGTGAATCCCGACATCCCAGGAAAAGCCTTCGCGTTCGAAACTATGCGTCAGACCGCCCAGGGTCTTGTACTGCTCCAGCAGCAATACCTTGTGGCCCATTTTCGACAGTGCCGCGGCGGCAGTCATGCCCCCCATGCCGGACCCAATAACAATGGCATCCCAATGGGTGTTTGTTGTGTCGGTCATTTTTCGGTTTCTCCTTATGGGTTGGATGACGTGCGCATAGCTTTGGACAGGGCCGTCTCAGCGGCGACATCATGCGAGGCAACAATCACCAGCCCCGGCAGTCGGCGTCTCAATGCGCGGACCTTGGCAAATGATGCGAGGAGCGTTTCTTTATCGCCGGTGCCAGGAACGATGTCTTGCTCAAGCAGTGCCGCCTCGTAGGTCAAATCTCCGACCAGAAGGATCGGATCCCAACCCTCGCGTCGGATCAGCAAAGACATTGAACCCGCCGTATGCCCGGGCGTGGGCAAAAGGATCATCGATCCGTCACCCGCGACATCGTGGATCCCTTCAAACCCTTCAAAAAGTGCGTCGTCGCTGGGCTGAAACGTGATCTGCCGCCATTTGGCGTCTGGAATCTCGATGTGTTCACGCAAGATCCATTCCCTTTCGGGATGGGGTTCCGACAACATCGCCCACTCACGCGCGCTTACCAGCAGATCAGCCTGAGGGATGTGTGCGATCCCGCCCACGTGATCAAAATGCAAATGCGAGATGATCGCCGTTGAAACGTCGCGGGCCGCCACACCTGCTCTGGCCAACGCATGGTCAATCCGGTCAGACGCTTTCAGGTGAAACCGAAAGATACGCTTCAGCAAAAACCGTCCGATTGCCTGTTTGATATAGGATTTGTCGAACACGATCGCAGGGTCGATGCCAGTGTCGAACAGGACCAACCCATCACGATGCGCAATCACAAAGGCCTGCAGGGGTAACGCCACCCAGCTGCGCCCGAAAAAGACCCACCATAGCTGCGGCAGCCTGCTGCCATAGCGATGTTCCTTGTGCTGCTCTGCACGCCCGCAGTGAAGAACGCCAACCGACAAAACACCAGGTTTGGGACCGTGGTCTGGCATGGCTTCTGCTGGTTGCGTCTTGGCCATGATTTGTACCTCATTGGGGCAACGCGAACGGCCCGGCTAAGACCATCACAAGAGGGGCGCCTGACGTCTTCGCTGTGTCACCACCCTGCGGGGCGCACTGTCAGGAACGCGCCCGCAGTCTGGCCATTTCGGCCTCGATCATTTTTTCGCTCACGCCGAACCGACCCGGAAACACAAAGACCGCAGCGGCATGGATTGCCACAGCAATACCCCAGCCCAACAACGGCCAGTGAAACCAGATCGCACTGGGCGCGGTTATGAAATTGATGAGTGCCAGAAAAAGAATGACAGCCGCAAAAACCGATAAATGTGTGTAGAACCCCATTTTGGCTTCAACGCGTTTCTTGGCTGACTGATACATTTCAGAATTGTCCATCGCCCTTCTCCCTCAAGATGTCCTGATCGGGCGATTCTAACAAACCCGAGGGTTTCCAGAGTTGAGCAATATCAATAGGTTTAGCGCAGATGGCGCGACCTGCGAAACGTAATGCCCCCCTGCCCTGAAGGACGTTCGATGGTGATCGAAGCAGGGACAGCTGGGGCAGATACATGATCCGGGCACGCAAAATCCGGGCGGTGCATGTGGTGCTTGCCGGCACAGGCCACCTTAACCAGAACGCGCCGCACTGCCCTTTGGTCGATGCCCTTTCCGCCATCGCCGGTGGCAATGCTCAAAAGGACATCGATCCGTTAGCTCTTTGGTCTGTCAAAGGCACAAGCAACGCTTGCGCCTCTCTCAGGCTGGGTTATTGCGCTGCCATAGACGCGGCGCTGTCGCGTGCTTCACCAAATCCCTTGGGCACAGGTAGGTCAGGCAGGCCCGCCGCCCGCTTTTGCAACGCACGTCCAATGACCACCCGGCTGATTTCGGTTGTGCCATCCACAATCCGCAACATCTGCGCCAGACGCGACAAACGATCCAGGCCATAGGGCTGCAACAACCCCATGCCACCCAGAACCTGTGTGCATGTGTTGGCCGCCTTCACGGCCGCATCCGGGACAAATCGCTTTGCATGTGCGGCCATCAGTGGACCATCAGGTGTACCAAGCGCCTCAGCCGCCTTGCGATACAGCAATTTGGACACCTCAAGATCAGTCGCAACTTCACCCAGCATCCACTGGATACCATCCAGATCAAGGTTCTTGCCGCCAAACATTTTGCGGTTCTTTGAATACGACAAAGCAGTATCCAGTGCTGCCTGCATCAGGCCACAGCAACCAGAGGCAATGGACACACGGGCAATATCAATCGCCATGAGCGAGCCTTGCAAGCCCTGACCAACGGGCAGAATGATATTGTCTTCGCTGACCACCACCTGATCAAGATACATTTCGGACATCGGCAGGAAGTTATAGGATGGTGTTTCATAAAGCGGGCCAAAACTGATCCCCGGCGCATCTGCGGGAATGGCGATCATGGCCATGTCTTTGTGGCCTGGCGCATCACTGGTCTTAACAACAGTGAAATAGATGTCGGCTTCGGTCGCCAGGCTTACCCATGCCTTTGATCCGCTGATCGTCCATGTGCCGTCGTCGTTGATCACAGCACGGGTGTACATTTGCATCGGGTCAGATCCGGACTGCGGCTCTGTCAGGGCAAAATTGGCCAGTTTGCGACCAGAGGTCAGATCACGCGCCCATGTCTCTTTGAACGCATCAGTGCCATAGCCACAGCCAGCGAAAGTGCAGATGTTGTGCATGGACAGGGCAAAGGCATATGCGCCATCCCCAAGGCCCAGTTGTTCATAAACCTGTATGCCTTCCGACAAAGGAAGCCCCTGCCCTCCCAGCTCTTCTGGGGCATAAAGACCCGTCAGGCCAGCAGCACCCGCCTTGTCAGAGGCATCGCGCGGCCAGCTCTTTGCAGCATTCCAGGCATCGACATTGGGCGCGATGACATCAACAGCATGGCTGTGGGCCGCGGCAAGAAGTGTATCCAGCTTATCTGACATCAGAGTGATCCTTTCAGAAGTGCACATTGTCACATTCTGCCGTTCACAATGAATGTGCAGCAAAACGCGAGCGTTGCAGTGCGGTGGGTTCAAATTTTAATTACAAGGCGGGTTTATCGGTTTGGCGCAAACAACTCTATCTCACGTGATGACAGCATATTGTCGAAAAGTGACAAAATCACTCACTGACCACATCCCGTCGCCTGTACGAACTGGGGGTTTTACCCGTCCATCGCTGAAACGCCTTGTGAAAGTTGGCCGCCGAGGAAAAGCCGACTTCATAGGCGATGGCCTCGACGCTGTGTTGCCCGGTTTGCAGGTGACGGATCGCTATGTCACGGCGCAAACCATCTTTGATGGCCTGGAACGACGTGCCGTCAGCCTCCAGTTTGCGGATCAGGGTGCGCGGTGTCATATGCATGGCCTGTGCAGCCCCGGTCAGATGTGCGCTGTCCCAGCCTGTCTGGCTCAGATACGTGCGGACGCGCAGCGACTGGGTGTGCTCGCGCGATTGCGTGAAAATCCAGTCTCGCGGCGCGTTCTCCAAAAAGAGATCCAGATCATTCGAGCTACGGACCTGAACCGGACCCAAGACATCCAGACCAAAGACAATCGACGTGGCAGACTGGCCGAACCGCACCGGGGCGGGAAAGATCACCGCATAGTCTTCTTCGAACGCAGGCCGCGCAAAGGCGAAGTCTACCGCTTTGACAGGCACTTCGTGCCGTGCAAGCCAGGACATCAGACCATGGGCCAGCTTGAGGATCAGCATGTGGCCAAACCGCTGCGCCTTCTGATCCGTTTGGGGCACAAGCCTCAGGACCAGTGTGCCATCGGTTTCGTCCAACGTGAACTGGTGGTCATCAAGCAAAAGGTTCCAGAACGTCGAAAAGCGATAAAGCGCTGAGGAAAGAGATGTTGCCTCTCGGACGGACGTCAAAAGATGCTGCAAAGCGCGGTGCCGGATCGGCCGCGACCAAAGCCCCATCATTTCATCGCCGGTCTCGACAGCGGCCAGTTGATAAAGGCACACAATCTGATCAAGCGTCACCCTGCCATTCGCAGCCTCCTGATCGGTCTGCAAATCCGAGCGCTCTAACAAAGACCGAAAATGATCCGCGCCGCACAAAGGCCGCAGCGCCTCAAGCCAGTCAGCAATGAACTGACTGGAAACGGTCGACAGCTGTGGCAACGTCTCAATAGTCATCGTGATGATCTCACTATCATTGAACGCCGCGGCGAAACATACCTTAGATCGCGCAATATCAACCTTGAAACTGTGATGACCCACGCCAGCAAACCGCGATGGGTATTGCCACGGTTTTGCCTGCACCATCTGAAATGCAATGCGGTGGACAAACCGGTGGGCCGTGCGGTGGGCCGGGCGCTAAAATCTATACTTCAGGCCCTTCACAGCCAGCGCCCGTCGCGTCAGAATTGCCCGATACGCACGAAATTTGGTAGCGCCATATCGTGGAAATATCGGCCATTCACGCAAACCGCAGCCAGGATAATGCGTCGCCCCCACAGGTCGTAAAACAAATCAGATGTTGGCCCCGTCCCGCAAAAATTTCCGGCCCAAACAAAGGGCCTGAAACAGCACCAAATCATCGTCGTGTTTTGCAATTGCACAAAAAAAGTGCAGCCAAACAGTTGAAAATCTACTAAAAGGTTTGGGACTCTGACGACGGGAGCAAGGTTGATACGTGGCTGATTATCACAAACAATCATTGGAAAACGTCCTTGAACACTTCGACAGCTCGACTGAAGGCCTGACTTCAGCCAACGCAAAAGCGCGGCTTGAAAAATACGGAAAAAATGAACTGAAGATTGGCAAAGAGACGCCGGAAATCCTGAAGTTCTTACTTCAATTCAAAAACTTTTTTGCCCTGCTTTTAATTGTCGGTGGCGCGTTGGCCATGACAGCCGAGCGTCTGGATCCTGGTCAGGGCAATTTTTACATCGCGGTGGCACTTCTTGGGGTGGTTTTGCTGAATGCCGGCTTCACCTATTTTCAGGAACACCAAAGCGAACGCATCATGGACAGCTTCAAAAAGATGCTGCCATCCGAAATCACCACCCTGCGCGACGGACAACTGCGCGAGGTTGCAGTTGCCGAACTGGTGCCCGGTGATGTGGTCACCCTGCATGAGGGGGACCGGGTGCCCGCCGACGGACGGTTGATTGCCGCAAAAGAGCTCAAGATAGATAATGCGTCGCTGACCGGCGAAAGTGAACCGCAACTGCTGGATGAAGGGAAATCAGCCGACGCCCTTCTGGAAAGCCCAAACATGGTCTTCTCGGGGTCTCTGGTGCAAAGCGGTGAAGGCAAGGTTGTCCTGTGTGAAACCGGGATGAACACTCAGATCGGGACGATCGTGGCGCTGACCAAGGCCAGCAGCACAACAGAAACGCCCATCCACCGAGAGCTGAAATACTTTATCAAGGTCATCAGCTTTATCGCGATCTTTCTGGGGGTCAGCTTTTTTGCCGTTTCCGTGGCAATCGGCAACAGCATCATCGGCAGCCTGATCTTCTCAATCGGAATCATCGTGGCCAATGTGCCCGAAGGTCTGCTGCCAACCGTCACGCTCAGTCTGACAATGGCAAGCCGCCGCATGGCGCAAAAGAACGCCCTGATCAAGAACCTTGAAAGCGTTGAGACACTTGGCTCAACCACCGTGATCTGCACCGACAAAACCGGCACGCTGACGCAAAACAGGCTTGGCGTAAACACCATCGTTGTGGGCGGGCAATCCTACCATGCGGACGACAATCTGGTTGAGGGTGCCGCCGCCTTTGAACGCTTGCTTGCTGTCATGTGCATCTGCAACAACGCCTATCTGACCGAGCAAGACAGCTATGCAGGTGATCCGACCGAAGGCGCACTTTTGCTCTATGCGCGGAACCATGTCGACATCGACGCCTTGCGAACTGCAGATGAGATCTCAGAGCAGCCATTCAACTCCATCACAAAGCGCATGATCCTTGTTGCTGATCGGGGAACCGGGCCGCAGGCCTTTCTGAAAGGCGCGCCCGAGGTTGTTCTGGAAATGTGCGACCGCATTGCCCTGGACGGCACTGATTACGCCCTGACAGAAGAGCGCCGCGCCGCCGTGATCCAAAGCTACCGTGACCTTGCCGGACGCGGAGAGCGCGGGCTGGCCTACGCCGCCACAGATTGCACACGCGATGAGGTGCCCGAGGGTGGATATGTCTTCCTGGGTCTGACCGGCATGATCGACCCGCCCCGCCCCGAGGTGCCAGATGCGTTGATGCGGTGCCATTCGGCGGGTATTCGGGTGATCATGCTGACGGGTGACTACGGCCTCACAGCCAAGACAATCGCCCGTCAGATCGGTCTGATCGGTGAACACGGGCGCGTGGTGCAGGGCGATGAACTTTCGGCCATGAGTGACATTGAACTTCAGACGTTGCTGGCGGATGAGCCGGAAATTCTGTTCGCGCGGATTGCACCGGCACAAAAGATGCAGGTGGTTCAGGCCCTTCAGGCCAACGACGAAATCGTCACTGTGACCGGGGACGGCGTGAACGACGCCCCTGCCCTGAAAAACGCAGATATGGGTGTGGCCATGGGCGTGATGGGCACCGATGTGGCCAAGGAAGCCAGCAACATGGTGTTGATGGACGATAACTTTGCCACCATCGTTGCCGCTGTCGAAGAGGGGCGCACGATCTTTGACAATATCAAAAAGTTCATCGCCTACATCCTCACCTCAAACATCCCCGAAATCCTGCCTTTCATCGCCTTTGTTCTGCTCGACATCCCCTTGCCGCTGACCGTGATCCTGATCCTGTCGATCGATCTGGTGACCGATATCCTGCCCGCTTTGGGGCTGGGGGCGGAAGGGCCGGAAACTGATGTGATGAAACGCAAGCCACGACCACGCGGTGAGCGCCTCCTGAGCCGCAATCTGCTGTTCATGAGCTACGGCATCGTCGGAATGTTGCAGGCGGCCGCAGGGTTCTTCACCTATTTCATGATCCTCTACAGCGGGGGCTGGGAGTGGGGTCAGGACCTTGCCAACTCCGATCCGCTCTACCGAACAGCCATCACCGGGTTCTTCGCCTCGATCATCATCTGCCAGGTCGCCGACGTCATCATCTGCCGGACACGCACCCAAAGCCTGTTCACCATCGGGCTTTGGTCAAACAAGCTGGTGCTATTTGGGATCGGGTTCGAGCTGTTGTTTTTGGCCTGCATCAGCTACGTACCGGCCTTCAACACCTTCTTCGGAACGGCCCCTCTGGAAGGCTGGCATCTGCTGCTGTCAGTGCCCTTCGCGCTGGCAATACTGATCGGCGACGAAATCCGCCGCGTCTTCGTGCGCAGGGGCAATCCCTTCGTGTTGCGCTGGCTGACCTGGTAGCGCGGAGCGCAGGATCACGACCCGCGTGCTTTGGATGACTTTGACGGCGTCTTGCTGAAACGGCGGATCGCAAACATGGTCACCGGCGGGCCGGCAATCTCAAAAACGACGGTGCTTGCAATCGTAAAGGCCATGATCGCCGCAGCCCATTCGGGAAACTGCTCGCTTGCAACCAAGGCCATACCGATGGCAATCCCGGCTTGCGGCAACAAGGCAGGACCGTACCAGTTGATTTGATCAGGGGCGACACCGCACAGCCGCCCACCAATCAGACCACCTATGACGCGCCCCAGCACACGCAGCACAAGAAAGCCTGCTCCGGCCCAGCCCAGCAGCAAAACGGCCTCAACCTCCAGCAAAGCTCCGGCAAGCAGGAAGAACAGGATCATGAACGGCCATTGAATGTGCTCAATCTCGTGGAACGCGCGCGAATGGTGATGGGCAAAGTTGGCGACAACAATCCCAACGGTCATCCCCGTGATCAGGAACGACACCTCCAGCCAAAGGGCCAGACCAGTGGACAAAAACACAATCCCGATGGCTTCGGCTTGCATCGGCTCGCCTTTCTTCAGCCGCCCGGTCAGGTACGCCGCGGGAAATCCGACCACACACCCAAGCGCGATTGCACCGCCAAGATCCCAGACCGCGTCAGTGATCACGCCGCTCCAGCCATCGGACTGACCGACCAGCACCAGCGCAATGCTGAACACGATCAGACCCCAGGCATCATCGATTGCGACAATACCCTTAAGCGTTTTCGTAAAATCGTTCTTAATGCCGGATTGCCGGATCACATCAGTGATTGCTGCAGGGTCCGTTGCGGTTGCCGCAGCCCCCAGCAAAAGCGCAAGGCCCGGATCCACACCAAAGGCGACAAGCCCGACCGTCACGATCAAAACCGTGCAGATCACAATCGCCAGCGATATTGTGAAAATGGGCCGCCCGTGTTTGCGCAGGTTTTTTCTGGACAATGATCCCCCCAGCAAGAACGCCACCATGGTCAGGGCGACGTTGGAAATCTCATCAAACCAGTCCGAGGCCTGCTCCGGGATCAGATCAAACCCCGCATTCCCGGCCGCCAATCCCAAAATCAAAAGCAAGGTCACACGCGGCAGACGCGTCAGCCGTCCCACCTCATCCGCCACCAGCCCAACCAGAAACAGCACGCCCAGCGTAATGAATAATCCGGCCTGTTCCATACCTGTCTCTCCTCGCCACGCTGCTAGGATTTGTTGATGCCGCCCCGCACAGTGCAGGGCAAGTGTTGACGCAACTCTGGCCCATTCAGACCCCTCAGTCAGCCCCGACTGCGCTGCGCCGACAGTCTATAGTCGCGGCCCTTACGACGATTGATGCAGATCAGGAACATGAGTTTTGCGGTTGCTAGCGTGATCTTGCTCAAGTCGAGAATCAACGTTTTTGGGGGGCCGGAATGATAAACACAAAACAGGTTGAAACTGCGCTGCAGAAGAACCGGGATGAGTTGTTTCGGTTTGGGCTTTCGCTTCTCTTTATCATTGGCATCATGCTTTTCACCATGGTGCGAACCAATGGCAACACCGATGGTGTTTTGCTGGTCGTCGCCGCAATGATTGGTGGCTATATGGCGATGAACATCGGTGCCAATGATGTGGCCAATAACGTGGGCCCGGCCGTTGGCAGCCATGCGATCACTCTGACCGGCGCAATTCTTATCGCCGCTGTATTCGAGGCCGGCGGGGCGTTGATTGCCGGGGGCGATGTTGTCGGTACAATCAAGAAGGGCATCATTGATCCGGACCTGGTGGCGGATCAGGCGACCTTTATCTGGCTGATGATCGCCGCACTTTTGGCTGCTGCCGTCTGGCTGAACTTTGCCACGGCTGTGGGGGCGCCTGTGTCGACAACCCATAGTATCGTCGGCGGCGTCATGGGGGCGGGTATCGCGGCCAGCGGGTGGAGCATCGTCAACTGGACCCAAGTTGGCATGATTGCGGCCAGCTGGGTGATATCGCCGGTGCTGGGCGGTTTGATCGCCGCGTTGTTTTTGTACATCATCAAGCGGACGATCACCTATAAATCTGACGTGCTTGCTGCCGCCAATCGTATGGTCCCTGTCCTTGTTGCGGGCATGGCATGGGCGTTTGGCAGCTATCTGATGCTGAAGGGCGTCAAGAAACTTATCAAGGTCGACTTCCCTACGGCGCTTGGGATCGGGTTTGGTGCTGCGATCATCGTCTACCTGATCATGCGGCCATACATTGCGCGCCTGACCGGAAAACTGGCGAACCAGAAGGCCAGTGTAAATGACCTTTTCACGGTTCCCCTGATCTTTGCCGCGGCCCTTCTCAGCTTTGCTCATGGGGCCAATGATGTGGCGAACGCTGTCGGCCCGCTGGCAGGCATCAATGAGGCGATTGTCGGTGGCGGGGTAACCGCCAAGGCATCCATCCCGCTGTGGGTGATGGCGGTCGGCGCTGTTGGGATCGCACTGGGTCTGGCACTTTATGGGCCAAAACTGATCCGCACCGTCGGCAGCGAAATCACCGAGCTAGACAAGACACGGGCGTTCTGCATCGCTATGGCTGCGGCCATAACCGTAATCATTGCGTCGCAACTGGGCCTTCCGGTCAGTTCAACCCATATCGCCGTCGGCGGTGTCTTTGGTGTTGGGTTCCTGCGCGAATACATCAAATCAAGCTATGCCAAGATGCTGCAAGAGATCCGTGATCACCATGCCGATCAGGACCCGGTCGCGGTTGACGCCTACCTTGCCCAGTTCGAAGCGGCAGATGTCGAAACCAAGGGCGAAATGCTGCGTGCCATGAAACAACAGCGCCCAGCCGACAAGCTGCTTGCCAAAAGAGAGCGCCGTGGGCTTGGGCAGGTTCACCGGATTGAGTTGGTCAAACGCTCGCTTGTGTTCAGAATTGCGGCGGCTTGGGTGATTACCGTGCCTCTGGCAGGTTTGCTGGCGGGGATGTTCTTTTTCATGATCCGCGGCATCATGCTGCCGTGACCGGGTGCACGCCATGATTGCCGAGCTCAACACGCTGGCTCTTTCCACCGGCCTGATCGGTGGCCTCGCCCTGTTTCTGTTTGGTATGGATATCATGACGCGCGCCCTCAAGCAGGTTGCGGGGGCGTCGATGAAGTCGATCCTGGAACGGATGACCGGCAACCGCTTTCTGGGCCTGGCCGCCGGTGCATCGATCACTGCAATCATTCAGTCATCATCGATCACCACGGTGCTATTGGTTGGCTTCATTTCCGCAGGCATCATGACATCGGCGCAAAGTGTGGCGGTGATCATCGGGGCGAACATCGGCACAACCATCACCGCACAAATCCTTGCATTCAAGGTGACAGCACTGGCCTTGCCGGTCTTATCTATCGGGTTCTTTGTCTCCGCCCTGGCCAAAGAGAAAATCACACGCGAACGCGGCCGCATCCTTTTGGGTCTGGGGATGGTGTTCTTTGGCATGGCAACCATGTCGGACGCCATGAAGCCGCTGCGCAGTTTTCAACCCTTCCTGGACTTTATGCTGACCTTGGACAATGCGTTGCTGGCAGCGATTGTCGGGGCTGGCTTCACAGCACTTGTGCAATCGTCCTCGGCGACAACAGGCATTCTGATCGTTATGGCAGGGCAAGGGCTGATCGGGCTGGAAGCTGCGATTGCGCTTGCCTTGGGGGCCAACATTGGCACCTGTATCACCGCATTACTTGCTGCGATGGGCAAACCCACCGAGGCGGTTCGCGCAGCCATCATTCACACGCTTTTCAATGTGGTGGGCGTGCTGATCTGGATCGGTTTTGTCGACCAGCTTGCGGTTTTTGCACGCGAGGTGTCGCCCGCAAGCACCGGGACCGAGGCAAGCCTGGTGCCGCGCCAGTTGGCCAACGTGCACACGTTCTTCAATGTCTTCAACGCGCTGTTGTTTATCGGGTTTACCAAACAGATATCCGGCTTTGTCCAATGGCTTGTCCCGGACCGGCCTGACGTGACCGAACCTGAATTTGCACCAAAGCACCTTGACCCTGAATTCCTGAACGTCCCTGCCATTGCCATGAACGCTGTCCGGCTCGAGGTTTTGCATCTCGGCACGCTGGTCCGCGAGATGCTTGCCCAGGCGATCCCGACTGTGACAACGGGCAGCCCTCTTGATATCGACCGGCTTCGGGTGATGGACCGGCCGGTTGATCTGCTGCATCGCGACATCGTCGGCTATATGCGCAATATCAGCATCGCCAGCTTGCCTGCCAATCAATCAAATATGTTCATGGGGCTGATCCGCATATCAAATGATCTTGAACATATCGGCGATCTGATTGCGACCGGCATGGTGACATCTGCACGCAAACGCATGGACGAGAACGTGACGATCAGCCCGGCCACGGCATCGGTCATTGCCAGCCTGCACGCTGAGGTCCTTGAAGCGCTCGATGGTGTGCTGCGGGCACTGGAAAATCAGGAAATGGACATCGCTGCGGATGTGCGCATGATGAAATCTGGCTTTGCAGAACTGGTCGAGGACATCGCCCGCCACGAGGTCGAGCGCTTGCGGACCGATGAACCAAAGCGCCTGCACACCTATGCCCGCGAGATCGAATTGACCGAAGCACTGGATGACATCTTCAAAATCATCCGCCGCATCGCCAAAACCGAGATTACAATCTATTGATCTTGGGGACCGGCTTGCGCGCATGCAACAGCAGATCAACGCACGGGCGCACGGGCGCACGGGCGTACGGGCTCCACCATCAGATGTTGACCGGGATACCGCCTTACCGCGTGCCAAATCTCACGCAGTGCTGGGCACGCCTTTGTCCCCCCCTGCTTTCATCGGGCTTCTGCCACTGACGTCACGCCACATTTCAGGTCATCGGCCCGTCATCGGGTGCTATCTTTGTGTAAGGGATGCTCTGAAAGTAAGGGGATGTCCCCCCCGGTGTTGCCGCCAAAATGACCTTTGACGCAATCTTTTGAAATGGCCCGTAGAAATGGAACAGGGATTTGACCGTCACAATGGCTTTACGTCCCAGATCTATACCCATCTGCTCAAAGGCTTGCGGATGATACACCTGCGTGCGCAGGTCATTGACCAGAACATCGACGTCCCCCGCCAGACGCAGCCAGACCACCGTGCCCAATGGCTCCAGACCCTTGCCAAGATGCTGACCCAGACCCGCGCGGATCGCTATCACCTCGGCGCGTATATCAACCGGATCTCCGGATGCCGGGCTTGTCTTGCCACCCAAACGCAGATTGAGGTGCGCCGTTTCGCCAGCGTCCTCGCACAGCCGCACGACCATTGGATCCCAGTAAATACCAGATGCAACATTCGTCAAACCGCGTTCCAGCAGCGCGCGCAGCATGAAAGTGGAATCGCCCGGTGCACCGCCGCCGGAATTATCCCCCATATCCGCCACAACAACCGGGCCACGCGTGGCCTCACCGGCCCGATCCAGGGCCACGTCCAAAGGCAAGGCGTTGCAAGACACCTGATCGCGTAACTCAAAAAACGCCCGGCCCAGCTGTTCGGCATGGTGCCGGGCCAGCTGTGGATTGGCATCCGTCACCACAAGTGTCTGCGCCCCGACATCGGCCACATCGCCCCAGGGAAAGCCGTGGATCAGCGAAACCGATAAAATATCCCGCTGTTGTTCCAGCCGGGTCATCTGATCCACAAACTCCCGCATCGGGCTGGTCTTGGTCAGATACATGTTGATCATCTTGCAGGGATGGCGATGCATCACCGGCTTTATCTGGTTCAGGGCTGTTTGATGCGCCAGCTCAAACAGCTCTTCTGCGCGGGCCGATGCGTCATCATGAGGGTATTCCTTGAAGCAAATGATAAGGTCGCAGGCCTCCATCATGGCATCTGTCAGATGGCAGTGCTGATCCAGTGAAACCCCGATCACCGCCTGCGGATGCCTCGCACGGATGCGGCGTGTCAGATCCCCTTCGCAATCATCAATCCCTTCGGCCACCATCGCGCCGTGTAACTGCAACAAAATGATGTCCGCGCCTTCTGAGGCTTCAAGATCAGACAGAATTTCGTCGCGAAAAGCCTTATAACAGCGGGCGGTCGTGCGTCCTGCGGGTTCGGCAATCGCGGCAAGGCTTTCGGTCACATCCCACCCCAAAGCCTCGGCCCGGCGGCGCCAGACATGCAAGGCTTCGGTCATCAGATTGGGCGGCTCTTGGGTGGCCGTTCCATGACGCAGGAAATAGGCCTCAAACCCGGACATACCCGTGGGGACATGTGAAAACGTGTTCGTTTCCGTCGAGAGAGTCGCCATAAAAAGCCGCATATGGATTTGGCCTCCGATACGGGGTCAGATCATCACATAGAATGTGCCGGGACGACAGGCCCCGGCACACCTCTTTCAACCGGCCTCACACACAAGGCAAGCTGACAGGGAGGTCACGCATTTTTCCACCATCGGTTCATAAAGCTGGCGCCATCCACATCAAGGTTTGAGCCGATCACCTGAGGTGTGCCGACAGCGTCACGTGTTGCAAAGACATATGAGGCAAACATCGGGATCGCCACGCCGCCATCATTGGCGACCAGATCCTGCATTTCCCAGTACATCTCGCGGCGCTTGGCCTCATCCAGCTCGGCACGGGCCTCAGCCAGAAGAGTGTCGAACTTTTCGTTGGACCAGAAGCTTTCGTTCCACGACACGCCGCTTTTGAAGGCCAAAGTGAACATCAGGTCTTCGACGGGGCGTCCGCCCCAATAGCTGGCGACCCAGCCTTTCTTCATCCAGACATCAGACCAATAACCATCATTAGGCTCGCGGGTCACCTTGACATTGATCCCGGCCTCAGCCGCCGAATTCTGGATCAACAGACCTGCATCAATGGCACCGGCAAAAGCGGCATCCGATGCCGAAAGTTCGACAGCAAGCGATGACAAGCCCGCCTCTTTGAGGTGGAACCTGGCCTTGTCCGGATCAAAGGTTTTCTGCTCCAGTTCGGAATTGTAAAACCGCTGGCCTGATCCGATGGGATGGTCATTGCCAACAGCGCCATACCCAAAGAGGATCTTTTCAACCAGTTCTTCGCGGTTGATGGCATACTTCAAAGCCTGCCGGACGTTGTTGTCATTATAAGGCGCGGCTTGGGTGTTCATTGCAAAGGTATAGTGCTGATTGCCCGCAATGTTGTGCACGGTCAGACCCGGCGCACCGGCCAGTCGCCCGGCTGTTTTGACATCCACCTTATCGGCCAGATCAACGTCGCCGGTCATGACGGCCGTCATGCGTGCGTTGGTGTCCAGAAGGGCCAGAACCTCCCATTCATCAGCAAAACCTTCTTCGTCGTTCCAATGGTTCTCAAACCGCTTAAGACGCGCCGATACCCCCGGTTGCAGATCGTCCAGGCGGTATGGCCCGCAGCCCACACCCGATTCCCAATCCATCTTGCCATCCACAGCGGGTTGCACCGGAATGTGGTAATCAGTCAGCACCGCCGGAAAGTCAGCGTTGCCAGCATCCAGTTCAAACACAACCGTGTCGCCATCAGCGCGGATGTCCACAACGCTGGCCATCAAAGGTGCGGCCGCCGATGTGTTATCTTCGCCCCGGTGGTGGTTCATCGAGGTGATCACGTCATCGGTGGTCACCGATTTGCCGTTGTGAAATTCGATCCCGGATCGCATCTTGAACGACCACGTTTTAGCATCTGCCGAGGCCTCCCAGCTTTCGGCCATTGACGGTTTGACCACGCTGTCGGGGTCCATCGTCGTCAGATAACCGTTCAGGGCGATGCCCACAGGGATCATGAAACCGGCGGCAAACAGGCCGGGGTCCAAAGTGTCCGTGGTGGCCCCGTGACCAAGGCCCGCGCGCAGCATTCCGCCGCGTTGTGGTGTGGCGGCATAGGCGCGGTCGGCCAACGTGGTCGCAGCCGTGACCGTCAGGCCGGTTGCCAGCACACCGCGCATAAACTGGCGGCGGTCGATCTGACGCGTCACCAGCTTCATTTCCATTTGCTGAATGTAGTCTTTCTTTTGCATTGGTGTCTCTCCCACAAGCAATTCGACGTTGCGTTTTGAGATCGAGAATCCATGGAAAGTCTTTGCAAACAATTGCGCGACTTTATGCTATGTTTAGCACCCTTATGCCAATCAGGCAGGGCAAATCACGAAAGGATCACCGCTTATGTCCAGCGACCTTGCGCTTAACCTGAAGTTTCTGTGTGCCGAAAAGCCCTCTGTCGCAATGGTTTGCCGTGAGATCGGTATCAATCATCAGCAATTCAGCAAATACCTGTCGGGCCGCTCCAACCCCTCTGCGCATAATCTGCGCAGGATCGCGCATTATTTTGATGTCGACGAAGCACAGCTGTTGGGCGGTAACGCAGATCTGATCAGAACAACGCGGCGCACGTCCGATGCATTTAACACCGGGCAGCAAGACCCGCTGCATATGGCATTTCCCGGTGATCTGGCAAAGCTGCGGCCCTATCTGGGCGCGTATCAGGTGTTTTTTCATGCGCCTCTGGCGGCGGATGGCATAGTGGTGAACACCGTCTTTCTGGATGAGCGTAAGGGCCAGGTCTACAGCCGGTTGATCGAGGCCTTGGGCGGCGGGGCCGCACATCACCGCAGGTGGACGCGGTGCGATGGAAAAGTGACTTACCAAAACGGCCGCATCTTTGTTGTCGATAATGAGCGGCGCAATGAAAATGCCCTGAGCATGTATATTCTGTCGCCGCCTCCGCGACAAAAGAAACAGTATCTCATGGGCACGATGTGCTATCTCGCGTCCTTACCGCGCCGCACGCCCTATGCGTCCAAAGTCGTGTGGAAGAAGTTTGATAATTACCGCTCCGTGCGCGAGCTGTTTGAGACATGCGGCGTCTATTCCTCCGAAAGCCTGAAACTGGATCCCTTCATCAGAAGCTATCTGTCCAAGGGGCTGGAAGAGACGTCATTCGAATTTTGAATTGCCCACCGTCTGAACTGACCCGGCCTGCACCTACGCAGCGACAGCCCGCCTTGCCCCGTCTTAGCCCGCCTTGCCTGCGGTCAGGCAGCCCCGAATTCTGCACATTCAGCGAACGGCCATCTGTCGCCCAAACGGGCCAGATCAAGTTGCGATCATGTAATATTTGCGCAGCGTTTCGGTGATGTGCCAATTGAATTTTGAACCCTTCGATACAAACAACACATCCCCCGCGTTAAACACCTCCGCCGTTCCGTCCGCCTGTGTCAGGGTGACTGACCCCGAAATAACCGTCATCTTTTCATCGACCGGATACTCCTCAAACTCCAACCGGCACGGCGCGCATTCCCAGATACCGGCCAGAATGGACCCATCAGGCGTCTGGTAGAACGTCTTGTTCCATTCGGTTTGGTCATCGGTGGTAAAGCTCTCTTTCGGGATCATATCGGATGGCTCTATCTCACCCACCGGGTCGGGCGAAATTCTGAAAATATCGTTTGGCATACTATGTCCTTCATGGGTTGTGACGGGCGGGTCGCCGCTGCGCGCGGCCACCCTCAGGCTAATCTGCCCCCAGCGAGGCTGCAATTTCATCGGCGGCGCGCAGGCCAGACAGATAGGCACCGTGGCAGGTCGAATTCACACCACGTATCGTGGCCTCACCTGCAAAGAACAGCCGATCCTCAACCGGCCTGGCAAGCTGGTGACGCTGGTGCGCCTGCCCCGGTCTGGCCCAGGAATACGACCCAAGCGACCAAGGCTCGTGTGCCCAGGCCGTCGCGATCGAGTTTGTCACAGACGTGCGGATATCATTGCCAAACACCTCGGCCACCCTGTCGACGGCAAAGTCGTGGCTGGCCTGCTGGCCTTGTTGTTCCAGCCACGCACTGTGCCTGCCGCCGGTAAAGACAATCGCGGTGTTGTTGGCGTTGACGCTGGCCTCCAGGCACGCGGCGTCGCCTGCATCATTCCAGGTGGTGCAAAACCCAAGGCCGTCCGGACCAAAGACGTCTTTGCTAAAGTGCAGACAGGTCTTGTTTACGGCCCCCGTGGGCAGGCCAAGGTATGCGTCGATCTTCCAGTCGGGCAAGACAGGATCAAACCGAATGGCGTTTGACGCAAGAATACCGGTCGAGACAGTCACCAAAACGGTCCGCGCCCGCACCGTTCCCTTGATCGTCTCGACGCATATATCAGGCCCCGACCAGTCGATCTTTTCGACAGCCGCATTCAGCGAAACGTCCACATCCGCGCCCCAGGCCCTGACCAGATTGCCGTATCCACCGGGCACCGGAATATCCAGATGCGCGGCATCATCGTCACCCTGAGAGGCGCGGTAATCAGCGGCAGATGTGTCGTCGATGTCCGTGTTGTTCATCACCGCCATCGTGCAGGCGTAGGGTGCGTAAAACGCGTTTTCCATGTCGACAAGCTCGGACATGGCACGGTCTTCACCCCGGCTTACCGATGCCGCGATCGCCGTGTCGCAGGCCTCAAAATACCCGGCAAACAGCCGGGCGTCGTGGCCCGAAAGATCACTGCCGTTATGCACACCGCGAATATGCGACAGCACATCCGCAGCCGCGCGGTTCAGCGGCACCCCCAAAGCATCGGCAATTGCCACAAATGGGTTGGTCGCCCCATTGTGCAAGTAGCCACAACCAAGGTCGAACCAGACGTGTGGCGCAATTTCTTCCGAATACGCGCGCCCGCCAATCCGGTGCGATCCTTCGACCACCACAAATCTCAGCCCGCGCTTTTTCAGGGCCTTGGCCGCTGAAAGCCCCGACGCACCTGCGCCCACGATCACAACATCCGTTTCATATGTCGTCATTGTGGTTCCTTCAAAATCACGGGCCACGGCCCCGGTCTTAATGGGTGTGTGGCAGGCAGGCTATGACACCGACACACAGTATCATACATCCGCCGGGTTCCCCAACGGCCACCCGCGCACTGCCTAAAATACCGCAACACCAATGACATACGGATGTGCCCATGCAATCACGACAAAGGCAATCAGACCACACCCCAAACGCTGCCCCACCGCGCCCCAGGACTGCGGTGCCTGAAACCACGGCGCGCTTTGGCGTGCGGTGTTCAGCGCGTGCCAGCGCCCCTGGCCCATGTCGCGGCGTTTGCGGGTGTCAATCAGCCACCGGCCCGCAACGGCAAAGCCCCCCAAAAGGCCAAACAAGATCACATGCGCCAGATCACCGTTTGGCAACAGGTGCACCGCGGCCCACAGCGCCAAGGCCACCAAGATGGGATGCCGCGTCAGACGTGTGATACCGGGATGAGCCGGATCATAGTGGCTGTTGCGCACCCCTCCGAATGAAAACGGATTTGGCCGCGCCACGCTCAGCGCAAGGATCACACAGACCAGCAGCATTCCGATATGTGCGGCGTGCCGATGCCAGTGCAACTGCGGCCAGATCTGCACAAAAGGCGCCTGCCCCGCCGCCCAGATCAACAGGCTGAGCATCATCACCGACAAGACCGAATACAGCAGGCCAAACCCGCGCGTGCCCAGTCTGGCCGTAACCTGCGATTTTACAGCCGGGCGCATCGGCACCGAATGGGTCAGGAAAAACGCTGCAATCACCGCCGCGTAACCGGCCCAACTCATGGCGTGGTCGTTTCGTTTGGATCTGGACTGACCAAGGCCGGTCCATAGGCCATCACAAAGCCGCCAAAGGCCGCCAGCCACAAGACCCCTGAAAGATAGCTCATCTCATACCACAGCGGCGTCAACAGCCGCGCCAGAACCGATGCAAACAGGCTGATGTATATGAACTGCGTCACACCGTCTGCTGTCAGCGCCTGACCGGTGTGGCCCAGGGTGGCGCGTGTCATCACCGCCAGGGTCATCGCCCCGATGGCACCTGCCATCCATACATGCTGCGCGCCCGCCGTGCCAGGCTGGCCCAGCAGCTGATCCAACCCCAGCACAATGGCCCCAAGGGGGATCAGCGCATAGGCGGCATGCAGCACCCAAACCAAAGCCTCGCTCAGGGTGTGATGCCCCTGCCAACGCGCCAGCCGCAGCACATGCCCCAGTCCAAACACCAGCAACGCAAGGCCGGTCAGCCTCTCCAAAGGCCACACCACCCACAGCGCCAAAACCGGCAGGCTCAGCAGCACCACCAGTTTGTCAAACCGCTGCATGGGCGGGGCCGGCCGCGCAGCGCGCTCGGTCCGGGCAAGCCAGTTGCGGGTGAAGGTTGGAATAATCCTGCCGCCAATCACGGTGATCATCATGATGGCCGTGGCCACCCCCAGTCGCAGCCCCAATCCTTGCGCGGCATATGCATCTTGCAGCGCCTCGAAATGAAACAGGGCATTGGCCAGTGTAAATACCGCCAGCAGGGCCAGCACGATCAGATTGCGCCAGTTTTCACCAGCGACGATCTCTTGCAGGATCAACCCGCCCAGCACGATCGGAAAGGCCAGATCAACCGCCACCGCAGTCCAGGCCGGCAAAAGCGCGGAAAACAACACGCTCAGCCGTCCTGCAACCCAAAGTGCAAACAACCCTGCCAGTGGCCAGCCCACCAGCGGCAAACGCCCGGTCCAGTTTGGCACAGCCGTCAGCAGGAACCCGGCCAGAACGGCACCCAGATAACCAAACAGAAATTCATGCGCGTGCCACGATGCCGGATCAAACCGCGTGGGCAGTGCAATTGCGCCGCTCAGACTGGCCAGCCACAGCACCATGGCCAGAACCACCCACATCGCTGCGCCCAAAAAGAACGGCCGAAAGCCAAAGTTGAATACCGCAGGCCCCTGCCACTCGGGTCGTTGCCCTGTGGAGGCGCGGCTCATCATGGCCGCCCTTGCGGCACGCGTATGGTGCTCAGCACCTCGCCGTCTTCTGCACAGGTCAGCCGCAGCCGGTGCGCATTATAATAAAAGGTCAGACGAAACCGTCCGGCATCTTCGCCCTCGCCGGTTTCATAGCGGCTGGTGATGTCGCCTGCGCGCATCTTGGCCTGCACCTCTTTGGGGGGCAGCCCCAGCAGGCGGCCCAGATCCTGCGCATCAATCTGCGGATGGCCTTGGCTCATATCAATCTTCATGCCGGGGGTGTCCTGTCAGCAACATCCATCAGGTGCCGTATGTGGCGTGCAAAATACCATGTGGCAGGCAGCCCGATCAGGCAACCCAAACCGACAGACCACGCGGTATTGGCAACAGGTCCGCCGATCCACGACAATATCAGCGATGCAAAGAACACATTGACCGCCGCCGCCCCTGCCCCAAACGGATAGAGCACCACAGCAATGCGCCGCGTGGACCATCCTGCTTGGGTCATCTGCGGGCCACAAGCCGTTGCACGACGACCATAGCGGCGATCAGCGCCACGCAGGCCAGCGCATACCAGAATTCAGCCGTCGCAGATTGTGGCTGCGGGATCGGGCGATCATAGGCTTCGGCCAGTGCGGGGCTGGCAAGGATAAAGGCCGCAAATGCTGCGATAGCGCGCATGTCAAATCTCCTGTGTCAAACTGCGGTAAATGTCCGGCAACGCCCGTGACAGACGCTTGGGGTTGGGCAAAAGGGTAAAGCCCCCGCGCCCAAAGATACGGGCAAACCAATCCTGCCCATCTTCGTCGATCACGATGCCATGCAGGCTTTGGCCCGTCGCGCGGGCCTCGCGTACGGCCATATGGCTGTCTTCGATGCCATGCTGGCCTTCGTAATGGTCCAGATCATTGGGTTTGCCGTCGGTCAGAACAATCAGCAACTTGCGCGCGCATGGCTCTTGCGTCAGCTGCGCACTGACATGGCGGATTGCGGCCCCAAGGCGGGTGTAATGCCCCGGTTTAAGCGCACCGATATTGGCGGTGACCTCCGGGCTCATGGGGGTGTCAAATGCCTTGCAGCGGGTCACAAACACCCGGTCGCGTCTGAGCGATGAAAACCCCCAGATGCCCAGCCTGTCACCAGCCGCATCAATGCCTGTGGCCAATGCGGCCATCGTATCGCGCGCGACATCAATCACCGATGTGTCGCCAATCGCGGCCTCGGTGGACCGCGAGGTGTCAATCAAAAAGGCAACCGATACATCGCGTTCAATCTGACGGGCGGCCTGCCATATCCGGTCAGAGCCGCGCCCGGTGGCCACCATATCGGCCCGCGCACTCAGCAACGCATCCAGATCCAGCTCGGATCCCTCAATCTGACGCGGCTGCACAATCCGGCGGGGACGCAGGGCCTCAAACTGGCGGCGCACCTCGCGCACATAGCGCTCATTTGGCACAAACGCCGGCCCCTCAGGGCGTGCGGGCGCCTCCAGAACACGGCAGTGATCGGCCATATAGCTGCGGCTGCGGTGGTTCCATTCCGCATAGGTATGCGTGCCTGCCAGCGCCTCATGCTCGGCGTCGCCGGGTGACAAATCAAGGTGCAGGCGCAACCGCGTGGCAACCTTGCGGTCTTGCTTGGACAGGGTGATCATATCCTGATCATCTGCGGCTTTCTGGGCGTTTTCATCGTCGTCATCATCCACACTGCGGTTGATGTTCATCGATTCCACCCACGACAGGATCGATTCAAACCGGTGAATGATGAAACTGTCCTTGCGGTTGTGCTGGTCCTGATCCTTGCGCGCGCCCAGCTTGCGTTTGGTATGCGCAGCGGTGGCAGGCGGAGGCGCTGCGTCTTGCGCGTCATCCTCGGCCGCAGGGGCACCGGCCCCCGGTGTGCCAAAGCTCAACCAGATCGGCACAGGGGCAAAAGGCATATACCCACGACTGGCGGCCCGCGGCACAAACGCGCACGGCTCACCCGCAAGCTGCGCGCATATGGCATCTTCGATGTGTTGTTCCTGCGCAGGCCGCATCACGTCAGGCCGCGCGTCCAGACAATGGCGAACCATACGCAGATACGCCGTGCGCAATCCGGGACAGGCGCCAAACGCCACCTGAGCCGCCACATGATTGGCCTGAATTTGCGCCATGTCATACGCAGCCGGATCGGTGCCAGATGTCATTTCAAAGGGCTTGGATGTGGCCGCAAGGGCCGTCAGCCAGAAATAGGCGGCACGGTTCAGATCCGCCTGCGCAAAGGCGGTTATCTCGGGCGGCAGGCTCAGCCGCTCGCCATCAAAGCTGGCGCGCCATATACGGTCGCGGTCAGTGCTCAGCTTGCGCCGCAACGCCCGGCGATGCACCATCAGCGTCGCGGCCGCCTCGCTCAGCTCAACCCCTGCCCCGCCACCAAGGGCGCGAAACAGCACCGCCAGACTGGGCCGGACCGACGCCAGCGACACACTCGCCTGACCATAGCTGACATCAGCGCCAATCCCCTGGGCCATATCGTGCCACAGGTTGCCAACGGTCTCTTCGGGGTCCATCAGGTCAAGCAGTTTCATCGGGCTTATCCGTAGATCGTGCAGATCAGATCGCGCAGCGCATTCTGCACGTCAGGCTCGTCGCTGAGCGGCTGAACAATCGCCGCCTCAAGCGCCTGATCCACGCCCATGTCACCGGCCATCAGACTGGCCGCATAAATCAACAGACGGGTCGATACGCCCTCCTCAAGGTCCATGCCCGACAGTTTGCGGATGTGCCCTGCCAAACGCACCAAAGGCGCCACGCGGCCTTGGTCCAGACCGCTTTCACGGGCAACAACCGCGATTTCGATATCGGGGCTGGGAAAATCAAACGTAACCGACAAAAACCGCTGCCGCGTTGACGGCTTCAGCCGCTTCAGCACGTTCTGATAGCCGGGGTTATAACTGGCCACCAGCATAAAGCCCTTGGGCGCAGACAGCTCTTCTCCGGTGCGGTCGATCATCAGCGTGCGGCGTGTATCGGTCAGCGGGTGCACCACCACGGTAACGTCCTTGCGCGCCTCGACCACCTCATCCAGGTAGCAAATACCGCCCTCGCGCACCGCCCGCGTCAGGGGGCCATCCACCCAGACGGTTTCCCCGCCCTTCAGCAGATAGCGCCCAATCAGATCAGCCGCCGACAGATCGTCATGGCAGGCCACAGTATACAGGGACTTGCCCAGCTTTGCAGCCATGTGCTCGACAAACCGGGTTTTGCCGCAGCCGGTCGGCCCCTTCAGAAGAAGGGGCAAACCGTTGTCATGGGCCGTCTGAAACAAGGCGCATTCGCGGCCGGTTTCGTGGTAGAACGGCACGGTAGGATGGGTTGCGATGTTCATGGCCTACTCTCCTGGAACCTGGGCTGCGGGACCGGGTTCAATGATCTCGGATTTGCGCACCACCAGGATCGAGTAGATGAACAACAACGCCCCGATCACAACCGCAATCCCGGCACCAAAGCGCATCAGATAGAACACCGACAGGCTTTCTTGCACATCCATGTAGTAGTCACCAACCACACGTTGCATGTGGGTCTGAATGGTGCCCGCAAAGGTCAGGATAAAGGTCATAAAGGCCATCCCACCGGTCATCAGCCAGAACGATGCCATGTTCAGTACCTGATTGTACGGCGCACGGTCGCGCAGCATCGGCATGGCATAGGTAAACACCGCCAGGTTCAGCGCCACATACGCGCCGTAGAACGCCAGGTGCCCGTGGGCTGCGGTGATCTGCGTGCCGTGGCTGTAGAAGTTCACACCGTGCAGCGTATGCAGGAACCCCCAGACGCCCGCGCCAAAGAACGCCACGGTGCTGGACCCCAGTGACCACAACAGCGCGGCCTTGTTGGGATGGTTCTTGCGGCCCTTCCAGACCATGACAAAGGCAAAGCTCATCATCAGGAAGAAGGGGATCACCTCGAAGGTCGAAAAGATCGACCCGACCCACTGCCAGTAACTGGGCAGACCGATCCAGTAAAAGTGGTGCCCGGTGCCAAGAATGCCGCTGAACAGCGCGGTCGCCACGATGACATACAGCCATTTCTCGACGACCTCGCGGTCAACGCCGGTCAGCTTCAGCAACAAGAAGGCCAGAATGGCGGCCATCACCAGCTCCCATGTGGCCTCGACCCACAGGTGCACCACAAACCACCAGTACATCTTGTCCAGGCTCAGGTTGTCAGGGTTGATGAAGGCAAAGATCCACAACAGCGACAACAGCCACAGACCCATCAGCAGCACATTGGTGATCGCCGTTTTCCGCCCCGCCAGTACGGTCATCGAGACGTTGAACAAAAAGATCAGTGCAGCCACAAGAATGCCGAACTTGACCCACAGGGGCTGCTCCAGAAATTCGCGCCCGCCGTGGATGCCCACAAGATAGCTGCCCACCGCACCAAGCGTGCCAACCAGCAGAATGATCAGCTGAATATACGCCAGCTTGGGCGAATAAATTTCGCGCTCGGCCTCCTCGGGGATCAGGAAATAGGCAGCACCGAAAAAGCCCAGCAACAGCCACACGATCAAAGCATTGGTGTGGATCATGCGGATGATGTTGAAAGGCAATACTTCGGACAGGAAGTTGGGTGAGACGTAGATCCACCCCGCCAGCAATCCGCCCAGCACCTGAATGCCAAACAGCGCCATTGCAGCCAGGAAGTACCAGTACGCTACTTTTTGAGATTGGTATTTCATCGGTTCACTCCTTATCCGGCATCATTGGGCGGCCAGCCCTGGGTGTCTGTCTGATCAGCCCACCGCAAAAACTCGGCCAGGCCACGGATGTCTTCGTCGCTCAGCTCGTACCGGGGCATTTGCCGACGGCCTTCGATGCCGCTGGGTTGGGCCTCGATCCAGCCTTTGAGGGTTTCAAACGCATCTTCGGGATCATCCTGCACGCCCCAACGGGTCATCACATTGCCGACTTCCGGTGCGAAATACGCGCCTTCCCCGTGCAGACTGTGACAGTTGATGCAGGAATTTTGCTCCCAGATGTGCTTGCCGTGGATCACCGCCTCGCTCAGCTCCATGCCAGCGGTTGAGGTTTGCACGACATATTTATGCGAATGGACCGTCATCGCCACGAAGACCACGACAAAGAAAATCGAGCCCCCGTAGAAAATATTGCGCGCCCGCGATTTAGTGAGAAATTCAGCCATGGCCGAGCCTCCTTGGGTTTCGGAATAGCCCTGTTCTACCCTTGGCGGTGTGCCCCGAGTTTGCGCTGGCACAACGTTTTGCGCAGTTGGCGCGCTAAAGTGATCCACGAAAGGAGCCGCTTATGTACCGCCCAAAGTTAGATGATCGCGATCTGCCTTTGTCGGATATCATGACCCTCTGGCCGCAAACGATTGAGGTGTTCTTGCGCCACAAAATGCTATGTGTGGGATGCCTGGTCAGCCCGCTTCATACCATTGTGGATGCCTGCGCCGAATATCATCTGGACGAAGACACATTCGTGTCCGAACTTATGGCCGCCGTCTGCTGACGCATCCTACTCCTGCGACAGCACCACCAGAGCATGGGCATCGGTGACAGTGATCCGTTTGCGTTTGCTTTGCACAAGGCCCTGCTTTTCCCAACCACTCAGCAACCGGCTGACCGTGTGCAGTGTTGTCGCTGTCAGCTCGGACAGATCCTGTCGTGTGATGGGAAAATCAATTTCAATACCGTCCGGCACCTTGCGCCCGGTCTGATTGATCAGCCGCAACAGCGCATTGGCCACGCGTTGCTCAACCTGTTGGGTGGCCGTCTCAATAATGCGATTGTTCATCTCGCCAATCCGGTCCCCGACGGTTTTGTAGGTCTCGGTCGCAAAGCCATCATAGCGGGCCACATATTCATCCCACAACCGCATCGGCCAGCTCAGCGCCAAAGCCTCGCTCGCGGTGATGGCTGTGGCGGGATAGGTGTCGCGGCCAAGTGCTTTGGCAATGCCCAGCAACTGACCCGCCGGAATATGAAGCGCCGTCACCTGCTCGCCCGTCGGGGTGGTGTGCACAACCCGCGCATATCCATCCAGCAGCAGATAGAACCGCTCGGCCGGCAGGCCCGCATCAAACACCGTAACCCCTTCGTCATAGCGCCGCGATGTTGCCTGATCCAAAATCGTGCGGATGCTGCGTTTGTCCAGTTTGGAAAACGGAGGCACATGCGACAGCAGGCTTTCGTCCAGTCTCGGAAGGGTCTTTCGAAGGGGAAGGTCGTCCATGATCTGTATCATGTCATAGAATTTCACCTCGTACCATCATCAGGTGACTTTACCGCTGTGACTGCATTCGCCGCAAAGTTTGCGCCAGCGCAAATGCGACACCACCGGGTCGGGTACACTTGGGATCAAGCATCAATGACATCTAAAAGGAGACATCAAATGACAAAGTTCACCAAACCGGGCCTGCCAAAGACCAGCCGTCGCAATGTATTAAAAGGCAGCCTTCTGGCCTCGGCCGCGGCGATGACCGGCACAGCCGCCCTTTCCGTGCCGCGTGCCCCGAAGATGCATTCGATCAATGCCACCTCGGCCAAACTGTATAAAGCCGCCGATCAGCAGGACGCCGCATCAGATGCCAAACCGGCCGATCTGTCAGGCTATACCCGCGTCAAACAAGAGCTGGTCGCGCCCCCCTTTGCGCCTGTGCACGAACAAGTGGCCACCGGCGGTCCCAAAATCATCGAAGTGACCATGGAGACCACCGAAAAGCTGATGGTTGTCGACGAAGACAACGGCGCTGAAATCTGGGCGCTGACCTATAATGGCTCGGTTCCGGGTCCGCTGATCATCTGTCACGAAGGTGACATGGTTGAACTGACCCTGCGCAACCCCGTCGACAGTGTCATGGAGCATAACATCGACTTTCACGCCTCGACCGGTGCGTTGGGCGGCGGTGGTCTGACCCATGTGTATCCCGGCGAAGAAACCGTGCTGCGCTGGAAAGCCACCAAGCCTGGGTGCTTTACCTATCACTGTGCACCGGGCGGCGAAATGATCCCCTATCACGTGTGCCACGGCATGAATGGTGCGGTGATGGTGCTGCCCCGTGACGGCCTGAAAGACCGCGATGGCAACCCGCTGCGCTACGATTCAATCGCTTATATCGGCGAGCAGGATTATTACCTGCCCCGCGATGAAAACGGCGATTACAAAACCTACGAAAGTGCCGGCGAAGACTATACCGACAGCATCGAGGCAATGCGTGGCCTTGTGCCAACCCACCAGGTCTTTAACGGTGCCGTTGGGGCCCTGACCGGCGAAAACGCCCTGAAGGCCAAAGTTGGCGAAACCGTTTTGATGATCCACAACTCGTGCAACGTCGACAGCCGTCCGCACCTGATCGGGGGCCATGGGAACTTTGTCTGGGAAAGCTCGTTCACTGATCCGGCCCTAACCGGAATGGAGACATGGTTTGTACGCGGTGGATGTGCCGCAGCTGCGATGTACACCTTCGAGCAACCGGGCGTCTATGCCTACGTCAATCACAACCTGATCATCGGTGTGATGCTGGGGGCCACTGCGCACTTTGTGGTGGATGGTCAATGGGATAACGAACTGATGGAGCAGGTCGTCGCCCCTCGTGAGTTCGCAACCTAACCCATCCGGGAGAAGACAATGAACACCGCCGCACATACATCCAGCGCCCTCAGATCGTCCCTTCGTCTTGGTGTGCTGGTGGGTGCGGCGGTGGCCGTGATGGGGGTCATGCTGATGCAGCGTGGCCCTGATCCCGCGATGGTACCCGACATGGCCAGCTCGGCCGTTGTCATGCCCGATGGCAGCCGGTTTTATGCCCAACGCCACGAAGTCACCGTTGCAGAATGGAACCGCTGCGCCACTGCGGGTGCCTGTGATCTGAGCCTGCGTGCCAGACCGGACCAAGACCCTCAGACAACCCCTGCGACGGGGCTGAATTATCTGGACGTGCAGCAATATCTGACCTGGATCAACAGATCCGCCGGGCACACATTCCGTCTGCCAACTGCGGATGAATGGACCACCATGGCCACCGCCGTGCTGCCCGAAGAGCATGACCCGCTGTTCACCGATCCGGCGCTCAGCTGGGCCTCGACCTATCTGACCGAAGGGCTGGCGCCGCGCGCGTTAAAACCCCAAGGCAGCTTTGCCACGTCCCCCGAAGGCATCGTCGATCTGGATGGCAGCGTCTGGGAATGGACCCAGCAATGCTATGCGGGCGTGTCCGACGGCATCGATCCCGATCGCTGCCCTGCCTTCTTTGTGGGCGGTGAACATGTTGCCGCCATGTCCTTTCTCATCCGTGATCCCGCGCGGGGCGGATGCGCTGTGGGCTCGCCGCCCGCACATCTGGGCATGCGCCTGATTTCCGACCAGAAAGTCTGACACCCCTTGCGCACATCCCGGCGCACATCCCGGCACACATTCCTGCGAATATCCACCCGGATGCGCCTTACAGCGTGCACATGCAGCCGCTGCGTGCCACGCGCTGTATGCCCACGCCGCAGCTGTGTCAAAAGCCTTATGATTTTGGGGAAAAAGCAAGGTAAAGAAATCGGCGCGGTATAACTGTATTTATACCGCCTCCGCCTTAGATCGACACAACGTTTCATGCAGGCCAAACACAGGCAGACCGTTGTTGACCCTACCGCCTTCCCCATTCCTCAGCTGTCTTGCAAAAATGGGCGCACCCGATCTGCGCCCCGAACAATTTGCGCCCGATGCTGCCAAACGCCTGCGTCAACACCAACTCAGGCGCACGATTGAACAGATGCGCTTGATGCTGGCGTGCAACACATTCTTTGCCCCTGCCCTGTCATTTCAGGCCTGGAACCAGGGCGCCAATGGCGTGGTTGTGGCCTGGACCGTCGCCATTCTGGCCTATTCCTGGTGGCTGTTTTTTGCCTGGCGGCGCATGCATTCCACCGATGGGCGCTACAGCGATATGCGGCAGTTTGTGCTGGAAACCTTTGCCAATTCATCGTTCTGGGCGCTGGGCATGATACTGTTTTATCCAATGGTCGATGGGGATCAAAAAACCATTATCTGTATGATCATGGCCGGGTCTCTGGCGTTGGGCACAGTTGGGTTCTCCCAAACCCCTTCGGCTGCGTTTGTCTATCTCAGCGTTCAAACGGTTTTTAATTCACTGGTTCCTCTGACCACAGGGATCATAACCGGATCATCATCGGATTACATCGTGGCTGTGTTGTCGCTGGCCGCAGGCATCAGCGTGTTCAATGCCGTGCTTGAGCGTGGCAAAGGATCTATTGCCGCCTTCAAAACCCATGAAAACCTCAGCCAGAAAACCGAAGTGATCGATCTGCTGTTGAAAGACTACGAAGAGCAGGCCACCGAATGGCTGTGGCAGACCGATGCCGATGGCACCATCCTCAGCGCGCCGGTTCAAATTCTGACCATGCTGGGGGCGTCGCTGGACGCGCCTGACACCAAAACCCTGACACAGCTGATTGCAACCCATGTCACCTCGCAGTCCGATGATGATGTGAACCGCCTGCAACAGGCCTTCACAGATCACAGCGAATTTCACGACATACGGCTGTCGATCATCCATCCCGACAGCAATGAAACCCGTTGGATTTTGATGAAGGGCCGCCCGCAATACACCAGCGGCACCTTCAGCGGCTTTCGCGGGATTTTTGCCGATGCCACCGTGTCAATCACCGCCGAACGCAAGGTGCAGTATCTGGCCACCTATGACACGCTCACCGGGTTGCTCAACCGCAACTCGGTGCAAAAGAACCTGCGCGCCTTGCAGCCCGACACCGAATGTGCCGCCGCCTTTTTGATTGATCTGGACGGGTTCAAACAGGTCAATGACAGCTATGGCCACCACATCGGGGATGAACTGCTGAAACATGCCGCCGCCCGGTTGGCAAAAACCCACCCCCTCGACATGGTCGCCGCACGTTTGGGCGGGGATGAATTTTTTGTGTTGATGACCAGCCCCACACCGCTGTGCAAGGCCGTGATCGCCTGCTTTGCCGATGAGATCGTCGAGTCACTTTCGCTGCCCTACCAGGTGGATAATTTCAACATACAGCTGTCGGCCTCAGTCGGTGTGTCGCGCTTTCCCGAAGACACCCAACAGGGCCACAAGCTGTTGTCGCTGGCCGATCTTGCGCTGTATGACGCCAAGAAAAGCGGCCGCAACCGGTTTGAGTTTTTCAACATCCAGATGCAGAACGTGCTGAACGAACGCATCACCGTCACCGAACGTCTGAAAATTGCCGTGCGCGACAACACGATCAAGCCGCATTACCAGTCTCAGCACGCGCTGAAAACCGGGCAGCTGATCGGGTTTGAGGCCCTTGCGCGGTGGTTCGACGACGAGCTGGGCTTTGTTGGCCCCGATGTGTTTATTCCCATCGCCGAACAGACCGGCCTGATTGTCGAGCTGGGCGAGCAACTGCTGCGCACCGCCTGCGAAGATGCCTGCGCCTGGGCCAGGATGACCGAGGGCGTGGCCCCTTTGATCTCGGTGAATTTCTCGCCGGTTCAATTTGCCCGCATCAACGTGTCCGAGCTGGTGACGCGCGTGTTGCACGAAACCGGGCTGGCCCCTGACCGGCTTGAGATTGAGATCACCGAGGGCGTCCTGATCTCAAACAAGGAAAAGATCGCCGCCACATTGCGCGAGCTGTCGGCCTTGGGGGTGTCCTTTGCCTTGGATGATTTTGGAACCGGGTATTCGTCGCTCAGCTACCTCAAGGAACTGCCGCTGGACCGGCTGAAGATCGATCGCACATTCGTTTCCGATCTGGGCGAAAGTCAGGACAACCCAATCGTCAATTCGATCATTCAGCTGGGCAACAGTCTGGGGCTGTCGGTGATTGCCGAAGGCATCGAAGAAAACCTTCAGATCGAGACACTGATCGCGTTGGGGTGCAGCGATGGTCAGGGCTATTTCTATAACCGTCCCCTGCCCTTTGCCGAGGCGTCAGAGCTGCTGATTGGCGACGCCACCAAAAGGCCCAAGCACGCCTAGTAGTTGCCCGCCACGTATTTCGCGATGGCCCCACCGCGCGAATTGACATCCAGCTTCTGATAAATCGCCTTCAGGTAATACTTCACCGTGTTCTCGCTCAGCCCCAGCCGGGCAGAGATCTGAAAATTGGTCAACCCGTCCACCAGCAACGCCAGAATTTCGTGCTCGCGGCGGGTCAAGACGTCAGCGTTTTCCGATGTCAGCTTGCGCAGAATATCCGTGGGCACAATCGAATGCCCTTCCACCAGCTTGCCCAAAATCTTGGGCAGTGATGTCAAAATCTGGCTCATCATACACACCGAGTTGGCCCCGGATTTGATCGCCGTCCGGATAAAGGCAAATTCGGTATCTTCGGCGACCACCACCACCATCACATGCGGATGATCCCGGCGCAGCATGTCCAGCACCGCGTTCAGATCACAATCGCTCAGCCGCACACCCAGGATCAGGATGGTCTTGCCTTCACTGGCCCCCAGCAACCGGGTCAGCCCGGCCGTATCTGTGGCAAACTCGGCCAGCTGCACTTCGGGGATTTGCGACACCAATGACCCAATACCCTGACATACAATCACTTGCTTGTCAGCCACATAGACCTGCGGAAGGGCGGTCGTGACATGGGTGTTCATGTGTCGAAATCCAGTTCCTGCGTCACTGTCCAGTCTAGTTTACACGATATTTCTGCCATGGCTATGCTGCTGATTGCGACGCCGCTGTGCTCAAATGCGATGAACGCGCGCTATTTTGCCACGCGGCCCCTGACCGCGCCAAAGTATGCATCCGTATGCGGCAATCCCCCTTTGGGTGGTCCCCTCCTACCCGTTTGGTCGCGCATGGCTGATCCGGGGGCAATGCCCCATCCGCATAGGCGTTACGCTTTGGGGGGCGCCGGGCTTAGGTTCGCTGTTAAATCAACGGAGAAAAATCCCATGCACGGCTTTAATCACCTTTTCATTCCAGGCCCCACAAACGTCCCAGAACCTGTCCGTCAGGCCATGAACATCCCGATGGAAGACATGCGCGCGCCTGATTTTCCTGAGTTCGTGAACGGTATTCTGACCGATCTGAAGAAAGCCTACCGGATGGAAAATGGCCGTGTCTTCGTGTTTCCATCGTCCGGCACCGGCGCTTGGGAATCGGCCATTCAGAACACGCTGAACCATGGCGACAAGGTTCTGATGTCGCGCTTTGGCCAGTTCTCACTGCTGTGGGTGGATATGGCGGAACGCCTGGGCCTTGATGTGGACATGTCCGAGGTCGAGTGGGGCAAAGGCGTGCCTGTAGACGAATACAAAGCCAAGCTCGCCGCTGATACCAAGCACGAGATTAAGGCCGTGTTCTGCACCCAGAACGAAACCGCCACGGGTGTGACCTCCGACATCGCCGCCGTGCGTGCCGCGATGGATGAGGTGGGCCACCCCGCCATGCTTTTTGTCGACGGTGTGTCCTCCATTGCCTCGATCGAGTTCGAGATGGACAAATGGGGCGTCGATCTGGCGGTCTCAGGCTCGCAAAAAGGCTTCATGCTGCCCGCCGGTCTGGGCATTCTGGGCGTGTCGGAAAAGGCGCTTGAGGCCAACAAGGCCGTCGATAACGCCGGTATGGCGCGCTGCTACTTCAGCTTTGAGGACATGATCAAACTGAATGACACCGGCTATTTCCCCTACACCCCCGCCACCCAGCTGATGCGCGGTTTGCGCGTGTCACTGGACATGATGCTGGACGCCGGCATGGAGAGCATCTGGGAACGCCACACCCGCCTTGCCGAAGGTGTGCGCAAAGCCGTGGACGCATGGGACGGATGTGAACTGGTCGCCCGTGGCCCCGAGTGGGCATCTGACACAGTCTCGGCCATCTACGCCCCCGAAGGCGTGGACGCCCGCGACGTGATTTCTGGTGCTTACAACAAATACCAGACGTCACTGGGCACCGGCCTGAACAAACTGATGGGCAAAGCCTTCCGCATCGGCCACCTGGGGTCGCTGAACCCGGTCATGCTGTGCGGTGCGATTTCAGCCGCCGAAATGGCGCTGATCGATGCAGGTGCAAAAATCGAACCCGGATCGGGTGTCGCGGCGGCACAAAAGCATTACTGTGCCACAACCCCGACTGCATAAAGGACCAACACCATGACCAAGATCCTTGTCACCCGCGCCTGGCCCTCCGAGGCCGAAGAGCGTCTGAAATCCGAAGGGTTGGGCGATGTCACATTGCGCAATCCCGACACGCCCATGACCCATGATGAATGGATGGCTGCGGCCACCGAATATGATGTGATCATGCCCACCGTGTCAGACAAAATTCCGGCCGGGTTTTATGCCGCCGCCAAAGGCAAGCTGCGCATCTTTGCCAACTACGGTGTGGGCTTCAACCACATCAACATTGATGCCGCCCGCGACAATGGCATTGCGGTCACCAACACGCCCGACGTGCTGACCGATTGCACCGCTGATCTGGCCATGGGCCTGATGTTTGCCGCCGCCCGCCGGATTGGCGAAGGCGAACGCGAAGTGCGCGCAGGCAACTGGATCGGCTGGCGCCCCACCCATATGATCGGCAAGAAAGTCACCGGGGCCACGCTGGGCATCGTGGGCTTTGGCCGCATCGGTCAGGCGATGGCGCGGCGGGCCCACAATGGCTTTGGCATGAAGGTGGTGTTTCAGGACGCATGGCAAGTGCCCGACGACATCAAAGCGGCCAATGGCAACGCCACACAGATGGACACCATGCAAGAGGTCGCCGCCAATTGCGATTTCTTGTCCCTGCACATGCCCGGCGGTGATGACACCTACAAGATGATCAACGCCGATGTGTTCAGCGCCATGCGCCCCGGCTCGATCCTGGTGAACTCTGCACGCGGTGACGTCATCGACGAAGACGCTCTGTTTGCCGCCCTCGACAGCGGTCATCTGGCCGCCGCCGGTCTTGATGTGTATCACAATGAACCGGCCTTGGACGCGCGGTTTACCAAATACGAAAATCTGGTTCTGGCCCCCCATCTGGGCAGCGCCACCGATGGCACCCGTATGGCCATGGGCCACCGCGCCATTGACAACCTAAAGGCGTTTATGGCGGGCGATACACCGGGCGATCTGGTAACCTGAGACCTGACTGAAACCTCCCTGAACTGGCCGCCGGTGCATCCCTTGCAGCGGCGGCTTTTTGCGTCCCTGGCCACAGCCGGAACTGATTCTCGGCACCCCCGCGCGGGTTTCGCAGCAGCAGCATTTCACATGCAGGTGCAGCAAAAGTTTCCGATGATAAACACTTGTTTTCCTTAGGCTCTTTTTGTGCAGCCCTTGGTGTGCAATGGCATCCTGATCGCGCGCAGCGGGTAGTCACACCCTACCCGACTGAGACGCCGCACCATCCCGCACCCCCTTTTCATACCCGAGCGAAAGTATGACCCGCGCCGCATTCGCGCGACACTGTGGTTAACATCATATGTCTTGCAACCAAGGATACTGCACCCATGAGCTACACGCTTCACCCCCTCAAAAAACAACGCCTGCAACGCTCCGAACTGGCTGTGCCCGGCTCGAACCCGTCGATGATTGAAAAGGCGGCGGAATCCAACGTCGATGTGATCTTCCTTGACCTCGAAGATGCCGTCGCCCCCCCTGAGAAGGTGCAGGCGCGCTCGAACATCATTCAGGCCCTGAATGACATCGACTGGAAGGCCAAAGGCAAGACGATGTGTATCCGCATCAACGGGCTGGACACACATTACATGTACCGCGACGTGGTCGAAATTGTCGAACAAGCCGGTCAGCACCTCGATACCATTCTGGTTCCCAAAGTGGGCGTGCCCGGTGATCTTTACACCGTGGAAACCATGGTCAGCCAAATCGAAGAGGCTATGGGCTTCACCCATCAGATCGGCCTTGAGGCCCTGATCGAAACCGCCCTTGGTATGGCCAATGTCGAAGCGATTGCTGCCGCTCCTGGCCGTCTTGAGGCGATGCACTTTGGCGTCGCTGACTACGCCGCCTCGAACCGTGCGCGCACCGTGGTGATCGGTGGTCTGAACCCCGACTACCCCGGCGATCAGTGGCACTTTGCCCTGTCGCGCATGACGGTTGCTTGCCGCGCTTATGGCCTTCGCGCCATTGATGGGCCTTTCGGTGATTTCAATGATCCCGATGGCTATATCCTGGCCGCCAAACGCGCCGCCGCTTTGGGCATCGAAGGCAAATGGGCCATCCACCCCAGCCAGATCGACATGGCCAACGATGTTTTCTCGCCGCCCGAGGCCGAAGTCACCCGTGCCCGCAACATCATCAAAGCCCTGCGCGAAGCCGAAGCCGCCGGCAAAGGGGCCGCCAGCCTTGACGGCAAAATGATCGATGCCGCATCCGAGCGCATGGCCAACAACGTGCTGACCGTGGCCGACGCCATCGAAGCCAAAGGCTAAGGAGAGCCCATTATGGATATCCACGAGTACCAAGCCAAGGAACTGCTGAAGTCATTCGGCGTCAACGTGCCCCGCGGCGGCATCGCCTACAGCCCCGAACAGGCGGTCTATCGCGCCTCGGAACTGTCAGGCGACAAAACCGTCGTCAAAGCACAAATCCATTCCGGCGCGCGCGGCAAAGCGGGCGGTGTGCGCATCTGCTCAACCGAGCAGGAAATCTCGGACGCCGCCAGCTGGATGCTGGGCCGCAAACTGGTCACACATCAGACCGGCCCCCAGGGGAAACTGGTCAGCCGTTTGTACATCGAAGAGGCCACCAGCATCGCCCAAGAGCTGTATCTGGCCTTCGTGATGGACCGCAAAGAGGAACGTGTGGTTGTCGTGGCCTCGGCGCAGGGTGGCATGGAAATCGAAGAGATTTCCGAGAAAGAGCCCGACAGCATCGTGCGCTCGGTGGTTGATCCGGCGGTGGGCATGCAGGCCTTTCAGGCGCGTGAAATCGCGTTTTCACTGGGGCTGGATGCATCGCTGATCAATCAGGCGGCCAAAACCATCACCGGCTGTTACAAACTGATGGAAGAAAAAGACGCCAACATGGTTGAAATCAACCCGCTGGTTGTCACGGCCTCCAATGAAATCGTGGCGCTCGACGGCAAGCTCAGCTTTGACGACAACGCGTTGTTCCGCCACCCAGCCATCTCAGAACTGCGTGACAAGTCGCAAGAAGATCCGCGCGAAACCTACGCGGGCGACCGGGGCCTGAACTACATCGGGCTTGAGGGCGAAATCGGCTGTATCGTCAACGGTGCGGGCCTGGCCATGGCCACGCTCGACATGATCAAGCAATCAGGCGGCGAGCCTGCCAATTTCCTTGATGTAGGCGGCGGTGCCAGCCCGGACCGTGTGCTGATGTCCTTCAAGGCGGTGCTGAACGACAAAAACGTCGAGGCCATTCTGGTCAACATCTTTGCCGGCATCAACCGCTGCGACTGGATCGCCGAGGGCGTTATCCGCGCCGTCAAAGAGCTCGAGCTGACAATGCCGCTGGTGGTGCGTCTGTCCGGTACCAACGTCGAAGAAGGCCGCAAGCTGATCGCTGACAGTGGCCTGAATATCGCAACCGCCGAAACCCTCGCCGAAGCTGCCGATCTGGTGGTGGGCGCGTGGAAAGCCGGCAAAGACGCCTGAGAACTGGAGATCAAAGACATGGCTATCATCATCGATAAAGACAGCAAGGTCCTGGTCACAGGGCTGACAGGGCGCATCGGCAGTTTTCACGCCGAGGAAATGCGCGAATACGGCACCAACGTCGTGGGCGGCGTGACCCCCGGCAAGGGCGGCACCATCCACAACGGCCTGCCGGTGTTCAACACCGTCAAAGGTGCTGTGGCCGAAACCGGCGCCGATCTGGTCATCGCCTTCGTGCCACCCCCCTTCGCGGCCGACAGCATCATGGAAGCCGCTGATGCGGGCATCAGAACCTGCGTCTGCATCGCCGACGGCATCCCCGCACAGGACATGATCCGCGTCAAACGCTACATGCGTCGCTACAAGGCCGACAAACGCATGCGCCTGATTGGCCCCAACTGTGCGGGCATCATCACCCCCGGTCAGGCCTTCGCAGGCCTCATGCCACCCCACATCTACCTGCCGGGGCGCGTGGGCATCATCGGCCGCTCGGGCACTTTGGGCTACGAGGCGGCCAGCCAGATGAAAGACGTTGGCATCGGTGTCTCCTCCTCCATCGGCATTGGCGGCGATCCGATCAACGGATCATCCTTCCGCGACATTCTGGAGCTGTTTGAAAACGATCCAGATACCGATGCCGTGGTCATGGTTGGTGAAATCGGTGGCCCGCAAGAGGCCGAAGCCGCCGCCTACATCCGCGACCACATGTCAAAACCCGTGGCCGCCTACATCGCCGGTCTCTCGGCCCCCAAAGGCCGCACCATGGGCCATGCCGGTGCCATCGTGTCAGCCTTCGGCGAAAGCGCACAGGAAAAGGTTGAAATCCTGTCCGAGGCAGGCGTGGCCATCGTACCCACGCCATCGTCCTTCGGCCCGGTGGTTGAGAAAATGATGAAAGCCGCCTAAGGCGCGCCTTCAGTCCTGACCCAAAGCCCGGCCCCCTTCGCGGTGGCCGGGCTTTTTGATTGATTGAGGATTAGATCTCTGGTTTGAGTCCAACGCAGACGTCTATGCTAAAGCGGAGGCCGGTTAACAGCCACGCAGTGGCCCGGCCATCGTCAGCCCCTCCCATGGGCTGGCGATAATTTTGATGTAGGCGCGTCGTTCATTCTGAGGATGTGTTTGGCTGGCATAAAGTGCTCTAGAAAAACGTTCAGGCTCGCCACCCCGGGGGCTGACGATGGCCTTCAGGATTGAACGTCCGCTTCGTCCCGCACAGCGGACACATAACTCCGGCAATGACCCGCTCAAGTGCGATTAAGACCTTGTGCCTAGCAATTGAATGGCTCTTTGTGGGTATGTCTACCTCAAACACGGGCCTATCGATGTTCAAGCACCTCTTAACGATCTGCCTCGTTACCTTTCTGTCGGCCTGCGCGGACAGCACCCCTGCCCCACAAGCGCCACCGCCCGATGTGCCGCTTTATCCCAATGAAACGCCCGAAATCCGCGCTTTGGTCAATCAATACGCCGATTTCTATCAGGTCCCCCGCGCGCTGGTGCACAAGGTCATCCAACGCGAAAGCGATTACCGCCCCGGCGCGCGCAACGGGCCCTATTGGGGCATGATGCAAATCCTGCCCGCCACCGCGCGCGGCATGGGGTTTTCCGGTGCCAACGCCGAATTGCTGGACGCGGAAACCAATCTGAAATGGGCCGTGAAATACCTCAAAGGGGCGTGGATGGTCTCAAACGGTGACATGGACGCCGCCGTCATGTGGTACGCCCGCGGCTATTACTACGAGGCCAAGAACCA
>JBGCEW010000003.1:0-15776 GCA_045106595.1 Roseovarius sp. | reverse complement strand
AGATCGGCGGGTTCATCCGTGATGGCCCCTTCGATTTCTTCGGGGCTTTGACGGCCACTTGCATCGGGCGCGCCCAGGCGCATATGCTGGGTTTTCACCGTTTTCACGGGATTGCCTGCAAACCCTTTTGGTGCGCTAAGCCACTGAAACACAACACCTTCTTCTTCTGCGTTTTGAACTTCGCGCTGGCTGCCCGGCATGTTCTCTCGGTCACGACGGTACAGGCATTTGACTGATTTTGCGCCTTGGCGCACAGCGGTGCGCACACAATCCATTGCCGTATCACCGCCGCCGATCACAACAACGTTCTTGCCCTCTGCGTTCAGCTCGCCGCTTTCAAACTCGGCCACCGTATCACCAAAGCTCATCCGATTGCTGGCGGTCAGATAGTCAATCGCGCGCACGATCCCCTCGGCATCCGTGCCGGGGCCTGGCAGATCACGTGATTTATAGACCCCAGTGGCGATCATCAAGGCACTGTGTTTGTTACGTAATTCCTGGAACGACACATCCTGACCGATGTTGCAATTCATCACGAATGCCACGCCGGATTTCTCCAGCTGTTCAATGCGGCGCATCACAACATCCTTCTCCAGCTTAAAGCCGGGGATGCCATAGGTCAGCAGGCCACCTGCGCGGTCATACCGGTCGTATACCGTCACCTGAATGCCTGCGCGGCGCAGTACATCCGCAGCGGCCAGACCACCTGGGCCTGCACCAATTATGCCAACACTTTCAGTACGTTCCGTGTTTGGCGCGATCGTTTCTACCCAGCCTTGCTCCCACGCTGTATCGGTGATGTACTTCTCAACTGATCCGATCGTGACGGTACCGTGGCCTGATTGCTCAATCACACAATTGCCTTCGCACAGACGGTCTTGCGGGCAGATACGGCCGCAGATTTCGGGGAATGTATTGGTGGCTTGTGCCACCTCATACGCCTCTTTCAGACGCCCTTCGGCGGTCAGGCGCAGCCAGTCGGGGATGTTGTTGTGCAACGGACAATGCGACTGGCAATAGGGCACACCACACTGGCTGCACCGGCTCGCCTGCTCTTTGGCTTTGGCATCGGCATACTCGGCATAGATCTCATCAAAGTCCTGCCGCCGCGCATCGGCCGCGCGCTTTTCCGGCATGTCACGATCAACGTTTACGAATGTCAGCATCGGTTGCTTGGCCACAATAAAACCCTCGTTCTGGCAGGTGCTGGGCCTGTCTAGAGGAAGCCAAGGTTAAATAAAAGTCATATGTTATGACCTATTATGAATTATTTGCATCCAAACCGTGCGCTTGAGCAAGTTATTGACCATAAACTAATTCCGTTTCGGACCTAAAACATATCTTTTCTCAAATCTGCAATGGTTTATAGCTGCCTGAGACGGTTTGAGCAGGACCCCGACATGCCCCTTTTCCATCTGATTCTTGTGGCGGCCATCCAAGGCCTGACCGAGTTTCTGCCCGTGTCCTCATCCGGGCATCTGATTCTCTTGCCGCATTTGACGGGGCTGGATGATCAGGGTCAGGCGATTGATGTGGCAGTGCATGTGGGCACGCTCTTTGCTGTGATGCTGTACTTCTGGTCTGATGTGAAACTGGCCTTGTCCGGCCTCCCGCGCGCCCTGATGGGGCGCATTGATACCGAAGGCGCAAAGCTGGCGTTTTTGCTGATCATTTCATCCATTCCCGTGGTGGCCTTCGGTCTAATCCTCAAACTGACGGGGCTGGATCATGAGCTGCGCTCGATTGCTGTGATCGGCTGGACCATGCTGATTTTTGGCATCGTCCTGTATTGGGCGGATCAGGCCGGCGAGTCCACCCGCAAGACCGAGGACTGGACCCTGCGCGACGCGATGGTCATGGGTGTGTGGCAAGCGATTGCGCTGATCCCCGGCACGTCGCGCTCTGGGATTACCATCACCGGTGCGCGTTTCATGGGCTATGCCCGAAGCGATGCCGCGCGGCTTGCGATGCTGATGTCGATCCCAACGATCATAGAAAGCGGCGCTTTGCTGATGGGCACCACGGCCTATAACGCCGATATCGGCCTGATGCGCGATGGTGCGATTGCTGCCGGGTTTGCGTTTATCGCCGCCTTGCTGTCACTGGTTCTGATGATGCGCCTGCTGCGCTCGGTCAGCTTTACACCTTACGTGATTTACCGCGTCATCCTTGGGATCACCCTGCTGATCATCGCCTACAGCTAAAGCCCGTCTGGCGTGGGCCAGTGGGCCTCGGGTACGCCCAAAGCATAGGTCGCAAAGCCCCAATAGGTTGCCCAATCCGGATCCGAGATCGAAATGGACACAACCGGTGTGCGTTTAAATTCCAGCGTATTCACCCCGGCATAGAGCGCAGTATCGCGCCATTTGTCCGCCATTTCAGGCACGGCAGCCCAATAGTACAAAGTATCCCCTAATGGCAGGCGCAGGCTTAGCAATGATCGCCCATTGTCGTGAACGGCCTGTTCAATGGCACGCACATGGCCGGGAAACCACCCTTTGAAGGTCAGCCATTCGGCATCGGTCACGCCTGCGTCCCAATCGGTTTTTTCGAAGGGGGCTAACAGACTTATCCGGGATCTGTCGGCAGGCAATTTGGCTGCACCTCCTGCCTCAAGGATCTCGGGCAACTCAAAAAGGTACTTGTCCTCAACCGTGATCAGATGACCGGCATCACTCAGCGCCCTGATGATCCCGCGCAGCGCACGTTCCGCGGGCGGGGCATCGTCCAACCCATAAAAGCCGATGTCTTCTTTGGTGGTAGGGGGGGTTGAGGTCAGCTTTTGCGCAAGCGCCATGATCTGCGGATCAGCGCCCGACACATCCTGAGCAAAGGCGGTAAACAGCTCAACCTGCTTGGGTGGCAACGTGTCAGCCATGGCCAGAACCGGCCACAGCAAACACAGCACACTGCACAGAACGCGCCAGGTCATTCATGACGCAGGTTTGAAGCTGATTCCTTGATCGCCGCATATTGCCCTGCGGGACGGAACCGCCACAGGTAGTCGGGCAAGATCGCCTCAAGCGCTGTGGGGCGAATGCCCAGATCAGCAAAGGTTTTGGCCCCATCCGACACCACATTGTCCACGCGCAAGCTGCGCACCTGATCGGCGGTGATCTGTGCCGGAATAATACCAAGCGACAGAATTTCACCAACCCGCATGCCCACGGCCATCACACGGGCAACCGGAAACGGAATATTCACGATCAGACGGCGGCGGCGGATCACGCCCAGCATTTGCTGCATCAATTCGCGGAAGGTATTCACATCCGGCCCGCCCAGTTCGTACAGGCCGGGGGCGGCCTGACCCAGCACGCCTTTGACAGCGGCCTGCGCCACATCATCCACATAGACCGTCTGAAACTTGGTATCGGCACCAACGACGGGCAACACCGGGCCAAAGCGTGTCAGCCCGGCGAAGCGGTTGAAAAACTGATCTTCGGGCCCAAAAATCACCGAAGGGCGCAGGATGACAGCATGCGGCATGTGCTCCAAAATGCCCTCTTCGCCCTTGGCTTTGCTTTGCGCATACAAACTGTCCGAGCCCTTGTCGGCCCCGATGGCAGACAGATGCACCATGTGCTGAACTTCCAACTCCGAGGCGATCCGCGCGATGCGTTCCGCGCCCTGATGTTGCACCGCCTCAAAGCTGTTTTTGCCACCCTTGTCAAATGTGCCAACACAGTTCACCACTGCATCAGCGCCCTGCATCACAGCACGCACCGACGCGTCATCGCGAATGTTGCAAAACACCGGCTCGACCTGGCCAACAACGCCGTAGGGTTTGACATGCATCGCCTCGTTCGGACGACGAACCGCCACGCGCACACGCCAGCCCTGTTTGGCCATACGACGAGCAATATAGCGACCAACGAATCCTGATCCGCCATAAATGGTGACAAGTTTCGACATGAGCAAAGCCTCCGCGCGCATTATTTGTCTGCCATCATTCCTATCGCTATGACCGCCCATCGACAAGGTGATATGGCGAATGCGGTATTTATCGAAATCGCCGTTGACAGGGAGGCACGGCACCGGTAGATGCCTGCCTTACGACACCTGCCCAGGTGGCGGAATTGGTAGACGCGCTAGCTTCAGGTGCTAGTATTCGCAAGGATGTGGAGGTTCGAGTCCTCTCCTGGGCACCAATCGCTCTTTGCGCCAGCGAAGATGCCTCTGCCCTCAGAACAATTAGGTCCGGTCTTTGCTCAGGTTCTAGGTCTGTCTTCTCGACCGTACCAGGCGCTTTCCACGGAAAATGCGCCTCTCCCCAGAGACTTGCAATCATGTTGATGCATGGGCCTTCGGCTTGCCTCGTTGCCTGCGCCAACCGTTTTCTCTGATGAATTGCAACGGCCCTCAGATGTTTACCACATAAAAAAGCCCCGGCGTTTCCACCGGGGCTTTCTCTGTTTCAAAGGCCGACAAATCAATCGTCGCTTTTTTCTTCAGCCTTGGCTTCTTCGCCGGTTTCCTGATCGACGACTTTCATCGACAGGCGCACCTTGCCGCGGTCATCAAAGCCCAGCAATTTAACCCAGACGTCCTGACCTTCCTTCAACACATCCGAAGGATGGTTCAGGCGGCGGTTTTCGATCTGGCTGACGTGTACCAGACCGTCGCGTTTGCCAAAGAAGTTCACGAAGGCACCAAAGTCTACGATTTTTACAACGTTGCCTTTGTACACTTTGCCTTCTTCGGGTTCAGCCACGATCGAGTGGATCATGTCATAGGCTTTCTGGATCGACTCGTTGTTGGGCGAGGCGATCTTGATGATACCGTCGTCGTTGATATCAACCTTGGCGCCAGACACTTCAACGATTTCACGGATCACTTTACCGCCCGAGCCGATCACTTCACGGATCTTGTCGGTGGGCACCTGCATGGTTTCAATGCGTGGTGCGTGGATCGAGAATTCAGAGGCCGAGCTGATCGATTTGTTCATCTCACCCAGGATATGCAGGCGGCCTTCTTTGGCTTGCGCCAGGGCCTTTTGCATGATCTCGGGTGTGATGCCTGCGACTTTGATGTCCATCTGCAGCGACGTGATACCGTTTTCAGTACCCGCCACTTTGAAGTCCATGTCGCCGAGGTGGTCTTCGTCACCCAAGATGTCGGTCAGAACGGCGTATGATCCGTCATCTTCCAGGATCAGACCCATGGCCACACCGGCAACCGGTGCTTTCAGCGGCACACCTGCGTCCATCATGGACAAGGAGCCACCACAAACCGAGGCCATCGAGGACGAGCCGTTCGATTCGGTGATTTCCGACACCAGACGCACTGTGTATGGGAAGTCGGTTGCCGCAGGCAGAACCGCCTGAAGCGCGCGCCATGCCAGTTTGCCGTGACCAATTTCACGACGTCCGGGAGGGCCCACACGACCCGCTTCACCCACCGAGTAGGGAGGGAAGTTGTAGTGCAGCAGGAAGTTCGATTTGAACATGCCTTGCAGGCTGTCGATCATCTGCTCGTCGTCGCCGGTGCCCAGAGTTGTGACAACCAGACCTTGGGTTTCACCACGGGTGAACAAGGCAGAGCCGTGTGTCCGGGGCAGAAGGCCTGTCTGACATTCGATCTGGCGCACAGTGTCCAGCGCGCGACCATCGATCCGCTTGCCGGTTTTGACAACGTCACCGCGCAGAATGCCAGCTTCCAGCTTTTTCATCGCCGAGCTGAGATTGCTGTCTTCCAGCTGTTCCTCGGTCAGGGCTTCTTTGATCGCTGTGCGGGCCGCATCAACGGCACCTGTACGCTCTTGCTTGTCGCTGATTGCGAAAGCTGCACGCATCTGATCTTCGCCTGCTGCTTTCACGGCCTCATACAGATCGCTGTAATCGGGCGGCTGGAAATCAAACGGCTCTTTGGCGCAGTCTTCGGCCAGATCAATGATCAGGTCGATCACCGGTTGGGTTTGCTCGTGGGCAAAATTCACAGCGCCCAGCATTTCCTCTTCGGTCAGCTCGTACGCCTCAGATTCAACCATCATCACGGCGTCTTTGGTGCCGGCCACAACCAGATCAAGGCGTTGATCAGGGTTGTTGCGCAGCTCGTGCATGTCTTCGCACATCGGGTTCAGGATGTAATCGCCATCCTCATAGCCCACGCGGCACGCAGCAATCGGGCCACGGAACGGAGCACCGGAAATGGTCAGCGCCGCCGAGGTGGCGATCATTGCAACCATGTCGGGGTCATTGACCAGATCGTGTGACAGAACCGTACACATCACCAGAGTTTCATGTTTGAAACCGGGCACGAACAGCGGGCGGATCGGACGGTCGATCAGGCGGGCTGTCAGTGTTTCTTTTTCGGTTGGGCGCGCTTCGCGCTTGAAGAAGCCACCGGGCACTTTGCCGGCTGCGTAATATTTCTCTTGGTAGTGAACCGTCAGGGGGAAGAAATCCAAGCCTGGTTTCGGTTTCTTGGCAAAGGTGACGTTGGCCATGACGCTGGTTTCACCCAATGTCACGATGACCGAGCCATCTGCCTGACGGGCAACCTTGCCCGTTTCCAGTGTCAGCGTTTCTTCGCCCCACTGCATTGATTTTTTCACTTCGTTGAACATCTATCGTCTTTCTCGTTGGAGGCACTCTTGGGCGAACCCCAAGTCCTCCTTTTTCAATGGCGGCCCCATTGCCGCCGACCCCTTATCTTATTTCATGCGCCCGGGGTCCGGGGCGTCACGTCTCAGATGGGGCGCAGATACAGGAGTTTGGTGGGATTGGGAAGAGCGCGTGTTTTTGCAGGCGACAAAGGCTGCTTCGCGGGACATGCCTATCGTCAGGAAAGCGCAAACAAATGTCTGATTGCTGTGCATTTTGAATACGGAACGTAACGCCGTGGCCGGGAAAAGCAGATTGGTCGCGACCTTCAAAACCCTGAATTGGCAGGAAACCGGTACGCGTAGAAAGGACAACGCCCGATCTTGTGACCCTGAGGGGCGGGTGAGTGGTTCCAATCCTCTGCCCGGCGTTGGCAATATGAAACAGCTGCTGGCTCTACAGATAAACCTTGGCTGTGCAGGGTGCTGATACCAAACGCAGCAGCTACTCCAGAACCATGCGAGGAAAGTAGAACGAGACCACCCAGTTTGGCATATCGACGATTTCAGAAATCCTGAGATCACCACAGGTGGACACCAGCATGTAGGCATCAACAGCGGACATGCCGTGCCGCGCTGTCAGCAGGTCGATCATACCGGCCACCGCATCCCGCGCGCCTGCCATCAGGTCAGGGCCGATGCCTGTGGTCACGTCGTACCCTTTGGCATCCAGATGTGTCGTCACCGGGCCGGGCGTGGTGAAACGCGGCATTTTCAGGTCAGCGCCTTTCTCAAGATCAAGGGTCAGTGTCACATCCATCGGGCTTTCGATGGCTGTCCCGCAGACCTCGCCGTCGCCTTGCGCGGCATGGGTGTCACCGACTGAAAAGAGCGCACCCGCCACCTCAACCGGTAGGTAAATTTCGGTTCCGGTCGACAGATCGCGGATATCAAGATTGCCGCCCGTGCGCCGGGGCGGCACGATGGAATGCACCCCAGGTTCCGCCAGAGCCACGCCGATGGTGCCCGCAAAGGGCTTGAGCGGGACATGGCCCATATCGCCCCAAAGCGCAGGCGCCATGGTTGCCGCATCATAGCGCCAGGTTGTCAGCGCGGGGTCGGTGAACTGATCCGCCAGCAGGCCGAAGCCTGGGATATTCGCCGTCCAACCCCAGGCGGTGCCGTCCGTTTCGCGTGGTGCAAAACCATCAAGCGTGATCTTGAGCGCATCACCAGGTTCCGCGCCATCCACATAGATAGGCCCCGAGACCGGGTTGATCTTGCTGAAATCCAGCGCAGTCACATCGTCCACCGTGCTGCCCGGGCCAAGCTGACCGGCGGATGAATCCTTGCAGTGAAACAGCAGCGTCGCGCCGGGCTCCACCCTCTCAACCGGGGCAATGGCATTGTCCCAACCGAAATGATGCTGCGCGCCGTGAATGGTATAATCGCAAGCCTTGCACATGAGCGTCTCCGTTGCGTCTGTTGGGTCTACTTGACCCGGTTTGGGGTGCGGCCTTCAGGACCGCGCGCCGCTGCGGGCGGGCAAAAGACCATCGGGGCGCACCAAAAGCACGGCAATCACCGCGCTGAGCACGATGGCGTCGCGGTACGGCGCCAGCCCGTCTGGCAGGAAGGCTTGGGTCAACACCTCAAGCGTGCCCACCACAAAGCCGCCCAGCACTGCGCCGCCCAGGCTGCCCAACCCGCCCAGCACTGTGGCAATGAACGCCTTGAGCACGGGAAAGAACCCCATCATCGGATCTACTGAGCCACGTTGCGCGGTCCAGATCACGGCGGCGATCCCGGCCAGCAGGCCCGAGATGGCAAAGGCCGCGGCCACCACCCGGTTGGCCCGCACGCCTAACATGCGCAGCATATCAAAATCCTCGGCGGCGGCGCGCATCGCCATGCCGATGGCCATGCGCCGCAGCACAAAGGTCAGGCAACCAAGCGACAAGATCGTCACAAGGATCGAGGCCGTCGGGGCAACACCGATGGTTATGCCGCCGATCTGGTAAGACCCCGACCATGCAGCAGGAAAGGAAATCGGCACCGGTCGCGCTGAAATGCCGTTTTGAAAAAACACCTTGAGGATTTCAGACACCGCAAAACTGGTGATCAATAACGTGATCACATCCGCGCCCCGCATCACCCTGAAGGCCGTTCGCTCCATCGCCAGCGCCATAACGACCGCCGCCCCCAAGCCGATACAAAGTGCTGCTATCGGCGGGTATCCAAAGGCCATCGACAAGAAGATGCCATAACCACCGAAGGTCATGATATCGCCATGGGCAAAGTTGATCAGCCCGACGATGGAGAACACGATGGCCAACCCAAGGGCCAGCATCGCGTAGATGCCCCCGAGGCTGAGCGCGTTGATGAGTTGCTGTAGGAGTTGATCCATGTCTCAGGCCGCCAGATATGCTGATTTCAAAAGGGTGTCGCCGGCCAGATCCGCAGGCGCGCCTTGCCCCGCAATCTCGCCATTCGCCAAGACGACCGCATGGGTGGCCACCTCGAGTGCCAGAGCGGCGTTTTGCTCGACCAGCAGGATGGAAATTCCTTCGCGCTGTAGTTCTTCGATGATGGAAAAGATCGTATCGACCATCTGCGGCGCAAGGCCCAGCGATGGCTCGTCCATCAACAGAAGTTTTGGCGCGCCCATCAGAGCACGGGCGACGGCCAGCATCTGCTGCTCGCCCCCCGACAAAAGACCGGCAAGCTGGCGTCGACGCTCGCCTAGGATGGGAAACCGCTGCATCATCTCGTCTCGGCGGGTGGCGGCTACCTGCGGGGTGGCCACGGCAGTGCCTGCGACGATCAGGTTTTCCTCGACGGACAGCGAGGCAAAGATGCGCCGCCCTTCGGGGCAAATGCCCACGCCCGAGCGCACAATGGCGTCGGGCGTGGATTTGGTTGTCGGCTGGCCAAAGAGAGATACGCGCCCTGATGCCACTGGCACCACACCGGCGATGGCCATCAGCGTGCTGGATTTGCCCGCACCGTTGGCCCCCAGAAGGGCCGTGATGCCACCCCGGGTGACGCCAAAGCTGATACCGCGCACGGCCCGCACGGGGCCATAGCGCACATCCAGTGCCTCGACGTCCAGTATCGTATCGCTCATCCCGGCCACCGGATCAGGGCTTGGGCAGGGTTGCAGGATCGGCCTTCTGACGCAGGACGAATTCCTTGCCTCCGTCACCGGTGATCCGCGCCACGACAACGTCACGCAAAGGCATGCGATCGGTGCCCTTGAAGGTGAAGTCCGACATGGTGCCTTTGCCATTCTCGATCTCAGCCATTGCCGCGCTGACGGCAGCCGGATCAGTGGTGCCTGCGGCGGCCACCGCCTGTTCGATCATATCCGCGATGTCACAGCCATTGACGTAGTAGTTGTTGTCAGGCGTCGTACCAGTCGCGGCCTCGAAACGTGCTATGAAATCAGCATAGGCCGAGCCTTCTTCGGGAAAGCCGCCCGAGGTGTGCACCACGCCGTCGACCACATCGCCCAGACCGCGCACAGTTGGTGTATCGAGCACGTCACCGCCCATCACCTGCGTATCCACACCTGCCCCGCGCAAGGCACGGATGAAGGCTGGGAAGTCAGGCTCCCACGCCCAGGTCACGATCACATCCGGTGCGGTTTCTGCGTTCTGGATGTTGGTCACGATGGCCGAGAAGTCAGGCTGGTTCAGGCTGAAGGTGCTTTCGCCCACAACTGCGCCGCCATTGGCCTCAAACACCTCGCCGAAATAGCGTGGGCCACCCAAGGTATAAGCGCTGTCAGGCGAGGTAAGCAGCCAGGCTTTCTCAAATCCCTGATCGCGGGCATAGGCGGCCAGTACAGCACCTTGCTGATTGTCGCCGGGATAGCTGCCAAAGACGTGGGGGCCGACTTGCGTTAGTACCGGCGCGGTGCCTGCAAAGGTCATGGTGGGCACCATGTCGGCTGCTGTAATCTGGGCTGCGGCAATCGTCGGATCGGCGTCGGCCGATGAGACGATGAATTGCGCGCCGTCATCCAGCATTTCCTGCACCACCTGCACGCCAAAGGCGATGTCCGAGCGCGTGTCCTGAACGAGCAGCTTGACCGGCGTGGTGCCGTTCAGCCCGCCATTTGCCATTTTTTCGTCCATGCAGAATTTGAACCCGGCATAGGCGGGGCCGTCATAAGGGGCCAGATAGCCCGATTGCGCGGACATGACGCCGATCACATATTCATCTTCGGCGAAACTAGCGGTGCCAAGCGCCGCGATGGCCGTTCCTAGTAAAAGAGACTTCAGTTTCATGTTGTTTCCTTTCTGGTTTCAATTGGCGAGGGCTTGTTCTTGGGGAGGTGGATCATCGGCGGCGCGCGCCGCCCGTCCGCGGCCGATGTAGGCTTCGATCACCTGAGGGTCTGCGCGCACGTCTTCGGGCACGCCCTCGGCGATTTTCTGACCACGGTTCATCACCACGATGTGGCTGCACAGGCGGTTCACGAACCGCAGGTCGTGGTCGATCAGCAGGATGCCGATATTGCGGGTTTCGCGGATATGGATCAACCGGTCGGCCAGATCATCCGTCTCGGCGGGGTTCATGCCCGCGGCGGGTTCATCAAGCAGCAGTATGGCCGGATCCTGTGCCAATGCGCGGGCGATCTCCAGCCGCTTGCGCGCGCCGTAAGGCAGGTTATCGGCGCGCATCGCGGCGATGCTGCCCAGGTCAAACGCCGCAAGTTCGCGCAGAGCGATGGCATTGGCATCTTTGCGGGTGTTCCCCGCCGCCAGGGCCGCGACCAACACATTCTCAAACGCCGTCAGGCCGGAGAACAGCCGCAGGTTCTGAAAGCTGCGCGCAACCCGGTTTTCGATGATTCGGTGACGCGGCAGCCCGGTCAGCGTCACGCCGTCAATCTCGGCTGTACCGCTATCGGCGGTGTATTGGCAGGTGATCAGGTTCACCAGCGTGGACTTACCCGCCCCGTTGGGACCAATCAGCCCAGTGATCCGGCCAGCAGGCACATCAAAGCTGACGTCAGCCACGGCTTTGACCCCTGCGAACGAACGTGACAACCCACGCGCCTGAAGCGTTTCGGTGGAGACAGAGCGCGGTGCGGGGGTGTCAGGTGGGTTGGACTTGATCCGGTCAAGCAGACTTGCCCCTGCGCCGGGGCCCAGTTCGAATCCGCCCACCAGACCTTGCGGGCGCAACCAGATCACCAGAAGGATGGCAATGCCCAGTGATACTGTTGTCAGGCCAAAGACTTCGGGCAGTGTGATCCCGCCCAGAGTGATCCCGCCTTCGAAATTGCGCACGGTGTTCTGCAGGATGGTCACAGCGATCACGCCCACAACCGCGCCGCCCACCGCACTCATCCCGCCGACGATCATCATCACCACATGGGCAAAGACCAATCCGAGGTAGAAAGAGGCCGGTGAGAACGCGCCCAGTATGTGCCCATAAAGCGCACCTGCCAGCGTGGCCATCATGCCCGACAGGGTCCAGGCCACCAACCGTGCGCGGCGCGGTGCAATGCCAAGGGCTGTCGCGGCGTCCTCGTCATCGCGCACCGCGCGGACATACAGCCCCCAGCGGCTTTCCCGGTAAAGCCGTGCGAGGATGACAACGACAATGGCGGCGATCAGCACAAAGGTCAGATCCGTGATCCGCGGCACGCCATAGAATGTCTGACTGCCGCGAGTGAATTCGCGGGCAGAAATGGCGATGCTGTGCACGATGATCAACAGCCCCAGCGTCGCAATCGCCGCCGAGGCACCCACAAGCCGCGAAATCGCTGCACCGGTCAGCAACGCAAAGCCAAGCCCCACCAGCAGGACAAAAGGCATGGCCGCCACAACCGACAGTTCGTACCCCGCCAGCCAACCCGGAAGCAGAGGCAGGGCGCTGCCTTGCAATCCGGCCGGCATCGTCAGGATGCCCGAGGTATACGCCCCCAGCGCCATGAACGCCCCATGCCCGAAGGACACAATGCCCGTGTTGCCGCAAAAGACCGCAAGCGCCACAACGGCGGCCACATTCACACACATCAGTAGGGCAATCCGTTCCCCCGTGCGCCCGAAGACCAGCGTCATGATTGCAACGGTCCCAATCAGCACACCAAGGGCCGCGACCGTTCTCAGCCAGTTCGCTGCACGCAGCCGCGCCGGATGGGAGTGTAGCGCGGCCTCTGACATCAGGCTTGCGCCTCCAGCTCGGCAATCAGCTGCGCGGTGGTCACCTGACGGCAATAGCCCTTGATGGTGCTCAGCGAATTGTCGTGTCGTGCCTGCGTGTAGGTTAGGCAAGCATCGGTGACTTGTGTCACAAGATACCCCAGATCACAGGCGTCCCGGATCGCACTTTCCACGCATTGATCCGTCAGCAGCCCCGACAGAACAACCTGCCGCACGCCCAGGTTACGCAGGATGTAGTCGATATGGGTCGAGACAAAAACCGAGGACGAGGATTTGGGCAGCACGATCTCGTCGCCTTGCGGGGCGATACGGTCGATTACCTTGCCATCCCAACTGCCCTTGGCGACGTTAAACCCGGTGATCTTGTAATCAAGCGACCGGTCGCGCCCATCCAGCGTGAGGCTTTCAATCGTGGTGTACATCACCTCAACACCCGCAGTTCGCGCGGCCTGCTGGATGGCCTGCATATTGGGGATGACACGGTTGTCCAACTGGTCAAAGTACCAGCCGTATTTCTCCTCAAGCGTCTGTGCGGAGAGGTCGTTGAATTCTGCCCCCTCGCGTTCGGCCGAAAAGTTCTGAACATCGATGAACAACAACGCAGACTGCGCAGGGTCAAGCGGGATGTCACGGGTGAGGGTCATGGGGTTGTCTCCTGCATCACGGTTGTGATCGCCTCGCCAATCCATCCGGCCCACTGCGTTATGCCTTGGGGTGTGGAAATCAGATCGTTGCGGATCTCGATCAGGCTATGGGCTGCACCACTGGGTTCGGCATAGCGGGGGATGAACCAGTCGGTTTCATCATCGATCCGGTAGGGTTCGTTCACGGCCAGTGTGAGGCCAGATTGCCGGGCCGCAATGACCTCCATAAGCCGCTCGGCGGTGCGGGTATCGCGGCGGCTGAGAAATCCCGCATGCCAGGGGCGTGGCACACCACCGAAGACAGGCGTGAACGAATGGATCGAAAAACAACCCTGCGGCTGCAGGTTGTGCATCATATCTGTGAGTGTCGCATCGAGCGGCGCAAAGATCTCTTGCGCGCGCTGCTGTTGGTCTGCGCGCGTGATCCCGACATTGCCGGGAATGGTGACGCCGTCTACCTCTGCAGGGACGGCATGCGCGCTTTCGGGGGGGCGGTTGGCGTCAATCACCAGACGGCTGTAGTGCTGGATCACCAGAGGTGCGTCCAGCTGCGCGGCCACCTCGCGCGCCACGGCCAGCGCCCCGATATCCCAACCGCGATGGCTGTCGATCACCTGCTGGGACAGGCCCAGATTGTTCAGGCAGGTCGGGATCGACTGACCCGCGTGTTCACACAACAGCAGCACCGGCACGCGCGACTGTCCGTTTTCGATACTGACCGGTGCAGGGTCAGATCGGTGTAGAATCGCTGGGGTGTCGGCAAGCGTCATACCCTCAAGCGTTAGAAAAATTCTTTTCTCTGTCAACATTTTTTCGTTGACTGAAAATTCATTTTCATCATTCTGAAGGCATGACTGTCAGATTGACCATCAGTGCCGCCTCAGAAAGACTGACACAGTCGGAGCGCAAATTAGCGGCCACGATTTTGTCGAACTATCCGTTCATGGGATTGCTCAACATTCAGGAACTCGCCGAGGAGGCCGGTGTATCGGCCGCGTCCATCTCGCGGTTCACAGCCAAGCTGGGTCTGGATGGCTATGCCGACATGCAACGCAAATTGGTCGAGGAGTTACGCCGCGGGGATATATCTCCGGTCGATCTACACGAGAGAAGCACCCGGATCGAGGGCAGCTTTCTGGCAGGTTTCCTCGCACGTGCTGCGGCACAGATCGAATCCGCAGGAGATGCCATTACCGATGGGCAGTTTGATCGGATCACAGCACTGCTATCGGACCAAAGAAGGCAGGTTTTCGCACTGGGTGGCAGGATCAGTGACACCATTGCGCGACATTTGACCTTTCACCTCACCCAGTCCCGTGAAGGTGTTGAACATCTGTCCCGGGATATTGAATCCTGGCCCGGCCATCTGTTGCGTATACGCCCGGGGGACGTGGTGTTCCTGGTGGATTTTCGCCGCTACGAGCCTTCGCTTGAACGGCTTGCGCAGGCCATGGCCACCAAGAGGGTCAAGATCGTGCTGCTGACAGACAGCTGGATTTCCCCCATCAAAAGCAACGCCGCCGAAGTGCTGGCCGTTCCCATCGAGACAGGCACCGTCTGGGACAGCTATGCTGCCGCCTTGGCCATCGTCGAGGCCATTGTCGCCCGCATCGCCGAGCTGACCTGGGATGAGACCCGCGATCGTATCGAAATGTGGGACGCAACCCGCGCCCTGACCACGGAGACCAAGACATGACCGATCTGATCTTTGCTGCAACCTGCGATCTGGCAGGCAAGGTCCGGGGCAAGGCCTTTCCCGCCGACCAATTGGACAAGCGCCTGAAGCGTGGCGTGGGGTGGACACCGACAAACGTGCAGATCACCTGCTTTGACAGCATCGCCGACAGCCCCTTTGGCGCGTTGGGCGATCTGCTGTTGATCCCTGATGGTGAGGCAAGCGTTGCGGCGGCGTTTGAGCGCGGCACCGAGCGTTTCATGCTGGGCGACATTGTCACGTTGGGGGGCGCTCCCTGGGACTTGTGTACACGGGCGCTGCTGCGTGGTGCTTTGGAGCGGTTGCACCGTGTTGGCGGTGTATCCCTGCTGGCAGCGTTTGAGCATGAGTTTCAACTGACAGGCACCCCCCTGCCAAACGAAGCCTATAGCCGTGCCGGGTTTGAGGCGCAGCGCGGGCTGTGCGAAGCGTTGATGGCCCATCTGGCGGATGCGGGTCTAAGCCCCGACAGCATCATGAAGGAATACGGCCCCAATCAATACGAGGTGGTCATCGGCCCCGAGCAGGGCGTGCGCTCCGCCGATGCGGCGGTGATTGTGCGCGAACTGACCCGTGCCACGGCACGCCACGCGGGCGAGCATGCAACATATGCCCCGATCCTTGATCCGGCCAGCGTGGGCAACGGAGTTCATATCCACATGAGCTTTCTGGACGCAGATGGCGCACCGGCCACCTAC
>JBGCEW010000029.1:0-3517 GCA_045106595.1 Roseovarius sp. | reverse complement strand
GCTTAGCGCACCAAAAGGGTTTGCAGGCAATCCCGTGAAAACGGTGAAAACCCAGCATATGCGCCTGGGCGCGCCCGATGCAAGTGGCCGTCAAAGCCCCGAAGAAATCGAAGGGGCCATCACGGATGAACCCGCCGATCTGGTGATCAAAGCACTGGGATTTGAGCCCGAAGCCTTGCCTGCTTTGTGGGATCAGCCCGAGTTGGAAGTGACCAACTGGGGCACGATCAAGGCCGAGTTTACCAGCGGCCGCACGTCCCTGCCGGGGGTGTATGCGGTGGGTGACATTGTGCGCGGCGCGTCGCTGGTGGTCTGGGCCATTCGCGATGGGCGCGATGCGGCCGAGGCCATTCTGGATGACCTGAACAAGGCACAGATGGTGGCGGCTGAATGACGGGGAAACATTGGCAGACTGCCAATTTCCCACCCCCTTTATGCCAATGCTTACCGGGACGTTAACGACTCCGGGGCACATCGTGGCACATCGAGGCACATGGATAGATTAGGTCACCAAGACTGACCCGTAGATTTGAGGACGCGACACAGATGACATCGACGCAGACGATCACAGGACTTTGCCTTTGCGGCGCTGTCACCGTGCGCGCGGATGTCGATACGCCGAATCTACGCGCGTGCCATTGCGACATGTGCCGCCGTCATACCAGCGGGATGTTCATTTCGGTGGCGACTGTTGCGGGCAGTGTGGTGGTGTCTGGACCTGCAAAATCCTTTCGATCCTCTGACTGGGCCGAACGGGGATTTTGCGAGAGATGCGGCTCGACGCTTTGGTACGGCACGGTTGCAGACGGCATACGCCACCCGGCGGCAGGGTTGTTTGACGATGCCGCAGGCGGTGAAATGAAGATCGAATTTTTCGCGGATGAATGCCCGCATGGCTATGGCCTGGCAGGTGATCACCGGAAACTGACAACAGATGAAACTGTGGCATTGTTCACAGGCGACAAGGAGTAATCCCATGACCAAGTTTGATGCAAATTGGGTGGCCAAAGAAAAGGCCAAGCGCCAGTGGATGTCCGAAAACGGGATGTATCACGACAGCGAGGAGCATTCCTCGTGCGGGGTTGGTCTGGTTGTGGCGATGGACGGCCAGCCCACGCGCGGTGTGGTTGAGGCAGGCATCGATGCGCTAAAGGCGATCTGGCACCGCGGCGCTGTGGATGCTGATGGCAAAACCGGCGATGGGGCGGGCATTCATGTGCAGATCCCTGTGCCGTTTTTCTATGATCAGGTGCGCCGCACCGGCCACGAGCCCCACGAAGACGAGCTGATTGCCGTAGGTCAGGTGTTTTTGCCGCGCACGGATTTTGGCGCACAGGAAACCTGCCGGACGATCGTGGAAACCGAAGTGTTGCGCATGGGCCATACCATTTATGGCTGGCGTCATGTGCCGGTGAACGTGTCGTGTCTGGGTGACAAGGCCAATGCAACCCGGCCCGAGATTGAGCAGATCCTGATTTCCAATGCCAAGGGCATTGAGGAAGAAGCGTTTGAGCGTGAGCTGTATGTGATCCGCCGCCGGATTGAGAAGGCCGCCGGTGCTGCCGGGATTGGCGAGCTGTATATCGCAAGTCTGAGCTGCCGGAGCATCATCTACAAAGGCATGATGCTGGCCGAGCAGGTTGCTGAGTTTTACCCCGATTTGCAGGACGAGCGGTTTAAGTCCGCCTTTGCGATTTATCACCAGCGTTACAGCACAAACACCTTCCCGCAGTGGTGGCTGGCGCAGCCGTTTCGGATGCTGGCCCACAATGGCGAGGTGAACACGCTGAAGGGCAACGTCAACTGGATGAAAAGCCACGAGATCCGCATGGCCTCAGGGGCCTTTGGCGAGATGGCCGAGGATATCAAGCCCATCATTGCGGGCGGCATGTCTGACAGTGCCGCCTTGGATGCAGTGTTTGAGGTGTTGGTGCGGGCCGGGCGTTCGGCGCCGATGGCGAAAACCATGCTGGTGCCCGAAAGCTGGTCAAAGCAGGCCGAAGAGCTGCCGCAGGCGTGGCGCGACATGTATTCCTATTGCAACTCGGTGATGGAGCCGTGGGACGGACCGGCTGCCTTGGCGATGACCGATGGGCGCTGGGTGTGTGCCGGGCTGGACCGGAACGGCTTGCGTCCCATGCGCTATGTGGTGACAGGTGACGGGCTGGTGATTGCCGGATCCGAGGCGGGGATGGTCCCGATTGACGAAGCAACAGTTGTTGAAAAGGGCGCGCTGGGCCCCGGACAAATGTTGGCCGTGGATATGAAACGCGGTGCGCTGTACCACGACACCGAGATCAAGGATAAACTGGCCCGCGCCCTGCCCTTTGGTGATTGGGTTGGCAAGATCAATGACCTGGAAGAGACCCTGTCGGGGATCACCGAGACGGCCTTGTTTACAGGCGGTGAGCTGCGCAAGCGGCAGATGGCAGCGGGCTATTCCATCGAAGAGCTGGAACAAATTCTGGCGCCCATGGCCGAGGACGGCAAAGAGGCGATCGCAAGTATGGGCGATGATACGCCAAGTGCTGTATTATCAACGCAGTACCGCCCGTTGAGCCATTACTTCCGGCAGAATTTCAGCCAGGTGACAAACCCGCCGATTGACAGCCTGCGCGAGTACCGCGTGATGAGCCTGAAGACACGGTTTGGCAACCTAAAGAACGTGCTGGACGAAAGCGGGGCCCAGACCGAGATTATGGTGCTGGAAAGCCCGTTTGTCGGCAATGCGCAATGGGACGTCCTGATGGGCGAGTTTAACGCCGATGTGGCGCGGATTGACTGTACCTTTGGCACGGGCAAAGGCGCGTTGCAGGCAGGGCTTGAGCGTATCCGGGCCGAGGCAGAGGATGCTGTGCGTTCGGGCTCGGGGCATATTGTGCTGACAGACGAAGGCGTGTCGGGTGAGCGCGTCGGGATGCCGATGATCCTTGCCACCAGTGCCGTGCACAGCCACCTGACCCGCAAGGGCTTGCGTACGTTTTGCTCGCTGAATGTGCGGTCGGCGGAATGTATCGACCCGCATTACTTTGCCGTTTTGGTTGGCGCGGGGGCTACGGTGGTCAACGCGTATCTGGCCGAAGACAGCATTGCCGACCGGATTGATCGCGGTCTGGTCGATGGCACCCTGACCGAAGCTGTGGCGCGCTATCGCAAGGCGATTGACCAGGGCCTGCTCAAGATCATGTCGAAGATGGGGATTTCTGTAATCTCGTCCTATCGCGGTGGTCTGAACTTTGAGGCGGTGGGCCTGTCCCGCGCCATGTGTGCCGAGTATTTCCCCGGTCTGACCAGCCGCATCAGTGGCATCGGTCTGACCGGTATCCAAGGCAAGCTGGAAGAGGTGCACGACAAAGCCTACGGCATGGGGCAGGACATTCTGCCCATCGGTGGGTTCTATAAGGCCCGCAAAACCGGTGAAACCCACGCCTGGGGCGCGCAGACCATGCATATGATGCAGATGGCCTGTAACGCTGGCAGCTTTGAGATGTGGAAGCGGTATTCGGCGGCCTTGCAG
>JBGCEW010000028.1:0-19506 GCA_045106595.1 Roseovarius sp. | reverse complement strand
ACGAAAACACCGACCGCGATCAGAGCGAACAGCTTGACCACAGCTTCAACCGCAATCGCCATCACCACCCCGTCGTGACGCTCGTTCACATCCAGATTGCGCGTGCCAAACAAAATGGTGAACACGCCAAGCGCCATGGCCGCCCAAAAGGCGATAACACCCTCGCTCACAGGGTTCTGCCCTGCCTCGCTTTGCACTTCGGCAAAAACCGCAAAGGACTGCGTAATAGATTGCAATTGCAGCGCAATATAGGGCGTGGTGCCTATCACAGCCAGCAAAGTGACAAGGACTGCCAGCAAGGTGGATTTACCATAGCGCGATGAAATCAGATCGGCGATTGATGTGATGCGTTGTGTGCGCCCGATGCGCACCAGTTTGCGCAGGCTCCACCACCAGCCAATCATCACCAGCGTTGGACCAAGATAAATCGTGACAAATTCAAACCCCGAGCGCGCCGCAAAGCCAACCGCGCCATAAAATGTCCAGCCGGTGCAATAGATGGACAGCGACAGCGTATACACCCACGGGCTGCGCAACCATGCACCACGCCCCTGGGCGGCGGCACGGTCAGCGGCGAAGGCCACGATGAACAACAGTGCCACATACGCAAGACTGGCCAGGACAAGAACATTCAGGGTCGCCATCTACGTGTCCTGATTGTCCTGCTGTGCGGGCTCGTTCAGATCCTGTGGCACCTTCGGCAAGCGCGATGACACAACCCCGGCCAAAACGATCAGCACCAACCAGGCCAGAAACAAATATTCGAACATATCCGTGGTGGCCATCGGTGTGCTGCTATCCAGCGCCCAAAGCATCGGCAAACACAAAAGCACCGCCCCCAGCACAGGCAACAACCGGGCTGCATCCGTCATCCGACGTTGGCGGTAGGCGCGACGCTCTTGAAACACAGAGTGCGGCGGCCGGCTCATGGGGCAATCAAATCGCGTACGGTGGCCAATACTTCGGCATTGGAGAACGGCTTGGTCATGTATTTACTGGCACCGTATCTTTCGGCCATCTCGCGGTCGCTGTCTTGCCCGCGCGCGGTCAGCATCAGCACAGGACGATCCGAGAACTCGTGATCGGCGCGGATATCCTTGAGAATGTCAAACCCGCTGCGACCGGGCAGCATGACATCGAGGATGATCAGATCTGGCGCACGCTGGCGAATTGCATCAATCGCGTCATGCCCGTTCGAGTGGGTTTTCACATCCCATCCGTCGCGTGACAAAATGAAACTTATGGCTTCGATGATGTTGGTTTCATCCTCGATCAAAAGCACGCGCTTGTTCATTTATGGCCCCCCTGCCCGCCCCGTCCAAGGCGGTCCGGGATCAGTATTAGAAATTGAGGCGGTTGTGTCAAAACTTCATCTGCACGGAAGGCACCAACGAGCCCAATCAGGCACACCTAGCCCGGTGCAGACAGCAACGACGGCTCGCGGCGGGCGTGGCAGTCGGCCAGCGGGCAAATGCGGCAACTGGCCCCGACCTGTTCCGGCGCCCTGCCATCATCGCCGCGCCCCGGCACCACCAGCATATGCGCACGCACCATTGCAGGGCCTGCGAAGTGCGGCGTGCCGATCAGCTCGGCCACGGCAAAACTGCGCACCGGCTCTTGCTGCCCCCCTGCCTGTTCCAGCTCGGCGCTGACCAGATGCAGCGGGCTTTGCAACACACGGTACAGCGGCCACAGCGCGCAGGCCCCCGCCGCACTGGGCACGGCAAACCCCGGCACCGGTTTGCGGAATGTTAACGTGCCCGAGGCATCACAGCCGACCAGACCAATGGGGCCATAAACCGAGGCCGGCAGCTGCGCCATGCGCCGGAACAGCACCGGCAGCGCCACCTCAAGCTGGGCGGCCAGAAGATCGGGGTGCAGCCCTAACACATCCACCGCCTGGGATAGTTTGCGCATTGGCAAAACCTGCGCATCACGGTGCGCCTGACGCAGCCAGTCTTCGCTCAGCTGGCGCGCACCATCGGTGCTGAGAGCCGTGGCCTGGCCGATGATGCGCGGGATGTCACTGTCACCCAACGCCTTTTCAACGGGTGCAAAGGCATAGTCATTCTCGGCCAGAAAGGCGTGCATCTCATCCAGCGGCAAGCGCAGCTCGCCGTCTACATCCGGCGCACCTTCGAGGTATTGCACCAATGCCTCGGCGCCTTCGGCCAAACGGCGACTGTCTTCGTTCAGGTTGCGATGAAACCGTGCGCTCCATTCCGGCTCCAGCTCTTTGGTGTCCACCAGAATGGACGCGGTGGACCGGATCGCCGTCACCGTTGAAATCACGTCATGCAATGAGGCCGACAAATGCGGATCATTGGCCAGCCGGTCTGTCAGGGTTTTGACGGTTTGCTCCAGCGTTTCAGCCTTCTGGTGCATCTCCAGCAACAGCTGCGCCCACCCCGGAAAACGCCCGGCAAACTCTTCGGTGCGATCCAGCTCGGCGGACGGGCTGTTTTGCGAATGGGCCGCCACGCGCAACCCGTCCAACAAGGCCGCCTCGGCGCCTTCGCTTAACAGTGCCGGTTCGACCTGCAAGTGATCGGCCAATGCCAGCAACACCTTGCCACCGATTCTGCGCCGATTGTGTTCAATAAGGTTAAGATATGAGGGCGATATGCCCACTTGACGGGCCAAAACGGATTGCTTGACCCCCATCATCACGCGACGTTCGCGGATACGGTTGCCGATCAGCTGGCTTTGGGCCATGAATTTTCCCTCATAGTTTCGGTGTATTAACGTTGCGTCAGATCATAAATTTACAAAACTATCTTATCATCTGTGCATTTTTTTACAAAATTATTGTTTCAAGTAAACTGCTTGTTGCGAGGTTTTCTTGCGGGCTGCGATAATACGCAGGCATAGTTAATGCTCGGTTTTGCACGAGGAGACGCAAAATCGGTAAATCCAATGGGAGGAACTCCATGACGAAATCCAACTTTACACGCCGCGGCCTGCTGAAGACCAGTGCCATCGCCGGTGCTGGCGTCGCTCTGCCGACGATCTTCACCGCGCAATCCGCGCATGCCTTCACCAACGAGCCAACAGGCGCCACAGTCACGCTGGGCTTTAACGTGCCTCAGTCCGGCCCTTATGCTGACGAAGGTGCAGACGAGCTGCGCGCCTATGAGCTGGCTGTTGAGCACCTGAACGGTGGCGGCGACGCCGGCATGATGAACACCTTCTCGTCCAAGGCCCTGCAAGGCAACGGTATCCTGGGCAAGAAAGTCGAGTACGTCACAGGCGATACACAAACCAAGTCGGACGCAGCGCGCGCCTCGGCCAAGTCGATGATCGAAAAAGACGGCGCTGTGATGATCACAGGTGGCTCGTCCTCGGGTGTGGCTGTGGCCGTACAAGCGCTGTGCCAAGAGGCTGGCGTTATCTTCATGGCAGGTCTCACCCACTCAAACGACACCACGGGTAAAGACCGCAAAGCCAACGGCTTCCGCCACTTCTTTAACTCGTACATGTCCGGTGCAGCGCTGGCCCCCGTTCTGGCCGCCAACTATGGCACCGACCGTAAGGCATACCACCTGACCGCCGACTACAACTGGGGTTACACCACAGAAGAAGCCGTGCGTGCCTCGACCGAAGCTATGGGTTGGGAAACAACAGCCGCTGTGAAAACACCGCTGACACAAACCGACTTCAGCTCGTACATTGCGCCAGTTCTGCAATCGGGTGCCGATACGCTGGTTCTGAACCACTACGGTGGGAACATGGTGAACTCGCTGACCAACGCGGTTCAGTTCGGTCTGCGTGACAAGCAGGTTAACGGCAAAGACTTCCAGATCGTTGTGCCACTCTACTCGCGCCTGATGGCGAAGGGTGCCGGTGCCAACGTTAAGGGCATCTTTGGTTCAACCAACTGGCACTGGTCGCTGACGGATGAGGGCTCCAAAGCCTTCGTGAAATCCTTCGGTACCAAGTATGGCTTCCCTCCCTCACAGGCGGCGCACACATGCTACGTTCAGGCGATGCTTTATGCTGATGCTGTTGAGCGCGCAGGCTCGTTCGCACCTTGTGCGGTTGCAGAAGCGCTGGAAGGCTTTGAATTCGACGGCATGGGCAACGGTAAAACACTGTACCGCGCCGAAGATCACCAGTGCTTCAAAGACGTACTGGTTGTGAAGGGTAAAGAAAACCCAGACAGCGAATTCGACCTTCTGGAAATCGTTGAAGTGACACCGGTTGAGCAAGTAACTTATGCACCGGATCACCCACAAATGGGCGGTGCCGAAGCGTCGCTGGGCAGCTGCAACAACGGTGCATAATCTGCACCGGCAATAGCTGACTGATACGGGTTGGGCGGCCCGACATATGCGCCGCCCAACCCAAGCTGACTGACAGTGAAAATTCCAAAAACGGAATGAATGTCTGTGAACCGGAAAGGGACAGGCCAATGGAAGCCATTATCCTACAAATTCTCAACGGCCTTGATAAAGGTTCGGCTTATGCGCTGATCGCCCTGGGGCTGACGTTGATCTTTGGCACGCTGGGCGTGGTAAACTTTGCGCATGGTGCGTTGTTTATGATTGGTGCGTTTTGTGCTGTGACCCTGAGCCGTCTGATTTCGCTCAGCCACGAAGTTGCAGTCGAAGGCAAGGTTGACTTTCTGGGCAACCCCGCCACCGAGAGCGTCCCTTATCTGTATGACTGGTTTGGACAGGCCACCGGCGATGTGATCATTGACTGGGCGGTGCCGCTTTCCATTTTGTTTGCCATTCCGGTGATGATGCTGATCGGCGTGATCATGGAGCGTGGTCTGATCAAGCATTTCTACAACCGTCCCCACGCGGACCAGATCCTTGTGACCTTTGGCCTGGCCATCGTACTGCAAGAGATCATCAAGTATTATTACGGTGCCAACCCGATCCCGACCCCCGCACCTGATGCGTTCCGCGGGTCGTTCGACTTTGGCGCGTTGCTGGGCTTTGACCCCAACACCATCATCTATCCGTACTGGCGCCTTGTGTATTTCGCCTTTGCCGCTGTGATCATCGGGGCTGTGTTTGCCTTCCTGCAATTCACAACCTTTGGCATGGTCGTACGTGCCGGCATGGCGGACCGCGAAACTGTGGGCCTGCTGGGCATCAACATCGACAAGCGCTTTACCATCATGTTCGGCCTTGCCGCAGCTGTCGCGGGTCTGGCGGGTGTCATGTACACGCCCATCAACTCGCCCAATTACCACATGGGGATGGACTTCCTTGTGCTCAGCTTCGTGGTGGTGGTTGTCGGCGGCATGGGGTCGTTGCCCGGTGCTGTGCTGGCGGGCTTCCTGCTGGGTATCCTTGAAAGCTTTGCCTCAATGGGCGCTGTGCTTGAGGTGCTGCCGGGCCTGAACCAGATCATCATCTATCTGGTCGCGATTATTATTCTGCTCACCCGCCCACGGGGCCTGATGGGCCGCAAAGGCGTGATGGAGGACTAAACCATGCTTGGACTGAACAAATCAGACTTCAGACTTCTGTTGATTGTGGCCGGGCTGACCATGTTCGCGCCCTTCATCCTGAACCCTTTTCCCGAAAGCTCGGCGTTGGCGCAGTTTAATGCGGGCTACCCCGACCTGATGCAGCGTTTCGTGATCTTTGGGATCTTTGCCATCGGGTTCAACATCCTGTTTGGCCTGACCGGATATCTGTCCTTTGGTCACGCCGCCTTCCTGGGTGTGGGGTCATATGGCGCGATGTGGATGCTTAAACTGTTCTCATTGAACGTGATCCCATCCATCATCATGGCGGTGATCGTGGCGGGCCTCTTTGCCATCCTGGTCGGATATGTGTCGCTGCGCCGCTCGGGCATCTATTTCTCAATCCTGACGCTGGCCTTTGCACAGATGTCGTACGCGCTGGCCTATTCGGTGCTGACACCGATCACCGGCGGTGAGACCGGGCTGCAGATCAAATCCACCGATACGCCGCTGCTGTCGAACCTTGCTGATGGCGAAATTGGCCGCGCCAACCTTTTTGGGATGGATATGCGGGCCAGTTATGAAATGGCGGTCGGCGATTGGGTGTTTACCTTCAACTCGGGCTACTACATCGCCGCGATCTGTATGGTGCTCAGCTTTTATCTGGCAATCCGTATCTTCCGCTCGCCCTTTGGCACCATGTTGCGCGCTGTGAAATCAAACCAGACGCGGATGTATTACACTGGCCTGAACGCGCGGCCCTACACATTGGCGGCTTTCGTCATCTCGGGCATGTATGCCGGTCTGGCCGGTGGCCTGCTGGTGGCGATGGACACTCAGGTGGGCCCCGAGCGGATGTTCTGGACAGCAAGCGGCGAGGTGGTTTTGATGACCATCCTTGGTGGTGCGGGCACGTTGATTGGCCCCGTACTGGGCGCCGGTGCGATCAAGTACATGGAAAACATCCTGTCCAAGATCAACAAGGACATCTTGCACGAATGGTTCGCCTTCCTGCCTGATGGGCTTGAGGAGTTCATCATCACGCTGGTCTACCCGTTCATCGGTAAAGGCTGGCACCTGACACTGGGCCTGATCTTCATGGCTGTCGTCATCTTCCTGCCCGGTGGGCTGGTCGAGGGTGGTCAACGTATCAAACGGCTGTTCAGCCGCAAAAAGCCTGCGGGTGATGACGGGGCCAACAAGGCCGGTCAATCCACCCCAGCCGAATAAGGAGACGGACCAATGGGAATTCTTGAGGTCAAGAACGTCAACAAACGCTTCGGCGGTCTGCAAGCCCTGGGTGATGTGAACCTGAGTGTGAACGATCAGACGGTGCATGCCATCATCGGCCCCAACGGGGCGGGCAAATCCACGCTGCTGAACGTGCTGGTGGGCAAGCTGGTGCCTGACACGGGCTCGGTCATGTTTGATGGTCAATCAGTGCTGGGGCGCAAACCCTTTGAGATCAACCAGATGGGCATTTCCCGCGTGTTCCAGACGCCCGAGATCTTTGGTGATCTGACGGTGTTGGAAAACATGATGATCCCAATCTTTGCCAAGCGTGACGGCGCGTTTCGGATGCATGCCATCGAAAGCATGCAGCGCGAAAAAGGGGTCATTGAATATGCCATGGACATGCTGGACAGCCTGAACCTGGCCGATGACAAGGACATGCACGCCGCCGCAATGAGCCGGGGCAACAAGCGCCGTCTGGAAATTGGTATGTGTCTGGCACAAGAGCCACGGCTGTTGCTGCTGGACGAGCCAACTGCCGGCATGGCGCGGGCTGACACCAATGCCACGATCGACCTGCTCAAGCAGATCAAAGAAGAGCGTGACATCACCATCGCCATCATCGAACATGATATGCATGTGGTGTTTTCTCTGGCCGAGCGGATCACCGTTCTGGCACAAGGCATGCCTTTGGTCGAGGACACACCTGACAACATCAAGGGCCACCCAAAAGTGCGCGAAGCCTACCTGGGCGAAAGCGCCTGATACACATCACCACACCCCGGGCCTGCCCCGGGGTCTGTGACCCGAAACACGAGGTCCCGGAACATCTCTGGGACGGGAGGACAGCAAAATGAACGTCAAACCCGATTTCTCAAAAGGCAAAAACCACGCTGAAACCGCTCCGGCTTATCTGTCGGTCTGGGGTCTGCAAAGTTATTACGGCGAAAGCTATATCGTGCAGGACATCAGCTTTAATGTGCACGAAGGCGAAATCCTTGCCTTGCTGGGCCGTAACGGTGCCGGCAAAACCACCACGCTACGCTCGATCGCGCGGATGGAGAACCCGCAGGTCAACCACGGTGAAATCTGGCTGGATCACCAGCCCTTGCACAAGATGAAAAGCCACGAAGCTTCGGCCGCAGGCATTGGTCTTGTGCCCGAAGATCGGTGCATCATTCCCGGCCTGACTGTTGAGGAAAACCTGCAGCTGGCCCAGATCGCCCCGCCCATCGGCTGGTCGCTGGATCGCTTGTATGATCTGTTTCCCCGGCTGGCCGAGCGCCGCAAGCAAGAGGGCGTAACCCTGTCGGGCGGCGAGCAACAGATGCTGGCTGTGGCCCGCGCATTGGCGCGTGACATCAAGGTCCTGCTGCTGGATGAACCCTATGAGGGTCTGGCGCCTGTGATTGTGGATGAGATCGAAAAGACGCTTAACATCATCAAAGAACAAGGCATCACAACCATCATCGTCGAGCAAAACGCCGTGCGCGCGCTGGAACTGGCGGACCGTGCGGTGATCCTGGACACCGGCGGCATCGTGTTTGATGGCAGTGCCGATGAGGTGCTACAGGACGAAGCGTTGCGGGCAGAGTATTTGGCCATTTAAGGCCCGCCCTGCACAACGCGAATTGCACGACCATAGTAAGAAACGAAGGTTCGTTATGACTGATACAACACACGCCCCCTCGGCCGAATTTGTGGCCAATGCCCATATCGATGCGGCCAAATATGATGAGATGTACGCCGCCTCGATCGCTGATCCCGATGCATTCTGGGCAGAGCACGCCAAACGCATCGACTGGATGAAACCATTCACCAAGGTCAAAGACGTCTCTTACGAGTTTGGCAATGTTTCGATCAAATGGTTCGAAGACGGCACGTTGAATGTGGCGGCCAACTGCGTAGACCGGCATCTGGCCACGCGTGGCGATCAGACGGCTATCATCTGGGAACCCGATGATCCGAACGAAGCAGCGCAACATATCACCTACAAAGAGCTGCACGAGCAGGTCAACAAAATGGCTAATGTCTACAAAGCGTTGGGCGTTGGCAAAGGCGACCGTGTGGTGCTCTATCTGCCGATGATCCCCGAAGCCGCCTATGCCATGCTGGCCTGTGCGCGTATCGGTGCGATTCATTCGATTGTGTTTGCCGGCTTCTCACCCGATGCCTTGGGTGCGCGGGTTGCGGGGTGTGATGCCAAGCTGGTTGTCACCGCCGATCACGCGCCGCGGGGGGGCAAGGCAACCAAGTTGAAAGACAACGTGAACCTTGCACTGCTGAACAATTATGACGACGTGAAGTGCCTGGTGGTCAAACGCACCGGTGGGCAGATCGCGTGGCGCGATGGATCTGATTTCTGGTGGCACGAAGAGGCCGCCAAGGTGTCAGCCGATTGCCCGCCCGAGGAAATGGGCGCTGAAGATCCGTTGTTCATCCTCTACACATCGGGGTCAACCGGACAACCCAAGGGCGTGGTGCACACCACCGGCGGATATCTGACCTATGCCGCGATGACGCAGGAGCTGGTATTTGATTACCACGATGGTGACGTCTATTGGTGCACCGCCGACGTGGGCTGGGTGACGGGCCACAGCTATATCGTCTACGGCCCGCTGGCCAATGGCGCGACCACGCTAATGTTTGAAGGCGTGCCCACCTACCCCGATGCCAGCCGGTTCTGGCAGGTCTGCGAAAAGCATAAAGTGAACCAGTTCTACACTGCACCCACAGCGCTGCGCGCCCTGATGGGACAGGGGGACAGCTTTGTTGAAGCCTGTGATCTGAGCAGCATCAAAGTGCTGGGCACCGTGGGCGAGCCGATCAACCCCGAGGCCTGGAATTGGTATTCCAACGTGGTGGGCGGCGGGCGTTGTCCCATCGTTGATACCTGGTGGCAGACCGAAACAGGCGGGCATCTGATGACCCCCCTGCCCGGCGCACATGCGATCAATCCCGGCTCGGCGATGAAGCCCTTCTTTGGGATTGAACCTGTCGTGCTGGAACCTGCCAGCGGCGAGGTGATCGAGGGCAACGGTGTTGAAGGTGTCTTGTGCATCAAAGACAGCTGGCCCGGTCAGATGCGCACCGTTTGGGGCGATCATGAGCGGTTTATGAAAACCTACTTTGCCGATTACAAAGGGTACTACTTCACCGGTGACGGCTGCCGTCGCGATGACGATGGCGATTACTGGATCACCGGGCGCGTGGACGACGTGATCAACGTCTCGGGCCACCGTATGGGCACGGCCGAAGTGGAAAGCGCGCTGGTGGCGCATCCCAAAGTGGCCGAAAGCGCCGTTGTGGGCTACCCGCATGACATCAAAGGGCAAGGCATCTATTGCTACGTCACCCTGATGAGCGGCGAAGAATACACCGATGCGCTGAAGACTGAGCTGCGCAACCATGTGCGCTCGGAGATTGGCCCTATCGCCAGCCCCGACCTGATCCAATGGGCACCCGGCCTGCCAAAAACACGCTCGGGCAAGATCATGCGCCGCATCCTGCGTAAAATCGCCGAGAATGACTATGGCGCGCTTGGGGATACCTCGACCCTGGCCGATCCGTCGGTGGTGGAAGAACTGATTGAGAACCGTATGAACCGCTGAAGTCGCAGCGTTCATATACTGCCTGACACGGGCCGGGGTCTACGCCTCGGCCTGTTTGGTTTTGCGGGTGGCCAGAAACACCCCCAGTGCCGCCACACCCATTCCGGCCCAGGCCAATGGCGGCATCACCTCGCCCAGCATCAGCCAGGCAATCAATGCAGCCAAGGGGGGCACCAGAAAGAACAGCGCCGATACGCGCGCCACATCCCCCGCCCGGATCATCGCCAAAAGTAAACCAACAGCGATCACCGAATTTCCGATCACCAAATAAGCCAGCGCAGCCGTGAACTGCCATGTCCAGGTGACCTGCGGCGTCCCCCAGAACAGCATCAAAGGCACAATGCCCACCAACCCGGTTGCATATCCCACCAGATTGGCGGTCACCGGATGATGGCTGAGCCCAAAGCGTTTTTCCCACAGTGTGCCACCGGTGATGCCCGCCAGCCCCACCAGCGCAAAGACAAACCCAACAATCGTCGGGGCCTCAATCGTTGAGCGCGCGGCGATCACGATACCCGCCCCGGTCAGGCCCAAAAGCAATCCCAGCCATTGGCGCGCACCCACGTGTTCACTGTTCCAACGGGGAACAATCAGTGCAACCAGCACCGGCTGCAATGACATAAGCAACGCCACCGTGCCCGCCGCCACCCCGGCGTTGAAGGCCACGTAGGACATGCCAAAATACACCGTCTGGATCAAAAAGCCGACCATCGCCAAATGCCCCCATTCAGCGCGGGTTTGCGGCACCGGCGGGCGCAATATCACAAAGGCCATGCCCATGATCACAACCACCAGCCCAAAGCGCAACGCCAGCAGGGTCATGGGTTGGGTATATTGCAACCCCAGCTTGGCCACGGCATAGCCCCCCGACCACAACACCAGAAAGATCACAGGCGCTGCGATCAGCCACCAGGGGCGCGGTTGGGATGTCACAGGTCTGTCCAATCTTGGCGATGTCACGCTGCAACTTGGCGCAACATGCGGCCTTGTGCAATCGGTGTCCGCTGGCCTTTTCGCGGGGCTGTGCGGGGGGTGTGCGGGGCTGGTCCAAGGTGCGTTTACGACACCGGGTCGTTTTCAAGCGCGACACCTGTCTGCCTGCCCGGCACAGATAAACTGTTAACCCCAAGTTTTGAAAGCCTTTCCCATTTGACCAACGCTGCCCATCCTGCCTCGTCTGCTCCGCCGATGCGCGTGATCCACGGGATCCTGTGCGTCGAGGTGGCGATGATTTTCTACGCTGTGCAGGACACGGTGATGAAATCCCTGCTCGAGACATATTCGGTCTGGATGCTGATCTTTTTTCGTGCGCTGGTGTCGGTCATCATTCTTGCCCCCTTGATTGTCTGGCTGGGCGCGCCGCACCGGATCTTCACCCCACTTTGGAAGATACACGCGCTGCGCGGCTCGTTGTTTGCCATCGCGTTTTCGCTGTTTTACACCGCATTTCCCTTTATGGGGCTAGCCGAGGTCGTCACGATCTTCTTCTCAGCCCCGCTGATCACTGCGCTTTTGGCGGCGATGTTTTTGAAGGAAACCATCGGCTGGCACCGTGCAGGGGCCTTGTTTGTGGGCTTTGCGGGCATATTGATTGCCATGAACCCAACCGGCGAGACATTCACCTGGATCGCGTTGCTGCCGCTTGGATGCGCCTTGTTCTATGCCATCAGCCAGGTGCTGACACGCCACATCGGTGACCGCGAGACAACTTTGACCGTTGGATTGCACACGCTGTTTTTCTCGGGCGTTTGCGTGATCCCCTTTGGCTATGTTGTGTCAGAGATTGTGGGGCCTGACCCGGAGTTCGGCCATTTGCAGTTCAGCTTTTTCGCGCAGATGGCAGCGGGCTGGCCGGTTTTGTTGTTTATGGGGTGCATCGGGATGTGTGGTTATCTGCTGTTAAGCCGCGCCTATCAGGTGGCCCCGGCCAGTATGATCGCCCCGTTTGATTACACCTATGTGCCGATTGCCGTGGCCTTGGGATACTTTGTTTTTGACGAGGTGCCTCCAGCTGGCACCGCGATTGGGATGACGCTGATCATCATGGCGGGTCTCTACCTGGGGTACCGCGAAATTCGCGCAGCACGGCGCACGCACGAGACACCCCCGACGGCCGAATCCGTGTTTTCCCCGTCAAACCCATTGTCGCCGCAAATTCCCGAGGCGGAGATGGTGTTCAAATCTGTGCGCGGTGTGAATGAGCGTCGCTGACACCCCTGCCCCTGCCCGCGATTTGCGCGGTGTCGGCTTTGTATTGCTGGCCGGTGTCTTGTGGTCCACCGTGGGCCTTGGCATCCGTCTGATCGAGGACGCTCAGGTTTGGCAAATCCTGTTCTACCGCTCGTTCAGCCTGTCGTTGCTGTTGTGGTGTGTGATCCGCTGGCGCACCGGGGCCAGCCCATTGCGCCAAGCCATCGCTGCCGGGCCTTCGGCGATCATCGGGGCCATTTCACTGGTGGCGGCCTATACGGGCGGGATCTATGCGATCCAGACCACATCGGTTGCCCAAGCCATGCTGTTGTTTGCCAGCGCGCCGTTTATGGCGGCCATTCTGGGACGTCTTGTATTGCACGAGCATGTCAGATGGCAAACCTGGGTGGCGATTGCACTGGCGTTGATTGGCATCCTTGTGATGGTGCGCGAAACATCGGGGGCAACCGTCTGGGCGGGCAACCTGGCGGCACTTGGCTCGGCGCTTGGGTTTGCCGTGTTCACCGTCACACTGCGCTGGAATCGCACGGTCGAGACATTGCCCACCGTGTATCTGTCCGGCCTATTTGCCATTGTCGTTATGGGTTTGATCTGCCTGCTGCTCGAGCTGCCGATGACGCTCAGCCTGCGCGATACCTCGATTTCGCTAAGCATGGGGTTCTTTCAGGTCGGTGCAGGGTTGGTGTTTTACACGCTCGGCTCAAAAACAGTCCCGGCGGTCGAGCTGACACTCTTGTCACTGGCTGAAGTGGTGCTGGCCCCGCTTTGGGTCTGGATTGCATTAGGCGAAGTGCCCACGATGAACACAGTTCTGGGTGGCTCTGTGTTGCTGGCCGCCATCACCTTTAATGCGCTCGGTGGCATTCGGCGAAAGCCTGTGGTTTTGCCCAAATAAGACCACCAAAACCTTGCAAAATGCACGCGCCGACACACGCCAACGCGCCACCAATCACACCCCCGCTTGCATCTTTGGCCATACCCCCACATCTAGGAAGGTGAAATGCCCGCTTTTATCGCCTTTCGCCTTGGCTTATAAGCAACAAAAATGAACTGCGGTGACGTATCGTCAACATGCCGCCACGCACTTGAGGACCCTCATGGCCAAGAACCCGCATGACGCTGATGTGTCTTTCATCAAAGCCCTGGCAGAACTGCTGAACGACAATGACCTGACCGAATTGCAGGTCAAACGTGAATACGGCGACAATGACAGCCTGAATGTGCGCGTCAGCCGTAAACAAGAAATGGCAGCCCAAATGGTGATGCCCGCAGCAGCCCCCATGGCCCCTGCCGCAGCCGCCCCCGCAGCCGCGGCCGCACCCGCTGGCGGCGCAGCAGTCCCGGCAGATGATCCCGCTGATCATCCCGGTGCCGTTACATCGCCTATGGTTGGCACGATCTACATGCAGGCCGAACCCGGCGCGCCCAGCTTTGTCAGTGTGGGCGATCAGGTGAACGAAGGCGACACGTTGCTGATTGTCGAGGCCATGAAAACCATGAACCACATTCCAGCCCCTCGCGGCGGCACCATCAAACGCATCCTGATCGAGGATGGCGCGGCGGTTGAATATGGCTCGCCCCTGATGATCATCGAATAAGGCAGCACGCGGATGTTCGATAAAATCCTGATCGCCAACCGAGGCGAGATTGCACTGCGGGTTATACGTGCCGCGCGTGAAATGGGCATTCAGTCGGTCGCGGTGCATTCCACCGCTGACACCGACGCAATGCATGTGCGCATGGCAGACGAAAGCGTTTGTATTGGCCCGCCCCCTGGCACCGACAGCTATCTGTCGATCCCCGCGATCATCGCAGCCTGCGAAGTGACCGGCGCCCAGGCCATTCACCCCGGCTATGGGTTTCTGTCTGAAAACGCCAACTTTGTGCAGATTGTCGAAGACCACGACCTGTCGTTTATTGGCCCCACCGCCGAACATATCCGCGTCATGGGTGACAAGATCACCGCCAAGGACACCATGAAACAATTGGGCGTACCTTGCGTGCCCGGCTCGGACGGTGGTGTGCCCACTTTGGAGCAGGCCAAAAAGCTGGGCGAAGAAATGGGATACCCCGTGATCGTCAAGGCCACAGCGGGCGGCGGTGGACGCGGCATGAAAGTGGCCGAAACAGCCGCCGATATGGAAACGGCCTTTATGACCGCCCGCTCTGAGGGCAAAGCCGCCTTCGGCAACGACGAGGTGTACATTGAAAAGTACCTGACCACGCCGCGCCATATAGAAATTCAGGTGTTTGGCGATGGCAAGGGCAAAGCTGTGCATCTGGGCGAGCGTGACTGCTCACTTCAGCGCCGTCACCAAAAAGTATTTGAAGAGGCCCCCGGCCCGTCAATCAGCGAAGACGAACGCGCGCGCATCGGGGCAATCTGCGCCGATGCTGTGGCCCGGATCAACTATGCGGGCGCCGGCACAATCGAGTTTCTCTATGAGAACGGCGAGTTCTATTTTATCGAAATGAACACGCGGTTGCAGGTGGAACACCCCGTTACCGAAGCCATCTTTGGTGTCGATCTGGTGCGTGAACAAATTCGTGTGGCCTCGGGTTTGCCCATGTCATTCGGTCAGGACGATCTGCAGATCAATGGTCACGCCATCGAAGTGCGCATCAACGCCGAAAAGCTGCCCGAGTTTTCACCGCGCCCCGGCACCATCACGCAGTTTCATGCCCCCGGCGGGCTAGGTGTGCGGATGGATTCAGCACTCTATGACGGCTATAAAATCCCGCCCTATTACGACAGCCTGATCGCCAAATTGATTGTGCATGGCCGGGATCGTGCCTCGGCTCTTGCGCGCCTGAACCGTGCCCTGGCCGAGCTGATTGTGGACGGTGTTGATACCACTGTGCCGCTCTTTCATGCCCTGTTGCAGGAACCCGATATCCATACCGGCGCCTACAACATTCACTGGCTGGAGCATTGGCTGGAAACCAACCTGCAGGATTGACCCTGCCCGCGTGATACGATGAAAGACTATGATGACACCCTGACGCCGCAACTGCTTTTGGCAGGCTATGCGCAGGGTATTTTTCCCATGGCCGAACATCACGACGACCCAGATATTTTCTGGGTCGATCCCAGCGATCGCGGTGTGCTGCCGCTAAGCGGGTTTCACATCTCTCGCTCGTTGGGCAAACATATGCGCAAGGGCGCCTACCGTGTCAGCTTGAACGCGGGTTTTGTTGATGTGCTGCAGGCCTGTGCTGACCGGCCTGAGACATGGATCAACGCCCAAATATTTGATCTTTATACACAACTTCACAAAATGGGCCATGCGCATTCACTTGAGGTATGGTCGGATAACGACCTGATCGGCGGTGTTTACGGGGTCACCATCGGCGCTGCGTTCTTTGGCGAAAGCATGTTTTCGCGTCAGACCAACGGGTCAAAACTGGCGTTGGCGCATCTGTGCGATCACCTGGTTCGCTGCGATTTTCGGCTGTTTGACACGCAGTTTATCACTGGCCATCTCAGCACTCTTGGGGCCGTCGAGATTTCACGCCGGGACTATCATGTCTTGCTGGGGGATGCGTTGAACCGACCGGCAGATATCCATGCCGTGCCGTTGGATGCGGCCCCTTACGAGGTTTGGCAGCGCATGACCCAGACGTCGTAACGCGGATGCTCAAGCGGGTTCAGTGCAGGGCTTGAGGCGACCATCCAGCCTTCAAACGCCGGGGCATCGGCCCCCACTTCGGCAATGGTGACAAAGGCGAACGCATCACCTGATTTGTTGCCCGACGGATAGCGACATTCGCGTAAATGAATTTTCAGGCGTCCAATTTCATATATGCCGCCATTGACCAGATCCATATCCGTGATCTCGCCATTGACCTTGTCCAGCCAGCGCAGCTCGGCGCCGCTGCCTTTGGACACTTGTTGCGCGCTGGCCGCGGTCACCGTAGCCGCAAGCACACATGCCGCGGCACGGATCATGATCCGCTCTCCTCGGCGTCGCCTGCTACAAATTTCATCAGCAACGAAATCAGGCTGATCGACCCTTGGGTGAATTCAATCTCATCACCCGAGTTCAGCGTGAAGGGTGACCCGCCCGGCAGAATTTCCACGTAATTTCCACCCAACAACCCTTCCGAGCTGATGGCAACCGCGCTGTCGTCGGGCACCTCAATGCCACTGCGCACCGTAAATGCGGTCTGTGCGCGGAAGGTTTCAGGATCAAGGCTAATTTCGGTAACGCGGCCCACTTTGACGCCTGCCAACCGCACATCGGTGCCCACATCCACGCCATCAGCGCTGCGGAACGAGGCCGTCAACGGGTATTCACTGGACGCCCCTGTGATCCCGGTCATCTGGCCTGCATAGATCAGAAATCCCAAAGCAGCCGCCAGAACCGCACCGCCTACAATTACCTCAGTTTTGTTTTCGGACATATCGGCGCCTATTCCGGGGTCCAGGCTTCGTAATCGGCCCGCTCTTTTGGTGCGCCCTTGCGGATTGATCCGGCAGGCGCATAGGCCATCGCAGTGCCTGTCATGTTTTCTTCATGGGGCTTTTCCCAGGGCTTTTTCGCCAGGGGGGCTTCGGTGGGGGGCTCGGCATAGGTATGATGCAACCAGCCATGCCAATCAGGGCTGACCCGTGATGCTTCGGCCTCACCGTTGAACATCACCCAGCGACGTTTGTCATCTTGGGTGCGATAGAACACATTGCCCTGATCGTCCTCGCCCACGCGCACACCTTTGCGCCATGTCCAGAACTGGGTGTTGATGGTGCCACCGTCCCACCAGGTTGCCAGGCGCAGAATTGATCTGAAAATGCCCATACGGCCCTCCGAAATTGTTGCCCCAGATATGGCGTATCTCAGCACAAAGGTCCAGTGCGCAAGCGTTGCAATTGAAAACGCCGGGATGCGCAAACATCCCGGCGTTTCGTAATTTCTGGCAAAGGGTTCAACATCAACCGGCGGCTGATTCTTCCTTCTTCGGATCGGCATAGATCATCAAGGGCGCCGCATCGGAATTCGCGGCCTCTTCGTTGACGACCACCTCTTCGACAGTGTCCATGCCGGGCAGGTCAAACATCGTGTCCAGCAAGATGCTTTCCAGGATCGAACGCAAGCCACGCGCGCCAGTTTTGCGTTCGATCGCACGTTTTGCAATCGCGCTAAGCGCATCATCGGTAAAGCTCAGCTGGACTTCTTCCAGCTCAAACAGGCGTTGGTATTGCTTGACCAAGGCGTTCTTCGGCTCGGTCAAGATGGTCACCAGCGCATCTTCGTCCAGATCTTCCAGCGTGGCGATCACGGGCAAACGGCCGACAAATTCCGGGATCAGGCCAAATTTCAGCAGATCTTCGGGTTCCAGCTCGGTGAAAATTTCGCCGACGCCCCGGGCATCCACATCGCGCACATCTGCACCAAATCCCATAGCCGAGCCTTTGCCCCGCTGCGCAATAATCTTGTCGAGCCCGGCAAAGGCCCCACCGCAGATGAACAGAATATTGGTCGTATCCACCTGCAGGAACTCCTGCTGCGGGTGCTTGCGACCGCCTTGCGGCGGCACTGCGGCGACCGTGCCTTCCATCAGTTTCAGCAAGGCCTGTTGCACACCTTCGCCCGATACATCACGGGTGATCGACGGGTTCTCAGATTTGCGCGTGATCTTGTCGACCTCGTCGATATAGACGATGCCGCGCTGCGCGCGTTCAACATTATACTCAGATGACTGAAGCAGCTTGAGGATGATATTTTCAACATCCTCGCCCACATACCCCGCTTCTGTCAGGGTGGTGGCGTCTGCCATCGTGAACGGCACATCCAGGATGCGCGCCAGCGTTTGCGCCAGCAGGGTTTTGCCGCAACCCGTGGGGCCGATCAGCAGAATGTTCGATTTCTGCAACTCGATTTCGCCGGTCTTGCCGGAATGCTCAAGCCGTTTGTAATGGTTGTGAACCGCCACCGACAACACGCGTTTGGCCATTGCCTGGCCGATCACATAATCATCCAACACGCCGCAAATCTCACGCGGTGTGGGCACGCCATCGGTGGATTTCAAACCGGCCGTTTTGGTTTCTTCGCGGATGATATCCATGCACAGCTCAACGCATTCGTCACAGATGAACACCGTCGGTCCCGCAATCAGCTTGCGCACCTCATGCTGGCTTTTGCCGCAGAAGCTGCAGTAGAGGGTGTTCTTGCTGTCACCGCCTGAGTTGTTCGCCATACGTCTTCTACCTTTTTGCCCTGCTAGGCCTCGCAGCCAAATGGGGTTTGCCCCGGCCACTTTGTAAATTTCGCTCAGCTTACGGCAGGTGCCCCAGCATCACAATCTGAAAATCGCGCCACAGATGATCTGTGGCGCGACGGGCTCAGCTTTCTTCGTCATCCGCCTTTGAGCGGTTTTCGACGATCTCATCGATCAGCCCCCAGGCTTTGGCATCTTCGGCCGTCATAAAGTTATCGCGCTCCAGCGCATCTTCGACTTTCTTCAGCGTTTGACCCGTGTGGCGCACGTAAATCTCATTCAGACGGCGCTTGAGTTTCAAAGTTTCTTCGGCGTGGATCATGATATCCGTGGCCTGACCCTGATAGCCGCCTGACGGCTGGTGCACCATAATCCGGCTATTGGGCAGCGAGAACCGCATCCCCGCCTCGCCCGCTGTCAGCAAAAGCGACCCCATCGAGGCCGCCTGACCAATCACCAATGTGCTGACCTTGGGACGGATGTATTGCATTGTGTCATAGATCGACAAGCCAGACGTCACCACACCGCCGGGGCTGTTAATGTACATGCTGATTTCCTTGGACGGGTTTTCCGCCTCAAGATGCAGCAGTTGCGCCACACTCAGGTGGCTCATCCCCGAATGAATCGGGCCATTGATGAAAATGATCCGCTCTTTCAGCAGCCGCGAAAAAATGTCGTAAGCCCGCTCGCCGCGGCTTGTCTGCTCCACCACCATGGGCACCAGGTTGTTCGTGAAATTCGCGTATTGGTCTATGGGATCGCGCATGCGTGTCTGCCTCGTCAAATTGTTGCGAGACCATACCCGCAAACAGG
>JBGCEW010000027.1:0-26536 GCA_045106595.1 Roseovarius sp. | reverse complement strand
TCGTACTCGCGCTCAATCCGGTCGCGGATCACCTCGAGGTGGAGCAGGCCGAGGAAGCCGCAGCGGAAGCCAAAGCCGAGGGCGGCGGAGGTTTCCATTTCTGAGCTGAAGGAGGCGTCGTTGAGGGCCAGTTTTTCGATGGCGTCGCGGAGGGCTTCGAATTCGGAGCTGTCCACGGGGAAGAGACCACAGAACACGACCGGTTGCGCCGGCTTAAAGCCGGGCAAGGCTGTGTCGGTGCCTTTCTTTTCGTGGGTGCTGGTATCGCCGACGCGGGTGTCGCGGACCTGTTTGATGGAGGCGGTGATAAAGCCCATCTCGCCGGGGCCGAGAGCGTCGATGTTCTCCATCTGCGGGCGGAAGACGCCAATGCGGTCGACGCCGTATTTGGCCCCGGTCTGCATCATCTTGATCTGGTCGCCTTTCTTGAGGACACCGTCCATGATGCGCACCAGCACAACCACGCCAAGGTAGGGATCGTACCAGCTGTCCACCAGCATGGCCTTGAGAGGGGCGTCCGGGTCGCCCTGCGGGGGCGGCAGTTGGGTGACGATGGCCTCAAGCGTTTCCATGATGCCGACGCCGGTTTTGGCGCTGACTGCGATGGCGCCTGAGGCGTCGATGCCGATGACATCCTCAACCTGTTCGGCCACGCGGTCCACGTCCGATGCAGGCAGGTCAATCTTGTTGAAGACCGGGACAATTTCGTGATCGGCATCAATGGCTTGGTAGACATTGGCCAGTGTCTGCGCCTCAACACCCTGGGTGCTGTCCACCACCAGCAAAGACCCTTCGACGGCCCGCATGGAGCGGGAGACTTCATAGGCGAAATCGACGTGGCCGGGGGTGTCAATCAGGTTGAGGACATAGCTCTCGCCGTCGTTCGCAGTATAGTCGATGCGCACGGTGTTGGCCTTGATGGTGATGCCGCGTTCACGCTCGATATCCATACTGTCGAGCAACTGTTCCTTCATGTCCCGTTCGGCCACCGTATTGGTGGACTGAATGAGCCGGTCAGCCAGCGTCGATTTACCGTGGTCAATGTGCGCCACGATGGAGAAATTGCGGATATGTGAAAGCGGTGTCATGGTAGTGGGATATGGAGTGGTTTGGGGGGTTTGGCAAGGCTTACAGCCATCCAGCATCAATTCCATATCTCGCCAAGGAAATAACCATATCTTCTAAGTCGACAACGACTTTCTTGCGGCTCTTGAAGTTTCTTACTCCATGCCGCGATAAAATCAAACTAACCCCCTTCGGAGCTAATTTTTGCCCATCCAAAACCATTTCAGGTTCTCGCAAAAACTCTGTGACTGGCATTTCGAAGTCACGCCCTCGTCCAGGCCAATCTATAAACAAGTTTGCGCCTTCCAGCGGTATGTTCTCAAGAAGCTTGCTCAACCAGCTGATCGTGGCACGTGCACCCTTACCTTCCGGCACAGGTACATCCATCGTTGCGATCATCCTGCTAGAATGCAGGTTCAGTTCTACATTGATGGCAATTTTGGCGTGCTTGAAGAAATACTGCGTGTGCAGAATGTAGTTGCTGGACAAATCTTGACGATCAAGCTTGGTCCTTTCCTCATCGGTGGAACGAACACCGGCCCGATGTCGCAGCTCTACTTCAGTACTCAGAAAATGCGTTAGCTTTGAGCAAAGATCTCGGCGTTCTTGCTGCCAGCCATACACAACATCTGTGAACCCTTTGACATTTGAGTTGAAACCAAGTGCTGTCGACGCAGCTTCGACGAAGTTTGGCCAGACTTCAGGCATCGCATCGTACGTCAGTATTCCGGATTTTTCATGCCAGAAATACTCAAGGCATTCCCCGAGCAACGCGTCCTCTGCATCGGATAACTCGAGGTTACATCGTGCCAATTCAAGGCTTGTTCGAATATCCGACCAAGCGAAATGCATTACATTCAGCGAACGGCTTTTCTTTCTATCGACGTGATAAGGTGGTTCGCTGGGAACGCGGGCAAACTCATTCGAGATGGTTATTATATTTTCCACACCAGTTTGTTTGGCCAACTCCAAGTAGCTTGTGATCTGGTCAACACGAATTAGGTTCTTCTCGGACTTTGCCTCAATAAATGCCGCCCAATTCGTTTTACCTTTCTGGCAAGCGATGAGACCGTCGGGCCTAACGTCAGATATCAAACTGCTCGGAAATGAAACCTCCATCGCTGAGCTAAATTGGCTGCTTGACCCGCTATTGAAGCCACATTACTTGAGAAAAGCGCCGCGAAGTTGAGGTGACATCGAGAGCAGGGCCATAAATACTGACAGGAGTTTTCGTTCAGTTTGCTTGAACATAGGGATCAGGCGTGGCTGACAATGTGACAGTTCCAGAGCCTCTAAGTACTTCATTGAAACCGCTCCCTTTACGTAATCACAGATTGCGCCAAGCGGTTGCCACTCGTCAATAACCTGCATTATTTGTTTCAATTCGGCTCGTACCTCCAAGCCGGTTAACAGGCCGCAGGCCCCGGCCATCGTCAGGCCCCCCATTGGCCTGGCGATATGGTTAACCGAATTGCCTTGAGTATTCTGTGGATGTGTTTGGCCGCGATAAAGTGCCCTGGAACCACCGATTGGATCGCCAGTCCGGGGCCAGATGATGGCCTATGGTTGGAACCTCGGACCGGCTGAGCTAGTTACCCAAGGCAACAAGGAGCACACACCCATGCAAACCATCTGGCTGTATCTGGTCACGGCGATCACGTTTTTCGGGATCGATTTCTTTGGGCTCAAGTACCTGATCAAACCGGTGTTTGAGCGCGATGCCGCGCCATTGTTGGCCGACAGCATCCGCATCGGCCCGGCGGTTGCGTTTTATGCAGCCTATATTGCGGGGTTGTTGTATCTGGTGTCATTGCCTGCGTTGAAGGCCGATCAACCCGGCATGGCGTTGATCAACGGGGCGATCTTGGGCGCGCTGGCCTATGGCACCTATGAGTTCACCAATCTGGCGACGCTCAAGCACTGGACATGGTCGATGCTGGTCACGGATCTGGCGTGGGGCACGGCATTGACGGCGGTTTCGGCCTGGGTTGGTGTTGCGGTGATGCGGGCGGTTGGATGACGCCCAGGGCCGCCCCCTGCGCAATCTTGTGAATTGAAAACCGGGGCCAAATAGGGCAAAACAAACCATAGGCCTCCTTGGCCGGGCAGATTGTATGAGGGCGAAACGCTCCGACAGGCCTGAGGGGGATCAGCAAATGAGGCACTTGGACATGAAACAGGTCATTATATTGGTATTGATCACAGCGTTGACGGGCTGTGGCGGGGTGCACAAGGCCCGCAAGGACACCAAACGGCAACCGGTAGCAACGCCTGTGGCATCGACCCCGTCGACACCGATCACATCGGGGGTGTCCAACGTACCCGCAGCGCCGGTGCGCATGCCATTTGCCAACGGCCCGCTGAACAAGGCCTGCATGGCATCAGATCGCAAGGCACGGTCGCGTGCGCTGTGCGGATGCATTCAGTCGGTGGCGGACAACACGCTGAGCGGATCACAGCAACGCATGGCAGTGAGTTTTTACAACGATCCGCACAAAGCGCAGGTGATCCGGCAATCGGACAACACTGCACATGAGGCGTTTTGGAAAGACTATCGCAATTACGGGGATACAGCCGAGCGGGTGTGCCGGTAACGCACCCGTCTGAGCGCCGCGCTCACGCCTTGAGCCGGTACCCACGCGTGAACAGGACAAGCGCCAGCACACACACTGCCAAGGTGGCCCCCCCGGCCACGGCGAACCCCAGCAGGGGCGCGCTGTCTGAGACACCCAGAATGCCGTAGCGCACACCGTCGATCAGGTAGAAAATCGGGTTGAAATGCGTGATTTCGCGCAGCACCGGCGGCAGGGCCTGCACGGAATAGAACGTGCCTGACAAAAAGGCCAACGGCGTGATGACGAAATTGGTGATTGCAGCCATCTGATCAAACTTGTTGGCGTAAATCCCCGCAATCATGCCCACGCCGCCCATAAAGGCCGAGCCGAGCAGCACAAATCCAAGCGCCCAGAGCGGATGTGCGGGCACAATGCCCAATGTCAGCGCAAGGCCCAGAGCAATGGCGCAGGCCACAAACAAACCGCGCCCGATGGCCCCTGCCAGATAGCCCAGAACCAGCTCGAGCGGCGACAGAGGCGGCATGAGCGTGTCAACGATATTGCCCTGCACCTTTGAGATAACAATGGACGACGAGGTATTGGCAAAAGCGTTCTGGATCACCGTCATCATCAGGATCCCCGGCGCCAGAAAATGCGTAAACGCCACGCCCATCACATCCCCGCGCTGCGGGCCAATGGCAATGGTAAATATCATCAAAAACAAGCCTGCGGTGACCAACGGGGCCGCCAGCGTCTGGGTCCAGACGGACAAAAAGCGCTGCACCTCGCGCGAGGCCAGGGTGTAGAGCCCCAACCAGTTGACGCGGCCAAAACGGCGGGTGCCCATATCAGGGTTCGGATGCATCTGGGGGTGGTCCTTTTGCGGCATGATCGTGATGCCTTGTAACTCGGATACAAAGGATTAGAATAGACCCCTGATCAGAAATAAAAAGGGCGGCGCCGTGCGTCGCCTTTTGAAACAAAGGAATACGCCCATGTCCTGGAGCGACGACCGCGTTGAGCTGCTGAAAAAGATGTGGGGCGAAGGCCAATCCGCCAGCCAGATTGCCAAGGAACTGGGCGGTGTGACCCGCAATGCCGTGATCGGCAAGGTGCACCGTTTGGGATTGTCCAACCGCTCGACGGGCGGAAAGTCAGGCGATGCGGCCAAAGCCAAGTCCGCCGACGCCAAACCCGCCCCCAAGGCCAAGGCAAAGCCGGCCAAGCCCGCGGTCAAACCCGCAAGTGCCGCGCCAAAGGCCGAAGAGACACCCGCACCGGTGCCGCAAACCCGCGCGCGCGCCGCAATCATTCCGGCCGGTCAACGCCTTCCGCCACAGCCTTCGGCCAACGAAATTGACCCCGCCGCATTGGCCAAAGTGTCCGAGATCGAGAAGAAGGCCAAGCGCCTGAACCTGATGGAGCTGACCGAGCGGACCTGCAAATGGCCCGTGGGTGACCCGGCCACGGATGATTTTTGGTTCTGCGGTCTGCCCGTGCAATCAGGCAAGCCCTATTGCGAAGCGCATGTTGGTGTCGCGTTTCAGCCGATGTCGTCGCGGCGCGATCGCAAACGCTGACGTCACTGCGATCAGCTAGAGGTTGGAAATGGGGCGCTGCGGCGTCCCGTTTTATTTGGCTTTCCGCAACGCTGTGGCTGAGGTATAGCGCGGCCTATGAGCACAAACCCACCTGATCTGCGCCCCGATCTGGCGCGCGCGCGTATTTCCGAAACGCCCCGAGCCGGCCAGCCAACCATTGGCATGGTGTCGCTGGGCTGCCCCAAAGCCCTGGTTGACAGCGAACGCATTTTGACCCGGCTGCGCGCCGAAGGGTACGGGATTTCACCCGACTATTCAGGCGCCGATGCGGTGATCGTCAACACCTGCGGATTTCTGGATTCGGCCAAGGCCGAAAGCCTTGAGGCCATTGGCGAGGCGCTGTCGGAAAATGGCCGGGTGATTGTGACGGGCTGTCTGGGCGCCGAGCCTGAGTATATCACCGGGGTACATCCACGCGTGTTGGCGGTGACCGGCCCGCATCAGTATGAACAGGTACTGGACGCGGTGCATGAGGCTGTGCCGCCCGACCCGGATCCGTTTGTGGATTTGCTGCCCGCAAGCGGTGTGAAGCTGACCCCAAGGCATTACTCTTATTTAAAGATATCAGAGGGTTGCAACCACAAGTGCAAGTTCTGCATTATCCCTGATATGCGCGGCAAACTGGCCAGTCGCCCCGCCCACGCGGTGATGCGCGAGGCCGAGAAGCTGGTGGAAAACGGCGTGCAGGAAATGCTGGTGATCAGTCAGGACACCAGCGCCTATGGCGTCGATATCAAACACGCCGCGGCCAATGGGCACCGGGCACATATCACCGATCTGGCGCGCGATCTGGGATCGCTGGGCGCCTGGGTACGGCTGCATTATGTGTACCCCTATCCGCATGTGCGCCAGCTGATTCCGCTTATGGCAGAAGGGCTTATCCTGCCGTATCTGGACATTCCGTTTCAGCATGCCCACCCCGATACGCTGCGCCGGATGGCACGGCCTGCGGCAGCGGCACGCACCCTGGACGAGATTGCAGCCTGGCGCGAGGTGTGCCCCGACATTTCCCTGCGCAGTACGTTTATCGTGGGCTATCCAGGCGAAACCGAGGAAGAATTTCAGACATTGCTGGACTGGCTGGACGAGGCACAACTGGACCGGGTGGGGTGTTTTCAATACGAGGACGTTGACGGCGCGCGGTCCAATGATCTGCCCGATCATGTGGATAAGTCCGAGAAACAGGCCCGGTGGGATCGGTTTATGGAAAAAGCTCAGGCGATTTCTGTGGATAAACTGGCCGCCAAGGTTGGATCGCGACAGGATGTTATCGTGGATGATATCGACGAAGACGGCGTTGCCACCTGCCGCACCAAGGCCGATGCCCCCGAAATTGACGGCTGTTTGTTCATTGACGAGGGCACAGACGCGCTGTCGGTGGGTGATATTGTCAGCGTCGAGGTGGATGAGGCCGGGGATTACGATCTCTGGGGGCGTTTGTAACGCAGAATTGAGCAGCAGCCCGGCCTGAGCGGCGCGAGAATTAGGATTTTAGTAATACTTATTAATATCAATGCCTAAGCGCCTCTTCTGAAAGGGGTGCGTTATGTATAAAAATGTGGATAACTTTCCACATGCCTGCCAGACCTTCGGTTGGAAACGGTGTTTCCCTAAGGTTACCAGTGACTTGCCCGCACAAAGGCATCATCATCAGGGGTATACAAATGCCCCTGACAGAGCCCGCTTTACCGCGTGGTTAAGTGAGCGGGCGGAAAGGCAACATAATATTGACCGATCTGCGTCACCCTCCCGGCAGAAAGCTGCGCCATGATGAGCGCAGGAGGCATGAGCAGATGTCCTATCCAAATTACACAAAAGAAGAACGCATCGCTGATGGCGCGGTGCATGTCCTTGGTATTGGGGCCGCGCTGATTGGTGCGGTCTTTATGTTTTCCCTGATTGATCAGAAGCTTGGCTGGGGAAGCTCTACTGCTGTGGCGGTCTATGCGGCGGCGTTGGTGCTGATGCTGTCGGCCTCGGGGGCGTATCACCTGTTGGCTGATACATCCTGGCGGCCGCTGTTGCGACGCATCGATCACGCGGCAATCTACGTGAAGATTGCAGGCACGATCACACCGTTTGGAGTAATGCTGGGCACCAGTTTCGCCTATCTGACGCTGATGGCCGTGTGGGCAATGGCGCTGATCGGGGCTGCGACCAAACTGATGGCGCGGCGCGGGCAGATGGGCACGGGATGGTTGCCGCAATTCCTGCTGGCGGCGGCAGGCGTGGTGCTGATTGTGCCGCTGTCGGGCGTGTTACCAACCCAAAGCCTGGCGCTGTTGATGCTGGGCGGTGTTTTGTACACTGCGGGGATCGTGTTTTATTGCCGCGAAAGCCTGCGCTATGCCAATGCGATCTGGCATGTGTTTGTGCTGCTGGCGTCGGCGTCGTTCTACTTTGGGATCAGCACGGCGATGCTGCAGGTGGCCTGAGGCCCTGAGAGCCCGAGGCCCCGACACACCCCCCCGAGAGACACCCCGAGAAACAACCCGGTGTCAGGCGCGTCTGCCCTGAGCCAGACGCCCCAGCATCGACCCGTTGCGGCAATACTCAGGCGCAGCGGAGGCCGTGCCGGTTTGCTGCGACACCCAATGCGCGCAACTGTCAGGATTTGAACATCCCGTACATCCCAGAACGGCATCGCTGAGCTGGTCCATGGTCATGCGTCCTTCGAGCATGCTTTGCTCCATATCGACGCCCAACGCCCCGGCCATATTATCCATAAGGGCCGCGTGATGCTTGATTGTTGCATGTTTGGTCATGATGCGAATGCTCCGTTTTGATAAGGCTCACCATGGCGCACCGCCTGCGCGGCTGCCTTGACATGGATCAACCACGCAAATCGGCCAGATAGGCGGTGACGCAATCCTGCACATGACGAAACCGATCCCCGCCCAGATGTTTGCCACCATACCAGCGGGTGACAACAATGATGTGGTCGTGCAATGCGGCGCGTTCCAGCATGCGCAGGATGACCATGCCAGCGCCCGCCTCTCCGTCATCGTTTTTCAGCGGGATGCCATTTGCCCCCAGCACAGCCCATGTATTGTGGGTGGCCTTGGCAAATTTCTTGTCGCGTTTGAGCGTTTTGAGAAAGGCATCAATGGCGGCACGGTCGGCCACTGGCCCGCCGGACACCGCATATTTTGAACCCCGGTCCGAGATCACCCCCGTGAGTTGCCGCATGGCCCCACCCCTCAGAGAGACGCGTTGACCCGGCGCACGGTTTCGATGCGCTGTGCGTTGGGCGGGTGCGTGCCCAGGAACTGATCACCCGGATCTGCGATCTGAGTAAAGAACTCGGCCCCGATCAGGGGATTGTAGCCGGCCTTTTTGGTGATCACGGTGCCCAGCGCATCGGCCTCCAGCTCGAACTCTTTGCTGTAGGTGCGCGCGCCCACCGCTGCGCCCAGATTGGTGGCGGTTTCCACCGCCGAACTGCTGGCCCCGGTCAACGCCGCGAGCCCCCCCAAAAGCACGGCACCGGCGGTGGCACTTTGCTGTTGGCGCGCCAGATGGCCTGCGATGTGATGCGAGGCCTCGTGGCCCATCACAAAGGCCAGCTCGTCTGCGTTGCGCACCGAGGCGATCAGCGCAAGATTGAAGGCCAGAATAGGTCTGCCTTGTTTATCAAGAGTTTGGAACGCATTGGGCGGCTGATTGGGGCGATCATCGACAACAATCTTGAAATCACAGTTCATACCAGTGGTGCGCGCGCGGCACTCTTGCTCGGCCACGGGTTCAACGGTGCGCACGACCTCAGCGAAGGTTTTCAGATCAGAGCGCACAGGTTGCGCAGGCCCGCCAGATGTGGGCGCGCCCGGTTCGGGAGCAGGAAGAGCAGTACAGGCCGACAGGGCCACGACACCAAAGATTGCAAACCAGCGCACAAGGATTTCTCCGCTTGAAAAGGGTACGTCTAATCTAGCAGGGTTTCGCGCAACAACCAGCCCCATGATGCCACATGTCCGGTGCTTGCAAAGACCTGCCGAGCCGCTAAAGATTGGCGCATGTTTTCCATCGAACACGAATTTGATTCCACTGTGATCACCCTGGTGGATGAGGGCCGCGCCCCATTGACCGAAGATGTGATTGTGAACGCTTTTGAGGAATGTGTGACGGTCGAGCAATACGACCCGCGCACCGACACGGTGCATAAGGTGACATTGTCGATCAGCATGCTGAACGATCTAAGTGCCGCGCTGGATTTGCCCGAAGGGGTGTACAAACGCGCGCGCCCCAGGCCCGACCCGTCGTGATCCATGAAAGGCGTTGTGATGACTGAGAGGTGCCATGCCTGACCCAAATCCAGATGCCCTGCGGTTTTTGCTGGGCCGGCGGTCGCGCCCGGCCAAAACGCTGGGATTGCCGGTGCCCACCCGTGACGAGCTGGCGCCCTTGCTGACGGCCGCGCTGCGCAGCCCCGATCATGGCAAGCTGGAGCCCTGGCGGCTGATCGTGCTGGAACGTGCCGCGTTGCTGCGGTTGGCCGATGAGGTGGCCGCACGCGGGCCAGGACTGGGCCGGAGCGACGACGAGATTGCCAAAGCGCGCGGTCAATACGCCAATGCCCATCTGGCCGTGGCGGTGATTGAGGTACAAAAGCCGTCTGCGAATATCCCACCGATTGAACAGAGCTATTCTGCGGGGGCGGTGTGTCTGGCGCTGCTGAATGCCGCACTGGCCAGCGGGTGGGGGGCCAATTGGCTGAGCGGTTGGGCCAGCCATGACCGCGGATTTGCCCAAGAGGCACTGGGTTTGGCCGCACACGAACGGATTGCCGGGTTTGTTCATCTGGGCACGGAAACCAGTGCTCCGCCCGAGCGCCCCCGCCCCGATGAGGCGGCTGTGATCACCTGGGTTTCTGAATGATTTTCACCAGTTTTTTCAAGGCACTGGCGCAGGCCCGTGACCGCAGTTTTCGCAAAGTGTTATGGCTGGGTATCGGGCTGACTGTGGCTGTGTTGATCGCCGTTTATGCGGCGTTTTTGTATCTTCTGCAATCGACGGTTGGTGACACCACCACCCTGCCCCTGATTGGCGAAGTTGCCTGGCTGGATGATCTGCTGGGATGGTCCAGTCTGGGGTTGATGCTGCTTTTGTCGATATTCCTTATGGTGCCTGTGGCCTCGGCGATCACGTCGATGTTTCTGGACGAGGTGGCGCGCGCAGTTGAGGCACGCCATTACCCCGATCTGCCGGCCCCGCCCAAGGTGCCCTGGTGGGACGGGGTGCGCGACACGGTGAATTTTCTGGGGGTGATTGTTGCCGCCAACCTGCTGGCGCTTGTGGTCTATGCCGCCGCTCCACCACTGGCACCGTTCATATTCTGGAGCATGAACGGGTTTTTGCTGGGGATGGAGTATTTCCAGCTGGCCGCGATGCGCCGGATCGGGCGCAAGGCCGCCAAGGCGCTGCGGCGCAAGCATGTGTGGACCATCTGGACGGCCGGGACATTGATGGCGGTGCCGCTGAGCATTCCGCTGGTGAACCTGGTGATCCCTATTCTGGGCGCCGCGACGTTCACGCATATCTATCATCGGATTGCCCTGAACCAGCCCTGATCGGCGCTTAGAATCTGGGCGCGCGTTTGGCCATATTGGCAGAGATCACCTCCAACTGATGCGGTTTGCCGATCAGATCGGCCTGTTCGCGGCTTTCGGCCAGCAAAACCGCATCTTCATCCGCGCCGCTTTCTGCCAGGGCGATCAGACGTTTGGCCGCACGGATCGCCGAAGGGCTGCGCGTGGCAATATCGTTGGCCAGATCAATCGCGCGGGCCACGGGATCATCCGCCAGTTCGGTCACCAGCCCCCAGCGTTCGGCCTGTGTGGCCGCGACCGGGGCGGCGGTATAGGTCAGCTGGCGGATCACGTCCGAGCGTGCAAGCCGGGGCAGCAACACCATGCCGCCCATGTCGGGGATCAGGCCCCATTTCATCTCCATCACGGCAAGGCGTGCATCCGGGGTGGCAATCCGGATGTCAGCCCCCAGGGCCAGCTGGAACCCAGCGCCGTAGACCGCGCCATGCAGCGCACAGATGACAGGCACGGGGCAACGGTGCCAGACCATCGCCACCTGCTGGAACAGATTTGTATTGCCATGGGTGCGCGGCATCACCATGCCTTCGGGATCGCCTGCGGCCAAGGCTGCAAAGCTCATCACATCGAGCCCCGCACAAAAGGATTTGCCCTGACCCGACAGCACCACAGCGCGAATATCAGCCTGCGAGACATCATGCCCTGCCGTAACAATCGCCTGGGCCATTTCAGGATCGACGGCGTTCATCTTGTCAGGCCGTGTGAGGGTCACATGGGCGATGTGGTTTTCGATACGGGTGGTCACGCGGGACATGGCGGCTCTCCTTTGGGGGGATCACACCGCATTTCAGGCCCCGTTACCAGCAAGACGTCAGGGCACGACCCTTTCGACGGCGCGCATCATGCCCAGCGATTTGTCATAGACCAGCGTCAGAATACGCCGCCCGCCCGTTTTGGCAGCGATGGTGGGCACGGCACGCACGGTGCCTGCGGCCAGGGCAGTGGCGATAAACCCGCGACGGGTAAAGTTTGGCATACCGATGCCTTTCAACAGTTGCGAACCATTCTCATGTAGGGATCAGCGCCCACGATAACAAGGGCTTGCCCCGGATCGGTGGATGGCCCATTTTGCGCGGTATGACATATCCTCGCTATACCGACCTTGCCCAATCCTTGCCTGCCACTGTTCCGTTTGTCGGCCCGGAGGAGCAGGAACGCAGCCGTGGCGCACCGTTTGAGGCGCGGTTGGGGGCAAATGAAAACACCTTTGGTCCCTCGCCACGTGCGATTGCCGCGATGCGCGATGCGGCGGCGGATATCTGGATGTACGGTGATCCCACCAGCCATGATCTGCGCAGCGCACTGGCGGCGCGTCACGGCATTGGTATGGAACATATCGTGGTGGGCGAAGGGATTGATGGCCTGCTTGGGTATCTGGTGCGGTTGCTGATCGGGCCGGGCGATGCGGCGGTCACCTCTGACGGTGCGTACCCGACATTCAACTATCATGTGGCGGGCTTTGGCGGGGTGCTGCACAAGGTGCCTTACCGCGATGATCACGAGGATTTACAGGGGCTTATCGCCAAGGCCACACAGGTGGATGCCAAGCTGATCTACTTTGCCAACCCCGACAATCCGATGGGCAGCTGGATCTCGGGGGGTGATGTGGTGCGTGCGCTGGAGCATTTGCCCGAAGGGTGTTTACTGCTGCTGGATGAGGCCTATCTTGAGCTGGCGCCCGACGATGCCGCACCCGAGATTGCCGTGACCGACCCGCGCGTCATTCGCATGCGGACGTTTTCCAAAGGCTACGGCATGGCGGGCGCACGTGTGGGCTATGCGCTGGGGGCCGAAGCGTTGATCACCGCCTTTGGCAAGATCCGCAATCATTTTGGGATGAACCGGGCCGCGCAGATCGGCGCATTGGCGGCGTTTGAAGATACCGCCTGGCTGGAGCACGTGCGGGCGCAGGTGGCGCAGTCACGCGATGAGATTGCCCGGATTGCACGCGAGAACGGGCTGAGCCCCCTGCCCTCGGCCACCAATTTTGTGGCTGTGGAGTGCGGGCGCGACGGCGCGTTTGCGCGGGCAGTGCTGAGCGGGCTGGTTGCGCGCGGGGTGTTTGTGCGGATGCCGTTTGTGGCCCCGCAAGACCGGTGCATCCGGATCAGCTGTGGCGGGGACCGCGAAATGGCGGCGCTGGCGGCGGCGTTGCCTGAGGCCTTGGCAGAGGCGGGGGCAAGCGCGGAGGCGCAGGCGCAGGCAAGCGCGGAGGCGCAGAAGAATTAACCTGACAGCAAGCCATTTATCGTTACTCTGTCCCGCATGAGACGTGGACAAATGGATGCTGCCCCGGATTACACCAATGCGGCCCTGATCATGGGGCTGGTGAATTTGCTATGGATTTTCATGGCACTCTGGGCGGTCTTTGGCCTGCCGACGATTATGTTGATCGGCTACGCGCTGGACAAGCTGATCAGCTGGAAGTCGCGGCGTCAGACATAACGCGTGCTGCCGCCTGCAAGGCCCCCGACCCATGCGGGATGTCCAACGCGCATAATCCTGCCTGAACCGTGCCCAAAAGACCCATGATCATCTGGCCGTTGACATGGCCCATATGCCCAAAGCGAAAATAGCCATCGGCGGCATAGCTGCCCGGCTCGGCCATGCCCAGACCAATACCCAGCGTCACGCCCATCTGGGTTTCGGTCCAGTTGCGCAGCTCGGTGCCTTTGGGCGATGGCAGGTTGAGCGAGGTCACAGCATGGCTGCGATGGGCGCGGTCCGCAATGTTGAGATTGAGCGCGCCGCCTTGTGTCCATATCTCGGCTGCGGCCCAGATGGCATGGGCCAGTGTTTGATGTCGTGTCCAGACGGCCTGAATGCCTTCGGCGTGGATCATATCCAGCGCCACGCGCAGACCATAGAGGTGATGCGTGGGCGCTGTGCCACAGAAATACTGGTAAAAGATGTCCGGATTGGCGCGCGGCACCCAATCCCAATAGCGGCTGACACGCGGCATCTGGGCCCGTTTGGCCGCAGCCCTTTCGTTGAAGAACACGAACCCCAGACCGGGCGGCACCATCAGCCCTTTCTGGCTGGCCGCGACCATCACATCGACGCCCCATGCGTCCATCTCAAAGCGGTCACAGGCCAGGGATGCAATGCAATCGGCCATCAACAAGGCCGGGTGGCCCACCGCATCCAGCACAGCGCGCATGGCGGCGATATCGTTGCGAACCGAGGTTGACGTATCCACATGCGTGGCCAGTACAGCCTTGATTTTATGCGTGTTATCGGCCCGAAGTGCGGCCTCAAGCTGATCCATGTCGACCGGAGATTGCTTGCCAAAATCCAGCACTTGCGGCACCGCGCCCAGGTCTGTGGCCATTTCCGCCCAGCCGTGGCCAAACCGGCCCGTGGCAGGCACCAGCACGGTCTCGCCCTCGGCGATGGTATTGGCCAGGGCGGCCTCCCATACGGCGTGCCCATTGCCGATGTATATCGCCACATCGCCACTGCTGCGCGCCACGCGGTTCAGATCAGGGATCAGGCTGGCGGTCAGATCGGGCAATTCCCCGGCATAGATATTGGGCGCAGGGCGGTGCATGGCTTGCAACACCGCATCCGGCATCACCGACGGGCCAGGAATGGCCAAATACGACCGGCCAGGAAAGTTTGACATAAGGGGCGCTCCTTTGAGAGGCACAGTAGCCCGCCCGACCCGCGCGTCAATCACCTTGCCAGCCTCGTCTGCTGCGCCTACATGAAAGCGGCCTGAGCAAAGGAGCGGCAGAGGTGGTAAAACAGCTGATCAAGCGGATCGGAGATTGGGAGCGCGACACACGTGCGTATTACAACACCGATCTGTCGACCCCCGAAAACCGCCGCCGCGCGCATATATATAACCTGTGGTTTGACCACGCGGTGCTGCGCAAGGTCTGGACCAACTTCTGGCCTGTGGCGCCGGGGGTGTACCGGTCAAACCAGCCCACCCACGCGCGGTTTGAAAAGCTTAAGGCGATGGGCATCCGCAGTGTGCTGAACCTGCGCGGTGCGGCAGGGGCTGCGCATTATCTGGTCGAGGAAGAAAGCTGCCGGCAGCTGGGGCTGACCCTGGTCAACTGCACGCTGCATGCCCGCTTTGCCGCCCCGCGCGAGGATATTCTGGCCGTGATTGAGGCCTTCCGCACCATCGAGAAACCCTTTGTGATGCATTGCAAATCCGGCGCTGACCGGGCGGGGTTTGCCTCGGTGCTGTATTTGCTGGTGATCGAAGGCCGCCCGCTGGACGAAGCACGCAAGCAGCTGGGGCTGAAATACCTGCACATCAAGGCGTCGCGCACAGGCGTTTTGGGTTTTATTCTGGACACTTACGCCGCGCGCAATGCCCAAAGCCCGATTGGGTTTGAAGACTGGGTTGCCACTGAATATGACCAGCTGGAAATCCACGAGGCCTATCAGGCCACTCACAAGCCGTGGTTTTGACAAGCACTGTGGCCAGGTGACGCCCCTGGGGTTGCCGGGCCTTAGTAGCGGCGCGCCAAAGCGTCAGGATCGGCCCCCAGCCCATACCGCAGCAGCAGGCTGAGATTGCGCCCCCCGCGTTTGAGCCACCCATCACGCTGGTATTTGTCCGCACTGGTGGTGATCACCCCAGGCAGCGCGACCGGGGCGGGACGCAAGGCGCGCGCCAGCGTGACATCCTCCATCAACGCAATGTCGCGGTAGCCACCTGCCGCGTCATAGGCCGCCCGCGACACCAGCAGGCCCTGATCGCCATACGGCAGCCGAAACAGGCGCGCGCGCAGGTTGGCCCATCCGGCCACCCAGCGGGGCGCAAACCCGCGCTGATCAAAGCGCAGTTTGAAATAGGCCGGGGTGTCAGCGGTGGTTTGGGTCATATGAGCCTGCACAAGGGCGGCCCAGCCGGGCGGCACCTGGCTGTCGGCATGCACAAACAACAGCCATTCCCCGGCGGCGGCCTGGGCACCGCGGCGCAATTGGCCACCGCGTGACGCAGGCCCGGTGATCAGCTGAGCGCCCACCTCGGACGCGATCTGGGGTGTGGCATCGGTGGAGCCGCCATCGCTCAGGATCAGCTCGCGGACCAGCCCGGCGTCGACGCCTTCGATCAACGTGCCCAGACAAGCAGGCAGCGCGTCGGCGGCGTTCAGGGTGGGGATCACAACCGAAAGCGGTGCGCGCATGGTGAAAAGACCTCTGTTGCTTGGCCGGTGCATCCCTATATTACACTCCAGCACCAAAAGGGAGAGCCGATGACACGCAGCGTTCTGGAAATTGCAGGCAAAGATGCCAAAGCGTTTTTGCAAGGTCTGGTCAGCAATGATGTGGCCAAGCTGGAGCACGGGCTGGTCTACGCCGCGTTGCTGACGCCGCAGGGCAAATACGTGGCGGAGTTTCTGCTGGTGCCTGCGGGGGATGCGATCTGGCTGGATGTGGATGCGGGGCTGGCACCGGGGCTGATGCAACGGCTGACGATGTATAAACTGCGCTCGGATGTCAGCATTACCGAGACGGGCCATAAGGTCCGGCGCGGGGTGGGTGATGCGCCCGAAGGGGCGTTTGGCGATCCGCGTCATCCCGATTTGGGATGGCGGGCCTATGGCGACGAGGGCGGCGATGACGGCACCGACTGGGACGCGTTGCGGGTGGCGCATTGCATCCCCGAAAGCGGGATCGAGCTGACGCCCGACACATTTATCCTGGAGGCCGGGTTTGAGCGGCTTAACGGTGTGGATTTTCGCAAAGGTTGCTATGTCGGGCAAGAAATTGCCGCGCGCATGAAGCACAAGACCGAGCTGCGCAAAGGACTGGTCACGGTCCAGATCGACGGGGCCGCCCCGGTGGGTCAGGACATCACGGCAGACGGCAAGGCGGCAGGCACATTGTATACACAATCGGGCGGTCAGGCGATCGCCTATCTGCGACTGGACCGCGCTAAGGGTGACATGCAGGCCGGCGATGCGGTGCTGCGCTACGCCCCATAAGCGCGCAAATTGCGCACCATCGGCAAGTTTCCGCTACGTCATGCACCGGGCGACAGCGCCGGTTGGACCTCGGCGGTTTTTGGCTGGTGAGGGGTTTGGCCGCGCAAATCGCCACCCCTTGCGCGATACCTGTCGCGGCATGGTGACGCAGTTTTGCACGGATCCAGGTCTTAAGCTGGCGTAACCTTGGTTAAGCGCGCTCGGAATATTCCATGGTTTCGGTGTTCACGATGATGGCTTCATCCTGCCCCACGAAGGGCGGCACCATGACTTTGACACCATTGTCCAGCGTGGCGGGTTTAAAGCTGTTGGCGGCGGTCTGGCCTTTGACGACCGGCTCGGTTTCAACCACGGTGCAGGTCACCTTTTGCGGCAAGGCGGCACTCAGGGCTTCGCTGTCGTAAAACTCAACCTTGATGGTCATCCCGTCTTGCAGGAAGGGGCGGCGTTCCCCCAGGATTTCTGCTGACAATTCAATCTGTTCATAGGTCTCAGAATCCATGAAAACCAGCATTCCATCGCTTTCATACAAGAACTGCTGGTCCTTTTGTTCCAACCGCACACGTTCGACTTTGTCGGCGCTGCGAAAGCGTTCATTCAGCTTGGATCCGTTGCGCAGATTGCGCATCTCGACCTGCGCGAACGCCCCGCCCTTGCCGGGTTTGACGTGGTCAACCTTCACAGCGGCCCACAGGCCACCATTATGCTCCAGCACGTTTCCGGGGCGAATTTCATTTCCATTAATTTTTGGCATTGTGGCGAAACCTTGGCGAAATCTTGATTCAATCTTGGCAGACCCTATATCTTGGGATTGAGGAGGGGGCAAGGCGGCCAGATATCGTGCTGCATCTGCGAAAGATATGCACTGATTGCATGGGAGTTATGCGAATTAGCTCTATCCGAATCGCGCAGAACACGTCATAAAAGCCCTCACGCCGGAAAGACAAGAGCAATAAAAACAAGGACGAACCATGAAGGATTTCGTTGACGGAACCGCTTTCAATGCTGAGCAAGGAAACCGCGCCCGTAAACTTTTCGCAGCTGTGGTACTGGCTGCGCTGGACGATGCTATTTCTGATGACAAGAAGTACGGTAATGGTCCTGAGCAAATCGCCCGCTGGGCGCGCTCGCGCGATGGGCGCGAAGTGTTGAGCTGTGCCGGGATCGACCCCAATGAGCGGGTTGTATCCGGACTGATGGAATTTGTTGGCAAGGGTGTACGCACCTCTGTTGCGCTGTCGCGTGAAGAAAGCGAACGCCGCAATGCCGCTGCTGCCCAGGCCGAAGCCGCCTGAGCACTGAATAGACCCAAACGACTGGTGAAAAGCCCCGCCCCTGCTCGGCGGGGCTTTTTCTTTGGCGGGGTCCGATGCCACACGGCGGTCGTTGGTCTGTTGACGGCCTGCAGTTAGCCTGAGTTTTGCAAAATGGACGGTTTCCGCTAGGCTTGCCGGGAATATCTTCAAAGGTCCATTTTCATGTCCTATTACAACCTTGGCCCCTATTCCTGCCCCATCACCACGACCGCGCCCAAAGCCCAGAAGTGGTTTGATCGGGGGCTCAACTGGATCTACGGCTATAACCACGAAGAAGCGGTGATCTGCTTTCAAAAGGCGCTGCACCACGACCCCGACTGCGCGATGGCGCATTGGGGCGTCGCCTATGCGGCGGGGCCCAATTACAACATGTCCTGGGACAGCTTTGACGATGCCGGCCGGGCCAAGGCCTTGGGTATTTCATATGACGCGACCCAAGCCGCATTGGCCTGTGCGCCGCCCACGCCCGCAGAGCGCGCGTTGATTGGTGCCCTGCCCGCCCGGTTTCCGCAGCCCCAGCCCAGCGATATTGCCGAGATGGAGCGTTGGAATGATGCCTTCGCGGATGCCATGCGCGAGGTGTTCCACGCGCATCCCGATCATATGGACATCCGCGCGCTGTTTGTTGAGGCGATGATGAACCGCACGCCTTGGGCGATGTGGGATCTGGCGCAGGGCGTTCCGGCCAAGGGCGCCGACACGGTTGAGTGTCAGACCCTGCTGGAAGACGCGATGGAGACCGATCCGCGTGTGCAGGATCATCCCGGCCTGCTGCATCTGTATGTACACCTGATGGAGATGTCGCCCACGCCCGAACTGGCGCTGAAAGCCGGGGATCGGCTGCGCACGATGGCACCGGATGCCGGGCACCTGATCCATATGCCCAGCCATATTGATGTGCTGTGTGGCGATTACCAGAATGTGGTGCATTGGAACCAGCGCGCGGTGCAGGCCGATCTGAAATATCTCGAGCGCGAAGGGGCGTTTAATATCTACACCGGCTACCGCATCCACAACTATCATTTCATCATCTACGGCGCACTGTTTCTGGGGCAGTTCACCCCCGCGATGGAGGCCGTGAAAGGCATTTGTGACACGGTGCCCGAGGCCTTGCTGCGCATCGACAGCCCGCCGATGGCAGATTATTTTGAAAGCTACCTGAGCTTTGAGCCACATGTTCTGGTGCGCTTTGGTCGCTGGGCCGAGGCGATCGCCCTGCCCCTGCCCGATGACACCGCGCTTTATTGTTCGGTCACCGCCAATGTGCATTACGCCCGCGGTGTGGCGCATGCGGCGTTGGGGCATGTGGACAAGGCCGAGGCCGAGCAGGCCTTGTTCCGTGCGGCGGCCGCGCGGGTGCCCGCAACGCGCGAGATGCACAACAATACCATGGTGGATTTGCTGAAGATCGCCGAGGCCATGCTGGAGGGGGAAATCCTGTATCGCAAAGGCGCCTATGAGGACGCGTTTGCGGCATTGCGGCGCGCGGTGCATCTGGAGGACACCCTGCCCTATGACGAGCCTTGGGGATGGATGCAGCCCAGCCGTCACGCGCTTGGGGCGCTGTTGTTTGAGCAAGGTCATACACCCGAGGCCGAGGCTGTGTTCCGCGAGGATCTAGGCCTTGGCGGACAGCTGAGCCGGGCCACGGTGCATCCGGATAATGTGTGGGCTTTGAAGGGCTTACACGATTGTCTGGAGGCGCGCGACGAGACCTGCGAGATCGTGCAGGTACGTCAACGGCTGGAGCTGGCCAATGCACGCGCGGATGCTGCGGCACGCGCACCGTGCTTTTGTGCGCAGGCCGCGATGCAGGGGTGTTGTGACGGCTGAGTGAGGCGGGTCTTAGGGGGGGCCTTACCGGGCCTTACCGGGTCTTACTGTGCGAAAACAAACGCCCAAAAGAACACCGGTGCGATCTGAACAGCGCCCAATGCCCCGATCAATACCCGCGAGCGGACGCTGGGAAACCGGAGTATCAGGATAACGCAAAAGAGCGCCGAGAGGCCCATTTCGATCGGGCCGATGATGCCTGCGTGGGCCGAGCGATCCCAATAGCTGATCGGGCTTTCAAACACCCAATCCGACAGCGGCCAGAAATGCGCGCGCCCGTCGTCGTGGTGCAGCGGGAAATCAAACGCGATGTGCAACAGCCCCGAGGCGGCAAAGATCATTGCGGTGCGCGCGCCCATCCACCACGCAAGCGCCAGCCCGGCCCCCCAGACGATGAACGAATTGTCGACCTTGAAGACAGCCTGCCAGGCGTCAGAAAAGTACAGTGTATCAAACACATACGACGGGCTAAGGCCTAATACGTACAGTGACACGCCCGCCATGACATAAAGCGACAGATCCGGGGCCAGAGCACCGGCCAGGGCGGCATAGGTCGTCCGGCGCTGATAGGGCTGGGCAAAGGCGGCGGCGGCAAAAATCAGATGGGCGGGTGTGTTCATGTCTTTCCCAAATCCTGGGGCTGCCCTATCACAGGGATTGAGATGACTATGAGGGCAAGCGATGCCACGGGCAATCATGATTCAGGGTGCAGGATCGAACGTGGGGAAATCCATGGTCGTGGCCGGGCTGGCACGGGCGTTCACCCGGCGCGGCCTGAGCGTGGCGCCGTTCAAGCCACAAAACATGTCCAATAACGCCGCCGTCACCGGTGATGGCGGTGAAATTGGCCGGGCGCAGGCGTTACAGGCGCGCGCGGCGGGGGTGGTGCCTCATACGGATATGAACCCGGTTTTGCTGAAACCCGAGAGCGAGATTGGCGCGCAGGTGATTGTGCAGGGCAAGCGCTATGCCACGCTGAAGGCGCGCGATTATGCCAAGGCGAAACCCGATCTGATGGCAGCGGTGCTGGACAGTTTCACCCGATTGGCAGGCGGCGTGGATCTGGTGCTGATCGAAGGCGCAGGCAGCCCCGCCGAGATCAATTTGCGCAAAGGCGACATTGCCAATATGGGCTTTGCCGAGGCCGCTGATGTGCCCGTGGTGCTGGTTGGTGACATCGACCGCGGCGGCGTGATCGCACAGGTGGTCGGAACCAAGGTGATCCTGCCCGAAGGCGACGCAAGCCGTATCAAAGCCTTTGCAATCAACAAGTTCCGAGGCGACACCAGCCTATTTGATGAGGGGTTGGCAGAAATTGCAAACCGCACGGGCTGGCCTTCGTTGGGGGTGATACCGTGGTTTGCCGATGCCTGGCGCTTGCCGGCCGAGGATGTGATGGACATCGCGTCGACCAGTGGCGGGGCGCTGAACGTGGTGGTGCCAAAGCTAAGCCGCATTGCCAATTTTGACGATCTGGATCCGCTGAGCGCCGAGCCCGGTGTGTCGGTGGATATTGTGCAGCCGGGCCGCCCCCTGCCCGGTGACGCCGATCTGGTGCTGATCCCGGGCAGCAAATCAACCATCGGTGATCTGGCGGATTTCCGGGCCAATGGCTGGGATATTGACCTGGCCGCGCATATCAGGCGCGGCGGGCATGTGCTGGGCGTATGTGGCGGGTATCAGATGTTGGGGCAGACCATATCAGACCCCGAAGGGATTGAGGGCACACCCTGCACGGTTGAGGGGCTTGGGCATCTGGACATTACCACGCTGATGACGCCCAAAAAGCAACTGACCCTGACCCGCGCACAGCATTTGGCCAGTGGCGCGGATGTTGAAGGCTATGAAATCCACATCGGTGAAACGGACGGGCCGGATTGCGCGAATGCCTGGCTGGACGTGAACGGTGCGGCGCACGGCGCGGCCAATGCGACAGGCAGGGTGATGGGGTGTTATCTGCACGGGCTGTTCAGTGCCGATGCGTTCCGGGATGCGTTTTTGCAAACACTGGGCGGACGATCCGAGATGACCTATGAGGACAGTGTGGAGCGGACGCTGGACGCCTTGGCGCAGCATCTGGAGACGCATATGGATTTGGATCTGCTGTTAGAGCTGGCAGGCGACGTGCCCGCCTGAGGGTTACTCCAGCTCTTGCGTGGCAAGGGCGCGGTGAATTTCACGGCGCACCAATTTGCGCACATTGCGGGTAATACGTTCGCCCAAAGCGCCTTGCAGTTCCTCGCGGACAATCTCGGTGACCAGATCGCGCAGGGCCTCTTCGTCAAGGATGGTATCATCGTCGCCCAGCGGGTCGTCTTCGGCGAAAAAGGCGTTGGCAGCGGCCAGAGTCGCGCTGTCCTGGACCAGTTCAGCATCTTCCGGGCCAAAGTCATCGTCTTCTACGTCAAACGGTTCCAGCCCTTCGGTGGGCGAGGTAAAGGACACTGGCTCGGGTTGCTGCTCGGGTTGTGGTGCAGTCTGTGCTGCAGATTGCGGCTCAGGTTCTGGCTCGGAGTTCTCACCGCTGGGTTCATCCTGCCATGGCAGGGCTTCCATCGGCTGGGCGGCATTGTCATCCATGCTGTCGCCATCGGGTTCCCATGCGTCATCACGTGCTGCGACGGCCTCTTCAAAGCCGGCGACGCAGGCGGTCAGGGCATCCGCGGGGCCGTCTGTGTGTGCGATGTCTGCAGTGTGTTCTGTGGAATCTTCGGCGGTGTCTTCGGCGGCATGTACAGCGGTGTCATCTGCGTGATCTGACGCGGCAGTCTGTGCCGGCTCCTCCTGGTGATCAGTTTCAGTCATATCCTCGTGCTGCCAGGGGTCGGCGGGGGCCTCGTGCTGGGCATCATCATGAGCGTCGGCCGTTTCACCTGCCTCATCCACCGCACTATCTTCGGCACTATCTTCTGCGCGATCATCGGACCATTCATCATGGCTGGCGGTGCCATCATCGGCCTGAGCTGTGGGCTCAACCTGATCCTCTTCGCTGTGGTCTGCATATTGGTCTGCGGCTGTGTCGTCCGCTGTGTCGTCCGCTGTGTCATCAGACACGTTTTCGTCCTGAGGCGCCGGTTGTGGCGCAGGTTGGGGCGCAGGGTTGCTACCGCCTGTCACACGCAATGCAGGGGTCAACACCAGAGCCTCGGGCGCAAGTGCTTCGTCTTTGTCAGACGCGTCATCAGAGGCCGGATCGGGCCGGTCATCAGCGGACACAAGACGACGAATCGACGAAAGCACGTCTTCGATTTGGACGTTAGTGACGGGGTCTGACATAACTGCTTACCATTTTTGCCTGTCCGGCGACTTTAACCTTGGCAAGAGATTCTCACAATGGGTTAGGCAGGGTTTTAGGTTTTATGTCCCAAACCGATTTGCACGTCAGTTGGGGCACCCAAAAGGCACAAAGGTGCTGGCCATGCCCTCGTTCATGGTCATGACGGTCAAAAGATCGGCAAATTTAAGCTCCTGATCGCTGATCGGGCACAACGAGCGGTCGCCCTGACAGCCGCCGTCGATGAAGCGTTGATTGTTGCTGAGAAAGGCATTGCTGAGCCCGTCATGGCCCTGAAACGTCAGCGCATCCCGGAAAATATCACCGTAGAGCGCACATTTTTGCAAGGTCCAGCTTTGCGATAAGGGCGAGGGTTCGGGCTCGTCCAGCAGCAGGGGCTGTTGCGCCATCGCAGGCCCCGAGAGGCAGCAGGCCAGAAGCAGGCCAGCCCGCCAAATGCACGATATCGGGTTACTCTTTGCCAAGGGCTTTCAGCACGCGGTCCAGCTGTTTGCCTTGCTTGCTGCCCTCAATGGGCGCGTCCTTGACCAGGTTGTAATAGGCTTCCGGATCATAGGTTTGCACGTTCAGGCGCAGGTCTTTGGCCGTCAGTTCGCCGATGGAGGCCAGAACCGCATAAGAAGCGATCAGCACATCGGCCTCGGCGGAAATCAGGTTGGCTTCGGCATCAAGCAGGTCCTGTTCGGCGTCGAGCACATCGAGCGTGGTGCGCGCGCCCAGCTTGGCCTCTTCGCGGACCCCGCGAAAGGCAACGCGGGCGGCGCGTACTTCTTGTTGGCTGGCCGCAACACCGGCGCGCGAGGCGCGCAGCTGGGCATAGGCATTGCCCACATCCTGCATCACCTGATGGCGCACAATGTGCAGGCGTGCACGCAGCCCGTCACGCTGGGCCTGCGCCTTGCGTTTGGTCGCGGTCAGCGCCCCGCCCTGATAAATCGGGCCGGTGATCTGCACACCGACACTGCCGGTGCGGTTGAAATCATCGCCGTACACTTCCTCGCCTGCGCCCAGACGCCCCACCAGATTAACGGTCGGCTTTTTGGCGGCGGCGGCGGCGTTCATGTTCAGTTCAGCCGCGGCAATATCGCGCTGCGCCTTGAGCATATCGGGATGCTTGCGCACAGCGATGGATTTTGCGGCATCAACATTGCCCGACAGGTTGGGTGCCCGGCGTGGCGCCTTGAGGGTGCCGGGTTTACGGCCCACGGCGGCGCGGAATTCTTCGATGGATTGCAACAGATCACCTTGCGCCAGTGCCAGCCCCGAGCGGGCCGCAGCCAGCCGGGCCTCGGCCAGGGCCACATCGGTGCGCGTGACTTCGCCCACTTCAAACCGGTCTTTGGCGGCGCGCAATTCCTGACGGATCAGGCGCAGGTTGTTTTCACGCAGGCTGACAAAGCGGCCATTGCGGCGCACGTTCATATAGGCCCGCACGGCGCGCAGCAGCACCTGTTGTTCGACACTGACCAGCGCATCACGGGTGGCCAGAACGGTTTCCTTGGCGGCATCGATCTGAAACTCAGTCCGGCCAAAATCATACAGCAGCAGGCTGGCGGAAATCCCAAGGTTCACATCGGTCTGACGAATGCCAACAGCGCCCTGTTGCGTGTTGGTGCGGCCAAAACTGCGGGTGATATCGGCTGACCAGTTGATAATGGGCCGCAAGGCCGCCACGGCAATCGCCACGTCTTCATCTGCGGCACGCAGCAAGGCGCGGTTTTGCTCTAACAGGCCCGAATGGTTGTAAGCACTGGCCAAAGCGTCCGCCAGCGTTTCAGCCCGCGCGGTTTGCGGCGTGCCCAACCACATGCCCGCAACAGCGCAAACTGCAATGGCCCGCAGGCCTGTCCGAAGCAATTTATGTGGCAGCATGGTTGGTCTTACTCTCACAACGTAAAGGCGGCGTGTTTTTCAAATCCGGGCATCACCGGAGCCCCGGCATTGAATGAAAAGCGCCAGCTGATGTCATCATCAATTTTATATCCGATGCGCACGACGCCCAGCGCCCCTTCCATGAAAAGACACGCGATACGCCCGCCTTCTTTCAGCTGGTCGGTCAGCGCGGCGGGCAGATGTTCAACCGCGCCTTCGATCATGATCACATCATAAGGGCCATGTTCGGCCGCACCTTCGGTCAGCGGGCCGTGATGCACCACGGCATTGTCCGCGCCTTGATCCAGCAGCACCGTCTGGGCCTCTTGCGCCAATGCCTCGTCATCCTCAACACCGACCACAAGTTCGGCCATACGCGCGATAACGGCGGTGGAATACCCCAGTGCGCAGCCAACATCGAGCACCAGCTCATCCTGGCGAATATCCAGTGCATCCAAGGCCTTGGCCAATGTGCGCGGTTCCAGCATCACGCGCGCGCCACCCATATCAAGGTTCTCGCCCATGTAGGCCGCTTCACGCATATTGCGGGGCACAAAGGCCTCACGCTTGACCGAAAGCATGGCGTCGATGATCGGAAATTTGGTCACATCTGAGGGGCGAACCTGAGTATCAACCATCATTGTGCGACGCGCGGTATAGTCGGGCATGTGCTAAACCCTTGTGTTCAGAATCCTGTCTGATTGTTGTGACACAGATGCGCTGGAGCGACAATGCCCGACACGCAGTTGCCGCCCCGCCCGGCGATGATTTGTCCCCCGAGCTCCAAATTTTGGCGCAGCCGCGCTGTGACCTGCAAATTTCCAAGGGCGTGAAGGCCCGGATTTATACCGCGCGCAGCGGGCACATACAGCCGCCCAGGTTTTATGACCCGGCGCGCCGCTATGGGTCTTGTGCCGCGCGGGCAAACAGACTAATTGAAGGCCGTTGACCACAAGGCAGGCGAGTTGGCGGAGTGGTGACGCAGCGGATTGCAAATCCGTGTACACCGGTTCGATTCCGGTACTCGCCTCCAATAAAATCAATGGGTTACGAATTTTCCTGCTCATTGGGTATCACCTCTGGTATCAGTTTCACGTTCTGTGCCTGTTCTGTTCGGGGTCATTTGCGCTTTGCTACCGCCTGTCGCGCACGCATAATTTGCCGCGCCTCCCCCGCATATTTGATGATCATCTCTTTGGATGTGTGGCCGCTGTAGCTTGCGATTTCATCGTCCGTGCAGCCCGCCCATGCCAATTCCATCACGCCGCGATACCGCAAGGCGTGTTGATCATGGGCCACAAGGCCTAACCGCTTACGCTCGCGCACCATCACACGCGCCATCGCGTGATAGTCCATTTTGGAACCGTTAGCGCGCGTCAGGATGTGGCGCGACGGGTGGGGCGCGAACCCCAGATCAGCTTTCGCACCGTCCAGTGCCGCTTTGA
>JBGCEW010000026.1:0-50201 GCA_045106595.1 Roseovarius sp. | reverse complement strand
GTGACAGCGGGCTTTGCGCAGGGGGACACCGGGCAGGATGTCGATATGAGGGACGGGGTTGGGCATAGGGTGCCCAGTATTGCGACTGGACGGCAGGATCACAAGTGGGTTTGAAGAGGGATGGGTGGTTTGCGGACGAAGTGGACGTCCGTTAAAGTCGACGACGCGAGGCCAACGCCCGCCCCTGGGGTGGCGAGCCTGAACGTTTTTCTAGAGCACTTTTTGCCAGCCAAACACATCCTCAGAATGAGCGGTGCGCGTAGGTTATACATATCGCCAGCCCATGGGAGGGGCTGACGATGGCCGGGGCCTTGCAGGCCTGTTAACCGGCCCACGCTTTAGCATAGACGTCTGCTTTGGGCGCAGACCGGACATCAAAGATCACGGCGCTATGCAAAGGCCGTGATCATCTGATGGTTTCAATTGAGGCGGTATGAAGCGCCCAAAGCCCTTAAACCAGCCCGTCGAAATCCGCAGGTGAGTGACGTTCCAGCAGGAATGTCTCGGTGTCAGTGGATTTACGGTTGACCAGACGGCCGCGTTTGACAGCCGGACGCGCGGCGATCTTTTCGGCCCAGGCCATGAGGTTTTTATACTCATGCGTGGCAAGGAATGTTGCCGCGTCGCCGTATGCATTGCCCATCGCCACGTTGCCATACCACGGCCAGATCGCCATATCGGCGATGGAATACTCATCGCCTGCAATGAACGGCCGGTTGGCCAGTTCACGGTCCAGCACATCCATCTGACGTTTGGTTTCCATCGCATAACGGTTGATGGGATATTCATATTTCTCAGGGGCATAGACGTAGAAATGGCCAAAGCCACCGCCCAGGAAGGGCGCGCTGCCCATTTGCCACATCAGCCAGTTCATCACCTCGGTGCGGGCGGGGCCAGAGGCGGGCATAAAGGCGCCGAACTTCTCGGCGAGATGCACAAGGATGGCACCGGATTCGAACACCCGCAGGGGGGTGTCACCACTGAGGTCCAGCAGAGCAGGGATTTTGGAATTCGGGTTAATCTCGGTAAAGCCCGAACCGAACTGGTCGCCTGCACCGATGTCGATCAGCCAGGCGTCATATTCGGCGTCATGGCCTGCGTCCAGCAGCTCTTCGAACATAATGGTGACCTTGACGCCGTTGGGCGTACCAAGGGAGTGCAGCTGAAACTTGTGATCGCCCTGAGGCAACGCCTTGTCGTGGGTGGCGCCTGCAATGGGCCGGTTGGTCGAGGCAAAGGCCCCGCCGTTATCTGCATCCCAGGTCCAGACTTTGGGGGGTACGTAGGTGGGGTCGCTCATGATGAGGGGTCCTCTTGATCAGTGTCAGTGTGCTTGGATGTCAAAATATAAGCCAGGCCCGCAGTTACAAGTGCGTCTGCGCACAGACCTCTCTGCGCTGGGGCGCTATCGCCTAGTCGTAGCTGAATGTGCCGCCGAACCCATCCAGCAGCTCTTGGATGTTGATCCGCCGCGTTTCGCGCACCCGTGCAGAATTATCCGTGTCGACCGGCGTGCCATAGGGCCGGATGCCCCATTCGTCAGATGGGTTTATCGACATATCAATCTCGATTATCGCATCGCCGTCCTTGTACAAAAGCGTCGGTAACTCGCTGCTTTCAAAGGTATAGTTCCCCACATAGCCATGGCCCGCAGCAAACTGCATCAACCAGAACGGATAGTACATGCCGCCGTTGAAATATTCGTCGTCATGGAAGGTGCGTTCCATGTGGATCCAATGGGTGCCGTCCTCGGGCTTTGCTTCGCGGAACTGCATGCCGGTGCGGGCATAGCGGTAGGTAAAGCCATCCCCATCCAGCCCCTGCGGCGAGTGCGGCGCGCCCAGATAGTCGGCCACCATGTCGGGCAGATCGGCCATTGCATCGCGGGTGGGCACCGCGCGATTGGCCAGCGTGGCAAAGGCGTTGTGCAGGGCCGCAGGCGCATCGCGGCGCAGGATGAAATCGAGGGTGAAGTGGTAGTGGTCGGACATGGGGCACCTTTATATTGGGTTTTCATGAAGCTGCGGCGGCACCTTTGGAGCAACCCGCTCAGGCCCCCGCATGGCAAGCCTGACTGTTGTTCTTGGGCGCTTTGAGGTGGTCAAACCCATCCGTTAGACAGATCAGAGCGCCCGGGGTTTGCCGTGTCGTCAGGCCGGGGCGGGCCTGACGAGAGAGCCGGGGCCATTCCGGCCTGTTAACCGGCTGGGTGCGTTGAACCACCGTTTGAAGGCAATCCAAAACCCGATCACCCCATTTGATAGCCCGGAGTTGAGGCGGAAATAGCGGCTTCTTCGTCGTTCATGCCTTCTTCGATGCCGTCAAACAGCGGCGTCGACAGATACCGCTCGCCTGTGTCGGGCAACATGCACAGGATCACCGAACCGGGGGCGGCCTTTTCGGCGATCTGCAATGAGATGGCAAAGGTCGACCCGCCCGAGACACCGGTAAAGATGCCTTCTTTGGAGGCCAGATCGCGGGCGCATTTGATGCCGTCTGCCCCGGACACGGGGATCAGATCATCGTAATAGCCGTTATCAATTGCCTCTTGCAGGACATGCGGGATGAAATCCGGGGTCCAACCCTGAATCGGGTGCGGGTTGAACTCGGGGTGGCTTGAGGCAGGCTGATTGTCGGCGTTGCGATCCTGCGCCGTGCCCGAGCCAATCAGCTGTGCAGCGTCCGGTTCAGACAGGATGATCTTGGTGTCAGGACGCGCCTTTTTGATCGACCGCCCCAGACCCGAGACGGTGCCGCCGGTGCCATAACCCGTGACGATGTAATCCAGGTTCTTGCCTTCAAAATCCGCCAGAATTTCAGGCCCGGTGGTGTTTTCATGAATGTCGGCGTTGGCGTCGGTTTCAAACTGCGAGGCCAGGAACCAGCCATTCTTTTCAGCCAGCTCAACCGCTTTGCGGAACATGCCAAAACCCTTTTCGGCCTTGGGCGTGAGTACCACTTTGGCGCCCAGCATGCGCATCAGGCGGCGGCGTTCGATCGAGAATGTCTCGACCATGGTGATGACCAGCGGATAGCCCTTTTGCGCGCAGACCATGGCCAGACCGATGCCGGTGTTGCCCGATGTGGCCTCAACCACCGTCTGACCGGGTTTCAGACGGCCCTCACGCTCGGCCGCTTCGATGATGTTGACGGCCAGACGATCCTTGACCGAGGCACCGGGATTGAAGAACTCGGCCTTGACGTAAATCTCGACGTCCTTGGGGCCGATGTTGTTGACGCGAATGGCGGGTGTGTTGCCGATGGTGTCCAAAACGCTGTCATACAGCCTGCCACGTCCTTGTGTTGTGCGAATAGCCATGAGAGGCCTCCTTGTCATATATCCAAATCCGGTTGGACGCGAAGGTAAGGGCGATGCAGGCGAAGGGAAAGGGATGTTCTGAATTTAGCACCCACAGTCAGGGCATTCAGAATGATGTTTCTGTAAAGCGACGCATTGAGGGAATTTGTTTTATGCACACCCACCCCAGCCCCCTGTTCAGGCAAGCGGCCCGGCGCGTTCAGCGCGTACCAAAAGCCAGGTGGCGATCACATGGGAGGTGACCAGATACCAGGCGATTGAGAAGATCGCGGTGCCATAGCCTGCCGCAAAAACCAGCGGAGACGCGATATCTGAGCCCCAGCGCGCCGGGCCAAGCGGCAGCAGCAACACCAGCCCGCACAGCGGCACACCGAGGCCCAGCACCTGCAACAGCACGCTGGGTTTTTCCATCGATGGAAACTCAAGCCGACCGGTGCGGATCAGGGTTGTGGACCCGTCTTCGCGGATCACTTTCTTGCGGCGCAGGGCACGCCTGTCTTTGGCAATATCCAGCTTGCGCAGTTGCACGGCTGTCAGGGCCAGCGACACGGCAAAGCACACGGCCAATGCCACGCCGTGAACCGGTGCTGCCCCCGCGTACATCATCAGCCCGGCGGCACAGGCCAGAAACACAAGCGGGCTGATCCCGCCCAGACTGAGACATATGTCGGCCACCGGATTGCGTCGGCTGCGCGCCAGCCAGAGCGCGTAGAGACACAGCAGTTCTATGCCGATGCCCATGTAAACCAGCCACATCAACGGCAGACCACGTTCAAAGGCCCCCAACCCCAGCAACGCGTAGACCAGCGCCAGACGCACCACGACAAGACCGCCTGCACGTTTCCAGAAAGGGTCCGGGTCGCCATCGGCTGTGGCGATCAGAACAATGCGGGGGGATGTTGGGGTGACGGACATGGCGTGGCTTTTTGATGCGGGATTTGGGGAAGCGCAAAGTTTGGCAGATCACTCAGGATCAGTGTCGGCGGCGGCGGCCTGAAACGCCCGGCGCATGTGATCGGCCAGCCGGGCAAAGCTGTCGTCGCGGGCGGGCGCGCCCTTGTCGATGGCATCCCGCGCGAAGTCTTGCCACAGGATGCTATATTCGCCCTCTTCGATAAAAGTATCGATCATCGCAGGATCGTCTGTCCAGGCTTCGATCCAGGGCGTGTCCCGAAAGAAGGTCTCAAACGCCTGCCCTGTGGTTTCCCAACGGGTGTCGTAGGGCAGTTTGATATCATCCACATAGATTTCACGCCCCGAATTGGGGAAATCAAAAATGCTGACATAGGGCGTGGTGGTGCGCATGTTCATGTGGTGATCGTCGCTGATCATCAGGAGGCCCGCATAATCACTGGCGCCGATATAGCCGTCGTTGTAATGCCCAAGCACCACGCCGGGCACATCCACCGTATGCAGGTGAATGAAGGACCCGCCCGCGATGATGTTCTGCGCGGTGGTGTGGCCTTCGACCACCAGATCGATGCCGAAATCGCCGTTCCAGTTCAGTAGGTTACCGGTGACGGTCAGATCACTGAGGAACACGTAGCCGCCTGCCTCGCCGGGGGTGTTGTACCGGTCGATCGAGAAATCACCCTGAACGGTGTGCGCCGCGTCGTAGACAAACACCGGATCGGCAAACCCCGAGGGTTCGATGCGCTTGGCGATCTCGGGGAATTCAGCCTTGAATTCGGCAACCGTCAGTTTTCGGGGATCTGCCATTGTGTACCTCGGCGAGTATCAGACTGGGGCAAATGTGCCGCCCCCGGATCATATTGGGAAATGTTGAGTTTTAGTCCGCGTTCAGTGTGCTAACGGGAAAAAACCCATCCATCATTGCGTTTAAATTATCATGATACTCGGGCTTGTGCCAAGGAAGCGCAATAAAGTCACACCCTACGGATTGAAAGATACGATGCGCATCCCCGATGTTGTCATATTGCGCATAAGCCATGTTTTGACTGGTAAAAAACGCTTCGATACCTGAGTTTTCAACGCTCCAGCTGCTTGTCACGCAGATTTTGTATCCAGACATGTCCCCCCCGCCATCTAATTTTTCGACGAAGTTTTTATGTCCAAAGTAACGGTATGAAACTTCTTCTGCTTTGACCAAGGTCGCGTTGACGGAAAACACAGTTAAAAATACCGCAAAAATGGGCAATTTATTCACAGAGTTTTCCTTTGCGTTCATGAGGTTGAGGTCTTTACTTTCTGACGCGCCAAGGGCGGGCCTGCCACCCCTGGCGTATTTTATCAGATCAGAATTCCACCACCGAGCGGATGCTTTCGCCTGCGTGCATCATGTCAAAGCCCTTGTTGATGTCTTCCAGCTTGAGCTTGTGGGTGATCATCGGATCAATCTCAATTTTGCCGTCCATGTACCAGTCGACAATCTTGGGCACATCGGTGCGGCCGGACGCGCCACCAAAGGCAGTTCCGCGCCAGACCCGGCCGGTGACCAGTTGGAACGGACGGGTGGCGATTTCCTGACCGGCCCCGGCGACGCCGATGATCACGCTTTCGCCCCAGCCTTTGTGGGCTGATTCCAGCGCCTGACGCATGACGTTTACGTTGCCTGTGGCGTCAAAGGTATAGTCACCGCCGCCGCCTGTCAGCTCGACCAGATGAGCGACGATATCGCCGTCAATCTTCGAGGGGTTCACGAAATCGGTCATGCCGAAATGTTTGGCCATAGTGGCCTTGTCATCGTTCAGGTCAACGCCGACGATCTGATCGGCCCCGGCCAGACGCAGGCCCTGAATGACGTTCAGGCCAATGCCGCCCAGACCAAAGACGATGCCGGTTGAACCGATTTCAACCTTGGCGGTGTTGATCACAGCGCCGATGCCCGTGGTGACGCCGCAGCCGATGTAGCAGATTTTGTCAAACGGCGCGTCCTTGCGGACCTTGGCCAGTGCAATCTCGGGCAGGACCGTGTGGTTCGAGAAGGTCGAGCAGCCCATGTAATGCAGGATCGGCGTACCATCGAGCATGGAAAACCGCGAGGTGCCATCGGGCATCACGCCCGCGCCCTGAGTGGAGCGGATTTTCTGACACAGGTTCGTTTTGGGGTTCAGGCAATAGTCGCATTCGCGGCACTCGGGCGTGTACAGCGGGATCACGTGATCGCCCACTTCCAAAGAGGTGACACCGGGGCCTATTTCAACCACAACGCCTGCGCCTTCATGGCCCAGAATGGCGGGAAACGCGCCTTCGGGGTCGGCACCTGACAGGGTGAAATCATCCGTGTGGCACAGCCCTGTGGCCTTGATTTCAACCAGAACCTCACCGGCTTTGGGGCCTTCCAGGTTCACTTCCATAATTTCCATTGGTTTGCCTGCTTCCAAGGCAACGGCGGCTGTTGTGCGCATCAGTGTTCACTCCCTCGTGTTGTTGGGGGGACTTTGGGCGAAACTGGACGGAGTTTCAACAATTGCTTGTCATGATTGCTGCTTCGGCCCAAGCTAAGCCCATGAACCATAGACAATCCGAGGTGTCCCATGCGTATCGCAGTGATCAGTGTTTTGGTTTTGGCAGGCTGCATGCCGCAGGCCCGCGACACTGCCGCCCCGCCGCCAGAGCATGACAGCTGCGGCAAGGCGCGCTATGTGGATCTGATCGGAGAGCCCGAGCGCAATCATACCTTTGAAAGCATCACACCTGATGACGGCGCTGTGCTGGTGCGGATCGTCTATCCCGACAGCGCCATCACCCAGGATTACCGGGCCGAGCGGCTGAATGTGGATGTGAATATCGACGGAGATATTGCGCGGCTATGGTGTGGTTAGACCGATTTTGCTTGCCTTGCCGGGCCGTTGACGCAAATCTGAATGTATGAGCTACCAATCTGTCAGTCCTTTTTCTGCCTCGAATGGCCAAGAGGTCGTGTCGTTCCATCGCACCGAACTGGCGGTGATCCTGTCGTTGTACGGGCGCATGGTGGCGGCAGGCGAATGGCGCGATTACGGCATATCAGCCCTGCGCGATGTGGCGGTGTTTTCCGTCTTTCGCCGCACGGCCGAGCATCCGCTGTACCGTATCGAAAAGCGCCCCAAGCTGCGCGGCAAGCAGGGGCAATACGCGGTGATTGGGCTGGACGGTCAGGTGCTTAAACGCGGGGCCGATCTGAAGACTGTGCTGCGCGTATTGGAGCGCAAGCTGATCCGCGCGGTAGAATAAGACCAAGGCCCGCAGCAGGCAGCCAAGGCGGGCCGCATCGGGACATCGGTGCACCCGAACAACAAGGACACACAGCATGACCTCAGCCAACAGCGATCAGGCCGAATACTGGAGCTCGCCCTCGGGTCAGACATGGGTAACGCATCAGGCAGATATGGACAGGTTGCTGTCGGACGTTCTGGATACATTGCTGCGCCATGCCGCCCCTGCCAAAGGCGAGCGTGTTCTGGACATCGGGTGTGGCACCGGGGCCAGCAGTCTGGAATTGTCGCAGGCAGTGGGGCCGGATGGGCATGTGACAGCGCTTGATATTGCGGATCCGCTGCTGGCTCTGGCGCGTCACCGCGGGGCTGAGGCCGGATATGGGAATATTGAATACCTGAATGCCGATGCCCAGACGCATGGATTTGACGAAGGACAGGCTGATCTGGTGTTTTCCCGCTTTGGAGTGATGTTTTTTGCCGACCCGGTGGCGGCCTTTGCCAATTTGCGGCGCGCAGTGCGTCCGGGCGGGCGGCTGACGATGATCTGCTGGCAGGGTGCACCGGACAACCCGTGGTTTATGGTGCCGATGCAAGTTGCGATGGACCGGCTTGGCAAGGCCGAACCGATGGACCCACATGCACCCGGCCCAATGGCGTTCAAGGATGTGGACCGTGTGACGGATATCCTGAAGGCCGCCGGATGGAGCGAGGCCAAAGGCGAGAAGATCGAGGTGGATTTGATACCACCCCAGACCGTTGAAGGTGCCGCCGAGATGGCCACGACGATTGGGCCTGCAACACGGCTGATCCGCGAGAAAGATGGCACCGATGCCGACAAGCAAGCGATCCGCGAGGGTGTTGAGGCCGCTTTGGGCGGATATCTGAACGACGCAGGGCTGCGGGTGCCTGCAAGATTGATCATCTATTCCGCCGTGCATCCCGCCTGAGCGTAACGCGCCCCATCTGGGATCAGCCCCGCGACGGGTGTCAGGTTTTGCCCACCTGCCCTGCCATCACGCAGAGCATTTCGTACATGATCGACACGCCCAGAAACGCTGTGCCGCCGGATTGATCAAACGGGGGTGACACCTCGACCATATCAGCGCCGACGATATTCAGCCCTTCCAATTCGCGGCACACCTGCAACGCCTGCCACGAGTTTGGGCCGCCCACTTCGGGGGTGCCTGTACCGGGGGCGAAGGTGGGATCAACAAAGTCGATGTCATAACTGACGTAAGTGGGCCCGGTGCCTGCAATCTCGCGGGCTTCGGCCATGACGTCTTCGACGCCGCGGGCATGGAATTCTTCGATCAGGATCAGGCGGATGCCCTCGGCCTTGGCAAAGTCGCGATCCTCGGTGTCATACATCGTGCCACGGATACCGATTTGCACGACCTTTTTGGGATCAAGCAGGCCTTCTTCGACCGCGCGGCGGAAGGGCGTGCCGTGGGTGTACATCGTGCCGCCAAAATACGAATGGAACAGGTCCGTGTGGCTGTCGAAATGCACCATGCCGACGGGGCCGTCCTTGGCCACAGCGCGCAGTACGGGCAGGGTTGTCAGGTGGTCGCCCCCTGCCGTGAGAGGCACGATACCTGCATCGATCACCTGATTGTAGAACGCGGTGATGCGGTCCATGCTGTCGATGATATCAGCGGGGTTCGGGCCAACGTCACCCAGATCGGCGCAGTTCACCGTCTCAAACGGGCGCATGCCCGACACGGCATGTTGCGCGCGCATCATGGTCGAGGCATCGCGCAGCTGGCGGGGACCATGGCGCGGACCGGGACGGTTGGTGGTGCCGCTGTCCCACGGCACTCCGATCAGGCCGATTTGCACATCTGAATACTTGGCATTGTCCGGCTCGACGTAAGGCAGGCGCATGAAGGTGGGCACGCCGGCAAAACGCGGCAGCTCAAAGCCTGAAACAGGCTGAAAAAACGGGTCGCTCATGTGATTTCTCCCAATCGTTTACGGGCGGTGACAGGGCCGTCACCCTGCGCCTCGATTCGTTTGATAGTATCTTGCAGTGGTTCAAAGGTTGTGGCCATACGAAAGGAGTTGGCATGGATCAGCGTGTCGGGGTCGGCGACCCATGCGACGTGGCCTTTCCAGAACAGCAGGTCGCCGCGTTGCAGGGGGGTATCTTCGGGGATGTCATGGCCCAGCTCGGTCTGTTGCATATCGCTGTCGCCGGGACATGGGATGCCGCAGGCCAGGCATCCGGCCTGCACCAGACCGGAACAATCAATGCCAAAGGCAGAATTTCCGCCCCACAGATAAGGCGTGCCAAGCAGCCGTTCGGCCACGCTGACAGGATCGCCAGCCTGGTGATCCAGCGGCGACAGATGCACGGAGGGCACAAAGATATCCTTGTGCACCAATCCGCGTGACCACACGACCTGTGACCAGCCTTCGGTCTGATCCACTACACTGAGCTGAGCGCCCATCGGCAGGGCCGTGATGCGCCCGGTTTCCTTCAGGCCCGGTGTGGATTTGCCATAGCTGCGGGCCACATGCACATGGTGGGTCAGGTCCTGGGTTGGCGCGCCGACAGTGTCCGAGGGGTCAATCCACCCGGCATGGCCATCCTTTTGTGCATAGCCAAAGACCCAGCCACCTTGAGCGTCGAGGCCCACAAAGGTTTCACCCCGCAGCAGCTGGCGGTCACGCGCGCCCGAGGGGCTGGCGCACAGATCGGTGATCACAGCACAGATGCGCGCGCGTTCGCCATCGCTATATCGGTCGGCCTGCACCTGACCTTCGAGGCTGCGGTGCGCCACGGTGCCATTGGACCACAGCCGCCGGCGGTCGGTCATTTCAGCATCTCAGGCAGCGCCGCCAGTACTGCGCGTGCGCCCATGCCAACGCCGCCTTTGGGGCGGGCGGGCGCAGCGGTGGGGTTCCAGCCGTAGATGTCGAAATGCATATAGCGGGCCTCACCGGCGAACCGGCGCAGGAACAAGGCAGCCGTGATAGAGCCTGCGAACCCGCCTTTAGGGGCGTTGTCCAGATCGGCAATGCCGGGTTCAATCATCGCCTCGTAAGGGTCATGAAAGGGCAGACGCCAGACAGGATCGGCCACGGATCTGGCCCCGGCCTCAAGCGCATGCGCGGCGGTGTCGTCATCGGTATAATACGGCGCCAGATCAGGGCCAACGGCCACACGCGCGGCCCCGGTCAGGGTGGCCATTGAGATCATCAGATCGGGGTCATCCTCGGCCCCCAACGCCAAGGCGTCGGCCAGCACCAGACGGCCTTCGGCATCGGTGTTGTTGATCTCAACCGTCAGGCCCTTGCGCGAAGTCAGGATATCACCGGGGCGGAACGCATTGGCGCTGACTGAGTTTTCAACCGCCGGGATCAGCACACGCAGTTGCACCTCAAGCCCCAGCCCCATGATCATATGCGCCAGGCCCAGCACGGTGGCGGCTCCGCCCATGTCTTTTTTCATCAGGCCCATCGACCCGCCGGGTTTCAGGTTCAGCCCGCCGGTGTCAAAGCACACACCCTTGCCCACCAGCGTCAGTTTGGGGCCCGTGTCACCCCATGTCATATCAATCAAACGCGGCACCTGGGCCGCGGCGCGGCCCACAGTGTGGATCATCGGAAAGTTCAGCTCAAGCAGGGCATCACCCCGGATCGCGCTGATGTTGGCATTATGTGTCTCGGCCAGCACCGAGCATGCCTTCTCCAGTTCAGCCGGGCCCATGTCAGCGGCCGGTGTGTTGATCAGATCGCGGGTCAGGGCCTCGCCTGCGGCGATCACCTCAAGCCGGGGGGCATCGACGCCGTCGGGGGCCACCAATCGTGCCTGACCGGCGGATTGGTCTTTGTAGCGATCGAATGTGTAATGCGACAAAAGCCAGCCCAATGCCTCGTGTTCGCAGGACGCGGGGGGCAAACCATGCAGGCTATAGGTGCCCTTGGGCAGGCTGGCGGCGATCCCTGCCAGATGAAACCGACCACGCGCACGCCGCGCGGCATCCCCGTAACCGGCCAGTACCATCGACAGACGGCCCTGCGCATCAGGCACCAGCAAAGATGTCCCCATTGCGGCCCCGAACCCCGCAGCGCGCACCCAATCGGCAAGCATCTGAGGGTGATCTGACAGCCAAGCCTCAAGCGTATCGGGTTCAAGGACATGAACGGGAATGGCAGCGGCATCCGCCGGGGCAAAACAAAGGGACATGGAAAGCGCCTGTAACAAATTGCAGTTGCCCACAGCCTAATGCGCCCAGCGCTGGCCGCAAGCCCTGCAATCCTTCAACCGCGTGGTCTATCAGATGGAGAGGCCCTGCAAATCCCAGACTTCTGACAGCGAGCCTTCGCCAATGCGCAGCAGCCGCGCCAGAGTGGCCGAGAGCGCAATGCCGTCAGCGCCGTCAATGCAATGCGTCACATCCAGCGCGACATCCGCAAGTTTCTGCATGCCGACCTGTTCGGCAATGGCCACCAGAGAACGCGCACTTTTGCGCATGTCATCAAAGCGCCCCTCGCGGTAGCACCGTTCGGTATGCGACAGGCGCGCCGCCAGTTCCTCAAGCGCGCGGCACACCACATCCTCGGCGGCGTGCTCACCCAGTTGCGCGACCAATTCCTCAAGCCGCGCAGCATCCAGAGAAAGCATTTCGCGATGCGTCAGCAAAGTTACATGTTCCACGTTCTCACCCAAACTTAAATTTCCCATTTCCACGTTGCCATAAAAGGCCAAAGCCCTTCTCAAATGGTTTCCAAAGGGGGGATGCGCGGGGTATTTCTCTCTCGAATTCGTGTAGAATTCAGGGTATCACGCAAAAAAACACGTGCGACCAGACGACGAACGAGGTTCCGACATGATGCCATATGCAAAGCCCTTGCCAGGCTATTTGGTGCAACGTTTCCACGGATGGAAGGCGACCACCTACTCCGAGAATGAAGCGTTTTATAAACAGCTTGCGCTGAAAGGTCAGCATCCGCGCGCCATGGTGATTTCGTGCTGTGACAGCCGCGTGCATGTGACCTCAATCTTTGGCGCGGATTCGGGCGAGTTCTTTATTCACCGCAACATTGCCAATCTGGTGCCCGCCTACCAGCCGGACGGGGCTGCACACGGCACCTCGGCGGCGGTGGAATACGCGGTTAAATCGCTGGGTGTTGCACATATCATCGTGATGGGACATTCGCGGTGCGGCGGGGTTCAGGGCTGTCTGGACATGTGCACCGGCAAAGCCCCCGAGCTGGAAGACCCCAACAGTTTTGTGGGCCGATGGATGGATATTCTGCGCTCGGGTTATGAAGATGTCCGCCACATCGAGGACGAGGAAGAACTGCGTCTGGCACTGGAGAAGCGCTCGGTTGTGGTGTCGATGAAGAACCTGGTGACGTTTCCGTTTGTGGCCGAGGCGATGGAGCACGGCGAGCTGACCTTGCACGGGCTGTGGCACAATATTGAGACTGGCAGTGTTGAGCAGTTTGACGCCCCCACACAAAGTTTTGGTGAAATCTGAGAGTGCGGCGCATGTGGGCGCTGTTGCCCTGCCATCTTGTCGTACAGACACTGTGGTCGGTTTGCAGTGGACACGCAGGCGGAATGCTGAGCAGATGACATGACAGGTCAGCAGTGTGACCCATAGGAAGGCCGATCCCGAATGACTGATATCTTTGCCCTTGCCGCTGACAACCTGTTGTCACCGATTGTGTTGTCCTTTGCCCTTGGGCTGGCGGCGGCATTGGCGCGTTCGGATTTGTCGATCCCCGAGGCTGCGGCCAAGGCCATGTCGATTTATCTGCTCTTTGCCATCGGGTTCAAAGGCGGGGTCAGCGTGGCCGATTACGGCGTTGATCTGACCCTTGGGATGAGCCTGCTGGCGGGCATTGTTCTGTCGGCGCTGTTGCCGTTGATCGCCTTTGCGCTGTTGCGCGCCATGTCCAAGATGGACCGTTTGAACGCCGGGGCCGTGGCGGCACACTATGGGTCGATTTCGATTGTGACCTTTGTGGCGGCCACATCCGTTTTGGAAAGCCGGGGCATTTCATCCGAGGGCTATATGGTTGCCGTTGCCGCCGCGATGGAAGCGCCTGCGATCTTGTCCGCGCTTTGGCTGATCTCGCGGGGCGAGAAAGGCGGGCGCATGGATGCAGGGTTGTGGCGCGAGATTTTGCTGAATGGATCGATCGTTTTGTTGGTGGGTGCATTCCTAATTGGCTGGGCCACCGGGCCTGAAGGGCTGGCTGAAATCAGCAGCTTTATCGTATCGCCTTTCAAAGGTGTGCTGTGCCTGTTCCTGCTGGATATGGGGCTGGTTGCCGGACGCGGGATGCGCGAAGGGCGCAAGGCTTTGGGGTTGGGCAGCGTGCTGTTTGGCGTGTTGATGCCAATGATTGGCGCGGTGATCGGACTTGGGTTTGCGCTGGCGCTGGGGTTGTCGATGGGGGGCACCGTTTTGTTGATGGTGCTGTCGGCCTCGGCCAGTTACATCGCTGTGCCTGCTGCCATGCGTGTGGCCCTGCCCGAGGCGAACCCCTCAATTTATCTAACGCTGTCACTGGGCGTTACATTTCCGTTTAACCTGACGCTGGGCATTCCGCTATATGTGGCGCTGGCCCAAGCTGCGACCGGAGGCTGAACCATGCAAACCCACAAGGCAAAACGAGTTGAGATCACCATTGAAGCCGTGATGCAATCACGCCTGACCGATGCGTTGGAAAAGGCCGGTGTGACAGGCTATACCGTGCTGCCTGTTCTGGGCGGATCGGGGCGCTCGGGCGCATGGAACCGCTCTGGGCAAGTGGGCCGCGGCACCGGGATGGTGCAGGTGGTGTGCATGATCCGCCCCGAGGGGGTGGACGGGTTGCTGGACGCGGCCTTTGAGGTGGTCGAGCGTCATATTGGCGTGGTCACCGTGGTCGATTGCGAAGTGCTGCGCGCCGAGCGGTTCTGACGCGCAGCCTGTGGCGGGATCACCCCGCCTTTTCAGGGTCTCATCGGCCTGGGCAATCCGGTCTCTATCTGGTTTGATCAGTGGCCAGATGTGCCGCGCGGGCGTCACCTGAGTGATCGCGCAGGGCTATTGCAGTTCTTTCCCATCGGGCCATTTCAGGCCATGTGACAGCTCGATCACCTCGGACGTGGCGGCGGGCAGATCAAAGCGCCATTCCAGCACGCCGCGTTTGCCGTCCACATCTGTGTCAGACGGATCAAGCGAGGCCGACCAGGTGATCGCCAGATCCTCTTGTTCGGAAAAGGGCACATGATCGCGCAGCACCACAGGCCAGGTTTCACCGGTCAGGTTTTCCACCTCGATGCGGACCTCTTCGGTCATCTCGTTGGATTTGCTGAGCAAGCCACGATCACCTTCATTGCGCGCCAGCACGGTGCGGGTCAGACGCAGCCCTTCGATGGGCCCAAAGGACACATCCGCCGTGTCGCCTGCAGCAATCAGGTCAATCGCACGCTGGCCCACAAAGCGGCCATCAAGATAGAGCATGGCCTCGGATGTGGGCAGGATCAGCTCGCCCAGATCATTGGTGAAGCTGGCCATCAAAAAGGCTGTCGGATCACTGAGCGGCACGGCACGCGCACTGAGCGTGACAGGCGTGCTTAGCCCACCCAGGGCAAGGCGCACCCGGTCCGCCCCCGAGGCCACGGAGACCTTACTGGGATAGCGGTAGGTGACAGCCAGCCCGTCAAAGTCAGCACTGGCTTCCTCTACCACCGGGGCCTCCATTGCGGCCAAACCCGAAACGTCCCCCGCATACATATCAGATTCGGGCGCCGCAGAGCGCAGTGTCGATTGGGCCATCTGCTTTTTCGGGTCATAAATCCGGCGCAGCCAGGGCCAGACCTGACCCGGTTGCGTTTGCTCGGAGGGGCGCACGGTGGACAAGGTCAGCGCCACATCCTGCCAGTTTTCGCCGGTATATTGCGCAATAAACGCGCCGCGTTCGATATCAAGCTGCGCCGCCGCGCGGTCCAGTTTCAGGTCATAGACCGGCGCCCAGCCGGCATCGCGGATGGTGTAGGTGATCTCGACCATACCTTGGGTCTGGGTGGCTGCATTGATCGCCACGGCCAGCATGGCACGGTTCTGCACCTCGGGCACCAGAGCCTGTAGCGACTGGCGTGCGTCTTCCAGCGCTTCTTTGAGGTCTTTCAGATCCCGCTCGGCGGCATCTGCGCGCAGGTTGGCATCCTGCGCCGATTGCAGCGCTTTCAGCGTTTCTTCGCCAATCAAACTGACCATGTCACGCAGCGCATCTGTGCCCAGCTCGGCCATGGTGTCACTGTCGCCCAGCTTGGTCAGGAACTGCACGCGGGCGTTGGCGGCCTCGACCTCAAGGCGGATCGACTGGACGGTGCCGAAACCTGCGCGCAGATCAGCTTCGGCTTGCTCGACGCGGGCCTCAGCGGCGGTAAAGGCGGCCGTTTCATCGTCTGAGCGCGGCGGGACAAAATCAGACCGCGTGGTGACCGAGCCCATCACAGCCCCCTCGACGGCGACCCGAACGCTTTGCAAAGGGGTCGACGGGGGCAGATCCGTGAGGATCAACTGATGCGCGCCTTCGGGGGCACTGTAGGGCACCTGACGGGTGATCGTCGCCCCTTGGGGATACAGCGTGACGGCGGTCACATCACTGGTCAGCGGAATATCCCCCGCGAAAAGGGCAGCGGGGCAGCAGGCAAGCAGAACGGCAAGTTTACGCATCATTTGGGTCTCCTTTTCACATTGGACGTTTTATCAGGGCTGATCCTTGGGCGATACGGGCAAAAATTTTTGAGCGGTTTACGCGTTGGTAACCATGGTCGTGCTGGTTTGGGGGACATGGAACAGGTTTTTATGAAATTGCACCCCGAGATGCTGCGTGCGGCCAATGGTCTGGCGCAGGCGCGCGATATCACGCTGGGGCAGATGATCCGTGATTTGCTGAGCGCTGAAATTCGACGGGACCGCACAACGAGGCCGCCTGTGAGGGCGGATGAGCGGCTCATCGCGCCCTTACGTGCGCGTCTCGCTTATGATTTGGCGGATGCCACGGGTTGGGCTGATCTGAACACGCGACTTCAGGCAAAGGGGTATGTCTTGCGCGCCGCTGGTGGTGGTCTGGCGCTGCACCGCTGGCCGGATGACACACGCATCTGCAAGGCCTCGGAACTGGGGTTCTCCTATGCGCGCCTGATGCGCCGTTTCCGCGATCCGTTTCCGGGCCACACTCATACATGGCTGGCCGAGCGCATGCTGAACACCACCAAAAAAGACGCGCCCGAAGACGCGCCTGATTTTGAAGTGATTGAGTAAGCGAGTGGCGCCGGAGCTCAGCCCTTTTTCAAACACCGCGCGCCCAGTGTTTCGGCAATCTGCACGGCGTTCAACGCAGCCCCTTTGCGCAGGTTATCCGACACGCACCACAGGTTCAGACCGTTATCGATCGTGCTGTCCTGACGGATGCGGCTGATGAATGTGGCATAATCACCGACACATTCCACCGGCGTCACGTAGCCACCGTTTTCACGCTTGTCGATCACCATCACGCCGGGGGCTTCGCGCAGAATATCGCGGGCCTCGTCTTCGTCCAGGAACTCTTCGAATTCGATGTTCACTGCCTCGGAGTGGCCCACAAATACAGGCACGCGCACACAGGTGGCGGTCACTTTGATGGCCGGATCGACGATCTTTTTCGTCTCGGCGACCATCTTCCATTCTTCTTTGGTGGTGCCGTCTTCCATGAACGCATCAATATGCGGGATCACGTTAAACGCGATCTGCTTGGTGAACTTTGAGGGCGGTACTTCGGTCGTGGGATTGTAGATCGATTTGGTCTGATCCCACAGCTCGTCCGCGCCTTCTTTGCCGGCACCCGACACAGACTGATAGGTGCTGACGACGACGCGTTTGATCGCCGCGCGGTCATGCAAAGGCTTCAGCGCCACAACCATCTGCGCGGTCGAACAGTTGGGATTCGCGATGATATTTTTGTTGGTGTAGCGTTCCACCGCTTCGGGGTTCACTTCTGGAACCACCAAAGGAATGTCGGGGTCATAGCGATAGAGCGACGAATTATCGATCACCACACAGCCCGCAGCGGCCGCTTTGGGCGCATAGGTTTTCGTGGCGTCCGAGCCGATGGCGAACAAGGCGATGTCGAACCCGGTGAAATCAAACGTATCCAGGTCCTTCGTCTTGAGCGTCTTATCCCCAAAGCTGATTTCCGTGCCCAGGCTGCGACGGCTGGCCAGAGCCACCACTTCGTCAGCGGGGAACTGGCGTTCGTCCAGAATGTTCAGCATTTCGCGGCCCACATTGCCAGTGGCACCCACGACGGCGATACGATAACCCATCGGTTTTACTCCTTGTAGAAGGGTTGGATGGGGCCTCTTACCCGTGCCGTGCCTTCAAGGAAAGCGCTTTATGCGCGTGCAGCATCGCGGCTAAAAAGATACGCCACAAGGCCAATCACCAAAAGCCCGCCAAACAGCGCAAAGAGAGCGCCGTAGGCGGTCTCAATCCCGTGGGTTGCGGTGATCTGTGTGTGGAACCGGCCCGAGGCAAACTGCATCAGCCCGACACCACCAATGCCAAAGAGGTTCATCAGCGTGACACCGCGCCCCGCCAGATGCGCAGGGATGAACCCGCGGGCATGGGCAATGATCACCGGGAAAGTCATGCCGAAAAACCCGATGGCGGCACAAAGCGCGATGGCCAGGATCATCCCGCTGTCGACAAACAGCACAAGCGCGCCGATGACCGCAGCACACGCCAGGTTGCCGGCAAAGACCACCCATTTCTGCGTGCCGAATATACGATCAAGCGGGCCGTAACACAGCGTTCCGACGATCATCGCGATACCCATGATCAGGCTGGCTGTGCCGACCTGTGCCGTGGTGGCGCCGTAGATATCCGAGAGATACGGCCCGATCCACAGGCCCCGGATGCCTGCAACGGGCATATAATTGACCAGCATGATCGGGAAAATGGCCCAAAGCGCGGGCATCTTCAACAGGTCCAGCACCGAGCCTTTGACGTCCGTTTGTGCAGGCTCAGGATCGCGTACAAAGGCCGCAATGCCCAGCGCCACAACACCTGATAGGGCCGCAAGCGCATAAAGCGAGGCCCGCCAGCCCAAGGTTTCGGCGGCAAAGGCCATGGGGTAGGACGCCACCAGATTGCCGATTGATCCCACGCCCAGCATGAGGGCCGCGAGAGTGGCAAATTGTGCGGGCGGGAATTGGCGGGCAAAGATGTAGTAAGACGCCATCAGCACAGGCGAGCACCCGACGCCGATCAGCAGCATGGCGATGTTGATATGCATAGCTGAGGTTGCCATGGCAAAGATCACAGCGCCCCCTGCCCCGCCGATCAGCAATAGCACCGACGCCGTGCGGCGCGGGCCAATCTTGTCGAGCGCCCAACCCACAGGGATTTGCATGGCCGCGAAGGACAGAAACCACAGACCGGATGCCTGGGCCAATGCCTCGGGGTCGGTGCCAATGTCTGCTTCCAGCACCTTGGCCAGAACGGCCAGAAAGGCGCGGAAGAACTGGCTGAGGACATAAGCCAGACAGAGCAGGATGAGGCCAGCGCGCATGGTGGGGGGTCCGTTTTAAAGTGTGCAAGCGATGCGTGACATGGTTTGCCGAGGAGTGCAACGAGAGGCCATCGTCAGGACCCGGCGTGGCGAACCTGACCGGAGTTCCTGAGCGCTTTATGGTGGCCAAATACTTTTTCAGAATGAGCGACGCGCTTACGTCTACCATATCGCCAGGCCAAGGGGGGGCCTGACGATGGCCGGGCCGCTATGCGGCTGTTAACCGGCTAAGCATATTGATCAGCCGTAATTCCCTTTCACCCGCTCTTTGGTCGGGTCGAAATGCGGATAGCTGACCACCGTGGCTTTCAGACGTTTCTGCAAGCCATCGAGCTGACCGATCTCAATATTTGTGCCCGGTTCAGAATGGGTGACAGACACACGGGCAAGCGCGATGTTTTTACCCAGAATGGGGGATTTCATGGCCGAGGTCACCTCGCCCACCTGCGCCTTGCCGATACGGACACAATCGCCGGGGGCCGCCACAACGCCGCCTTCGACCTCAAGCCCGACAAGTTTGCGATGAGGATGCGCCTTGCGTTCTTCCAATGCCGCGCGGCCGATAAAGTCATCCTCTTTTGACTTCAACGGAACGGTAAAGCCGATGCCGGCCTCCCACGGGTCGGTCTCATTGTCGAACTCGGAGCCTGCAAAGATCAGTCCGGCCTCGATCCGGACCAGATCAAGGGCGGCCAATCCGAAGGGGGTCAGGCCCATCGGCTCGCCTGCTTTCCAGATCGCATCGAACACCTCGACCGCATCTTTGGGATGGCAGAAGACCTCATAGCCCAACTCGCCCGAATAGCCCGCACGGCCCAGCACCACAGCGGTGCCCGCCACGTCGCCCAGACGCGCCACGGTAAAGCGGAACATGCCCAGTTCTTCGACGGTGGGGTTGGTGGGGGCTGTCCATAGCACCTCGTTCAGGATGTCACGGCTGAGCGGGCCTTGGATGGCCACGTTGTGCAACTGGTCGGTTGAGGAGCGCACCCAGACGTTCAGCCCGGATTTGCGCGCTTGTTCCTGCAACCACAGGCCACTGTCATCGTTGCCCCCAATCCAGCGGAAGTTCTCTTCGCCCAGACGGAACACGGTGCCGTCGTCGATCATGCCGCCATGATCGTAACACATCGCCGTATAGGTGATGGCACCCACGGCCAGCTTTTTCATGTTGCGGGTCACGCACATCTGCATCAGCTTTTCGGCATCCGGCCCCGTGACCTCGTACTTGCGCAGGGGCGACAAATCCATGATCGCGGCCTTCTCACGGCAGGCCCAGTATTCGGCCAAAGCGCCATGGTTGGTCATCTGATTGGGCAGCCAGTATCCGGCATATTCCACAAAGTCCCGTGTGTGCCGCGCAAAGCAGTCGTGAAATCCGGTTTTCTTGGTCTCTTCCAAGTCTGCCTCCGCTGATTTTCTGAAACCGATGGAACGGTCAAAGTCTTCGTCTGCACCGTAGGTGCGCACTTGAATATCTGAGGGCTGCCAGCCATTGGCCGCGTCCACGTCGCACGGGCAAGCCGAGGACACGCAGACCAAATCGGTCATGGCGCGCAACAACACGTAATCGCCGGGGCGTGACCAGGGTTCGTCCATGCCCAATTGGTTGGCGTCGTCCAGCATCGTGTTGAAGAAAAAGTTGATCGCAGGCCAGCCGCCACGGGGACGGATGCCATATTGCGCGAGGTCCGCGTTCATATTGTCCGAGCAATTGACGTGGCCGGGATAGCCCAGATCCTCGTAGTAGCGCGCGGTGCAGGCCAGACCGAACATATCGTGACGCCCGCAGGTGTCTTGCACGATCTCCACCAAGGGTTCGTGATCCACCGACCAGTATTTTGAGAAGATGCCCGGTGTAGGGTACATATTGGCCATCAGCGCACGGGTGGTGGTTGGGTCAATCTCGCGCTCAAGCCCCTTGTCGAGTGCACGGCGCGAGAACGCCTGAAAGTCCGAGCATTCGCGGCCTTTGACGTCGAGGATCTGGATGTACTCGCCTGCCTTGACCTCGTAGCTATACGCCTCGCCGGGTTGGATATTGGCATCAACCATTGCATCGGCCAGAGGGTCCGAGGCGGCGGTGTCGTCCTTGCCTTCGCCGGGGTTGGCGCGGCGGATATAGAGGATCAGATCGGTGGGCGGGTTCTGTTCGCCCGGATGCATCGGGCCACCGGGCGCAGCAAGGATCAAAAGACCATCGCTGCCTGCGTGGAACGTGGCCATATCGCCGGGGTTGGACCCGTCGGTGAACAGTTTCACAGCGTCGGCACGGCCCAGATCAAACCCTGCTTTCTCCAAAGCCTTGGCCACACGGAGCCCGGATTTGGAGCCATTGGCCAGCACCGAGATCACCCCGTCAGGGCGGCCCATAGACTTGGCCCCCAACTGCCCTGCATCCGAGCGACCATCGGGCGTGAAAAACACCAGCTCGCCTTGTTGCAGACCGTCGCGGTCCAGCACCGAAATCTCATCGCCCTTGAAGATGGGCACGGCGCGCGACCCGCCGCCCTGAACCGGGTGACGTTCGGTGCCGTGGGGCAACACAGGCAGGCCGGGTTTGATAACGCCTGCACGTTCATAGGGTGTTTCAAACACCGGTTTGATCGGGGCCGAGACATTCATGACGATGCCTCAAGTTCAGCCAGAGACATGTCATCGACGGGGCCGCGGTGGGTGACAACCAAGCGGCATCCGGTGTGCGAGATGCTGAAGTGTTCAGACCCGCCAGCCAGCGATACAAAATCACCGGCACCATAGGCAAAGCCATCGCAATCCACCAGATCGCCCTCGATAATATAGAATTCCTCGGGGCCATTGTGGCGGTGCGGATTACAGCGCGTGCCGGGGGCCATGATCATCAGGTAACTGCCCTGCCCTGTCTTTTCGTCATAGGACACATTGCGCCACACGACGTCTTCGTCTGGCAGGCCTTCCATTTCCATCCGGACAAAGCCGGATGCGTCGAAGTTTGCAACAGTGCGAAAGTCAGCGAGTTTTCCCATGTCTTACAACCCCAATGCTTGTTTGCGTCTGGTGGCCCAGGCCGACAGCGCCATGTCAAAGGTCAGCGCCATGAGCGATACATTCAGGCCCAGCACGATGTTTTTGCCCAGATCTGTGCCCGCCAGCGTACGCTGCAATTCCTGACCCAGATCCTGCGTGCCGATGAAGGCGGCAATGATCACCATGAAGAAGGCAAACATCAGTGCCTGATTGAACCCGACAGCCATGGTCGGCAGGGCCAGAGGCAACTGCACGCTCATGAGTTTTTGGCGCTTGGTGGCCCCGGACATATCGGCCGCTTCGGTCATTTCCAGCGGGACGGCACGCATGCCTTCGATGGTATAGCGCGTCAGGGGCACAGTGGTGAAGATCACGATGGACAACACCACGGTGGTATCGGTGATGCCAAACAGCATGATCGCGGGCAGCAGGTAGATAAAGCTGGGGAAGGTTTGCGCGGTGTCACAGACCAGCAGGATCCGCTCGGCCCATTTTTCCGAGCGCGAGGCGAAGATGCCCAAAGGGATGCCGATCAGCATCGAGATGAACACCGCCGAGATCACCGAATAGAGCGTGATGATCGACCGGTCCCACCAGCCAGAAAGGGCCACCAGTGAAAAGAACACGGCCGCGTAGATGGCCGGGCGTTTGCCCCCCAGCGCATAGGAGAAGGACACCACCAGCAAGATAAAGGCCGGTGTCGGGATCCACAGCAAGGCGTTGCGGAAGGGGATCAGCACCCAGATGTTCAGGACATAGCGGATCATCTCGGTCGAGGCTTTGACCCAGCCCAGCGCCAGGAAGCCTTTGATGACACCGTCAATTTCGCGGCCCATCGAGAAGGACTGACGGCGGCCGATGGTATCAAACACACCGATGAACTGTGCGGCGATATAAAAGCCCACAAAGAGCACAGCCGCCAGTACCGCGTATTTGTGCCGGATGTACCACGGCGTGCCCCGTTCAAAATGTTCGGGCAGCTTGGCGACCCAGGCCTTGGACAGACGGTCCAGCATGATGGCGACCAGCACGATGGTGATGCCAATCTCAAACGAGCGGCCCAGTTTGAAGCTGTTCATCATCGCCAGCAGTTTGCCACCCAGCCCCGGCATGCCGATAAAGGCGGTCAGCACGACCATCGCCAGGCACAGCATGATCACCTGATTGATGCCCACCAGAATTTCGGTGCGGGCCGAGGGGATGAACACTTTGGTCAACATCTGCCACCGCGACGCGCCAGACATTTTGCCGGCCTCCACCACCTCGGGCGAGACCTTGCGCAGACCAATCGTGGTCATCAGGATCATCGGTGGAATGGCATAGATCGTGGTGGCAATCGCACCGGCGGTGGGCCCCACTTTGAAGAAGATGACGGCAGGCAGCAGGTAGGTATAGAACGGCAGCGTTTGCAGCACCGCCAGAATGGGTTTGATCACGTTATCAAATGTGCGCCATTTCCAGGCGGCAATGCCAATCACCAGACCAATGATAAACCCCAAGGGGGCCGCCACAGCCAGCACCGACAGCGTTTGCATGGTCAATTTCCATTGCCCCATCAGCGCCGTCCAGATGAACGTACCACCGGCCAGAAGCGCCAGTTTCCAGCCGCCCAGGTAGTAGCCAAGCACCGTGGCCACAGCCGCAATCGCCGTCCACGGAATTGGGTCTGCCATAAACGGCCAGCGGTGTTTGCCTTCCAGCAGGTTGGCGGTGATGCCCAGCATGAAATCAAGCGGGCCTTCGGCAAACCAGCGGGTGAGAACGGTCAGTTTCAGATCATCAATCAGAAAGCTGAAGAACGCATCGGCCCAGGTGGCAAAGGGTGGAATCCATGCCTCGGGCAGACGGATCAGGAACTCGGGCAGCACTGGTTTGGCGGCCATCAGAACCACCGCGGCCAGCAACAACAGTTGCAGCACACGGGTACGGCTGATCCCGTCGCGGGGGCTGTCCAGTGACGAGGTGGAGGTCACATCAGCCATGTCACTCCCCGGCCTCGAGCAGGACATCCAGCGCTTCTTTGCGGCTCATCACGCCAATCAGATTGCCGGATTTGTCCGCAACGGGCAAAGCCTCGCGGGTGTCATTGATCAGTTGACGGGCAAGATGCAAAATCGTGGCGGACCCGTCGATGGGCGCGCCTTCGGGGGTGGTGCCATTCAGGGGTTTGGCCAGCACGCGGGCATGGACCACGCGGGCCTTGTCAATTTCTTCGGTAAACTTGCGCACATAGGGCGTGGCCGGGTGCAGCACGATCTGATCGGGAGTGTCGCATTGCTCAACCGCGCCGTCCTTCATGATGGCGATGCGGTCGGCCAGGCGCAGGGCCTCGTCAAAGTCGTGGGTGATAAAGACGATGGTTTTGCCCAACATATCCTGAAGGCGCAGAAATTCGTCCTGCATTTCGCGGCGGATCAGCGGATCAAGCGCGGAGAACGGCTCATCCAAGAACCAGATGTCAGGCTCGATCGCCAGACTGCGGGCGATGCCAACGCGTTGTTGCTGCCCGCCGGACAGCTCACGCGGGAAATATTCCTCGCGGCCTTCAAGGCCCACAAGTTTGATGACTTCCATAGCGCGTTCGCGCCGCACATGGCGGTCCTGACCACGCATTTCCAAAGGAAACGCCACGTTTTCCAGAACTGTGCGGTGCGGCAACAGGCCAAAGGACTGAAACACCATCCCCATTTTTGAGCGGCGCAGTTCGATCAGTTCTTTTTCGGGGAGAGACATGATATCCTGCCCCTCAACCTCGATCGTGCCGCCGGTGATGTCGTGCAGCCGCGAAAAGCACCGCACCAACGTGGATTTACCCGAGCCCGACAGGCCCATGATCACCAACATTTCACCGCGCGCCACCTCAAGCGAGACATCTTTGACGCCCGCGATATAGCCATCTGCGCGAATGTCATCGAAACTGCGGTTCGGATCCATCTTCGCAAGATATTTCTGCGGATCAGGGCCGAACAGTTTCCAGACGTTCTTGCACGATATGACTGGGGCTTCGTCGGACATGTGGCAGGTCTTTCAATGGTGGATCAGCACAGGGTGATCCAAAGCGAATTGAGGAAAAAAGCCCGCCCAAATCGAGGATAAGGGCGGGCGATTTCGAATGGTCACAAGACCCGTGTGCGAAGAACAAAGGTCTTGATCAAACGATCAGCTGGCGCCAGAGGTTGTCCAGCTTTCCCAAACGTCCTTGTTCTCTTCCAGCCAAACAGCAGCGGCCTCTTCTGGCTCCATCTCTTCGATGTCCACCAGACGTGCCATTTCAGCAATCTGAGGGTTCGTGAATGAGATTTTCTCAAGCACGGCGTAGGCGTCAGGCCATTTTGCTTCCATGCCTTCCCACGCTGCTTTTTTCAGGTAGCCATCCGCAGGGTTGCCGCAGTCATACAAGGCATCCGGGTTTGGACCAACGGCCGGGTCTTTGTCACAGCCATCTACCCACTCGGGGAACTCGACAAATTCGCCAGGCCAGACGGCTTCGGCAAAGTTGGGCGTCCAGTTGAACACCAGAACCGGCTTTTTGTCCGCCTCAGCTGCACCAATGTGCGCCCAGAGCGCGGCAGCCGACCCGGCGTTTTTCACAACATAGTTCAGGCCCAGCGCTTCGGCGCGTTCCTGACCATGCTTGAGCCAGTCAACAGGACCGTCGAGGAACAGACCTTTGTCGCCTGTTTCAGCGGTTGCAAACAAAGCGGCACAATCGTTCAGAGCTTCCCAGCTTGGCAGGCCGGGGCATGCGTCTTTGGTCCACATGGGGTACCACCAGTCTTCGCGGGTCACAGCGTCGTGGTCGCCCACATCAACGATACCGCCTTTTTCCAGTGCGGTACGGAAGGACGCGCCAAAGGCACCTTCCCAGACTTCCAGCTCAAGCGTGACATCGCCCAGGCGTACTGATTCATACACGGCCTGGCTGTCGGTTGTGACGAACTCGACGTTGTTGCCCATGCTTTCGTAGATCTGGCCGACAACGTGGCTCATCACGATCTGGCTGGACCAGTTGTGGATTGGAATCACAATCGGATCCGAGCTGTCCTCGGCGAAACCGGCTGTGGCAAGTGCCGCGGCGGCCGCGGTCATCATAAATTTAGCTTTCATACTTCTCCCCTTTTTTGTGGCATCCGGATTGGGCCGGGTACCTTGTTGGTCGTGACAGTATGACGCAGCACATTCAGATTTCAGATTCTAATTTAGTTATGCTTTGCCCATAAAAATGTTTGGCAAATCGGGCATTCTGGCCTAATTTTTTAGGGTGAAAATTGTGCAACGCGCGGATTAGGGGCGAAACATGCTGAAAAACAGGGCGGTGCTGCCACGGCTTGACTATTTGCTGGCCTTTGAAGTGGCCGCTGAATTGCAAAGCTTTGCCGCCGCAGCCAAAGAGATGAACGTCAGTGAAACAGCTGTCAGTCGTAAAATCCGCCTGCTTGAGCTGCATTATGGATGTGCGTTGTTTTTGCGCGGGCACCGTTCGGTGCGGCTGACGGATCAGGGGCGCAAACTGTTGCACGGTGTGCGCGGCCCGCTGTCGTCGATTGCGCGGCTGTCTGAGGATTTGCTCAGTAAGAAAAGCCGCTCGGCGGTGCGCCTGTCGGCCACCAATTCGGTGGCGTCGCTATGGTTGATGCCGCGCATGCCCGAATTTCACGCCACCCATTCCAACATCACCATCAGCCTGTTTTCATCGGATATTGATGTAGAATGTCTGACCGACAGCTTTGATCTGAGCATTCTGCGCGGAGATGGCCAATGGCCGGGGTATGACGCACAAGAGCTGTTTGGCGAGACGATCTTTCCGGTGTGTTCACCGGGGTATCTGGAGACCCGAGGCCAGATTGAGCGGGTTGAGGACCTGACCCGGCATGCGTTGATCGAGGTCAGCAACAACCACACCGAATGGATGGATTGGCGCAGGTGGCTGTCAGAACAGGGGTATGAGGCGCAAAATGTGAAGTACTCCACATCCGTGAACACCTATCCGCTGGGTGTGCATGCGGCGATGGACGGCCTGGGGGTGGCGCTGGGATGGGGGCATCTGGTGGACCGGCATTTGCAATCGGGTGCCTTGGTGCGGCCGCTGAAGGATCAGCAATTGCGCACCCGGTCGGGGTATTACCTGCTGCGTGCCCAGGGGTTGGCCAACCACCCCGAGGCTGATGACGTGTCAAAGTGGCTTTTGGCGGAAAGTGCCGCGCGCCAGCGCTATGGGCGCAGCGCAGGGCAGGCATGAGCGCCTAGCCCTGAGCACCACGCGCAATCAGCACATCCACATGCAACGCCGCACTTTCGGCCAATGCGGGCAGGTCATATCCACCCTCAAGGCAGGACACGATTTTGCCGCCACACAGATCATCAGCGGCGTCACACAAGGTTTGCGTGATCCACCCGAAATCAGAGGTTGACCAGTTCAGCCCCGCCAGCGGATCAGCCAGATGGGCATCAAACCCTGCTGAGATGATCAGCAACTGCGGCTGATGCGCGCTCAGGGTCGGTATGATCTGATCGGTCATCGCAGCACGTATGCTCTGCCCGGTGCTGCCACCGGACAGGGGGATGTTCAGCACATTGCCAGCCGCCCCGGTCTCATGCGCCATGCCAGACCCCGGCCACAGCGGGCTTTGATGGGTGGATACAAACAGCGCACGCGGGTCATTCTGAAGCAAATCCTGGGTGCCATTGCCGTGGTGCACATCAAAATCCACGACGGCGACACGCTCAAGCCCGTGATGCTCAAGCGCGTATTTGGCCGCGATGGCGACGTTGCCATACAGGCAAAACCCCATGGTGGTTGTAGTCTCGGCGTGGTGACCGGGCGGGCGGCAAGCACAAAAGGCGTTTTGCACATCGCCCCCCAGCACCAGATCCACCGCATCGGTGGCCCCGCCCACCGCGCGCAAGGCGGCAGAGTAAGTGCCCGGTGACATCCAGGTATCGGCGTCCAGCGGCACCTGGCCTTCGTCGGGACTGGAGGCTTTGACGTGATCGATATGGGATTGTGGGTGCACGCGCAGAATATCGGCCTCATCGCCCAAAGATGCCTCAATGCGGTGCAGGTCTTTGTCCTTGAGCGCACTTAGGATGTAGTGCAGCCGCGCCACCTGTTCGGGGTGACCGTCCGGGGTGACATGGTTCAGGCAATCGTCATGGGTGATCAGGGCAGTTGTCATGGCGGACCTCTCTTTCAGCACCGGATCAGAGCGCAAAATGATGTGGAATGTCCAGAGCAGGCTTGTTGCGGGGCGACGCGCATGCAAGGTTTGCCCCAATGGATGAGATTGTCGAGGTTCCTGAAATCGCCGAGGAAGCGCAAGAGGTTGCGCTGAGCTTGTTTGCACAGGCGCAGGATTTCCTGACGGGCCTGATGCGGCCGTGGAATGCGTATCAGGTGGGCATTATCATCGGCGTCGTCATTCTGGCGTGGATCCTGAGCAAGGTCATCGGCCCGCTGATCCGCGATTGGCTGCGCCACCGCGAAGGCTGGCCGAAATGGCGGATGCGGTTTGCTGTACTGGTGCAGCGGCGTCTGAACCTGATTTTGTTCATCACCATCATGTGGCCTCTGGTCTGGGCGATGCGAGAGTTCACCTGGCCCAGCAGATCGTATTTTCTGACGGTATCGGCCAAACTGGCCATGGCATGGCTGATCATCGCGATCCTGTCACGCCTGATTTCCAACGGTTTTTTACGTGCGGTTGTGCGCTATGCCGGGTGGACATGGGTGACGCTGAGCATCATGGGCATCACCGATGAGTTCCGCACATTGCTGGATTCCGCCGCCCTGAGCATGGGCGAGACGCGGATATCGCTGTGGCTGGTGGTGCAGGCGATCTTTGTGATTGGCGCATTGTTTGCGATTGCGCGGTTTGTGTCCTCGACCACGTCATCGCAGATCCGCAAGAACAAAGAAATCTCGCCTTCAATGCAGGTTTTGGCGGTCAAATTCCTGCAGGTCATTTTGTACGGCATGGCGTTTTTCATTGGCCTGCGCGCCATTGGGATTGACCTGACGGGCCTTGCAGTTCTGTCTGGTGCGATCGGTGTGGGCCTTGGTTTTGGTCTGCAAAAGGTGGTGTCAAATCTGGTGTCAGGTGTGATCATCCTGCTGGATAAATCGATCAAGCCCGGTGACGTGATCAGCCTTGGCGATACGTTTGGGTGGATCAATTCATTGGGCGCGCGCTATGTCAGCGTGGTCACCCGCGACGGGCGCGAATATCTGATCCCGAACGAAGACCTGATCACCGGTCAAGTGGTGAACTGGTCGCATTCCAATGATTTTGTGCGGCTGGATATCTATTTTGGCACCTCGTACGGATGTGATCCCCACCTTGTGCGCAAGATTGCGATTGCCGCAGCCAAGGATGTGGACCGCGTTTTGGCCTTCAAGGCGCCGGTCTGTCATATCGTGGGATTTGGCGACAGTTCCGTCGATTACATCCTGCGGTTCTGGATTTCGGACCCCACAGGCGGGCTGACCAACATTCGGGGTAATGTGTATCTGGCCTTGTGGGATGCCTTTGCCGAGCACGATATTTCCATCCCGTTCCCACAACGCGAGGTGCGTGTGTTGGGCGATGAAAGCGAGCACGAGCGCGCAAAGGCCCTGGATTAAGGCCCGCGCCACGGTCAGGTGCGTGGCACGTACGAACGGCCAAAGTGGCAAAATCCGCTCATCAGCCGCGCGATATTCCCTGCTGTCATTGAAAATCCATACCCCGCTTGTTAATTTGGCATCAGTCCCTGCGCCGAGGGTGGAATCGGCGCGTTTTCATCAGGAGGACACTGTCCTGTCTCTTTCGACCGATGCGGCGACGGCCGCTGACAAAATGGCGTCTAAACCCACGCCGAACAAAGGTGCTGACAGCGAGACACAGCTGGCGCGCATCCTGAGCTCTCTGACCGACGACAAAGCCGAAGACATCGTGCAGATCGACCTGCGCGGTAAAACGGCGATCGGCGATTACATGATCATTTGCTCGGGCCGTTCGACCCGGCAGGTGACCGCGATCACCGAGAAGCTGGCCGAAAAGCTGAAAACCGAGCTGGGCGTTTTTGCCAAGATTGAAGGCAAAGACACCGGCGATTGGGTGCTGTTGGATACGGGCGACATCATTGTGCATGTCTTCCGCCCGGAAGTGCGCGATTTTTACCAGCTGGAGAAGATGTGGATGCCCGGCGCCGAGACCGCGACCCAGCCCAGCTGAATGCGGGTACATATCTGTGCTGTGGGCCGTCTGCGGGCAGGCCCCGAGCAGGACCTTCTGAACGATTATCTGACCCGGTTTGACCGGACCGGCAGCAGCCTTGGTCTGAGCCTGGGAGACGTGCGCGAGGTTGAGGACAAAAAGAACCTGGGCAAGGACGCCGAAGCCGAGTTGTTGCGCCGTGCCATTCCCGACGGATCGGTCGTTGTCGCGATGGATGAACGCGGGCAGGTTATCACTTCGCCTGAATTTGCAGACAAGCTGGCCCATTGGCGCGACGACGGGCGCCGTGATCTGTGCCTGTTGATCGGCGGTGCGGATGGTCTGGCCAAGGATTTGCGCGCGCAGGCCGATTTCAGGCTGAGCTTTGGCAAGATGGTCTGGCCGCATATGCTGGCCCGTGTGATGCTGAGCGAACAGCTGTACCGGGCGGCGTCGATCCTGTCGGGCGCGCCCTATCACCGGGTATAATCGAAACTTCGTCAATTGTTATCGCTACCGCGTCTTTCCCCCTTTGGTGGAACCCGTTAGACAGCCAATGACTACAGGCCGGAGCAAAACTTGAGCGCACCAAAACCCGTTGTATTATGCATCCTTGATGGATGGGGCGTGTCCGAGGACACCACCGCCAATGCGCCTGCGCTGGCCAATACACCTGTGTTTGACCACCTGATGGCCACCTGCCCCAATGCCACGCTGATCACCCATGGGCCTGAGGTGGGTTTGCCCTCGGGGCAGATGGGCAATTCCGAAGTGGGGCACACGAACATTGGGGCCGGGCGCGTGGTGGCGATGGATCTGGGGCAAATCGATCTGGCCATTGAAGACGGCAGTTTCTTCACCGAAGCCGCGCTGGGCCGGTTCATCGACAAGATGCGCCAGTCAGGTGGGACAGCCCATTTGCTGGGTCTGATTTCGGATGGGGGGGTGCATGGGCACATCACCCATGTGAATGCCGCGGCCAAGGCGCTGTGTGATGCGGGCATCCCGGTGGTGTTGCACGCGATGACCGACGGGCGTGATGTGGCCCCCAAAAGCGCGCTGACCTATTTGGCCATGTTGCACGAAGGTTTGCCCGAAGGGGCACGCATCGGCACGGTGTCGGGGCGCTATTTTGCAATGGACCGCGACAATCGCTGGACCCGCGTGCGCGAGGCCTATGAGGCGATGATCCTGGGCCAGGGCCTGCAATCAGACAGTGCCGAGATTGCCGTGCGCAACGCCTATGCCCGGTCTGAGACGGATGAGTTCATTCAGGCGACCATTATCGGTGACTATGCGGGCGCACAGAATGGCGACGGGGTGTTTTGCCTGAACTTCCGCGCCGACCGCGCCCGCGAGATTATGCGCGCCATTGCCGAGCCCGAGTTTGAGGGTTTCGCGCTGGCCAGCCGCCCCGAATGGGCCGCTTTGCTGGGGCTGGTGGAATATTCGCGCGAGCATAACGCATGGATCGACACGGTCTTTCCGGCGCGCGACATTCAGAACACGCTGGCGGAATGGGTGTCAAAGCAAGGCCGCACCCAGTTTCATCTGGCCGAGACCGAGAAGTACCCACATGTTACCTTCTTCCTGAATGGTGGCGTTGAGGACCCTGTGCCAGGCGAAGACCGCTATGTGGCGCCCTCGCCCAATGTGGCGACGTATGACATGCAGCCTGAAATGTCGGCGGATGAGGTGACATCACATTTCGTGGCCGGCATCGGCGAGCAGTATGACCTGATCGTCGTGAACTATGCGAACCCCGATATGGTGGGCCATACTGGTGATTTGGCAGCTGCGATCAAAGCCTGCGAAGCGGTGGATGAGGGGCTGGGCCGTGTGGTTGATGCCTTGCAAGAGGTGGGCGGTGCGATGATCATCACCGCCGATCACGGCAATTGCGAGGTGATGATTGACCCCGAAACCGGCGGGCCGCACACCGCGCATACCACCAACCCCGTTCCGGTGATTTTGGTAGGCGGGCCCGAGGGATGCCAGCTGAACACCGGTGCGCTGTGTGATCTGGCGCCTACGTTGTTACAGTTGATGGGTTTGCCACAACCAGACGAGATGACAGGAAAGACGCTGATCTTATGAAATGGCTTTGGGTGATATGTCTGTGCTGCTGGCCTGCCCTGGCCCTTGCGCAGGATGATCCCGCCGAAGCTGCTCGTGCCGCCGCTGATCGTTTGGCCAAAGCGGCTGCATCGCTGGATGCCGCCGATGGCGCGCGCAACCGGGTAAAAGCGCTGACCGAGACTGTGCACGCCTATGAGGACGGGTTGCAGGCTCTGCGCGAAGGATTGCGCCGGGCGGCCGTGCGCGAGGATGCCACGATGCGCGAACTGCGCGCCCGTGAGGCCGAAATAGCCAAGCTGCTGGGCGTACTTCAAAGCATCGGATCGGCGCCGTCCCCGGTGTTTTTGCTGCATCCAACGGGGCCTGTGGGCACGGCACGGTCAGGGATGATTTTGGCCGATGTGACGCCTGCGCTGGAACAGCACGCCGCGCAGTTGCGCACGCAGCTTGAGGACGTGAGCGTTCTGCGCCAGTTGCAGCAAAGTGCTGTCGACAAGTTGGAAGACGGGCTGAACGGCGCACAAGAGGCCCGCACCGCACTGAGCCAGGCCATTTCGGATCGCACTGCGCTGCCGCGTCGGTTCACCGAGGATGCCACACGGACGGCGCTGCTGATTGCCTCGACCGAAACGCTGGAAGGGTTTGCCAGTGGACTGAGCGAGATTGCCGTGGACGAAGCGCCGGGCAGCCTGCCAGGGGTGACAGACCGCAAAGGCGATTTGCCGATGCCGGTGCGAGGCCGCATTCTGCGCCGCGCAGGCGAGCCGGATGCCGCGGGCATCACCCGGCCCGGCATCGTGATGGCCACGCGCCCGCGTGCATTGGTCACCACACCCGCTGCGGCCACCGTGCGTTATAAAGGCCCTTTGCTGGATTACGGCAATGTGATCATTCTAGAGCCTCAGGCGGGACTTCTGATGGTGTTCGCGGGGCTTGACGTGGTCTATGGTGATATGGGCGAGGTTCTGCCAGGGGGCAGCCCCGTGGGCCTTATGGCCGATGATGGACGTGACACTGGCGCACTTTTATCCCAGATCAGCAATGAGACGGGTGCCGCCCAGAGCGAAACGCTCTATATAGAGGTCAGAGAAGACAACAGCCCTGTGGACCCTGAAAGCTGGTTCAAAACGGACAAGGACGATTGAGCATATGAAAAAATTTCTGATGGCCGCCGCGGCCGGCACGTTGACCGGGGCGGTTGTAACCACCCAAGTGGCAGCCCCTTTGCTGGCACAAGAGGCCGCAAACCCCACCAATGTATATGAACAGCTGGACCTGTTTGGTGACATCTTTGAACGCATCCGCGCGCAATATGTCGAGGAAGTGGACGAAGGCGAGCTGATTGAGGCCGCCATCAACGGCATGCTGACATCGCTTGATCCGCACTCCAGCTATCTGTCGCCCAATGATGCCGCCGACATGCGTGTGCAGACCCGTGGCGAATTTGGCGGGCTTGGTATCGAAGTGACCCAGGAAGAGGGTTTTGTGAAGGTTGTGTCGCCGATCGATGGCACCCCTGCCGATGAGGCGGGCATTGAGGCCGGCGATTTCATCACCCATGTGGACCGCGAAAGCGTGCTGGGTCTGACCCTGGACGAAGCCGTGGACATGATGCGCGGGCCGGTTGGATCAGAGATCGTGATCACCGTGGTGCGCGAAGGCGACCCGGAGCCGTTTGATGTCTCCATCATCCGCGACACGATCAAACTGACGGCTGTGCGGGCGCGCACCGAGGGTCAGACTGTTGTTCTGCGTGTGACCACGTTCAATGATCAGACCTATCGCAACCTGGCGTCATCGCTTGAGGAACAGGTTGAAGAGCTGGGCGGCATTGATGCAGTGAACGGCTTTGTGCTGGATCTGCGCAACAATCCCGGCGGTTTGCTGACACAAGCGATCAAAGTGTCGGATGCGTTCCTGGAAAAGGGCGAAATTGTCAGCACCCGTGGCCGGGACCCGGCAGATGGTGACCGGTTCAATGCTGAACCCGGTGATCTGGCGTTGGGCAAACCGATGGTTGTGCTGATCAATGGCGGCTCGGCCTCGGCGTCGGAAATTGTGGCAGGGGCCTTGCAAGACCACCGCCGCGCGGTTGTGATTGGCACGAAAAGTTTTGGTAAAGGGTCGGTTCAGACCGTGATGCCCCTGCGCGGTGATGGCGCGATGCGTCTGACCACGGCACGGTATTACACACCGTCTGGGCGCTCTATTCAGGCTTTGGGTGTGTCGCCGAACATTGTGGTTGAACAACCGCGCCGCTCGCCGAATGAGGACGAGAACGAGGACGAACAGGGCCTGTTCGACCGCACCGAGGCTGACCTGCGTGGCAGTCTGGACAATGACAGCCTGACCGAGGATGAAATCCGCCAGATCGAAGCCGATCGTGAGAAAGCGGAAACTGCGGCACAGCTGCGCGAAGAGGATTACCAGCTGGCCTATGCCATCGACATCCTCAAAGGTCTGTCGGTTCTGGGCGACGCCGAGTAAGCCACGCCTTTTAAAAGATAAAACGCCGGGTCAGAGACGTCTCTGCCCGGCGTTTTTCATGAGGGGTGTGCGGGATGAATGGCCGTGGGTCGGACCTTAGTAAAACCCGATCTCTTTCACATCAATCTGTGCCGCGTGATCACGCCCATAGGCAACAATTCCCACCGAGGTCACAGTGTTTGCCAGCGGCACGTCGCGCAGCATGGCCCCCGACGGGTTGAACGCATTGAGGGGCAGTTTCACCTCGGTCCAGGTGGTACTGACATCAAACCCCGCCTGATAATACTGCCATGGCAGGGCGGTTCCGGTTGTGCGCAGGTGCACGAAATACTGCTGATTATTGCCACGCACCACCAGTCGCAGACCACGGGTTCCGGGGGGCAGGCCATCCTGCAGATCTGTTCTGATCTGGATAAACCCGCCATTGTTGGCCGTGCTGACCGTGCCTGTCATACGCACATAGCTGTCAGCCCCGTCTTGCCCAAGCTGCGCCTGACCAGACGACACACCGCCCATCACCTGATCCGAGAAAAAGCGCCAGGTGGTTTCTGACTGGGGGTCAAATGAATCAATCATGGTGTCTTGCGCCCATGCTCCGGTGGCCAATGCTGCGCACAGCACAAAGGCCGGGGGTTTGAGAAGGTTCATCATAGCGTCATAGGTCCGGTCAGAACTGGCACAAGTTAGTCCAGTGGACGGCCTTCATCGACCAACAACACAGGGATGCCGTTGCGAATGGGAAAGGCCAGATTGGCCGAGCGGCTTATCAATTCTTGCGCATCGGCGTCATAGTCCAGCCGCGCGTGGGTCACCGGGCAAATCAGCGCCTCGACCATGCGCGGATCAAACCCCACCTGCTTGGCATCGGTGCTCATTGCATGACCTCTTCGGACCCCTCGCCCGAGCGCATGGAAAACTCGATCAGGGTCACCAATGTTTCGCGGCGGGTGCTGAGCGACGGGGCCTCAAGCAAGGCTTGTTTATCCTCAGGCTCAAATCCCAGCAGCATGGACAGCGAATTGATCAGCAATTCGTCATCCGCCTCTTTCAGGCTGTCCCAGTCGGTCTGCAAATCACGCGACGAGAAGTAGCGGCCCAGAAGATCAAGGAAGGCCGGGCGGTCAAACTGCTTGTCCATGTCCATCGGGCCAAGATCACGTTCAAACCCATCCCATGACACCTGCGCACGACGGTAGGGCGTAAAGCCGTCCACCTCGCTGATCATGCGAAAGCGCGACATGCCTGACAGGGTGATCATGTAACGCCCGTCATCTGTTTCGGAAAACTGCGTGATCCGCCCGGCACAGCCGATGGCATGCAAGGCATTGGCGTCACGCCCTGGGCCGGTATTGGGCTGGATCATTCCCACAAGACGACCGGGCGTTTTAAGGCAATCCTCGAACATCGCCAGATAGCGTGGTTCGAACAAATGCAGTGGCAACCGCGAGCGCGGCAGCATCAGCGCACCGGGCAACGGAAAGATCGGAATTACATCCGGCAGATCGGCGAAGTTCATCATAGCATTCTAACTAGGCCGACACCGGCCTCAGGCAAATATCATTGAGCTCAATTTGCGGCGGCCGTTCAGAACAACCGGATCATTGGGCTTGAGCGCGTCGAACAGCGTGAAAAGTTGCGTCTTTGCCGCGCCTTCATTCCACTCACGGTCACGGCGGAAGATCTCAAGCAGTTCGTCAACGGCGTCCTGGTTCTGACCGGCGGCTTGCAAGGCCAGTGCCAGATCAAACCGGGCCTGATTGTTTTCGGGGTCTGCGTCAACCGCGGCTTTCAACTCGCCTACGGGGCCTGCATCCTGGGCCTGGCGCGCCAGTTCAAGCTGGGCGTGAGCGGCTTCCAGCTCGGGCGCCTCACTGATTTCGGCGGGGGCGCCGTTCAGAATGGCTTCGGCCTGCTCCAGATCATCCATAGCGATATGCGCGCGCACCATTCCGGCATAGGCCGGGGCCGAGGACGGATCTTCTTGCAAAATGGCGGCAAACGTTTGTGCGGCATCGGATGCGGCACCTGCCTCAAGCATTTCCTCGGCGGCTTCAATCGCTTCGGTCAAGCCACCATCCTCTGCCTCGCCGCCGGACAGCTCTACCAGCTTGGCGACAAAGGCGTCGATTTCGGACGGAGGCACGGCACCCTGGAACGCATCCACAGGCTGGCCTTGCCAAAAGGCATAGACGGTCGGGATTGATTGCACGCGCAGCTGGCCCGCGATCATCTGGTTTTCGTCCACGTTGACCTTGGCCATGCGCACAGCGCCACCGGCTTTGGTCACTGCGGCCTCAAGCTGTGGACCAAGTGTTTTGCACGGTCCACACCACGGTGCCCAGAAATCCACGATCACCGGGATGGTTTGCGACATCTCGACCACCTCGGCCATGAAATCGGCCTCGGTTACATCTTTGATCAGGTCGGTTGGGGTATTCGGCTGGCCACCAAGTTCGAGCATGTTGCCCTCCGCTTTGTTAGGCGTCTGTTGTTGGTTGCTACATGGCGTAGCATGCCGCGTGTTGCAAGGGGTTAGCCCATTAGGCGCAAGAAGCGGTCCACATCCCTGACGCGTTCAGCTGCGGCCACATTGCTGGATTTCCGCAGCCAGCGCGCAGGCCGACACTGCAATCGCTTTGCCGGTCGTGCCTTTGACAGGCATGGCGAGGGTCAGACGCGTAGCGCGGATCTGCGCGATCAATCCAGATCAAATGTCGCAAAGACCGGGGCGTGATCCGAAGGCTTTTCCCAGCCACGCGCATCCCGCAGAACCCGGCTGGAGTGGGCCGCGTTTGAGATGTCGGGCGTGGCCCAGACATGATCGAGGCGGCGGCCTTTGTCGGCCACATCCCAATCGCGCGCGCGGTAGGACCACCAGCTGTAAAGCTGCCCGGCGGGGATATCCTGCCGCGTGACATCCACCCATTTGCCCGCATCCTGGGTGTCACCAAGCGCTTCGACCTCGACCGGGGTATGGCTGACCACCTTCAGCAGTTTCTTGTGATCCCATACATCATCCTCACGCGGGGCGATGTTAAGATCACCCACCAGAATGGATTTCCGGGGGGCATCGGCCCGGAAGGCATCGCGCATCTCGGATAGGTAATCCAGCTTTTGACCGAACTTTTCGTTCACGGCACGGTCGGGCACATCGCCGCCTGCGGGCACGTAGAAATTGTGGATTGTCACACCGTTTTCCAGCGTGCCTGCGATGTGGCGGGCGTGGCCCAATTGCGCGTAATCCTCGGCCCCGGCTTCGACCATGGGCAGTTTGGACAGGATCGCCACCCCGTTATAACCCTTTTGCCCGCGTGCCACCATGTGGGTATAGCCCAGTTCGGCAAACGCGTCGGTCGGGATTTTCTCGACCGGGCTTTTGCATTCTTGCAAGCACAGCACATCAGGGCCTTCTTCGGCCAAAAGCTTGCAGACAATCGGCTCGCGCAGGCGAACCGAGTTGATGTTCCAGGTGGCAAGGGTGAATGGCATAGCGCGGGCTCCTGTGTCAGCTGGGCTGACCATGCCCTTGGGGTGCAGGTCAGCGCAACCTGATTCCTGCGGATCCCTGCGCTACAGGCGGCGCGTGCTGGAAAAGACGTGGACCGTCGCCACGGGCGGTTTGCGCCGTCGCTGCGCCAGCACGACGCCACAGCCCAGCACACCTGCGCCCAAGGCACGCTGCCAGTCCCACGCGCCGCCCATCATAAGCAGGATCAGCATCACATAGAACGGAGCCGCATTGAGGTGAAACGAGGCAATGCCAACCCCCAGCCGCGCAACGCCCAGGAGCCAAAAGGCCTGGCTGATCGCCATTGCGCCCACGGCAAAGGTCAGCAGCATTGACCACCCCCAGACACCCAGAGGAGCCATATCTGTACCCGGCAGGCCAAAGATCACAAAAACATCATAGGTCGCCAGGCAAAACATCATGGCCCCGATCAGAGTGATCGTGATTTGACCCATGGCAGACATCTCAGGCAAGCCTTTGACCGTTTTGCGTGATCCCCATGCAAACAGCACCGAGGCCAGCAACCCAAAGAGCACACCCCCGCCAAACTGCCCGTCGGTGATGTTGGCCCCGGTTGCCAGGAAACCGCCCACCAGCACCAGCACCGTACCAAGCATGAAGTTGCGCGTCAGGCGTCGGCCATCAAGCACCACTTCAAGCGCCACAGCGCTGACGGGCATCGTGGCAGCGATCAGCACAGCTGTCACCGGATCGGTGTAGTCCTGCACAACCAGCAGCAACACAGTGCCTGTGCCAAAACCCAGCGCACCGATCCACAACCCCCGCAACCAAGGTGCCCCGGCCACAACACGCCAGCCATCCATCAGCAGCCAGATTGGCAACAAGAAGGCGCAGGCCAAGATACAGCGCGCCGTGATCAGTGATATAGGTCCCCAGGTTTTAAGCAGCTCTTCGGCCGCGGGAAACCCTGTGGCAAACAACAACACCGCCATCACACACATGACGTTGCCCTGAACGGAGGCTGCCGTTGGGCCGCCTGTGTGATGTGTCAGGGTTTGGGTCATTGCAAATTTCGGTTGTTGCGGGACACGCAAGCATCGAACAATCACAGCGCCGGAGTCTTTGCCAAAATCGACATAATGTCGCAAACGGCCCTGACATTGCGGAATGGGCAAAAAAAGACCCCGGTAAAAACCGGGGCCAAGTCCAACAGGGAGGTGCATATGAGAGCCCGCATATGCGACGGGTACTTCATCTTACGTTCATTTTACGCGACCGGATCAGTCTTTCTTTGATCCACGTCAAAAATTCACGCTAGCAGGCGGTATCCACCGGACTCTGTTACCAGAAGGCGGGCATTTCCGGGATCAGGTTCGATCTTTTGGCGCAGGCGGTAGATGTGTGTTTCCAGCGTGTGCGTGGTGACACCGGCGTTGTATCCCCAGACCTCGTGCAGCAGCACATCGCGCGCCACAACGCCGTCGGTCGAGCGATAGAGGAACTTGAGAATGTTCGTCTCTTTTTCGGTCAGGCGGATTTTGCGGTCGTCTTCGGTGATCAGCATCTTCATCGCGGGCTTGAACGTGTAGGGCCCCAGCTGAAAAATCGCATCTTCGGATTGTTCGTGCTGGCGCAGTTGCGCGCGGATGCGGGCCAGAAGCACCGGGAATTTGAACGGCTTGGTCACGTAATCATTGGCGCCTGCATCAAGACCCAGAATGGTATCGGCATCGCCGTCATGGCCGGTCAGCATCATCACCGGCGCTTTGACGCCCTGTTTGCGCATGAGGCGGCACAGTTCACGGCCATCGGTATCGGGCAGGCCCACATCGAGAATCACCAGATCATAAATGCCGTCTTTGGCGCGCTTCATGGCCTCGGCGCCGTTTTCGGCCTCAAACACATCAAAATCTTCGGTCATCACCAGCTGCTCGCTCAGGGCTTCGCGCAGGTCGTGGTCGTCATCGACCAACAGAATTTTCTTAAGCTGTGCCATTGGGCCATTGTCCTTTGTCTCGTTTCACACGATGTTGACGTGCATCACGGTAATCTCAAGGTGTGCTACAGGTTTCTCACGGGCACGTGTAAGCTTGCGAGCATATGTTTCACATTATTGCAAAAACCCTATAGTGGATCAGCCGATCTGATCTGTTGAAAGTTCCGACTATGTGCCTTTCGCCTGACATCACTGAAACCCTGGCCCGCGCCCGCGCTGATTTGCGCATGGGTGTGCCTGTGGTTATGGCCGGGCACGATAGCGCGATGCTGGTGATCGCGGCCGAGACCCTGAGTGCCGAGCGGCTTGAGGCGATACGTGCGCTGCCCGCCGATCCGGTGCTGGCCATCACCGCCCGCCGGGCTGAAACACTTAAGGCGCGCGCCTATGACGGTGATCTGGCGCGGGTAAAAGTGCCACGCGATGCAGGGTGCGGATGGATCCAGAGCATTGCTGATCCGGCGGATGATCTGAATTCTCCGATGAAAGGCCCGCTGGCCAGTGAACGCGACGGGACAGCTGATCTGGCGCGGCTGGCCATTCAACTGACGAAATCCGCCCGGATGCTGCCCGCCGCCCTGATGGTTGAAATCACCGACAACGGGTTTGCCAAGGCGCACAATCTGACCCACATTCACGTCGCTGATGCAGGCGCGCACATGCTGAACGCCAGCCCGTTGCACCCCATCGTCAGCGCCCGCCTGCCCTTGCAGGTGTCTGAGGCCGGGCGGTTGTATGTCTTTCGCCCCGAAGACGGAGCCGAGGAGCATTACGCCGTTGAAATCGGCCGCCCGGACCGCGATGCCCCGGTGTTGTCACGTCTGCATTCGGCCTGTTTTACCGGCGATCTTCTGGGGTCACTGAAATGCGATTGTGGCCCACAGCTGCGCGGTGCTTTGGCGCAGATGGGAACCGAGGGCGCAGGCGTTTTGCTGTATCTCAACCAAGAGGGGCGCGGCATTGGACTGGCCAACAAGATGCGCGCCTATTCGTTGCAGGATCAGGGCTTTGACACGGTCGAGGCCAATCACCGGCTGGGGTTTGAGGATGACGAGCGCGACTTTCGCATTGGTGCGGATATCCTGAAACAGATGGGGTTTTCATCCGTGCGGCTGCTGACCAACAACCCCGGCAAGATCGCCATGATGGAACAACAAGGTGTGCATGTGGCCGAGCGAGTGCCGCTGAAAGTAGGTGAAAACCCGCACAACCACGCGTATCTGGCCACCAAAGCTGCCAAATCCGGCCATATGCTATGAGGCACGCTGATGCTTGATGATCTGGATGACATCCACCCGCTGTTTCACGGCGCACCCAAAACCACGGAATTCAAGAAGCTGCGCAAGCGGATCGTGAAGTATGCGCGCGAGGCGATAGACCAATACGGCATGATTGAGCGCGATGCGAGATGGCTGGTCTGCCTGTCGGGTGGCAAGGACAGTTATACGTTGCTGGCGGTGCTCTACGAGCTGAAATGGCGCGGGCTGTTGCCGGTGGATATTCTGGCGTGCAATCTGGATCAGGGCCAGCCGGGGTTTCCGGCCACCGTGCTGCCTGCGTTTCTGGAAAAGATGCAGGTGCCGCACCGGATTGAATACCAAGACACCTATTCTATCGTCATGGACAAAGTGCCCGAGGGCCGCACGTTTTGCGCGCTCTGTTCACGCCTGCGCCGGGGCAACCTGTACCGGATCGCGCGCGAGGAAGGCTGTAGCGCCGTGGTGCTGGGCCATCACCGCGATGATATTCTTGAGACGTTCTTTATGAACCTGTTTCACGGCGGGCGTCTGGCCACGATGCCGGCCAAGCTGGTCAACGAAGAGGGCGATTTGTTCGTCTATCGCCCACTCGCCCATGTGGCCGAGGTGGATTGCGAGAAGTTCGCCCAAGCGATGCAATATCCCATCATTCCGTGTGATTTGTGCGGCTCTCAGGACGGGCTGCAACGCCAGCAGGTGAAACAAATCCTCGACGGCTGGGAAAAGAACGCGCCGGGGCGCCGTCAGGTGATGTTCCGGTCCTTGATGAATGTGCGGCCGTCACACCTAATGGACCCAAAGCTGTTTGATTTTGCGGGGCTGATGCGCGACATGGGCGACCCTCCTGAGCAAGATTAACCTTGCCAAACCACGCCTGTCGCGTTCATATTCAAAGATATGAATAAGAAAGGCCGCATGATGATCACACGACGTTTCACACTTGCCGGATTGGGTGCCATGGGGCTGACCGGGCTGACGCCTTTGTTGGCGCGGGCCTCGGTGCAGATGGGCGATGTCACGGTGACCAGCCTGAGCGATGGGTATCTGCAACTGCCCGGCGATTTTGCCTTTGCGCATTTGCCACAGGATGAGCTGCTGCCGCTGTTGGCCGAATACCAAGTGTCACGTGATCAGGTTCAGCCGCCCTGCAACGTCACACTGATGCAAGATGGTGACCGCACGGTGCTGTTTGATGTGGGCTCGGGCCCCGCCTTTATGCCCAGCGCAGGCGCTTTGCTGGACAATCTGGAGGCCGCTGGCATTGCACCCGACGACGTAACAGATGTGGTCTTTACCCATGCGCATCCTGATCACCTTTGGGGGCTTTTGGATGATTTTGACGATCCGGTCTTTGCCAATGCCAATTACATGATGGGACAGGCCGAGTGGGAATATTGGACCGATCCTGACACGGTAAACACCATTGGCGAGGCACGCGCGTCATTTGCGGTCGGGGCTGCACGGCGGCTTGAGATGATTGAAGACACTGTGACGTTGATTGAGCCCGGCCAGGAGGTTCTTGCCGGTGTCATGTCACATGCCAGCTATGGTCACACACCGGGGCATATGTCGTTTGAAATTCGTGCAGGTGCTGAGGCGATGATGGTTGTGGGCGATGCCATTGGCAATCACCATATCGCCATGGCCCGCCCCGATTGGCCCAGCGGGTCAGATCAGGATCAGAGCACTGGGAGTGTCACCCGCATGCGCCTGCTGGATCAACTGGCCCAGGACAACATGCTGATGCTGGGCTTTCACTTGCCCGGTGGCGGCATCGGCCGGGTTGAGAAGCGCGGCGATGGATACCACTTTGCAGCAGGAGAGATGTGATGCGTTGGATTGCAGCCCTTATGATGATGGCAGGCATCGCGCAGGCCTCGGAAGATATTGCGGATCAGTATCCCGGTTCGATGCTGTACTCAAAACCGGTTGAGGTGATCCCGCATGTCTGGTCGGCCATTGGGGCCACCGCCCCGCCGACCTATGCCAATGCGGGCCACAACAACAACCTCAGCTTTATCGTCACAGGTGATGGCGTGGTGGTTGTGAACGGTGGTGCTGCATACGGTCTGGCCAAGGCACTGCATTCCGAGATCAAGGCGATCACCGATCAGCCCGTCAAACTGGTGTTCAACGAAAACGGTCAGGGCCATGCGATGCTGGGCAATTCCTACTGGGCCGAACAGGGCGTGCCCATTGTGGCCCATGTGGATGCCGCCCACGAGGTTGAGCAATACGGCGGTTCGATCCTTGAAGGTATGAAGCGCTATAACCGCGACCGCGCGGAAGGCACGTTTGTGCAAGGCCCGACCGAGACATTTGAGAACGCGTACATCGTGGAGATGGGCGATTTCCGCATTGAGGCGCGCCACCTTGGCCCCGCTCACAGCCCCGGTGACATTGTCATCTGGCTGCCCGAGCAATCCCTTGTCATTTCGGGTGACATGGCCTTTCACGAACGCATGTTGCCGATATTTGAGGACACGCTGACCGCTGATTGGCTGGACACCTGGGATGCCGCGTTTGAGCCTTTGGGGGCCACCTATGTGATCCCCGGCCACGGTCATCCGACAAACATGGCGCAGGTGCGCCGCTACACGAAGGATTACCTGACCTATCTGCGCGGCAAAGTGGGCGAGCATCTGGATGCAGGTGGTGATCTGGCCGAGGCTTATTACGTCGATCAATCCCCCTTTGCGCATCTGGACACCTACGAAGAACTGGCCACCAAAAACGCAGGGCGGGTGTATGAACAGATGGAGTTTGAGTGACCCCTCGCGCCAGAGGCGTCTTGGCTCGCCAGGGGATTTGAACGGTGCACGCTGCGCCCCGCCCTGTCAGGCGTGTGGGGTGGGCGGGTGGGAACACGGCTGACAGGGCGGCCTTTCCACCTGCATGATCATCCCAGAACCGGGCGCTGCACACGGGCCAATACCTGATGAGTGCCCATCGCCCCCAGCCACATGCAAAACACCGCGATCCAGGCGGTCAGTGCAAAGATTGATCCGCCTGACATGCCTGCCCCAACCGCACAGCCGCCCGCCAGCATTGAACCAAAGCCCATCAGGCATGCGCCAATCAGGTAACGCTCCATCGGCGTGTCAGGACCAAAGCGTTCGATCTGTATTTCGCGCGTGATCAGGGCCATGCTGGCCGCCCCGACAAACACACCCGGCACCAGCCCGACGCCAAACCCGGCAGGCAGTGCTGCGGCATTCACCAGTCCCATCAGCGTATCGGTGGACGGCCCGGTGAAGGTGACTGAAGATATCGCCACCGGATCAAACGAAGATTGCGAGATCAAATAGGTGGCCCACCAGCCCAGCCCAACCGCGAGGCCTACACCGGCTGCGGCGGCGATGCGGTTTAGCCTGACATCCGCACGGTGGGCAAGCATGGCCGTGCCCACCAAAACACCCAGCGCCAAGGCCACCATCACCCCCGGACCAAGGCCAAGCCAGACCAGAATGTCTCGCGCCTCGCCTCCGGGCACCAGCCAAAGTGCGGCCAGTCCTTCACGTACCGGCGACAACACACCGCGCAGCGATGCCTGGGCCACCAGGGTCAGAACCAACCCCGTGACGAAGGCGCGCAGGTTTCCTGTGGCTGACAAAACCAGCAACCGGCTGGCACATCCGCGTGCCAGTATCATGCCGCAACCAAACATCAATCCGCCAATGACCGCACCTGACAGGCTGCCGGTTGCGGCCAGTGGGCGGGCCTGCGAGACGTCCAGCACGTCTAAGGCCACCAACAGCTGCACGCTTAGCACGGCCGCGCTGAAGGCGATCAGCCAGACATACAGACGGGGGCCGAACAGGCCCGACGCCACCTCAACCGTGGCCGCGCGCAGGCAAAACCGCGAATGCTGTGCGGCTGCGCCAAACAGCAGCCCGACAAGCGCGCCAGCGGTCACCAAAATGGTGCTGTCTTCGAACGTATTAAGCAATGTCTCAAGCATGATGCGCTCCGATGGGGCGGCGGCGGGTGCGTGGCTAGTTCAACGCGTCTGCCACAAGCCCTTCCAGCAACGTCTGCACGTCCTGCATGGCCCCTTGCGGATAGGTGCGATGACCGATGGTCACCTTGCCCTGCTGATCGGCCACAAAGATCCCGTAAGGGCAATGGGCGATGTTCATTGGGTCCGCCTCCATCACGCGGCGCGACACAACGGCCGAACAAAAGACAAAGATATCCGCTTCGGCAAACAGCGTGACATCGCTGCCCACATCTGCCCCGGTGCGTTCCAGCATTTCGCCCACATGGCTGACATAGTCGATCACCAGTCCCTGGCCGACAATCGCGCTTTCGACGGCAAACGTCGCATCTTCAAAGCTGCCGTCAAACGGATAGGTCTTGGCCACCTCTTCGGCATACAGCGGGGTCGCTGCGATGCAAATGGCGGCCATGATGTGAAATGGTTTCATGGGGAGGTCTCCTTTCATGCGGTCGAGTGTGCCGCGAAAGGATGGGGCGGGCCATGATCTGGATCAGGCCCGCCGCAGTTTTGTTTAGCTGAACATGTCGGTGGTGATGCCCGTGTACCAGCCTTCTGATTCCTCGTAGGTGGCTTTGCGCAAATCACCGCTTTCACCTGTTTGAGAGATAAAGCCGTCAACCTTGGCAATCTTCTCGTCCGTGGCCTCGTAGGTGGCGCCCACTTTGACACCGTCCTCGGTGGCAATCAGCGACCAGCAGGTGTTTGAGAACTTCGCAGGGAACACCTTGGAGCCGGTCAGCGCGCCGCGCACCGCATTGGCACAGACCTTGGCCTGAGAGTTGGCCGAGTAGCCCGATTTGGGCATGTCACCCTGTTGGCTGGCATCGCCCAGAACGTAGACATCCGCGTCGGCCTTGTTGGACATATCGGCGGCATTCACCGGCGCCCAGTTGCCATCGGTCACGCCTGCAAGCTCGGCAATGCGGCCCGCTTTTTGTCCGGGGATCACGTTGCACACATCGACATTGGTCACTTCGCCGTCGATGCTGACAGTCATGGCCTCGGGGTCAACCACCACGTTACCACCGCCGAAATCTTCGCCGATCCAGTCGATCATGCCGTCGTAATGCGTGCCCCAGCCTTCCTGGAACAGGCCCATTTTGGAAAACTTCGGCTTTGGATCGGCCACAATGATCTTGGCCGTGGGATTGTTGGCTTTCAGCATATGCGCCACCATCGAAATACGCTCGTACGGGCCGGGCGGGCAGCGGTATGGGTTGGGCGGGGCGACCATTGCATAGGTGCCACCTTCGGGCATTGCCATGATTTGCGCCTTCAGCAGTTCGGTTTGCGACCCGCCTTTATAGGCATGCGGCATCTTGTTTTGCGCAGCCACACTCCAGCCTTCAACCGAGCCGTCGATGAAATCAATGCCGGGGCTGAGGATCAGCTTGTCGTAGGGCAGCGTATCACCGCCTGCCAAAGTGACCGTCTTGGCATCACGGTCGACGCCCACGGCCCAGTCATGCACGACGTTGATGCCGTGGTTGGCGGCCAGTGCGCCGTAGGTGTGGCCCAGATCATCGATCTGTTTGAACCCGCCCAGATAAAGGTTTGAGAAAAAACAGGTGTAATAGGTGCGCGTGGGTTCCACCAATGTGACGTCAATGCCGCCATCACTGTCTTTGGCGATATAGCGCGCGGCTGTGGCCCCGCCTGCTCCGCCGCCGATCACGACCACTTTGGGTTTGCCATGGCCATCGGCCAAAACAGCAGGAGCAGACAGCAAAGATGCTGCCGCTACGCCGGTGCCGATAAAGGCGCGTCTGTTTAGTGTCATTGTTGTAGTCCTCCCATTAAACGCCCCGGTTATTCGAGGTCACTAAAATATGCAGCCAGTGCCGCGATCTCGTCATTCGAGAGCCGCCCGGCCATCATTTGCATCACCGGATGCGGCCGCAGCTTTTGCTTGTAGGCGTGCATCGCAATGACAAAATCTTCCTCGGGCCAACGGGTGATCGCAGGGATCCCATCGGCACTGCCGTCGGCCTGATGACAGGTCAGGCATTCGGACGACAGATATTCACCATACTCCGGATCACCTTTCAACGCGAGGATTGCGGGGTCAAGGTTATGATCTGTGCCGCGTGCGGTGGGTTCGGCCTCGGGTAAATCTTGAGGATTGTCGGAATATATCCGCAGATAAGCCAGCAAATTGGCCCGGTCGTCTGCGTCCTTCATTCCAGTGTAGCTCATCCGTGTCTTTGAAACGAGGGCCCGTGGATTTTCGATGTAGGCCTCCAGCGTTTCAGCGGTCCAGATCAGCCCATCGGCCCCGGCGCGCTGCATGGATTTGGAATAGGCGTATTGCTCATGTGCCCCGGCTTTGCGGCCAAAAATGCCATTCAGATGCGGCCCTATTCGATCGGTTGCTTGGTCACCAACCTGATGACAACCCTTGCATTTGGAAAACAGCTTGGCTCCGGCCTCGGCATCACCAAGGGCTTCGGTTGCGGAAACGGGCCCGGACAGGCCCGCGCACAGCATAAAGCTTGCAAGTAAGGCGCGCATCAGATCACTCCGGCACACTTTGCAGATAGGCGATTATGGCGTTCAGATCCTCGTCTTTCTTAAGGCCGGCAAAAGCCATTTTGGTTCCTTTGAGAAAGGATTTGGGTTTGGCCAGAAAAGCTGAGAGGCTTTCTTCGTCCCAGACCAGCCCACCTTCGGCGGCAGCTTTCAGCGCCTTGGAGTATTTGAACCCGTCGACCATACCCGCAGGGGCGCCCACGATCCCGGTCAGGACGGGACCGGCGCGGTTTTTGGCACCGTCACCCAGCTGGTGGCAGGATTTGCATTTCTTGAAGACCTTTTCGCCCTGCTTGACCAGTTCAGGATCAAGAGCAGCCTCTTGCGGGGCCACCTCTTCGACCACGGCCGCTTCGGTCGCCTCTGATGCGCCCTCTTCTTCGGGGGTCACATCCAGCACGCGGGCACGCATCGTGATCTCGACACTGTCCTTGCAGTTTTCCATGCACGGCGCGCCAGACCAGATAGCATACTCCGTCTCGGGGCGATCATCGATGATGAACCCATCCGCGTTTGGCAGCACAAAGTCGGCCAGGTTTTCATCCGACAGGACAAAATCATCATCCACCAAGTCATTGGAATACAGGATGTAGGCGGTGATCGCATAGACCTCGTCCGGCTCAAGGCTTTGGGCATCCCCAAAGGGCATGGAGCGGTTCACATAGTCCCATGTCGTTGACAGATGCGGCCAATAAGAGCCCACGGTTTTCAGCGGATCTTCGTGATCCAGCGTGTCCTGACCACCTGCCAATTTGGGCCAGTTGTCCACACCTTCGGCAAAATCGCCATGACACACGGCGCATTTCTCGGCAAAGACCTCTTCGCCGGTCAGGACATCCCCCGAACCGGGTGGCAAGCCGGTTCCATCAGGGCGCACATCCAGATCCCAGGCTGCAATTTCTTCGGGAAGGGCTTCGCGACCAAGGCCAAACCCTTCGGCCATCGCGGGGCCTGCCATCACGGCAAGCGCAAGGGCTGTGTTAAGAAACTTCGACATTTTCGGCCTCCCCGGTTTCGCGGACCCACCAGGTCTGAATGCAGTTGTTGTGATAGATTGAATTGAGCCCCCGCACCTCGCGCAGCTGCGTCTTGGTGGGTTGCACATAGCCGGTGCTGTCCATCGCCCGGCTTTGCAGCATCATTTCCGATCCGTCCCACGTGGTGTCCAGATAGAACCGGGTCAGGGCCTTGGCCTCGCCGGGTTTGGCCAGACGGGCGGTTTCCCACGTCTTGCCCCCATCCTTGGACACATCCACACGGGTGATCGGCCCGTTGCCGGACCACGCCAGCCCGGTGATGACCAATGGCCCCGGCCCATGTGTGATCGGCGCCTGAGGGCTGGGAGATGTGACAACCGATTTGGCATCCATCACCCAGGTCCATTTGCGCGCGGTGCCGTCTTCCAGAACATCGGTGTATTTGCTGGTCTCCTCGCGGCTTTCCACGGGGGCGTCTGTCACCTCGATGCGGCGCAGCCATTTGACCCACATGTTGCCTTCCCAGCCTGGCACAACCAGTCGCACAGGGTAGCCATGTTCCTTGCGCAGGGCCTCGCCATTGGCTTTGAAGGCGACCAGCACATCATCCAGTGCCTTGTCCATCGGAATGGACCGCCCGTTTGACGATGCATCGGCCCCTTCGACGTAAACCCACTTGCCGCTCGTGTCGTATCCGGCTTCCTCCAGCAAGGTCCGCAGGGGCACGCCGGTGTATTCCATGTTGTGAATCATACCGTGGGTGAACTGCGCGCCGTTCAGCTGCGCACCGGCCCATTCCATGCCCGTGTTCGCCGCACATTCGCAGAAATACACATGGTTTTCGCGCGGGAAGCGCTCAAGGTCTTCGTAGGTGAACACCAGTGGTCGATCGACCATACCGTTGATCATCAGACGGTAATCCGGCTTGGACAGCTCAATCGCGCCCGAGTGGTGCCGCTCAAACGCGCAGCCTTGGGGCGTGATGGTGCCATCCAGCGCATGGATGGGCGTGAAGTTGATCGAGCTGATCGTGTCGGCGGTCAGCCATTCCACGTTGCGGCGGATCACATCGGATTCATATTCAATCGGCAGGCCATAGGGCGTGGCATCCACCCCGTCGCCGAGGCCCGAGGCCCAAGGTTGTACATCGGTGATCAGCG
>JBGCEW010000025.1:0-1043 GCA_045106595.1 Roseovarius sp. | reverse complement strand
TGAATTGCGTCTGCCCGATGGGGCGGTAAACCCCTATCTGTTGCAGGCTGTGATCATTGCCGCAGGGCTGTCGGGTGTGCGCACCAAGGCCGACCCCGGCAAGCGCTATGACATTGATATGTATGCCGAAGGTCACAAGGTGCGCGGTGCGCCCAAGCTGCCGCTGAACATGCTGGATGCGCTGCGTCTGTACGACAAAGACAAAGAGCTGAAGTCGATGATGGGCGATGAGTTTTCAGCCGCCTATCTGAAGATGCGGCATCAGGAATGGAACAGCTTTGTCACGCATTTCACCCAGTGGGAGAAAGACAACACGCTGGACGTTTAAGCCGTTTGCAGCTGTGTATTTCGTCAAGGGCCGCGTCGTTTCGCGGCCCTTTGGCGTTTGGTGATACGGGCCCGGCGCAGGGGTTTAACGGCGGGCGAACAGCCGTTTCTTACGGGCGCGGATACGCTGCGTGGCCTCGGCGGTGCCATCGTGAAAGCTGCCGAACCAGCGGTCCAGTGGGATTTCTTCTGATCCGTAGTTGCACTCAAAATACCGGTGATGCAGCTGATGGTGAAAGGACCCTGCCTTGATCGCCTCTTTGTTGCGCACCAGCAATTTGTCGAACCCCGAGTGCGAGATGACGGCGCCCAGATTGACCGCGAACATGTGAAACAGCACATGGATGGGATGCGACGGCACTACGAAATGGATCACAATGCCCGAATAATACAGCAGATGCTCGGCCGGGTGCATCGCCAGACCAGACCACGGCCCGACATTGATGTTGCGGTGGTGCAGGTGATGCACGTTCTTGAAGATCCACGGGACATGGATCAGCCGGTGTATCCAGTAGAAATGGAACGATTGCCAGAACCGGATGACAAAGAAGAACAGCACAAACCAGATGGGCGAGGCGGATATGCTGTCCAGCGTCGGCACCCAGCCATTTGCTGCCACATAGAAGTATGTGATCACCCAGATCGTCCAGATCGGAACGCCTGAGGCGAGGCTCCAGAACATATTGTCCCACACCTGATTGCCAAAGGTGAAGCGC
>JBGCEW010000024.1:0-115044 GCA_045106595.1 Roseovarius sp. | reverse complement strand
GCGGCATCCGAATCCTTTGACCGTGCAATGGACGTACGCATATCACGCCTGCGCACCAAGCTGCGCGAAGACCCCAAAAACCCCCGCCTGATCAAAACAATCTACGGTGCGGGGTACATATTTCTGGGCGATGTGAGCTGGAGCTAATTTATCTAAGGCAACTTAAGAGACGTACTGAATAGTGGTCCTCTTTGTTCTTCGCGAGTTCCACTGCAAGTTTGGTCTCGACCAAAATTTTGTCTTCCAGCTCCAATGCCGCAACCTCGCCTTTTTTGAGGCTATCAAGAAGGCCACTAAATCCAACTGGGGAACGTGTTAACCGTTCTCGAAGATTGTAGTGGGAATACCGCATTGCCGTGATCAGCTTAACGCGATGTTCGATGCTATTATCTGATTCATCAATCGCTTCTTTGCCTTCTTTAGTAAAACCTTGTGTGACCGTCGTGTTGGCAAAACAAAGCGCCTCAAGTCCCGCTTTTCGATAAGCGCGGGCCACTTGTGGTGGATTTGCGTATTTGAAACCTTCGTTGATCCCCAAAGAAAAGATCACCGCTTTTTCAATCGTCCCTGCTGAAACACTCCCCAATTCTCCCAGTGCAATGGACAGAGCCGTGGTTATTAAAAAGCCATTCGCATAATGGTTGGCTCGATCCGCCTCTTCAGCCACTTTCTGATACCCATGTTCGAAAGCGTAGTTGAGCTTTATCAAAGTCGACATGGGCAGCTCAAGCATACCATGAGCCGGAGGGGGAATCTCACCAATCGGAGAGCCATCTTCCTTTTGGGCCGTCCCGTTTTTTTTGTTTGGATCTTTCAACGCATTTGAAAATGCGTGTGTGTCTTGATTTATAAAATCGTTTTCAATTTCCGTGGTCGTGCATCCAAGTACTAACGAAAAAACACAGACCATCCCCCAATTAGTTATTTTCATTCCAAGCCCCCAAATTCAGTTGGGCTCGATTAACCTCAATAAATCTATAAAACTTTTCCTACGTTCACCCATAGGTCACATACGAGTCAAGGCACTATCCCTTAAATTGCATCTGAAGAGAACTTGTCGTACATCAGCGCTCCAACAATTCCGCATTGCGCATCGCCAGTTCGCCCTCTGCCGGCTCATCCTCCAAAAGCACCGGAAACAAATCCCGCAGCGCGTCGTGATAGGTCTTCACACCGTACTCCAGATCAGACAACAGATACCCTTCATACCCGCTGGAAAACGCGGCCTCCCACGTCCATTTGATCAGCTGCACGTCTTCCTCGGATGTGATCCGGTCAATCCGCCCGCTCAGATACCGGGCCAGCCGCATCCGACGGTCCTCATCCTTGTATTTATACGTGGCCGAGCGTTGCACCGTCAGACCGTTGGCCAGCGGGAACTCCTGATAGAACACCACGCTGTCGGGGTAAAACCCCAGCACCGCGTTAGGGAACATTCCGATGTACAGCCACGCATCCTTGTGGCTGTCCTGCAACCGGGCAGGCGCCTCAAGCACGGCCTTATAAGCCCGCACCGACCACAACCGCCCGGGCCCACCGCGAAACGATGCAAAAGACCGCGACGTGCCGCGCTCAAACGGCTCGTCAAAGTAGTTGGGGCCATAGAGATCCTGCAAACCGGGATGCGCCATCGGCACGTGATAGCCTTCGTTGTCCACATCGCGCACACATTTCCAGTTGGCCTCGATCTCTTCGATGAAAAACCCCTCGCCGGTGGGTTCCAGAGTGTCCAGCGCGTATTGCGCCACCTCATCGTCCACATGCGCCAGAACCTCGGACATCGCAGGCTGTGGGCCGGGCTTGAAACGCACAAAGACAAAGCCCTGCCAGATATCCATATCAATCGGCTTCAATCCCATCTCAACCGGGTCCAGTTCAGGCAACGACTGCGGCTGCGCCGCCCCGCGCAACGTGCCATCCAGGTTATACACCCAGCCATGGAACGGGCAGATGATGGCGTTCTTGCAGGTGCCACTTTCCTCGGCCACCACGCGACTGCCGCGATGACGGCACAGATTGTGAAAGGCCCGCACCGCGCCATCTTTGCCGCGGATCACCAGGGCACGTTCACCCACCACATCCAGCGTGATGAAATCACCGGGGTTGGGCAAATCCGCTTCGTGGCACACCAATTGCCAATGGCTGCGAAACAGCACGTCCTTCTCCAGCTCCAGCATCTCGGGGTTGAAGAAAGACCAGGCAGGCAGGCCCCGCCTGTCCCAATTGGCGGGCAGCTCAACGGCATCAGCGGTGGTTTTCATGGGCAGCCCCTGTTTGGCAAAACGTGATCGTGTCAGCCTAGCGCTCAGCGGATCATGCATCAACTGGCACGTTCAGGCCTCAAACGACGCTTTGTGCTCTTTGAAATAGGGCAGCAGACAATCGCGAAATGCAGCCACCCGTGCGGTGGGCCAGACATCGCGATGCGCCACCGCCCAAATATCGGCATATGGCTGCGGATCAAGCAACGGCACCTGCACCAGATCCTTGTAGTGACGTCCCAGAAACGTCGGGGCACGCACCACACCCAGACCAGCGCGGGCCGCCCCGATCATGGCAGTCATATCGTCGAACATCAGCTTCACCCGCGATCCGGGCGCACGTCTCATTGCCTCGCGCGGGACTTGACCCAGACCCGAGAACACGACCCAGTCGATCACACCCGACGGGGTATCAGCGATCCGGTCAGCCCAGTCTTGCGTGGCAAAACTGGCCGTGTGCTGCGTGGTCAGGCGCAGACCTTTCAGCTGATCTCCGGGCGTGTCACTGATCCGTATGGCCAGATCCGCCTCGCGCCGATCCAAATCCAGCATATCCACGGCGGCACGGACCTCTAACTGAACCTCGGGATGTCGGGTGCAGAACCTGTCAAAAAGCGGCGGCAGGAAGGTCGCACACAATAATTCGGGCGCTGTCACCACCAATGATCCGCTAAGCGATTGATCCTGCTGTCCCAGTGCGCGCAGCAGGTCAAACGACTGACGCTCCATCTGTGCGGCATACTGCGCCACGGTTTCGCCCGCCACCGTTGGGCGATAACCATCCGCCAGCCGCTCAAACAGCTTTTGACCCAAGGCAGCCTCAAGTCGCGTCACCCGGCGTGCAACAGTGGTGTAGTTCACATTCAGCGCCTGTGCCGCCCCCGCCAGTGATCCTGCCTGCGCCAAATACAGCAGGGTTTTCAGGTCATTCCAGTGGGGTGAGGTATCAGGCACAGACATACCATGCACTTTTGCATATCATTCATGCAATAACACGCGTTTAATCTTGGGTGCGCATTTTCTACCTCTCTTGCACACACCACTCAACGGAGATCCCAGATGGTATATGCAATCGCCCACCTCAACGTGACCGACCCCGAAAGCCTGTCCGCCTATCGCGGCGTCGCATCCGAAGCCTTGGCCCGGCACGGTGGCAAGGTCGTGCAGGCCAGCACTGATTTGTCGGCCCTTGATGGCACGCCCGATCTGCCACACGGTATTGCAGTGCTGACATTTGAAACGACCGAGGGCGCAAATGCCTGGATCAATGACCCTGATCTGGCCGATGTGCATGCTCTGCGCCGCAAAATTGGCCGCGTGGACATCACCCTTCTGGGATAAAAAATACCGCGCCCGGAGATATAATCCGGGCGCGGCATCTGCCTTGCTCAAGGCATAGTTCTTTACTCAGCCGCCACCGCGCTGGGTGTGACCACTTCAACCTTCACGGCCGAGAATTTGAACTCGGGGATTTTGCCATAAGGGTCAACCGCCGGGTTCGTCAGGATGTTTGCTGCAGCCTCAACATAGGCAAACGGCACAAACACCATGTCGGGGGACACGGCCCGGTCCGCGCGCACCATAATGTCGATGCTGCCGCGTTTGGTGGTCAGGCGCACCATCCCGCCCGGCTCCACGCCCATCTGGCGCAAGGTGCCGGGGTGCATGGAACAGTTGGCTTCGGGCTCAACCGCATCCAGAACGCTGGCGCGGCGGGTCATGGACCCTGTGTGCCAATGCTCCAGCTGACGGCCTGTGGTCAGGATCATCGGGTATTCTTCGTCCGGCACATCATCAGGGGCAATCACGTTGGCCGGGGTAAACCGCGCGCGGCCTTCGGGCCGCGGGAAGCCATCGCCAAACACAACCGCCTGGCCGGGGTCATCGGGGCTCAGTGACGGATAGGTCACCGCAGTCTGCTCCAACCGCTCCCATGTGATGTTATCCAGCGACCGCATGTTCACGGCCATCTCGGCAAACACTTCCGACGGATGCGTATAGCGCCAGTCCAGACCACAGCGTTTGGCCAGTTCCACCTCGATCCACCAGTCTTCCTTGGCCTCACCCGGAGGCGCCACCGCAGGGCGCACCATCTGCACTTGACGGTTGGTGTTCGACACAGTCCCCGACTTTTCATACAGCGTCGACGCAGGCAGGATCACATCGGCATAGTTGGCCGTTTCCGTGATAAAGATATCCTGCACCACCAGATGATCCAGCTTGGCAAAGGCATCGCGGGCGTGTTCCACATCCGGGTCGGACATGGCGGGGTTTTCGCCCTGAATATACATCGCCTTGATGTCACCCTCATGGATCGCATCCACAATCTCGGTCACGGTCAGGCCCTTTTCGGCGCTGAAATCACCCGATTTCCACACCTCGGTAAACGCCTCGCGAATGCCATCATCCGTCACCGTCTGATAATCCGGCAGGAACATCGGGATCAGGCCCGCATCAGACGCGCCTTGCACATTGTTCTGCCCGCGCAGCGGATGCAACCCGGTGCCCGGACGCCCCACCTGGCCACACATCAACGCCAGTGAGATCAGACAGCGCGAATTATCGGTGCCGTGGATGTGCTGGCTGACACCCATCCCCCAGAATATCATGCCCGCCTTGGCTCCGGCAAAGTCCCGCGCCACAGCTTTCAGAGTCTCAGCCGGGATACCGCAAATCTCTTCCATCTTCTCGGGCGCGAAAGCCTTCAGGTGCTCCTTCTCGGCTTCCCAGTTCTCGGTATAGGCGTCGATATATTGCTGATCATACAGCCCTTCTTCGACAATCGTGTGCATGATCGCGTTCAGCATGGACACATCCGCACCAGGGCGGAATTGCAGCATATGCGTCGCGAAGCGCTTCATGCCCTGCCCGCGCGGATCCATCACGATCAGCTTGCCACCGCGCTTGGTGAACTGCTTGAAATAGGTCGCGGCCACGGGGTGGTTCTCAATCGGGTTGGCCCCGATGATGATCGCCACATCGGCGTTCTCGATCTCGTTAAAGGTCGCGGTCACAGCGCCCGAACCCACGTTTTCAATCAGCGCCGCCACCGAAGACGCATGGCACAGCCGCGTGCAGTGATCCACGTTGTTATGGCCAAAGCCCTGACGGATGAATTTCTGGAACAGATAGGCCTCTTCGTTGGTGCATTTGGCACTGCCAAAGCCCGCAACTTCACGCCCCCGGCCCTTCAGCCCACCGGCCGCGGCATCCAGCGCCTCGTCCCATGTGGCCTCGCGGAAATAGTCCTGCCAGTTGTCCGGCTGCACGTTCAGCCCCTTGGCCGGGGCATCCTCGCGGCGGATCAACGGCTTGGTCACGCGGTGCGCGTGGTGGATGTAATCAAACCCAAACCGGCCTTTGACGCACAAACGCCCCTCATTGGCGGGGCCATTGATGCCCTCAACATATTTGATCTTGCCGTCCTTGACCTTCAGGCTCACCTGACAGCCCACGCCGCAGAACGGGCAGACGCTGTTCACTTCCTCGTCAAAGTCAGCACTGTCGCCAACCTGCGCGTCATCCACAACCGTCGCAGGCATCAAGGCCCCCGTCGGACAGGCCTGCACACATTCACCGCAGGCCACACAGGTGCTGTCACCCATCGGGTCGGCCATATCAAAGGTCGGATAGCTGTCGTGGCCACGTCCGGCCATGCCGATCACATCGTTCACCTGAACCTCGCGGCAGGCGCGCACGCACAGACCACACTGAATGCAGGCATCCAGGTTCACGCTCATCGCAACATGGCTGTCATCCAGCAGCGGAATGCGCCCGTCTTCCAACTTGGGAAAGCGGCTTTCCGTCACGCCCTGCATGGCGGCCATATCCCACAGGTGGCTGGATTTATCATGCGCCACTTCTGGCTCGGGCTGGTCGGCCACAAGCATCTCAACCACCATCTTGCGGGCGGTTTCGGCCCGCGCAGAATTGGTGGTGACAACCATACCTTCGCTGGGCTCGCGAATGCACGAGGCCACCAAGGTGCGCTCGCCCTCAACCTCAACCATACAGGCCCGGCAATTGCCGTCAGGGCGATAGCCCGGCGCCGGTTTATGGCACAGGTGTGGGATCACCAGACCGCGGCCGTGGCACACTTCCCAAATGGTCAGACCGGCGTCGGCCGTAACCTCTTTGCCATCCAGCGTGAATTTGATTGTATCGGACATGAGCGCGTCTCTCCTGAAGTCTTGGCCTTTATAGACCACAGGATGCAAAACGCGAGTCTGACAATCCCGACACTCGCCCGGTTTTTTGCGCCATGCAGGTGGGTCCGGCACCCCCCCGTGTACCCTATCGGAAACACAGGCGCCGGGTCCCGCTCGTATGGGGCGGACGGGGGTGGGCGGGCGGGACGTTCGCCCCATACGAGCGATCTACCCTTCACAGATTTTCGCCCCCCTCTCTTTATCCTCGTGCAGCGCTCGGCTACGGTCCGTGCAACTGACAAGGGATACCCAAACGTGACCGAAATTATCCTCGTCCGCCATGGACAGGCCAACAGCCACGCCACCGACGAGGCCAGCTATGACAAGCTGTCCCAATTGGGCCATCAGCAAGCTGCGTGGCTGGGCGCGCATATGGCCGATACCAACCCGCATTTTGATCATGTGCTCACCGGCTCGTTGCACCGTCAGGCCGACACCGCGCGGTCAATGGGTTATACCATCGACACACAAGATACGCGTCTGGACGAGCTGAGCTATTTCTCCATCGCCCATGCCCTGCAGGATCAGCACGCCATTCCGGTGCCCGACAGCCCTGCGGCCTATGCCAGCCATCTGCCGCAGCTTCTGACCCATTGGGAGGACGATAAAATCACCGGTGTTCCCGAAAGCTTTGACAGCTTCTCAGCGCGCATTCGCGACATGCTGGATCATCTTTGTACGCTGGAGGGCCGCGTCTTGGCCGTCACCTCGGGTGGTGTGATCGGTATGATCATGCGTCATGCTTTGGGACTGGACAACGCCGGTACAGCGCGCATCATGCTGCAAATCATGAACAGCTCGGTGCACCGGCTCAGCTTCGTACATGATCAGCTGATGGTCGCAGGCTTCAACGCCACGCCGCACCTTGATCATCCCGACCGCGCCCATGCGCGCACCCATGTCTGAGTGAGGACCCCGCCCATGAAATTCTTCTGCGCCAAAGCCACCATTTCCGTCGCCACCGCCATCATGCTTGAGGAAACGGGCACCGCATACGAGCCTGTGATGCTCAACTTCGCCGAGGGTGATCAGCTCAAGCCCGAATATCACGCAATCAACCCCAAGGGCCGCGTGCCGGCATTGGTCACAGATCACGGCATCCTGACGGAAACCGGCGCAATTCTGGAGTATCTTGATACGACAGCTGCGGCGGGCATGGTCCCGGCAGACCCTTGGGCCGCCGCACAGATGCGCAGTGTGATGTATTATCTGGCGTCGACGTTTCATGTGAACCACGCCCATAAAATGCGTGGCAGCCGCTGGGCGGATCAGCAATCATCCTATGATGACATGACCGCCAAAGTGCCCGAAACCATGGGCGCATCCTGTGCGTTTGTGGAAGACACATGCGCCTTGTCCCCCTTCGTGATGGGAGAGGCGATAACCATAGCCGATCCCTGGCTCTTCACCATTTGCACATGGCTTGCAGGCGACGGCGTTGATATCACCGCCTACCCCAAATTATCCGCCCACCACGACATGATGAATGCACGTCCCTCGGTGGTTGCAGTGCGCGCCCTTGGCCTGATCCCGGCCTGATCTCGTAAGGAAATCTGACATGACACATCTCTGGGTTCGCGCCGAACAGCGCCCCAACGAAGAACGCGTTGGCCTGACCCCCGACGGCGTTGCTGCCCTGATCCGCGCTGGCATCACCGTCACGGTCGAGCACAGCTCGGTGCGCGCCATTCCAATCGAGGGCTACGCCAAGGCAGGCGCGCACATCGCGGTTGAGAACAGCTGGCCCACAGCGCCACAAGACGCCATCATCTTTGGCCTCAAAGAGCTGCCCGAAGACGGCACGCCTTTGCCCCATCGCCACATCATGTTTGGTCACGCCTTCAAGGGCCAACATTCTGGCCGCGCCTTGCTGGAGCGGTTTAAATCCGGGGGCGGCACGCTCTATGATCTGGAATATCTTGTCGATGAAGCCGGGCGTCGTGTGGCCGCCTTTGGGTATTGGGCAGGCTTTGCCGGCGCTGCGGTATCGCTCAAGGCGTGGTGCGCGCAGGACGCGGGCGGCATCTGCGGGCCGGTCTCAACCTACCCCGGCAAAGACGCGCTGCTGACTGATCTGCAGGCTGACCTCGCCAAGGCCTCGCGCACGCCCAGCGCCATTGTGATCGGCGCGTTGGGCCGTGTGGGCACCGGGGCGGCAGACCTGTGCACCGCCATGGGCATCGACCCCACCCGCTGGGACATTGAAGAAACCGCCAAGGGTGCGCCTTTCCCGGAAATCCTGGACCATGATATGTTCTTTAACTGCATCTTTGCGCGTCCCGGAACGCCTGTTTTTGTGCCCGCATCCGCCTTGCCGGGCCCGCGTGATCTGACGGTGATTGGCGATGTCGCCTGTGATCCTGACAGCGATTACAACCCCGTGCCGATCTATGATCAGGCCACCGGATGGAACGCGCCTGTGACGCGGGTTCATGACACGCCGCCGATGGATGTGATGGCAATCGATAATCTGCCCTCGCTTTTGCCTGTCGAATCGTCAGAAGACTACGCTGCGCAATTGCTGGCGTCGTTAAGCACCCTCACCGATCTGCAATCCGGCGTCTGGGCCCGCGCCGAGGCCACGTTCCGCACGCATATGCGGGCCCTGTGACATGGCGCTTTATGTGGGATATCTTGCGGCATTTCTGGGCACAGTCTGCTGGATCCCTCAGGCATGGAAAGCCTGGGCCACACGCGACACATCGGGGCTGTCTTTGCCGTCAAACCTGTTGTTTCTGACCACAGTCGTTTTGTGGCTGATCTACGGGTTGATGATCGGGGATTGGCCGTTGATCCTGGCCAATATCTGCGCCACCACGGCAATGCTGATCATCGTGGCTGCGAAACTGCGGTTCGGGTAGGGGCGCATCGGCGCGGGCATTTTTGGCGCGCCCGTCTTGCAGTTTAGCTTTCAGATGTGCCCAGGCGGTAAACACCTGCGCTGTGCAGACCCCTCTTGGAAGACATGTCATATTAGACATGTCAAATTTGACATGTCTAAACTGCAGGGTACGGCGCTGTTCACCTCTGCCGGAAACCGTCCTGCCACACCACGAACCACCCCGGTGCACAGAACAATGCACAGAACAAAGCCTTGATGATTCCGTTTCAGACAGGAATAGTCCCTGAAAACCAAATGAGGGACAGATAACATGACAATCCATTGGTGCGGCACCGGCCTTTCCGCCATCCCCGGCCTGCGACGCCTGATCGACGCAGGTCATCAGGTCACCGTCTGGAACCGGACCAAAGCCAAGGCAGAAGAGGCCGTCGGCGATCTGACCGACCGCATCCATACCTTTGATTTCGACACGCTCGCCACCCAGACCGAGCCCGGCGATATCGTCGTCTCAATGCTGCCCGGCGACTGGCATGTTCCACTGGCCGAGATGTGCATCAACAAAGGCGCGCATTTCGTGTCGTCCTCCTACATCGCCCCCGAAATGCGCGAACTGCACGGCAAGGCGCTGCTCAAAGGTGTGGCCGTGGTCAATGAAATGGGCCTTGATCCCGGCATTGATCACTTGATGGCGCATCACCTGATGGCCGATTACCGCGCCTCAGATGCGTATGATGCCGGGAATGACCTCAGCTTTATCTCTTATTGCGGTGGTATCCCGAAACACCCCAATCCGTTTCGCTACAAGTTCAGCTGGTCGCCTCTGGGGGTGCTCAAGGCTCTGCGCTCGCCCTCGCGGTCGATCCGTAACTACTCCGAATTGAACGTGGCCCGCCCCTGGGATGCGATCACCTCTTATATCGCACCTCTGGATACCCCCGAAAGCTTTGAGGTGTATCCCAACCGTGACAGCCTGCCTTTCATGGATGATTACGGGTTTGAACCCCATTGGCGGGTCAAGGAATTCGTGCGCGGCACATTGCGCCTGAACGGCTGGGCCGATGCCTGGAGCGATGTCTTCACCGAAGTGGAAACCCTTGAAGGCGACGCAGGCGATGCCCGGCTCAAGGAAATGTCAGACCAGTTCTGGCACGACAATGCCTATGATCCGGGTGAACCTGACCGCGTGGTCATGTGCGTGGCGCTCAAGGCCGAAAAAGACGGCGTCACCACCTATCACAAAACCTTCGTCATGGATGCCTGGGGCGATGAACGCGGCACCGCCATGGCCCGGCTGGTGTCAATCCCGCTGTCTCTGGCCATCGAAGCCGTCGCCAACCGCGAAATCCCCGTCGGCGTCAGCCCCGCACCCCATGACCCCAAACTGGTTGCCCGGTTCCTGGGCGAAGTGGACAAACTGGCACAGCACCTGCAAGTCGTGAATCATGTGTAGTGCCCGCTCTGCGGGCTTAGCTGTCTTTGGTTTCGAATTTCCCAATGTCTGCTTGCCATATGAAAGCCATCGCGCTAATTGCGGTTCACGCACTGCACCGTAGCAGAGCGATGGAGATTTTATGTCTACGATTGCGGCCCGCCGCTAAGGTCCACCAGGATGGACCAACCTGAACCAAAAGACTTCCGCGCGAGATGCCGGAAGCCTTTTTGGCCGACATAAAACCAAGAGACAATCCATTGAATATCTCAAAACACGAACAGCGTGTTTTGCACGTTCTTGCGCAAGGTGGAGCAATCCATTTCGAGCGCATGACGAACGGCAAAGTGTGCGAAATTTCATGCTTCACACGCGACGGCCATGTCTTGGCCGATTGCTCGTTGAAGTTATTCGACCGCCTGAAAAAGAGGCGGTTCATCAAATCCGAGGATGGACGACCCTACCGCGCCACAAGGCTCGGCATTCGCTCCGTTAACCCTCAGTACGACAACCGATAAGGATATCCAAACTATGACACACCCAAACATCAAAGCGACTGCAAACGAAGATATTGCAGGGCTAAAAGCCGTGCTGGATGGGACCGAACTTTTTCCTAGTGAAATGTTACCAGACATGCTGGCACCTTCATTGGCGGGTGAGACAGGAGCCTTTTGGCTGACTTGCCACAACAATGGAGAAGCTGTGGGCCTGTGCTACACGGTTCCCGAGGAACGAGCCGATGGGACGTGGAACATGCTCGCGCTTACTGTGCGTCCCGACCTGCAAGGCAAACGGCTTGGGGCGGCACTGGTACGTGCAGCCGAACAGCACCTAAAGGAAAAGGGGCAGCGCATCTTGATCGTGGACACATCTGGCACTGACGACTTCGCACTGACGCGCAAGTTCTACGCACAGAATGGCTATGAAGAAGAGGCACGAATCCGTGACTTCTGGGCCGATGGCGATGACAAGGTGATCTTCCGAAAAGCGCTTTGAAACTCACGCCCCTCGCCGTCTTTTGGCGGGGGGCACTCCATTGCCGACCTTCGCAATCATTCAACAACTCAGATGGTCTGGGCTCAACCCGGACTGTCGCCCCTCACAGCGTCATCGATCCAGCCGTGCCTTCCACCGCACACAGCCCGCCGCATCACGCCACAAAGCTTGCCTTTGAATACAGCAGCGCCATCCGCGCATTCACCTGCAACTCGCCATCATGGGGGTGCGTGCCCAGCACGGTTTCAGCCGCGCGTTTCAGATCGGCCAGATCGCCGTATCCCAACATTGGCATATCGCTGACCCCTTGCAAAATTTCACCGTGGGCGCAGACGATCTGCACGTCACCGGGCAGGCGCTGCAACAGCATATCCAGCACCCGGCAGTACTCGGGCAAGGAGGCACCGGGGGTCTGCGCATAGACCTCGCCGGGATAGATAAAGTCCGCGGCATAAAGCCGGGCATGCTCGGCCTCGTACAGGCTGACGGAATCGGGGGAATGACCAGGGGTGTGGATCACCTCAAGCCGCCGCGCACCAACGGATAAAACCTGACCGGGCGCGCACCACTGCCCCACAGCAAACGTCGGCGCGCTCAGGCCTTCGTAGGCCCCCAGGTACATCTCTTCGGTGGGTGTCACATGGCCGTTTTGCTCCAACGCACGCAACATCGGCACATCCGCCAGCGTCACGGGCCCAAAACCGGTGATCCCCCCCAAATGATCGAAATGCATATGCGATGGAAACGCGGCCACATCCGCCCCTGCATGCCGTGCGACAACCGGTGCGATATCGCGCCGCCCCGAGCCCGTGTCCCAAAGCAGCCCCTGCCCTGCATCGCAGATCAGATAGCTCCAGTTGCATTGATGATACGCAGGCTCTCCGATGGCCAAGGTGCCATTGTCCAACGCCCGCAGCGCATACCAATCGTCCTCAAGCCAGACACCGTCCGCCGGGGTGATATCCGAAATTGGGCATTCCAGAGCGTCGCGCATCTCTGCTACCCGCCGCGCACCAGATCGTCTTCGTCGTCCATCGCCGACAGGCCCAGTGCGTCCAGACCGTTTTCCAGATGGTCCGACAAATGTGGCGAACCCAGCAAATAATCCGCAGTGGGCGTTGTGGCCTCCTGACGGGCGGTGGCCACGGCCTCGGCCAATTCATCTGGCGCAAAACTCTCGCGGCCGATCCACATGACAGCCACCAGACTGGCCTGCTCGGTCTCGGTTAACTGGTCAATAAAGCCGCGCAGCTCTGGCTCCGCACGCTCCAGCTCGCGTGACATCAAAATGACTTGTGCGATTTTATGTGTGGAAATTTCCAGCATATCCGCCTCCCTTGTATCGTGCAGTTTAGCACAAAATGGCCGGGATTGGGCCTGCTGTCTTTGATCTTGCGCAAACCTTGCGATGCCGGGCGGGGGCGGACCTGCAGGCTTGCGCGCATCGCATCGCACCCTCAGCACCCGTAGACATGTCAAATTTGACATGTCTTATTTGACATGTCTTCACAGCAGGGCACCGCAGGGATCATCCGCGCGAATGCACCCGCCGATCACCCTCAGTGTGTCAGGAAAAAATCCGGTAATACGCCCAGTTCGGCAAAAACCGTGACAGGCGAAAGACAAGGCTGAACAGACGCGGGAAATGTCGGGCAAAGGCCCCTTCGTCGCACATCAGTTCAAACATCTCTTGGGCGGCCTGTTCGGGCGTCATCAGGAACGGCATGTTAAACTTGTTCTTGTCGGTCAGCCGGGTTTTGATGAACCCCGGATTTGCCAGTTGCACGCGCACGCCCGTCTTGCGCAAATCGCAGTGCATGCTTTCGGCCAATGCCATCGTGCCCGCCTTGGACGCGGCATAGCCTATTGCCCCCGGCAACCCCCGAAAGGCCGATAGCGACCCGGTCATAACCACGTGGCCTGCATCCCGCGCGACCATTGCGGGCACGCATTGCCCCATCACGCGCACGGCCCCGGTAAAGTTGATATCGGCCATGGCCTCGGCGGCCTCAGTGTCCCATTCGGTGGCAGGCATCGGCCAGTAAACGCCAGCCAGATACACAACCCCGTCAATCTCGCCCACCTCGGCGGCCGCCTTGATCACACTGTCGCGGTCACTGACATCCACCGTCACAACGCGCGCCTTGCCAGGCAGACCATCTGCCACCTCCTTCAATCGCTCTGCATTGCGCGCTGAAACAATCACCTCGGCACCGGCCGTGCTCAGCTTGTGGGCCAGGGCCGCGCCCAGACCCTCGCTGGCACCTACCAGCCAATACCGTTTACCCTGCCATTCCATCAGTGCACATCAACCCGCTTCATCGTGGCCACCAGCTCGGCCACCTTGATGCCAAACTTTCGGAACACACTGCGGTTCACGATATGCCCATCGGGTGTCAGATACATCCAGTCGGTCACGTTCAACACATGCCCGCCAGCCTCTTCGGCCAGACGAATGTTGTACTTCAGCTTCACCGCCGAGCCACGTTGCTCGCCCGTGCCCTGACCCACCAGATCGTCAGCATCGGCTTTGATCTTGCCGTCATTGCCCAGCTCCAGCCGCCATTCGCGCTCTTGCACCGACCCGCTGTCATAGCGGAACTTTTCCGACATGATCCCGCGGTTGGAATCCCAGACCGCCTCAAAATCAGCCGAGAACCGCGACACAACACGCCCCAGCGGGCCGTAAATGATGCCTTCGCATTTCAGCGGGCCATTCAGATGGGTGCGCAGATCAATCTGCAAATCCTCATGCTCGTAATCCGAGCTCTTCTGGGCGGCAAATCCGGCAAACCTCTCCCACAACAGCATCAGGATGATGATCGTCGCGGCACCTGCCAAAAACAGTGTTACGGCGCTCATGATTGGGTACTCCTTTCGTCAATTGGGGTGGCCAGCAACAGTGCAATCGCCACCAGTTTAAGCGCGCAAGGCACCAGTCCGTAAAGCAGGCTGAGAAGGCGTAACGCCTCCTCCGAATTTTCCTGCCCGGCCTGAAATCCAGCGGCATCCAGCGATGGCAGCACAGTTACAGCAGCCAAGGCGAGGGTGAATTTTGAGACGAACGACCACAGGCCAAAGGCCTCGCTCGCACCCGGTGAAATCTTTTCCATGCGCATCGCAAACAGTGCAGGCAGCAATGTCATGTCAGCGCCCAGTGCCGCGCCGGACGCCACACAGATCAGCGCAAAGATCCAGACGTCGCCCGCCTCAAGGCTGTACGCCGTGGCAAAGGCCAGGATCGACAGAACCATGCCCAGCAACAGCACGCGCTTTGCGCCATATGCCTCGGCCACCCGGCCCCAGAACGGGGCAGCCACAGCCGCCGACAGAAAGAAGAGCAACAACAGCGGCCCTTCCCAGCCCACGGCGTTCAGGCGGCTTTCGACAAAGAACAAAAACAAGGTTGAGCTTACGGCGACAGGCGCTGCATTGGCCAATGCCACCAGCAACAACCGCCGCGCCACACCGTCGCGCAAGACCGGACCAAAGCCCGCCTCAGCCGGGGTTTGCGTCGCGCGCCACTGGCTTTGCATCGCCAGAATGGCAACCCCCGCCAGAATGGCAAAACCCACGGCAAACCCGCCATATCCACCCAAGGCAATCGGTGCCACAGCGGCCGCACAGATGCCAATCAACGCACCCGTTTCGCGCCAGCGTGCCAGCCGCAGGTGGCCCGCCTCAGGCAGGGCTGACGCCGCACTGACCCCTTGGGCGTAAAAGCAAATCGTCAGATAGCTGAACGCGGAAAACACCACCGTCAGCATCAATGCGAACCACAACAGCGGCGCCACGGGCGGCGTCACGGCAAACAATCCCAACATCGCCGCGGCCATCGCAATACCGGCGATGCACACACTGAAGGCGCGCCGATGTGCGGCCACGCGGGCCAACCAGCCCAATGCGGGATCTTGCACGAAATCAAGGAGGCGCAGCACAAACAGAACCGTGCCCAGAGCGGCCAGAGACACGCCATATTCGTCCACGTAATACTTGGGCGCGTGGATATACAGCGGCAGACCGGCCGCCGCCAACAGCGCCCCAAAGAGCGCGAAAGAAGGAAGACGTGGCGCAGATGTCATCTGCTCACCTCATTGGTGGGGGGCTCGGGCCGGGTGCGGAACTGCGCCCCCTTCCACCACAGTTTCAGCGCCTGCCAATGGATCAGCCCCAGCACCCGGCGCGACCCGAACGGGCGGCGCAGACACGCACGGATCAGGCCAAGACTGGTCATCGGCTGGCGGGGGCCGACAAGCGTGGCAATCACACCGCCATTGCCGCCGGTGAAATCAATCCATATCCCGATGCGATCCTCGCGCAGATCAAAGCGGAACTCATATCCGCCTTCGATCCGCTGAAACGGCGAAACGTAGAAAATCTTGGAGGCCTGCAACCGGTCCGTGGGGCCAATGGGCCCCAGATCATCGCGGTGACACAGATAGGAATGGCGATCGCCGTAGGTGTTTGTCACCTCCGAGATCACAACCCGCACTGCACCCTCCGCATCCCGGCAAATCCAGAACGCCACAGGGTTGAACACATGCCCCATCACCCGAGGCTGGGCCAGAAGTTCAATCCGGTCCGGCGCGGGCAGGCCGTGCTCGGCCAGAACCTCGCGCACCCATGTGGCACCGCGCCCGTGTTTGGGCGTGCCACCGTGGTCACTGTCCCACAACGATGCCAGACCAGCGCGATTGCGACCAAAGCCCGCCGGGCCAGACACATCCGCCTCGGCATCGACCATCACATAGTCAATGCTATAGCGGAACGCGTTTTCAACCGCGCCCTTGCGTCCATGCCACGTGTGGCCGGCAATATGGTCGATGTTGCTCATTCAGCGGCCAGTTGCAGCGTGTCTTGGGCCAAAATGGCGTCCGCCACTTCCAGCCCGGTGGCCAGTCCATCCTCGTGGAACCCGTTGCGCATCCAGGCGCCGCAGAACCATGTGTTGTTGGTGCCATTGCGCGCCGCAACCGTGACCTGTGCAGCCAAAGCGGCGCTGTCATAGACCGGGTGGCGCAGGGTGACCTGATCATAAATCAGCTCTTCGCGAATGGGCCGCGTGCTGTTGAGCGTCACAAAATGCGGGTCATCCTTGGGGATGGGTTGCAGCTTGTTCATCCAATAGGTGATGTCGATCTGCCCATCGCGTTTCGCGGGCGCTTCGGCATAATTCCAGCTGGACCAGACCGCCTTGCGCTTGGGCATCACTGACGCATCGGCATGCAGCACCACATCGTTGGGTTGATAGCGCACGGCAGACAGATCATCACGCTCGGCCTTGCCCGCATCGGTCAGCATTGCCAGGCTGTCATCGGAATGGGTTGCAAACACCACCTCGTCAAACTTCTCCCACTCGGCACCGGGCAACTTGACCAGAACACCGTCCTTGCGCCGCCGCACCGCCTCAACCGGGGTGCCCAGGCGAAATTCAACGCCCTTGCGCATCATCGACTGACCCAGACGTTCAACATAGGAAATTGAGCCACCATCGACCGTGTACCACTGATGCTGCCCGTCGTAATTCAGCAGCGCGTGGTTCTCAAAGAACCGGATCATCGCCTCGGCCGGGAACTCAAGAATTTGCTCGGTCGGGGTGGACCAGATCGCGCCGGACAGGGGCAGCAGATAATAATCGCGGAAATAGTCGCCCATTTCCATATCCGCCAGCAACGCGCCGATGGTCATGTCGCCAATATCGGTGCGCTGCGTGACCGTAGAATTGAACCGGAAGATATCGCGCAGCATGCGAATAAACTTGGGGTTCATCACATTGCGCTTTTGGGCAAAGAACGCCCGCGCGCCGTCCAGCCCGTATTCCAGCCGCCCGCCGCGCACCGAGGCGCCAAAGCTCATGTTGGATTTCACCACCGGCACGTCCAGCTCTTCAAACAAGGCGGTCAGGTGCGGATAGTTGGCGTAGTTGAACACGATAAACCCGGTGTCCACCGGCTGATCGCCACGTTTTCCGGCCACTTTCGTACGCGCATGCCCGCCCAGGCGTGGCTCGGCCTCAATCAGGGTGACGTCGTGCATATCGGCCAGACGATGCGCGGCCCCCATCCCCGAAATGCCTGCGCCAATGACGGCGATCTTGCGACGAAAGGGGTGATCCAGCGAAAATGGTCCAGCTTCAAATGGCATGTTTTTTCTGTGTCCTTGCAAACTTGGTACTCTCTGTCTTACGCGTCAGCCTTTCGAATGGATGTAAAAAGATGCGATTGCTACGAAAAAAGAAATTTTAACTTCTTGTGATCCATTCCTGTCGCCCGCTCGTAACTCTCGTATGATAACGACAAGCACAACTCTTGAACGACAGCGGCGCAACGCGTCTGTTCCTGTTGGTGCGCTTGCAAAATTGTCCGTTGAACAGCGGGCCAGACAGAAGACTGAACAAAAGACAGTGACGACAACGAAAGAACGGGAAAATCAGACATGGGTCGCGTGTGTGGCCCGGATTCGTGACGCCGAAGACCGCGACGCGTTTGCGACGCTGTTTCACCATTTCGCCCCTCGGGTGAAGGCCTTTTTGATGCGATCGGGCGCGGATGACAGCCTGGCCGAGGAATGCACCCAAGAGGTGATGTCGGCCCTGTGGCAGAAGGCCCATATGTTCGATCCCAGCCGCGCCAGCGTGGCCACGTGGATCTTTACCATCGCGCGGAACCGCAAGATTGATGCGCTGCGCAAACAACGCCGACCCGAGCCCGAGGATCTGACCTGGGGCCCGGAACAAGAACCGGATCAGGCAGATGCCCTGGCCCTGCAACAAGAAACCACTCAGTTGGGCGATGCACTCGCTCAGCTGCCCGAAAACCAGAGGGATCTGATCAAACAAGCCTACTTTGGCGACCTGAGCCACCGTGAAATTGCGGAAAATACAGGTTTGCCCCTGGGCACGATCAAATCCAGAATTAGATTGGCGCTGGACCGCTTGCGCCACACCATGAAGTGAAACAGATATGACTGATAAAATTCAACACCACCTGACCGACGCCTTGCTGATGGCCTATTCCGCAGGCACCCTCCCCGAGGCGTTTAGCCTGACGGTTGCGGCCCATGTGTCCATGTGTGACGAATGCCGCGCACGTCTGGGCGCATTCGACACCGTCGGCGGCGCCCTGATCGAGGATTGCATCGACGATGACGTCGCCGCACTGAGCGAAGACAGCCTGGCCGCAACTTTGGCCAGGATCGTGGACACCCCTGCGGCGGCACCGGCTCCGGTCCCTGCCAATGCCTCCGCGCTTGGTCACGCCCTGCCTGCGCCGATCCGCGATTATATCGGCGGTGATCTGGATGCGGTCAAATGGCGTCCCATCGGGATGGGCGTCAAGCAAGCCATCCTGCCCACCTCGAAAGAAGCCACAGCGCGGCTGCTGTATATCCCTGCGGGTGCGGCAGTGCCCGATCACGGCCACCGCGGCACTGAACTGACGCTGGTACTGCAAGGCGCGTTTGTGGATGAAACAGACCGCTTTGGCCCCGGTGACGTCGAGGTTGCCAACGAAGACATGAACCACACGCCGGTTGCGGATGTGGGGGCCGATTGTATCTGTCTGGCCGCCACCGACGCGCCCTTGCGTTTCAAAGGATTGCTGCCGCGTCTGGCACAGCCTTTCCTGAAAATCTGATCCACTCGCCCCGCGGGTGTGACACAATTCAAAAGGTGCGCCCCGGCGGGCGCGCCTTTTTTGCTGTGCTATTGTGCAACCTGACGGATCACCGCCAAACCCACCTCAGAAGTTGGCGAAGGGGATATAGCGGACATCATCACCGGGTTTGATCCGGGCCGCAGGCTCGGGCAGCTCCACCAGCCCTTCGGCCCAGCTTAGCCCGCTGATCCGGCCTGATCCCTCCGAGGCAAACACCTCGGCCCGGCCATCGCGCATCCGGGCGCGCAGGTATTCCCGGCGTCCGGGTTTCTTGGATTTCTCAAAGGCTGCGGGCACGCGCACCCCTTGTGCCACGCGCCAGCCTTCGCCCGACAACAGCCGCATCGCGGGGGCTGCAAACACCAGGGTACAGACCAACGCGGCCACCGGATTGCCCGGCAGGCCAAAAACCGGCGTGCCATTCCACACTCCCAACGCCAGAGGCCGGCCGGGTTTCAGCGCAATGCGCCATTCGGCCATGGCCCCGGCATCGTTCAGCAACGCCGAGACATGGTCTTCGTCGCCCGCAGATGCGCCACCGGACGTCACGATCACATCAGCCTGCGCCGCCGCACGGTCAAAGGCCGCGCGCAATGTGTCACGGTCATCTGGCTGAATGCCCAGATCGACGGGTTGAAACCCCAGTTGGTGCACCAACCCTGCCAACATCGGGCGATTGGCATCGTAAATCTGGCCCGGCCCTGCGGTTTGGCCGGGATCACGCAGCTCGTCTCCGGTTGATAAAATCGCCACGCGCAACGGGGCGAATACCTCCAGCTCGTGCCCTCCGATGGCCGAAATCAGGCCCAGATCAGCCGGTGTGATGATGCGCCCCGGTGTCAGCACCGTATCGCCTCGGGCCACGTCCTCGCCTGCTTTGCGGGTGTTGGCCCCGGCGCGCATACCCGACCGAAAGGCAATCGCATCAGCCCCGGCGGTCACGTCCTCTTGCAACACCACGGTGTCGACCCCTTGGGGCAAGGCCGCACCCGTCAGCACCCGAACGGCGTGCCCTTGTGGCACCGTGCCCTCAAATGGCTGCCCCGCCGCCGAACGTCCCGCAACCAGTGGCAACTGCACATCACCGTTCTTGGGCAAGCTGGCAAATGCAAAGCCATAGCCGTCCACGGCGGTGTTCGGCTCGGGTGGATTGGCGCGCGCAGCTGTCACGGGGGCCGCCAGAACCCGGCCCAGCGCCTGATCCAACGTCACAGACTGACGTGCGACAACCGGATGCAGCCGCGTTTGCAACAGCTCCAATGCCGCGTCCACCGGGGTCCAGTCGACACCGGCAGGCAAGGCAAAGCAATCATCGCGCAAGGGCGGCGGCGTCAATGGCGTATCCAACGCCGCACTCAGCTTGTCTTCGTGACCCAGGCCCATGATCCATCCTTCTTCGGGTGCGTCTATGTCCAGCATGGCGTTCAGATCATCCGGCTGCAAGCGCGACAAGGCCAGCGCCAGCAACGCCACCTGATGCGCATCCCGAATACCGCCCGATGCCTCGGCGCGTTTGACCGGGGCATTGATCAGACCGGGCCAGATCTCAACAAAGCTGACAGGAAGGGTCAATGGCTCAAACGGCCAGACGGCCACCTGTCCGTGAAACTGACGCCGCAACCGGTTCAGCACCGGCAGACCCGTCAACACCTGCCCCCCCACAGCGCCCGCGCCGCCCACCTGCCAACAGGTGAACGCGCCTTTGGTGGCGGCCTCGGCCCGGCGTCGCTCGGGGAAATCGCGGTTGGTGCGGATGTCCTTGCGCGGCAGATCGGCGATGTCACGCTTTAGCCCGTTGAACCAGAACGGACCAATGCCAGCGAACATCCTGTTGATCTCGGCGGCCAGATCAAACCGGGTGTTGGCGCCGGGGGTGTCCTGCATCCGGGCCTCGATCAGATCCCAAAGCGCAAAGGGGTCCGCTTGTCCGGTCAGGGCCTTGGCAAAGCCCGCCGGATAGCCAAAGGGGAAATCAAACCCGATGCACAGCCGCCGCCCGGCGCGCAGCTCCTGGTCGATCAGGGTTGCTATGGCGGCTTCGGCCTCAACCCGGTTGCGGATGTACCTTGGGGCTTCGGGCGTGCCTGCGCGCACCAGCCCCAGCCATATTGCATCTTTGCGCGGTGTCGGCCCTGTGTCGTTTCCGCCGGACCAATCTACGATGGCAAAGCTGTCAAATGGCGTCATAACCCAACCTGAGACAGGATAAAGTCGGCAATCGCTGCCGTGTCATCCAGATCAAACACAGGCCGGTCCAGATCAAGATCTGTGTCACTGGCCACCGCCTTGATTGTCGGATCATCAACCGCAATCAAAGGGTTCCCCGTTTCAGCACGATGTGCCTCAACCTTGGCATGGGTGTCGCGCTTGTAGCCTTCGATCAGCACCAGATCGACCGCATGCAGCCGCGCCAGCAAATCCTCCAGCTTAGGCTCATCCTCGTCGCGCAGCTCGTGCATGATCGCCACCCGCTTGCGCGAGGCCAACAACACCTCGCGTGCACCGGCCTGACGGTGGCGGTGGCTGTCCTTGCCGGGTTGGTCGACGTCAAACACATGGTGGGCATGTTTGACGGTTGAGACCGAAATACCGCGCGATGTGATCTCATTCACCAGCCGTTCCATCAGCCCGGTCTTGCCTGCGTTCTTCCAGCCGACAACGCCAAATACTCTCATGTTTGCTCCCTTAGCATATGCTGTGCCTGCGCCAGATCCTCGGGCGTGTTGACGTTGAAAAACGGATCCGTGACATCGTCAAACACCGCTTCACGACCATCGTGCTTGGCGGTCCAGATGACAACCTTGCGCAACCCGTCCTGCAAGGCTGTGCGCAAATCATCCCGCAACGCCACAGGCCACAGGCCAAAGGTCGGATGCCGGATCAACCCGGATTTTGACATCGACTTGGTGCGCTCGCCCTCGCCGCGCGGCGTGGCGGCCAGAACCAGCGGATGGGTCATGCCCTGCGCCTGGGCTTGCAATCTCTCAACCAGATCAGTCGGGAAATATGGCGTGTCGGCGGCCACGCTGACAACCGTGTCGGCGCCCTGTGCGGCGGCCCAGTCCAGCCCGGCCAGAACACCCGCCAACGGACCGGGAAATTCGGCAATGCTATCAGGAACCACAGGCAGGTTCAGCGCTGCAAACCGTGCCGCATCACCATTGGCGTTCAGCGCCATCGCCTGCACCTGAGGGGCCAGTCGGGCGATCACCTGATCCAGCAGCGTACCGTCGCCCAAGGGCAACAACCCCTTGTCACCGCCACCCATGCGCGTGGCCTGACCGCCAGCCAGTATGATGCCCAAAACCCGGCTCATCTGCGGGCTGCCCCCTGCCAGCGTTGCATTGCCGCCAGTGCTACTTCGGCCTCGTCCGGCGTATCAAAGGCGTCGCGCGGCACAATCAACGCGATGGCTGACACCACGACCACCAAAGCATCCTTGGTGCTTTGCACGGCCTCCACCTCGGACCAACCTGTGTGCCATTCGCTATCGCCCCCCGTCAGACAAAACCCCTTGGCAGTGATCCGGGCGTATTTTGTCCGATTAAAGGCCGCCTTCACGCTGGCCGCCGCCAGGTTCTTCCACGGTTTCCAAGACAGCCAGATACAGGCAAACCCAAGGCCCAGCAGCAGGATGGGAAGCGGCCAGGACAACACCGCAGGCAAGCTGTCGCGTGCATCAATCCCGGCGAAATGGCCCACCGCAACAACCGTGATGATCAACCCCAGCGGGGCAAAGAACATCACCACAAGCGAAAACAGGATAGTCCAAAGCCTGGCTATCCCGGTATTGTACAGCTGACCCGCTGACACCATGCTTTGCCAAACAGGCTTTTCAGTCAGCGTCACTTTGACCTGCCATTCGCGGCTCATGTCTTGCGGGCCTCCTGTTGCCACTGCTTCATCTGCGCAACAGCCTTGTCCACGGGAACTGGCAATTCGTCCACGGGCATACTGAACGTGGCATAAGGCGTCAGAATGCTCAGCGCGGGGTGTTCGATGATGATATCGCGCACATGGGACCAGCCGGTGTGCCAATCCTGCTGATGCGCCACCAGCCCGACACCTGTTGCATCAATCCGGTAGGCAACATGCGTTCCAACCGCATAGGCGTCTTTGCTGGACATGGTGGTTTCATGGGCAACCCGTGTGGCCCAGGCCATCATGCCAATCGCGCCAATCACACCGGCAACCGACGCCATCAGACGCAAAGTGGTGGCAGGCAGATCAAGCATCACAGCAACGCCCGCCGCAATGCCCGCCAATGCAACAACACCAAAGGCAACACTCATCACATAGGCCAGCGTATAATACACCCGCACAATTGCACTGACATGACGGTTCAGCTTCAGCAACGCATCGGCCCACTCTTGCGTCAGCTCGTAGTTCAGGATGATCGGTGCAGCGCTCATGCGATGTTCTGCCCCGACCAATCCGATAGGGCCCGGCTGACCATATCAACGTTCCACCCTTCGGGGATCCACGCGTCCAGAAACACCACGCTCAGCTGCGGTGCAATGCGCAGGATATAGCCCTGCCCCACACGAGTGGCCTCAATCGCAGGCCAGTCTACCCGCAATTGCGTTAACTCAGTCGTCAACCGCAAACCCGTTTGATCCAGCCGCACAACCGTTTCGCCGCCCTGATCCCAACGCAGGCGCGCCGGGCTGACCCGGCTCAGGATGCGGGGGCGGATCACATGATCAAACCACCGCGCCACGACATAGCCAATCAGCAAGGCAAAGGCCGTCTGATACCGGATCACATCCGCCAGATACAACCCAATCGGCAGCAGAACCAACCCGACACGCACCGCCTCGGCGGTTAGCAAATCGCGCGGACTGCGCAGGCCACGTCTGCGCAATGAATTCAACGCCGGGCCTTCCTCGCCCCGGTCAAACCTGTATTCGATGTGATCAGCGGGCAACGTCATCCCTTGCCGCCCTTGCGCCCGGATTTGCGCGCCTCATCGGGCACCGCATCCGGGTTTGCATCGCGCAGCAGCCGGTCTTCGCCACTCAGGCACATGAACCGCTTGCCACGCATCCGGCCAATCAGTGTCAGGCCCACTTCCTGCGCAATCTCAACCCCCCAGGCTGTGAACCCCGACCGCGACGCCAGCACCGGAATGCCCATCATCGCCGTCTTGATCACCATCTCAGACGTCAGCCGCCCGGTGGTGTACAGCATCTTATCGGCGGCACTGACCCCTTCGGACAGCATCCACCCGGCGATCTTGTCCACCGCGTTGTGACGGCCCACATCCTCCATATACACCAGCGGTTGCGCCGCCTTGCACAGCACCGTGCCGTGAATCGCCCCCGCCTGCAGATACAACGACGGCGTCTGGTTGATCCGGTGCGCCAGCGCATAAAGATCCGAGGTCTTCACCTGCACCTGCGGCAGCGTGACATCCTCCAGCCCTTCCATCATATCGCCAAAAACCGTCCCAACAGCACAGCCAGATGTGCGTGTCTTCTTCTTCAGCTTTTCTTCATAGGTGGTCTGGCCATCGGTGCGCACAACCACCGTCTCAAGGTCTTCGTCATAGTCGACCCCCTTGATTGTCTCGCCGTCCTGCAACATGCCCTGATTGCGCAGAAACCCCAGCGCCAGATATTCCGGGTAATCGCCGATGGTCATGGCCGTTACAATCTCGGCCCCGTTCAGGAAAATCGTCAACGGGCGTTCTTCCACCACAGAAATCTCGGCGGCGCGCCCGTCGTGGTCCACACCGGTCACAGCCCGCGTCAGGCGTCGGGCGTCCGGGTCAGGGGCAATCAGGTATCCCGAAAGATCATCAGTCGCAGACAATTGCATCTCCTCATCAGGCAAGCTAGGCCTTTGGTATTCAATCCAACTTAGGGCCGCCCCGGTGCCAGAACAAACCACCAAATCCGCCTGGCTGCAAGGCGTGCGCGATGGCTCTCCTTTCATCCTGGTGATGATCCCGTTTTCAACGCTCTTTGGCGTGGTGGCCACCGAAAGCGGGCTGAATGTGTTTGAGGCCCTGACCTTCTCGATTGTGGTCCTTGCGGGGGCCGCGCAATTCACCGCCCTGCAAATGATGAACGAGAATGCGCCGACGCTGATCGTCATCGCCACAGCGCTTGCCGTGAACCTGCGCATGGCCATGTATGCCGCGGCCATGACGCCGTATTTCAGCGGGGCACCGTTCTGGCAACGCGCGGTGCTGACGTATTTCTGCGTTGATCCCAGCTATGCCGCTTCGGTCGTCAAATTTGAGGATAACCCCAACTGGCCCATGCCTCACAAGGTGGCCTATTTCATCGGTGTGGCCTCGCCGATCTGCCCGTTCTGGTACGGTGGCACCTTGCTGGGTGCGTGGTTCGGCACCGCCATTCCTCAGGAACTGGCACTGGATTTCGCCATCCCCATTACATTCCTGGCGTTGATCATGCCCATGATCCGTTCAGGCGCGCATGTGGCTGCGGCGTTTGTGGCCATCGTGGTGTCATTGCTGTGTGTGTCTTTGCCGTTTTCCATGCACATCCTGGTGGGTGGGTTCTGCGGCATGATCACCGGTGCCGCGATCGAAAAACGCATGGCCCGCGCCGGGGCCACCCCATGACGTTTTCACACACGACGCTCTGGATCGTGATCATATCCGTGGGGCTGGGCGGCTACCTTATGCGCTTCGTGTTTCTGGGCGTGCTGGGCGACCGTCCGCTGCCCGACTGGCTCCTGCGCCACCTGCGCTACACCGGCGTCGCCGTCCTCCCCGCACTGGTGGCCCCGCTTGTATTGTGGCCCGAGGCCACCTCCGGCACCCCCGACCCCGCCCGTTTGCTCGCCGCCGGCGCAACCTTGCTGGTAGGCTACGTCACCCGCAACACCCTGCTGGCGATCCTGGCGGGCGGGGTGAGTTTGTACGTGGGGTTGGGGGTTTTGGGGTGAGGTCACGACCTGCGCCACATAACAGCTGCAAAACTTACAACGCCGCCGTGTGATCCCCAGACCGCGGGGTGGCGATCATACGGGTATTCTAAAGACCTTTATGTCAGCAAACCCGCACTCAGTCCGAACGAAGCACCAAACTCAAACATATCGCCAGCCCAGGGGGCGGTCTGGCGATCACGCGGCGCCTTCGGCTTGATTCCGCGTGCGCTCTCAAACCACAACCTCCACCTCATCCTGAGCCCCGACCCCAAACACCCGCTTATACCTATCAATCTCGCCCGCAGGCCCCATGGCCTTGCGGGGGTTATCCGACAGCTTCACCGTCGCGCGGCCATCGGCCTCGACCGCCTTACACACCAGTGAAAACGGTGCCAGGCTGTCATCGGGTGTCAAGCCACGGAAATCGTTGGTCAGCATTGTCCCCCAGCCGAAGGATACGTTCACCCGCCCCGCAAATTGGCCATGCAGCGCTGCGATTTTTTCGTGGTCCAGACCGTCCGAGAAGATCACCAGTTTGTCGCGTGGGTTCTCGCCGCGTGCGGTCCACCAGTCAATCGCCACCTCGGCCGCCGTCGCAGGATCACCGCTGTCAATCCGGATGCCGGTCCATCCGGCCAGCCAATCGGGTGCATTCTCAAGAAACCCCTTGGTGCCGTAGGTGTCGGGCAGGATGATCCGCAGGTTGCCGTCGTGTTCCTCGTGCCAGTCGCTCAGAACATCATAGGGCGCACGCGCCAGGGCTGCGTCATCCTGGGCCAGGGCGGCATAAACCATCGGCAATTCATGCGCGTTGGTGCCAATCGCCTCGACCTCGCGGTTTTTGGCGATCAGACAGTTCGACGTGCCCACAAACGCCTCGCCCAGACCTTCGCCCATGGCTTGCACGCACCAATCCTGCCAAAGGAACGAATGCCGCCGCCGGGTGCCAAAATCAGCCACGCGCAGCCCCTCAATCGGGCGCAGATGTTCGACCTTTTCCCACAGCTTCGTCATGGCGCGGGCATACAGCACCTGCAGCTCGAAATTGCCCATATCGTTCAGCACAGCCCGGCTGCGCAGCTCCATCAGCACGGCCAAAGCGGGAATTTCCCACAGCATCACCTCGGGCCAGGCCCCCTCAAAGGTCAGCTCGTATTGCCCGTCGCGTTTCTCCAGATGATAGGGCGGCAGGCGCAGAGCCTCAAACCAGTCCATGAACTCGGGCGAGAACATCTGCCGTTGCCCGTAAAACGTGTTGCCGCGCATCCAGGTGCTTTCGCCCCGCGACAGCGACAATGACCGGATGTGATCCAATTGTTCGCGCAGCTCGCCTTCGTCCACCAGATCGGCCAGCCGGATGGATTTGGTCCGGTTGATCAAACTGAACGTCACCTGCGTGTCCGGCTTGTTGCGAAAGATCGACTGACACATCAACAGCTTGTAGAAATCCGTGTCGATCAAAGACCGCACGATCGGGTCAATCTTCCACTTGTGATTATACACGCGGGTGGCGATGTCCATGAGGCAGGTCCTTTGGTCAATATTGCAGCGTTCAGGGTATGCCAGCGCGTGCGGGGCGGCAAGGGGATGTGGTTATCCCTTTGCTCACCCCCATCCAACCGGATCCAGTTGCAACAGCTGACGCAGCTGGGCGTAAACCTCGGGCTCGACCTGCTGCAATTGCCGGGGCTTTTCAAAGAACATCTCGATCGCAACGGCAAAGAACTCCTCGATGCTGGTCGCACCGTAGGCGTCAATCTCGGTGCGTCGGCCTGCCTCGACATCGCGCAAATGGCGGTCAAACGCGTCCAGCATCACACGCTCCCAATGGGCCAGACTTTGGCCATCCGCCATCAACGGCGCGCCGTCGGTCTGACCCGACAGATCATCCAGCTGATGCGCGAATTCGTGAAACACCACGTTGTGGCCATCCTCGGGGTTGATGGCACCCTGATTGGCGTGGGCCCAGGACAAAATAACCGGACCACGGGTCCAGCTTTCGCCACTGCGCACAATCTCGGCCTCGCGGACCACATAGCCGTCATAGCGCTGCTGGCGCGATTTAAAGGCGTTGGGATACACCAGCACCGTGGTCAGATCGCTGTACCAGGCCTGAGAATTCACCACCAGCACACTGGCTTGCGCAGCAATTGAAAGACGGATCTCATCAGTGATCTCAAGCCCGTCACAGCCAATGAACTGCACCTGATCCAAAAACAGCTGAACCTTGCCTTCAAGCTGGGCTTGCAACGGGGCCGGCAGCCGGGTGGTCAGTGGAACCTGCCGTGCCATCTCGGCGCGTTGTTCAGGCGTCAAAGACGTGGCCAGCAACGCCTGACGGATCTGGCGCGTGCGTTTGCTGCGGTGCCACATCCAGATCGCCACCACCACCGGAATGGATAAAATACCCCAGATCAACAGCATGTTACGCCCCGCGTTACCTTAGCCAAGCGTCACACCAGCGGCCTGCATGCCTTTCGTTGCCGCCGCCAGTGATCCACCCAGATCAATCGCCCGGCACAGGCCCACGTCAACGCTCACCGCATAGCCCAGCCTGGCGGCGTCCACCGCCGTGAAGTTCACACAGAAATCCGTGGCCAGCCCCACCATTGTCAGCCGGTCAATCCCGCGGGTCTGCAAATACCCGTGCAACCCCGTCGGTGTGCTCTGATCATTCTCAAAGAACCCGGAATAGCTGTCAATCTGCGGGTTGTACCCTTTGCGGATGATCATATCGGCCCGGTCCGTGTTCAGCGCGGCATGAAACGCAGCACCCTCAGTGCCCTGAATACAGTGATCCGGCCACAGCACCTGCGGGCCATATGGCATCTCGGTCATTTCCATCGGGGCCTTGCCGGGGTGCGATGACGCAAACGAAGAATGCCCCGCCGGATGCCAATCCTGCGTCAGGATCACCGCATCAAACTGCGCCATGGCGGCATTGATCCCATCCACAATGGCATCGCCCTGCGTCACCGCCAGCGCGCCGCCGGGACAAAAATCATTTTGCACATCAATCACGATCAACGCATGGGACATCTGCTCAGCTCTCCTTTTATCACCCCCTCAGAAGTAGGCAGCCCCGCCTGCACCGTCAATCCTTGTACTCGGGCAAGGCCACCCCTACGATTACCCGGACATCAGGTGTTTCTCGAAAGGATCAGACATGGCTGGCTACACTCTCTACGGATATCCCGAAAGCGGCTCGGCGGCTATCGAAGTGGCGCTGGTCGATGCAGGCATCGCGCATACACTGCACGATTTTGATGCCGAGAACGGTGCCCTGGAAACGCCCGAGTTTCGCGCGATCAACCCACGTGGTCAGGTCCCGGCGCTGTTGCATCCCGATGGCTCGATCATCACCGAAGTGCCCGCCATCCTGAACCACCTGGCCGATGCGCATCCCCAAAGCGGGCTTGCCCCGGCCCCCGGCACGCCCGAACGCGCTCAGGCTGACCGCTGGCTGGCCTTTCTGCACGCCAATGTCTACGAGGCCGTGCTGCGCATGTTCTACACCGAGCGGTATACCGATGATCCCGCTGGCATTCCTGCCATGCAATCGGCTGCGCGTGCCTATGTCACCCGGCACCTGAACCTGTTTGCCGATGCCATCACCGACGGTCCGTTCCTGATGGGCGATCACCCCTGCACCGCCGATTATCTGGCCTGGACCCTGACCACCTGGCTGGAACCCGACCACGTGGCCGAGGCTGATCCCAAAATCACCGCTCTGGCCCGCGCAATCGCGGCGCGCCCCAAACTGGCCGCAGCCGTGGCGCGGAACTTGCCCGGCTAAACCTTGCCCAGCTAAACCTTGCATGGCTGCACCCAAAGGCCTAAATGCGGCCCCATGTTTACCATTGCAGCCCTCTATCACTTCACCCGCTTCGATGATCCCGGCGCGCTGCAACCGCCGCTTCTGAAGCTGTGTGAACACCATGGCATCTCCGGCACACTGCTGCTGGCCCACGAAGGCCTCAATGGCACCATCGCCGGGCCGCGTGCAGGCATCGATGCCGTTCTGACCCATTTGCGCGCCCTGCCCGGCTGCTCAGATCTGGACCACAAGGAAAGCCAAAGTGCGGCACAACCCTTCCGCCGCCTCAAGGTTCGGCTGAAGAAGGAAATCGTCACGATGGGCCAACCCGACGTGGACCCAAAGGCGCGCAGCGGGCATTACGTGGACCCTGCCGATTGGAACGATCTGATCACATCGCCCGATGTGGCCGTGATCGATACCCGCAACGACTACGAAGTGGCCATCGGCACGTTTGACGGCGCCATCGACCCCAAAACCGCCAGCTTCCGCGACTTCCCCGCATGGTGGGACGCCAACAAAGAGCGCTTTCACAACAAACGCATCGCTATGTTCTGCACCGGCGGCATCCGCTGCGAGAAATCCACCAACTACCTGCTGGGTCAGGGCGTCGAAGACGTCTATCACCTCAAGGGCGGCATCCTGAAATACCTCGAAGAGGTGCCACAGGAAAACAGCACATGGCACGGCGATTGCTTCGTCTTTGATGGCCGCGTGTCTGTCTCACATGGCCTGGCCGAGGGCCCGCACGACCTGTGCTACGCCTGCCGCCGCCCCATCCTGCCCAAAGATATGCAGCGCGACACCTATGAGCACGGCGTCTCCTGCTACCAATGCCACCATGAAACCACCGAGGCCGACAAAGACCGGTTCCGCGAACGCCAAAAGCAAATCGCCCTGTCCGAGGCCCGTGGTGAAACCCATATGAACTTCCTCTGACGCGCCGCACAGGCTATCACTGTCCAAACCCCAAGCGGAGCACGCCATGAGCACGGCCCCAACCCCCTCCGACATCGCGCGCGATGTCTTGCAGATCGAACGTGACGCACTCAGCCAGCTGCACGATGGCCTGCCTGCCGCATTTGACGCCAGCGTCGCCCTGCTGCTTCAGGTCAAAGGCCGCGTCGTCGTCTCGGGCATGGGCAAATCCGGGCACATCGCTGCCAAAATTGCGGCCACCATGGCTTCCACCGGAACACCCGCGCAATATGTCCACCCCGGCGAGGCCAGCCACGGCGATCTGGGTATGATCACACCAGACGATGCGCTGATCCTGATCTCGAACTCAGGCGAAACCCGCGAACTGGCCGATATCATCGCCCATGCCAAACGCTTTGTCATTCCGGTCATCGCCATCACCAAAAAACCCGACAGCACCATGGCCCGACAGGCCAACCACGTGCTGCCCCTGCCCGACGCCCCCGAGGCCTGCGGCATCGGCATGACACCCACAACATCAACCACATGTACCCTGGCCATGGGCGATGCGCTGGCCGTAGCCTGCATGCGCCTGCGCGGGTTCGAACGCGAAAACTTCCTCGCCTTCCACCCCGGCGGCACACTGGGTGCGCAACTGCTGACCGTCTCGGCCCTGATGCACACAGGCCAAGATCTGCCCATCGTACATGCCCAAACAGCAATGTCCGAAGCCCTGCTCGAAATGACCGCCAAAGGCTTCGGCGTCGCCGCCCTGATCGAAAACGGCAAACTTATCGGCGTCATCACCGACGGCGACCTGCGCCGCAACATGGCTGACCTGATGACGCGAACAGCCGCCGAAGTCGCCACACTCAACCCCCGCGCAATCTCTCCGGATGCCCTCGCTTCCGAAGCCCTCGGCGTGATGAACACCTCAAAAATCAGCGCGCTCTTTGTTGTCTCAGACGACAATACCCTCCAGGGCCTCATCCATATCCACGATATCCTAAGGGCGGGCGTGGCCTGACAGGCCAGAATATTTGAGTATTTGCACCAAGAAGAAGCAGGGGCGCGCGCCTCCGTTTCTCCTTGTTCAAATACTCCCGCCGGAGGCTCCTTTACCTGCCAAACCCTCAGGCTCATAGCACAAAGCGTCACCTTTCCACTGGCCCCGAGGACGCAAGGACGAGACACAAAGCGTGCGGTACGCACTCAATTTAGCTTGATGTCACCTCATCCAACGCGGCGCGCAACGCGTCCCAGGCGCCCGTTAGCGGGTAATGGTGGTTGCCGATGAACAGCCCGTTGCGGTCAATGTCATCTGCGTGGGTCAATTCAGCGTGGATCGTGTGTGGCATGTGGTTGATCACCACATCATTCTTGGCAAAGTTACCGGCCACCACCGGGCGGCATTCCACGCCGTGTTTGGTCAAAGCGGCCAGCAACGCGGCGCGATCAAACCCGGCACCGGGTTGCACCATCATGGCAAAGCCGAACCAGCTGCTCTCGCCAATCTCCTGCTGAATGCGGATCTGCGGATAGCCCTGCATCAGCGCCCGGAACCTTTCGGCATTGGCGCGGCGTTCGCTTACAATCATCGGCAGTTTGGCAATCTGCTCTTGCCCGATGGCCCCTGACATCTCGACAGGGCGCAGGTTATATCCCGGCAGCACGAACTTGAAACTTTCCTCAAACGGATCGTCAGATTTCACACCCGTCACATGGTTTTCGCGCGGCAAATGGCGCGTCCAGCCGTGCGAGCGCACCGACAGCATGATGTGATACAGCTCTTCGTCATCCGTCACCACCAACCCGCCTTCCATGGTGGCAATGTGGTGCGAAAAGAACGACGAATAGCTGCCTGCAATTCCAAAGGTGCCCGCCTGACGGCCCTCAAACGTGGCACCCAGACTTTCACAATTGTCCTCGATCACCACGATATCACGGTCCGCCACCATAGCATTGATCCGGGCAAAATCATTTGGGTTGCCAAGCAGGTTCACCACCATAATCGCGCGCGTTTCAGGGCCAATCGCGGCCTCTAAAGCGTCCAGATCATAGTTCAGCGTATCGGGGTCAATATCGACGAACTTCTGCACCAATCCATACTGATGCAGCGGGTAATAGGTGGTCGACCAGCTGACCGCAGGCACGATCACTTCCGCGCCCTCAGGAATGGGGTTCGACGAATGATACCGCAGGGCCGCCACGATCAGCAGGTTCGCGGAGGACCCGGAATTGACCATCACCGCATGGGCCGATCCCATGGCATCCGCGAACTGTTCTTCAAATTTGCGCACTTCTGCACCCATCGAGAACATGCCCGATTTCACCACCCGGTCGATCGCTGCATATTCGGCCGCGTCCCAGCTTGTGGTGGCCAGTGGAAAGTTCACATCGCTCATGCGTGATGCTCCTTGAAATGCGCATAGGTCACGGCCAGCCCTTCGGCCAGCGTATGTTTGGGTGTCCAGCCAAAGGCGTCCAGCCGCGCCACCGAGACCAGCTTTTGCTGCATCCCTGTGGGTTTGCTCAGGTCATGGGTGAAGGTACCCTGCCAGCCAATCACCTCGGCCGTTTTGGCGTAATAGTCATTGATCGAATGATCATGCCCCAACCCGATGTTCATAAATCCGGGAAGGTCCTCAAACCGCGCCACTCCGGCCCAGATCCCATCGGCCAGATCGCCCGCGAACATGAACTCACGCCGGGCCGTGCCATCGCCCCAAATCTCAACGCTGGGCGCACCGGATAGTTTGGCCTCATGCACCTTGCGAATGATCGCAGGCACCAGATGCGACCGCGCGGGATCAAACTTGTCGTGCAACCCATACAGGTTACAGGGCATCAGCGTCTTATAGCTCAGGCCGTCATGTTGCTCGGACAGGAAAGAGCACAGCCGCGCCACCGCCAGTTTCGCCAGCCCGTAGCCTTCGTTGGTCGGCTCCAGCTCGCCTTTGCCCAGGCTTTCCTCAACCAGAGGATTGGGCGCATCATGCGGGTACATACACGACGAACCAAGGTTCAACAGCTGCGGCACACCAGCGGCTTGTGCGGCCAGCACAATGTTCAGACCCATATCCATATTGTCCGTCAGAAACCCGGCCTTGTCGGCCATGTTGGCCTGAATACCGCCCACCTTACCGGCGGCATGGATCACCAGATCAGGCTTTGCCTCGGCCACAGCGGCCATCACAGCACGGCGATCAGTCAGGTCCAAATCCGCAGACGACGGCGCAACAATGTTGTGCCCGGCGGCCGCAGGATCATCCTGCACCGCCAGGCCCACCATGCCGCGCCCGCCTGTCAGGAAGACCTTCATGAATGCTCAGCCGCTCGCTTTTGCGCCTGTGCTTCGGCCAGATCGGATGTCACCATTTCATCGACCAATGCCTCAAATGACGTCTCAGGCTGCCAGCCCAACTGTTGCCGCGCCTTTGAGGCATCGCCCAGCAGTGTTTCAACCTCAGCCGGGCGGAAATACTGCGGATCAACCCGCACAACCGTGCGACCGTCGGCATCACGCGCGACCTCATCAACGCCGGTGCCTTCAAACGTCAGATGCATGTCCAGCTTTTCCGCCGCGCGCGCCACAAATTCACGCACCGAATATTGCTGGCCGGTGGCAATCACGTAATCCTCGGGCGTGTCCTGTTGCAGCATCAGCCACATCATTTGCACGTAATCCCGCGCATGGCCCCAATCGCGTTTGGCATCCATGTTGCCCAGCAGCAATTCGTCCTGCATGCCCAGCTTGATCCGCGCCAGCGCGCGGGTGATCTTGCGGGTCACGAAGGTCTCACCTCGAATGGGGCTTTCATGGTTAAACAGAATGCCGTTGCAGGCGTACATCCCATAGGATTCACGGTAGTTGATCGTGATCCAATAGGCATACAGCTTTGCCACCGCATAGGGGCTGCGCGGGTAAAACGGTGTGGTTTCTTTCTGCGGGGTTTCCTGCACAAGGCCGTATAATTCAGAGGTGGACGCCTGATAAAACCGCGTCGTGTCACCCATCCCCAGAAACCGGATCGCCTCCAGCAGGCGCAAAGCACCCATGGCATCGGAATTGGCGGTGTACTCAGGTTCCTCAAAGCTGACCGCCACATGGCTCTGCGCGGCCAGGTTATACACCTCATCGGGCCGTACTTTCTGCAGCACATTGGTCAGCGATGAGCTGTCGGTCATATCGCCGTGGTGCAGCTGAAACTGGCCGGTTTTGCCCGGCTCTCCCTCAAACAGGTGATCAATCCGCGCGGTGTTAAACAGCGACGTGCGGCGTTTGATGCCATGCACCTCATAACCTTTGTCCAGCAAAAACTCGGACAGATAGGCGCCATCCTGGCCTGTGACCCCGGTAATCAGTGCTTTTTTCATGGGCGGCGCCTCTTGCTGCGTTTGGTTGAAAAGGGGAGTACCGGGTTTGATGCGGTTTGAACAGAGGCCCCGGCCATCGTCGTTGGCATTGATACCGAACGCCGTCAGCCCCGGGGTGGCGATCCCAGCAGGTATTCAAGGTCACTTTATCCCTGCCAAATACATCCACAGACCGTTTGGAGCGCAAAGCACCAACATATCGCCAGCCCAAGTGGGGGGCTGACGATGCCGGGCGCTTCGCTCTGTTAACCGGCTTGGAGCATGGAGCATGGAGCATGGAGCAGGTGTTGAGCTTGTTAACCGGCTGGGGAAGTTGAACATCGAGCGGTCAAATACACCGCCCCCCGTCTACTTCCATGCAAACCCCCGTCACCATGCTGGCCTCGTCACTGCACAGATAACACGCCGCATTGCCGCTACCCTCGGGCGTGGAAAACCGGCCCATCGGGATCGTGCTCAGAAATTTCGCGCGCATCTCGGGCGTGTCTTCGCCCATGAAGGACGCCAGCAAAGGCGTCTCGCCCGCCACCGGGTTGATCGCATTCACGCGGATCCCCTCGGGCGCCAGTTCCACCGCCATCGCCTTGGTCGCGGTGATCATCCACCCCTTTGAGGCATTATACCAGTTCAACCGCGGCCGCGGAGACACCCCCGCCGTCGAGGCCACATTCAAAATACACCCCGACCCGCGTGCCTTCATACCCGGCACAAACACCTGCGCCATCAGGTAAACCGATTTGCAATTCACTGCGAACACCCGGTCAAAATCAGCCTCGCTCACCGCGTCCAACGATGTTGGCAAATGCGTGATCCCGGCATTGTTCACCACGATATCCGGGCATCCAAACGCCGTGTGAAGCGCCTCGACCGACGCCGGTTCGGACACATCCACCGCATGCCACGCGCACCCCAGTTCCTCGGCCTTGGCCTGCGCTGCATCCGCGTTGATATCTGCAATCATCACCTGCGCGCCCTCGGCCACAAATTTGGCCGCGATGCCTGCGCCAAACCCGCTGGCCCCACCGGTCACAATGGCCGTCTTGCCGTGCAATCGCATATCGCTCTCCTTCATGCCGGGCGCGCCACGCCCCACTCCACATGTCCAATGCCCGCCATCCGGGCAAAACGCTGAACCTCCGCGTCGAATTTCTCCAGCCGGGCAGCGCTCCACTTTACCTTAGGCTCGGGCCAGAACCCTGTCACCCTCAGCCAGCCCGCTGCACGATCGGCCTTGAGTTCGCAGCGACCCACAAACCGGTCCCCCTCCAGCAAAGGATACACATAATACCCCCAACGGCGCTGCGCCTGTGGCACGAACATCTCGTTGCGGTACTCAAACCCAAACAGCTTTTGCAGGCGCATACGGTCGCGTATGGCTGGATCAAACGGGTTTAGAATACGAAGGCGTATGGTGGGCTCTGGCGCGTGTTCCACCCGGTCTTCAATATCCGGTGCACCCCAGGCGTCATACCAGCTTTTGTCGGCGGCCTGCACGGACACAGGCACCAGGTTTTGCTGCTCCAGCCAGCCCCGGCAGGTCTTGGCTGACATCGCCTCCCAATACCGCTGAACTTCGCCACCGGTGCCAAAGCTGATCTTGTCAAGTGCCTGATCACACAGCATCTTCACCTGAACGCTGTCCTCTGGTGCCTCCTGCATACGCGCCGGAAACACCCGTTCCCCAAGGTTATAGAACTTCACAAAGCCTTCGCGATAGCATGTCGCCAAATCGCCGGCATACCACATCTGATCCAGCGCCTTTTTGTGCGGCGGACGCGCCCACATCTCTCGGCTGGTTGCCTTGGTGTCAAACGCATGTGTCGACAAGGCGCCCTCGGATTCAATACGCTTGCGTATGTTGTTGATCTCGTCCTGCGCCAACCCTGATTGATACCAGGGCCCCTGCGCCACTTTCGCGCCCAACCGCTGGAACTGACGCTGCCAGATCGGCAAGGTTTCCATCGGAATAAGCGAGGCATCATGGGTGAAATGTTCAAACAACTGCCGGCCCTTCAACAAAGGCCACAACATCCCTTCGCGGAAGTTCTGGTTGCGTGTCCACACAATATGATTGTGCGCGCGTGTCACGTTGCGGATCGTATCAATCTGCAAAAAGCCCAGACCGCGAATGATCTCCATCACATCCAGCGGCCCGGTCGGTGTGGCCGACAACCCATTGGTCCAAAGCCAGACGCGCCGTGCGTCGCGGTTTGCAATCTTTAACCGTGCTTTGCCCATTCACGCTCTTTCCTGCATTTTGGGTGCCCCGACACGCGCGCCACAGTCGCCCGCATCCGCCAGTCTCAGCGCCCCCTTTTTCGGGCACGAGGGTGGGCGGGTGGGGAGTGCCCGAAAAAGGGGGCCGTCTGCACCCGTCACGGACCGCTGAAATACAGCAGCGCCTCGCGCAGATCACGGCCCTGCATCGTCATCACCGTATCCATAATCAGCCGCCCCGCCTCGCAGGCCTGACGGTTTGAGACCCGGCCCGGATTTTCAAACACCCGCACCATTTTCATCTGCGCACCATCGCCCGAGCCATCAAACATCGCCTCGCCGATTTTTCGCTCGATCCTGTCCTTGCGCGCCCCGGTCAGAACAACCTGTTTGTTGCGCAATCCCAACCGGGCGGCCTTGTACTGAATGTCGTAATACCGGCTGAGCGCCGAGGCATTCATCCGCGCCGCTGCCCGCGCTGTGGCATTGGACAGACGTTGATCCGACAGGCGCTGTTTCACCGCCAATCCGCATTCACGGTAAGGCAGTGCTTTGAACACCGCATTTTCCACCTTGTAGAAAAAGGTCAGGTCCTTCGTGTTCAGATGCCCGATGCCGCGGTCAATCAATGGCCCCAACAGCCCGCCTGCCTCGCTGGCGGTGGGCAGCGTGCCTTCATAGGCCGACAGCACCCGGTCCGCGATATATTCGGCAATGTCCCGGTCGCCAAAGACGCGCCGGTGCTGCGCCATCGCCAGCTCCAGGTTTTCGCCCTCAAAGCCAAGCGCAATAAACTCGCGCTCGATTGGCACAAACTCATCCATGCGCAGCAACAGCTCAACGATATCCGCTTTGTTGGGTGCAGGAGGTTGGGCCTGCGCCTGACCCTGAACCGGCGCACAGGCCATCCAGATGGCGCAAAACATCAGATAAAGCCGCCGCATATGCTGCCCTCTCGCATTTTGGTGCGGCCTCATAGCATCACCTTGCTTATGTGTACTGCGTTTCACAGGAATGAAAAGCAATCCGCCGTTCGATACACGCAAGTTTGACCCGGACAACCGGATTTACCCCTGTGCCATGTCGGGCAGATGTGGCACCGCCGCGATCAGCGCTTTGGTGTAGTCATGTTGCGGGTGGGCAAAGACCTGCTCTGGTGTCCCTGTTTCTACAATCTGCCCGGCTTGCATCACCATCACCCGGTCACACACGTTGCGCACCACGCTCAGATCGTGGCTGATAAACAGATACGTCAGCCCCAGCTTGTCGCTCAGCCCCGCCAGCAGATCGAGGATCTGCGCCCGCACCTGCACATCCAGCGCGCTGACAGCTTCGTCCAGCACAATCAGTTTGGGCCGGATGATCAGTGCGCGGGCAATGGCAATGCGCTGGCGTTGCCCGCCGGAAAACTCGTGAATGTACTTATCCGCATCCGTATCTTGCAGCCCGACGCTCTCCAAGGCCTCAACCACCGCCGCGCGCCTCATCTCCCCTTGCGGGGGAGCCTCGGACAGATGAAACGGCTCGGCCACCAGACGGGCCACGGTATGGCGCGGGTTAAAGCTGCCATAAGGGTCCTGAAACACCACCTGCATTTGCGCCCGCACATGGCGCGGCACCACCTCGCCCGCCGCAATCCGGTGGCCCATGATGTCAATCGTGCCGCCCTGCACAGGCTCAAGCCCCAGCAGCGCCCGCGTCAGCGTGGATTTTCCACACCCGCTTTCGCCCACAAGGCCCAGGTTTTCACCTTCGATGATGTCAAAACTGACCCCGTCCACCGCACGAAACAACCCCGGTTTGCCCAGCCAACCCTTGCGCGGGGTCACATAGTCGCGCACCACATCGCGCAGTTTTGCCAGCGGCACCTGACCTGGCCCCGTTGCCCGGTTGGGCATATGATCTGATGCGGCCAGCAAGGCGCGCGCATAGGGGCTGCGCAGCGTGCCAAACGGCCCGGTTTCCACCACCGCGCCGTGGCGCATAATGACGATCTCATCGGCCATATCCGACACCACGCCCAGATCGTGGCTGATCATCAGCAGCCCCATGTTATCCTCGCGCACCAGCCGCCTGAGCAGGTCCAGAACCTCGGCCTGCGTGGTGACATCCAGTGCCGTGGTCGGCTCATCGGCGATCAACAGCTTGGGATGACGTGCAATCGCCATGGCAATGCCCACCCGTTGCCGTTGCCCACCCGATAACTCATGCGGATACCGGCTTAGCGGAAAGCGGTGCACTGGCAGCTCGACCCGCTCAAGCGCCACTGCGGCGCGCTGCACCGCGTCGGCACGGCTGACCTGTTCGTGGATCTGGATCGTCTCGGCCACCTGCGCGCCAATGGTGTGCAGCGGGTTCAGCGCCGTCATCGGCTCCTGAAACACCATGCCCACCTCATTGCCGCGCAGCTGGCACAGCTCAGGCTCGTCCAGGCTCAGCACATCGCGGCCATTCAGACGCACCTGCCCGGCACATTGCGCGCCGTGGGGCAGCAATTGCATCACGCTCAGCGCGGTCATGGATTTGCCCGACCCACTTTGCCCGATCACCCCGGTGATCCGGCCTGCGTCAACGCTCAGGCTGACACCCTGCAACACAGGCGTGCCGTGAATATCCACGTTCAGGCTTTTGATCTCCAGCAAACTCATCGTGCCTGCCGCCTCAGCCTTGGGTCCAGCCGGTCCCGCAATCCGTCACCCAGCAGGTTCAGCCCCAGCACCGTCAGCAAAATCGCCATACCGGGGAACATCGCCAGATGCGGGGCAAATGAAATCATCGTCTGACTGTCCGCCAGCATCCGCCCCCAACTGGGTGTCGGGGCCTGTGCGCCCAGCCCGATATAACTCAGCGCCGCTTCGGCCAGAATGCCAAGGCTGAACTGAATGGTGCCCTGAACGATCAACAGATTGGTGACATTGGGCAGGATATGCTCGGCCGAGATGCGCGTGGCCCCCTTACCTGCGACCCGTGCTGCCAGCACATAATCGCGGGTCCACAACGACAGCGCAGCACCACGCACCAGACGGGCAAAGACGGGGATGTTAAAGATGCCAATCGCGATGATGGCATTCACTGCCGAGGGGCCCAAAAGCGCTGTGATCATGATCGCAATCAGCAAACTGGGAAAGGCAAAGATCAGATCATTGCCGCGCATGATCAGCTCGTCCAGCACACTGCCACGGTTGGCCGCCGCCGCCAGCCCCAGCGGCACGCCCAGCCCCATGCCAATGCCCACGGCCACCAATGCCACCGCAATCGACGTGCGCGCGCCCACCATGATCCGGCTCAGCATATCGCGGCCATATTGATCGGTGCCCATGGGATGCGCCCACGATGGCGGGTTCAGCTTGTTGGCAATGTCCTGGGCGGCCACATCAAACGGCACCCAGACCAACGACACCACAGCGGCCAGCGTGAACACACCGGTCAGGACAAACCCAAGGATCAGCGACGCCCTCATCGCCGCCCCCTCAGCCGTGGATCAACCCAGGCATAGGCCAGATCAACGGCGAAATTGACAATGATCACGGCAAACACCAGCAGCATGACCACCGATTCCACAACAATCAGGTCACGGGCGGAAATCGCCTTGAACACCAGCTGGCCCAGACCGGGCAGGAAAAACACCTTCTCGATGATGATCGCGCCCGCCATCAGGAATGAAAACTGCAAGCCGATGATGGTCAGCACCGGGATCATGGCATTGCGCAGCGCATGACGGCGCAACGCCTGCCCGCGGCTTAGCCCTTTGGCGCGTGCGGTCCGAATGTAATCCTCGCCCAGCGTATCCAGCAAGGCCGAGCGCATGACGCGCGCCAGAATGCTTGCCTGTGGCAAAGCCAGCGCAATGGCGGGCAAGGTCAGGCTTTTCAGCCCCACCAGCAGGCCTGCGTCCCAGCCCGGAAACCCGCCCGCGCTGAACCAGCCCAGCGAAATGGCAAAGACCCAGACCATCAGCATGGCGAACCAGAAATTGGGAATGGCCACACCCAGCTGCGTGGTGCCCATCACCAAAACATCCCCCAAGCGGCCCCGCCGGGACGCCGCCCAGATGCCCGCAGGAAAAGCAATCAGAACGGACAGCACCAGCGCATAAAGCGCCAAAGGCAATGAAACCCAGATCCGATCGGCAATCATGCCCGACACCGGCGTGCGATAGGTATACGAGGTGCCAAAATCACCCTGCACCATGCCGCTGATCCAGCCCAGATACCGCGTCACCGGGCCTTGGTCCAATCCCAGCTCGGCGCGCAAGGCCGCCAGCGTGTCCTCCTGGGCGTTGATCCCCAGCATAAACGCCGCCGGATCACCGGGCACCAGTTCCAGGCAGATGAAAATCACCAGGCTGGCCACGATCAGCGATGCCACCAGCGACACCAGACGCCGCGCAACATACCGCAGCATCAGCGCGCGCCCTGCTGCTGTTGTGCCCAGATATACCCGCCAGAGGCCTCAGATGGCTTTGGGGCAGGCCCGTCCAAAGACATGGTCACTGATCCCAATAGACCCCGGTCAAATCCGTGGCTTGGGTGGGTGCGTCTTTCCACAGCCCGCGTATCTTGGCATGTGCCACCGTGGGGGTTGCCAGCTGGAACAGGTATCCATTCACATAATCCGCCGCGATCATCTCTTGCATCTGGCGCAGCAAATCAGACCGCGCCGCCGGGTCAGTCTCGGCTGTCAGGGCCGTATTCAGCGCCTGAAATGCAGCGCTGTCATATTGAAAATAGTAGTCCGGCCGTGCATAAATCCCGATGTCAAAAGGCTCGGTGTGGCTCACAATGGTTAACCCATAGGTCTTACCCTTAAAGACCTCTTCCAACCATTGCGACCACTCCAGATTGCTGATCTCCACCTCAATCCCGACGTCGCGCAGCTGTGCCTGAATGATCTCACCTCCGCGCCGCGCATAGGATGGTGGCGGCAGTTTCAGCGTGGTGCTGAACCCATCGGCCAGACCCGCCTCGGCCAGCAAGGCGCGCGCCTTTTCGGGGTCATAGGCCGACCCACCCGTCAGATCGACGTAATCGGGGTTATGCGGCGCAAAATGTGTGCCAATCGGGGTGCCAAGGCCAAACATCGCCCCGTCAATAATCGCCTGCCGGTCAATCGCATGGGCAATCGCCTGACGCACCAGCACATTGTCCAACGGCGCCATCTGGTTGTTGATGCTCAGGATCGTTTCGCCCTCGGTCGAGCCAACCAGGACCTGAAACCGCGGATCGGCCTCAAACTGAGGCAGGTTTTCCGGCGCAGGGTAGCCACCAAACACGTCCACATCCCCCGCCATTACCGCTGCAAAGGCGGCTGTCGGGTCATCAATGAACTTGAATGTCACCTGGGTCAGCTGGGCAGGTGTGCCCCAGTAGTCGTCGTTGCGCAACAGAGTGATCTGATCACCCTGCACCCAATCGTCAAATTCAAACGCGCCGGTGCCCACAGGCATCTGCTTGATTTCACCAATGCTTTCGGGGGCAACAATCACCGCATCCCCCCACGCCAGATTAAACAGAAAATTGCCGTTTGGCGCGCTCAGCGTCACAACCACTGTCAGATCGTCAAACACCTCAACCGTGTCGATCCCTTCAAACAAGGCTTTCTGCGCGTTCTGGCTGGTTTCATCGCGGGCACGGTCCAGTGTAAATTTCACGTCCCCAGCATCCAGCGCGGTGCCATCGTGAAACACCACATCCGGTTGCAGGAAAAACGTATAGGTCAACCCATCCTCGGATATCTTCCAACTTTGTGCCAATCCGGGGTTCACCGATCCGTCCGGACCAAACCGTGTCAGCCCCTCAAAAACATTGGCGTACAGCACTTGATCAATCGCACCTGCCGCAGCCGAGGTCGGGTCCAGATGCGGCGGCTCCAATTGCTGGCCCACCACGATGTTGGTCTTGGCCTGCGCCATGCCCGCCAACAGGGCCAACACACTGACAAGGGTCACTTTCCACATCGATCGCATCCCGTCTCTCCCGTCCACTCAAGGTGCTTTTCTCCACCTTCGTCCTAAATTGAGGCACGATCAAGAGAATGCCGCCCCCTAACCCAATATATTGAATGGTGGATTTTGCATCCCGGGCTTGGTAAACACCCCCCCAACGCAGCATATACCGGAGGCTCACACATGAGCGCCACGGCCCGCAAAACCGCCCCCATGCCTGATGATATCCTTGGCATGAAAGGTGGAACTCCCATCGTCAGCCTGACCGCCTATACCACGCCAATGGCGCAAATGATGGATGGGATCTGTGATTTCGTGCTGGTGGGCGATAGCGTCGGTATGGTGCTGCATGGCCTGCCCTCAACCCTTGGGGTCACCATGGATATGATGACCCTGCACGGTGCCGCCGTTGCCCGTGGCCTGACCACTTCCATGATGGTCATCGATATGCCCTTCGGCAGCTACGAAGAAAGCCCCCAACAGGCGTTTCGCAACGCCGCCACCCTGATGCGTGACACCAGCGCAGGCGCGGTCAAACTTGAGGGCGGCACCCATATGGCCGACACGATCGCCTTTCTGGTGGCCCGCGGTATCCCCGTCATGGCCCATATCGGCCTGACACCACAATCGATCAACACCCTGGGCGGCTACAAGGTGCAGGGCCGCGATGATCAGGCCAAACAGCTCAAACGCGATGCCAAGGCCGTGGCCGATGCCGGGGCCTTCTCGGTTGTGCTGGAAAAAGTTCCGGCCAAACTGGCGGACCAGATCACCGAGACCATCCATATCCCCACAATCGGCATTGGCGCATCGGCGGGCTGCGATGGACAGATCCTGGTGGTGGATGATATGCTGGGGCTGTTCACCGCGTTCAAACCTAAGTTCGTCAAACGCTACGCGGCGCTCGGCGATGAGGGGCGCGCCGCAATCCAATCCTACGCAGATGAGGTCCGCGCCCGCACCTTCCCGGCCCCCGAACATACCTTCGCAGACAAGGCCCCCTCGAAATGATCCCTCCGATCATCCGCAGCCTGTCTGAGCTGCGCAGCACGACAAAACCCTGGCAACTGGCCGACAAACGCATCGGCGTGGTCCCCACCATGGGCGCGTTGCACGATGGGCACCTGTCGCTGGTGGCCGAGGCGAAAAAGCACTGCGACCACGTGATCGTGACGATCTTCGTGAACCCAAAACAGTTCAACTCCGAAGAAGATCTGAAAAACTATCCCCGCACCGAACAGGACGACGCCCGCAAGCTGGAACGCTTTGACATCGACGCAATCTATTGCCCGGATGGGCCGCAAATCTATCCCGATGGCTTTGCCACAACCGTCTCGGTGTCGGGCCTGACCGATGTGATGGACGGCGTGCACCGACCGGGGCACTTTGACGGCGTCGCCACCGTGGTCACAAAACTCTTCACCCAGACAAATGCTACCGATGCCTTCTTCGGCGAAAAAGACTTCCAGCAACTTCAGGTCGTCACCCGTTTGGCCCGTGATCTGGACCTTGGCACAACAGTCCACGGCTGCCCCACGATCCGCGAAATTGACGGCCTTGCGATGTCCTCTCGTAACTTGCTGCTGTCAGACCGCGCCCGCGCCAAAGCCTCCGCACTCTTCGCGGAAATGGAAACCATCGCCGCAGGGCTCACCGCAGGCCAGCCCTTTGCCGATTTGCATGCCACAGCGGTCAGCCAACTGGATCACGCAGGCTTCACCGATATCGAATACCTCGACCTGCGCGCCGCCGATGACCTGACTACACTTGACGCCCCTACGCGCCCCGCGCGGCTCTTTGCAGCGGCCTGGCTTGCCGGTGTCCGCCTGATCGATAACATCGCCGTGTGACGCGCAACACCCTTTGATCGCGGCCCTCCCACCTCCCCCTTCGGCGCGTTCCGCGCCTGTGGCCATCGGTGGCGCGCTTCGCGCGAAGACAGCGCCACCCTTTGGCTTCTTCTTGGCATAAATACTCAAGTCGTTCCTTTCTGGCAGACGCCAAAATTTGAGTATTTGAACAAGGAGAAGCAAGCAGCACCCCATCGCCGCCTGAGCGGCACTTGGGGGGGCGGGCGGGCCCGAAGGCGGCGATATTAGTTCATTAGCAATTCATGCAGCGCCAGCACCATCACTTGCGCGCTTTCTACCATGTCCTGAATGCCCACGTATTCATCCGGCTTGTGCGCCAGATCCAGGATGCCGGGGCCGTATGCGATACAATTCTTTAGCCGTCCAATCCGGTCGATGTGCTTTTGGTCATAGGTTCCGGGGCTGACCACGTAGTCGGCCTCGCGGTCAAACACCTGCCGTACGGCCTGGGCAACGGCGCCCACCACGGGGGCGTCACGCTGGGTCATAGTGGGCAACACCCGATGCAATTCACGGATGTCATAGTCAAACCCGTCCCGCCCGGCGCGCACGGTTTCCAGCACATCGCGCACTTCTTGTTCCACATCACGGATGTCTTCCTCGATCAGGAACCGCCGGTCGATCACCATCCGGCAACGATCGGGCACACATGGGGCAGGCAGCCCGGAATATTCCACGTCCTGTTCGGGCTCACCGCCATGCACTGAATTTATGTTCAGCGTCGATTGCCTGGCCCCGTCGGGCACCACAGGCATATCCGTGCGCTTTTGCGCCAGGGCGGGGAACAAGGACGTTTCCATCTCCTGCATCACAGCCCCCATATGGCGCACGGCACAATCCCCCAGAAACGGCATCGAGCCATGGGCAATCTCGCCTTTGGTTTCAATCTCGGCCCACCAGACGCCACGATGCCCCAGACAAATGCGATCCTTGTTCAAAGGCTCGGGGATGATCACGTGATCGACACGGTCGTAAAACCCCTTCTCGGCCAGATAGGCCACACCACCAAAGCCACCCGATTCCTCGTCCGCCGTGCCTGAGATTTCAATCGCGCCCGCATAATCAGGGCACAGATCGATGAACACCTCAGCGGCAATAATCGACGCGGCCAGCCCGCCTTTCATGTCGCAGGCCCCTCGGCCATAGACACGGCCGTCCTGTACAGCGCCCCCGAACGGGTCCACCGTCCAGCCGTGGCCTGCCTCAACCACATCTACATGGCTGTTGAAATGCACACATTCGCCCGCCAATGCGCCCTCGCGCCGGGCTACGATGTTCCAGCGCGGGTAGGTGTCACTGTCGCCAACAGCCCCCACCGCACGGATCAGCTGCGTTTCAAACCCGGCCTTCAGCAACCGCCGGTCCAGATAGTCACAGATGTCACGGTAGAGCGCCCCCGGCGGGTTCAGCGTTGGCATACGGATCAGATCCTGGGTCAACGCCACCAGATCACCCTCGCGCGCAGCCACCTCGGCTCTCAGCTTGTCTGTTAAATCCATTTTGATGCCCCGGGCCTGTGTTGTCCTACCGGCACCCTAGCACTCGAAAGGCTTAGCGCACCAGTCGGCCAGCGCCCGACAGCAACGCCTCGGCTTCTGCGCTCATCCGATGAACAATCTCTGCCGCCTCAGGGCGGTCATGGATCAGCCCGGCGGCTTCCCCGACAAACGTATTGGCGCGTGCGGGATCGCCTGCCATCCAGCCGTCTTTCCACTTGGCCGCTTCTGCTTCGGCATGCGTCATCAAGCCTTGTAAATCATCATGCCACCGGTTGGTAAACGCATTGCGCAACACCCGTGCCGTATAGCGTTCGGGCCAGTCCAGATGGCGCGCACGGTCCATAACCGTTGATCGGATCGTGTGATCTCCGGTGGCTGCAATCGCGGCGTCGGTCATAGCCTCTGACACCTCTGCCTCGGCCGAGGCCCACAGCCGCGAGCCGACCAACACACCGTCTGCCCCCAGCATCAGGGCGGCGGCCAACCCACGCCCGTCTGCCACACCACCGGCGGCCAACAGCAACACATCGGGTGCATGTCCAGCCAGCCAGTCGGCCACCTCGGGGACAATCGTGAATGTCGCGCGTTTGGCGCCGTGACCCCCAGCCTCGGCCCCTTGGGCGACGATCACTTGCGCGCCAACCTGCACTGCGTGTTTGGCATCGCGCAAGGTCTGCACCTGACAGATCAGAGGCACACCGGCCTCGGCGATCCTCGACGCAAAGGGCGCAGGGTCTCCGAAGGACAAAAACAGCGTGGCGGGCTTGCGATCCAGCACCAGGTCCAGAACCTCGGGCTGGTCCGCCAGTTTCCAGGTGATCAGCCCGGCGCCAACCCGCGCATTGCCCGCATCCTGAAACGCCCGGCGCAACCATTCGGGATCGCCGTAGCCTCCACCGATCAGCCCCAACCCTCCGGCGTGGGTGACTGCGGCCGCCAACCGTCCCCCCGCAGCAAAAGCCATGGGTGCTGAAACGATCGGATGCTCCAGCTCAAACCGGTCTGTCAGCCGGGTGCGGATCATGTGCAAACCTCCTCAGACACCCAAAATCCGGGGCGCGTTTGGATCAATGCTTAACACAACATGAATGCGCGCGTCAGAATTGCAATTTCACTGTGGTCAATTTGGCAGTCTGCCAATGGTTTACAGGGCGTTCGATGCCACATCGCGAATGGCCGCAATATTACTGCCGTAGACCTCTGGATTGGACACGCTGCCGCCTTTGAAAACCGCAGATCCGGCGACCAGAACATCGGCGCCCGCTGCTGCCACAAGGGGGGCTGTTTGGGGTGTGACACCGCCGTCAATTTCGATGTGAATGGGTCTGTCGCCAATCATTTCGCGCAAACGACGGGTCTTCTCAACCCCGCTGTGAATGAATTTTTGCCCGCCAAATCCGGGGTTTACGGTCATCAGACAGACCATATCCACCAGGTCCAGAACATGCGCGATGCTCTCCAACGGCGTGCCGGGGTTCACCGCGACACCTGCCATTTTGCCAGTGGCTTTGATCGCCTGCATGGTCCGGTGCACATGCGGTCCGGCCTCGACATGGGCGCAGATCAGGTCGGCACCGGCATCCGCATAGGCATCGATGTACTGATCCACCGGCGAAATCATCAGATGCACATCCATGAACGTCTTTACATGCGGTCGAAACGCCTTCACCGCCTGCGGTCCAAAGGTCAGGTTCGGCACAAAGTGACCGTCCATCACATCGACATGCACCCAATCCGCGCCCTGAACCTCAATGCATTGAATTTCCTCACCAAAATTGGCGAAATCCGCGCTGAGAATGGACGGGGCAATCTTGATGGAGCGGTCAAAAGACATGGGATTTCCTTAGGTGCAGACGGCGTTGAATGGCTGCGGGCTTTGTGCAACCAATGGGGGCCAAGGTCCAGCACAATTCCAAAAAGGACACCCCGATGGCCGAAACCCAGCCGCTTGATCTCGCCGCCATATCCAAATGGCTTGCAGGCCGTTTGCCGGGCTTTGACGGGCCGGTGCATGCCACCAAATTCAGCGGCGGGCAATCCAACCCCACCTATCATTTGGGCACCCGTGAAGGCAGCTATGTTTTGCGGCGCAAGCCTTTGGGAAATATGCTGAAATCAGCACATGCAGTGGACCGGGAATTCCGGGTTCAGGCCGCTTTGTCGGGCTCTGACGTGCCCGTCGCACAGATGCATATGTTGTGCGAAGATGACACTGTGATCGGCTCGGCGTTTTACATCATGAGCCTGGTGCAGGGCCGTAATTTTGACGATCCGCGCCTACCCAAGCTGGACAAGTTGGAGCGCGGGCAAATCTTTGACCAGATGAACACCGTGCTGGCTGCCATACATAATGTTGATATTGTTGACAAAAACCTGTCTGACTTTGGCCCCGAAGGGCATTACATCCGCCGTCAGGTGGACCGTTGGACAAAGCAATACACCGCCAGCCAGACCGAAGATCAGCCCGATATGCACGCCCTCATCCAGTGGCTGGATCAGAACATGCCCGCCGATGATGGTCAGCGGTGTCTGGTGCATGGGGATTACCGTCTGGACAACCTGCTGTTTGCCTCAGGCGGCACAGATTGTGTGGCGGTTCTGGATTGGGAATTGTCAACGATTGGGCACCCTTACGCCGATCTGGCGTCGGTGATCATGCAATGGACAATGCCACCGGGTTCGATTGGCAGAGGGCTGGCTGGGGTAGATCGGCATGCAGAAGGTTTGTGGTCAGACCAGCAGTTTATCGACACCTATTGCAAGCGTCGCAATCTGGCCGGGATAGACCGGTTCCAGTTTTATCTGGCGTTCTGCCATTTTCGCATGGCGGCCATTCTTCAAGGCGTCAAGAAACGGGCCTTGGACGGTACGGCATCAGACCCGGCTAAGGGTTTGAAACTAGGGCAATATGTACCCGAATTCGCGCGGCAGGGCCTGGAGGCAGCCCTGCGCGATGGTAAACCTGAGGTGTGATCACACAAACTGACGTGGCAGGCTGCACAGCTCGGTCTGATTGACAATCGATGTCAGAAAGCGCCCGTCAGAGGTGTCTTTGATCGCGTAGCCATAGCCCTTGAGGCGATGCATCCATTCGCGCTCAGAGACGGCCATCTGGCGTTCGCGCTGCGCAAGGGTCTGTAATTCTTGAGGTTTCATAGTCTGTTTCCTGTTTACTCGTTATTGTTGCACAAACAGGGATAATTCCGGACCGTGGCGTAATTCGTGACAGAATGTGTCAGAACAAGGGATTGTTCATGACCTGAGAACAATGAAACCGGCACATTCGAGCCCGGAGGCCCGGCCTTACAGTTTCGCCTCGGCCTCGATCTGCCGCTTCGACTTGCGCTCGCGTTCTGTCGCGGATTTCAACTGACCACAGGCGGCCATGATATCTTCGCCGCGGGGGCGACGCACCGGGCTGGCATAGCCTGCGTTGTGCACGATATCAGCAAAGGCCTTGATCCGTGCAGATGTGCTGCGCTCATACGGGGCGCCGGGCCATTCGTTAAACGGGATCAGATTGACCTTGGCCGGGATGCCCTTGATCAGCTGCATCAAGCGCCGCGCATCGGCGTCGCTGTCATTGACGTCTTTCAACATCACATACTCAAAGGTGATCCGCTCGGAATTGCTGACCTTGGGATAGGCGCGCAAGGCCTCCAGCAAGGTCTCGATGTTCCAGCGCTTGTTGATCGGCACCAGTTTATCACGCACCTCATCCGTGGTGGCGTGAAAGCTGACAGCCAGCAAACAACCAATTTCCTGGGCCGTCTTTGCAATTTCGGGCACCACACCAGACGTCGACAGTGTGATACGACGCCGTGACAGTTGAATGCCCTCAGGGTCCATGGCGATCTTCATTGCATCGCGCACGTTCTCAAAATTATAGAGCGGCTCACCCATGCCCATCAGCACGATGTTCGACAACAGTCGCGGACCTGTTTCAGTGCGCGTCCCTGGCTCGGGCCACTCGTTCAGATCATCACGGGCCATCATGACCTGCCCGATGATTTCACCTGCGGTCAGATTGCGCACCAGTTTCTGCGTGCCGGTGTGGCAGAACGAACAGGTCAGGGTGCACCCCACCTGCGAGGAAATGCACAGTGTGCCCCGATCGGTTTCGGGAATATAGACCACCTCAACCTCGTGACCGCCGGCAATCCGCACCAGGTACTTGCGCGTGCCGTCGGTGCTGACCTGACGGCTGACCACCTCGGGTATGGCAATCACAAATTTCTCGGCCAGCTCGGCGCGGTAGGCTTTGGACAGGTTTGTCATCGCCTCAAAATCGCGCACGCCCCATTGATAGATCCACTGCCAGATTTGCCCGGTGCGCATCTTGGCCTGCTTTTCAGGTGTGCCCGCATCGATCAGGGCCTGACGCAACCCATCACGGGTCAGCCCCACAAGGTTCACTGGACCCTCGGGCATCTTCCGGGGAATCGTCATCACATCCTGTGTGATCGGCGCTGCGGCCTGAGGGGTTCTGTCATCTGTCATAAGGTGGCCCGTATATAGGCAATGATGGCATTTGCAAAAGGCTTAGCGCGCCAACTGCTTCACTGTGTCATGGCACGGACAGCCCACAAGGTGGTCATTGATCAACCCTGTGGCCTGCATCCAGGCATAAACGATTGTAGGCCCACAAAACTTGAAGCCGCGTTTCTTCAGATCCTTTGAAATCTCATGTGACAACGGCGTATGCGCGGGCACCTCTTGCAGGGTGGTCCAGCGGTTTTGCAACGGCACGCCACCAAGATAGTTCCAAATGTAGGTATCAAAGCCTTGCTCTTGTTCTATCACTTGCCAGGCACGGGCATTTGTAATGGTCGCTTCGATCTTGCCGCGGTGACGAATGATGCCCGGATTGCCCAGCAAGTGCTGCACATCATCCTCACCCCAGGTGGCGATGGTATTGGGATTAAACCCTTCAAAAGCCTCACGAAAGGCATCGCGTTTGCGCAGGATCGTGATCCAGGCCAAGCCCGCCTGAAAGCCGTCAAGAATAAGCTTCTCCCACAAAGCACGGCTGTCATATTCGGGCATGCCCCATTCGGTGTCGTGGTAGTCAAAATATATCGGATCAGGCCCGGCCCAGCCACAACGTTCGGTCATCCATAGGTCCTCTCAGCGCATTCAACGCACTGCTTTTTCATGATTAAACTTGTAGATTTAAGACTTCATTAGCTGGAAGCCGTCATTTTGTGAACCGCAAACCAAGCGGAGTCATCACGGTGCGGAACAGCGGAAGGTTCAAGGCAGATATACCCAGAGAACATCGTGACCCGTTGTCATATGCGGTGTCGTCGCGTGACAGATCAATCATCCAGATGGTTGAACAAGCGGTAAAGCACAAGCAGGTGATGCTGGCTTATCAGGCTATCGTGCCTGCACAAAACCAATCCTTTCCTGCCTTTTATGAGGGGTTGATTCGGGTCCTTGATGAAACAGGGCGGATCATTCCGGCCAAGGATTTCATCGGAGCCATTGAAGAAACAGAGACCGGGCGTATCGTTGACTGCCTGGCCCTGGAAAAGGGGCTGCGCGCATTGGCGATGTACCCAGACCTGCGTTTGTCTATCAACATGTCGGCGCGGTCTATCGGCTATGCGCACTGGATGCGGGTGATGAAACGCGGCCTGGCCAAGGACCCAACGATTGCCGAACGGCTGATCCTGGAAATCACTGAACAATCAGCCATGATCGTACCTGAACTGGTGGTCAGCTTCATGAATGACCTGCAGGCCAAAGGGATCAGCTTTGCACTGGATGACTTTGGGGCGGGATATACATCGTTTCGATATCTCAGGGATTTCTACTTTGATATCCTCAAAATTGACGGGCAGTTCATCCGTGGGATCAGTGAAAACGCTGACAATCAAATTCTGACAGCAGCGCTTGCATCCGTGGCCGAGCAGTTTGACATGGTCACAGTCGCTGAATCGGTCGAACAACCAAGTGACGCCGCCTATCTGACGGCCATGGGCATAGACTGTCTGCAAGGGTATTACTTCGGCGCGCCCACTGTGCGCCCGCCCTGGCTGGAAGCGGATGACCAGCAGGCCAGCGCTTGAACTGCGACATCCCTGCCGTTGCCGCATCGCGGCATCTACGGTATGTGACACCCCAAGCGGGGGTGTCTGAAACCAGTTTTTGGTCCATACGATAGACATTCCTTGATCGTAATTCTGATGGAGGAACAAAATTGACAAACGTTGTAATCGCATCCGCCGCCCGGACCGCAGTTGGGTCTTTCGGTGGCTCATTCGCCAATACACCAGCCCATGATCTGGGCGCCGCCGTTCTCGAAGCTGTGGTAGAGCGCGCAGGTGTCGACAAGGCCGAAGTGTCCGAAACCATTCTGGGTCAGGTTCTGACCGCAGCCCAAGGCCAAAACCCCGCACGTCAGGCGCATATCAACGCCGGTTTCGCCAAAGAAGCATCCGCCTGGTCAATCAACCAGGTCTGTGGCTCGGGCTTGCGCACTGTGGCATTGGCTGCTCAACATATTCAGCTGGGTGATGCCAGCATCGTCGCCGCCGGTGGCCAGGAAAACATGACACTCAGCCCCCATGCCGCACATCTGCGCGCCGGGCACAAAATGGGTGATATGAAATACATCGACACCATGATCCGCGATGGTCTGTGGGATGCCTTCAATGGCTACCACATGGGCCAAACGGCCGAGAACGTTGCCGAGCAATGGCAGATCAGCCGCGATATGCAGGACGAGTTTGCTGTCTCTTCGCAAAACAAAGCCGAAGCTGCTCAAAACGCTGGGAAATTTGATGATGAGGTAATCACCTTTACCGTCAAGACCCGTAAGGGCGACATCGAGGTCAACAAGGACGAGTACATCCGTCACGGTGCCAATATCGAAGCCATGCAGAAAATGCGCCCGGCCTTCACCAAGGATGGGTCGGTCACTGCCGCCAACGCCTCGGGCCTGAACGACGGGGCCGCCGCCGTTCTGCTGATGAGCGCGGATGACGCAGAAAAGCGCGGCGTTCAGCCATTGGCGCGCATCGCCTCCTACGCCACAGCAGGTCTGGACCCGTCGATCATGGGCGTCGGCCCGATCCATGCTTCGCGCAAAGCGCTGGAAAAGGCAGGCTGGTCTGTAGGTGATCTGGATTTGGTCGAAGCCAACGAAGCTTTCGCGGCGCAAGCCTGTGCTGTGAACAAGGACATGGGCTGGGATCCAGCCATTGTGAACGTCAACGGTGGCGCTATTGCGATCGGTCACCCCATTGGTGCCTCGGGCTGCCGCATCCTGAACACGCTGTTGTTTGAAATGCAGCGCCGCGACGCCAAAAAAGGCCTGGCGACACTGTGCATCGGTGGCGGCATGGGCGTGGCAATGTGCATTGAGCGCCCCTGATCCAGAGCGCCCGAATCGTTCAAGCGAGGGGCGTCTGATCAGGCGCCCCTTTTCCGTTTGAAACGCACCTGAGCCGGAAATCGGCAAAAATAAGCTGCACTGCGGCACATTATACGCGCAATAATATTGCGCATTAGTCAATGTATGAGTAACAGAGTTACCAACGGAATTTAGCCAAAATGGAGGACCCCATGGCACGGACAGCACTTGTAACAGGTGGATCGCGCGGTATCGGCGCAGCCATCTCGAAAGCCCTGAAAGCAGAAGGCTACAATGTCGCCGCGACATATGCCGGCAACGACGAAGCCGCCGCCGCGTTTTCGGCCGAGACAGGCATCAACACCTACAAATGGAACGTGGCTGATTACGACGAATCCGCCGCAGGCATCGCCAAGGTTGAGGCAGAAGTCGGCCCGATCGACATCGTGGTTGCCAACGCCGGTATCACCCGCGACGCGCCATTCCACAAAATGACGCCCGAGCAATGGCATCAGGTGATCGACACCAACCTGACCGGTGTGTTCAACACCGTGCACCCCATTTGGCCCGGCATGCGCGAACGCAAGTTTGGCCGCGTCATCGTGATCAGCTCGATCAATGGTCAAAAAGGTCAGTTCGCCCAAGTGAACTATGCCGCAACCAAAGCAGGCGATCTGGGCATCGTGAAATCACTGGCCCAGGAAGGCGCACGCGCAGGCATCACCGCCAACGCAATCTGCCCCGGCTACATCGCCACCGAAATGGTCATGGCTGTGCCCGAGAAGGTCCGCGACTCGATCATCGCGCAAATCCCTGCCGGACGTTTGGGTGAACCAGAAGAAATCGCGCGCTGCGTGACCTTCCTGGCCTCGGAAGATTCGCAATTCGTAAACGGCTCGACCATCTCGGCCAACGGTGCGCAATTCTTCGTCTGATCCACGGGTATCGCAAAAAAGTAAGGGCCGGTCATAGCGACCGGCCCTTATCCATTTCCGCGTGAGGCTTGCAACGATCACTTGGAAGAGGATGGCTTTCTGAACCAGCGCACCAGATCAACCAGTGCGTCACTGCGCGCTTGGTGGGCGGCTTCGATGGCGTCGCGGGTCCGTTTTGTTGATGATGTCTCGAACATGATGTGTTCCTTTTGGTTTCAATATTTGTTGTCTGAACCCAATATGGCGCTTTATAACACTCGCCACAAACGAGACTTTCTTTGCTTTCACTTAAGTGATACTTAACTGAATAAGGTTGAGCGCAACCCGTATTTCGCGGTTTGCAACAGGTCCTGAACTCCAGTCAAAACGGGTATGAATATGTCTGATCGCCTGCCCCCTCTGACCGCTCTGCGCGCCTTTGATGCGGCTGCGCGACATATGTCGTTTCAAAACGCCGCTGCCGAATTGAACGTCACACCGGCGGCACTCAGCTTTCAAATCAAATCTCTTGAAGAGCATTTGGGCGCGCCACTGTTTCGACGTCTGAACCGCGCGGTTGAGCTGACCGAGGCTGGGCGCACCCTGGCCCCTGGTGTCGACAAAGGGTTTCGTGAACTGGTTTCGGCCTGGCAGGCCACACGCCGTATCGACGATACCAGCGTTCTGACTGTCACGGCGGGCCCGGCCCTGACGGCCAAGTGGCTGGCGCCCCGACTGTATGACTTTGCACGCAACAACCCCGATATCGAGTTGCGGTTCTCAGCCTCACTGCAATTGGTTGATCTGGACCACGCCGAAATTGATGTGGCATTGCGCTTCAGTTCGACGATTGATGACCGGTACTTTAATCTACCAGTACGCAAGGAGTGGATGACACCGGTCATGACCCCTGAGATGGCCGAACGATATCCAACACTCGAAAGCTTGGTTGAAGCCCCGTTGATCCATGATGAATCGCTGAATGCGCTGCGGCCTGTGCCCAACTGGGCAACGTGGTTTCACACAATGGGCATTGACGCTGACGTCAGCCATGGCCCGCGATTTTCCAACGCAGATCATGCAGTGGATGCCGCTGTGTCGGGAACGGGTGTTGCATTGGGGCGCCGCGCGATCATCTTGCAAGACTTACTTGAAGGGCGCCTTGTGGCACCGTTCAAGACAGCTATTGAAATAAACGCGCGGTTTTACTTTGTGTGCTTGAAAGACGCCGCAGACCGGCCCCACGTCAAAGCGTTTCGCGAATGGTTTTTCGCAGAGATTGAAAAAACGTCCTATATGTCAGACGCGTTTGACATCATTCCAGCGAAAAACCCGTGATCGCGCGACGTGCAGTCTAAGCGTCTACCGTGGACAATCGTTCAATTTCTTCCTTGAGCCTGAGCTTCTGCTTCTTGAGGTCCGCAATCGTAAAATCCGAAGATCCCGGAGCGCGCTGCTCTTCTTCGACTTGATCTGACAAAATTTGATGTTTGCGTTTCAGTTCATCCAGATGCGAACTTAGGCTCATAGAAAGTCTCCTATTGCAGGTTTCAGTCTTAGCCAGACGAGTGCACCACATTTTTTCAAACCTGTCACGCTGCGAGTGCAAAACGTAGGGCATTTGATTGCATCAGATTGTCAGTAAATCGTTAAGGAAATGGTAACGCGGCCCCGTCACGAAGGATGCAAGCCGTTGTAGATGTGTAGTTTTCCCGATCTCCGGGATGTGCTGCACCTGCATGAAGCATCCAACCATCGTGCAACAAAAACGCAGCACGCCCGCCTTTTCGTCCGCGGATCAATGCCAATCGCGCCGGTTTTCCACGCCGTGGCACCAGTGGCAGCAGCTCAATCGAGCCCAAATGTGCGGCAAAGGCGCTCAGCATCTCGGGCATGCGATCCGCGCGTTGGATCATCGTAACCATGCCCTTGGGTGCACAGCGTTTGGCGGCGGCTTTCACCCAATCGGCCAACGGCGTGACCTCGCCCATGGCTTTTTCGCGCCCCGGATCATCCGATGTCACACCGCTGGCGCGGTCAAAATAGGGCGGATTGGCGATGACATGGTCAAACTGGCATTGGCGCAAGGTGCCGGGCATCTCAGCCAGCGATCCGGTTATGACCTCGGCCTGTATGCCAGCCGCATGGGCGTTGTGGCGCGCCAAAGCAGCATAGCTGTGTTGCAGTTCAAGCCCCGTTATGACCACACCGGGCACACGCGCGGCCACACACAACATCGCAGCCCCTGCCCCACACCCCAGGTCAAGCAGGCTTTGACCGGGTTTTGCCGGAACGGACGCTGCCAGCAACACAGGGTCTACTCCGGCGCGATATCCCATTTTTGGCTGACTGAGCCTCAGGCGCCCGCCCAGGAACGCGTCATGGGTCAGTTGATCAGGCGAAAAATGGTCACTCATCCACGTGTAATCCATTGTCCAACAGGGCGCGCCGTGCGGCTGCATAATCCCGCTCGGCCACCATGATCCGGCGGGGAAAAATACCGATGCCGCCCTCCAGGATGCTCATATTTACGTCCAATTCAAAGCAGTCTATACCCTCGCCCTGAAGCAACGCCTTGGCAAAGGCGATCTGGGTTGGATCGTTGGTGCGCATGAGCAGTTTCATGGGGATGAATTAAGGGCACATCGCGCTAAATGTCGAGTGATGTGACAGGAGTGTGATGGGATTGATTGAGGCCGCCACCAAACCGCATGACCAGCTGGCCGCCCATCTGAGCGACCGGATGGACAAGGTCAACGTGCTGATCCGCGAACGGATGGCATCTAAACACGCGCCGCGCATCCCCGAAGTGACCGCTCATCTGGTTGAGGCAGGTGGCAAACGCCTGCGCCCGATGCTGACATTGGCCTGCGCCGAAATCTGCGGCTATGACGGCCCGTTTGATGTGCATTTGGCCTCGACCGTGGAGTTTATTCACACCGCCACCCTGCTGCATGACGACGTGGTGGACGAAAGCGGCCAGCGGCGCGGACGCCCCACGGCGAACCTGTTGTGGGACAACAAATCCAGTGTGCTGGTGGGTGATTACCTGTTTTCCCGCGCGTTCCAGCTGATGGTGGAAACAGGGTCTTTGCGGGTGCTGGATATCCTGTCCAATGCCTCGGCCACGATTGCCGAAGGCGAGGTGTTGCAACTGACCGCAGCGCGCGATCTGGCCACGGACGAGAGCATTTACCTGCAAGTGGTCCGCGGCAAAACCGCCGCCCTGTTTTCGGCCGCCACCGAAGTGGGCGGCGTGATTGCCGGAGCACCCGAAGATCAGGTACAGGCGCTGTTTGACTATGGCGATGCATTGGGCATTGCGTTTCAGATTGTCGATGATTTGCTGGATTATCAGGGCCAATCGGCCGCCACGGGTAAGAACGTTGGCGATGATTTCCGCGAACGCAAACTGACCTTGCCTGTGATCAAAGCAGTGGCCTTGGCCGATGCAGATGAGCGCGCATTTTGGGTGCGCACCATCGAAAAGGGTGATCAACGCGAAGGCGATCTGGAACATGCGCTGGCGTTGCTAAACCGCCATGACACGCTGACTGCCACGCGCGCTGATGCGATGGCATGGATTGCCAAGGCCCAAACCGCAATCCGGCATTTGCCCGAGCATCCTGTGCGCCAAATGCTGGATGATTTGTCGGACTATGTCGTGGCGCGGATCAGCTGATTTTTCATGATTTAGAGGATCGCCCCAGGCAGCCTAAGCATGGTGCAGCTTCGTCATGTCCCTCTGTCCCAAGCGATGACATGTCATATTTGACATGTCTACAGTGCAGGGTCTGGGCGATGTTGGCTCAATCGCAAGCACGCCGCATCCCATGCCTGGCCTGGCCTAGCTTCCGTTCAGGTGTGCGGCCTTGATCCACCACCCCGGATGCGTCTCACTCAGATGCTGCGCGGCCGATGCCGCACTGTCCGCATCTGCATAAAGCCCAAAACATGTTCCACCCGAGCCGGACATGCGCACCAGCCCACACCCCGGTGTCAGCTTAAGCGCTGCTATCACCTGGGCAATCATCGGTTCGGCTTGCAGCGCGGGCGCTTCCAGATCGTTGCGCATGCCGCTTAACCAGTCGATCAGATCAGCACCCGACAGACCACGCGGCACATCCTGCGGCATCGGGGCGTTGTGCGCGCTTTGCAAGGCCGTAAATACGGATTGGGTCAGCACCGGCACCATTGGGTTGACCAACACGGCATGCAGGCCGGGCATATCAGGCAGCGGTGATATATCTTCGCCAACACCGCGCATCCGGCAGGTCTGACCCAGCAGGCACACCGGCACGTCAGCGCCCAACCGCACCACATCTTGCGGAATGGTGCGCCCGGTCAGCTGCGACAATCCCTGCAAGGTGGCCACCGCATCGCTGGACCCACCGCCAATACCGGCCGCAGGGGGAAGGTTTTTGGTAAGATGCAATGCAGCTGTCTGCCCAAAAAAGGCCGCGGCCCGCACCATGATGTTGCGCGCATCTGTCGGCACATTACGTGCCATGGGCCCATTGACAGTCAGGGTTGTTTCGGACGCCTCGGTCACTGTGACGATGTCGCCGACATCGGCAAACACCACCAGCGAATCCAGCAGATGATAGCCGTCAGCGCGTTTGCCAGTCACATGCAGGGTCAGGTTGATTTTTGCAGGTGCAAAAACCTTAACCATCTTCGGCGGACACGTTCAGAGGCGGTGCGCCTTCTTCTTCCAGAACAGCATCAAGGCCAACCTCAAGCTTGCGACGGATGCGCTCAGCATCAAGATCGGGTGATGGTGCTTCCTCGTCCACGAAAGACAAAGCGCGCTTCCACTGGAACTCGGCCTCGGTGAAACGGCCCACGGCCCACAAGACATCGCCCAGATGATCGTTCACCACCGGATCGACGGCCTCAAGCTCGACCGCGCGCTCCATATGCACGACGGCTTCGTCATAGCGCCCCAAACGGTACAGCACCCAGCCAAGACTATCGACGATGTAGCCCGAATTGGGTTGTGCCGTGACAGCCTCTTCGATCATCGCAAGCGCCTCATCCATGTTGATTTGCTTTTCAACCATCGAATAGCCCAGGTAATTCAGCACCGAAGGCTGGCCGGGGTTGATCTCAAGTGCCTTGCGGAAATCGGCCTCGGCCTTGTCCCAGTTGTCCAGTCTTTCATGCGCAATGGCACGGGCGTAGTAGACAAACCACTGGTCCGATTCCTGTGCTGCATAAAGCTCGATCGCGCGGTCATAGGCGGTGATGGATTTCTCCCAGTTTTCCTCCTGGCGATAGAAATCACCCAAGGATACATGCGCCAGTGGCAGCTCGGGGTGGGTTTCCGTCAGCTGTGTCAGAACCTCGATGGCTGTGTCGGTCTTGTCCGCACGACGCAGCGATTCGCTGCGACCCAGTTCGGCCACGTGAAAGTTCGGATGCTCACGGGGCACGCGTTTATAAGCCTCGTTTGCCAGATCGTAGTTTTCCAACCCTTCCAGCAATTCGGCTGTCATGATCAACGCATCGATATGGTCGGGTTTCAGATGTTCGGTGATGCGCGCATATAGCAACACATAATCCGTCGAGCTTTCTGCCAGCAGCGCCTGCCCAAGCGTGAAAAACACCTCGGCCACACCTTCGCGGGCGTTGCGCACTCGGGTAAAGGCCAAGGTTTCACCAGCATTCAAACGCGTGCGCAGATCGTCAATTTCAGGGTCAGGCACGGGGCCAAATGTGTCATCCAGAATGGCAATCGCGTCGTCGTTACGCTCAAGCTGGCTGAGAACTTCGGCCCAGGCGATTGTACCCAGCCGGGTGCGCTGAATGGGGCCGTCTACTTCGCCTGAAAATATTTTCTCGGCGCTTTCGTAATCGCCGACCGACGCCAAAGCCAACGCTTTGTGGTAGATCGCGAAACTGCGCAGACCACGCTCTGCGGCCACCGTATCAAACTGCGCCAGGGATGCGTCCATCTTGCCCTGACCGCGCAGCACCCAGGCCTTGATCAGCCCATCGGCCAGTACCCCGACACCGCGGTTTTCCTCAATCCGGGTCAGGACGTCGTCATAGGCCTCGCGGGTGACTTCATCCGCCAGCAACACCATATGCGAAACCTGGCTTAGCAGCTCATCCGCTTCGATCTTTTTGGCAATTGGCAGGGCGGTGCCCACATTCCCCAATGACACATGCGCCACGACGGCGCTTTCCAAAATCTCGGGGTTGGATGCATCCTGCGTCAGCGCCTGAGTGTAGTACCGCGCAGCGGCTGTGAAATCATTGTCAAACCGCGCCTGACGAGCCGCCAGATAGGCACCAGCCGGGTCATCGGCCTGCACAGGGGCCGCCGGAAAGCTCAGCGCGATGGCCGTAGCAAGAGAAAGTATGACACCTGTTTTCACGCTGTTCTGCCCGTTGTTATGAGTTTTGTCTGCCAAAGGTAGTATGCGCACCGCCCCGTGGCAATGAAAAGGGCGGCGCAATTGCTGCACCGCCCCATCACAATCAGGATATCGCGCTTACATGTTCGGGTAGTTTGGCCCATCGCCCCCCTGAGGCGTTGTCCAGGTGATGTTTTGCGCAGGATCTTTGATATCGCAGGTTTTGCAATGCACACAGTTCTGGAAGTTGATGACAAACTCGGGCTTGCCATCCTTTTCCACGAACTCATACACACCTGCCGGGCAATACCGCGCCGAAGGGCCCGCATATTTGGCCAGGTTCACATCAACCGGCACAGATGCATCGGCCAGTTTCAGGTGCGCAGGCTGGCTTTCTTCGTGGTTGGTCATTGAAAAGCTGACATTGGTCAGACGATCAAAGCTGAGCGTGCCATCGGGTTTGGGATAGTCGATCGGCTTGTGCTTTTTCGCAGGCTCGGTGCTATCGGCATCGTTTTTGCCATGCTTCAGCGTGCCCAGCAGCGAAAAGCCCAGCGTGTTGCACCACATGTCAAAACCACCGACCATCAGCGACGCCAGGAGGCCCTTCTTGGACCACAGCGGTTTGACGTTGCGCACCTTCTTGAGGTCTTTGCCAATGGCGCCGCTGCGCACTTCGTCCTCGTAAGCGGTCAGTTCATCGCTGGCGCGGCCCGCTTCGATTGCGGCATGCGCGGCTTCGGCTGCTGCTTTGCCCGATAGCATCGCGTTATGGTTGCCCTTGATGCGCGGCACGTTGACCATGCCAACCGAACAGCCCAGCAGTGCCACGCCGGGCGCGACCATCTTGGGCATCGACTGGTATCCACCCTCGGAAATGGCCCGCGCGCCGTAGGCCACGCGTTTGCCGCCTTTCAACAGGTCCGCGACCATCGGGTGATGTTTGAACCGCTGGAATTCCATATAGGGGAACATATGCGGGTTCTTGTAGTTCAGGTGCACAACAAAGCCGACGTAAACCTGGTTGTTGTCCAGATGATAGATGAACGACCCGCCACCGGCATTGCTGCCCAAAGGCCAGCCCATCGTGTGGGTCACGCTGCCTTCACGGTGCTTCTCGGGGTCGATCTCCCAGATTTCTTTCATGCCGAGGCCGTATTTTTGCGGCTCTTTGCCCTGGGCCAGGTCGTATTTGGCGATCACTTCCTTGGACAGGCTGCCGCGTACGCCCTCAGACAGGAACACGTATTTGCCATGCAGCTCCATGCCCGGTTCGGTGTTTTCACCAATCGAGCCATCAGCTTCGAGGCCAAACACACCGGCCACCACGCCTTTGACGCGACCTTCATCGTCAAAGACCAGCTCGGAGCACGCCATGCCGGGGAAGATCTCAACGCCCAGCTCTTCGGCTTGCTCGGCCATCCAGCGGCAGACATTGCCCATCGATACGATGTAGTTGCCGTGGTTGTTCATCAGCGGCGGCATCGGGAAGTTGGGAATACGCACTTCGCCCGCTTCGCCCAGCATGTAAAACTTGTCTTCCTTGACCGGCACATTCAGCGGCGCGCCTTTGTCTTTCCAATCCGGGATCAGCGCATCCAGACCGCACGGGTCCAGCACAGCCCCTGACAGGATATGCGCCCCCACTTCCGAGCCCTTCTCGAGCACAACCACCTCACGCGAGGGGTCCAGTTGTTTCAGACGAATGGCAGCAGACAGCCCAGCCGGGCCAGCGCCGACGATCACCACGTCATATTCCATTGCTTCGCGTTCGATATCCGACATGCCGTGAATCCTTACCTAAGTGCACAGGTGCAAATATAATCCGGCATTGCTTAGCGTTCATTGCGGCATATCGTCAATTGCGACACGACGTTAAACTTCATGAAAGCGGCAGGAAAAGACAGATTATTCCGCCCTCCCCTGCCAGCGGGTCACTGTCGGCAGTACCCGTTGCGATATGTGCCGACGTCGCGGATCACGTCACTGGCACGTGCCTCACGCCGAATGCCCGTCAATTCCGAGGTCAAAACCCGGTTCAACAAGGATTTCAGCCGGGTGACGCGGTAGCACGCCACAGTGGGTTCCGCATGGGCATGCCCGATCCCGCTGTCATCGGTCAGGAACATATACCGCCCGGCACTTAGCGCGGCGGCCTGGCGCATCATCAGCTCTGATTCTTCCGCTACGCCACTGGCCCCCAGCCCAAAGATCTGCACATCTTTGGCCGCCAGCATCCTTGCGGCTTTGATATAGCGCGAAGCCTTGGCCTTGTGCGGGGGAGCATCGGCAATGTGGAACACCAACCGTTCGCCCTTGCCACGTCGCCAATTCAGCGCCGCAGCCGCCTGCATCGCCTCGGCAGCCGCTTCGGGATAATCCCCGCCACCACTGGCATCCAGGCTGCGCAGCCAGCCTTGCATCTGACCCTGCCGCTTGGTGAAGCCGAAATTCCTGACCACATAGGCATCGCCCTGATCACGGTAGGCCACCAGACCAAAGCGCATATTGGCCCCCGGTGCAGCACGCCGCGCGGTTTGCACAATGCCGCTGAACTCCTTGGTCAGCCAAGCCAGCTCATCACCCATGCTGCCGGTGGTGTCGAAAACAAACACCAGATCCAGGAAATCAGGCGCGTACCCACCGTCAACGGGCAAGCGCACCTGTTGTGACTTCCCCACGCGGTGATCTGCACTGTGGTAATTCTGCCCTTCGCCAAAAACACGCAACTCAACCCGTTTCGGCGACCCGGCCCCGTGCACTGACGGTAAGACCGCAATGCGCCCATCTACACCGGACACGCCTTGATAAAACGGATCAGCCGCACCGGGCTTACGCAGGTTATACGCCACCCCAGGCGCAGGTTTGCCCGCGTTGGTCAGCAGCTGCATCCGCACCATGCCGCTCATGTTTGTGCTGGGCAGACCAAGCCGTTTGGCGGTCTTGCTTTGATAGCGCTGGAATTGCGCCAGGTTCAGCGTGTCGTCAATATCGCCCGCTGTCACCACACCCCGGCGCGGATTGGTATAACGCCCGCCCGAAGATGGCATAGGGGCCTCGGCCATGATCACAGGCGCCGGGGCAATCATCGCTTCGGACGGCGGCGCGGCAGCACCTGACAGTTCTGACCGGCTTTCCATCGGCGCCTCGCCACATGCGCCCAGCAAAAGCAATGCGCTAACGCTGAGGCCGGCCCACAGCGATGGGCGTGTCAGCGGGTTTATAAATTTGGTCATCTTGCATCTCCAATTAAATGTGTATTTTGCACATTTCCACTATTCACTTGCCCTTGTCAACTTAAATGTGCTTATTGCACATTATGTTTGACCGCCTTGATCACCTGCTTGCCCCGCTGTGCCGCCTTTTGGTGGCGCGGGGTGTGGCCTTTGCAGATCTGGCCGAACGTCTGAAAGGCCATTACGTTCAAGCCGCTGAGCGTCAGACCCAAAGGGAAGGTGGCAAATCCACCGACAGCCGGTTGTCCGTGCTGACCGGCTTGCAACGCCGCGAGGTGGCGCGCCTGCGTGGGTTTGAGGTAAAACCAGCCAAGCCCAATCACCTCAGCCGGTTGGTGGCCCTGTGGCAAAGTGATCCCGCTTATGGCGCGCAGCCTCTGGCGCGCATCGGTCCTGACCCCTCGTTTGAGGCGCTGGCGCTGACGGTGCGCAAGGATATCCATCCGCGCACCATGCTGGATACGCTATTGGCCAGTGGCACGGTTACCATGTCGCAGGATGAGCAGCAGGTGCATCTGGTGGAAACCGCCTATCTTCCAATGAGCGGCAGCGAGGACCAGCTGGATTACCTGGCCACCAATGTGGGGGATCACCTTGCGGCGGCGGCGTCCAACGTTCTGGGGTCCGGGCCGCCCCATTTTGAACGGGCCGTGCATTACAGCGGATTGACCCAGAAGCAGGTCGACACCCTTGCCAAACAGTTCCACGCCGGTCAAATGAAGCTGTTACATGAACTGAATACAGAGGCGGCGCAGATGAAATCAGGCAATGACAGCTCGGCGCAGTCGCGGTTCCGCGCGGGTGGTTATGTGTTCACCCACAGCACAGAGGACGACACATGAGGCCGATTGTATCTCTGCTTGGCGTGTTGATCCTCGCCGGGTGCACCGGGCCGATGTCCGACCTGTCGGGCGCGGACAAGACATCCGGTTTAGCAGAACCCGTGGTCGAAGAGGCCCCTATTGCCGCCGCCCCCGTAGCCCCTGCCGAGATATGCGATGATCCCGGTGATGGCATTGGCGGCACCGGCTGTGCTGTGGAATAAGCGCCGCACTTGGCACTGAGCGTCGCACCAGCGTCCGATCGCCTATTGCAAAGCGTCGGCAGTTGCCCACATGCTAGAGGCGTTGCAAACCGGGGCCAGACCCCGTACCAGACCGCACCAACAAAATGGATTGCCCCATGGACAAGATCCCAATGACCCAAGGCGGGTTTAATGCTTTGGAAGTCGAACTCAAGCACCTCAAATCTGAGGAACGCCCGGCCATCATCCGCGCGATTGCCGAAGCACGTGAACATGGCGATCTGTCCGAAAATGCCGAATACCATTCCGCCAAGGAAAAACAGTCCTTCATCGAAGGCCGGATCAAGGAAATCGAAGGTGTGATCAGCCTGGCCGAGGTGATTGACCCCAAATCGCTGTCCGGCACCATCAAATTTGGTGCGACAGTCACCTTGGTTGATGAAGACACCGATGAGGAAAAGACCTATCAGATCGTGGGCGAACATGAGGCCAGCATCGAAGCCGGTCTTTTGAACATAAAATCGCCCATTGCCCGCGCTTTGATCGGCAAAGATGAGGGCGATAGCGTCGAAGTGCGCACGCCCGGTGGTGAACGCTCGTATGAAGTGTTAAAGATCGCCTATATCTGACCGAGACAGACATGATGCCCCAACGGCGCGACACGCCTGCCAAATCCCTTGGGCTGAACAGCCCGCCCAAAGGCAACACGCTCTCGACCAACGAGGTCGTGGCGATTGCCCTGTCGTTGCTGTGGTTTGCCCTGACGGTGATCTTCTTTCTGGTGCTTGAACCCGCTGGTGCCTTTAGCGAAGGGGGCGCGTTGCGCTTCGTTCTTGTGTTGATGACCATATTCTTGCCAGTGGCGATGATCTGGGTGGTGGCCATGGCCAATAAATCCTCGCGGATCATCCGTGACGAAAGCCAGCGTTTGCAAGCTGCCATTGATGCAATCCGGCAGGCCTATCTGACCCAGGCTCAGGCTCAGACCACCACGACCGAGCCATCGGTGGCCAAGAAACTGGATGAAATTGCCGCCGCACAGCGCAAGACCGAAAGCGCGCTGGCGATGTTCACTTCGTCACGTCAGTCTGTTCCGGTGCGTGCCGCCCCGCCTCAGGCTGATGCTGCACCGTCAAGCGACGATCAGGTTGCCCTGCCGTTGGGCACCACCGCCGAAGACATCCAGCCACCATTGGAGCACGAGGATTTCATCCGCGCGCTTAACTTCCCTGAAACCGCCGAGGACAAAGCAGGGTTTGCCGCCTTGCGCCGCGCCCTCAAGGATCGCAGCACTGGGCAGTTGATACAGGCCAGCCAGGACGTTCTGACGCTGCTTAGTCAGGATGGGATTTATATGGACGATCTGCGCCCCGATATGGCCCGCCCGGAAATCTGGCGCCGCTTTGCTGCCGGGGAACGAGGCCGCCAGATTGCGACGTTGGGCGGTGTGCGGGACCGTTCGTCACTGGCGTTGACGGCCACGCGTATGCGCTCTGATCCGATCTTTCGCGATGCCGCGCACCACTTCCTGCGCAAGTTTGACCGGATGATCACCGAATTCGCCGAAACCGCAAGCGACGGCGAAATCTCAAACCTGTCTGACACCCGCACCGCCCGCGCGTTTATGCTGCTGGGCCGTGTGGCCGGAACGTTTGACTAAGAACAACGGTATTGAGGGGCCAGCCCCTCAAACTCCCCGGAGTATTTTTGCCAAGAAGAAGGGGGGCGCGGGCCCAGGTGCTTTCTTGATCCAAATCTGCCCACCGGAAGCAGTCAAGCACTGAGGTGACCCCGTTTAGTTCCGGCGCAGCTGTTGCAATAGTTCGGCCGACGGGTAGCCATCTTGCTTTACGCCGATGGACGCCTGAAACCCCTTGATGGATTTCACCGTGTTTGGTCCGATCAATCCGTCGATCTTCTCTAATGGATAGCCCTTACGCTTTAGCCGTTTCTGGATTTCCTTACGCTGTTCAAACGTGACAGGCGTATACCCGCGCGGCCAGCTGGCCTGAATGGCGGGTCCGCCGCCGATCCGGTCACCCAGATGGCCCACACCGATCGCATAGGCATCGGCGTTGTTATAGCGCTTGATCACATCGAAGTTCTTGAAGACCATGAATTTGGCCCCCGCATTGCCCGCAGGCATCAGGATGCGCGCTGATCCGAAATCCTTGATCGCGCGGCCGTTGATATCTGTCACGCCCCGGGCCGCCCAATCCGATGGCATGCGTTTGGCATTGCCGGGTTTGAACCCCTTGGGCACTTTCACTTCCATGCCCCAAGGCATGCCTTTGACCCAGCCAAACCGTTTCAGATAGGCCGCCGTCGAGGCCAGCGCATCCGTAGGGTTGTTCTTGGACCAGATATCGCGCTTGCCATCGCCCGTCGCATCGACGGCATAGGCCAGATACGAGGTGGGAATGAATTGCGTATGCCCCATCGCCCCGGCCCAGGATCCTGTCATGCGGCGCGGGGCCACATCGCCTGATTGCAGGATTTTCAGCGCCGCGATCAATTGCTTTTCAAAGAACGCGCCGCGGCGGCCATCAAAGGCCAATGTCGCCATGGCCTCGATCACATTTATGTCGCCCATGCGCGTGCCATAGCGGCTTTCCAGCCCCCAGACGGCGGTGACAACTTCCTTTTCGACGCCATAGGTTTGCTCAATCCGTTCCAGCGCGCGGCGATGTTTGCGCAGGGCTTTTTGTCCGTCTTTCACCCGGTCGGGTGAGGCGGCACTGTCCAGATAATCCCAGATGCGTTTCTTAAATTCGGCCTGGTTGCGATCCTTGTCGATCACATCCTTGTTGTATTGCACGCCCCGAAAGGCATTGTTGAATACGCTTTTGTTGATCCCTGCCGACAACGCGCGCCCCCGGAACCCGTCAATCCAGCGATCAAACGCCTTGTTCGAGGTGGCAACCTTCACAATCGCCTCAGGCTGTGTGCTCAGCGTTTCAGGCCGCAGCATAGGCCGCAGCGCGCTTACGGGAACATCCTGTATCACCACCACATCCAATGGCGTTACCGTGCCGGGGCGCAAATGCGGCCTCAGCGACGTTTCAACGGGTCCTGCCCATAGTGTGGTGGTGGATAATATGCCTGTGACGACAGCGCCCAAAACACAAATACGCATTGCTCGGCCCTTTTTTATAGGTCGTTTTCCCAATCCTAGCGTGGATGGGTCAAAATCGAAAGCCGTGATTAAGCGGGCCAGCGACGCTTTGCTGAACGACGGCTTAAAACCTCAGCCGGAACGACAGTCCGGCAACGGGTGCGGTGTCATAGCTTTGCTTTGCCACGGTGGCCCCCAAAGCGTTTTCCAATGTCAGCTCGCCCTCAAATGCGGCACCGACAAAGGCACTGAGCGATACGCCGGGATTGGGGTTGTAATCCAATGCCAACACCACAGGGATTGAACTGTCTTGCCCCAAACCACCCGGCGCAAGCCCGGTGTTATCCAACCGGAATTCGGTGTTTTCGTACCGCACCCCCAACGACAGATCCACCGCATCGCTATAGGCATAGGACAATCGCACCCCCGGCCCTTGGGTCGCCCCGATTCCCGCACCGGTTTCAAGGCTTACGCGGTCCGTGATCTGCCAATCCACGATCAACGCGGGAAAGAGATTGATGTCGCTGCCTTCCAATTCGGTGAACGCTCCAAAGGCCGGTCCGATGCGCAGGCCGTCCGACACCTGCCAGCTGACCCCGCCAAAGACGCCATATGTCACCGCATCCGAAGTGCTTGCACCGTTCTCGTAGGACCAGCGCACGCTAGGGGCCAGCAACACCTGAGCGGATGACCCAACCGAAAACCGGATTGGCGCAGATATGCCGATATCACGCACATCCCCCCAAAGAGGCACAGCGCCACCGCCAAAGTCATAGCCGTGATTGCCCAATTGCAACGACACACCAGCCGCCGCGCCATTTTCAAACGTATAAAGCCCGCCAAACCTGAGGGCCGCTCGGGTGGCCGAGACATCGCCGCCACCACTCAGGTCAGCATCGCCTTGCACCGCAAGCAGGCCGCTGGTTTCAAACCCCCAGCCCAGCCGTGGTTGCGCATTAGTGTCAGAGGCCGTGAGCCCTGCCAACGCGACTGTCATTGCACCTGTGATACCTGCGATACGTGTGACGGACATGCCGTGCCTCCTGCCTGCTGCTTTGCCTTATGCTTAGGATAGGTGGGCAAGCCTCAAAATCAATCAGAGGGCGCGTGTTGTTCGGTTTCCTCTTTGATCCGTGACATGTATTCGCGCAAAAGCGGCACGCGGCGTGGCCGGAATGATATTTCAGTCACCTCAAGCGCGCGCATCCGATCCAGCCGAAAGGCCCGAAAATCCTGCCGCAGCTGACAAAACGCCAACAGGCAATGCGAGGCCTGCATCAGCACGATTGACAGCGGATCAACCTCGCGGGTGGTGGGCTGGCCGGTGGCGTCCGAATAGTCGAACCTGATACGCCGTTCATCCCAAGTGGCCTGCCGCAATACACTGACATCAATGCCGGGCTCTGGCATTTTGGTAAAGCGACGTGCTGCCAGAACGGCGTGCTCCAACCGATGCGCCTGCGCGGCAGGCAAACGCGCACGCAGTTTGCTCAGCGCGCCGGCGGCAGCCTTGGCAAGCGCCGGATCGCCCACTTCGCCCACTTCGCGCAGGCCCAGAACCAGCGCCTCCAGCTCTTCGGTGTCAAAACTCAGGGGCGGCATGGCGGCATCTTCGATCAGCGTGTAGCCAAAGCCCGACTCGCCATCAATCACGGCTCCAAGGCTGCGCAGTGTTTCCACATCGCGGTACACGGTACGGGACGAAACACCCAATGATTGCGCCAGGTCCGACGCTGTAGCGGGCGGTGGGGCAAGCCGCAAAGCCTGCATCAACTGGAATAGTCTGTGGGTTCTGCTCATGCTGGCACTATGCTGACACATCATGACAGTTTTTGTCACTAGACCATGCAAAGATCACTGTCATGACACCCAAAGCACCCAGCGCCGTTGCCCGCATTATTGCGCGCTATCCCAACCCCGCCCAAGCTGGTGTGCTGCGACTGCGCGATCTGATCTTTGAGGTTGCCGCCCAAGATGCCAACCTTGGCCCGGTTGAGGAAACGCTGCGTTGGGGTCAACCGGCATATCTGGCGCCGAAAGGGTCTGCCCTTCGGATCGCACCGCACAAAGCCGCCAGCTTTGCGCTGTACGCCCATTGCCAAAGCCGGGTGATTGCCACCTATGCCCAGAGCTTTCCCGGATGGGACAAATTGGATGGCAACCGCGCCATTTTGTTTGATGATGTCAGCGAGATTGAGCCCGAACGCCTTGCGCATTTGGTCCGACACGCGCTGAGCTATCATGCAAAGAAAACGTCCTAGCGCCGTTTGCGCGCCACCTTGCGTTTGGCCTTGTCGGACTTGGCCTTGCCTTTGCCCGCTTTGCGTCGGTGTGCGCCACCGCCGGTTTTGCGTTTGACGACCTGACCATCCAGGCTGACCAACTCCAACGCAATACCACCTGTGACCGGCGCCGCCTCGGCCAACTTGGCGGTCACGCGTTGACCCAGACCAATCACCAACCCGCTGTCTGATCCGGTCAGCGTGGCAGCATCGCGGTCAAAGTTGAAGTACTCGCGTCCCAGTGACCGGATGGGGATCAAACCATCGGCTCCGGTGTCATCCAGCCGCACAAAGACGCCGAACTTGGCCACGCCGCTGATGCGCCCGGTAAAGGCCTCGCCCACACGCTCGGACAGGAAAGACGCCAGATAGCGATCATTGGTGTCACGTTCGGCCATCATGCTACGACGCTCGGTATCCGAGATATGTTCGCCTGTGGATTGCAGCGTTTCGATATCACGCGGGGTCAGGCCATCCTTGCCCCAGTCATGCGCACTGATCAAAGACCGATGCACAATCAGGTCGGCATAGCGCCGGATCGGTGATGTGAAATGCGCATAAGATTTCAACGCCAGCCCAAAATGCCCGATATGGGCAGGCGCATAATAGGCCTGCGTCATGGCCCGCAACGTGGCCATGTTCACCACCTCGGAATGGTCCGTGTCCCGCGCCCCGCGCAGCAGTTGGTTCAGGTGCTGTGTCTTTAGGTTTTGCCCCTTGGCCAGCGGCAACCCGGCGGCACTGGCCACATCGCGCAGGCTCTCAAGCTTCTCGGGCGGAGGGTCTTCGTGCACCCGGAACAGCAGCGGGGATTTACGTGAAATCAGTGTCTCGGCGGCGGCGACATTGGCCAGCACCATACATTCCTCAATCAGCTTATGTGCTTCTAGCCGGTCGGTGAAATTAACGCTGAGAACTTCGCCTTCTTCCGACAGCTCAACCTTGCGTTCGGGCAGTTCCAGATCCAGTGGCTGGCGGGCATTACGTGCCTTTTGCAACGCGGCATGCGCGGCATAGAGCGGGCGGATCACATCCTCCATCAAGGGTGCGCATTTGTCGTTGATATTGCCATCCATCGCCGCCTGGACTTCCTGGTAGTTCAGCGAGGCAGGCGATTTCATCAAGCCGCGCACAAACCGGTGGCTGATCTTTTGGCCATACGCGTCAATCTGCATCCGCACAGCAATGCAGGCCCGCGGCACGCCTTCGTGCAGGGAACACAAATCACCCGACAAACGATCCGGCAACATTGGCACAACACGGTCCGGGAAATACGACGAATTGCCCCGCTTGCGCGCCTCGGCATCCAGCGCCGAGCCGGGTGTGACGTAACAGGCGACATCGGCAATCGCGACCCAGATGATATGCCCACCTTCGTTTTTGGGGTCGTCATCGGCATGGGCGTATACCGCATCATCGTGATCGCGTGCATCCGCCGGATCGATGGTGATCAGTGGCACATCGCGCAAATCCTCTCGGCCACTCAGGCCTGCGGGTTTCATTGCGTCAGCTTCGGCGATCACCTCATCCGGGAAGGCATCAGGGATACCGTGCTGATGGATGGCAATCAGCGACACGGCCCTGGGGGCTGTCGGGTCGCCCAGGCGCGCCACCACACGGGCCGAAGGCAGACCCAGCCGCCCCTTTGGTCCGGCTTGTTCCGCTTCAACCAGCTCACCATCCTTGGCACCGCCGGTCATGTCAGCGGCCACGCTCCACTCTTTGGTGTTGCCTTTGTCGATGGGCACGATGCGCCCACCCTCTGAGCGCTTGGAGAACACCCCCAGCACCTTCAAAGGATTGGTTCCAATGCGGCGGATCAGCTTGCCTTCATAAGCATGTGCCTCGCCTTTGACCTCAGCCACGCGGGCCAGCACACGGTCACCCTCGCCCAGCGCGGGGTCTGACGCTTTGGGAATGACCAGCACCAGCGGTTCGTCACTTTCGCCCTGCCATTCCATCGGCCTCGCTGTCAGCTCTCCATCGGGCGTCTGCCCGGTGATCTGCAACATTGCCACAGGCGGCAAACGATCCGGATCGCGGTAGGTCTTCTTGCGCTTTTCCAGATGACCTTCATCCGCCAGCTCTTTCAGCAGGCGTTTGAGGTCGATCCGCGCAGCGCCCTTGATGCCAAAGGCGCGGCTGATGTCACGTTTCGAGGTGAGGGTCGGGTTGTCGGAAATCCATTGCAGGATTTCGTCCTTCGTGGGCAATTGGCTCATGGTTTAGGGCCTATCACGGCAAGCCGGGGGCGTCATCCGTGAATTATGCGCGGCAGCCTGTCAGGGCTGATAAGCTGGCCGCAAATCTGCCGCTGTGTCCACATCACGCAGGGTATCCACCAATGCCACACGTGCAGGATCAAACGCCATCATGGTATCAGCCAGCGCATGTTCGGACGACCAGCGCACATCACGCATGAACCGCGAAGGCAATGCGGCCACACGCGCGCACCCCACCAACCAGTACCCACCATCAGGGGCTGGCCCAAACACCGCGTCCTTGCCACCCAAAGCGGCGAACGCCCGCGCAATCTGAGGCGCGCCCACACCGGGAATATCGGCACCAATGATGCAAACCGGACCTGGCGGCAGGCTGCGCATCACCCGTGCCATGCGGTCCCCCAGATCACCGTGTCCTTGCGCGATACGCGGCAGATGGCCCGGCCAAACACGGCTCATCATTCCGGCACGGTCCGGGGCGACGGCCAGGATCACGTCCCAACGCGGGTCTTCAACACGCCGCAGCACGGCACGCAGCTGATGCCGAAACCACCAGGCCGCAGGGACCATTCCAATATCGCGCCCCAGCCGTGTTTTCACCCGTCCCGGACGCGGCTCTTTGATCATCACGACCAACCTGCGCCGGATCACAACAGATGTTCCATCTTTTGGTGTGGGGTGTTGATCTCTTCATACGCAAGGCCAATCGCCTGAAACCCCAAACTCTCATAAAACGCCGAAGCATGCGTCTGCGCGCCCAGTTCAGCACGGGCAATGCCGGGGGTGGCACGCAAATGCGCCAGACAAGCCCGGATCAGCCCGCCGCCAATCCCCTTTTGGCGGTGTGATGTCAGCACACAGACCCGGCCAATTTTGCCCGTGTCACCCTGCACCAGAATACGCGCCGCACCTACCGGCTGGCCGCCGTAAGAGGCCAGGATGTGATGTGCAAACGGGTCCTGCCCGTCTTGTTCGTCCTCCAGTGATACGCCTTGTTCTTCTACAAATACGGCATATCGCACGGACTGGCAGGCCACGACATCATCGGTCACCGTAATGACCAGGCTCATGCAAAGTAATCCCGCAAGATACGCGCGTAGACTGCCTTGAGTTGATGGACCTGAGCAATCTCGACCCGTTCATCCACCTGATGCATCGTCTTGCCCACAAGGCCAAATTCGACCACGGGGCAGTGATCTTTGACAAACCGTGCGTCCGATGTGCCACCTGTGGTGGATAACTCGGGCGTGACACCTGTTTCGGCTTCAACCGCTGCTGCCACCAGATCCGAAAGCGCTCCGGGAGGGGTGATAAAACTCTCACCCGCGACTTTGACACGCATATCAGGCGTGACGCCAAAGTCTTCGGCGATGCCGGTCAGCTGATCTTGCAGCCACGCAATCAGCGCGTCGCTGGTGTGCGCATCATTGAAGCGGATATTGGCGGTCATCCGACATTCGGCCGGGATCACATTCGTGGTGGAATTCCCCGTATCGATGTTGACCACGGCCAGGGTCGAGGCATCAAAATGTTCCGTGCCCTGATCCAATTCATGCGACGAAAGGCGTTCAACCAGTCGCGCCATGGCTGGCAGTGGATTAACGGCACGGTGCGGATAGGCGGCGTGGCCCTGCACCCCGGTCAGAGTGATCCAGGCCGACAGTGACCCGCGTCGCCCGATCTTGATCATTTCGCCCATGTGATTGGGGCAGGTCGGCTCGCCCACCAGACAGGCGGTCATGCGTTCGCCTTCGGTCGCCATCCAGTCCAGCAATGCGGTTGTGCCATCCACGGCATCCCCTTCTTCATCGCCGGTGATGGTCAGAATGATTGCGCCGTCAGGGGGCGCTGTCTGAACCATATCAATGGCCGCCGCAACAAACGCCGCCACACCTGATTTCATATCGGTGGCACCACGTCCCCAAATCTGGCCGTCTTTCTCAACCGCCCCAAAGGGTGGCACGCTCCAGGCAGCCTCGTCGCCCACGGGCACCACATCGGTATGACCGTTAAAGCCGAAACTGCGGTTGGCGCCCTTGTCGCCCCAACGGGCATAAAGGTTGGCCACCTCACCGCGATCTACACGGGTGCAGGTGAACCCGGCCGCACTCAGCATTTGCTCCAGCAGCACCAATGCGCCGCCTTCCTCGGGGGTGACCGAGGCACAGCGGATCAGGCGAGAGGTCAGTTCAGCGGGATCAATAGGGTGTGCGGCCATGTGCAGTGCTCATACGAAAACAAGATTGCCCTGTGAGGTACTGCCTTTTGCCGCCCAGCGCAAATGTGGCCGCAAAGTCATGAAAACCGGAATTTTCCAGGGTGACCCAGCGTTAACCCCTTAACAGCGCTGTCAAAAGTTGTTAACGTGTCCCTAATAAATGACCCGAGGCAGGGCAATCAGCAAGGCCGCAAAGGCCTGCAATCGAGCGGACAAGACTATCAGTCCATCTTTATATAGCGAGCGGTTCAACCCGCCGTGCTGAGCGTTGCGCTGTCTCTTATGGTGAAAGAGGCGGGTATGGTAGCGGGAACCGAACTTCCCATTGATCGCGGTGCAACCGCGACCGAGATGGCACAAGAAATGTTTGGCTCGGGCGTGACCGTCGTCAGCGCCAGCTACACGGGCGACAACGACAGCTCGGGCATCTACACCAACGGTGATGCCATATCGGGCGTGGTCACACCTGGCGACACCGGCGTTATGTTCTCAACCGGGGATCTGCGCGGGTTTACCAACAACAACCCGTCACAATCCAACCAAAGCGCCAGCACCACGACCAGCTCAAGCGGTCCAAACAATGTTGGCCAATTCAACGCAGCTGCAGGCACCAGCACGTTTGACGCGTCATTCATCGATGTCGATTTCATCCCAACCGGCGATGTGATGACCATGCAGTTTGTGTTCTCATCCGAAGAATATCCAGAATATGCCACGGGGGCGTTTCAGGATTTTGTCGGGGTCTGGGTCAACGGCACGCAGGTGCAATTGGGCGTGGGCGACGGTGATATCGACCCCAACAACGTCAATGCGGGATCCAACCAAAACCTGTTTCTGGACAACACGGCTGATCAGTACAACACCGAAATGGACGGCGTCACCATCACCATGACACTGACCATTCCGGTCAACTCAGGCTCGGTCAATTCAATCCGCATCGGCATCGCGGATGTCAGTGACAACAACTACGACTCGACGTTGTTGATTGCCGGGGATTCGATCCAGACCACGCTGGTGGCATTGGATGACAGCACCAACCTGAACCCTGATGGCAGCAAAACCGTTGACGTGTTGGCCAATGACATCAACAGCACCGGTGGCACTTTGTTTGTCACCCATATCAACGGGCAGGCTGTCAGTGCCGGGGGCATTGTCACGCTGGCGTCGGGCCAGCAAGTTCAGTTGAACCTGGATGGCACACTGACCGTTATTGGCGATGGCGACACAGAAGAGTTCGCCTTTACCTACACAGCAGCCAGCAGCGCGGGCGGCACAGATGTGGGGTTTGTAACCGTCAACAGTGTGCCGTGCTTTGTGGCAGGCACCCTAATCAAGACGCCAAATGGCAATGTCGCGGTTGAAAGTTTGCAGCCGGGTGACATGGTGATCACCAAGGACAACGGCGCACAGCCCTTGCGCTGGATTGGCACCCGCACCGTCGAGGCCAAAGGCGAATTTGCCCCGATCCGGATCAAGGCCAACGCACTGGGCACCCACGACACGCTGATGCTGTCACCTTTGCACCGCGTGTTGATCCGCGACAGCCTGGCGGAATTGCTGTTTGGTGACAACGAAGTGCTGGTGGCTGCCCGCGATCTGGTCAACGATCATTCCGTGCGCCCTGTTGAGGGCGGCGATGTCACGTATGTGCATATCCTGTTTGATCAGCACGAAGTTGTCTGGTCCGAAGGTCTGGCCACCGAGAGCTTCTTTCCCGGACCACAAACCACCCAGAGTTTTGAGGCCGATATTGTGCAGGAAATCTGCGCGCTCTTTCCTGAAATTGACCCTGAAACCGGTCAGGGCTACAGCCCCTCTGCACGCCGCACTTTAAAACGCTACGAGGCGAAGCTGTTGCTCTCAGCCGCCGAGCAAGCCGCCTGATATGGCGTGGATCGGGCTCTTTGATGGTCAAAACCATGTGTTCGACCCCAGCGGGTTAGAGCCCGGCACCACCACGACCCAGCGCCTGCCTTCGCCTGATCTTTTGATGCCGCGCGGCAGTTTGATGATTGAAACCCGGCTGTCCCCCGATGGTAAACCCCGCAAGATGATCGAAGTGCGCCGCAGCCATCCTTGGGCCTTCGGCCTGTCCTTGCAGGCCCTGCCCGGCGGCGGCTTTATTCTGATCGAAAGCCAGAATGACCGGATGCGCCATGTCACGCTGCCTTATGTCCCCGACGGGCGCATGGATGTGATCCGGCTGACCTATCGCTGGGATGCACCGGGCAAATGGGGCAGCTTTACAATGGAACGGCCCGAGACCGACAGTTCACATACAGTGGACATTCAGCCTCCTCATCCCTTGCCCATGGCTGATCTGGCGCAGACCATCATACATCCGCATCACCGTGATCCCGCGGCGGATATTTCGGTGCTGGCGCTTTCAGACAGTATTGAACCTCATGGCCCGCTTCCTGGCCTGACCGGTAACGTGCCGGTGGCCACCCCCTATGGTTACAAACCTGCCGGATTTCTGAAACGTGGCGATCTGGTTCTGACCGAAGATGGCCGCACCGTGCCTGTGCTGCAGAGCGTTCGGCAAACCATGCCCGCGCTTGGCAGCCTGCGCCCCGTGCGCCTGCGTGCGCCTTACTATGGTTTGCGCCGCGACGTGATTTTGGCACCCCATCAAAGGCTGGTCATTTCTGGCACACAGGTTGAATATCTCTTTGGACACGAGGCCGTTCTGGTGCCTGCGCGTCATCTGATCAACGGGGTATCGGCTTTGCCGGCCAAAGGGCCAAACCTGGTCACCTATCATCATCTGCTGTTGCCCAATCATGAAACGATCATGGCTGCAGGATGCCCGGTCGAAAGCCTTTTTGTGGGCCGTTTGCGCCGCAAACCCGGGCCGTTGGCCGCCAGCATTCTGGCCGCGTTTGATCGCGCACAATTGCCCGAACATGCCAAACCCGTCTGGCCGGTTCTGAAACCCTTTGAGGCAATTGCTCTGGCCCAAAGCCGCGCTGCGTGAGGGCAGCTTTGGTCACTTGGGCGTGTCTGCGGTCTCGTAAAACGGAGTAACCTGGGCGACGATCACCGCGTTTTCCTCAAGTGCACGCTGCATCAGATCGCGTTCTTCACCTGAAATGTCATGCCCCTCTGCCTCGCGCTCGGCCAGGGTTCCGTAGCCGGTCACATCCAGCGGTGCCATGTCGGCCTGTTTGAGGATCGCCACGCTTTCGCGCACCGCTTCGGCCTCATCCACACCGCTGGCATATAGCATCAGTGCCGCACCCGTGGCGGCATCCGGCAACCCGTCACCCTCTTTACGGCCCACCTCGACCAGCAAGGTAAAGACCTGCTGGCGCGATGGTTTTTTGGGTTTGCCGGTGCTCATCTCAGACCCCTGTGATCAATCGCGCAGCAATTCGTTGATGCCGGTTTTTGAGCGTGTCCGTTCGTCCACCCGCTTCACGATCACAGCACAATAAAGCGACACGTTGTTTTTGGACGGCATCGAGCCTGCCACAACCACCGAATAGGGCGGTACTTCGCCATACATCACATCACCGGTTTCACGGTCTACAATCTTGGTGGACTGGCCGATGAACACGCCCATGCCCAGAACGGATCCTTCGCGCACGATGCAGCCTTCGACCACCTCTGAGCGCGCACCAATAAAGCAATTGTCTTCAATGATTGTGGGACCTGCCTGCATCGGCTCCAACACGCCGCCAATGCCAACGCCGCCCGACAGGTGCACGTTCTTGCCAATTTGTGCGCACGATCCAACGGTGGCCCATGTATCCACCATCGTGCCTTCGTCCACATAAGCGCCAAGGTTGACAAACGATGGCATCAACACCGCGCCCGGCGCAATATAGGCCGAGCGGCGTACCACGCAGTTGGGCACAGCCCGGAACCCGGCGGCATTCCATTCTGCGTCGCCCCAGTCTTTCCATTTGCTGTCGACCTTGTCCCACCAGGCCCCACCCTGGGCCGAGCCTTCCTGGCGTTCCATATCCTTCAGGCGGAACCCCAACAGCACGGCCTTCTTGGCCCATTGGTTCACATGCCACTCGCCGCTCTGCTGACGTTCGGCCACGCGCAGCTTGCCGCTGTCCAACGCATTCAGGGTATCTTCAATAGCGTCGCGGGTTTCGCCTGTGGTGGCGGGCGTGATCGTGTCACGTGCCTCCCAGGCGGCTTCGATGGCAGTTTCCAGTTGAGCATTGGACATAATGGGCAGCCTTTCAGGTTGGAATTCGTCTCTTGTCGGATTGGCCTATACTTGGACCAGACGCGCTGCGCAATGCGACTGCGTATCGCGTGTTCGCGCCAGTGAAGGGCGTTTTGGCGCGCGGGGTGGGTGGGCGGGAGCGTGCCAAAACGCCTTTACCCCAACGGATCAGGCGCAATATTGCCTCCACACACCAGCACTGCCACACGTTCGCCCGGTTCAGGGACATAGGCACCACTGCGCAATGCGGCCAATGCCGCAGCTCCGGCAGGTTCAACCAATTGCCGCATCTGCTGCCAAAGCGCCGCCTGCGCTTGCAAGATGGCTTGATCGTTCACCAGAACCGTCTCAATGCCTTGCGCCACAGCCTCATCATAGCAAATACGTCCGATCCGGCGCGCGCCCAAAGCATTGGCCGCCACGCCAGACACTTCTACATCCACCGGCGTCGCAGCTGCCAGCGCGTGATGCAATGCTGCGCAGGTTTCAGGCTCGACCGCCACGATCTTGCGCCGTCCCTTCAGCCAACTGATGGCGCCGGCAATCAATCCACCGCCACCCACGGCGATCAGCACCGTATCGGCCTCCAGCCCCTGATCCTCCCATTCGGCCAGGCATGTGCCCTGGCCTGCCACGGTGGCGGGCGCATCATAGGCATGGATTTGCATCGCGCCTGTCTGGGCTTCATACGCCTGTGCGCCCTCCAAAGCATTGGCGTAGGCCCCCGGCACCACCTCCAGATCGGCGCCTGATCGTTCGATCAATGCAATCTTCGCAGGCCCGGCCATTTCAGGTACAAACACCTTTGCACGGTGGCCCAGGGCCTGCGCCGCATAGGCCACAGCCGCACCGTGGTTGCCACCAGATGCCGCCACCACACCGGCCTGTGGCACCTCGCATGACAGCAGCGTATTGAATGCCCCTCGCGCCTTGAAGCTGCCGGTGTGTTGCACCTGCTCCAGCTTCAGCGCGATCTGCTGATCAGGGACCAACCCATCGGCCATCACCACCGGCGTCCGGCGCACGTGGCCCGCGATACGCTGATTGGCATGCATAATGTCATCTGTCGTGATCATGGTTCACTCCTTCGGTGACTGGCCAAGCCCTGCCAAACCCTATACCCCTAAGGCAATCAGCCCAACAAGGACGGTATGAGTGATGAATGACGAACGCCACAGCCAGTTTCGCGATTCCGGCACAGACAGACGCACCGCAGAAAAGGTGCCCGACACGCCGCAAACCCGCGCGCCCGCGTACAAACTGGCCTTCGCCGATGAGGATTTTCTGTGCCGCGAAGAATTGCGGCCTGTGCGGCTTCAACTTGAGTTGCTCAAACCCGAGATGATCCTGAATGAGCGCGGCATTGAAAGCACGGTTGTGTTGTTTGGCGGCGCGCGTATCCCCGACCCTGAACACAAAGACCAGGCGCGCACAAAAACACTGGCCGATCTGTCGGCGTTTTATGACGAAGCCCGCACCTTTGCCCGGATGATGACCGAGAAATCCATGGCCACCTATGGCAAGGAATTCGTCGTTGCCACAGGCGGCGGCCCCGGTGTGATGGAAGCCGGCAACCGCGGCGCTGTGGATGCAGGGGGCAATTCCATCGGTCTGAACATCGTTTTGCCGTTCGAGCAAGCACCCAATGAATACGTCACCCCCGGCTTGTGCTTCAATTTCCACTATTTCGCGATCCGCAAGATGCACTTTCTGATGCGCGCCAAGGCGATCTGCTGCTTTCCTGGCGGGTTTGGTACTCTGGATGAAATGTTTGAGGCCCTGACGCTGATCCAAACCCAACGGATGAACCGCGTGCCATTTTTGCTGTTTGGCGAGGCATTCTGGAAATCGATCATCAACTGGGATGTGCTGTCCGAGGCCGGTACAATCAGCGCCGAGGATCTTGACCTGTTCCGCTTTGTCGACACCGCACAAGACGCAGCCCAGATCATTGAAGACTGGTACGCTGATTGATCAGCGCTTTGATCAGCGCGGCATACACAAAGACCCGGCGCTGTGCGACCGGGTCTTTTTCATTGGTGTAGGTTTAAGCTCAGGCTCAGGATCAGGCGTCTTTGAGCAGCAGTTCTGAGCGCAACCGCTCAGGGTCCCATTCTTCCAGAACACGGCTGTTGTCGTCGCTGTCATACTCGCGCAGCACACTGTTGCGTGTGCCGGGGATGGTTTGAAACCCATCCGCCAGCTTCTTGGGATACCAGCCCGCTTTGACGTTGTCCGGAAAGAACTGCGCCAGAATGGTCGAGGTGCTCAGCGCACACTGCGCGCGTGGTACTGTGCCGTATTCCATCGCCATACGCATAATGCCTTCGGCCACCTCGGGTGACACATCCAACGTTTGTACCCGCACATGGAACGTTTCACGCGCGTGATAGCGTACATAAGAATCGGCAACTGCAGGGGTCACTCCAAACAGCACGTCATTGCGTTCGGGGATGGATTTATGCGCAAACGATCCCGCAGGATCCCAGATCACCCGCTGTGACGCGTTGATGATCATCGACGTATGCGCCCCGGCGCCCGTTGAATTGTTGATCATTGTCAGCAGCGTGATCCGCGCAGGACCGTCGTGACGATAGACCTTGGAGCGCACGAACTCTTCGTCAGAAAAGACCGTTTCGTTGGTGCCGCAAGCAGCCAGCATGACCATGCACAGCAGGCCTGCAATAAATTTACGCATGGCGTCCCCCATCCTTGCGTTGTGCAAAAGCGTGGTGGTTTAGGAATTCACCAACGCCATAAAAAGCAGAACGCAGATACTGAATACCGCCACATAGGTGGATACCTTGATGAACCCATCAAAGGTCTTTTCCTGTACGTCGGTGTTCATTTCGCCATGTTTGTGATCAGACATTTTCCATCGTCCCCGGTTGAAATCGTTTGTAAATCAGGCGTTGGATACTGCATTTCCCACGGCCTGTCACCACTTAGGTGGCTTTCGTTTCATCTTGTGTCAGCGCTTGCGCCAGACGGAACCCAATGCGCGCGGGTTCAGCTGCCTCAACTTGTTTGGGCAGGGCGCGCAAGATCACATTCAGCTGGCTGACGTGCTGGATTTGCTGGGTTTTGGTGCCCGCCGGATCACTGCCGTAAAAGGTGATGATATCGGGGTCAAAAAACCCCATTCCTTCGATCCGCATCACACCCGCCTGTGCCCCGGTAAACCCCATTGCAATCTCATGCTCATTGTCCAGCGTTTCCTCAAAGTTCTGGATATAAAGAATCAACCGCTCATAAGCCCATTCTGCCGGGCTTTTTTGCTTGATGGGTTGTTTGCGCAATGTCTCAGACCTTTCAGTCAGGCATTGTGCCTGGGCGTCGGGGTCTGAATGAATTTCCTCGCACCGCGGTGGCATCGCATCTGCTTCGGCCAACTCCGCGGCTGTTTCAATCTTTTCATCCATGGCGACTTATCCCTTACGCAACCACAACCAGGCACCATCGTCACGCATCCGGCGCGTGATCTGGCCCGTCTGATGCAAATGGTTAAGGTGTGCCACCGCTTCCACAAGGGCCAATCCGTAAATACCCTCATCAATTTTTCGTTTGAAGAGCGGCTGGAAACACTCAGACGCCACTTTCGGCGTATCGAGATGGTCAAGCAGGCGGCTCAGACAGCCATGATGATTCTCAATCAATTGGCGCATGCGGATGGGCAGCCCGGTAAAGGGCGTCTTGTGGCCCGACAACACCAGATGATCCTCGCGTGCCAGCAGCCTCAGCCGCGCGCAAGCCTCCATCCAGTCACCCACCGGATCGGCCTCGGGCTCGGTGGGATAAACGCCGATGTTGGGGCTGATCGAACTGATGATCTGATCGCCTGCAATCACCAGATTGTCGTCGCGGGACCATAGGGTCAGATGCTCTGGCGCGTGACCGTTGCCGATATGCACGTCCCATGTGCGCCCAGCCGCATGCAGTGTGTCATCCTGTTTCAGGCGCGTATAGCCCACCGGCAGCGGGTAACAGACATCGGCAAAGTTATACGGGCGGTCGTTCTTGCGCTGATCGTAAATCGCAGGGTCCATCCCGGCACGACGCCAGTGGCGCAAGGCCTCGGCGGTGGGGCGCGGTTCTTCGTCCAGGATCAACATCCGCGCCATCAACCATGCGGTGCGGGTGGTCAGCAACTCAGCCCCGAACCGCTCCATCAACCAGCCGGCCATACCCACATGATCAGGGTGGTGGTGCGTCAGGATCACGCGCGAGACGGGCATGCCCTTCAAGGGCCCGGCAAGCACATCCTCCCACAGCCTTACCGATCGTTTGGAGTGGATACCTGTATCCACCACCGTCCAGCTGTCGCCGTCATCCAGCGCATAGATATTCACATGATCCAGCGCCATGGGCAGGGGCAACCTGATCCACAGCACACCGGGGGCCACTTGGATCGCCTCGCCATTGGCGGGGGGCTCGGGCCAGGGGAACCGCATCGGTTCCAGTTGTTTCGTCACGCAGTCAGATCCTCGGCTGTGATGGCAAAGAGATCGTCAGCCCCCGCCATGCTTTCGGTCAACAGACCCACATGCTGGGGCAAAAGACGCGTGATGTAAAACCGTGCGAGCCTGCTGCGCGGGCCTTCACCACCTTCGGCCATTGCCGCTGCCAAATGGAAATGTCCGCCCAGCACCCGCGCAAAGGCCCGCAGGAACGGTAACGATCCGGCAAACCGTGCGTTCATATCACCCTGAGCCACCATCCATTCGGTGGCTTCGCGCAACGTTTCCGAAGCCTGCCAGACAGGTTCGGCCAGATCTGGCATCTGCGCACGGGCGGCCTCGGCATGGGCCTCAATCTCGTCCAGCAGGGCGGCGGCAGCTTCACCATTATCGCTCAGCTTGCGACCCACAAGGTCCATCGACTGAATGCCATTGGTGCCCTCGTAAATCGCGGTGACCCGTACGTCGCGGGCGTATTGCGCAGCGCCCGTTTCCTCAATGAAGCCCATGCCGCCATGCACCTGAATACCGGTGTCAGCCACGCCAATGCCCACTTCGGTGCCAAAGGCTTTGGTGATCGGTGTCAGGAAAGCCGCACGCGCCTGCCACTCGGCCCCGCCCGTGGCTTGGCCCATATCAATCGCCACCGCATTGGCCAGCGCAATCGAGCGCGCCGCAAACGTGTCAGCCTTCATCGAGGCCAGCATCCGGCGCACATCGGCATGATCAATGATCGTCCCGGTTGATTGGCCCTGCTTGCGCTCTTGGGCATAGCCCAGCGCGTGTTGCATCGCGGCCTCGGCCACACCGATGCCCTGCACACCCACGCCCAGCCGCGCGTTGTTCATCATGGTGAACATACAGCGCATACCATCGTTTTCTTGGCCCACCAGCCAGCCTTGGGCACCGTCATATTGCATCACCGCGGTCGGGCTGCCGTGCAGACCCATCTTGTGCTCCAGGCTGACCACGCCCAGGGTATTGGCCACGCCGGGCACGCCGTCCTGATCCGGTATCAGTTTCGGCACCATGAAAAGGCTGATCCCCTTGGTCCCTTTGGGTGCATCCGGCAAACGGGCCAGCACCAGATGGCAGGTGTTGGTGGTCATGTCCGTATCGCCGTAGCTGATATACACCTTCTGGCCTGTGATCGCATAGGAACCATCACCATTGCGCTCGGCCTTGGTGCGCAGGGCACCCACATCGCTGCCGGCATGGGCCTCGGTCAGGTTCATTGTGCCGTGCCATTCACCGCTCACCAGCTTGGGCAGATAGATGCGCTTGATCTCGTCACTGGCGTGATGCTCCAACGCCTCGATCTGACCTTGGGTCATCAGGGGCGACACTTGCAGGCTCAGACACGCGCTGGCCATCATTTCGTTCACGGCTGAGGTCAGGGTGATCGGCAGACCCATTCCACCATGCGCGGGATCGGCGGCAATCGACACCCAGCCGCCCTCGGCAATGGCCTTGTAGCCCTCTACAAAACCGGGGCTCATGCGCACGACACCGTTTTCCAGATGCGCAGGATGCGTATCCCCCACACGTTGCAACGGTGCCAGCACATCCTCGCACATGCGGGCGGCTTCGGTCAGGATGGCCATGGCCATATCGCCCGTGGCCTCGGCAAAACGCTCGGTGCCCGATACCTGATCAAACTTCACCACGTGATCAAGCAGAAACCTGAAATCATCAACCGGCGCGCGATATGTCATGCGGGCTCTCCCTGAGTTATACCTTGGCAGGGCGGTGCGCCCCTTATATGCGTTTGAAATAGCAGAGTACGCCAATGGCACCTGCCAGCAACAAAAACGCGGCGTCAGAGTTGGAAATGAAGATTGCGACCGAAGTTCTAGGCCCAGACCACGCAGGCTATGCCCGCGCTGCGGCGCTGTTGTCACAAGGCAGCCTGGTCGCCTTCCCAACCGAAACGGTTTACGGGTTGGGCGGTGATGCCCGTTCGGACATGGCTGTCGCCCGGATTTTTGAGGCCAAAGGCCGCCCGCGCTTTAATCCTTTGATTGTGCATGTTGCATCGGTTCAGGCCGCGCAAGCCTTGGTCGAGTGGTCAGATCAGGCCGATATTCTGGCCTCGGCGTTTTGGCCCGGTCCTTTGACATTGGTGTTGCCGCTTCGTGCGGGCCATGGGGTCTCGCCGTTGGTGACTGCCGATCTGCCAACGCTTGCCATTCGCCTGCCCGCCCATTCTGTTGCACAGGCGTTGCTTGGCGCATTTGACGGCCCCGTGGCCGCCCCTTCGGCCAATCCATCCGGCAAGATCAGCCCCACAACGGCAGCTCATGTGATGCAGGGGCTGGATGGTCGCATTGCCGCCGTTCTGGATGGCGGTGCCTGTGATGTGGGGCTTGAAAGCACAATCATCGGGCTTGCTGATACGCCGACCCTGCTGCGCCCCGGCGGCCTGCCTGCCGAAGCCGTAAGCGATGCGTTGGGCATGGCGTTGGCCACGCACGCAGATGGCACGACGTTGACAGCCCCCGGCCAGATGACATCACATTATGCACCACGTGCGGCCCTGCGGCTGAACGCAACAACGCGGCATCCGGGTGAATTGCTGTTGGGGTTTGGCGCGGTGAACTGTGATCTGAACCTGTCTGCGTCCGGGGATTTGGTTGAGGCGGCGGCGAACCTGTTTGGACATCTGCATGCCCTGGATGCCAAAGGGCACCCCATTGCCGTGTCACCTGTTCCCGACACAGGATTAGGACGCGCCATCAACGACAGGCTCTCGCGCGCAGCAGCACCCAGAGATAAATGATCACATGACACGTCAAAGGGGGCGTGGCATCACGCACCCCAGACTTTATTTCAGTGGATCAAGCGCCGCCCTTACTGGCAGCGCTTTTCAGCCTCTTCGATGGCTGCGGTAAAACCCATCAGCGAAAACGTGTCCGCCGTTTGCGTTCCACGTGACGACCGCGCGCTAAGCGTCGCATCGGCACCGCGCTTCAGGGCAGAAATGATCTTTGCATCATCCGCCGCCGACGCAGGCCAGGCCCACTCGCCCTCGGTGAACAATTCAAACTGATTGCCACTGATGTTCAATGACACGGTCGAACCACTGGCAAAAGGATACCCTCCCGTAAAGGCCAGCTGTCCTTTTACACCGGCACCGGGCCGGTAGAAGGTCATCAGCAGAATGTCGCCGCGGCGCACCGCCACAACACGACCATCCTTTTTGTTGACCGTTTCCGTGGGCGACGACACCGCCCAGCATTCGCGTGGATTTTTATCCTCAAACACACTCCAGGCGGTTTTTGCCGCCACCTGATTGGTGCTTTCTTGCGCAACGACACCTGTCGCTGCCATCAGAGCCATCGCTGACCCGGCCAATCCACGTGTAAACCATGATACCATTTGTCCAGCCTCCAAGCTGTCCTAGCCTCAATTATTATCCAACCGCGTGACCCCATTTGCCGGGATTCTGATTATGCACGGTCGCTTCTTACTCGACATTGCAATATTAGACTGAAACAGGCGAGATATGAAAGACAGAATTGGCAGAATTTCGCGCGTTTGCCCTTGGTAGAAGATCACAATCATGACACATCCCGTTTCTTTGGTCGAAATCTGGCGTGGTTCCATCGTTGAAAGCCAACATTTGGGACATGCCGTTATCTGCGACGACACCGGTCAGATCGTGGACGCCTGGGGCGATCCTGAGGCGGTGGTTTATCCGCGCAGCTCGTCCAAGATGATTCAGGCTTTGCCTTTGGTGGAAAGCGGTGCCGCTGCAGCCTTCGGGCTGACATCCGAACAGCTGGCGTTGTCTTGCGCATCACATTCTGCAGCTGCCATTCACACCGATCGCGTGACCGCCTGGTTGGCGGCTTTGGGAAAAACGGATGCAGATTTTCGCTGTGGCCCCCAGGAGCCCGAGGATATTCCGGCACGCAACGCCCTGATCACATCAGACGAAAGCCCATGCCGGTATCACAACAACTGCTCGGGCAAACACTGCGGGTTCCTCACCTTGTCGGACCACCTGAAGGCTGGGCCAGACTATGTTGAGATGGATCATCCTGTGCAGCGCGCCTGCCTTGCCGCCTTTGAGGAGGTCACCGGGCGTGACAGCGAAGGTTACGGGATTGATGGCTGCTCGGCCCCCAACCACCTGACCAGCCTGCATGCAATGGCCCGTGCTATGGCCTTTTATGCTGCGGCACGTGAGGGCACAGGCATTCGCGAATCGGCAGCCGCCCAACTGCGTGACGCAATGATCGCCCATCCCCAGCTTGTTGCTGGTGAGCCACGCGCCTGCACGCGTCTGATGCGCGCCTGCTCCGAGCCGGTGGCCCTGAAGACCGGTGCCGAAGGGTATTACATCGCCATTTTACCACAGCGCAAACAGGGCATCGCCTTGAAGATCGCCGATGGTGCCACGCGTGCATCGCAATGTGTGATTGCCGCCCTGTTGGTGCGCCTGGGCGCGCTGGACCCGGCCCACCCGACCGCGCGCGCGTATCTGGATATGCCTTTGTATAATTTCGCAGGGCTTCACACAGGTCGGATCAGCGCTGCGGCCACATTGCGCTGATCTGTCTCAGAATGCCTTCAGATTGCCGCCTGTTTAAGCGCGACCTCTCGGCAGCGTCCCGCCTGCGGGCCTGACGTTTGCTTATCCCGGCAAGGCTTTGCCCGCACAATTGGCCGCTGTCGGCCTCTTTTTGCAGGTTTTTCAGACTGAGCGGCGATTGCGATGACATCCTGGGACACAGCTCTCAGTTTAAGGTTCTGCCGACATGGAACCCCATGCCCGGCGCGTCAAAAACAAAGGAACCTGATATGACAAAATTCGTCTCTGCCACCGCGTTTGCATGTGCCTTCACTCTGACATTGCCCGCCGCCGCACTGGCGTCCGAGAATATGGATGCTGATGGTGATGGCGCGGTATCGATGTCTGAATTCCAAACCGCACATCCCGAGGCCGACACCGGCATCTTTACCGCTGTTGATGCAAATGCCGATGGCGTGCTGACCGCAGACGAAATCACGGCCGCCCAAGAGGCAGGTACTCTGCCAAACGGCTGATTTTCCCCGCTCGCCTGATCCTGAGCGGGGTCAGGCGGGGTCCTCCTCCTGAAATATCACTTGCCCCGGGGCGCATGGCCTGCCTGCCCCGGGGCCTTTTTGCGCATTGCTGCGTCGCAAATGCGCCTTGCACCCGGCGCGGATCTGACCCATCTTTCATTTGTTCTCAGGGCGGGGCGAAATTCCCCACCGGCGGTAACGGGCGCACTTGGCCCGAAGCCCGCGAGCGGCCCCGGATGTGATCTGGGGTGCCAAGCAGATCTGGTGCAATTCCAGAGCCGACGGTCATAGTCCGGATGAAAGAGAGCGAGAAGGATCAAGGGGGTCATCCGCCCTCATGCTGCCTTTCGTTTTGACCCCTGGTGACGTGTCAAAATGCGAAAGGAGACTGCTTATGACACTTCCCCGCTACGCCTTTATCAAGGCAAACTGGCATTCCGACATTGTGGATGGGGCCTTGGACGGCTTTTGCCAGCATATTCCGCGTGCTCAGGTCGATGTATTTGATGTACCCGGCGCCTTTGAGATGCCGCTTCTGGCGCGTGATCTTGCTGCGTCAGGACGGTACAGCGCTGTGGCTGCGGCGGCCTTTGTTGTTGATGGCGGCATTTACCGCCACGACTTTGTGGCGCAGGCCGTGGTCGATGGATTGATGCGTGCAAGCCTGGATACTGGCGTGCCGGTCTTGTCCGTCTCGCTGACCCCGCATCATTACCAGGAGACCGCACATCACAACGCAATTTTCACATCGCATTTCGTTGAAAAGGGACGCGAGGCAGCGCGCGCTGCTTTGATGATTGGCAAAACCCGCGCAGCTTTGGCCGCTTAAACCAGGCCGCTCATCGTGCCTGACAGCCCGTCTCGCGAGGCGGGCCAGACGGCACGATGAGCAGCTGACCTTACATTTCGACGATCGGGGCCACTTCAATCGTTCCCTTGCCACCTTCAAGGATGGGGCACCCCTTGGCCATCTCGCACGCCGCGTCGATGTCCGAGGCTTCGACAATCGAATAGCCCGACAGCGGATTTGCTCCGCCATTATTTTCGACGCCTGCATGTGTCACCGTCCTGGACATGCCCACCGGATTGCCCATGTCCGCACAAGATGGGCCCATACCGTTTAGCCAGGCCTCCCATTTGGCCATTTCTTCTGCGCCTTGTTCGGGTGTGTCGGGCGCACCGCCGCCATGATAGGCCAACATGAATTTTGTCATTGTCTTTCCTCCTTAAGCTTCGGTTTCAGGTGTCTTCGGATGCCATCAGCCGCTCAAGCCGCAGCAAGGCACCCATGGTCCAGCCCTGTTCATGGCGTGTTGCGGCCTCGTCGCTGGACAAGTCGCGGTGGTCAATGTCAAAGCGCACGCGCCCATCGCCCAGATCGAGCAGGGTAAAGGTGACACGGCTTTCAGCACCGCGCTGATCCGCCTCATCATGCCAGCCCCAGGTGAAGCTGACGCTATGGGGTGCTTGCACACGTGTGACCTGTCCTGACAATTTGTAACGCGCCCCGTCCGCACCGCGCATCTGCAGATGCCAGGGCCCTGTGCGGCCAAGATCCATCTGATGGTCGGGGAAAACCATGCCATCAAAGCCAAACCATTGCAGGATGTTCGCTTCTTGCGTGACCACCTCAAACAATCGCGCAAGCGTCGTCTTGAACGTACGGGTCAGATGAACATCAGCCATCATCGGTCCCTTCTTCATCTAGTGTCAGCATGGTGTCGAGCCGGTCCATCCCGGCCTCCCACAAGGCGCGGTGGTTCATGGTCCAGTCCGCCAAGGCCCTGAGCCCTTCGGGGCGCATTGAATAAAGTCGTTTGGTCCCGTCTATTCGCTGCGCAATCAGGCCAGCCTCGCGCAGTACTTTCAAATGGCGTGACATCGCAGGTGCGCTCATATCTGCGCCCTGCACCAATGCACCAGCGGGCAGCTCGCCCTCAGCCATCAGGCGTTCCACCACGGCAAAACGGGTCTGATCAGACAAAGCGGCAAATGTACGAATCAAATTGGACATGTATTATTAATTAACACAAATCCTAATTAACTTCATTGCTAATTAGAGATCCCTGACAAAGGCGTCCTTTGAATATCCTTGCAGATACAGCAGCCCGGTCAGGTCTGCGTGGTTGATCCGGACATCACATTGTGCGGCCACCGCCGGTTTCGCATGCAGCGCCACACCGGTGCCCGCGCGGTCCAACATACCCAAGTCATTGGCACCGTCGCCCACCGCGATCACATCATTGCAATGCAGTCCCAGCTTTGCGGTGATTTCATCCAACGCCTGCACCTTGGCGTCGCGGCCCAAAATGGGTCGGCCCACCTGCCCTGTCAAAACGCCGTTTTCAGACAGAAGGGTATTTGCGCGATTTTCATCAAAGCCCAGCATTGCAGCCACCTGTTGCGTAAACGCCGTAAACCCGCCCGAAACCAACGCCGCATAGGCGCCATTGGCCTTCATCGTGGCCAACAATGTGGCACCGCCCGGCATGTAGGTGATGCGGTTTTCCAACACCTGCCCAATCACAGACACATCCAACCCGTGCAGCAATGCGACGCGCTCGGTCAAAGCTTGCTCAAAATCCAATTCACCGTTCATCGCACGTGCAGTGATATCTTTGACATGCGCGCCGACACCTGCCTCTTCGGCCAGCTCATCAATGCATTCCTGCTCGATCATGGTGCTGTCCATATCGGCCAGCAGCATCTTCTTGCGCCGCCCCTCGGCGGGTTGCACAATCAGATCAATCTGCCACGATTGCAGATCATCCCAAGCCTCCCATCGGTTGCCGGGAATTGCGGGAATGGTGAATTCTACCGCCTCGTCCGGCGCCAGCCAGACAACATCGCCCCCGCCCCAGGCATTGCGCAGTGAGGTGGCCAGGGCCATATCCAGCGGGCCTTTGCCCGGAGCACTCAGCAGAGTGACAACATACATCTTCAGTTTCCTCTCAGCAGGCTCTGGCATAGCCCAGATCGCAGGCCTGGCGCTTCAAATCCCGGGCGCGCACCAGGTTCTTGGGCCCACCCTCTCCTGATCTGAACATCTTGGACAAGTTGCTGCATCCCAAGCCGCTGCCCTGATCACAGGTCTGTTCATATAGTTCACGCGCGCGCTGCACATCCTTGGCCACCGCGCGCCCGGTCTGCAAACTATAAGCATAGGTCTCACATGACTTTGCATGATCCAGGTCGCACCCCCGGCGGGCCAGATCATTCGCACGGTGAAACCGGTCGTCGCCCAGCATCGCATTGTGTTTGTGCTTCAACACCAGCGCCGCGTTGTAGCATCCCATACCATCGGCCATGTCACAGGCCAGACTGTACTGCGCCACAGCCCGGTTCAGGTCCTTTGGCACACCAGCCCCATCCTCATAGGCGATCCCAACCCAGACACAGGCGCTGGTGTCATCCATATCACAGCCAATTTGCGCATACTCCACCGCGCGCACTGCATCCTTGTAGCCCACAAAACTACGGTGAATCTTGGCCACCCAGGCACAACCCTTGGGATCACCACCTTCGCATCCTTGCTGCAAATATCCCAACGCGCGGGCCACATCCGTCTCGCCTCCACGCCCGTCTTGCAGAAACAATCCCACATTGCTGCACGAATGCGCCTGCCCCAAATCGCACGCGCGTTCATAGACCTGCCGCGCGCGCACCTTATCCTGTGTCGCGCCATCGCCATGCTCCAGATCGTGCCCCCAATTGTTGCAGGCAATCGCATCACCTGCCTCGCAGTCTTCCTGCAGCGTGCTGCCCGCCCAGACAGGCACAGCCACGCAGACAAGAAAGGACAAAACTGCAACCACACGCATCGCAAAGGTGCTCCTGATGTTTTTTCTTTGCATAAATACTCAATTCTCTCGCCGCCAGCCCTGACAGACCAAGATTGGCAAAAGTTTCCCATCGGAACCAGATGTGTCGCATTTGCCCACCAAACCGGCGCGCTCGGTGCATTTTCCATCTTGTGTGCCCGCGCAAAGCCGCATACCCCCATCCGTGGGACACCCTTCCCCAACGAAGGGCGCTTATCTGGAAGGATAGCAGAAATGACTATGACTGAACCGGCAACGCGGCCGGACAATCCGCGTTTTTCATCTGGCCCTTGCGCCAAACCCCCTACATTTGATGTGTCAAAACTGGCCGGTGCCCCTTTGGGCCGTAGCCACCGTGCCGCCGTGGGCAAATCCCGTCTGAAAGCCGCCATTGAAGGCACGCGTGAGGTTCTGGGTATCCCTGCAGATTACAAGATTGGCATTGTGCCGGCATCTGACACAGGTGCGGTTGAGATGGCCATGTGGAATTTGCTGGGTGAGCGCCCGGTGGAAATGCTCGCCTGGGAGAGCTTTGGCGCAGGCTGGGTCACTGATGTGGTGAAACAGCTGAAACTGGACGCCCAAGTCAAGACAGCCGACTACGGCCAGATCGTGGACCTTGCAGGCGTTGATACCGACAATGACGTTGTGTTCACCTGGAATGGTACAACCGCCGGCGTGCGGGTGCCTGACGGTGACTGGATCAAATCCGACCGTGCCGGGCTGACCATCTGCGATGCGACATCAGCCGCCTTTGCGCAGGATTTGCCCTGGGACAAGCTGGATGTCACCACCTTCAGCTGGCAAAAGGTGCTGGGCGGCGAGGCGGCCCACGGGATGATCATTCTGTCGCCCCGTGCCGTGGACCGACTGGAAAGCTATACCCCGCCCTGGCCTTTGCCCAAGATTTTCCGTCTGACCAAAGCAGGCAAACTGATCGATGGCATCTTTCAGGGCGCTACAATCAACACGCCCTCGATGCTTGCGGTTGAGGACTATTTGCAGGCGCTCGATTGGGCGCGCTCGGTCGGTGGACTGGAGGGGCTGATGGCCCGTGCTGATTCCAATGCCGATGAGATCGCAGGGTTCTGCAACCAGCATAAGTGGATCGCCAACCTGGCGCAGGATCCGGCGACGCGGTCCAACACCTCGGTTTGTTTGACGTTCACTGATCCCCGGATCACCGACGGCGCAACCTTTGCAAAGGCCGTTGCCAAACGGCTGGAAGAGGCAGGTGTGGCCTATGATATCGGTGCCTACCGCGACGCCCCTCCGGGACTGCGGATCTGGTGCGGTGGCACGGTTGAGCATTCAGATGTTGCCGCTTTGATGCCTTGGATCAAATGGGCCTTTGAGGCCGAACTCCCTTCTCAATGACATGACCGCTCATCGGGCCTGACAGCCCGCCTCGCGAGGCACGCATGTAAGGGCGTGATGAGCCTGACAATCGAAAGGCCAAAACATGGCTCCCAAAGTACTCGTCTCCGACAAACTTTCCGAAACCGCTGTCCAGATCTTCCGCGATCGGGGCATTGATGTGGATTTCCAACCTGACCTTGGCAAAGACAAGGACAAGCTGCGCGACGTTATTGGCCAATACGATGGCCTCGCCATCCGCTCCGCCACCAAAGTGACCGAGAAAATTCTTGACGCTGCTGACAACCTCAAGGTCATCGCGCGTGCTGGCATTGGCACAGATAATATTGACAAAGATGCCGCCTCGCGTCGGGGCGTGATCGTGATGAACACCCCGTTCGGCAATATGATCACCACCGCCGAACACGCCATCGCCATGATGTTTGCCGTCGCGCGCCAACTGCCCGAAGCCAGCGCCAGTACACACGCAGGCAAATGGGAGAAATCCCGCTTTATGGGCGTTGAGCTGACCGGCAAGACCCTGGGCGTCATCGGAGCGGGCAACATCGGCGGTATCGTCTGCGCCCGCGCGCTGGGCCTCAAGATGAAGGTCATCGCCTATGATCCTTTCCTGAGCGAGGAAAAGGCCGATAAGATGGGCGTCGAAAAGGTCGAGCTGGACGAACTTCTGGCGCGTGCCAACTTCATCACGCTGCATGTGCCCCTGACCGACCAGACCCGCAACATCCTGTCAGCGGAAAATCTGGCCAAAACCAAACCCGGTGTGCGCATCATCAATTGTGCGCGTGGCGGTCTGGTGGACGAAGATGCGCTGGCCGAATTGCTGAAATCCGGTCACGTCGCAGGGGCGGCCTTCGATGTTTTTGCGTCCGAACCTGCAACCGAGAACCCACTGTTCAATCTGCCCAACGTGGTGGTCACGCCCCACCTTGGGGCCGCAACCACAGAGGCACAAGAAAACGTCGCTCTGCAAGTGGCCGAACAAATGTCAGACTACCTGCTGACGGGGGCGGTGACCAATGCGCTGAACATGCCATCGGTCACCGCCGAAGAGGCCAAGGTCATGGCGCCGTGGATCAAACTGGCAGGGCATGTTGGCAACTTTATCGGCCAGATGACCGACGAGCCGATCAAAGCGATCAACATCCTTTATGATGGTGTGGTGTCAGATATGAACCTCGAGGCGCTGACCAGTGCCGCCGTGGCAGGCATCATGTCGTCGGTGAACCCGGAAGTGAACATGGTGTCCGCCCCCGTGGTGGCCAAGGAACGCGGCATCAAGATCAGCACCACCAAGCAGGACAAATCCGGTGTGTTTGAGGGGTATATCAAGCTGACCGTGGTCACATCCGAGCGCGAACGCTCGGTCGGGGGCACGGTGTTCAGCGATGGCAAGCCGCGCTTTATCCAGATCAAAGGCATCAATATCGACGCCGAGATCGGACGCCACATGCTGTACACCACCAACAATGACGAACCGGGTATCATCGGTACATTGGGTCAGACCATGGGTGAAAACGGCGTGAACATCGCCAACTTCACTCTGGGGCGGGCAGCCGCCGGAGGCGAAGCGATTGCCTTGCTTTATGTCGATGCACCAGTTGGCAAAGATGTCATCGATGCGCTGCATGCCACGGGCAAGTTCCAACAGATCCGTGCGCTGCAGTTTGATGTAAGCTAAGCCAGATTGCGCAGAGGGTGGGTTGCCCTGCCCTCTGCGCGCATCTCCTCTACTCGACAGGTTCGTAGGTGGGCCAGCCGCGCCCCGGCACACCCTCGCACCGCTTCGGCCGGTTCAGCAAACCACCACTGTCATAGCACGCCTTCAGCGCATCATTGTTCAACCGCCCAAGCCGCCCCTCGGCGATGGAGCGCCACCACAGCGCCTCCCATAGCAGCGCATCATCCGGGTCAGGCGTGCAGACCTGCACCCCCGCCTGATCATCACAAATCAACCCGACGGTTCGACGATCCCCAAAGGTGTCAAACGCATAAGCCATTGCTCTTGCACCCCAGTGGTTGGCCGGTGGCAAGGCCGCAAACTCCATGGTTTCGCCCCAAGCTGCATTTGTGCGTGTGGCGCTATCCACTCCACCATATTCCTCAAACGGCAGCACCCGAACCGACCGCCAGTCACCATCCACCGGGCCATCGGGGCCATCAACCGTGCGCCCGCCAAACTTCAGGGCCTCGGTGGCGAACTTGTCCATGCCGTCCCGGTCCAGGGCATCAGGCACCGGGCGAAATCGATAGACGTAATTGGCATCCGGCAAATGAAGCAATTCCACCTGCGCATAGCGCTGGGACAGGGTGATCGTCTGAGCCGTGGTGGCCGCGCCTGCATGGGCAACCGCTGTTACCTCAACCACTCCACCGTGTTCCAGCAGATCACCTTCAACCAAAATCGTAAGGTCAGCATCTTGTGCACCTGCGATCCCAGCCAGACACATCGCCCCTGCGGCGATCAGTGCGGTCTTCACCTTCATCACTCCACCACCAATGTTGCCTCGGCACTGACCGGACCATCCTCATTTTGATACGCCACATGCAGGTTGCTGTTCAGATCAACGCGCACATTGTAACTGCCTGGCGGCAGCGCACCGATCAGGGCTTCTGTGTCATACATACGCTGCAGTTTCAGACCATTCAGATACAAATGCCCATGACCATGCCCCGGCACGTGTTCCGGCGTTGCGCTGTCAGGGGCAAAGGTAAAGTTCTCAACCTCCAGCCGGACCAAGGTGGCGTCATTGGCTGCAGGTTCCAGCGTCATGTTCAGAACGGGTACAGGCCCATCGTCTGCCATATCAGCCATCGCCGCCATCGCGCGATGCTTGGCATGGGGGTCGGGATCCGCACCGACGCGCGCGCGCACTGACATCTCGCCCGAGCGCAGAAACGTCAGCTGGATCGGGATCAAGCGCCCATCGCTGATCTCTCCTTCGACGCCAGTCAGCTTGATATAACTGCCATCCTCGGACAAGGCAGGGGCGCCCATCGCAGGGAAGGTCAACGCCGTCAAATTCAACGGCGAAACGATCACCGCCTCTTGTGCTGCGGGCGAAGAGACGGCCACCAAAACGTCAGCCGCAGCACCGGTTTCCACCGTCAAACCCACATGCACCACGCCCGTCTCGCCCATCACAGGTTGTGCGTTGACGTTGCTCAGGCCCACAGGGTCCACAGGCGTCGCACTGCGCCAGATCAGGATCAGGGCCACCATCACAATGGCCAGAACTGCGATTACAACCGGTCGACGCATGTGCACTTCCTCGGGCAGATATCATCCATGGTCAAACATCTGCGTTTTGGTTTGACATTCAACCCCTAGCTTGGCCCACCGCGCGATAAGTTTTGCCAAGCTTTGGCTTCAAGGGCCGCTGCAAACCTTCTAGGGTCGCACCATGCAACGTCAGTTTCCCCTTCTAGCCTGCATCGGCGTGATCCTCGTGGCACTCACCACCACACCGGCTTGGGCGCATGTCTCTGAGCAGGCCTTCGTTTTGCTGTTGCCAACCCAGCATTACATTATCGGTGGCTGTCTTGCGGTGACGGCATCCATCCTGCTGGTCTCGTTTCTGCCCAAGACAGCGGTCGAACGCATGTTCGCGCCGTGGCGATGGGCCGAACGGCGTGCCCCCGAAGGACTGCGCGATGCAACCAGCCTGCTGTCGTTTGGCGTCATGACCGGGTTGATCTATCTGGGGTTTGAAGGCCCGCGCGCCCCACTAAGCAACGTGCTGCCGCTGATGATCTGGACCGGTTGGTGGATTGCCCTGGTTAGTTTGCTGGGCCTTGTTGGCGATCTGTGGCGTTGGGTAAACCCCTGGACCGGGCTGTATCACCTGATCTTTGGCCGGGCCGAAACACCATCGCTGCTGCATCTGCCTGCGCGTTGGGGTGTCTGGCCTGCATGGGTGGTCTTCATCGCCTTTTTCAGCTTTTTCATCGCCGATATTGCGCCCAGCGATCCGGACAGGCTGGCGTTGATCCTGGCCTTGTTCTGGATATTCAATTTCACCGGCATGGCGCTTTTTGGCGGCACAACCTGGATCACCCGGTGCGAGGCATTCTCGGTGGCGTTTTCCCTGTTGGCACGGGTGTCGCCGTTTGGAGCAAGGTACACAGGGCTGGGCATGCCCGGTTGGGATCTTTCATCACAAAGCGCCTTTCCGGTGGGTGTGGGCGTGTTCGCCCTGACGTTGTTGGCTGCGGGCAGTTTCGACGGTCTGAAAGAGACATTCTGGTGGTTGGGCCTGATCAATGTGAACCCATTGGAATTCCCCGGCCGCTCGGCGGTGGTGACCTCATCACTGGTGGGGCTTGGCCTGTCAATCACCGGGCTGATCCTGGCCTTCACGCTAATCTTGTGGATGGGGCGTGCCCTTGCGATGCGGGATATGCCACGCGATCATTACCCGCCTATGCAACAGGTCTTTGGCGCGCTGGCCCCCGCCGTATTGCCAATTGCGGTGGGCTATCACATCTCGCATTTTCTGGTGTCTTTCCTGATCGAGGGGCAATATCTGCTGGCCGCCCTGGGGGATCCTTTGGCCAATGGGGCCAATATCGCGGGGCTGGCGGACATCCGGGTGACAGCGGGGTTTTTGAACTCCATCGACAGTGTGCGCACAATTTGGCTGACCCAGGCAGGGGCTGTGTTGGCCGGGCATGTTCTATCGGTGCTGGTGTCTCATCACGCGGCGTTGCGCCTGTTTGGGGATACCCGCCGCGCCGCCCTCAGCCAGATCCCGCTGGGGGTGTTCATGATCGGCTATACGCTGTTTGGCCTGTGGCTGCTGGCCACCCCGCGCGGGCTGTGACGCAGGTCACTGATATTCATACGCCCGCTTGTGTTGCGCCTTATGCTCAACCTCGGCCTGCGGCCGCAAAGGATGCGGCACCGGGTCTTTGGCACGCAGGAAATACTGCCGGAACACCTGAACATAAGACGTGTAGTGATAGCTTTGATTGCGTTCCAGAAACTGGGCGCGCCGCGCGGCAAAAAAGGCGGGCAACTGGTACCAGGGCAAGCAGGGATGCGCATGATGTACCGAATGAAAGTTGTTGTTGAGAAACAGCAATGCCAACGGTCCCTGGCTTTCGATGATCACGGTACGGCCGGGCACCTTCTCGTGGGCGCGGTGCTCCAGAAACGTGCGGATCTTCAAAAGGGATAACGCCAGATAGGCCGCAAAGATGTAGGACAAGCCTGTGGTGGGCGAGAGGCTTACCACCCAGATCACCGGCACCAGCCCCACAGTATGAAGCAAATAGGCACGCATGATGTTGCGATCACCTTGCAGCATTGCAGCCCCATCCGCACGGTACAGCGCCACCACCGACAAGGCCGGACCCAGCAGCATGCGCCCCAGCAAAACATTGTTGAACTGGTACAGCCTGCGCACCGGCCATGACGCCTTTGCCCAGCGCGCGGGATCGGCATAGTTGCTTTCAGGATCATCATAAGGATCGGTCAGGTTGGGATCATAGTGATGCTGCAAATGCAGATCGCGAAACCTTTGATACGGGATCACCAGCCCCAGCGCCGGAAACACCAGCGCCGCATTCAAATGCGCATTGCGAAAGGGATGCCCATGCAGGATTTCATGCTGAAGCGACGACTGTAGCGCAATCAAAACCGCCAAAGCCAGCACCGACACCACCGCCCCAAGCTGCGCCGCAAACACCAACACCGCCGCATAACTTGTGTAGCACCCCACAATCATCGCCAAGGTGGGCCATTCGACCGCAGGATTGGCTGAGACCGGCAGGGGTGATGTGGGACGTGTCATGAAACCTTCGCTGATGCTGACAATATATGTCACCCATGATTGCTGTTTTTGGCTTCAGGTCCATCAGGTGAATCCATGTGTGGATGTGATGTTTTACATCATGTTCACCTCTTTTGTTGTGAATTCACAACATATCCTGTAATCCGAGCCTATGGACAAACGTGACCTTGCCAGCATGTTCCGTGACCGGTTGGGTCAGGTTCTGGCGTCTGAAACCCAAAGCACCTCGGCGTTTTTGCGCGCGACGGGCATTGATCGCTCGGCGCTTAGTCAGTTTCTTGATCCCTCCATCGCCCGCCTTCCGCGCGCCGAAACTTTGCGTCGCATCAGCGAAGCACGCGGTGTGTCGGTCGACTGGCTGCTTGGGCTGGATAATGCCCCGGAAGGTCGGCAAACGCTGTCATCCAGCCTGGCCATTGAAACCGCCAAGGATGCTACGACGTCGCCGCTGGACGACTGGCACAAGCAGGCCGATGGTCAGAAGCTGCGGTACATTCCGTCCACCTTGCCGGACATTTTGCAACTGAACCGCGAAGGTATGGCGGATGCAACCGACCCAAACCTGCGCCGAGCCGGCAAAGAGACCGTCCTGGATGGGCTGGCTCCATCGGATATGGATATGGAAATCTGCATGCCAATCCAGACGCTTCAGGATCTGGCCCGTCAAAGCGGATTATGGCACGGTGCCGATCCCGAGAAGTGCAAGCGCCAACTGACCCATATGGCCGCCACCTGCGCCCAACGATTTCCGTCACTGCGGCTGCATCTTTTTGACGGCACAACGACGTTTTCGGCCCCGTTTACAGTTTTTGGCAAACAACGCGTCGCCTTGTATATCGGCGAGGCCTATCTGGTTTTGACCGGTCGTGCGGAAATTAACGCCTTTGTAGACCGTTTTGATGCACTGGTCCGGCGGGCTCTGGTGAGCCCCGACAAAACCGCAGAGGTTTTGCACGCGCTGGCCGACACAGGCCAATGCACCATCGGCTGAAAACGCGCAGAAATGCACGGCAAGTCAGGTTTTCCCGACTCGCGCGGGGGCTGGCTCCCGATTAGTTTGACCCTTGTCTTCACTCGGACAATGCAAGCGCGACACGATACATGACGACCAATGATACTGACAAAATTCCGACTTGGGTCGGACGGCAACTTGTCGCCATCAACAAAGTTGAGGCACATCGCAAGGGTCTGTTGCACAAGGGCGTTGCTGTCTTTGTAATCTGCAAGGGGCATATGCTGATCCATCAGCGGGCTGAGAACAAATTTCACTCGCCTGCGCTGTGGGCCAGCGCGTGCTATGCCCATCCGCGTTGGGATGAACCCGCCGAGACCTGTGCGCATCGCAGATTGTACGAGGATATGGGCCTGCGCGACCTGGACTTGATCCACCGTGACACCCTGCAATACCGTGCCAAACTGAACGAAGGCATGATCGAACACGAGGTGGCCGATATTTTCGCGACCACCGTTCCGGTTCGCCCGGTGATGTCACCAAACCCGCGTGATGTGATGGACACGCGGTGGGAAAACATCCCCGATCTGGTGCAGCAGGCGCAAAATGATCCGTCCTCTTACACGCCGCTGATGCAAATCTATCTGCGTGATCATGTCGGGCAAATGGCCTCCTGATCACACGCTGTGTTTTCATCGATCACGGCTGCGGAGCGGCCTGTACCAAGATGTCATGTGCCAAGATACTCACCTTGCCCACACAGCTACGGCCCACGCCTTTTGACCCTCCGGCTGGGGAATGCCTCAACTTAAATCAGACAATTGCGCAAAGAACCGATTGTTGATGATCTTGGCGCGCTTGGCCAGGCTGATCGGGTAATCGGGGTCATTCAGAAACGCATCCAGCGAAAAACCGGGCTCAAGCGCCGAAAGCTGATGCATCGTACGCTCGGCATCCTGAAGCCGCCCCAGATGCGAATACAGCGCCAGAAGATATCGGCGCGGCGGACGGAACCGGGGTGCCAGGGCCGCTGATATCTCAAGCGATTTCACTGCTTGTTTCAGATCGCCCGTGTTCAGCGCCGCCAGACCCACCTGAAAGTCACACCAGAATTGCAAGGGTGATTTGGCCGACAGCTTGGCGGCAATCTGCGCCGCTTTCAGCGATTTGTCGGGCTGATCCGAATAGAGCGCCGCATTGGCATAAGACCACCAGCCAAACGGATTAGACGGGTTCACACGAATGGCCAGACTGGCCAGCTCGGACCCGGCGGAAATATCCCAATCCAGCAGCATCTGCGCATTGGCCGCCGTCGACAGCACCATGGAATTCATCGGATCGGCCTCAACCGCCTTGGCGGCCAGCGCTTTGCCTTTTTCAATGCAGGCCTCGGGCGCGTCGGTGAACCGCTCAATCAGGTTGATCACTGCAATCTGCGCCTGCCAGCCCCAGAACGTGGCGGCGTTGCGTTCGTCCAGACATTCATCCAGCAATTGACTGGCGCGCTGCACCTCTCCGGGTTTGAACGAAAAGATTTGCGGAATGGCCGTGCCCAGCAACACGGGCGGAAACAGCCCGTCAGTCCCGCCGCCCGTCAGCATCATGATCTCTTTGTGGACAGACGTCTGCAATCTGAACGCCAGGTTCAGCAGATCAAGACTTTGCTCGATCGGACCCGAACGTTCGGTCGAACTGGCTGTCTCGGACCAAAACACCCGGTTTTCAATCGCATGGCGCGCCGAAATGCGCAGCCCGATGCGCATGTCATCCACATTGAAGGCGTTAACATCGACGACAAACACATTCCGGTCAGGGTTTTGCGGCACGTCATAAAGCAGCTCAATCTCGCCGTTCTCATTCAGATTACGGCTGACCAGATCAATGAATTCACATTCCAGATGATACGAAGTCGACACCGAATCCGGCCCGCTAAGCAACGCCAGTTTCCACCGGCCGGATCCAATCCGTGGCACCCGTTGCGTGGGGGCCGACAACGACGCCTGCACCAATGTGGCGCCCCCCCGCATTGCGCGTTGCCAATCGGTAAATTCAGGGTCAGGAATATCCAGACCTTCCAGAAACTCATCCGCATCGCCGGGCGTGGCATCCTTGTCCCAATCGGTTTGCACGGTCTGAGGATCCAGAATAACCGCCTGTCGGGTCGCAGAAATGATATCCGAATGCGCGGCCAGATCACGGCGGATCGCGGTCAATGTCTGACGCAAACTGGCACCGGCACGCGACGAATCGCTTTGGCTCCACAGCCGCTCTTGCAGCCATGACCGCGTGCGCTGCAAATCCGGCGAGGTGGCCAGCATTGCCAACACTGCTTGGGCTTTCTTGCTGCCTGGGGTGATGTCTGTGCCATCCGCATCAGTCATGCGGAATTGGCCCATCACCCTGATGAACACGGTATTTGTCTTCCCATCCATACCCAATAGATAACAGATATCCCCCAAGATTCCCGTCTTTTTCACAACCCTCAGGTGTCACAGCGTGAAGAAACCGTGAAACGCCACCTCAGGCCTTGACGCGTTCCAGCAAAGCTATCGAAGCTGACGCAGGGTAAAAAGAATTTAACTGGGGAGTAGAGACCGATGGGATTTTCACAAAATGCACAAGGTGGAGGCCGCGGGGGCGGTCGTGGTGGCGGACGTGGCGGAGGCCGAGGTGGCGGTCGCGGCGGTGGTCGTGGTGGCGGCCGGGGTGGAGGCCGCGGGGGCGGTCGGTTCCTGTCCGAGGACGAAGGCATGGTGTCAGATGCCCGCAGCATGATCCATGATGCGCTGACCGGCTATTGGGATCCGCCCACCGGCAACAATGTGTTTGACTGGGACCCGGACCCCGAAGATCTGGATTACCTGCCATATGACCGGCGTATCGAAGTGATGTTATCGCCTATTCTGGCGCGCTTTGCGATTGAGCATGACGCCACCAGTGTGACCCTGAAATGTGATGGCACCAAGATTTGCACCATCGATCGGCCCACGTTGCCGACGCTGAACACGCAAATGAAATGGCTGCGCGCCTATTCTGATCTGCGCGAAGACCGCGCCACGGAAATCCTCATCCAATCCGAGGAAATCCTGTCGCCCTTCTCGGCGGTGCGGCCCATTGATCTGCCCAAGCGCCGTGTCACGATGGAGATGCTGACGCTGACCCACGAAGTGGCAATTTTGCTGGTGCAACAGGTCAAACACCTGTGCCGTGCCCCGCGCCCGGTTGAGTTTTCAGACCGGGTGATGCCGATGCTGGATACCCCTCCGCACAGCACCTATCCATCAGGGCATTCCACCGAAAGCTTCGCTATTGCAACAGCGCTTTCTTTGTTGGAATACGATGAAACGCCAGCCCAGAGCATTGCCGCAGACCGGCCCATGATGCATGTCGCCCAGCGCATTGCGGTCAATCGTACCGTGGCAGGGCTGCATTATCCGGTGGATTCCGCTGCAGGCTCTGCCCTTGGCAGCGCCATCGGCATGGCGATGTCGTTTATCGCCAATGGCACACCTTTGCGCAGCTTTGCCTTTGATCCCAATGCAAATCCCGAGGCGGATTTCACCCGCACCGCGATGGAGACCATTGTCACTGGAAAATCCAGTTCCAAGTCCCCAACGCCTTACACGTTGCTGCAAAAGCGGTGGATCAAGGCACGCGGTGAATGGCTGCGTCGTGACGGGCGTAAACCGGACACTGGTGCAGGCGTATGACCGCCTGGACCGCGTGGCGGCATCATCCGCGCATGGTCAATTCTCCTTATGTGGATTGGTGGCTAATGCAGCACATGCTTGGGGCAGGCCCTCAGGCGATGACAATGATGCCAGGCCTGACGCGGATGGACGACTTCGGGTCGCTGAGAAATGCTGCAACCACGCTTTCAAATCTGGGCAGCGCACCGTCAGGATTTGCGCCTGGCACTGCCGCCGATCACTCGGTCTTTCCGGTGCCAGAGCATTCGGCCAACCCGGATTTCCTGTCTTCGCTTGGTGGTGACAGTTGGTTGCCCGACGTTCCAGATGGTCCACATCTGACCGAGGACACCCTTGTTGCCGGTGTGATCGACGTCGACATCGCATTGGGGCATCGCCGGTTCCGTCATGCCGATGGCTCCAGCCGGGTGCTGGCATCTTGGCAACAAGGTGCGCGCTTTGCCGGGTCGTCGCATCTGCCCTTCGGGGCTGCGCTGACGCACTCGGATATCAATGCGCTGCTGACGTCCTTTAGCCGGGGCGATCTGACAGCACCTTTGGATCAGGACGGGTTCAACCGCGCCGCAGGGCTTGTGGACGATGATACACCCGACGGGGCGCGCGGTCTGGCCAAACGCCAGGCACACGGCACCCATGTGATGGGTCTTGTGGGCGGGGCCGATCCCGTGGATCAGGCCACGTTCAGCGACAAGGTCAAGCTTTTGGTGGTCAACCTGCCGCCTGCCTCTGCTTATGGTGAAGGCGGCGCGTTTCTCGATTACTACCTCGTGTATGCGATGCGTTGGATTGTCGAAACCCACGCCCGTATGGCCCGCGCCTCGGGGCTCGCCAAAACACCGCCACTGCTGTTGAACATATCCTTCGGCAAACAGGCCGGTGCCAAGGATGAACGCCAGGTGTTTGTGCGCGCCGCCAAACATCTCTCGGACGCTGACCAGATCCTTGGTCAGGCCCGGTTCAACGCCGTCCTTCCTGCAGGCAATGACAACCTGTCGCGTGTGCATGGCCGGTTTGAACTGCAACCGAATGAGGCCCAATCGCTAGACTGGCGTGTCAGCCCGGGCGATGACACGTCGAATTTTGTGGAAATCTGGGTTGAGAAGCTGCTGAACCCTGGCACATCTGCCGCGCCTATTGTGCTGGATGTCGTACCACCCGGAGGCACACCCGGCGCATTCAAGCCTGCCAAATCCGGCCAGATCACCCAACTCAAAAACGGACTGGGCCGCATCTATTGTGACGCAGTTCCACCCGAAGATGGCAAATCGGTGCGGTTTCGATATCTGATCTGTCTGGCACCCGACATGTTTGCCAAAGGTGGCAAAACCGGCGCAGCGGCGGGCAAATGGCAAATCCGTATCAAGAACGCCGATAGCATCGCACATTATGTCCGCGCCACCGTTCAGACCGATCAGGCGACCCTGCCCGGTCAACGCAATGCACGGCGTTCCTATTTCGAAGATACCAGCTATGCGATCTTTGACGACACCGGGCGCGAGGCGGATACCTTTGCCTATGTGGATGGGGCCGATGCAGCGCCTGATCTGGACAAGGGTGCACAGCTGCAACGCCGTGGCACGCTGAATTCTTATGCTGCCAACAAATATGTGGCCACCATTGGCGGGCATCGTCAGTCTGATGGCCGCCCTGCGCCCTATTCCGCATCGGGCATTGGCAAGGCACTCTATGTCAATGGCCGCGGCACACCGACAGTGACCTTCCCTTCGGATGATGGGTACGCCCATTTTGGCATCCTGTCGGACGGGTCCAGCGATGGCGCGGCCGTGGCCCTGCAAGGCACCAGTTTTTCCTGTGCGATCGCCACCCGGTATCTGATCGAAACATGGCTGGCCGGGCGCTATGACCCCGAAAGCAAGATGCCTGATATGCTGACAGTGCTGCGCGAGGGGCCATTGCAGGTACCGCGCCCGGATGCTTGGTGGAACGCACCGGTTGGGCGTGAGAAGGTCGGCGCTGGTCGGGTGGCTTGGGTGCCCGAACGGCCAGTGCCACGACTGTAACTGTCGCGCCTGCCGGGCCGTGGTGCAACACGCCGCGTCCCGGCAGGTTCATTCCGCGCAGGCGCCCTATGCCAATGCTGCTTGCAAAAAACCCATTGCACCACCTCGCAATTTGGTCAATCTCGCCTCAACGCAACTGACGCGACGGGCCAGATCCAGTGACACAATACGACTACATTATCGTTGGCGCGGGGTCGGCCGGTGCTGCCTTGGCCGGGCGTTTGTCTGAAAACCCCAAGCTGCGTATTTTGTTGCTGGAAGCAGGTGGCAAAGGGCGTCATCCCTGGATCCAGATGCCCATCGGTTATGGCAAAGCCTTTTATGACGACCGGTTCAACTGGAAATACGCCACCGAGGCTGATCCCAACATCGCCAATCGTCAGATGTACTGGCCGCGTGGCAAGGTGCTGGGCGGATCATCCGGCATCAACGCCATGGTCTATGTGCGCGGCCATTCCAGCGATTATGACGACTGGGCCGCAACCGCACCCGGCTGGGGCTGGTCCGATGTGGCCCCGGTGTTCAAACGGATGGAGCATTGGCACGGCCCGGCACACCCCATGCGTGGCACCGACGGCCCGCTTTGTGTCACCAATGTATCAGACGCGATGCATCCATTGGCCAAAGCCTATGTCGCAGGCGCAGCCGAGGCGGGCATCCCGTTTAACCCGGACTATAACGCCGATCAGATGCACGGCACCAACTTCTATCAGATCACCACCGATCGGGGCATGCGGGCCTCGTCGGCACGGGCCTATCTGACCCCGGCCAGATCACGCCCGAATTTGCAGGTTAAGACGCACACCCACACCACGCGTGTGACTTTTGAAGGCAAACGCGCAACAGGGGTGGAATACCACCAGAATGGCACCCCCCACACTGCCACCGCCCGGCACGAAGTGATCCTGAGTGCTGGCGCTCTGAACACACCGCAGCTGTTGCAGCTCTCTGGGGTCGGTCCGGGGGCGCTGTTGCAAAAGCACGGCATCGACGTGGTGCATGACAATCCGCAAGTCGGCCAAAACCTGATGGATCACCTGGGCGTTGATCTGCTCTTTGCTTCGCACCAAAACAGCCTGAACCAGGTTCTACGTCCGTGGTGGGGCAAGCTGCGCGTTGGCTTGCAATACCTGCTCAGCCGCAAAGGCCCGCTGTCGATGAGCCTCAATCATGGCGGCGGGTTTGTCCGCTTGGGTCAGCATACGGGCGCCCCTGATCTGCAGCTTTACTTCTCGCCGCTCAGCTATGCCCGTGCGCCCGTCGGTGTGCGCCCATTGCTGACGCCTGATCCTTTCCCGGCCTTCCGGTTGGGGTTCAACCCGTGCAAGCCCACCTCATCGGGACATCTGGAGATCACTTCGGCTGATCCCTTCGCTGCACCTGCGATGCACCCCAATTATCTGGCCACCGATGAAGATATCGACGTGATGCTGCAAGGCTTTCGGCTGATCCGCAAAATCACAGCCATGCCGGCCCTTGCCGCCGAAATTGACCGCGAAATGGACCCCGGCCCCGATCTGCAAGATGACGACGCCATCATCGCGCATATCCGCGGTGACAGCTGGACGGTGTTTCACCAATGCGGCACGGCACGAATGGGGCGTGATCCAGCGCAATCTGTGGTGGACGAGCGTTTGCGTGTGCATGGGCTGCAAAACCTGCGCGTGGTCGATGCCTCGGTCTTTCCGACCATCCCGACAGGCAACACAAACGCGCCGTCCATCATGGTTGGCGAACGCGCCAGTGATCTGATCCGCGCAGATTTGCGCTAAATCCGGACAAAAACTGCGCCTTCACCGTGAATCCACGCATTTTGGCGCTGCATCTTTCTATGTTTACGCTTAGATTCGCCCTTGGAATGCCTATATTGAGGGCAAAGACACAAAATGATTTGCGTATAAAGGGAGAGTTTGATGGCAAATTTGGATCAGCAGGTGCGGGAATCCCAGGCACAGGTCGAAGAAGCCCAATCCAAGATCGCGGAACTGACCAGCAAGATCGAAACCGCGCGCGCCAAGATTAAGGGCGGCGAGGATGCGATGCTGGATATTGAGAACGCCTCGCTTGAAGATGTGCACGCACACACGCAGGTGATGAACGCCAATATCGCCGAGCTGATCATGGGGCTGGATGATGTTACCGCTGCCTTCTCGAAAGACTTTGATGAGATGCGCACCAAGACCGGCTGGGAAAGCGTGGTGGGAATCTTTAGCCAGAACAAAGCCGACAGCATGCGTCAGGACCGGATCAAAACCGCCAATATCGACGACAAGCTGCAGGATCTGATCTCAAAATCTGATGTGATCACCCAGCTGCTGGAAGGGCAGCTGAGCATTCTGGAAGAGCAAAAGGTCAAGGTCGAAAGCAACCTGTCCGAGACATTGGACGAGCGTGAGATGACCGTAGGCGAGCTGGAAAGCCTGCGCGCGGATATTACGGCAATGGACCCCGATATCATCACGCTGGAAAACAAGATCGCCAATGAGACCGACGCCGCCGCGCGCACCAAGCTGGAAACCGAACTGGCCGAAATGAACGCCGCCTATAACCAAAAGGTGCAGGACGAGCAGGTCAAGCTGGCCAAATCGCAAACCCTTGAGCGCTACATCGAAAAGGGCAAAACCTGGGTCGACAGCCTGCAAAACCAGGCGGCCACGCAGATGGTGCTGATCAACAAACTGCAAACCGACACCAAGCAACGTGTGGTGCTGTATGACGCGCTGACCAAATCGTTGAAAACTGCACAGCAACAGGATGTTGCCCACCGCATCAATGAAATTGGCGTGCAGACCGATCAAGAGGCCCAATCGGCGATGGCCGGCATCGGGGCGGCCACCAATCAACGCATGGCCGAAATGATGGAAGCGCATGAGGACCACATGGTATTCGCCCGCGAGGTGCTGGAGGCCAAAGCCAAGGCCGACGAACGCTTCGCCCGCCGGTTCCAGGACATCATCGAGAAGCACGACAAGAACCTGTATGGCGCGTAAGCCATGAACTGGGTCTCGGGCTTTTTGCGTGGGCTGGCCACAGTACCAGGTATCGTTTTCGCCGAAATCATCGCGGGTCTAATCGTGGCGGCAATTTTGGCTTCTGGGGCTTGGGCTCTATCCCCGGCGCTTTCGATTATGGGTGGTCTGACGGCGTATTTTCTGCTGCTGCTTTTCAGGTTCAGGATCGGGGAATATTATGGCGCTTATGATGATTGAAGCACCGCATGGCAGATAAACGAACCGACACTGGCGTGGACTCACCCAGTGAGATCACGTTGTACGCCCTGCTGGTCTGTCTCGGCGCTTTTGGCGTGGTGGCGTTTGTGTTTGGTTACCCTGTGTTGGGCTGGATCGGCATGGCCGGATTTATCATGATGCTGATCTGGATGATCCTGACCACCCCCAAGAAACCGGGTACCAGAAGCGATGGCGGATCTTCGGGGGTTTGGATTATGGGCGACGGTGATGGCGGTGGTGGTGCCGCCGGTGGAGATGGCGGAGGCGCTGGATGACCGCGCAAACCACTCCAATCCCATCCTGGCGCGAATGGATGCTGCGGGCTTTCATCTACATGTGGGTTGCCCTGCTGTTTTCGCTGTGGAGCACGGAACTGGCGATTGTGATGGGGGTGTTCATGGCGGTGAACCTGTTGCACCACGGTGCTGATACCCTGCGCCGCCGATCGGGCTATGTGCCCATCCCGCGCCATCCGTCGATGCCAGACGCGCCCAAAGCGCCGCTCAAGGTCACAGGCCGCGCCATCGGGATCATCTTTGTCGCCGTTTGGGTCATCATCGCTGTCACGGGCTACATCTTGCTGGACACCACCTGGGTTCAGGCTGCCTTGCAATCTCTTGCGCTGGCCGGATTTACGGCCGTGGCCGCCGCACTGATGTTTCCCGTTGCAGCCATTGCACTGCTCTGGACGCTCAGCATCACATTGGGGCTGATACTGTCACTTGGGGATATGCTGGCGATCTTTATGGCGTCACCGGAAACGCGCCGCACCTGGCATCGCCGTGTGGATACCGCAGATCACAATCTGGCCGATCTGGTGCTGGGCCAACAAGCCATGATCCCCCTGCGCGCCGATCTGGCCGAACGCGCCGCCGAAGACGCACGAGAGGCGAAACACACCACATGATCGACATGACCCCCAACAAAGACCACGTCGCCCTGTCCGACACATTCGCCTCGCGCCGGTATTTTGAGAAGTTCGGACGCATCACGCAACACCTCAACCGTGTCGCCGCCGTGATGAAAGCCGAAGGCGAGCTGCGCAGTGACGAGGTGGAAATTCTGACCGAATATGTGCAGGGACTGGCCTATACCTTTCGTGCTCTGTCGATGAAATATCTGCTGGTGGGACGCGACACCGGGCAGTTCTTCGGCTCGCTCGCGATGGACGTACAAGAAAGCGGCTTTCCGGTGTTCAATGAATTGCTGGTCATGGCCAATGACGCCCAACAAGCCAGCCGCCACTTGGCCAATATGCCGGACCCTGCCCAGCTGAAACAGGAAATGGTTGAACAGATCATCAGCACACGGGCTATCCCGACCAAGCTGCAATTCGCCCTGTCACAACGGCTCTATTATGAAGAACTGATGCGCGGCTATATGTTCTGGGCGCAAAACGATCCGCAGCTTTTGTGGATCGAAGGATTTGACGACAGGCGTAAATACCTGGTCCACTGGGCGGTCTATGACAGTCAGGTCAACCTGCCCACCATCTATTTGATGGAAATCGAAGACACAGGTCGCACCCCCTTGCCCCGGGATCAACGTCGCTGGCCCGAAGTGCAGGCCCATCTGATGAGCCAGGCCTTGGGTGGTCTGAAATTGTTGACCATCGCACGCGGCTTTGACGAAGCATTCGACAATCTGCATCCCAAACGCCTGCGCCGTCTGCACGTGGGTCCGATGTACAGCCACGCGTTCACGCGCCAAACCGGCCCTATCCGCGATGTGCTGGCTGATGCCAACGCCCCCGAAGGCCAGGATTGGGCCATGGCCTGGACCGATGAAGTGCTGGAAAGTGAACGTGTCAAACAAGAGAAATCCGGCTGGTTTGGCACCGTCGAGCGCGAGGTGTTCGCGCTTGATCCTTTCTCGGGCCGCGGTGCGGACACCGGCGCCACCCGCATGACCCGCAGCATCATTCTGCCCGAACGCCCTTATCAGGTGCTGGCCGAGAAAAACCCACCCGGCTTTGCGGCGGTGACAAAATATGTGGTCAACCCGGGCGGCCGCGTGCTGCGCTACTGAGGTCGCGGATCAAATTTGAGTATTTAGAGCAAGATGAAAGACAAGAGGATTTAAAATGAGCCTGACCGCTGACACCATGGAACTGCGCGAAGACGATATTGCCAAGCATTATGATGCAGCCGTGGCGATGCTGGACGGGTTTGATCACACGCCGCGTATCGGGAAACCGGTTGACGGTGACGCGCAGGAAAAATCCAGCGGTATTGGCACCCGCCGCCGCTTCCGCACAACGACACCGGGTTTGGTCACGCGCTCGACTGCCAAATCCGAAGGCGTGCACATTATCGACCGCATTGCAGGCGCTGATGGGGAGGATCCGCTGACCTCGCCCTTGCAAGCCACCGTGATGCATTCCATCCGGCGTGCTTTGGCCATCGCTTTGGCCGTGGGCGAAACCTATGCCGAGGCAACGGGCCTTGCCGACATGCGCCGCGCCAATCTGGCGGGGTCTTTGGCTGACAACCGCAAGACCGAATTCACCGAGCTGCTGGGGGCCGAAGCTTTGGCCGTGAGCCACGTTTTCGCCAATGCAACCGCCTTTTTGCTGGCGCCGCACAGCAGCGAAGTCAGCGTCGAGGTGGGCGAGGTCGAGGAAGTGCTGACCGACAATGCCCAACTGGCCCTGCACGGCGTACTTTGGGAGCTGGATCAGGACATTGCCAAACACGCCAGCGACGATGCGCGCCTTGTTGCCACCGTCAGCGCCTTTGCCGAACAGCTGATGAAAAAGATCGCCTTGCGCGCTCAGAACGCAGGCAGGCTCGGGCCGTTCACAAATGCCTCCTGGCGTGTCGAGGCCGATGATTTCACCATCCACGGGTTTGACGCCTCGGCCAAGGCGAAATCCACCACCCTGACCATGACCTTCAAGCAACCCCATGAGGTCGTGGGCAACCACATCGCCAAATATCAGGCCTTGAAACTGTCCAAAATGTTGATGGCCTATGATTTTGACCGCAAGCTGAACCCCTTTGCCGAACTGGGCGGGTTCATCTTTACCTTCCTGGGCGATGGCCAGCCCGGCACCGGAAAAACCATCCTGATCCAGATGATGGCGGGCCTGATCAAAGGCTATTGCGACACGGCGGGCTATCCCTTCCGCTATCAGAACCTCAGCACAGACAGCATCGACAGCTATCAGGGCAAATCGGCGCAGAACACCAAGGCGTTCATCAACAACGTGATCGATCCCGGCGTGATCGGTTTTGGCACCATCGACGACATTGACCAACTGGCCGGCAAGCGCGGCGACCGTCAGTCCAGTGCGGGCCAGCTGGAAATCACCGCCGTCCTGATGGAAAGCTTTGCCGGCGCCAACACCGTGGTGCGCGGGAATTGCACCTTTGGCATGTTCTCAAACTACCCCGAGAAGGTGGACGATGCCCTGCGCCAACGTGCCGGAGCAAGGTTTCTGGTGGACGGGCCGCAAACCCGCGAAGATTACATCGACATCCTGCATCTGTTGATGGGCAAGAACCACGACATCCCGTTGGGCGATCACACAGTCTTTGCCGCGCAGGAAATCAAAACCGCCGTGGCCAAGTCATTTGAATCCCACTCAAAACCACATGAGGACGGGCTGCTGAAGGTCTATGAGAAGGTCTCAAAAGACATCGGTGAGCTGGACACAATTGCCAAAATGGGCACCTACCTCAAAGGCATCCAAATGGCCGACAGCCGCTTTACGGGTCGTGCGATCAAGAACATCACCGACGCCGTGAAAGTCCGCGCCATGGACTTTGAACTGCCCGATGAATGGATGGAAGAACCCGACCTATTCCTGTTCAAATCCTACGACGAAAAGCTGGGCATGATCAAAGAACTCCGCCAGCCGATCACCATCGACATGGTGATCCAAGAGATCAACCGCTACGCGGATTCTGAGTTCCGGTATGCGGATAAATCCGACGAGGTGGCGATTGAGAACATGGTGCGCGAGTATGGCCGTCAGGAAGAGGCGAAGCGGCGGTATTTGGAGGGGAAGGGGTGATGGATAGACGCTTCACCATTGAAGCCGAAGGGTTTCCCGACATGCCCGGCATGATGTTGGCTACTGTGGAAGCACTCAAGACTATTGGAGGTTCTGCTACGATTCACGAACTTGATGAAAAAGTTGCCGAATTGGAATGTGTTTCTGAAGAAGAGCAAGAGCATATGATGTCGGGCTCGAACCATAGTCAACCAAGAATGAATTACTATTTGGCTTGGGCGCGAACCTACCTAAAAAGGGGCGGCGCAATTGAAAATTCTAGTAGAGGGGTTTGGGCTCTAACTGAATCTGGAAGCTCCCTTAACACTATGCAATCGGCGAAACAGATGTATGAAAGAGTTCAAGAAGAAGAAAAACTTAGAGCGAAAGAAAAAAGAGATGCGGCGAAAAAAGTAAGCACCCACTCTCACGGTGTTTTTGATGCCGGAGACAAACAGAATGAAAGTGAACCAAATCCGGAGACTGAAGATTGGAAGTCCTCCCTTCTTGATTTGTTAAAGTCAATGGACCCATCTGCTTTCGAGCGCCTGGCGCAGCGGCTTCTTCGTGAAGCAGGTTTTACAAAGGTAGAGGTGAGAGGAAAGTCTGGAGATGGAGGGATAGACGGGGTTGGAGTGCTACGCGTAAATTTGGTGTCCTTTCAAGTTTTCTTCCAGTGTAAACGGTACAAAAGTAGTGTCGGCGCTTCTGAAATTCGGGATTTCAGAGGGGCAATGCAAGGACGAGCAGACAAAGGGTTATTTATCACTACCGGCAGG
>JBGCEW010000023.1:0-55722 GCA_045106595.1 Roseovarius sp. | reverse complement strand
CTCTACCTCAACCACAAGGGCGTGAACCGACAGTTTATCCTGCTCTCCACCGATCAGAAAACCGCACCGCTGCTGAACGCGCAATTCTCAACCTCGCGCGGGATCATCCGGCAGTTCATCGACGACAATCAAAACGCGCTTTTCTCACTGACCACCCGCGACGCGGTGGCGGGTGAGCTGGTCAATTCCGTCTACGACATGTCCAGCCCCAAACGCCTGTTCGATATCCGCAAGATCACGATTGAGGCCGACACCACCAATGGCGCCATCGCGCAGGCATCCGTGCTGGACGAAAAGGTGGATCAGTTCCTGAACCAGGACAACGCGTGGTACGACGATGTGCTGATCGCTGATATGATCAGCCTGGCCACTGAAACCGGCGATGTGCTGCGCCACCCGGTTCAGCTGACCAATATGGAATTTGAGCAAAGCAACTACTGGACCGAGCATTTCGGCGGAATCTACATTTTCCAGAACCTGGAATTGCCCGGTGCGGTCACCTGCCTGCCCCGCGATCAGGTTGAAAAATTGCCCATCGACTATGTGATCGATCTGTCCGAGCGCAACCGGCTGGCCAATTTCCTGGATCTGAACGGGCTGGTCGAACCCATCGTCAAGGCGCGTGGCATCGACGTGTCGGCAGTGCTGAAACAGAAGATGGATTTCATCCTGGTCGATGCGCTGGCGGATGAGGATATCAATCTGCGCCGCCGCTCGAAGGCAGATATGCGCAGGCTGGCCCGCCAACACGCCAACAAGCTGCCCGATGAGTTTCATGCCCTTGCCAGCCTTGTGAACTGGGCCGAGAACAAAGGCCGCTGGCCGCGCATCACCTCCGAGGATCCGGCCTATTTCTATACGCTGCGCGCCGCTGATCACCCCGATGCAGATCTGGTGAACATGTTGCTCAGCCAGTTAAGCACCAAGGATTTCCGCCAGCTGTTCATCTGTCACAAGCAGCTGTTCTACCAACTCTATGAAGGCTGGTCTGACACGAAGAAAGACTACGTGGTCGAATATCTGTTAAACGAGTATCAAGTGGATAAGGTCGGTGCGCGCGAGGCCTTGTTCGGGCATGAACCTGAAATGGAAGAGCCCCCCAAAGCGCCACCTCAAAAGCCCAAGATGGGCAAAAACGAATTGGACGATCTGGTCAACCGCGTCGGCCCCTGGGGCCCGATCAGTAGGAGATAAAACATGTTTGCAATGCTGCGCCTGATGGCCATCGGATTTGTTGTCCTCACGATCATCTACATTTGTCTGTCGCTTTATTCCCGGTCTGTGCGCCGGGGCAAACTGGCCGAATGGTGGGAGGAAGAGGGCAAGCCCGGTGATCTGGACACCTACATCGACAAGGGCCTTGAGGACTATGACGGATCATTGCGTCGCAAGCTGATCCTCGGGGTTTATGTGATCCCGTTTACGGCCATGTGCGTGATCATTTACCTCACCAATTTCGCCTGAGCGGGGCCTGACCATGCTGACATACATCAAATGGGTTTTCTGGATCACCTTCTGGACACTGGTGGTGGCGATTTTCCACTACACTCTGCCTCAGACCGATATTGCGCGGGTGACCGACACCTATGAAAAGCGGATCGACTTTGGTGAGAATTCTCTGTTCTGGGCCGCGGCGGATGTGGGCAATGACGCCACAACCCCCAACCGTGATGTGTTCTTTGTGCAAACCGTGCGCGCCAATGGCTCGACGATGGTCTACCGCAACGAGGACACAGGTTGGCACTGGCCGCCCTATTTCAAGTTCGACACCGCCAACCTGCAGGCCGAAGCCGCCGACAACAAATCCACCGCCGCCGCCCCGACATGGGTTGCAATCAAGCATTACGGCTGGCGCAACGAATTCCTGTCGATCTATCCCAATGCAGTGGGTGTGCGTGCCGTGTCTGGCCCGGATGCATCCAAGGGGTTTCCCTGGCTGAACGCGGTGATCATCATCGCATTTCTGGCGCTGGTGCTGCTGATATGGCGCCTGTGGCGCAGGTTCCGTGCGGCCCGCGTTGACCCGGTGGTCGATGGCATATCCGATAGCTGGGACGCCGCCGAAGACGCCGTATCTGAACGCCGCACCCGTATCGGCCGCTGGCTGGACACCTGGCGCGCCAAGCAAAACCGGCGCCACTAGGCCAACCAGTCACGCCGCGCATCACACCGCTACAAAGCCCAGAAGTACTGGCTGTGTGGACCGCGCACTTGGGGCCACACCATTGGCACCATTGCAAGATACTGCCGACTGAAAACCAGCCATAAGGCTGCCCATTTCCCGAATCCCTGAAATGCTTTAGTTTTGCCTAAGCACCGGTTCACCAATCCATAGTTTTCCCAAAGCCGAAAATTGGAAATGTGATCAGGCACTGCAACACGGAGACCATAGGATCATGGCCAAAGATCATATCGACCCCATTGAGGCCCTTCGTCAGAACGCCTCTGTGCCGTTTGGACAGGCCCGCGCCATGCCGCCCGAGGTCTATACGACCGATGCCTTCATGCACGCCGAGCTTGAGCACGTCTTCTCAAAGGACTGGTACTGCGTGGGTCGCGCCAGCGCCCTGCCCAATGCAGGCGACTATCTGACATGCGAGTTGGCCAACCAGCCCATTGTGGTGATCCGCGACAAATCCGGCGATCTGCGCGCGATGTCAAATGTGTGCCTGCACCGCATGTCCACCTTGCTGCAGGGCCGCGGCAATGCGCGCTCGATTGTGTGCCCGTATCACGCCTGGACCTATAACCTCGACGGATCTTTGCGCGGCGCCCCAGCGATGACCCTGAACGAAGGCTTCTGCAAGGACCAGTACAAGCTGCCGCAAATCAAATGCGAGGAATGGCTGGGTTGGGTGTTTGTCACCCTGAACCCTGACTCCCCCGCCGTGGCCCAGCAACTGCAACAGGTCGAGGATCTGGTCGGCGGCTACGACATGACCAACTACACCGAGACGTTCTACGAAGAGCACACCTGGAACACCAACTGGAAGGTGCTGGCCGAGAACTTCATGGAGAGCTACCACCTGCCCGTGTGTCACGCGGGTACCATCGGTGGTTTGTCCAAGCTTGAAGACATGATCTGCCCGCCCGGCCTGCCTGCGTTCAACTACCACACGATCCTCAAGGACGAGACATTGCGCATCGCCATGGCACATGACAGCAATGACCGCCTCAAGGGGGATGAACGCCGCACGACGTTTCTGCTGGCGATCTATCCGTCGCTGCTGATCACGCTGACGCCGGGGTACTTCTGGTATCTGTCGCTGCACCCTGTCAGCCCCGGTCAGGTGCATATTCGCTTTGGCGGCGGCATGTCCGATGACTACGCGGATGACCCCGACGCACAGGCAAATTTTGAAGCCCTCAAAACCCTGCTCGATGATGTGAACGTCGAAGACAAAGGCTGCACCGAAAAGGTGTATCGCGGGCTCTGCTCGGATATGTCCGCGCCCGGCCACCTCAGCCATCTTGAGCGGCCCAATTACGACTTCGCGCAATATCTCAATACTCGTATCGCCGGGGCAACACCGTGACCTTCTCAGTCACAGGACGTTGCGCGCGCACCGGGCAACTGGGCGTGGCCATCACCACCAGCTCCATCGCTGTCGGCTCGCGTTGCCCCTGGGTGCGCGCAGGCGTCGGTGCCGTGGCCACGCAGAACGTCACCATGCCATCCATCGGCGATGATGTTCTGACCTGGATCGCGGGCGGCGATGATGCGCAAACCGCATTGAACTCGGTCATGGACCGCGAACAATACCCCGATTACCGACAGGTCGCCGTGGTGGATCATCACGGCAATACCGCGCTTTTTTCTGGCCCCAGATCTCTGGGCATCCACGCCGATGCGGTGGGCAATGGCGTGATCGCCGCAGGAAACCTGCTGGCCTCGGACAGGCTGCCCCAAGTCATGGTCGATCACTTCGAAGACACCGCTCATTTGTCCCTGCCCGAACGACTGCTCAGCACACTCGAAGCCGGTCTTGGCAAAGGCGGCGGCGAAGCAGGCCCCGTGCATTCCGCAGCCCTGCTTGTGGCCGATCAACAAAGCTGGCCACTGGTCGACCTGCGCGTCGATTGGTCTGAAACCTGCCCCGTGGCCGCATTGCGCGCAATCTGGACAGACTACGAGCCGCAAATGAACGACTACATCACCCGTGCCCTCAACCCTGATGCCGCCCCCAGCTACGGCGTGCCCGGCGACGAATAAACGGATCCTGCCCAATGTCTCAGATTGAAACCATGCGCCAAACGCTCGCCGAGCTGGCCAGCCTTTCGCCCGATGCCCCCTTTGGCATGCCGGGCACGTTTTACACCTCGCCCGAGTTCTTCGACTACGAATGTGACACCATCCTGCGTCAGGGCTGGTACTGCCTGGGCCGCGCCGATGAAATCCCCGAAGGCGGCGATTACTTCACCCTGCAACTGCTGAACGAACCGATTATCGTGGTGCGTGGCGATGACGGCGAAATTCGCGTGCTGTCCAACGTCTGCCGTCACCGCGGCATGCCCTTGGCCGAAGGCTCGGGCAACGCCAACCGCTTCGTGTGCTCCTACCACGCCTGGGCCTATAGCCACGACGGCGCCTTGCTGCGGGCCGCCCGTATGAAGAACGCAGGGTTCGATCAAAAATCCTGCAAGCTGCCCAGCTTTCCGGTGCAACTGTGGCAAGGCTTCATCTACACCTCGCTTGATCCCGCCGCCGCCCCCTTTGGCCCTGATAGCAAGGCGCTGGATGATCTGGTGTCACCATACGAGCCCGAGAATTTCCGCCACGTCCACACCGCCTCGGAAATCTGGCGCTGCAATTGGAAATGCCTCGTGGAAAATTTCATGGAAGGCTACCACCTTTCGGTCGTGCACCCGCAAACCCTGCATGGATACACCCCCACAGGTCTGGCCAGGAAATCCGTCTCTGGCCCGGGCTTCACCAGCTACTGCGCCAACTACCCACAAGACATCCCCTCCCGTGGCGCCGGCGCACCGGGCCTTACGGCCGAGCAACAACAACGCTCCTCGCTCTTTGCGCGCTTCCCCAACCAGGTTGCCAGCCAAGCCGCCTCACTCTTGGTTTCTCTGTCGATCTTCCCCAGAAAAGTCGACGAAATCGAAGTTCGCTGGACCATGTCCGTCTACGGCGACGAATTGGATGGTGATACGATCGAACAGCGCATCGCGCTCTGGGACGAGGTCAACCGCGAAGACCGCGAGAAACTCGAACGCATGCAAGTGGGCCTCGGCTCACACCACGCAGGCTCCGGTCCCCTCGCAGGCGATGATTTCGAAGGCACCGTGCGCGATTTTCTCTTGTGGTTGGCCCATACCGATCAACACACCCAATCTCACCTCAGCATCGCCTGACACCCGCCTGCAGGCTTGAGTATTCGTGGCACGGTGAAACAGGGGCGCGCGCTCGTTTCTTCTTGGCCAAAATACTCCCGCCTGAGGCTCCAACCTGTCCAGCCTCACAGGCTCAAATTCAATATGTCACGCCCGCCACACGCCCGAGAAAGCAGCCGAAGGCGAATGACGAGACATAGAGCGCGCGGGCACCGCGCTCCTTCAAACAACAGACCCGGTCAGTCTTCCCGCGCCACAGGGCCACGCAGCGTTTTCACCTCGCCGCGCACCTTCTTGGCCTTCAGACGACGTTTTTTAGATCCCAACGTGGGTCGCGTGGCGATCCGGCGTTTGGGTTTTTCCGTGGCCCGCCGGATCAGCTCGACCAAGCGTGTTCGCGCAATGTCACGGTTACGGGCCTGGCTGCGGGTTTCTTCACATTGGATGATTAAAGCACCTTCATTGGTCCACCGTCGCCCGGCCAGTTTCTTCAGCCTGCGCTTTACCGGTTCGGGCAGATTAGGGCTGCGCTCTGCCTCAAACCGCAGTTCAACGGCTGTGCTGACCTTGTTTACATTCTGCCCACCGGGGCCGGACGAGCGCACAAACTGCTCGCTCAGTTCCCAGTCTTCAAGCGTGATCTGATCATTGATTTTCAACATCTGCCTATCTGCATATCAAACTTGGCATTTCACCTATATCAAATTGGCAGACTGCCAATATTCAAAAGGGCCGCCCGGTTCCCCGTGACGGCCCTCTAGAGTTTGAGGAGGTGGCCGGTTAGGCGCACCAATTCAGTTGGGTTTCTGCCCCAGGGTCTGCCCTAGAGCGCATCCTCCTGAACTGTTCCGACACCTCTCTCCAATACCTCTATAGACACTGGATCACCTCCTCTCGCTTGTTAAAATCATCTTCAGATTGGCAAGAGAATTTGTATTTGTCAAAACAAAATCATGTGGTCCGATGGGTAAGTGACCCCACGATGATGCGGAAGGGCACGAGTGCCAGCATGGCGATTGCGATCTTCACACACCAATCTGCCACCGCCAGCGACACCCATAGCGGCACCACCGGGCCTTGGCCCAACAGGGGCAGCGCCTCATTGGCCCAGCTGACATCATTGGCAGGCTCCAGCCAGATCAGGCCCGCCGAAAACGCGATGGTGAAAAAGATCGCCGTATCAATCGTTCCGCCCACCAAAGACGACACCACAGGTGCACGCCACCATGTGCCTGCCCGCAGGCGATTAAATATCGCAATATCAACCAGTTGCGCCGTCAAGAACGCAATACCAGACCCAATCGCGATGCGCAGGGTCACCAGTGGGCCATATTCACCCATGATCTGCGTTCCGATGAACGAGCAGATCACCCCCACGACAAACCCTGCAAACACCACGCGGCGCGCAGCATCGCGGCCGTAGACGCGGTTCATGATGTCCGTGACCAAAAAGGCCAGCGGATAGGTAAACGCACCCCAGGTCAGCCATTGACCAAAAAGGAACTGCACCAGGATGTTTGAGGCCACAACGATGGCGGCCATGGCGATCACGCCGGGGAGGATGTTGGTTTTCATATCTAAGCCCGTTTTTTAAGCAAGGTTGCGGCGACTTGCCCCCAGCATTTGGGGGAGATGCCGCTGCTAATCGCTCAGGGGCAGATTGGCAAGGCTTACTGCGACTGAAGCACGCTGACACATTGCCCGGGCAGATCGGCCATTGTCAGCTCGCGCCGGGGTTTTGGCTTGGGTGCATTGGGGTTTGGCGGCGGTGGGTTCAGGATATTGTCGACCCATTGTTGTGCATCGTCGCATCCGTCACCGGCAGGCGGGGCGGACTGGTTTTTGCAGCCTCTCGCACCTTTGGGGCATTTCAGCCGCACATGGAAATGATAGTGATGCCCCCACCAGGGCCGCACTTTGTTCAGCCACGACCGGTCGCCGCGCTCTTCCTTGCACATGCGGACCTTGGCACCTGGAAACACAAAGATCCGCGCCGTGCGGGGGTCTTTGGCGGCGGCTTTGATGATCTCGTGATGTTGGCGGGTGTAGTTGTCGTTCGTATACGCGCCCTTTGAACGGCGCAGCGAAATCGATGAGATGTTTTCACGTTCAGCCCGCGTCAGGTTCAGCCGTTTGGGCGGCAGCATCCAGATATCCACATCCATGCCCATCTGATGCGAGCGATGCCCCGACAGCATCGGCCCGCCACGCGGCTGGCTGATATCACCGACATAGAGACCCTCCCAACCCGGTTGCTTCGAGGCGACAACTGATAATTTCTTGATGAAATCAATCACATCCGGGTGGCCCCAGTTGCGGTTCCGGCTCAGGCGCATGGCTTGCCATGTGGGGCCGGTTTCAGGCAGCTCTACACCGCCGGCAAAGCATCCTTTTGCATAGCTTCCAAAAGGTTCCGACGGCTGGTTCGACGCCGAAGGTTTTGCGCCAAACAACTGTTTGGCCTGTACGCCCTGCATCGAGGCAGGCACATTTTGTGATGAAATCGTCGTTTTGGTCGAAGATGACACCGTCTTGGAGGCATCGCCTTTCGGAGCAGACCCGCCACAGCTGACCAAAGCCATTGTGAGCAATACAATCGTGAAAATGCGGCCCATGGATTAATGATCTCCCTCTGGATTGACCCAGCGTAGCAGGATCAACCCAATCAGGAAAAGCCCTATCAGCGGGGTCACGCCCAACGACTGGCTGCCGGTCAGATAAGTCGCGGTCCCGATGGCCAGCGGCGCGATGAACGATGTGGCCTTGCCCGCCAGCGCATACAAGCCAAAGGCTTCGGTCATACGGGCCGGGTTGGCCTGGCGCACCATCATGGTGCGGCTGGCCGATTGGATCACACCACCGGCCGCACCAATCAGGGCGCCGATCACATAAAACGCGATATCGGGCGCGCTGCTGTCCGGGGCGACAGGCACAAAGAACACAGAATCGCGCGATACCAGTACAACGGCGATGGCCACACCGGTCAGCACAAGGATGCAAATGGTGATCACCGGTTTGGGCCCGAACCGTGCATCGGCCATCCCCCCCAGCCATGCAAACAGCGCACCCGAAATAATGGCGAGGATACCAAAAACGCCCACATCCACCACAGACCAGCCCAGCACACCAGCCGCATAGATGCCGCCAAAGGTGTACATCCCGTTCAGCGCATCGCGGTAGAACATCGAGCTGGTAAGATATGCAAACAGCGAAGGCGTCTTGGGCAGATTGCGGATGGTCCCCCCAAGATCCTTAAGCGCTTTGCGCACGGCACCTTTGGGGGGCTTCACGGCTTGCGGATCTTTCACCCACAGGAAAAACGGGATCATGAAAACGGCAAACCACAATGCTGTCAGCGGCCCTACCGCACGGGTGCCTTCACGCATCTCGGGGTCCAGACCCAGAATGGGGGATATGCCAATCAGCGTTTTACCTGTCTCGGCGTTTTCTGCGAAAAGCAGCAGCATCAGGATCAACGTGACCAGCCCGCCGATGTAACCAAAGGCCCAGCCATTGCCCGAGATACGTCCGATCTCTTCTTTTGTGCCCAGATCAGGCAGCATGGAGTTGGTAAAGATCGTTGCAAACTCCATCCCGATCATGCCGATGGCAAAGAAGATCAGAGTGCGGGTCAGATCAAAACTGTCAGGCGATGCCCACCACAGCGCGCCCGATCCGATGACGTACATCAAAGAAAACAACCAGATCCATTTCATCCGGTTGCCCGATGTATCCGCAAGTGCGCCCAGCACCGGGGCCAGCAATGCAATCACCACGCCGGCCGCCCCAATGCCAAAACCCCAGGCAGCCTGGGCGGCAGCACCATCGTCCATCAGCTCTTTGACGTAAGGCGCAAAGATAAAGGTGATCAGCAGGGTGTTATAGGGTTGCGATGCCCAGTCGAAAAAGAACCAGCCCCAGATGCGCTTGCGTGTCGTGATCTCGGCCATTCTGCCCCCCGTGTTGATCGGATAAGACAGACCTTTGACCGTACTGGCAAGTTAATCCTGCATTGGTGGCCAAGGACGCTGCGTATCCGCGGCAATCCACGCAGCAATCCAGCGCGGCATCACGGGCGTGTCTATGGATTGACCCAATTGTTTCATCGCCTCGGCGGGCGGAACAATCCCGCGTTTTCCGGTGATCGCCGCGCGATAAAGCGCGTGATTGGCACACGCACCGTTCTTCTTCCACATGGACTGTTCAAGATATATAAACTTGTCATCCCAACACACCGCCCGCGACCGCATCTCAATTGTCTCAAACGCGCGGATGCGTTGACGATACCGCACCGACACGCCCGCCATGGTCAGACCCCAACGGTTCTTGCCCAGCAAAGCCACCAACCCGGTTCGGCGCGCCAATGGAATGCGCCCCAGATCATACAGCGTTAGCGTACGGCCATTGTTCAGCTCCATCCACAGGTCAATGTCCCAAGGCATGCAGATATGCTTGGACACATGGGTGCCAGTCAGCGGCAGGCTTTCGGATTTGCGATGCTTGAACAGCTGCCAGAGCATACGAACAACGGGATACATGGGCGATCTCCTTCGCATCCCTACTTGACGTGGATACATCTCGCGTCAACCATCACCTTGCGTCAACGCTTGCGCATCGGCGGGGATGTGACTACCTGTTTCATCGCAACTCAACAGGAGCACCGTAAGATGCAAGCGATTGCCGGCCCGATTGGCCTGATTTTGGATGTGGCATTCTTTGTGATGATCATCCACATCATCATGAGCTGGCTGATCAGCTTTCAGGTACTGAACCTGCATCAGCAATTCGTCGCACAGATCTGGTACGGTCTGAACCGGTTGCTTGAGCCGATCTACACACCCATTCGCCGCATTCTGCCCAACACCCATCCGCTGGACCTGGCACCCTTGGTGGCGTTTATCATCCTGATCAGCCTCAAGGATTACATCCTGCCAACAGTGCTGTGTAACGGGGCACCACTGGGGTATTGCCGGTAAATCCTCTGGTCGGTTTTGTGATCAACGTGGTCAGCACCGGGTTGGCGATATCCATCCGTTGAACGGGTGTACTTTATGCCGGGCGCTTCGCGCGGTTTACCGCCAAAGTGTACAGAACAGATCAATCGCCCCCCTCCCGCGACCTTCTCGCTAAAATGACCCTTGTTCACGATTCCTTAGTCCTGCTATCGTCCCCTTAACGAGCAGAATAAATAAAATCTTACAGGGTTCCTCATGCCAAGCGCTGCCACGCTTTTGCGCGACATATTCGGATTCGACGCCTTCCGCCCCGGGCAGGAGGACATCGTCACCGCCGTCACCCAAGGCCAGAACGTGCTGGCCATCATGCCCACGGGCGGCGGCAAATCCCTGTGCTTTCAGCTGCCCGCGCTGATGCGCGACGGTGTCACCGTTGTTATCTCTCCCCTCATCGCCCTGATGCGCGATCAGGTCCGTGCCTTAAGGGCCGCCGGGGTCGAAGCGGGCGCGCTGACCTCGGGCAACACAGATGAAGAAACCGATGCCGTTTGGCAGGCCCTGGACGAAGGCCGCCTGAAACTGCTGTACATCGCCCCCGAACGTCTGGCCGCCGGGTCTGCTATGGGCATGCTGCGCCGCATAGGTGTCAGCCTAATCGCGGTGGATGAAGCCCACTGCGTCAGCCAATGGGGCCATGATTTCCGCCCTGATTATCTGCGCATCGGTGAATTGCGCCGCGCACTGGACGTGCCACTGGCCGCCTTCACCGCCACGGCTGACGCCGAAACCCAGGACGAGATCGTCGAGAAACTGTTCGATGGTCAGGCCCCTGCAACTTTCCTGCATGGGTTTGACCGGCCCAACATTCACCTGATGTTCGCCGCCAAGGACAACCCGCGCCGTCAGATCATGGGCTTTGCCGAAGCGCGCAAAGGTCAATCCGGCATCGTTTACTGCGGCACCCGCGCCAAAACCGAAACACTGGCTCAGGCCCTGCGCGAAGCAGGTCATAACGCCGTCGCCTATCACGGTGGCATGATGCCCGAAGACCGCCGCATTGTTGAGGGGCGGTTTAATGTCGAAGACGGGTTGATCGTGGTCGCCACCGTGGCCTTTGGCATGGGTGTCGACAAGCCGGACATCCGCTGGGTGGCCCATGCCGATCTGCCCAAGTCGATTGAGGCCTATTATCAGGAAATCGGTCGCGCGGGCCGCGATGGTGCCCCTGCCGAAACGCTGACCCTGTTTGGCGCGGATGATATCCGTCTGCGCCGCGCGCAAATTGACGAAGGTTTGGCCCCGCCTGAACGGCGCATGGCAGACCATGCCCGGCTGAACGCGCTGCTGGGTCTGGCCGAGGCACATGAATGCCGCCGCGCCACATTGCTGCGGTATTTCGGCGAGGACAAATGCAAGTGCAAGAACTGCGATCTGTGCGACACGCCCCCCGATGTCTTCGATGGCTCTGAGGCGGTGCAAAAGGGTCTGTCGGCCATTCTGCGCACCGGCGAATGGTTTGGTGCGGGCCATCTGATTGACATCTTGACCGGCACCATGACCGACAAGGTGCAGGCCCGTGGCCACGATGAGCTGCCCACTTTTGGTGTTGGCAAAAATATCGAGAAACGCCGCTGGCAGGGCATCTTTCGCCAGATGATGGGGCATGATCTGATCCGCCCTGATCCCGAGCGCCACGGCGCCCTGCGCATGACCGATGCCGCCCGGCCTATCCTGCGCGGCGAAGACACTATCATGCTGCGCCGCGACACGCTGGTCACCAAATCGAAACGCGCCGCCCCCAAGGCGCTGGTGTCGGACGAGGATGCACCGCTGCTTTCTGCGCTCAAGGCCAAACGCCGTGCGCTGGCCGAAGCCGCCAAAATGCCCGCTTACATCGTCTTCAATGATCGCACTCTGATTGAAATGGCTGAACAGCGCCCACAATCGTTGGATGATATGGCCAAGGTCAGCGGCGTCGGCGCCAAAAAGCTTGAGAAATATGGCGATGAATTCCTATCGGTGATTGTCGGAGAAGCCGAGAAGATGCACCCGACCCGGCGCAAACTGGCCGGCAAGGCGGCCGGTGACCTCTATGATCTGCTGCTTCAGGCGCAGGCCGATCTGGCACGTGGGCACAATGGCCTCGATAAACCGCTCAGCTGCTCGGCCTCCTTGCTGGCGCGGGTCGCGTCACATAAGCCACGTGATGCGGATGGAATGACACGCCTGCTGGGCGAAAAACGCGCCGAAAGATTTGGCACCGCATTTCTGGACGTTCTGGCCTCGGTGGACTAGATCAGCGGTAACAGGCAACCTTGGGGGCAAAGCTATGCTGATCGTCGTTTCACCCGCGAAATCTCTGAACATGGATCCGGTCGATGGGGTCACCCCAACCTTGCCCGCCTTTCAGCCCGATGCCGAAAGCCTGGCCAAAACCGCCAGTCGCCTGAGCCAGAAAGATCTGCGCGCGTTGATGAGCATCAGCGCCGATCTGGCCAAGCTGAACGCCGACCGCTTCAAAGCCTTTGGCGAGATGGACAGCAAACCCGCCGCGCTGGCCTTTAATGGTGATACCTATCAAGGCCTCGAGGCGGGCACGCTAGAGCCCGATGAGATGGCCTGGGCTCAAGATCACCTACGCATTCTCTCGGGCCTTTACGGGCTGTTGCGCCCTCTGGACGACATTCAACCTTACCGTCTGGAAATGGGCAGCAAACTGAAAACCCGCAAAGGCCCCAACCTCTATAAGTATTGGGGGGACCGCATCGCCACGGCATTGAATAACCAGGCCGAGGCAACAGGGGCGCGTGTTTTGGTGAACTGCGCAAGCAATGAGTATTTCGGCGCGGTCGACACCAAGGCGCTGTGCCTGAAAGTGATCACGCCGGTGTTTATGGAAAACAAAGACGGCAAACCAAAGATTGTCAGCTTCTATGCCAAACGCGCACGCGGTGCGATGGCGCGCTATATCATTCAGAACCGGCTGACCGACGCGCAAGCACTGCAAGACTTTGACACTGGCGGCTATGTCTATCAGCCCGATATGTCAGAGCCGGAAAAGCCTGTGTTCCTGCGCGATTACCCATCCTGATCTGACGGCACAGGCGGGTGCATCCCGGTCTGCCATGCGTTTTCAATGTGCTCGATGATCAAGGCCTTCTTCAACGGTTTGGTCAGGTAGTGGTCAATCCCGGCCCCCAGAATATCGTCGGCATCACCGTCCAGTGCATGGGCGGTCATGGCAATGATTGGCACGTGCCGGTCCGACCCCTCTTCGATCTGCCGCATGGTGCGCGCGGCATCGGTGCCATCCATTTCCGGCATTGAGATATCTGTGAACACAACGTCGGGCTGAAACGAGCGGTAAAGCTCCACCGCCTCCACCCCGTTTTCAGCAAAGGTCAGATCAATCTCAAGCGCCTTGACCATCTTTGAGAAAACCAGCCGATTGGTTTTATTGTCTTCGGCGGCCAGCACGCGCATGGTGCGGGCCGGTGCCACATCTTCTGCCGCGGGCTCAGTGCTGTCAGGTTCAGGCGTCAATAATTGCAAAAGCGCTGCCAGTTCACGACGCGGATACGGTTTTTGCAGCACCCCGTGCAATTGGTCAAAAGCGGGGTCTTGTTGCGCCAGGCGGGTGTTATCGCTGACGATAATCATCGGTGCATCTTGACCCTGATCGCGCATCGCCAGGGTCAACTCCATCCCGTCCATGTCTGGCATATGATGTTCGCTGATCACCACATGCGGCGCGGATTGCATATGGCTCAACGCCTCAGCACCCGAAACACACCCAATGACATCAACACCCATCGCACCCAGCTGTTTGCTCAAAATGGCACGGCTCATCTTGTTTGGGTCCACGACAAAGGCACGCGTCAGACCCTCGGGTAAGCGGTAGATGTCAGGCTGCATGTCCTCATCGGCAGGCAGCGGAATGGAAAATCCAAAACACGATCCTTTGCCATGCTCGGATTCCACCCAGATATCGCCATCCATCAGCTTGATCAGCTTTTGCGAAATGGCCAGCCCCAACCCGGTGCCTTCGTATTTGCGGTTGCGTTCATCATCAACCTGATTGAATTCCCCAAAGATCTGCCCAACCATTTCCTCGGGTATGCCTATGCCCGTGTCCTCAACCGTCAGATGCAGGCGCGTTGTGTCATCGCTGGCTGAATGCATGCCGACCACCCGGATCGTCACATGGCCGGTTTCCGTGAACTTGATGGCATTGCCCATCAGATTGGTGATCACCTGACGCAACCGTCCGCGATCACCGATAAATCGCGTCGGCAGGAACAGATCGTAGTCCACCAACACCTCAAGCCCCTTGCTGGTGGCGTTGGGTTGCAACAGCATCACCAGCTCATGAATGCAACGCTCCAGATCAAAGGGTTCGGGATGCAGAACCAGCTTTTCGGCTTCCATCTTGGAGTAGTCCAAAACGTCGTTGATGATAACCAACAACGCCTCGCCCGAGCTTTTGATGGTTTCGGCATAAAGCGCTTGTTCGTCAGACAATTCAGTGTCTTTCAACAGCTCAGCCATGCCCACCACACCGTTCATTGGCGTGCGTATTTCGTGGCTCATATTGGCCAGGAACGATGATTTGGCCCGGCTGGCCGCTTCGGCCTTCTGGCGTGCGTCTTTCAGCTGGTCCTGATAGCGCACTGTGTCGGTGATATTCATCGCCAGGCTGACCACATCGCCGCCATGGCCGCGCTGGTCAATCATCTTGATATATGCGCCATTCCACAGCCGGATCACCGCAGGTTCAGGCGCGTTTGTTTGCCAGCGGTCCAGCATATCCTCACGCCATTCATGCGGGGCTTTTGCGCCAATATCGACAATCCCCTCTTCGGTGGCGAATTGCAGCAGTTCGACATAAGAAATACCGGGCTTCACATCCTCAAGCCCGTCATAGATGGAAATCCATGCTTCATTGGCGGCAATCAGGCGGCTGTTGCTGTCAAAAAAGGCGATCCCATCCTGAATGGTTTCGATCGAATGCCACAACCGACGCTCAAGTTTTTCGACCATTTGGTTGGCCGCCGTCAGATCAGATTTGACACGCTCATTTTCATCACGAACGGTTTTAACCTGCGCGCGGGTTTCAACAATCTCATCGGACAACTGGCGGGCATGCATGCCCAGCTTGCGATTGGCCGCCTGCAGCTCGGCTTGTTTTTGCTCAAGCACGCGCTCCGCAGCCAGCCTGGCACGCCGTTCCTCAGATAGTTTGTTGGCAAGGCTCATCCCGCCCCTCCGAGGCATCGCACACTGGAATATGCGCCACATTGGGACAGCTTGGTGAATATCAGCTTAAACATGCCCGAGGAATCGTTGCCGTTTGCCAAGTCTCATGGCACCATATCCCGATAGAGAGGGAGGGTTTCATGCTCCGCCATTTGATTTTTGTATTGTTCATTTCCGCCTTGTCCGGGCCCGCCATTGCACAAAATGCTGTGCCCGATCGCAGGCAGGTTGTCACACAGGACGTCGATTTCTACGGCTCAGACCTGCAAGCGCTGTTTGACACCACGCGCGAGGCCTGTCGCACAGCCTGTCTGGGAAACCCCCAATGCAAGGCCTACACGTTCAATACCAAATCAAACGCCTGCTTTCCCAAAAGCACAATTTCTGATCGCCAACCCTATGAAGGCGCCATTTCAGCCGAGATATTTGAAACTGACCCAGCCATACTGGGCCTTGTCAGTCAGCGCCGTGCAGAACTGACGTTTCTGTCAGAGGGCGACATCGCCGCCGCGCGCGGATTGGCCACGGACATCGGTTCACGTCATCCGGGCGGGCAATGGGATGTGCCGTTTATGCTGGACGCCGCCCGCGAACGTGTGGCCGAAAACGACTATCTGAACGCCATGCGCTGGACCGGTGCAATTGTCGCCGAAACCGACAGCGCCGATCAATGGGCCGAATATGCGCGTCTCTCTGCGCTGATTGAAACCAATGACAGTGCCAAAAAACGTCGCTACCGGGCGCAGGCCTTGCAAGGGACAATCAACGCCTATTTCCGCGCCACGTCTGACCCGGCGCGTCTGAATGCGCTTGGTCTGATGGCCGAGACCCTTGAGGACAACAAACGCGGCCGCGATATGGTGCATGCTCTGCGTCTGGCCGAAAGCATCCAGCCGCGTCAGGATATTCTGGCCAGCCTGGACGCCGCGATTGCCAAGTACGGCTTTCGCATCACCGAACACCGCGCTGATAACGAATCCGCAAGCCCGCGCATCTGTGCTGAGTTTTCCGAGCCTCTGATCAAAACCGGTGCCGATTACACACCCTATGTGCGCCTGCCCGATGCCGGGATGGTTGTGCAGGCAGATGGCAACCAGATCTGCATCGATGGCGCCCAACATGGGCAGCGCTACACTGTTACCTTCCGCGAAGGTCTGCCCGCGGCCAGTGGCGAGGCTTTGATCAAGGATGTCGAGATTGCACTCTATGTGCGCGACCGCTCGCCTTCGGTGAAGTTTGGCGGGCGTGGCTTTGTGTTGCCCAAGTCTGCTGATGCGGCCCTGCCGATTGAAACGGTCAACCTGGATATGGTTGATCTGTCCCTGCGCCGCGTCAGTGACCGCAACCTGCTGCGGGCCATTCAGGAAGACTACTTTGGCAAACCACTCAGCGAATACGAACTTCAGGCCTTCTCGAATGAGATTGGCGAGGATGTCTGGACCGGTGTCGGCGAGGTTGGCAATACGCTGAACCAGACCATGACCACCCGCCTGCCCTTGGGTGAGGCTCTGGCCGATCAGGATCCCGGCATATTTGCCCTGACCGCCCGTCTGCAAGGTGTGCCGCTTTATGATGATCCCGGTGCCACGCAGTGGTTTGTGCTGACCGATCTGGGTCTGACGTCGCTGAAAGGCACCGATGGTCTGCATATGTTTGTGCGCGGTCTTGGGGATGCCGCGTCACGTGACGGGATCAAGCTGACGCTTTTGTCACGGTCCAACCGCGAGTTGGGCGAAGCTGTGACAGATGCGCAGGGCCATGCGCTGTTTGCGCCCGGTCTGTCGCGCGGTACAGGGGGGGCAGCCCCTGCCCTGGTAATTGCCGAAGCCCCCGATGGTGATACGGCATTCATGTCGCTGACTGATCCTGCGTTTGATCTGTCGGATCGCGGTGTTGAAGGGCGTGAACCTGCCCCGCCCATTGATGTGTTCCTGGCCACCGATCGCGGTGCATACCGCGCAGGCGAGGTGATCCGCGCAACTGTTTTGGCCCGCAATGAGGTGGCGACATCTTTGTCTGATCTGCCCATAACGGCCATTCTGAAGCGCCCCGACGGTGTGGAATATTCGCGCATTGTATCAACCGAAGAACGTGCAGGCGGGCATGTGTTTAACCTGCCGATCAGCGACATTGCTCCGCGCGGTACATGGACGCTGGATATCAAGGCCGATGTGGATGCCCCGGCGCTGGCGTCGCGGCAATTGCTGGTTGAGGATTTTCTGCCTGAACGCATCGACTTTGATCTGTCCTTGCCCAACACCCAAATCCGCCCCGGTGACAGCACAGTTCTGACGGTCGATGCGCGCTATCTCTTTGGCGCGCCGGGGGCTGGTCTGCGCACCGAGGGCCGGGCCAAACTGCGCGCCCTGCGCAGCTTGCCTGATTTTCCGGGCTATCGCTTTGGTCAGGACGGCATTTATGTGCCCACGCCCACCGCTTATCTGGATGGCGGCATCACGGATGCTGACGGGCAATTGGCGCTGAACATCGACATGCCCGAGGCCAAGGTCAAAGACCGCCCCTACGAAGTCCGCGTGTCTATGACCGTGCAAGAGGGCTCGGGCCGGCCCGTGGAACGGCAGCTGACCCAAATGCTGGCCCCCGCAGGTGCCATGATCGGCATCAAGCAGGGCTTTGACGATGTTGTTGCCCAAGGCGAGGATGCCACGTTTCAGGTGGTTGCACTGGGTCAGGATCTGACGCCCGCACCGATGCAGGTGAACTGGACCGTGAACCGCGTGACAACCCGGTATCAGTGGTATCAGGAATATGGCCGCTGGAACTGGGAACCGATCATCACCCGCAAACGCGTGGCCACTGGTCAGGCATCGCTGGGCACCACGCCGCTGACGCTGTCCGCCCCGGTTGACTGGGGCCAGTACGAGCTGATCGTTGAACGCACCGATGGGCCCTATGTGGCCGCGTCGACCAACTTCTATTCCGGTTGGTATGCCCCTGCCGATGGATCCTCCACACCCGACACGTTGGATTTGTCACTGGATCGCCCGGATTACAGCGCAGGTGACACAGCCAATCTTCGTATTGTGCCACGCTATGACGGCACTGCACTTATCACTGTGATGTCGAACCGCGTGATCGAACGCCAGGCGATAGACGTCACCGCAGGTGAAAATCTGATCCCGCTGACCGTGTCCGAGGCCTGGGGAGCCGGTGCCTATGTCACCGCTCAGGTCATCCGCCCCATGGATGTGTCAGCCGGGCAAAACCCTGCGCGCGCGCTGGGGCTGGCCTATGCCAAGATTGATCCCGGCGCCAAACAACTGAGCGTCAGTATTGATGCGCCCGACCTGAACACACCGCGCGGGCCTTTGCCCACCACGGTCACCGTGGATGGGCTCAGTGCAGGCGACACTGGGTATGTCACGCTGGCGGCTGTCGATGTTGGCATCCTGAACCTGACCGCATTCAACAGCCCTGATCCCTCGGCGCACTACTTTGGGCAACGCCGTCTCGGGGTGGAAATCCGCGATGTCTATGGCCGTCTGATTGACGGGCTGAATGGCGCCCAAGGTACAGTCCGGTCTGGCGGGGATGCCGGCAGCGGGCTCAGCCGAAAATCACCCCCTCCCACAGAAGAGCTGGTCGCCTATTTCTCGGGGCCTGTGACCATTGGAGACGATGGCACAGCGCAGATCAGCTTTGATATTCCTGACTTTAACGGCACCGTGCGGTTGATGGCTGTTGCCTGGTCCGACACCGGGGTGGGGCAGGCCGAACGTGACGTGATCGTGCGCGACCCTGTTGTCGTGACCGCCACCTTGCCACGTTTTCTGGCACCGGGGGACACCAGCCAACTGCTGCTTGAAATCATCCACACCGAAGGGCCCACCGGGCGTATGGGTCTGGATGTCACCGCCGATGGGGTAACCCTCGCCAGCGGCACGCCCTCGGGCATTGACCTTGGCGCTGGTGAAAAGCTGGTTCTGAGGCTGCCGGTCACGGCTGACGAAGTGGGCGATCACAGCCTTCGTGTGGCGCTGACCACACCAGATGGCAAAGTGCTGACCAAAGCGCTGACCATGGGTGTGCGCTCGAATGATCCGACCACCTCAAAGACACGGCGGCTGTCGCTGGCGGCCGGCACTACGCTGACGCTGGATAGCAATGTCTTTGCCGATCTGCGTCCGGGCACGGGCAGTGCGATTGTGTCTGCCGGGCCTTTGTCGAAACTCAACGCACCCAAACTGCTCAGCGCGCTCAATCGCTACCCCTATGGCTGCACCGAACAGGTGACCTCAAAAGCCATGCCATTGCTCTACTACAACCAGGTGGCACAGTCGCTCGGCCTTGGCAACGCCAGCCAAGTTGAAGAGCGCATCGATCAGGCCATCGCCCAGGTCCTGACCCGGCAATCCAGCAACGGCGCCTTTGGTCTGTGGCGGGCCAATTCGGGTGACTTCTGGCTGGATGCCTATGTCGCCGACTTCCTGTCGCGTGCCAAAACCAAAGGGCATGATGTGCCCGCACAGGCCTTTGCCATGGCAATGGACAACCTGCGCAACCGCATCAACTATGCCCCTGACTTTGACAAAGGCGGCGAGGATATCGCCTATGCACTTATGGTGCTCGCCCGCGAGGGTGCCGCTGCCATGGGTGATTTGCGCTACTACGCAGATGTGAAGGCCGATGCCTTTGCCACTCCGCTGGCCGCGGCTCAGCTGGGGGCGGCCCTGGCCTTTTATGGCGATCCGACCCGCGCTGACAGAATGTTTGGGCAGGCCGTTCGCCAGATCGCTGCCGATACAGGCCCAGAAGCCGCACTTTGGCGTGCCGATTACGGCACCCGTCACCGTGACCGCGCCGGTGTTCTGGCCTTGGCCACCGAGGCGGGCAGTGCCGTTGTCAACGCTCAGGCGCTCAGCAATTCGCTGACCAACACCGGGCCATATATGTCAACACAGGAAAGTGCCTGGACCTTGATGGCCACCGCCGCCCTGATCGACGCCCCCGCCGCCAACGGCCTCAGCCTGAACGGCCAGACAGTCAGCGGCCCATTTGTGCGCAGGTTCGACGCGCCCGGCATGGGTATACAGGCCATCGGTAATACCGGCACGCAAGATACCGACATCACCCTGACCACCGTTGGCGTGCCCCTGGTGCCCGACCCGGCCGGTGGATATGGCTATAATATCGACCGCGAATACTTTGATCTGGATGGCAACCCGGTGGCTTTGAATGCTGTCACATCCGGCACGCGGCTGGTTGTCGTGCTGACGGTCGCTCCGTTTGAAAAAGGCGAGGCGCGTCTGATGATCGATGATCCTCTGCCCGCAGGTCTTGAGATCGACAATCCCAACCTGTTGCGCGCAGGCGATGTTCGTTCGCTCGATTGGATCAACCCGGCCTCGACCCGTCACCGCGAATTCCGCTCAGACAGATTCCTGGCGGCGGTGGACTGGCGTTCAGACAAACCGTTCCAACTGGCCTATATGGTCCGCGCCATTGCTCCGGGGTCATACCACCATCCTGCCGCCACCGTTGAGGACATGTACCGCCCGCAATACCGGGCCTGGACCGACACGGGCGCCATGGTTGTGACCGAATAGGGCAGCAGAGTTGTGACCGGCCAAACCATCGCAACCGTTCACTGGCACGCGCTGGACCGGATGGGAGAAGACCATTGCCGTCTGGCGCGGTTGGACAAAGGCTGGCTGCTGGTCGGGCACGCCCGGTTTCGCGACGGCGACGGGCATGCAGCACTGGACTATGTTGTGCGCTCTGATGCGGATTGGAACACGCTCAGCGCCGATGTCACCGGCCAGCATGATGGGCGCGATGTTCTTGTCAGCATCAGCCGCAATGATGGTGCTTGGGTGATGAACACACATGACCAACCTCAGGTCGCAGGGGCGCGCGACATTGATCTGGCCTTTACACCTGCAACCAACCTGATGCCACTCCGGCGGCTGGCCAACGCCCGTCACAGCACGCAGGACAATCAGGCGGCCTGGCTGCGCTATCCCGACTGCGAACTCCAACGACTGGATCAAAGCTATACCCGTCATGGCACGTCAGATCTGGTGTCTTATGCTGCCCGGCAAACCGGATATCAGACCCAATTGCGCACAGATCCCAGCGGGTTTGTCACGCTCTACCCCGAAGCCTGGCGCGGCGAGGTGACCCATGTGGCGGCTTGATCGTGGCATCACAGTCTTGGCATTGCTGCTGTTGGTGCTGGGGTATGGCCGTGACCGGCTGGATCAATGGATCACCGCAACCGATCTGCCACCGCTTGTGTCAGAAACCTCGGTTGAAGTGCGGGACCGCAATGCGGATCTGCTCAGGCTTTATACCGTGGCAGACGGACGCTGGCGTCTGGCGGTGACACCTGATCAGGTGGACCGCAGCTTTGTCGACATGCTGATCGCGTATGAGGACAAACGGTTCTACCGCCACGGTGGCATTGATCTGCGCGCTATGGGGCGTGCGATGGGGCAAGCCCTGTGGCACGGCGAAGTGGTTTCTGGCGGCTCAACCCTAACCATGCAGGTGGCACGTCTGCTGGAAGACAGCGGCACGGGACGCTGGCACGGCAAGCTGCGTCAAATGCGGGTGGCGCTGGCACTGGAGCGGCAGCTGACCAAGGACCAGATCCTGCAACTCTACCTGACACATGCGCCTTATGGGGGCAACCTTGAGGGCATTCGCGCAGCAACCCTGGCGTGGTTTGGCAAAGAGCCCGCCCGCCTGACCCCCGCCGAGGCTGCGATGCTGGTGGCCTTGCCGCAATCCCCGGCCGCGCGCCGCCCCGATCGCAACCGCGCCACGGCTGAGGCTGCACGCGACAGGGTGCTGGAACGCATGGTCGCTCAGGCGATGCTAACCCGTGATGCGGCACGCGCAGCCCTGAGTGATCCGGTTCCACGCAAACGGCGGCCCTTTCCAGCCTATGCGCCTCACGTGTCAGACCGTGCTGTGTCAGGTGCACCCGAAATGCTGCGCCATGACCTGACATTGGACCGAGCGCTGCAGGTCCGGCTTGAAACACTGGCCCAGACCCGGCTGCGGGGGCTGCCAACGGATCTGTCGATTGCCATTGTGCTGGCAGATCATCACACCGGTGAAATTCTGGCGTCGGTCGGATCCGCCGGGTATGAGGCCGGGTCGGCGCGGCAGGGCTTTGTCGATATGACACGCGCCAAACGCTCGCCCGGATCAACGCTGAAACCGTTTGTCTACGCCATGGGGTTTGATCGTGGGCTGGCGCATCCACAAACCCTGATTGATGACCGTCCTGTCGCCTTTGGCCGCTATGCTCCGCAAAATTTTGATGGTGCGTATCGCGGTGAATTGCCCGTGGCCGAGGCCTTGCGTCAATCGTTGAACATTCCCGTGGTGCTGATGCTGGATCAGATCGGCCCCGCACATTTGATGGACCTGATGCGCCGTGCAGGCACACAGCCCCAGATGCCCGGTGATCAGGCCGGATTGGCCGTGGCCCTGGGGGGTGTTGGCCTGTCCCTGACCGAGCTGGTGCAGCTCTATGCGATGCTGGGACAAGGTGGCACATCGCAGGGGCTGGTGTGGCGATTGGGCGATGATGTGCCTCAGGGGCAACCCATTCTCAGCCGTTCAGCCGCGTGGCATGTGGGCGATATCCTGGCGGGCCTCACCCCACCTGCGGGCGCGCCATTGCGGCGGTTGGCTTATAAAACCGGAACGTCCTACGGCCACCGCGATGCCTGGGCAATCGGTTATGACGGCACCCATGTGGCAGGTGTCTGGATCGGGCGGCCAGATGGTACACCCGTGCCCGGTGCCTTTGGGGGTGCTCTGGCTGCCCCTGTGTTGTTCGAGGCGTTCCAGCGGCTGAAACCCGAGGCTGATCCTTTACCGCCGCCACCACCCGAAACCTTGATCGTGTCCACCGCCGAACTGCCCCAGCCCCTGCAACGGTTCACCGGGCGCGATGCGGTGTTTCAGGCGGCGGCCGATGCGCCCAAACTGATCTTCCCCCCGGATGGGTCCACTTTGGCGCAGTTGGACGGCGCGGTGCCTGTCAAAGTTCGGGATGGCACCCCGCCTTTCAATTGGATCGCCAATGGCCGCGTGGTGCAATCCAGCGTCTACCGTCGCGAGGCGCTGTTGCCCGATCTGGGCGCAGGGTTTTCACAACTGTCGGTGATCGATGCTGAAGGCCGTGCGTCACGGGTGACCGTGTTGATCGAGTAGGGCTTGGGCAAAAATATGTGACGGACCAGTCACGCCGCTTGCCGGGTTATTTCGCCCAAATTCGCTGCACATCTCAGACCAAAGGCCTGCAGGGCGGCACATAGATACCCCTCAGAGAGCACACTATTTGGTTGGATCGACAAGCCCGAAAAACGCACCCGACGGGTCGGACAACACAGCCAGTTCGCCGAGGTCTTCCACGATCTCGGTGTGGACCTGTACGATTCCGCCTGCGCGCCGTGCTCTTTCGCAATCTCCACCAACACCGGTCGAAAGAAAGTAAGGAATCAAGATCGGCTTGGGTAAATCAAAGGGTGCGTTTCGCAAAAAGATGCGCGGTTCACCATGATCGGTCAGCTTCGCGCCAAATGGCGTTGGTGAGCACTCAAGACCCAAAACATCTGCGAGAAGCACAGCCTGTGGCAGAACGTCAGTTCCCCAGTACTCGGCCAAAACGGGATCTCCTGGCAGGTCATTCTCCGGAGGCTCTTGGGCAAGCTCTATCGCCGAGATGTCATTGCCATGCGGATCTTTTGCATCAATCAAACGCCCAAGGCTGCCCAATTGATAAACACCCTGCCCCAGATCACCGCCACCCTTGCGAATTGCACTTTCGGCAATCTTCAGATCGGCTGAAAACCATATCTTCCAATGAGGCGGTGCAAAAGCGCCCATAGCCATAAACTCATTGCCGAAAACGCGGTTGCCATTTGCAATCAGCGGGATCGAGCCCCAAAAGGCGACACATGCAGCGGAATTGATGTCCAGCCGAACAATTCACGATAGAATTGCATAGCTACGGTTACGCGCTGCGCATTTAGTTCCAACCTCACAGGCCGTCCGGGCCTTGTCATAGTGTTGTCCTTCCCAAAGCAACGATCCCATCACGCATTCTCGAACAATAACACAACCGGTTTTCATGACCAGTGTTAGCCCGAGGATCAATCCTGCCATTTGCAAAACGCAGGTCCGGCACATGAGGTGACTGTCCGTACACTCCGATATGTCTCAGGCTGTGCTACGGACGTGCAGTGCCCCCAACCAAAGCGGCATCTGTACCGTGTCACATGCGCTCAATCGCCAGCGCAATCCCCTGGCCGCCACCGATGCACATTGTGATCAACGCCTTGGTGCCCCCGATACGCTCCAGCTCATACAGCGCCTTCAGTGTAATGATCGCGCCCGTCGCGCCCACCGGATGGCCCAGCGCAATTGCGCCGCCATTGGCGTTCACCTTGTCCGCATCCAGGCCCAACCCCTTGTTCACAGCCAATGCCTGCGCGGCGAAAGCTTCGTTTGATTCCACAACGTCAAAGTCACCCGCCGTCAGCCCGGTGCGCGCCAGCAGCTTCTCAACCGCAGGCACCGGGCCAATGCCCATCACCTCGGGGCGTACCCCGGCATGGGCATACCCCAATACACGTGCGCGGGGTTTCAACCCGGCAGCCTCAGCGGCATCGGCACGGGCCAGCACCATTGCCGCCGCACCATCATTGATGCCACTGGCATTGCCGGCCGTCACGGTGCCGTCTTTCTGAAACACTGCACGCAGCCCGGCCAAGGCTTCGGCTGTTGTCGGCTTGGGGTGCTCGTCCGTGTCAAACGCAACCATGTCGCGCTTCACCTTCACCTCGATGGGCGCAATTTGCGACGCAAAGTGCCCCGCCTGAATGGCCGCTGCCGCCCGGCGCTGGCTTTCCAAAGCAAAGGCATCCTGATCAGCGCGGCTGATGTCATGCTCGGCCGCGACGTTTTCGGCCGTCACCCCCATATGCCCGGTGCCAAACGGGCAGTTCAGCGCACCCAGCATCATGTCCAGCGTGCGCACATCGCCCATCTTGGCGCCCCAGCGCTGATCGGGAATGATAAACGGCGAGCGGCTCATGCTTTCTGCCCCTCCGGCCAGGGCAAAGTCTGCATCGCTCAGCATCAGCGATTGCACGGCTGACACAATGGCTTGCGCGCCCGACCCGCACAACCGGTTCACGTTCATTGCAGGGGTTGTATCGGGTATCCCCGCCTCCATCGCGGCGACGCGCGACAGGTACAAGTCCTTGGGTTCCGTATTGATCACATGACCGTAAACCACATGGCCAATCTGGCCCGGTTCCACCCCCGAACGCTCCATAGCGGCACGGGCAACATGCGCGCCCAAGGTCGATGGAGGGGTCGCAGCCAATGCGCCACCAAAGGTGCCAATGGCTGTGCGCGCACCATCGAGGATCACGATATCGGTCATAGAGTTCTTCCTTATATCTGCATGTGCCCATCATACCGGAGAGCCCGCCGTGAACACAACGTATGCCGCGACAATCCGCTGCGTCACTTCGCGGTGGCGGGCACCAGTCTTGCACGCGCACCCGTGCTGAGCAGCCAACAGTCGCGTCCCTCAAAGACGGCCACATGCAAGGTTCGGCCCCAGCCAGCCCCGCCATCCAGGGCCACACGATTGCCGTGATGCTCGGGGAAATCCACCGGGGAATGCCCATGCACCACCAATCGCCCATGATCGCGCGGGTCTGACAAAAACGGCTCGCGCATCCACATCAGTTGCTCGGGGCTGTTGTCCTGCACCGGCACACCCGGTTCGATGCCAGCATGTACGAACAACAACTCGTCCGTCTCAAGATACAGCGGTAGGGTCGCCAGAAAATCGCGGTGCGCCTGTGGGACAGCCCGGCGCGCACCTTCCCAATTTGGGTCATCCTCGGACGCCACAATCCCGTAGGATGCCAGCGTATCCTGCGCGCCCATCGTCTTGGATATCCACGTCATCGGATCACGCAGGTGCGGCGAGCTGATCTGACCACTGTCCAGAAACTCAAGAAACAGCTGATCATGATTGCCCCGGATCACCGTCCAGTTGCGCCCCTCGGCTATCCCATCCATCACAGTTTGGATCACACCGCAGCTGTCGGGTCCGCGGTCCACCAGATCGCCCAGAAAGATAATCCGCGCATCAGGGCCTGCCTCGCGCTCTACCAGCGCCAAAGCCGCTTCAAGTTTGTCCAGATACCCGTGAATATCAGGGATCACATAAATGGGGCTGTGCATCACATCTTGACCTCTGTTTGCCGTAAACCGCGTCACCCGGAATGGACCATTACAGGCACAAAACCAGCAAAACAGGCCCAATTCCAGCGGCAAATGTGTCGTTTTGGTCGCTGAATTTTGTATTTATGACAGAAACAGTCGGAATATTGTCGATTTTCGGCACCCGCAGGCTGGAAAAATTCGCCTCAAGACTATATGCCTATCATCTGAATTTCTTTCCGATTGCACTTGGGCGGCAGGTGGGGCGAAGATGGCAGGATATGCCAACGGCGTCGGTGCTTAAGCAAGCTTTGTGTCACGCGGAATATCCAAGGCCATCGGACAGGAGGTCCCGTGTCACTCTTCTTTATCGTCGCCTTGCCATTCTTCGGTGCGTTGTTGCCCGGATTGATGAATTCCGCCGGACGCGCCGCCTGTGCCGGTGTCACGTTTACCGTCACTCTGGCTGCCTTTATCGGGCTGTTGACCAACCTGCCCGCCGTTCTGGCAGGCGAGCTGGTGACCGCGCGTATTGATTGGATGCCCGAGCTGGGGCTGAACTTTACCCTGATGCTGGATGGGCTGGGTTTCTTCTTTGCCCTGCTGATCCTTGGCATTGGCCTTTTGATCATCGCCTATGGGCGGCAATACCTCAGCCGCAAGGACAACATGGGTGAGTTTTTCACGTACCTGCTGTTGTTCCAGGGCGCGATGGTGGGCATCGTACTTAGCGATAACATCTTGCTTTTGCTGGTTTTCTGGGAACTCACATCACTATCGTCGTTCCTGCTGATCGGCTATTGGAAGCACCTTCCCGAAGGTCGTCAGGGCGCGCGTATGGCGCTGACCGTGACGGGTATGGGCGGGTTGGCGATGATCGGTGGGATGCTGATCCTGGGCCAGATCGCAGGCAGCTATGACCTCAGTGTGATCCTGCAAAACCGCGAGCTGATCCAGGCCAGCCCGATGTATCTGCCCGCCCTCATCCTGATCCTGCTGGGCTGTTTCACCAAATCCGCGCAGTTCCCGTTCCATTTCTGGCTGCCTCACGCCATGGCCGCACCCACGCCTGTGTCGGCCTATCTGCACTCGGCCACGATGGTGAAGGCGGGGATCTTCCTGATGGCGCGCATGTGGCCAGTGCTGTCAGGCACGCCGGAATGGTTCATCATTGTCACCACCGCAGGCCTGATCACCATGGTGCTGGGCGCTGTGATTGCCCTGTTCAAACATGACCTCAAGGCGCTGCTGGCCTTCTCAACCGTCAGCCACCTTGGCCTGATTACCATGCTTTTGGGCACTGGCACGGCCTTTGGTGCCATGGCCGCGGTGTTCCACATCCTGAACCACGCCACGTTCAAGGCCGCCTTGTTCATGTCCGCAGGCATCATCGATCACGAGGCGCACACTCGCGACATTCGCCGTCTGGGTGGCCTGCGCAAGCTGATGCCGGTGACCTTTGTGATTGCCACGCTCGCGGCCCTGTCGATGGCAGGAATTCCATTGCTCAACGGGTTCCTGTCCAAGGAAATGATGCTGGAGGAAGCCACGCATACAGTGCTCTTCAACTCGCCTTGGTTGGTGCCGGGGCTGGCTGTGCTCGGCTCGCTTTTCTCGGCGGCGTATTGCTTCCGTCTGATCGGCCATGTGTTCATGGGTCCCGTCCGCGATGACTACCCAACCAAACCACATGATCCCAGCCCCGGCCTGTGGCTGCCACCCGCCATTCTGGTGGTGCTGGTGGTGATCATCGGCGTGGCCCCGTTCCTGGTTCAGAACTTTGTCTTCCTGGTCACCGACTCGGTGATTGGCGACGCAGCCAAGCTTGAAACGAAGTACATCAAAATCTGGCACGGCCTTGTCCCGGCCTTGTTCATGTCCATCGCAGCCGTGGTGGGTGGCTTGATCGTGCTGATGCTGTTCAAACCGCTCTTGCGGGTATGGGACGCCGCCCCGCGCCCCGAGGCCAAAGTGATTTTTGAGGGCGTGGTTGAGGCAGCCGCCTCTCTGGCGCGCACCATCATTCATCCGCTGCACAACGGATCGTTCACCCGCTACGCGATGATCGGTATGCTGGCGATTGTGGCGGCCGGCTATCACGCCTGGACAACCGGCACCGTCGGTGCCCCAACACGTGAATTGCAGCCCGCCAGCCCCGTTGCCATTGCCGGGTGGTTTATGCTGGCCGCAGCGACAGCGGGCCTTGTCATTATGCACCGCAACCGCTTTTTGTCACTGATCCTGATCGGGATTGTCGGCTTGATGGTCTCGGTTGGGTTTGTGTTCTTCAGCGCGCCGGATCTGGCCATGACCCAGTTCACCGTCGAGGTGGTTACGATCATCCTGCTGCTGCTGGCGCTGAACTTCCTGCCCAACCGTACCCCGATTGAAAGCAGCCCCTTGCGGCGCATCCGCGATGCGGGTGTGGCGGTCCTTGGCGGTCTGGCAAGTTTTGCCCTGGCCTATCACTACCTGCTGCGGGATGCGGTCAGCACCCCAATTTCCGAGTTCCACCTTGCCAACTCTTACAAAGGCGGTGGCGGGACCAATGTGGTCAACGTGATCCTTGTCGATTTCCGGGGCTTTGACACCTACGGCGAGATCATCGTGTTGGGCATTGCCGCCCTGCTGATCTATGCGCTGACCGAAACGCTGCTCAGCGGGCCGGTGCGGGCGCGTCTGCTAAACCGCAAACCCGATCAGCCGCGTGCAGGCGATATGCACCCGATGATGATGGTCGTGTTGACCCGCGTGATCATGCCCGTCGTTCTGCTGGTCGGCTTCTACATCTTCCTGCGCGGCCATAACGAACCCGGTGGCGGGTTTATCGCCGGTCTGATCGTGTCGATCGCGGTGGTGATGCAATATATGGCCAGCGGCTTTGCCTGGACATCGTCGCGGCTGAAATACCCCTATCACGGGGTGATTGGCGCAGGCGTATTGATCGCCGGGCTGACCGGCATCGGGTCCTGGTTTGTGGCCAAACCATTCCTGACTTCGGATTTCACCTATGTGCGTATCCCCCCGTTTCACGAGTTTGAACTGGCCACCGCCGCGCTGTTTGATCTGGGTGTGTTCCTGGCCGTTGTGGGCGCTGTGATGTTGTCACTCGAAAGTTTCTCGCGTCTGGCCCGCCGGGCCCATGTGCCCGACAGCGAATACCCGATGGACATCGATCCGTCGCGTGATGATCCCCAGCCTGTAAAGGAGGGTGTGTGACATGGAACTGCTTGTTGCATCTGCCATTGGCATCCTGACCGCAGGGGGCATCTATCTGGTGCTGCGCCTGCGCACCTTCCCTGTGATCCTGGGCATTTCGTTGCTGACCTATGCGGTTAACGTGTTCCTGTTTGCCTCGGGCCGGTTGACCGTGGGCACGCCGCCTGTGTTGCGCGACGGAACGCTCAGCTATGCCGATCCGCTGCCTCAGGCCCTGGTGCTGACAGCGATTGTGATTTCATTTGGTATGACAGCCGTGGTTGTGATGGTTGGGCTGGGCGCATTCCTTGGGTCCAACGATGACCACGTCGATGATCAGATCGAAGACCAGCCGACCAAGACGGAGGGCCAGTCATGACCCATTGGATCATTGCCCCCGTCATTCTGCCTGCCCTGCTGGCCCCGTTCATCGTGCTGGCGGCGCGCTATCACATCGGAATTCAGCGGGCCTTGTCCGTCAGTGGCGTGCTGGCGCTGATCGCCATTGCGGCATCTCTTGCGTGGCAAACCTCGGACGGCTCGGTCATCCTGTATCAACTGGGGGATTGGGCGGCACCCTTTGGCATCGTGCTGGCAGGCGACCGGCTGTCGACGATGATGGTCTTGCTGACCACGGTGCTGGCGCTGTTTGTCCTGCTTTATGCCATCGGATCAGGCTGGGATAACCGTGGGCGGCATTTCCATGCGCTGTTCCAGTTCCAGCTGATGGGCATCCTTGGCGCATTCCTGACGGGTGACCTGTTTAACCTCTTTGTGTTCTTCGAGGTGCTGCTGATTGCATCCTATGGTCTGATGATCCACGCAGGGGGCAATGCGCGCTTGCGGGCGGGCGTGCAATATGTGCTCTTCAACCTCATCGGCTCAACGCTGTTTCTGTTTGCCCTTGGCGCGATCTATGCGGAAACCGGCACGCTGAACATGGCCGATCTGGCGCAGCGTGTGGCCCTTGTGGATGCGTCGGAAACCGTGGGCATTCGTGTTGCGGCCGTGCTGCTGCTGTTGGTGTTTGCCATCAAGGCGGCCCTTGTGCCGCTGCACTTCTGGCTGCCCTCCAGCTATGCCGAGGCCCCCGCCCCCGTGGCGGCCCTGTTTGCCATCATGACCAAGGTTGGCGCGTATGCCATCATCCGTGTCTACACGATGGTGTTCCCTCCGGATCTTGAGGTGACAACCGGGCTGCATGATGTCTGGTTGCTGACTGCCGCACTTGTGTCGCTGGCAATCGGTATGATCGGCGTGTTGGCCGCCAAAAAGCTGGACAGGCTGGTGGCCTTCTCGGTCATCGGATCGATGGGCATGGTGATGATCTCAATCTCGCTCTTCACCCCCGAAGGCATTGCAGCGGCCCTGTACTATATCATCCACTCCACCCTTGCCGGGGCCGCATTGTTCCTGATCTCAGACCTTGTGCGCACCGGCCGTGCCAACCTTGAACTGACGCCGCAACCGCCCGTTTCGGGCGCTGTGCTGACCTCGGCGCTGTTCTTTGCGGGGGCGATTGCCATGGCAGGCTTGCCGCCGCTGTCAGGGTTCCTGGGCAAATTGTTGGTGCTGGATGCGGCCTATGACACTGACATGATGCCGTGGATCTGGGCCACCGTCCTGATCTCCAGCCTGATCAGCATCCTTGGCTTTGCCCGCGCAGGCAGCATCCTGTTCTGGAAGGCCAAAGCAACCCAGCCACATGACGGCGAAAGTGACAACACATCGATGCACGCCGCCCCCTCGCAAATGTCTTACTTGGCGGTTGGGGGTTTGCTGGCGCTTCTGGCGGCCCATACCGTCTTTGCTGGCAAGGTGCATGGCTATACCACAACCATGGCCGCGCAGCTGTTTGCACCTGATGCCTATATCTCAACGGTGCTGGATACCCCCGGCAAGCTGAGCAAACCAAAAGCAGAGGAGTACTGACATGGGACGCGCCTATCGCTGGCTTTTGCCACACCCGTTTCTGACCCTGCTGCTGGCCATCGTCTGGGTCTTGCTGCAAAATCAGGTGTCCTCGGGCATGGTGGTCTTTGGCATCATCCTTGGCATCATCATTCCGCTGATGACCGCGCGCTGGTGGCCTGACCGCCCTCAGGGGTTCCGCATGGGCAAAATGATCAGCTACTCGGTCGTGGTGATCTGGGATATCATCGTGGCCAATATCCAGGTGGCCTGGATTGTGCTGACCGTGCCAAATTCCAAACTGAAACCCGCCTGGATCATCATCCCGCTCGAACTGCGCCAACCCGAGGCGATCACCGTTCTGGCAGGCACCATCACCCTGACCCCCGGCACTGTGTCCGCAGATTTGTCAGACGAAGGCCACAGCCTGCTGGTGCATGTGCTGCACACCGATGATCCCGCAGCCGAGGTGGACACCATCAAATCCCGCTACGAGGCCCGCCTGAAGGAGATTTTCATATGACATCCGCAACCGGACTTATGGACATCGCAATTTACGTGGCCTTCGCCGCGCTGGCGTTGGGGCAGGTCATGTCGATGCTGCGCCTTGTGTTGGGTCCTACACCGGGCGACCGCATTCTGGCGCTCGATACAATGGTGATCAACGGTCTGGGACTGGTGATTGTGTTGGGCATCCAGCAAGGCGTGCAGATCTACTTTGAGGTCTCATTGCTGATCGCAATGCTGGGGTTCGTCTCAACCGTGGCGCTGGCCCGGTTCATCCTGCGGGGGGACATCATCGAATGAGCCTTGATCTTGTTTTGACATATGCCACGGCTGTAAGCCTGTTCATCGGGGCCGGCTTTATCCTTGTCGGCGCGATTGGACTGCTCAGGTTCAACGATTCAATGACCCGCCTGCATGCACCCACCAAAGTGGGAACCGTGGGCATCGGGATGTTGTTGCTGGCATCGATGATCCATTCGTTTTCATTGGGCGAAACCTCGATCCACGAATTGCTGATCATGGCGTTCTTGTTTGTCACCGCACCGATTTCGGCCAACTTCATTGCCAAGGTGAACATCCACCGACAGCATTGCGAAACCCCGCCCGTGCCACCATTGGATGACACATGGTCGACGCTCAACACCCCCGAGCATGACCGCGAGATCGAAACCGGAACCTCAGGCTAAACAGCAAGGCCGGTTGCAAGGAGACATCGCATGGAACTGAACGCCGATTTCTCACGCCGCGTGGTGGTGCATTCTGACCAGCAGGAGTGGATCGCGTCACCAATGCCGGGCGTTGATCGCCGAATGCTGGACCGGATCGGCGATGAAGTGGCGCGCGCCACATCCATCGTGCGTTATGCACCGGGCAGCCATTTCTCCGAGCATACCCACACCGGCGGCGAAGAGTTCATCGTGCTTGAGGGCGTGTTTCAGGACGAACATGGCGATTACCCGGAAGGCACATATGTGCGCAATCCGCCAACCACGGCGCACACTCCCGGCTCGGCTCCGGGGTGCACGATCTTTGTGAAGCTGTGGCAGTTTGATATGGACGACCGCACGCAGTTCCGCAAAACCATGGCCGATGAATTGCCCGCACCCAAGAATGGCGTCGCCACCGCCATCCTGCACCAGGATGACCGCGAAACGGTGACCTATAGCCATCTGGATGCCGGTACATCTTTCAATCACACAGCGCCCGGCGGTTTGGAAATGCTGGTGATCGGCGGGTCAGTTTTGCACAAAGATGAACCACTGGGCAAAGGCGGCTGGCTGCGCTTGCCCGAGGGCACGCCTCTGACGCTGTTGGCAGGCACCGACGGTGCAAAGCTGTGGATCAAAACCGGTCACCTGCCCTACGCGAAAGCACCCGCCGTGTGATGCAACCCCCCGGCTCTTTGATCTTGGCCCGCGCTGTCACCGGGTCTGTCACATGACAATCCTGATCATCGGCGGCGGCCTTTCGGGACTTGCGCTGGCCGAGCAATTTGAGACACGCGGACAGGACTATCTGCTGCTTGAGGCACGCGCGCGTCTTGGCGGGCGCATCCTGACCGAACAGGTTGGTGCTGCGGCATTCGATATGGGGCCTGCGTGGTTTTGGCCCGGCCAGCCCCGTATCGATGCGCTGATCCGGCGTTTGGGGCTGACCCCGTTTGATCAGTTTTCACGCGGTGCCCAGAGGTACGAAAACGAACATGGCCAGGTGCAGAGCAACCACGGATTTGCATCGATGCAAGGGGCCTTGCGCCTTGAAGGTGGGATGACCACCCTCACCCAGGCTCTGGCCCGGCAGTTGCCAGCCCGGCGCATTCGTCTGAACGCACAGGTCACGCAGGTGCAGCAGTCGCACGATGGCTGTGCCGCGACGCTTAGCACCGGGGAAACAGTTCAGGCGCGACAGGTCGTGCTGGCCATGCCCCCTCGGATCGCAGCCCAGATTACATTTTCGCCCGCATTGCCCGATACAACCTTGCATGCGATGCGCCATGTCGCCACCTGGATGGCCGGACAAGCCAAGGCCATTGCAATCTACGACACGCCCTTTTGGCGCGAAGATGGCCTGTCCGGTGACGCCACCAGCAGACACGGCCCGATGGTGGAAATCCATGATGCCTCACCTTGCCAAGACGGGCCATATGCGCTGTTTGGATTTGTCGGGATACCGCCGCAGCACCGCACTGATGAACACGCCCTGCGGCATCATCTGCAGGCCCAACTGGTGCGCCTGTTTGGCGACAAAGCAGCCACTCCACGCCAGTTGCTGATCAAGGATTGGGCACGCGATCCCTTCACCTCGACCGAGGCCGACAAAGCCCCGCTTTATGCGCATCCCTCCTATGGGTTGCCTCAGGCGATGACGGGGCTTTGGAATGACAAACTGCTGTTCGCCGGATCCGAAGTCGCCGCCGAATTTGGCGGGTACATAGAAGGCGCGCTTGAAGCGGCCGCGCATGTATTGGGCAAACTCGAAACGCCCCAAGGCGCGCCATAGCGGCATCACAACGCCAGCGCGCCGCGTCCAAACAGGAACTGCCACCGGCTGCCATCTGACATCGTCACAAAACCCGAACCCCGTGACGGGGTTTCAAAATATGCCGTGCCGATGCCGCGTAAACCGGTGTTGCAAACCACCGGAAAACTGACCGTGCTGATGTCTGCGACCTTGGTATAGGTGCCCGTACACACCGAGCTGCCATTGGTGGCATGAAAGCTGCCACCGTTCAGAAACGTATCCGTGGCCGACCCCCGGAATGTCATGCCAGTGTCGCCAATCACCGTTACCGGATAGGCCACATCACAGGCCGCCACTGCCACCAGCCCCAACAGACCAAGCGTGGCAAGAGATGTCTTTTTGAATGTCATCTGATTGTTCCTCCCAACAATATGAACACTGTTCACAATTGGGTGAGGCACAGGCGGATCACCAGTCAGGAAATCCTGACCTTCACATTTGCCACCTCAGGTCACATGAGCGCTGCGCGAAAGCCTGCAAATTCAGCCGCCCCGATGCGGTAGGTCAGTTTGTCAAACGACGGCGCGTTGATGCGGGTATAAAATGCCTGCGACAAGGCGTTGCTGCGGTCGGTCTGCCAATCCATGCGGGTGCAGCCCTCGGCCTGCGCAATGCCCACCAACCCTGCCAACAAGGCCCGGCCCGCCCCTGCGCCACGGGCAGACCCGTCAACAAACAGCTCTTTCATATAAAGTGCCAGCCCCGCTCCGGCCGGAAAGGTCAGCGTCCATGTGGCAAAGCCCACGGGCGTGTCGCCCTCATAGGCCATCAGGCAGGACATATGCCGTCCCGAGGCCAGCAGCTCCGTCACGCGCGCCTCTTGCTCGGGCGTTGCGGCAGGGATGGCGTAATGCGCAAGGCAGGCACGATAAAGGGTCAGGAAATCGCTCTCCTGACCCGTGTCATACTGGCAAGTGCGGATCACAGGCTTGCGCTCAGTGCCTCGATGATCGCGTCGCCCATCTCACCTGTGCTCAGCGGTGTGCCGCCGTCCGGGCCCATCAGATCACCTGTACGTGCCCCATCGGCCAGCACTTTTTCCACGGCCGTTTCCAGACGTGTCGCCTCATCGCCCTGATCAAAGCTGTAGCGCAGCGCCATGGCAAAGCTGAGGATACAGGCAATCGGGTTGGCCTTGCCCTGACCCGCAATATCGGGGGCCGAGCCGTGCACCGGTTCGTACAGCGCCTTGGGCCGGCCATTGGCCATCGGCGCACCAAGCGAGGCCGAGGGCAACATGCCAAGCGAGCCGGTCAGCATCGCGGCGCAATCCGACAGGATATCACCAAAGAGGTTATCGGTCAGGATCACATCAAACTGTTTGGGCGCGCGCACCAGTTGCATGGCACCGTTGTCGGCGTACATATGGCTTAGCTCCACATCGGCATAGTCGGCCTGATGGACCTTTGTGACGACCTCGCGCCACAGGATGCCGCTCTCCATCACGTTGGCCTTCTCCATCGAGCAGACCTTGTTGTTGCGTTTCCGCGCCAGCTCAAATGCGGCCCGCGCGGCACGGTCAATCTCGCTCTCGGTATAGCGCTGGGTGTTGATGCCCACACGCTCGTTGCCTTCCTCGAAAATCCCCCGAGGCTCGCCAAAGTACACACCGCTCGTCAGCTCGCGCACGATCATAATATCCAGACCTGACACGATGTCTTTCTTCAGCGATGAGAAGTCCGCCAAAGCATCAAAGCACTGCGCCGGGCGCAGGTTGGCGAACAGGTCCATTTCCTTGCGCAAGCGCAGCAATCCGCGCTCGGGCTTGACCGAGAAATCCAGATCGTCATAGGCCGGGCCACCCACGGCCCCCAGCAGAACCGCGTCCACCTCCTGGGCATGGGCCATCGTATCATCGTGCAGCGGTGTGCCGTGCTTGTCATACGCCGAGCCACCCACAAGGTCCTCGCTCACGTCAAAGTTCAGATCACGATTAGCACCGTACCACTCAATCACCTTGCGCACTTCGACCATAACTTCGGCACCGATCCCGTCACCGGGCAGAATAAGAATGGAAGGGTTGGCCATGGTCTTTGATCCTTTGCGAAAACACGTTTGGCGATGGCCTATCGCGGTGCTGCGCAATGGTCAAGAAAAGGACGGTGCCATCCCGGTTTCAAGTGCATCCCAAACGGCCGCAATGCGCGGTGTTCGGCGCAGTGATTGATGCGTCACCAGCCACACCGGCAAGGTGGGCAAATCCATCGGAAAATGCAGCTCTTCCACATCCGGGTCATCTTCGGCCATACATGTCACGCCAAATCCAATCCCACACCCGGCTTTCAGCAAGGCCCATCCCACCGGATGACTGTCACAGCGCAGGGCAAACCAGTCGCGGGTGGCAGGCAGGCCACGGTCGTGCATGCCTTGGATGATCTCTTCGTTGCGATCATACCCGATCAGCGAATGCGTCATCATTTCGGGCACCGACGCAGGCCGCCCGACACGATCCAGATAACTGCGTGCGGCATAGATCCCGAACTTCAGCTCGCCCAGCTTCTTGGCCACCAGCTCCATCTGTTCGGGCTGGTAATGGCGCAGGGCGATATCGGCCTCGCGGAACAACAGGTTTTCGGTGCTGTCACTGGGCACCAGATCAATGGTGATGTCGGGATGATCCAGCCGCAGCTGCGCCAAAATAGATGGCAGCACATTCAGGGCTACAGTTTCACTGGCGGTGATACGCACCGCGCCCTCCATACCCGTTTGCAATCCGGCGGCTGTCATCGCCACATCGTGCATCGCCTTGCGCATACGCTCGGCCGGGCCCAGCAATGCGGCACCGTTGTCGGTCAGGATCAACCCTTTGGGTTGGCGCTGAAACAGCACCTGCTGCAGGTCCGCCTCAAGCTGCCTGATCTGACGCCCCAACGTCGGCTGACTGGCCCCAAGCGCGCGTGCGGCGGCTGACAATGATCCATGTTCAGCGACCGCCAGAAATGCGCGGATCAACGACCAGTCCAGGGTTTCAAGGGATGTGTCCATTCATAAATGAATATCATATGATTGCATTTTGGCAATTCCCATTCGTTATAGAATGCATGACCTTAGGGCATCCGCCGTTATACCAAAGGATGGTCCTATGCCGAAAACTGTTTTGATCCTGGACGCTGACAGCCCTCTGGGCGATGCCGCCGCCACCACGTTGTGGAATGCAGGCTGGGCCATTCACCTGTTCGATGGACCACCCGCCGCCCTTGCGCAATCCGCCAAGGGCGTGGATGTGATTGTCGCCAACACCGATGATCCCACCGGGCCGACACCGCATCAAATTCAGGCCGCTGCACAGGCTTGCGGTGCCACCGTGATTGCCCCGCTAAGCATCACGCAGGACGCCGGCCATCTGGCGCTGGTCTGACCCGCCTTACGGCAGCATCAGATCAACCCACACCATGCGATGCCGGCTGGCCTCGGCCACGACGTCAGCCTTGGGATCTTGCGGTTTGGGCCAATACACACCGGCATCCACCACCTGCCAATCTGCAGACGGCAGAACATAATCCGCCCGGCGGTGCCCAGGATCGGGCACGGGCCATGCCACCGTATCAAACTCCGGATCACCTGATTGGCCGGGACTGTCCGCCAACTCTCCGTTTGGGCGGCGCGGCGCGGGATCTTGCAGGCGCGGATCATTCAGCAGGCCAGTGATGGCCTGATGATAGCCTTCGCCATCCACCGGATCCAGATTGGCCGCCCCCAACAGCACAAACCGCGCCTTGGGGGCGGGCCCAAAGACCCCATCCAGATAGTGCTGCCAGAACACCAGCTCATCGTGGTTGCGTTTGCCGTTGCGGTCTTCTGGCCCATCAAACACCGGCGGGCCTGCATGAAACGCCAGCACGCTTACCGTGGTCTTGTCTACACGGACCGGCACCATCCATTGCCCGACAGTGGCCAGCCTCAGCGCCGCCTGGGCCTGTGCTGAGGGAAATGGCGTACCATCGGCATGAACCGGCAACAGCGGGTCCGGGACATCCACCCACAGGGCCGGGCTAAAATCCCGTATCGCATCTGTGTCGATCGGATGTTTAGACAACAGCGCCATGCCACTTTGACCAAAGAAACTGCCATAGCCATGGGCATCCTCAGGCTCGCCCAGACGGCCATCTGCATCCATGTCATACCCGGTGGGCAGGCCAGAATTCGGCGCCGCCGCAAAGACATGAGGATAAAAAACACCGCCCTCAGCCAGCCAGCCCTGCAATGCAGTCAGCCCAGCCAGACCGTGGTCATAATCCACGCCTTGCAGCAGCAAAATATCGGGGGCAACCTCTGCCACCACCTGACGCATCGCCAGCAGCTGCGCATCTTTGCCCTTGGCAATATCGCGCACCAGCAGGCCGGGGCCATCGCGGGTCAGTTCAGTGTGATAGGTGGCAATACGCAGCGTGTCGGCCTGCACCGGCAGACCGCAACACATCGCAAGTGCGATCAGGCCCGTTGCAAGGCGCCTGCTTCGGCCTCGGCATACGCGCGCTTGCGCTTTTCCTCGATCAGATCGGCCAGACGGCTCATCGCGATGCCACGCATCAACATGCTTGCAGGTAGGAATGCCCATGCCGTTACCGTCCAAACCAGAGTTTGCGGATCCGTCATCGAAATTGGATCAATGAGGTCCGATGCAGCCTTGACCGCTGCGGGTATGATAAACGGCAAGAGCGACCCAAGTACAATGTTAAGACCGGCATCACGCTTCAGCCGCGCCAGCACATCGCCGCCACCCGTCGGGTCAAACAGCGGCAGGTTCATCAGCACGTTAAACGCACCCGACCGTGTCGGCCAACCCAGCAAGCGCACGCAAGATACAAAGATGAACATCATCAACAGCGATGACATATACGCAATGCCCGAGGCCGTGCGCACCAGTTCAATCAATTCAGGCGTGGCATCCGAGGGCAACATCAGCACCATCAGGCGCACCGGCGAATACGGGAAATCAATCATCAGGCCCAGATCATAACCCAGTTTACTGAGCAAAAAGCCCATATCCGTGGGATGCACAGACTCGCGGCAAATCAGGGTGATCAGGGTGATAGACGTGGCCAGCCCCGCAAATTTCAGGCGGTTGTAGGGCGGCGCAAAGCGAAACTCGATGATGCTGGGCGAGGTGCCGTAATATTCGATAAAGGTCATCGACGCCACAATGATGGCAAGGATCACAACCAGCTGCTCAGTGTCAGCGCCCGTCGATGCCAACAGCAAAGACGGCGTCACCACCAAAAGGGCGACCAAAAATGCACGCGCAAGCGCGCTTGTCAGGTTTGAAACCACTGCTCGTTTCCCTTCAACCTGGCCCGCCACAGTACGATGCTGCGCCGTTGTCCCAGTTTGATCCCGCTCATTGTGGCGGTGTGCCTCATTCTTGTCCAATTTTTGCCTTCTTTCGTCCATCAGCTCAAGACTTGGTTAACAAGACTTAAGAAATGCGACGAATTCGTGAGGACACTGGTGCGGGAATGCATCAATTTCGGTGCTTAATTTTGACGGTCTAGGGGCCGCACACAAAATGTAGGGGACAGGCAAAACCCACCCACAAGAATAACCCCAAAGTTCGTTAACGAATTGTTTCTATTGCAGTGCTGTGTCGCACACATAGGCTGAGGCGCCGCGCTTGTGAACGCGGCGCCACAGGATCAAACCCAGGGGCGTGCCGCGCTGGCTTGTGCCTCAAACGTGTCAATCGCCGCAGCTTTTTCCATAGTCAGCCCGATGTCATCCAGACCTTCCATCAGGCAGTGCTTTTTGAACGCATCCACCTCAAAGCTGAAGGTCTCACCATCCGATGTGGTGATTGTCTGGCTTTCCAGATCAACTTCAATCCGGGCATTGGCACCCTTCTCGGCGTCTTTCATCAACACATCCACCTGGCTTTGCGGCAGCGCGATAGGCAGAATGCCGTTCTTGAAGCAGTTGTTATAGAAAATATCCGCAAAACTGGGCGCAACCACACAGCGGATGCCAAAATCCTTGATCGCCCACGGCGCATGTTCGCGGCTGGAGCCACAGCCAAAGTTGTCCCCCGCCACCAAAATCTCGGCCTTGCGATATTGCGGCTGGTTCAGCACGAAATCGGCAATCTCGTTGCCTTGGCGATCAAACCGCATTTCATCAAACAGATTGGCACCAAGGCCTGACCGCTTGATGGTTTTCAGAAACTGCTTGGGGATGATCATATCGGTGTCGATATTCACCAACGGCATGGGCGCCGCGATCCCGGTGATTTTTTCGAATTTGTCCATTGTCAGTCCTTTCGGAAATGGCTCATCGGCCCCTAACATGTCCGCCTCGCAAGGCAGCCCATCAGGGCTGATGAGCAATCCCAATTACATCATCTCACGCACGTCAGTCAGTTTACCCGTGATCGCAGCCGCTGCCGCCATCCCAGGCGACACCAGATGCGTCCGGCCTTTGTAACCCTGACGCCCTTCAAAGTTCCGGTTCGAGGTGGAGGCACAGCGCTCGCCCTCGCTCAGCTGATCAGGGTTCATCGCCAGACACATGGAACATCCCGCCAGACGCCATTCAAACCCGGCCTCCTTAAAGATATCCGCCAGGCCTTCTTCCTCGGCCTGTGCCCGCACCAGGCCCGAGCCCGGCACAACCATGGCCCGCTTTACCTTGATCTTCTTGCCTTTCAGGATTTCGGCAGCCGCGCGCAAATCCTCAATCCGGCCATTGGTGCAGGACCCGATAAAGACCGTATCAATCTCGATCTCACTCAGAGGCGTACCGGGGGTCAGACCCATGTAATCGAGGCTACGCTGCGCAGCCCCTACTTTGCCGCCCTCAAAGTCATCCGCCGCGGGCACATTGGCTGTGATCGGCAAAACATCCTCGGGCGAGGTGCCCCATGTCACAACCGGGGCAATGTCTTCACCGGCAATGGTGATCACCTCATCCCAATGCGCATCGTCATCGGAATAAAGCGTCTTCCACCACGCCCGCGCCGCCTCCCATTGCGCACCTTTCGGGGCATGAGGCCGGCCTTTGACATACTCATAGGTGGTGTCATCCGGCGCAATCAGCCCGGCGCGTGCACCGCCTTCGATCGCCATGTTGCACACGGTCATGCGCCCTTCCATCGACAGGCTCCGAATGGCCTCGCCGCAGTACTCAATCACGTAACCTGTGCCGCCCGCCGTACCGGTCTTGCCAATCACAGACAGGGTGATGTCCTTGGCAGTCACACCGGGGCGCAACTGGCCTGTGATCTCAACTTTCATGTTCTTGGACTTCTGCTGGATCAGCGTCTGCGTGGCCAGCACATGCTCAACCTCGGACGTGCCAATCCCATGCGCCAAGGCCCCAAAGGCCCCATGCGTCGCCGTGTGGCTGTCACCACACACCACGGTCATGCCCGGCAAGGTCCAACCCTGTTCAGGCCCCACGATATGCACAATGCCCTGACGCACATCGTTCACAGGGTAGTAGTGAATGCCAAAATCCTTGGCGTTCTTGTCCAGCGCTTCCACCTGAATACGGCTGTCCTCGGTCATGGTGGCCGCATTGGCGCGGTCCAGCGTGGTAGGCACGTTGTGATCCGGCACCGCGATTGTCTTGTCGGGTGCGCGCACCGGACGGCCCGCCATCCGCAACCCCTCAAAGGCCTGCGGGCTGGTCACTTCGTGGACCAAATGGCGGTCAATATACAGAAGGCTGGTGCCATCCTCGGCCTCATGCGCCAGATGTGCATCCCAGATTTTATCATAGAGTGTCTTGGGGGACATGTGTCCTCTCCCATAGCTGTTTTAGGAAATAGTCAGACGGAACGGGGGCGTCACCTTATAGGTGCGCCAGAATAGCCCGGGTCGCACCAAAGAACCGCCAAGGCAGCCGTGCGCGATCATCCATATCGAATATCCGTGTCATAAGATTGATTTACGCCTGTGATCGCGAGACTTCAAGGATTCTGTGAGCTCGCCGCACTCTGCTGGCTCTGGCCAACGCAAGAGGTGGAATGACCGGTTTGAGCCCAAAGCAGACATCCGTGTGATGCACCAAGCCGGTTAACAGCCACGCAGTGGCCCGGCCATCGTCGGCCCCTCCCATGGGCTGGCGATAATTTTGATCTAGGCGCGTCGCTCATTCTGAGGATGTGTTTGGCTGGCATAAAGTGCTCTAGAAAAACGTTCAGGCTCGCCACCCCAGGGGCTGACGATGGCCTTCAGGATTGAACGTCCGCTTCGTCCCGCCAAACGGACGTTCCACAGGTTCAATCCGGAACCAGCATGTACCCCTCGCCGCGCACTGTTTGCAGGTAGCGCGGTTGCTTGGGGTCCGCTTCGATCTTGCGTCGCAGGCGGGTGATCTGCACGTCCACCGCTCGTTCCTGCGCCTGGCCTTTGTCGCGCCCCAGATCCTCAACCAGTTTGGTCCGGCTCACAGGCTCACGCAGGTTCTCGGAAAAGATCCGCATCAGCTGCACTTCGGTCGCCGTCAACCGCACCACCTGCTCTCCGGCCATCAGTTCGGCGCGCTCCATGTCATAGCGCACAGGGCCCAGGTTCAGCACTTTCGGCGCGATGTTTTCGGGCTCGGGCTCGGGCATGCGCCGCAAGATCGCATTGATCCGCAGCAGCAGTTCCTTGGGTTCAAACGGCTTGGCCAGATAGTCATCCGCGCCCGCCTCCAGCCCTTCGATCCGGTCCTCGGTTTCGCCTTTTGCCGTCAGCAGCAAAATCGGCGTCTCCAGCTTTTCGCGCAAGGCACGGGTCAGCTCAACGCCCGTTTCTCCAGGCATCATCACATCCATCACGATCAGATCAAATTCCAACCCTGACAGAACCGACCGCGCATGGGTTGCGTCGCGTGCCACGGACACCAGAAACCCGTTGCGCTGCAGAAACTTGCGCAGCAGACCGCGGATGCGTTCATCATCATCAACGATCAATAGATGCGGGGCCGGATCACTCATGTCTCATTTTCCTTCAATGTACGGTACTGCCTGCGCATCTCAGGGTCCATCATGGCCTCAAGCACCTTGCGAAAGCCCGCCACCGCCTCGGGTCCGGCAGACCGATACGCCGCCCGCATCCGGGCGCGTTGTGCATCCGACAGCTTGCGCTCTAATGCGGCACCAGCATCGGTCAGGTGCAAATGCCGTTCGCGGCGGTCCGATTTGCCCACACGGCTGTCAACCAGCCCATCCTCAACCAAGGTGCGCAACACGCGATTGAGGGATTGCTTGGTCACGCCCAGAATATTCAGCAGGTTGTTCACCGTGGTGCCGGGGCTGCGCGAAATAAAGTGGATCGCGCGGTGATGTGCACGCCCATAGGCCATCGTTTCCAGAATACGGTCAGGATCTGCTGTGAACCCGCGATAGGCAAAGAACATTGCCTCGCTGCCCTGACGCAACTGTTCATCCGTCAAAAACAACAGGGACTCGCCGCTGATCACCTCCGACATGGTCCCATCCCTTCACATTCACTGTCTTACCTTGTCACAATAGGACAGCTTTGTTGACATTCCAAGGACAGACTGGTAGCGAATCGCAGTTTCTGCGTAATTTTGTGTCCGTATCGGACGTAACTTGCGCAACATATGCAAAGCGATAGTAGCTAGGAGGTTCGCAATGGCTGGGTATGATGACCGTGACGGTATGATCTGGATGGATGGCAAGCTGGTCGATTGGCGCGCGGCCAATGTCCATGTGTTGACCCATGCGATGCACTATGCATCCTCCGTGTTTGAGGGCGAGCGGTGCTACAACGGCAAAATCTTCAAAAGCCGCGAACATTCCGAGCGTCTGCATTTCTCGGCGGGCGAGCTGGATTTCCAGATCCCCTTTACCGTTGATGAAATCGAAGCCGCCAAGCAAGAAGTCCTGACGGCCAATGGCCACACCGATGCCTACGTGCGTGCGGTGGCCTGGCGTGGCGCAGGCGAAGACATGGGCGTCGCATCCGCCAGAAACCCCGTACATCTGGCCATCGCGGCCTGGGAATGGGGTGCGTATTACGGCGATGCCAAAATGAAGGGCGCCAAGCTCGACATCTCCAAATGGAAACGCCCCTCGCCCGAGACCATTCCTGTACATGCCAAGGCCGCCGGTCTGTATATGATCTGCACCACATCCAAACACGCCGCCGAGGCCAAAGGCTGCTCGGACGCCTTATTCATGGATTACCGCGGCTATGTGGCCGAGGCGACAGGCGCCAACATCTTCTTTGTCAAAGACGGCGAAGTGCACACACCCCTGCCTGATTGCTTCCTCAACGGGCTGACCCGTCAGACGGTAGTGGGCATGTTGCAAGACAAGCAAATCAAGGTTCACGAGCGCCACATCATGCCCGAAGAAATGGAAGGGTTTGAACAATGCTGGCTGACCGGTACCGCCGCCGAGGTAACCCCCGTCGGCCAAATCGGCGACTACAACTTTGAGGTAGGCGCATTGACCCGTGACATTTCGGACAGCTACGAAAAGCTGGTGCGCAGCTGATCAGCTAGCACTGATACAACCTTAGAAAATCCGTCACGGCGCGGTCGACCTGCGCCGTGATTTCTTGTTCACTCAGCGCGCCACGTGCACCCATCAAACGCTCCAGCTGGGCCTCGCCCTTGACCAGAACCACAAACCGCTCTGCGGCCTGTTCGGCGTTTTCCAAATCCATATGCTGTGACAACCACCTGGCCAGTTTGGGCAGGGATTTCGCCTTGCCCTCGGCCAGCAGGGTTTGCCCAAGTGTCGGATCCCCCCCGGCCTCGGCAATGGCTGTGCGGTTCAGCGCAAGCGATGCATCACCCGTGACCAGCCGCAACAGCTCGACCCCGAAGGCCTTTAACCCGGCCTCAAGTGGCATATCGGCAAAATCATCGGGCAGGGCCTGATCCAAACCTGACGCGTTTTCACGAATCAACGCCCCAAAGAACCCGGCTTTGTCACCAAACCAATTGTACAAGGTTTCCTTGCTGGCGCTGGCCTTGCGGGCAATCGCGATCATCGATGTCCCACGCCAGCCCTTTTCAATCAAAACGCTTAATCCACTGGCCAAAATCTCTTGACGGCGTTTGGCGTTGGGGTCGGTTTCCTGGGTCATGGGTCTGCGTCTCTCAAAGGCCATTGACCTTTAACGTACCAATCGGTACGGTGCAAGGCGTACCAATCGGTACGGAATATCAAAGGACAACACACATGACCCAGAAAATGAAAATCCTTGATGCGGCCTGCCTGATGCTGGCCATTGTTCAGACCGTGATGCTGGCCTCTTTGTGGTTTGGCGTGGCCCCGCATCCGCCGCGCACAATTCCGCTCTTTGCGATGGCGCCGTTTCTGGCCGTGGCCATTGGAACAGCAATGGCCGCACGGGTGTTGATCACCGAAATGGCCGGGCGCATTCTGGCGGGGATTGCGGCAGCATTCGCTTTGCTCAGCTTTGGACCACAAAAATACATCGACCCGGCTTTTGCCGAAATCTGGATTGCCGTCATCGCGGCGCAGCTGTGCGTGCTGGCCATCTTCTATGCGCTCTTTACCGGGCGCGCAGCATCATGAGCGTCCCCACAAAAAAGGCCGGGCACAACGCACCCGGCCTGATCGTATCACTATGGGTCCGGTTTATCCGGGCGACATGCCCCGCAGCCGCTCGGACCGGCGACGCAGCAGCTCGACCGTGGTCAGCAGCAGGATCGACATCACCACAAGGATCGTGGCAACCGCCAGAATGGTGGGTGAAATCTGCTCGCGCAGGCCGGTGAACATCTGCCACGGCAGCGTCTTCTGACTGGCCGAGCCGACGAACAGCACCACGACCACCTCATCAAACGACGTGATAAAGGCAAACAACCCACCCGAGATCACACCCGGCAGGATCAGTGGCATCTGCACCCGGAAGAACGTGGTCACCGGATCAGCACCCATATTGGCCGCCGCCCGTGTCAGTGAGCGATCAAACCCAACCAGCGTGGCGGTCACCGTGATGATCACAAACGGAATACCCAACACCGCATGCGCCAGAATAACCTTTATGTAGCCAACAAAGTTCTTGCCCAGACCCAGCGTGCCCTCAAGGAAATTACCGATGTCCGAGTAGAAAAAGAACATCCCTGTCGCCGAGATGATCAGCGGCACGATCATGGGCGAAATCAGGATCGCCATGATGGCGCGCTTGCCCGGCACATGGCTCTGGCTCAGACCGATGGCGGCCAGCGTGCCCAGCGTCACCGAAATCACCGTCGCAATAGGTGCGATGATCAGTGAGTTCTTGAAACTGCGCTGCCATTCGTTGTTGGTGAAAAAGTCCTCATAGTGCTTCAGGCTGTACCCTTCGGGATCAAACCGCAGCATTTCGGGCGTGAAGGTGAAAAAGTCCTGCGCATTAAAGCTAAGCCACATGACCGGCACCAAAGGTGCGACCAGGAAGAAGAAGATGCAGCCGCAAATCACGCGGAACCCGTAGTGCCACAGCACTTGGCCCGGTGTCAGATAGGGCAGCAGGCGGGCACGGTACCGGCCTTCGTACAGCCAGTAACTGTACCAGCCAAAGAACCAGCCAAAGATCAGGCCCAGCACAATGCCCGGAATGCCCGCCAGCCAAAAGCAAACGCCAAGGCTCACGGCCAGAAACAGCCATTTGCCCAGCTTTTCGTTCTTGATCACGGCAAAGCACAGCATCGCCAGTGCAGGCGCCAGAAGGCCCCCGGCAATCACGCCCATCAGACCCGAGCCATTGGCGGTGCCAAAAAACAACCCGACAAACGCCCCGGCCGCTGCAATCAACGGCAGAACGAAAGACAAAGGTTTGCGCGAAATCGGTGTCAAAGCAGCCATATCCGTTACCCCAACTTCACGTTATCGATGCCGACAATTTTGTCGTAACACCAGTAGAGCCCCAGCACGACGGCCAGCAATATCGCACCCAACGCAGCCGCAAGGCCCCAGTTGAGCGAGGATGAAATGTGATAAGCAATCCGGTTCGAGATAAAGACACCCTTGGTGCCGCCCACGATCTCGGGGGTGATGTAATAGCCAATCGCCAGAATGAACACCAGGATCGACCCCGCGCCAATACCCGGAACGCTTTGTGGGAAATACACCCGCCAGAACGCGGTCCAGTTGGTGGCGCCCATAGATTTCGCGGCACGCAGATAGGTCGGTGGAATGGTCTGCATCACCGAATACATCGGCAGGATCATGAACGGCAGCAGGATATGCGTCATCGCAATGATCGTACCCGTCTGGTTGTTGATCATCACCAACCGGCCGTCATCACTGATCAATCCCAGCCACACGATGATATCGTTGATCACGCCTTGTTGTTGCAACAACACCTTCCACGCAGATGTCCGCACCAGCAGTGACGTCCAGAATGGCAGCAGCACAAGGATCATCAGAATATTCGCCGTGCGCATCGGCAGGTTCGCCAGGATCCACGCAATCGGATAACCCAGCAGGATACAACTGCCCATGATCACCAGCGACATCACCAGCGTTCTGCCAAACAGCTTCAGCAGGATCTGCTTGTCTTCGGGTTGCACCTGCGCCCCTTCGGGCGTGCGTTTCATGTCGATGGCGTTCAGGAAATAGCCGTTGGTGATCTTGACCGAATGCGTCTGAATCACCTTCCAGGTCTGAATGTCACCCCAGTCCTTATCGATATCAATCAGGGTTTGCTTGAACGGCGCATCGGCCTCCGGATCCAGTTTCTTGATCTGGCGGCCTGATTTGCGGAACAGCGACGACATGCCGGTTTCTTCATAGTTCAGGCGTGTGCCCAGCCGCGTGTGGCGCTTGGCGTCAATCGCCACGACCATGTCGCGCACAAAGGCGTCATACACATTCTCGTCCGGCAACTCGCCACTTTCGGCGTCCCATGCGGCCAGCTCGACCACGGTCAGCGGCAGCGTGTCGGACACGATGTCATTTTCAACCGACCGAAACAGCATCACGGCAATCGGCCAGATGAAGGACACCAGCACAAACAACAACAAAGGCGCAATCAGCATCAGCGCGCGCAGCTTTTGTTGGCGCAAGGCACGGCCCAGGCTTTTCTTCAGGGGTGTGCCATCGGCGGCCAGCACGGGGCCGGATTGGGTTGCATCACTCATCGGGGGTTCCTTCCACCAATAGGATCACGCTGTCGGCGGTACGCCTGCGGATATCGGCAACTTTTTGATAATCTGGGTCATGATATGCGGCTTTGGCAGCGGCATAACTGGGGAATTCAATCACAACGTGACGGTTCAGGGTCTCACCCTCCATCACTTCGGATTGGCCACCACGGACGACAAACCTGCCACCCAACCCCAACAGGATCGGCGTGTCTTTGTCGATGTACTCCTGATAAGCCTCAGGATCATTCACTGTGATGTGGCCGATGATATAGCCTTTGGGCATGATATGCCGCGTCCCCCGTCAGGTGTGGTGTGGGCCGTACATTGCAGCCCACACTCATTGATTGTCAGCCATGGGGCGCGTCAGACACGCCCCAGGCCATAAGGCTTATTGAGCCAACCACGCCTGGAATTTGGCGTCGATGTCATCACGGTAGTCCGCCCAGAACTCGTAGTTATACAGGAACGTGTTCTTGGCGTTGTTAGGATCGGTTGGCATGTGTGGTGCCATATCGATACCCAGATCTGCGTGCTGACCAACCAGTGGGGCCGACGATGCACGTGCAGGACCGTACGAGATGTACTTGGCCTGATCTGCAAGACGCTGTGTGTCTGTCGCGAACATGATGTAGTCCAGCGCGCGGGCCTGACGCTCGGGGCTCAGACCAGTTGGGATGATCCAACCGTCAAGGTCAAACACCTGCGCGTCCCACAGCATGGCAACGGGTTGCTTCTGCTCTTCGATCACACTGAACAGACGACCGTTGTAGGTCGAACCCATCACAACTTCGCCATCGGCCAGCAGCTGAGGCGTGTCCGCACCAGCCGACCACCAGATCACGTCGTCTTTGATGGTGTCGAGTTTGGCCAGAGCCTGGTTTTGACCTTCTTCGGTGGCCAGAACGTCATAAACGGCATCTTTGGCAACACCGTCACACAGCAGAGCCCATTCCATGTTGTTGATCGGACGCTTTTCCAGCGAACGCTTGCCAGGATAGGCTTCGGTGTCGAACACGGCACATACTTCTGTCGGAGGCGTGTCGCCAACCATGTCTGTACGGTAGCCGAATGTGGTCGAGTATACGATCTGCGGAATAAAGCAGTCAGAGACCAGCAGGTCGCCAAAGTCTTCCGAGGCAGGTGTGCCATCGGGTGCTGCAGCCAGTTGCGTGTCAGGGTCGATTTCCAGCGCCAGGCCTTCGTCGCACAGACGGATCGCATCGGCTGCAACCACGTCAACCACGTCCCATGTGACGTTGCCCGCTTCGTTCATCGCGCGCAGTTTCGCCACAGCTTCGGCCGAGCTGTCGTCGTTGATGATCGTGACACCGGCTTTTTCAGCATAGGGGTCATGATAGGCCAGCTTTTGTGACTTGGAGTATGCACCACCCCAGGACACGATGGTCATTTCATCCGCCATATCCATAGCGGACACACCACCAGCAGCAACCAGAGCGGTAGAGGCCAGAAGAGTTGTCGAAAGTTTCATTTAAGTTCTCCCAATTGTTACCCGTACTAGAATGTTTGGGGTTCCGGCCACGGGCTTGAGCCGTTGAACCCACGTTTCATCGCGCCCGAGTGACAGCCGCGATATCCCTTGAACCTTATGCGTCGAGCGCCCGGCAATCCTGCGGAAGCCAGCCAACCTCAACTGTTTCACCAGGTTTCAGTTTCACCTGATCCGGCGCGTTGCGGGTTTTCACCACAAAGTCGTCACTGCCGGCCACCCGCAACCGCGTCCGGAAAATGTCACCCATATAGATGAACTCCAGCACTTCGGCTTTCAGCGTGTGGGCGTTGCCCTGCAAACGGTCCTTGTTGAACTCCACCCGCTCAGGACGGATCGACACCTGCGTGCGATCGCCCGGCTGGCTGACATTCACCGGCGTGGCATCAATCACACTGCCATCATCCAGCTGCACCAGCGCCAGATCGCCTTTGATTTCCTTCACCACGCCGTCCAGCGTGTTGTTTTCACCAATGAACTGCGCCACGAAACTGTTTTGCGGGCTTTCATACAGAACATCCGGCGGATCAATCTGTTGAATGCGGCCATCGTCAAACACCGCAACACGGTCTGACATGGTCAGCGCCTCGGTCTGGTCGTGGGTCACATAGACGGTGGTAATACCCAGATTATGCGCCAGATCGGTGATCTCAAACTGCATCTTTTCGCGCAGCTGCTTGTCCAGTGCGCCCAGCGGTTCGTCCATCAGAACCAGCTCGGGTTCAAACACCAGCGCGCGGGCCAAAGCCACACGTTGCTGCTGACCACCGGACAATTGCGCCGGACGTCGGCCGCCAAAGTCGCCCATTTCAACCATATCCAGTGCGCGCTTGACCTTTTCCTCACGCTCGGACTTGCCCATCTTGCGCACTTCCAAAGGAAAGCTCAGGTTTTCGGCAATCGTCATATGCGGGAACAGGGCGTAGTTCTGAAACACCATGCCAATGCCGCGCTTGTGCGGCGGGATGTTGTTGATGCTGACACCGTCCAGCAGGATTTTGCCGTGGGTGGCGGTTTCAAACCCCGCCAGCATCATCAGACAGGTGGTTTTCCCAGACCCTGAGGGGCCCAACATGGTCAGAAATTCGCCCTTGGGGATTGCAAGGTTCAAATCCTTTACGACCAGAACTTCCCCGTCATAGCTTTTTTGCACGCGTTCAAAGGCAACGAATGCGTCGCTGTTGGCTGTATCCAGCAAATCAGTCTCCCTGACTATATCAATCGCAGGCTTCTGCTGCGTTCGGCACAGACTAAACCGCCAAAGCGCGGCGGATGCAAGCAGAGTGCGGCAGAATCCGCCCCTCGCGCGCCTTTTCTTCTGAACTTCCCTTCAGATACGCTGAAATGCGGCACTTTCGATTCGCGGTTCCGGCTATTATCCCAGGACCGTTTTGACGGCGTCAGCGGTCTTTGACACCACCTCATCCGCTTCGGCCTGCGTCAGACAGAACGGCGGCGCAAAGCCCAGAATGTCGCCTTGGGGCATGGCACGCGCGATGACATTGTGGCTGGCCAGGGCGGCGGCCACCTTCGGGCCGATCTTGTCACTGGCATCAAAGAAGGTGCGGCTGTCGCGGTCTTTTACAAACTCCACAGCACATAGCATCCCCTCACCGCGCACCTCGCCCACATGGGCATGATCGCCCAGCGCGGCGGTCATCTGTGCGTTCAGATAGGCACCCGTGCTGCCCGCGTTTTGCATCAGCTCCAGCTCATCCAGCAGTTTAAGGTTGGCAACACCCGCCGCCGCCCCGATCGGATGCGCGGAATAGGTCCAACCGTGGCCAATGGGGCCATTCTCATCCGTGCCTTGTTCCAGCACGGCCCACATCCGGTCACTGACAATACTGCCCGACAACGGCGCATAGGCCGATGTCAGACCTTTGGCGATGGTGATCAAATCCGGTTTGATCCCGTAATGCTCGGACCCGAACATCGTGCCCAACCGGCCAAACCCGGTGACCACCTCATCGGCGACCAGCAAAATGTCATGCCGGTCCAGAACCTCCTGGATCGCGGGCCAATACCCCTCAGGCGGCGGCACAATGCCCCCGGTGCCCAACACCGGCTCGCCGATAAAGGCCGCAATGGTATCCGCCCCCTCACGCGCGATCATCGCCTCCAGCTCGGCCACGCAATGGGCAACAAACTGCGCCTCAGACTGATCCAGATCAGCCCGGCGGAAGTAATACGGCGCTTCGGTATGAATGACCTGCGCCAGCGGCAGATCAAATTTCTTGTGAAACAGCTCCAGCCCGGTCAGCGATCCGGTCATCAGGCCACTGCCATGATACCCACGCCAACGGCTGATGATCTTCTTCTTCTCGGGCCGACCCAGGATGTTGTTGTAATACCAAATCAGCTTGATGTTGGTTTCATTCGCATCTGACCCGCTCAGGCCAAAGTATACCTTGCTCATGTGGTCCGGTGCACGGTCCAGGATCATCTTCGACAGGGTGATGCTGGCCTCGGTGCCGTGACCAACATAGGCGTGGTAATAGGCCAGCTCTTTGGCCTGTGCGGCAATCGCATCGGCAATGTCCTGACGGCCATAACCGACGTTCACACAATACAGCCCCGCAAAGGCATCCAGCATCCGGTTGCCGTCACGATCCTCAATATGACAATTGGTGCCACCGGTGATGATCCGGCTGGCCAGCTCGCCACGGGCAAACTCGGCCAGATGCGTCGAGGGATGAAAGAAGTTCTCGCGGTCCCATTGGTCCAGTTGGTCGTTTCTCAGCATCGCATTGGTCCCTTCGGCCAGCATGAAAATCACGCGCGACCGTGCATCTCATCCCGGCCAAGTGCAAGGGCTGCGTTTACGAAACTTTGTTCAGCGACGGCACACTGTCATAGCTCGCCCATTTCCGGCCCTGCTCGGCGGCTGCCTGCACAGCATCCTTGGCCTGCATCACATCGCCCCGTTCTCTGACGTTGCACGCCCTGACCAAAGCACGGCTTTGCAATCCCAGCTTGTCCAGCGCGGGCGCATATTGCTCCAGCAGATCGCCATACCGCTCGGGGCCTTCCCCCTGGGTCTGGATCAGCACAAACCCTTTGGCCTTGCCCAGACGCGATGGCGTGGCAGACGTCACATAATCCGGCACGAAAAACGAAAAGAACCGGTCAAACGCCTGCTTCATCAAACCCGTCATGTTGCAAAAATAGATCGGCGTCGCAAACACGATGACATCGGCGTGGATCACATCATCCAGAACACCCGCCATGTCGTCCTCGACACCGTAGTCACCCTCGGCATCGGGTTTCTTGCCGGTTGGCCCGTCAAACCGCAGATCCCGCAAGGCGTGGCGCGACACCTCGGCACCCGCCGTTTCGGCTGCGTCCAAAAAGGCATCCGCCAATTGATCACTATTCCCGTCAGCCCGTGGGCTGCCCAACAGACACACAATGCGCATCAGTCGCTCCTATTCAGCAATTTTCTTTTGAACCTTCCCGTTCGTCCCCAATTCTGTGCCACTTTGTCCAAATATCAAATCGGAATATCGCCAAAGTTGCAAAAAAATGCCGTTTTGACGCAAATAGACCTCCAAATCCGATAGCATCGTGCTGAATTGCACCCAAAGTCACGTCACAAGGACACTTCAATGCCAGGTCAAGACATCCCGTTCAGCCAAGGTGAGTTCGATCGTCGAATCGCTAAAACCCGCGCCGCAATGGAGGCTGCAGGCATTGATCTGATGTTTATCACGGACCCTTCAAATCAGGCTTGGCTGACCGCCTATGACGGCTGGTCCTTCTACGTGCATCAGGGCGTTTTGCTGGGGATGGACGGCCCTCCCATCTGGTGGGGGCGCTACATGGATATGCTGGGCGGGCGGCGCACCTGCTGGATGCAAGACGAACACATTCTGGGCTACGGCGATCACTACGTGCAATCAACCGAACGCCACCCGATGCAGGATCTGGCGCAGCACATTCGCGACCGTGGGTATGAAAACGCCCGCATCGGCATCGAGATGGAGAACTACTATTACTCCGCCAAGGCCCACGCCGTTCTGACCGCCGAATTGCCGGGCGCCACGTTCATCGACGCCACCGCCCTGGTCAACTGGCAACGCCTGATCAAGTCCGACGAAGAAATTGCCTTCATCCGCAAAGCCGCGCGTATTTCCGAAAAAGTCGTGCAAACCGCCATTGATCGCTCCGCCCCCGGTGTGCGCAAAAACGATCTGGTCGCTGACATCTTTCACGCCGCCATCTCGGGCGTGGATGACATCTGGGGCGACTACCCCGGCATCATCCCCCTGACACCCTCGGGCGAAGACACCACCGCCGCCCACCTCACCTGGAGCGGCAAGGAAATGGTCGCAGGCGAGGTTACCTTCTTTGAACTCTCGGGCGTCTACCGCCGCTACCACTCTCCGCTGTGCCGCACAGTTTACTTGGGCAAACCCCCGCAAGACATGCTGGACGCAGAAAAAGCCCAGATCGAAGGCATCGAAGCAGGCCTTGACGCCGCCCGCGCCGGCAACCGCACCTGTGACATCGCGCAGGCCTTCATGGATGTGCTGGCCAAACACGGCATCAAACGCGAAGGGCGCATGGGCTATCCCATCGGCCTCAGCTACCCGCCCGACTGGGGCGAACGCACCGCCTCCATCCGGCTTGAGGACACAACCGTGCTGGAACCCGGCATGGTCTTCCACTTCATGCCCGCCTTGTGGATGGACAGCTGGGGACTTGAGACCACCGAAACCATCCTGATCACCGAAAACGGCCCGGCCGAAGCCACCGCCAACATGCCCCGCAAGCTGTTTGTAAAAGACTAACAGCGCAAATCCGCGCCCTGCTTCTCCTTGGCATAAATACTCCGGGGAGTTTGAGGGACAGCGTCCCTCATCGGGGGGTGACTGCCGTCTTGGAAAACCTCCAGTGGAGGGTTTCAGGCTGGAACGCGCGCAGCGCTGGTTGGGGGTGTTCATTGGGCTCCGCCCGCCCGTAAGCGAAACGCGCCACTGGCGCTTTTCCGGGAAGCTTACGAGCCCCCCAACAGTGAATGCGTGGCGACAAGCCACTCCTTCAGGTCACAACACGTTCGGCTTTCACCTTGTCCCACTCCGCGCGGCTGACCACAAAAGACAGGTAATCATCCTCGCGCCCGGTCCCCAGATCGAGCCGGCCTTCGAACATCTTCTTCGCCCCCAGCTTGGCCGTGGCCTTTTGCGAGCGAATATTTGTCGGGCCGATGTCCAGCCAGACCTCGTCGAAACTTTCAAAGACATG
>JBGCEW010000022.1:0-57419 GCA_045106595.1 Roseovarius sp. | reverse complement strand
CAGAAAGTTTTTCAACCTTCAGAAAATCTTAATATCGGACAGCCAGAGGACAGGCAGGAACTCCTAAGCAACATGTTCATACAGAGCAGTTCTTGCCTATGAGGAACGTTTCCAACACAGTGGCGGCGCTATGTGTATGATACCTATTTTTGTCCGTACGGCCACATCGAATGGCTGTTTCTTGATGAATACAAATCAGAAACGGTGGTGAATGTAACATGCGCTGGTTCAGCATACTTGAGTGAACAAAGAGACTAAGAAGAGACTGAAAACGATCAAAGCCTCAGCGATTTACCGCTAAGGCTTTGTATCTATTGGCTCCGGCGGTAGGGATCGAACCTACGACCAATTGATTAACAGTCAACTGCTCTACCGCTGAGCTACGCCGGACCATGAGCGCGGATATAGCAATGGCTTTGCGGCGCGTCCAGAGGGATAATGACAAAAATTCATTCCGGGGCTTGGGCCATAGAACAAAGCGCAAAGAGCGTGTCATGGTGCAGCGCGCCATCGGGTTGGGTCAGGCCGCGGCCCGTCAAATCCACCAGATGCGCCAGCACGTTGCGGGTGGCGGCGGGCCTTAGTGCTGCTGGCGTGTCGGTATAGATCAACGCGGTTAGCTGCGGTGGGGTGGCAGGGCCCTGGGCGAGGGCGGATAGAATGGCGGTCTCGCGGGTGTGACGATGTGTGATCAGCCAGTCCAGACGTGCGGCGGGGTCTGTGATCGGCGCACCGTGACCTGCGTACATCACCCGCGCCTTCACCGCCTGCATGGCCCGGCACGAGGCCATGAAATCAGTCAGGTCCCCATCAGGCGGCGACACCAGAGAGCTGGCCCAGCCCATCACCAAATCCCCCACAAACACCGCATCGTCACTGGCAAAACACATGTGATTGCCGAAGTGCCCCGGTGTCCAATGGGCGCGCAGGGACCAGCCATCGCCGTGCACTGTTTCGCCGTCGTGCAGTCGTTGATCAGGGACAAAGCCGTGATCCACCCCTTCACCGCCGCGCATCAGGCCTGACTGCGCCAGCTCGTGCATCACGGCACTGCGTCCGGCCAGATGATCGCCGTAAGCCAGCACAGGCGCGCCCGTATGCGCAGACAGACGCGCGGCCAGTGGCGAATGATCCAGATGCGCATGGGTCACAAATATATGGCTGATGGTTTGGCCGGGCTGCACCGCGCCAAGAATGGCGCTGAGGTGGCTTGCATCATCCGGGCCGGGATCAATCACCGCAAGCCGGGATTGGCCCAGCAGATAGGTGTTGGTGCCCCGGTACGTCATCGGCGACGGGTTGGGCGCCACGATCCGCTGGATGCCCGGCTCAAGCGTCTGTGGCACACCGATGGGGGGATCAAAGTCATCAGGCGGGGTCATGGGGGTATCCTTGGGCAGGGGTGATGATTATCAGTGCAATGTTTAACGCACAGATGTCAAAACCGATATTCAGCTTCTGGGCGAAACAGATTAGGCTGGTGGCTATGTCGTTTCGATGGATCAAACCTTATCTGCCGCGCAGCTTGTATGGCCGGGCCATGCTGATCTTGTTGTTGCCGGTGATCACCTTGCTGCTGCTGGTGTCGATTGTCTTTATCCAGCGGCATTTTGATGGTGTGTCGCGGCAGATGACATTGGTTGTCAGCCGCGAGGTGGCCCATGTGATATCTGAGCAGCATGCAGGCCCCCAGGCACGGGCGACGGCGGTGGCGCGGGCCTTGCAGATATCCGTGACCGAGATTGCCCCCGAGGAGGTGCCCGAGGCTGATTTCATGCAGTGGTATGATTTGACAGGCGGTGTGGTCACGCGGGAATTGCATGCGTTGATGCCCGATCTGGCCGCGGTGGAATTGCCCGACAACCAATTGGTGCGTTTGTATATAACACCCCAAGGGCATCCGCCTTTGCGGCTGGGGTTTGACCGGCGTCGGGTGTCTGCGTCAAACCCGCATCAATTGCTGGTTAATATGGCCGTCTTTGGCGTGCTGATCACGATTGTGTCGTTCCTGTATCTGCGCAATCAACTGCGGCCGATCACGCGTCTGGCCGGCGCCGCCGAGGCGTTTGGCCGGGGCCGTCACGTGCCCTACAGGCCCTCTGGCGCCACCGAGGTGCGCGCGGCGGGCAGTGCCTTTCTGGACATGCGCAACCGGATTGAACGCCAGATTGAACAGCGCACGCTGATGTTGTCGGGGGTCAGCCATGATCTGCGCACGCCGCTGACACGGCTGAAACTGGGCCTGAGCCTGATGGAGGATGACGAAGCCGCCCCCATGCAGCGCGATGTCGAGGATATGGAGCGTCTGCTGGACGAATTTCTGGATTTCGCCCGAGGCGCGCAGGAAGGCGAGCCTGAACAGATTGATCCCATTGCGCTGGTGCAGACGATTGTCGAAGATGCACAACGCGCCCAGACGGCTGTGACATTGGCGCTGACCGAAGGGCAGGGGATGGTGGCGCTGCGTAAGGGGGGGATCCGCCGCGCGGTGGAAAACCTGATCACCAACGCAGTGCGTTATGGCGGGCGGGCCGAGGTGTCGGTGATGCTGTCCGAGAAATCGCTGCGCATCCGGGTCGAGGACGACGGCCCCGGCATTCCGCCCGAGCAGCGCGACGAGGCAATGAAGCCCTTTACCCGGCTGGAGCCTGCACGCAACCAGAACCGAGGCACGGGCGTCGGGCTGGGTCTGTCGATTGCACTGGACATTGCGCGCGCGCACGGCGGCACGCTGAGGCTGGGCGAAAGTGCGCGGTTGGGCGGGCTGAGTGCGGATATTGTCATTGCGCGCTGAGGGGCAGGCGAGCAGAGCCCTGACCCGTTTCACACTCGGGCTGGGTCTGGTGATAGTGCTGGCCTCTCTGGCAGTGCTGGAGGCGGCGCGCTGGGGTGTTCAGATCACCCACAGCACCATTGGCACCACGCCGGTGATCACCTATGCCTTGCCGGGCAGCGAGGGCCCGCCTGTGGTTGTTGCACATGGGTTTGCCGGCTCGCAGCAGATGATGCAGGGCTATGCGCTGCCGCTGGCACGGGCCGGCTATGTGGTGTCGGTCTACGAGTTCGAAGGCCACGGGCGCAACCCGACGCCGATGTCGGGCGATGTGGATCAGATTGCAGGCACGACGCAATTGCTGGTGGACCAGACCCATGCAGTGATTGACGCTGTGGCACGCGGCGATACCCCCGTCACGCTGATTGGGCATTCGATGGCCACCGATATTCTGGTGCGGGTTGCGGCGATGCGGGCCGACATTGGTCCGGTTGTCCTGATCTCGGCCTTTTCGCAAGAGATCGATGCCGCCACCCCAAAGGACATGCTGCTGATCACCGGCGCATGGGAGGCCGGGTTGCGGGCCTTTGCGCGGGAGGCCGTGCAGATGGTCGATCCCAATGTGACCGAGGGCGAAACCGCCCAGAGTGGTGATATTCGCCGCCGTGCTTTTGCGGCCCCGTTCAGCGAACATGTGTCAATCCTGCATGCCCGCTCGGGCCGGGCCGCGGCGCTGGACTGGCTTGCCCCGGATTTGCCCAAGGATTTGCCCCAGAGTTCACCACTGGCCCAAGCACCGCGCATCTATCCGACCGGGTGGGCCATTCTGGGCCTGTTGGGTGGTTTGGTGATGGTGTTTGTTCGCCTTGCGCGCCGTTTGCCGGAACGGCCCCACGCCGCAGACGCTCTGAGCCTCAGACAGATCAGCCTTGCGGTTGGTCTGCCTATGCTGGCAGCCCCGGTGCTGGCCACACAGATCGACACCGGGGTGTTGCCGGTGCTGGTCGCGGATTACCTGCTGGTGCATCTGCTGATCTTTGGCGCGTTGCAACTGGCGCTTTTGTGGCGGTTCGGGCACCGGCCGGGACATTTCAGCGCTTTGGGGTTTGCTGTGCTGGGCCTCGGCTGTGTGTTGTTTGGCATGGCGCTCGATCGTTATGCCGCCAACTTCTGGCCCACGGTGCCGCGCATCTGGATCATCGCCTGCCTGATGCTGGGGGCGGTGCCTTACATGCTATCGGATGCAATGATCACCCTGCACGCCAAATGGCCGCTCAGGGCTGCGATCCGCACAGGGTTTCTGCTGTCTCTGGCGCTGGCCGTCACGCTGGAGTTTGAACGTCTGTTTTTCCTTATTATGATCGCGCCGGTGCTGGTGCTGTTCTATCTGGTCTTTGGGACCATGGGGCGTGCCGTGGCCTGGCGCAAAGGCCCCCTTTGCGCAGGTCTGGCACTGGGGTTGACCCTGGCCTGGGCGCTGGGGGTCAGCTTTCCGTTGTTTCAGATTTGATTCAATCTCGTCTAAGCACCATCATGTCGGCCTTAAAAACGGCAGGGAACATCATCAGGGTGATGCCTCTTGCCTAAATCTCGTCTGGCGCACTACGCACGGAAAAAAGCTTAGTTTGCCAACTCAATCGCGTACCAATTCTTTTTGTCTTTCGAAAAGCCGTCGAGCACCGAAGACGTGCCGGGTTGAAGTCTGGCTACATACTCGGCGGAAATGGTGTTTCTCATCGACGCCCAAATCTTGTTGGGGCGGCATTGCGAGCTCAGCTCCTGCGCGTTTTTCTTCATTCGGTTGATGTATTCTGCGGCGATCATCAGGCCCTCAGGTGACAGATCATCGCCCCATTTCTCATAGTCATTCTTCTTGTATTTGTAGGTCAGGCTGCGGAGGTTGTCGTTCTGGCAGCCAGCGTAATTCAGTTGAAACGGGCCTGCGACGAACTCTGTCTCTTCTTTTGCGTTATCCGTGTAGCACTCCAACTGTAACGTCAAAAGACATCCTGATAAATCTGTCATTGCAGCCGCCAACGGTGGGTTTGGTGCCTCAAACACCACGTCGAATGCGACCTGGGTCCGGTCGTTGCAGACCCATGATGTGGTGCCGCAAGATGCATCGCCATTGCGGGTGCGGCATTCGGTGGCGGCGCGTGTTGTAACGGCGTCCTGAGTGGCCCCGATGGCCCACCCGTGGGCTGTGGCTGACCCGCCAGCAGAGTGATAGGCCATGCAGCCTTTGCCTTGGCCCACCAGTTTGATGTCACAGCTTTGCCCGCCGCGTGACTGACATTCCTGCGTGGCGCGTGCGCGGGCCTCGGATGCGCTGGGGTAATCATGGGCAAAGCCAAAGCCACCATCGGTCAGCGAAACAGCGAGGGCCGCGAATTGTTTCGCGCCAGTCATTGGCGCCAATTTGGCCTCGGCCGCGTCAATCTTGCGGCTAAGATCGTCAATGGCATCAGCGACAATGTTCTCGCGTTTGGCGATGGCAAGATAGGCGCGCGCCTTGGCGGGGTCCGCGGAGAAATATTTGCCGTTGGTATAATACTCGGCCAGATAATAGGCTGCAAAACCGTAGCCCGCATTGGCGGCCTGATCCATCATGGCAACGCCGGTTTTGGCATCCTTGGGAACGGCGTCCCCCCGGATCAAACGCGACCCATACCCTGAAAGCGCCAGCGGATACCCGCCCAAGGCCGAGCGCAGCTGAAACGCGGCCAGTTCATCCTCGGTATAGGATTTGAAATCGTTACAGTTGTCCTTCAGCCATGCGGTATTATTGAGCATGATCACATCGCCCTCGGCAATCAACTGACGGGTTTGCGCCACTGCGGCTGGATCACCAGCGCAGGCTTTGTCACTGAGCGCATTGGCCGTCTCGCGCTGGCTTTGCCAAGGTTCTGGCAGCGGATCGGCTGATGCGGGCAGGGCAGTGATCAACACAGCACAGGACAGGCAGGCGGCAAACAGTTGGGACAGGGTCATTTCACGCAAAAACTCCAATGTATTTCGGCAAGTATCACGCGCCATGTGTTGAAAATCAACAGCCAAAACAGCGCCAATCCAAAGGTCAAAAGAACCAGTTTGTACAAGGGGGGAAATGGTAGGCCCGGCAGGACTTGAACCCGCAACCAAAGCGTTATGAGCGCTCTGCTCTAACCAGTTGAGCTACAGGCCCCTCCTGACAGGTGTCCTACGAGGGCAAACACTACGCGTCAAGGCTTTGAGATTGCGAAACGCGGGGCGGTGGTGTACCGCATCCCCGAAACCAGTTGGGGGCAGATCACATGAGCGATGGCAAGAACGGGATCACCTATGCCGATGCAGGCGTAGACATTGATGCAGGCAATGCGCTGGTTGAGCGGATTAAACCCGCCGCCAAACGCACCACACGCCCCGGCGTAATGGCCGGGCTTGGCGGCTTTGGTGCATTGTTTGATCTCAAGGCGGCAGGGTACGATGATCCGGTGCTGGTGGCAGCCACCGACGGCGTAGGCACCAAGCTGCGCATCGCGATTGATACGGGCAATGTGGACACGATCGGGATTGATCTGGTGGCCATGTGTGTGAATGACCTTGTGTGTCAGGGCGCCGAGCCTCTGTTTTTCCTCGACTACTTTGCCACGGGCCGGCTGGAAACTGACGTGGCCGCGCGGATAATCGAAGGCATCGCCGAGGGCTGCGTGCGCTCGGGCTGCGCGCTGATCGGCGGCGAGACGGCGGAAATGCCCGGCATGTATGGCGACGGTGATTTTGATCTGGCGGGCTTTAGCGTGGGCGCGATGGAGCGCGGTGCGACATTGCCCGATGGCGTGGTGACCGGCGACGTGCTGTTGGGGCTGGCCAGTGACGGGGTGCATTCCAACGGGTATTCCCTGGTGCGCAAGCTGGTTGAGATGTCAGGCCTTGGCTGGGACGCTGATTGTCCGTGGGATCAGGGCACGCTGGGCGAGGCTTTGCTGACGCCAACGCGGCTTTATGTAACGCAAGCATTAAAGGCCGTGCGGGCAGGGGGCGTGCATGCGCTGGCCCATATCACCGGCGGTGGCCTGACCGAAAACCTGCCGCGCGTGTTGCCGGATGGCGCAGGCGCTGCGATTGATCTGAACGCATGGGAGCTGCCCGGCACGTTCCGGTGGCTGGCCGCGCAAGGCGGGATTGCACCGTCGGAAATGCTCAAGACGTTCAACTGCGGCATTGGCATGATCCTGAGCGTGTCCGCGGATGAGGCGGACGCTTTGACTGCGTTGCTGCAAGGCGAAGGCGAGACGGTTTACCGTCTGGGCACTGTCACCGACAGCGGGGATATGGTGTATACCGGTACGCTGCTGTGACCCTCAGGGTTGCCATTTTGATATCGGGCGGCGGGTCCAACATGGTGTCGCTGGTCGACAGCATGACAGGCGATCACCCCGCGCGCCCTGTGCTGGTGTTGGCCAATGCGGCGGATGCGGGCGGTCTGGCCAAGGCCGCTGTGCGCGGCGTCGATACGGCCGTGGTTGATCACCGCCCATTCAAAGGCGACCGGCAGGCCTTTGAAACCGAATTGAACGCGGTGCTGGACGCCGCCAGACCTGACATCATTTGTCATGCCGGGTTCATGCGTATCCTGACGCCGCATTATGTGGATCACTGGCAAGGCAAGATGCTGAACATTCATCCGTCTTTGCTGCCGAAATACCCCGGTTTAAACACCCATGCCCGCGCCCTGGAAGCAGGCGACACCGAGGCCGGCTGCACCGTTCACGAAGTGACAGCCGAGCTGGATGCGGGGCCGATGCTGGGACAGGCACGTGTGCCGATTGAACCGGGCGATACCCCTGAAACACTTGCCGCACGGGTGCTGAAGATGGAACACCGGCTGTATCCGGCCGTATTGCGCCGCTTCGCAGAGGGAAACCGCAGTTTACTTACTTTAACCTGAGGTAAATATTCCCTTTCTGCAGCCGCAGTCCTATAAGTGGGACAGCCAAAGGCACCAAGACGTCAAAAAACAACAAAAGCAGTCGGCTCACATATGAACATTCTGAAAACCACCGAAGCGCTTGCTGCATTTTGCACAGCTGCCGCCGAGCATCCCTATGTCACCGTGGATACGGAATTTCTGCGTGAACGGACGTATTACTCAAAACTGTGTCTGGTGCAGCTGGCCTATCCCGGTAAGGGCGATGAAAACGCTGTGCTGGTTGATCCGCTGGCGGATGGTATCTCGCTTGAGCCGCTGTATGAGTTGTTTCGCGACACATCCGTGGTCAAAGTGTTCCACGCCGCGCGCCAGGATCTTGAGATCTTCTTTGTTGACGCAGAGGTCTTTCCCAACCCGCTGTTTGATACGCAGATCGCTGCGATGGTCTGTGGATTTGGTGAACAGGCGGGGTACGAAACCCTGGTGCGCAAGATTGCCAAGGAACAGCTGGATAAATCATCGCGGTTTACCGATTGGTCGCGTCGCCCGCTGACGGATGCGCAGATGCACTATGCGCTGGGGGATGTCACGCATTTGCGCGATATCTACGAATTCCTGGCCGCCAAGCTGGAGGAAACCGGTCGCGCCAAATGGGTTGAGGAAGAGCTGGAAATCCTGACCGATCCTGCCACCTACACCGCCGATCCCGATGAAGCCTGGCGCCGGGTAAAAACCCGCAATGCCAGCCCCAAATTTCTGGCCATCGTACGCGAGCTGGCCAAGTTCCGTGAAACCCACGCCCAGACCCGCAACATCCCGCGCAACCGTGTCTATAAGGACGACGCGCTGAGCGAGCTGGCCTCGACCAAACCGCAATCGCCGCAGGATTTGGGGCGCTCGCGTTTGCTGCTGCGCGAGGCCCGAAAGGGCGATATCGCCGAGGGGATTCTGGCGGCGGTGAAACGGGGCATAAACTGCCCGCCCGATCAATACCCCAAGGGCGAAACAGGCCGGGGTAAACTGAATGTGAACCCCGCGCTGGCTGATTTGCTGCGGGTGCTGCTGAAAGCCAAAAGCGAAGAATACGGTGTGGCCTCAAAACTGATCGCTACCGCGTCCGAGCTGGATGCAATTGCCGGCGGCAAACGGGATATGCCTGCGATGAAGGGCTGGCGTGCGGATGTGTTTGGAACCGATGCGCTGCGCCTGTGTGCCGGTGAGATTGCCCTGACCGCCAAAGGTCAGACCATTCGTACAATCGAATTACCGGGTTAACCTCAAACGCGATCTGGTCAGATCAGCGCCGCCGCGTTGTGCGCACATTGCCGTCGGCCACAATGCGGACGGACTGGGTGCGCAACAGAACTTCGTTTGACACAAACCGCCCCACACGCACCGTGCGACCTGAGGTGCTGCCAACACCCTGATCGGTGGGTTGGACCGCTTTCAGGGACAAGGTCAGAACACCGTCTTCGGGCTCGCCGTCCGTCTCAGAGGTCAGGCGTACGTCATGCGCGCCCTGAAATGTCGATTTGCCCGTCACCCGTATGATCCCACCGGAATTGGTGCGCTCGATCACAACATCGGTCACTTCGCGCAACAATGTGCCTTCGTAATTTTCGCGTTTGTCCTGGCGGAAGATGCCGGTCTGTTCAGGAATCAGTGGGTTTTGGTTTTCTGCCGTGGCAACAGGTGCCGGGGCAGAGCGGCTTTGACCGAACCAATTAGACGGGTTCACCCGGCTGTCACGCCAACCCCCGCAGGCGCTGAGCACCATGGAAGACACCACCAGTAGAATTGCTATGCGCCGCATCGTGCTCGGGCCTTATGTTGCTTTTCTAATTTGCTACCCTATCCGGGCCGCGATGAAAAGATGTAAGCGGGCACTGGACGAAGCTGATCTGCGGCCTTACCTGTGCGCAAGCTGGCAATCAAAGGGATGACCCATGGCGCAAGAGGCGTTTGAAGATATCGTTGCGGATTTTGAATTTCTGGACGACTGGGAAGATCGCTATCGCCATGTGATCGATTTGGGCAAGGCGATGGACCCGCTGGACGAGGCCTTTAAGGTGCCGGCCACGAAGGTGGATGGATGTGCATCGCAGGTTTGGTTGCACCCCAGTGTTGAGGGCGGCGTGTTCACATTTGACGGAGAAAGTGATGCGATGATCGTGCGCGGGCTGATTGCGGTGCTCAAGGCGCTGTATAATGATCTGCCGGTGGCCCAAGTGGCGCAGGTGGATGCGGCGGCTGAAATGGGGCGTCTGGGGATGAATGATCATCTGTCAGCGCAACGCTCTAACGGGTTGCGGGCCATGATCGAACGTATTCGCCACGTCGCAGCTGAGGCCGCATGATCTGATCGGGTGCCTTACGGCACGCATTCACTTTTGGGGGCAGGCCCCCAAACCCCCATCATGAGGGGCGCGGCCCCTCATACTCCCCGGAGTATTTTTGCCAAGAAGAAACGAAGGGTCAGCGTTGGGCTGCGAGGGCTGATTGGAGATCGCCGTAGCCAGTGAAGCGGTATTCATAGCTGAGGCCCAAACGGCCGGCGCAGTCGCGGGCTTTGGCCTCGAGGGCGGGGTCGCGGGTTTGGGCCTGGTAGACCAGCTTGGTGTAATTGCCAAACAGCATATCGCGCAGGTCCGGGTGGCGGTCGAGGCCCATGGGTTTCCAGACGAAGGCGTCAAATTGTTTGACCAGAAAGTCGGTCAGGTAAAACGCTGTGATTTCATCGTCATGATCGGCGAAAGTGTCGTTGCCTTCAAAGAACGAATAGCAATGCGGGCCTGCGATCATCTCAACGCCGAGGCGGTCACATTCGGCTTGCAACAGGCCACCGGTGCCGCAATCGGCGTAGACGATAAAGATTTTGTCGTAGGCGGCACGGTGTTGCTGGACGGCGTCGTGCACGGCCTGGGTGATCTTTTCAGGGTACAGGTGGTATTTGGCGGGCAGGCAGGTCAGGGTCATGTGCGACCAGCCGTTGGCCTTGATCAGGGCCAGGATTTCACGCGCAAGGGCACCGCAGGCAATCAGCAAGATTTGACCGGTGCCTGATGCGGCAAAGCCGGTTTCCGTCAGCGTCTGATCATCGGGCAGGGCGGTCATGTGCCTTCTCCTGAACTGAAAACGGCCCGCAAGCAGGCGGGCCGTCGTCTGTCACCTGCATATCGGTGACAGTTAGCCTGCAACACCTTGGTTGTGCTTGCGTCCGACCAGATCCTTTGCGGTTTCAACGGCTACGGCCGCATCACGGCAGTAGGCGTCGGCGCCAATGGCTTTGCCGAACTCTTCGTTCAGGGGCGCGCCGCCCACCAGAACGATATAGTCATCGCGAATGCCCTGTTCGACCATCGTGTCGATCACGACTTTCATATAGGGCATTGTGGTGGTCAGCAGGGCTGACATGCCCAGGATCTCGGGCTTTTCGGTTTCCAGCGCTTCAAGGTAGTTTTCAACCGGGTTGTTGATCCCAAGATCGACCACTTCAAAGCCGGCACCTTCCATCATCATCGACACAAGGTTTTTGCCAATGTCGTGGATGTCGCCTTTGACCGTGCCGATCACCATTTTGCCCACGCGAGGCGCGCCGGTTTCTGCCAGCAAAGGTTTGAGGATATGCATCCCGCCCTTCATGGCGTTGGCGGCCAAAAGCACTTCGGGCACAAACAAGATCCCATCGCGGAAATCTTTGCCAACGATGGTCATGCCGCCCACAAGGGCCTTGGTCAGCACATCGTAGGGCATCCATTTGCGCTCAAGCAGAATGTTGACGCCTTCTTCGATCTCTTCTTTCAGACCGTCATAAAGATCGTCAAACATTTGCTGAACAAGTTCTTCGTCGTCCAGTTCCGACAGGATGATATCGTCTTCTTCGTCAGACATGTGCATTCCTTACGTCTGTCGCGCACGCAGCGCGGTTTAGCTGTGGTCCATTTGGTCAGAATGTCGCGGATTGACTGCGATATTTGCGACACTGCCAGCGCTTACACCGACTTATATCGCAAATCTGGTGCATGTCAGCGCTAAAGTTTTTCAATGTCAATATGAGCTTATTGCATATGTTCGTGTTATGTTCCATTCTGCAGGGATGTCCGGTAGCACAGTCGATCCAAATCAGCGCACTTTGGCGCGCGGGGCCTGCAGCAATCGCGGATCGCGCTATGATATGCACCATCAAAACTATGAGGATGACGGCTGGAGCCAACCTGAAGACGCGCCTGTGCTGCGCACCAGTGTGCACCTGGAGGAGGCGCGGCGCATTATCAGTTACAACTGCTCGCCTGATTTGCCGTTTGATCGGTCCATCAATCCGTATCGGGGCTGTGAACATGGCTGCATCTATTGTTTTGCACGCCCCACGCATGCCTGGTTGGGGCTGTCGCCGGGGCTGGATTTTGAAACCCGGTTGATTGCGCGCCCGAATGCGCCTGAGTGTCTGGAACGAGAGCTGCGCGCGGCGCGCTACAGGGTGGCGCCGATTGCGATTGGCACCAATACCGATCCTTATCAGCCGATCGAGCAAGAGCATGAAATCATGCGCAAGTGTTTGCAGGTGCTGCACAGGTGTCGGCATCCCGTGGCGATTGTGACCAAAGGCACGCTGATTGAGCGTGATCTGGATATTCTGGCCCCGATGGCGGCAGAGGGGCTGGTGCGTGTGGGGGTATCTGTGACCACGCTGGACCCTGTTCTGGCCCGCCGAATGGAGCCGCGTGTGCCCACTCCGCAGCGCCGCCTGGCGACCATTCGCGCGCTCAGTGATGCAGGTATTGCGGTGCGCATCATGGCCTCGCCGATGATTCCGGGACTGTCCGATCACGAGCTGGAGGCGATTGTCAGCGCCGGGGCAGAGGCAGGCGCTGTGGCTGCAACCTACATCATGTTGCGGTTGCCGCTGGAAGTGTCGGAGCTGTTTCAGGAATGGCTATCGCAGCATTATCCTGACCGTGCCGCGCGGGTGATGGGGCATCTGCGCGATATGCATGGCGGTAAAGCCTATTCATCTGACTGGGGCAAAAGGATGAAGGGTGCCGGGCAATATGCAGATATCATTGGAAAAAGATATAGGTTGATCACGCGCCGATTGGGGTTGAACACGGATCTGCCCGCCTTGCGATGTGATCTGTTTCAGCCGCCCCAACGCACAGGGGACCAGCTGACGTTGTTTTCCTGATTTTTTGTGCAGTTTGCGCAGTTTTACGCGCGCCGTATTGTCATTGTTTGCGCGACTGGTGACACTGCATTGTGCAGATGTATTTGAGAGTGAGGATGATATGCGTTCAGTTTGGACGTCCCGGCTGGGACTGTTTTTAATCGGATTATTGATATTTATTGTGATGCGTTTGGCCTATGGCTATGCCGTTTATCCCAATGGCGAACCGCTGCGGCAGGATTTCATATACCGGCAGGACACGTCCACCCTGAATTTTGAGCTGTCGCGGAAAAACTATGCGGGCCAGAATGCCAAGGGCGGGGCAGGGTCTGCCATGCCGCAAACACTGGATCAACGCTATGAAAAGATTGCCAATATTGGCCTGACCTCGGAACAGTTTGATGAGGATGAGGCGCGTGTGCGCAGTGTGGCCGAAAAGGTGGGGGCATTGGTGCAGTTTGAACAAGCCGTGGGCCTGACCGGGCAGCGCCGGTTGCAGTTGGCTTTGGGTGTGCCGCCGGAGAGCTTTGATGATGTGATCGTTCAATTGCGCCAGATCGGGCGGCAGGTGTCATTTCAGGTGAACAAAACCGACAAAACCAATGAATATCAATCGCTTCTGGCGCGCCAGACATCGTTGGCGAAATCCCGTGACGGGTTGATTGCGTTGAAGCAAAATGATGCGGATCTGAATGCCCTGATCGCGTTAGAGCGCAGCATTCTGGATCTTGAGAACCAAATTCAGGATCTGGGCGTGGCCGTGGGCGAATTTGACAGCGAGTTTGAGTTTGTCACCGTCAAACTGGTGATAAGCGAAGTGCCTGCAACCCGTTTGCGCGATATCCCCGTGGTGGACCGTATCAAAACGGCGTTGGAGTGGGGCATTAAATGGTATCTGAGGTTGAACCTTGCACTGTTGGCGTTCCTTGGTGCGGCCTATATCGGCCTGCGCGCCAAAGCCCTGCTGAAGCGCAAGATTGATGAGGCCTGAGCGCGCAGCACAGTGATCAGCGACGGCGGCGGGTGGCGCGGCGTTTTGGGCCTGCGTCACCTTCTTCGGTGCCATCCACAGCCGAGGAAAATGCGCCCAGCTTTTCGGCGATCTGCTCTAGTGTAGGGCGATCACCGCGGGGGCGTTCCTCAAGTGCGGCGCGCATTTTGGTCAGATGCTCGGCCATCGTGCCACAGCATCCGCCAACAATCTTGGCCCCTGCGTCGCGCGCCAGACAGGCGTAATCGGCCATCAGATCAGGCGTGCCGTCATAGTGGATATGCCCATCGACATATTTGGGGATGCCCGCGTTGCCCTTGGCGATCACCGGGCGTTCATTGCCCTGCGCCACAAAACCCAGAACCGTGCGCATCAGATCGGACGCGCCAACCCCGCAATTGGCCCCATATGCCATCGGTTTATTGTCCAGCTTTTCGACCATGTCGGCCATATCGGCCGATGTCATGCCCATCATCGTGCGCCCGGCTGTGTCAAAGCTCATGGTGCCGCACCAGGGCATATCGACCAGGGCAAAGGCCTCGGCGGCGGCTTTGTATTCTTCGGGCGCCGAAATCGTCTCAAGCCACAGCACATCCGCGCCGCCTTCTTTCAGGCCTTCGGCTTGTTCGTGAAACATCTCAACCGCCAGTTCATGGGTCAACGACCCCATCGGGGCCATGATTTCGCCTGTCGGACCAACCGAACCTGCCACCACAACGGGGCGGTCCTTGGCATCGGCCACATCGCGACCAATCTCAGCGGCGATGCGGCTGAGCTCGCGGGCGCGTTTCTGGGCATCGTGCAGTTTCAGACGGGCTGCATTGCCGCCAAATGAATTGGTCAAAAACAGATCACTGCCGGCATCCACGGCCATGGAATACAGGGTTTTAATCTTGTCGGGGTGCTGGTCATTCCACAATTCAGGCGCATCGCCTGAGCTGAGCCCCATGTTGAACAGATTGGTGCCCGTGGCGCCATCCGCCAGGATCCAATCCCGCTCGGCCATCATTTTGGTGAATGCATTGGTCATGGAAAGCCCCTTATCCGATTAAGCGTTGGGTTTTTCATGTTTGCGGGGCCTGCGCAAATGGTTTTTCCTCATGAACATGGTGAGGTGTGTTCACCTGTGGGGCATGAATGACCATCGCCATATCCAGCAGTCCAAAGATCAGCGCGCGGCGGGTTGGTGCCATGGCATACAGGGGCTCGTATCTGGGGGCAAAGCTGGCTTTGAACTGGTGCAATCCGGCCGGATGCGCGCGGCGCAACAGGCGTTGACACAGTTCAGGCAGCTGGTGCGGCACGCGTGGAAGTGCAGCCAGCGACACACGCGCGACACCGTCGGTCCGGGCAGCCACCACCGCCGTGTGCACCAGCAGATGCATGGTGCCATTTGGTGCGGTTTGGGTGGTCCGCATCAGATCAAGGCAGGTTTCATGCACGCCCGTATGCAGGCTAATAAACCCTATTATATCAGTGCCTTGTCGTGCGATGAAAACCTGTTGTGCGCGTAGGTAGCTGTGCGAGTACTGCCCCATCGACACACCGCGCGCACCGCCATTGACGTTTTGCCATTCGGCATCAATCCGCGTTAATGCTGCAAGCGGCAGATAGGTGGCACGTTCCACGGTGACGCCTGCCTTTTGTGCCTGTCGCAGCTTGCGGCGCAATTGGCGAAAGGCGGGGCCTTCGGTGCTGTAGCTGTGCGCGCAAATTACTGCCTCATCTGCAATGTGAATGGCCTGCCACCCGGCGCGGCGCGCCATAACCGCCACCCGCGCGCTGGATTTATAGGCCAGCGGCCAGCGGTCTTGGGCCGTGGCATGCACGGACAACCGGGTGAACTGTTCCGCGTGCACGGGGCCGACCGGATCAAACAGCATGGTGCAGCTTTGCGGCGTGTCGATGACGGCCAGCGCAGTGTCCCCAATCTGCAAACGTTGTGCATTGTTTTGGCGGCACACCCCAAGTTCAGCCCGGCGCGAAATGCTGATATCGCTTTCCGACAGCCCCTGTGTTTTGGCCCAAATTGCAGCGTACGCGCGGCGTTGTGGGAAAGCCAGAAACGGCAGGGCAACCACCGCCGGAAGCGCGTAATACACCAGACGAAAGGCCAGGATCGCGGCCAGCACATCAGGCTCGGGCAGGGCGGGCAGACAGGCAATCACGGTCAGCTCAAACGGGCCGACGCCGCCGGGTGTGCCACTGAGCAGCGCGGCCGTCAGGGCCAGCAGATACACCACGTAAACCTGTGTCCAGTCCAGACCGACACCAGATGGCATAAGGACAAACAGGGCCGTGGCCGCCGCAGCGGTGTCGATCGCGCTCAACCAGGCCAGGCGCGCACAGGCGGGCAAAGAGGGCAGGGGCAGGCTGTGCCCTGCAAGGCGCAAGCGTGGTTGCGCAAGCGTCACGCAGACCATGACAACGCACACAAAGATTAACCCGATACACAGCCAACCCGGTACCAAACCTCCGCTCCAGATCAAGCCTGCGGTCCCGACAAGCCCGGCCAGACAGACCACAAAACTGAGCGCGACGGCGACCGCGATTTTGCTGGCCTGCGCAGCTGAAAGACCCGGCAGCACGCGCCAACGGACCAACGCACCGGTGACAATGCCAAAGCCCAGCACCTGCGCGACCGCAATCGCCGATGCGCCGCTTATAACAGCGGCACGTTCGGGAAGGCCTGTGGCCAGAAACCTATGGAATACAACATCATATCGCCCCAGCGCCCAAAAACTGACAGCCGTGGCCAGACCCGCCAACGCCCAACGCCAAGCGGATACCTCGGCCAGGGCTGCAGGGATATCGCGCAGCTGTGCCGGGTCGATCTGATGCAGGATCAGCCAGATGCAGACCGCGCCCACCCCAAAGGGCATCACCGGACGCAAGAGGCGCCAACCAGGCCAGCCAGTGGCAGTCAGAATTTTGTATTTCATGCGATCTCACCCTCTCCCGTCGTGGAAGATAGGGCGGCCAGGTAAGTGGGCGATTAATGCGCGGGGGTTTAATCGTTAAAAGGCGCGGCATGTCCCAGCCGCGCCTTTTACGTAAGGCTGTCATGATAAACGATAAGGCTTAGTCAGCCTCGTTCATCACCTGTTCTTTGGCGATGATGATCATCTCGGCCAGTTTTTGACGGACAGTGTCGGCATCGGCCAGATCGCCCAGATCACCGGCCACTTTGCGCACAACGTCTTCGGTGCCGGCCTCTTCGAAATCGGCCTTGATCACTTCTTTGGCGTATTCCGCTGCGGCCTCGCCGGATTTGCCCATCAGCTCGGCGGCCCAAAGACCCACCAGCTTGTTGCAGCGCGCCTGCGCTTTGAATTGCATGGCTTCATCATGGGCGTATTTGTTTTCGAATGCATTTTCGCGGTCGTCAAAGCTACTCATCCCAAAGGTCCTTTCCGGGTTGCACAATCGTTGCCCCTGATATGCAACCTTAACCCCAGACGTGCAAGGGCCAGACGCCATCTTGCAGCATTGTGGCCCATAGACTAAGAGAGCGTCAAAGAAGCAGGGAAATGGCCCTGCATCAGCAACCGAGGTGCATTGACGTGGCACGGCGCAAGAAAATCTACGAAGGCAAGGCGAAAACTCTGTACGAAGGGCCCGAGCCGGGCACGATTGTGCAGTATTTCAAGGATGACGCCACCGCGTTCAACGCCGAGAAAAAGGCCGTGATCGAAGGCAAGGGTGTTCTGAACAACATTCTGTCTGAATACTTCATGCTTGGGCTGACCTCGATCGGGGTGCCGACACATTTCCTTAAACGCCTGAATATGCGTGAACAGCTTGTGCGTTCGGTTGAAATTGTGCCGCTGGAAATCATCGTGCGCAACTATGCAGCCGGCACGATGGCGAAACGTCTGGGAATGGACGAAGGCACGCAATTGCCGCGTCCGGTGGTGGAATATTGCCTGAAAGACGACAGTCTTGGTGATCCTTTGGTGACCGAAGAACACATCGCGGCATTCGGTTGGGCCAGCCAGCAGGATATGGATGACATGCTTAGTCTGGCGCTGCGTGTGAATGATTTCCTGTCGGGCATCATGTACGGCGTGGGCATCCGCCTGATCGACTTCAAAATCGAAGTTGGCCGGGTGTATGAGGGCGATTTCATGCGCCTGATCGTAGCCGATGAGATCAGCCCTGACAGTTGCCGTTTGTGGGACATCGAGACCGGCGAAAAGCTGGACAAGGACGTGTTCCGCCGCGATCTGGGCAGCCTGACGGATGCCTATACCGAAGTGGCCACGCGTTTGGGTGTGATGCCCAAGAACGCCACGCCCATGACCCGCCCAACCTTGATCAACTAAGCCCGCACAAAACCCCACTGACCCAAAAGACCGGAGAGCCCGCACGATGAAAGCCCGCGTACATATCATGCTGAAAAACGGAGTTCTGGACCCGCAGGGCGAGGCAGTGCGCCATGCGCTGGGGCAACTTGGGTTTGATGGTGTTAACGGCGTGCGTCAGGGCAAGGTGATCGAGCTGGAACTGGCGGATGGTACCACGGAAGATACAGTGCGCCAGATGTGCGAAAAGCTGTTGGCGAACACGGTGATCGAAAGCTACACGGTGGAGATGGCCTGATGCACGCAGCCGTCATTACCTTCCCCGGATCAAACTGTGACCGTGACCTGGCCGTGGCGCTGGAAAACGCTGGCGCCAAGGTGTCGATGGTCTGGCACAAGGATCAGGATCTGCCCCAAGGCGTTGATCTGATTGGCATTCCCGGCGGATTTTCCTTTGGGGATTACCTGCGCTGCGGGGCAATTGCGGCCAATTCACCCATCTGTCGGTCGGTGATCACACACGCCGAAAAAGGGGGCTATGTGCTGGGGGTGTGCAACGGCTTTCAGGTGCTGACCGAAACCGGCCTTTTGCCGGGGGTTCTGCTGCGCAATGCGGCGCTGAAATACATCTGCAAACCCGTCGCTTTGAAGGTCGAGACCTCAGGTTCCGTCTTCACCGCGCGCTACAACGCGGGGGCGCAGATCACCGTGCCGATCGCGCACCATGATGGCAATTACTTTGTTGACGATGCCACTTTGACCACGCTTCAGGGCGATGACCGTGTCGCGTTTCGCTATGTCGACAACCCCAACGGTTCGATCGATGACATCGCCGGTGTGCTGTCGGAAAACCGCCGCGTGCTGGGCCTGATGCCGCACCCTGAACGCATGGCAGATCCGGCCCATGGGGGCACTGATGGCGCTGCAATGTTCACCGGTCTGGTGCAAACACTTGTCGATGCTTGAGGGTTGCGCGCACTCGGCGTAATCTGGGTGAATGACGCAATTGCCATTGCCCCAACCTGTGAAACGCCTCAGCACCACCGGGTGGCGCGTGCGTATGGCTTTGGCACTGATGATTGTCATTGCCGTTTCGGTGGTGTTTTTCACCAATCGTCTGCTGACAGATCGCTTTACCGAGAACACGCGCAACCGGGCTGAATTGCGGCTGGTGCTATACGGCGGCAATCTGTTGTCGGAACTGCGCCAGAACGCAATTGTTCCACAGCTTCTGGCACGCGATCCGGCGCTGATTTCGGCGTTGAACTCTGATGATTTCGCCCAATCTACCGCCCGCCTGATCTCGTTTCTGGATGAGATTGGTGCCAAGGCACTGACCCTGCTGGATGCGGATGGCCGCGCCGTGGCCTCGACCGAGCGTACGATTTTGGGGCAAAACCATCGTCAAAGTGCGTATTTCATCGACGCGACCCGCTCGGCTGATACGATTTTCAGTGTTTTGCCCGATGAAGCCGGGAATTTTAAGTTCTTCTATTCGCGCCGGATCGAGTTTCAGAATCAGCTGACCGGGGTGATCGTGGTCGAGGTGGATCTGCAAAAATATGAACGCGCCTGGGCCGGGATTTCCGATGCGGTGCTGGTGACCGACAGCGAGGGCACGATCATTTTGTCGACCGAGCCGCGATGGCGTGGGTTGAAAGAGGATGACGCCCTGGCGCGCGAGCCTGTGACCTCAGCCATCCGCCGGGCCATTCAGGATGCCGCCGATTGGACTATGGTGCCCGCCGATGCCTATCTGGACGGCGAAGCAGTGATGCGCGTTGAGGGCCGTGTGGCGTTTCGCGGCTGGCGGCTGGCCAGCTTTACCACCTATCAGTCGGTGCGCGAAAAGGTGAACGGTGTTTTGGCGCTGGAGATCATGGTGTTTGCGATTCTGCTGGCACTGGCGTTTTATTTCCTGAACCGCAAAACCGCGTTTCGCATGGCCGTGTTCCAGCGCGAATCGGCAGAGCTTCGCCAATTGAACGTGCGGCTCCAGCGGGAAATCGCCGAGCGCCGACGCGTGCAAGAGAACCTTGCCGTGGCCGAACAGACCCTTGCGCAATCGTCGAAACTGGCCGCCCTGGGCGAGATGTCAGCCGCCGTCAGCCACGAATTGAACCAGCCTTTGGCGGCGATGAAAACCTATTTGGCCGGTGCGCGGTTGTTGCTGCGTCGCAACCGCCCCGAGGAAGCCGTGGGATCGTTCCAGCGCATCGATGATCTGATCGAACGGATGGGTGCGATTACCAAGCAGTTAAAATCCTATGCGCGCCAGACCGGCAACGAGTTTCAGCCTGTAAACATGGGCGATGCGCTGTCTTCGGCGTTGGCCATGATGGAGCCGCAACTGCGTGAACGCAAAGTCAATATCACCCGCGCCATCCCCAATCAGACCGTGCTGGTGATGGGGGATCGGCTGCGCATTGAGCAGGTGATGATCAACCTGCTGCGCAATGCGCTGGACGCCACCCGCACTGTGCCCGAAGCGTCGATTGATATCATTCTGGCCGCAGGCGAAACCGCTGTGCTGACGGTGCGTGACAATGGCGACGGGATCGAGGACCTCGATAACCTCTTTGAGCCGTTTTACACCACCAAGCAGCCCGGTGATGGTGTTGGCTTGGGGCTTGCCATATCCTCAGGCATCGTCAACGACTTGGGCGGACGTCTGACAGCCCGTAACGGCGCAGGCGGGGGGGCTGTATTCGAAATGCAACTGCCTATCTTACCGGAACAGACACGAGCAGCTGAGTAGGGAACAACCATGCCAAGCGCCATGAAAATTGCAATCGTCGATGATGAAAAAGACATGCGGCAGTCAATCAGCCAATGGCTGGCCCTGTCGGGGTATGACACCGAGGCCTTTCCAAGCGCCGAAGAGGCGTTGAAGGGGATCGGATCGGATTATCCGGGCATCGTCGTCACGGACATCAAAATGCCAGGCATGGACGGAATGCAGTTCCTGAAAAAGCTGATGGGCCATGACAGCAGCCTGCCTGTGATCATGATCACCGGGCATGGCGATGTGCCGATGGCCGTCGAAGCGATGCGCATCGGCGCCTATGATTTTCTGGAAAAGCCATTCAATCCGGACCGGATGAACGAGCTGGCTAAGAAAGCCACCAGCGCGCGGCGCATGACACTGGACAGCCGTGCCTTGCGGCGTGAATTGTCCGAAGGCGGCCAACTGATGAAAAAGCTAATCGGCTCATCACCGGTGATGGAGCGGCTGAAGGAAGATATCCTGGATCTGGGGCAGGCCGATGGGCATGTTCTGATCGAAGGCGAAACCGGCACCGGCAAAACGCTGGTGGCCCATGCGTTGCACGCTGTTGGATCTCGGGCGGGCAAGAAGTTCGTCCTGATCTCCTGTGCCGGGTTTGATGAGGATGCGTTGATCAAGCGTCTGTTTGGTCCGATGAACCCCGATGACAGTCAGCTTCCAGCCGTGGAAGAGGCCCGTGGCGGCACGCTGGTGCTGGAAGACATCGAGGCGCTTTCAGACACTGCGCAGGGTCGTTTGCTGAACCATATGAATGACGACGGCACGCCGCCTGAAACGCGCATCGTGGCGATTTGCAACCTGCAGGAACAAGACCGCACCTGCGAAGACGCGCTGCGCCCCGATTTGTTTTACCGTCTGGCGTCTTTGCGCATGACCGTGCCACCGCTGCGCCAGCGGGGCGAGGATATCCTGACGCTGTTCACGCGGTTTGGTGAAGAATTTTCCGATGATTACGGCTGCGAGCCACCTCAGGTGACCGCGCAGGAAGCAGCACAATTGTTGCAGGCCCCGTGGCCGGGCAATGTGCGTCAGCTTTACAATGTGGCCGAACGCGCCGTGTTGCAGGAACGCCGGGGCAGTGGCACGATTGCGTCGCTTTTGATGTCTGACCATCAAGACATGCAGCCGGTGATGACCACCGAAGGCAAACCGCTGAAAGAGTATGTCGAGGCATTTGAACGGATGTTGATCGACAACACCATGCGCCGTCACAAAGGCAGCATTGCTGCCGTGATGGACGAGCTGTGCCTGCCCCGCCGGACGTTGAACGAGAAGATGGCCAAATACGGCCTGCAGCGGTCGGATTACCTGGGATAAGCATCAACGTGCAAGGGTCTGGTTTTCCAGACTTTTCACCCTGTGTTTTGTCTGACAATCTGCGGGTGTTGACCTAACCCGCAGGATCGCATGCCGCTCTTTATCTCATTCGGCAATGAAATTGTCATCGTGGTGATCCTGATGGGGTTGCTTTGGGTGGTGTTCATCTGTGTGCAAATTGGCACGGGGGGGTTGGCCATTCGCGCAGCTGTACGTGGGCAGCTGTTGCGTGCGGTCATCTGGGCTGTGATCTGTTTTGCACTGGTCGGGGCCGAACCGCTTTATCGCTGGAACGATCTGCGCCAGGCCGAGGCCGCAATGGCGCGCGCCGCCATCCAGCGCGATCTACCCGATTTCACCGGCGCATCCGTGCTTTATGTGCCGACGCGGGATTTGGATGATGTGTCGCTGTCTTGTCAGGATCTGGTGCAGCTTTCTGGGGCCGACACGGTGTATCTGGCTGATCCGTGGTTTGACAATTCTTCGGGCGACGGTGTGCCAGTGCCTGACCCAAACGCGCCGATTGACCTGTTGGCGCGCATCAAGGGCACTGCGGCGATTGAAACGCGCGACTATGGCGACGCGTGCGTTTTGCGCCCCGGTCCTGCGCCTGAACGGCTGGATTATCTGCTGTTTGAAAGCCGTCACCGCACGGTTGAGGCCGCGTTTGCAGACCACCTGAACGCCCATGCCCCCGGTGAGGATTATGTTGTGCTGGATTTCCTGATTGCACCCGTACCCGATGCCCGTGCCTTTCAACTCAGCCCCGAGACGGCGCTTCTGGCCCTGTTCAGCACAACCCGCGTCAAGCCATCGTTTCCCTTTAATCCCTTGCGCAGCAGGCTACTCTACGCCGTTCCTATGGACGCCGCACGATTCCAAAGCCCTGTCCGCCAAGTTGTGTGTCACGAGGCCTTTGATGCGCCCGAACAGATCTGTTGGCCATTTCGATAAACGCCGCTTGCGGTCCTGCGTTGCATACAGAAAGATACCCCTATGAAACACCTGTCCATGCCATTGCTGCTGATTGCACTTAGCGTCCTTGCCACACCCGCCGTGGCCGAGGCCACAGGTGGCTACAACGGGCTGGGTCGGGCGCTGACGCAGCTGTTTTTCTATGCGGTGGCCTATCTGACTGTGATCATCACGCTGATCGTGTTGGCGGTGAAACGGCGCAAAAAACCCTTTATGACAGTGGCCGCGATCAGTTTTGGTGTGCTGATCCTCTATCCACTGTTGGATACGGTGCTGATCAAATACCAGCAATCGCGTGTCGAGGGCGCAGATATTCGCAAACCGGCGCCGCTGCTGGAAGACAAGACAATCCTCTACGCCTCGCCGTGGGATCGGTGCTATTCCGGGGTGTGCGAGGCCATGCTGGAACTGGAAGATGGCGCGCCTTTGTGGGCGCTCTCGTCTGCGCAGTTTGAGGCGCTGGATTTCTCACAGCCGATTGATCTGGCCACAACCCCGCTCAGCCAGTGGATACAAGACCCGGATGAGCAAAACTCGCTGTTGCTGATTGACGCCCCCGAAGGGGACCGGCCCGTGTTTGATTACTTCGTGTTTGAGCGCCGGATCTTTTACCGGAACCGCGCGACGGGGATTGTCGAAAACCTGCCACAAACGCCCAAAGGCACCTTTCTGGGCCAGCATCTGTCGATCACTGATCTGGCCGCACCGCTTCAGGAAAACACATTGGATATCTCAACGCTTGAGCCTGATTTGCTGACCTTCTACATCAGCCGCGATGCCCGTGCTGTGCCACTGTTTGTCGAAAACACCATCACAGCCAGCGAGCGCGACTGGAAATGGCGTGCAAGCCGCGAAAACTGGTATTGCGGTGATGATTACCAGACCCGCACCATCCTACAGCGCGGCTGCAGCAACTCGATTGATTGATCCGCGCGTCCACGCCGGGCGAAATTCGCGCCGACCCATCTGATTTGGCATTGTCATTCACCGCTATACGCCTTTAAGGTGAGGGTAGGGCACAAGCGCCAAGACGCTGAGTTGCCCGTGAGTTTCGCTGTTCCTGGCAACCGGGCAAAAATCCGAACACGTCAGAACAGACCGATTGGGTCCTCAAAAGGGACCACATACATACCTGCGCCCCCACGTGACAGCATGTGTTGGAACAGGTTTCGCATTGGCATCCCACGCAATGTGCGGATGCTGGAGAAGAAAAACCGCGATGCAACGCGCGACGCATAGAACACTGAACACAGAGGCCGCTACGGGCGCGCCTCTGAATGCGTGCGCCATCGCCATCAATGAACACCGACCACAACACGCCGCGCCACCGGGTCCGCCCGTGGCGCAGGCGCGATTGTTGCGGTGCAGACGGAAAACATGGCTAAGAAAATGCTTATCGATGCCACCCACGCGGAAGAAACCCGCGTTGTGGTGGTCGACGGAAACAAGGTTGAGGAATTCGACTTTGAATCTGAAAACAAACGGCAACTCGCCGGTAATATCTATCTCGCCAAGGTAACACGGGTCGAACCGTCGCTTCAGGCGGCCTTTGTCGACTACGGTGGCAATCGCCACGGGTTCCTGGCGTTCTCGGAAATTCATCCTGATTACTATCAGATTCCATTGGCCGACCGCGAGGCGCTGATGGAAGAAGAACGCGCATACGCCGAGGCGATCAAAAAGCGCGACGACGAAGAAGATGAAAAACCCAAACGGTCGCGTCGGGGCCGTGGTCGGGGTAAATCCAAGGCCGAGAAAACCAAATCTGATGATGCGGTAGCCACGGCTGATCCGTCCGAGGATAAAATTTCGGGGATGGAGACGATTGATCTGGACGACAGTGAAGAAACTGCCGTGATGGATGATCAGGAAGGTCTGTCTCCGATGGAGACGGTGCCTGAGACACCCGTTGAAGAACCTGCGGATGATGTGGCCGAAACCGGTGATGAACCAGCCGCTGATCCCGAAGCCGCTGAGGTTGAGGCGGATGCAGACACAGATGCAGAAACTGACGCTGACACAGACACCAGTGATGACGACGATGATGACGAAGGCGAGAGCCCCAAACGACGCCGTCGTCGGCGCTCGGATGCGTCAGCCAAGGATGAAACCATCGAGGCGGTCGCAGATGATGATACCCCCGATGACATCCGCCCGCCGCGCAAACCGCGCCCGCGTCGCTATAAAATTCAAGAGGTCGTCAAGGTTCGTCAGATCCTGTTGATCCAGGTCGTCAAAGAAGAGCGTGGCAACAAGGGTGCCGCCCTCACAACCTATCTTTCGCTTGCCGGGCGGTATTGCGTTTTGATGCCCAACACCGCGCGAGGTGGTGGCATCAGCCGCAAGATCACCAATGCGCCAGACCGTAAGAAACTCAAAGAGATAGCGAACGAAATTGATGTGCCCACCGGGGCCGGCCTGATCATTCGGACGGCCGGTGCCAATCGCACCAAATCCGAAATCAAGCGCGATTGCGAATATCTGCAACGCCTGTGGGAGCAGATTCGCGAGCTGACGCTGAAATCTATCGCACCCGCCAAGATTTACGAAGAGGGCGACCTGATCAAACGGTCGATCCGCGACCTGTACAACCGCGAGATTGACGAGGTTCTGGTCGAAGGCGAGCGTGGCTACCGGATCGCCAAGGACTTCATGAAGATGATCATGCCGTCCCATGCCAAGAACGTGAAGAACTATGCCGAAACCATGCCGCTGTTTGCGCGCTATCAGGTCGAGAGTTACCTGTCGGCGATGTTCAATCCCACGGTGCAGCTGAAATCTGGTGGCTATATCGTGATCGGCGTGACCGAGGCGTTGGTGGCGATTGACGTCAACTCAGGCCGGGCCACCAAAGAAGGCTCGATCGAGGAGACAGCAACCAAGACCAACCTTGAGGCGGCCGAAGAAGTGGCGCGCCAGTTGCGCCTGCGTGATCTTGCCGGTCTGATCGTGATCGATTTCATCGACATGGACGAACGCAAGAACAACGCCGCCGTTGAAAAGCGCATGAAGGACCGTCTGAAAACCGACCGCGCGCGTATTCAGGTGGGCCGGATCAGCGGCTTTGGTCTGATGGAAATGTCGCGCCAGCGTTTGCGCCCCGGTATGATCGAGGCCACAACACAGCCCTGTCCTGCCTGTCATGGCACGGGTCTGATCCGTTCGGACGACAATCTTGCGCTGTCGATCCTGCGTCAGATCGAAGAGGAAGGCGTGCGTCGCCGCTCTCGTGAGGTGCTGATCAAAGCGCCGGTTGGCATCGTCAATTATTTGATGAACCAAAAGCGCGAACATGTTGCGCAGATTGAGGCCCGCTATGGCCTGTCGGTGCGGATTGAGGGTGACTCAATGCTGGTCAGCCCCGATTTCTCGCTTGAGAAGTTCAAGACCGCCACACGTGTGGTGCCCGAGGCAACAGCGCCTGTGGTGTCGGTGGACAGCTCGCTTATGGACGAAGTGGATCAGGACGAGGATGAGGCACAAGAGGCCGATACCACTGCCAGCCCTGTTGCCGCAGACCCCCATGAGGAGGGTGACGACAAGCCCAAGAAACGGCGGCGTCGGCGTCGGCGCAAGCCCCGGTCGCAGCGCGGCGGTGGCGAAGGCGATCAGGCTGATGTGACAGCCGATGCAAACGGCGACGCATCTGCAGATGCACCAGCGGCCGATGCCGGATCTGAGGATGCAGCGCAGCCCGAGACGGCCCAGGCCGACGCGGCAACTGACGCCCAAGCTGAGGCCCCGGAGGAAGAGCCCAAGCCAAAGAAAACGCGCACACGTCGCAAACCGGCCAAGAAGAAAGAGGCCGAGGCTGCCAGCGAAGGTGAGGCGGAAACGGCTGAGGCGGAAGCACCGGCAGAGCCAAGCGCCGAGGCCGCACCCGAAGACGAAGCGCCCAAGCCCAAGAAGCGCGCGCCGCGCAGCCGTAAAAAGAAGGTCGAGCCAGTCGAAGCGCCGGCTGTTGCGGCATCTGAGCCCGCACCAGACGCCACGCCCGAACCGGTCGCCGTTGAAGAGGCGCCAGTGGTCGAGGTGGCCGAGCCTACGCCTGAACCCGCACCAGCGCCTGAACCGGCCCCTGTCGCCGAAGAGCCCCCTGCGGACCCTGACAAGCCCAAGCGGCGTGGATGGTGGGCCATCGGGCGCTAAGCGCCACAGCTTTGAAACCAACAATGGCCAGCTCGGATCACCGGGCTGGCCATTTTACTGTCTCGGCGCGTCTGTCACACCGCTGCGCATCACAGTTCAGATACAGCGAAGATACCGCACCTTACCCCTTGCGTAGTTGGTACACCTGATAACCCTCAGCCTCGTCCATGCTTAGCAATGTGTGCCCGGCCTCGGCGCAGAAATGCGGGACATCCACCACCGCCGCCGGGTCATCCGCCCACAGTGTGATCTCATCGCCCACGTCCAATGGTTTCATCCGTTTGCGCAGTTTCAAAACGGGCAGGGGGCACAGCAATCCGCGTGCATCTATCGCTTGGATCTCGGTCATGGCCGACAGATAATCCGCATGTTTCATCTTGTCCACGAGGATGTGACCGCGTGCCCCCGTGACGCGGCGCGCAATACGCACTAAGTCAGGAACATGTTTGGAATCGAAATCATCGACGCGGCCTTGGTGCCCGCAATGGTCGTCGCCCTGATGGCCGGTGTGATTTCATTTCTCAGCCCTTGCGTGTTGCCCATCGTGCCGCCTTACCTGGCCTATATGAGCGGCATCACTATGTCCGATCTCAGCGACGAAAACACCCGACGGTCGCGGGCGATGGTGCCTGCGCTGTTTTTCGTGCTGGGGCTATCGACCGTGTTTTTGCTGCTTGGGTTCGCGGCCTCGGCCGCTGGGCGTATGTTTCTGCAATACCAGGATTATTTCAACACTTTCGCGGGTGTCATCGTGATGATCTTTGGCGCGCATTTCGTGGGTGTTTACCGCATCGGGTTTCTGGACCGCGAGGCACGCATTGATGCCGGTGACCGGGGTGGCAGCTCGTTTGGGGCCTATGTGCTGGGGCTGGCCTTTGCCTTTGGCTGGACGCCGTGCATCGGGCCGCAGCTGGGCGCTATTTTATCGCTGGCAGCAAGCGAGGCGTCACTGACACGGGGCACGTTGTTGCTGGGCGTTTATGCCATTGGGCTGGGTGTGCCGTTCTTGTTGGTGGCAGCGTTCCTGCCACGGCTGGGTGGGCTGATGGCGTGGATGAAACGGCACATGACCCAGATCGAGCGGATCATGGGGCTGTTGTTGTGGACCATCGGGTTGCTGATGCTGACCGGCGGCTTTGCTGATTTCTCGTATTGGCTGCTTGAGATGTTCCCGGCGCTGGCCGCAATCGGCTGATGCCATATGCCCGCAATTGCACGGGTTTTGACTTACTCTTGCCCTGATCCTGCGCTAGGGTTCGCCTTGTAACAAGGTGAGCTATGAGCAGCAGCCCCGATAAAACAGTGCGCACACGCCGGGTGTTTTATATCCCCGGCTATGACCCCATTCATCCGCGCCGCTACCGCGAGTTGTACCGCAAGGAAAGCAGCGCGCAGGCGGCTGTGTCAGGCTATGACATCACGCTGACCCCTGCAGCACAGGGCGGTGCGCGCTATGGCTGGCATGTTGAGGGCGATATCGACGCCCAAACGGTGTCTGCTGATTTTGAGGTGCTGGTGTGGTCCGACATTGTCCGTGACAGCATGGAGCAGGGTATTGCGGCCACCTATTGGCAACTGATCCGCACTGCCTGGATCTATATCACCTCGGGGGCATTGTTCCGGCTGATGCGCCTGCGCAAGGGGCCGGTGATTGCCGCGCTTTATCCAGTGGTGTTTTTGATCGTGCAACTGATGCTGGCGCTGGGGTTGGCCTTTGGCGTCTGGTTCGTGTTTGTCGGGGGATGGAACACGCTGCTGAAACAGCCCGGTCAATGGTTTGCCCCCGGATTTGCCTTTGCGGCCTATGCCGGCATTCCGATTGGCCTGACGTGCGGCTATCTGCTGTTGCGCTGGTTCAAGGCCAAGGACAACAAACTGTTCGCCTATTACCTGATGCATGACTACGCCTATTCTGCCGCATCTAAGGGTCAAAACCCACCCGAGCTTGAGGCGCGCATGGCCGAGTTCACCGATGAGATTGCCGGGGCGCTTATCCAAGACAGCGACGAAGTGCTGGTTGTGGGCCATTCTTCGGGCGCACATCTGGGGGTGTCGATTCTGGCCGATCTGATCCGTCAGGGCAGGGTGCCCGAGGATGGCCCGACACTGTCATTCCTGACATTGGGGCAGGTGGTGCCGATGGTGTCCTTTTTGCCCTTGGCCACCCGATTGCGCGCTGATCTGGCGTATCTGTCGTCCCGGCCTGAGTTGTCGTGGGTTGATGTCACGGCGCCCGGCGATGGCTGTGCCTTTGCGCTATGCGATCCGGTGTCGGTCTCGGTGCATCCACCAGACACAAAACGCTGGCCCTTGGTGATGTCGGCGGCCTTCACGAAAACGCTCAGCCCTGCACGCTGGAAGGCGTTGCGCTGGCGGTTCTTCCGGCTGCATTTTCAATATCTCTGCGCCTTTGACCGCCCCGGTGATTATGATTATTTCCAGATCACCGCTGGTCCTCAGACCTTGGGCGCACGCTACCGCGACCGCGCCCCATCGCCCAGCCGGATTGAGCGCACCGTCAACACATTCACGGGAACCGGCACATGACGATGCCGCCCAAGCCGCCCGCACGGCCCGGCCGGGTGTCGTTCTGGCGCTATCTGAAATTGTTTCGTCAGGACATCCTGTCTGCCCAGCCAGCGCGGCTTTATCATGCGTGGATGGCTGAATTCAAAGCGCCGTTTTTGCGGTCTTTCATGTGCAATGATCCAAACCTTGTGGATCTGGTTCTGAAAGAACGCCCCGACGATTTTCCCAAATCTGATCGTGTGCGCGAGGGGCTTGAGCCGCTTTTGGGCAATTCGGTATTTGTCACCAATGGCGAGACATGGAAGCGCCAGCGCCGCATCATTGACCCTGCCTTTGAGGGGGGCCGACTGCGCGATACCTTTCCGGCGATGGTGGCCGCAGGGCAGGGTGCGGTCGAACGCCTTGGCTTGCTGGCTGATGGGCACCCCCATGACATTGAACCAGAAACCAGCCATGCTGCGGCCGATGTGATTTTTCGCACGCTGTTTTCCATCCCGATCGAACACGAGGTGGCCGCACAGGTGTTTGAGGAATTCAAACATCACCAGCGCACGCAGCCCGTGCTGAACCTGGGCGCGCTGCTGCCGTTGCCGCGCTGGATGCCCCGGCTACACAAGGCCGAGACCAAACGCACGGCCAAGGTGATCCGGTCGCTGATCACGACGCTGACCCAAACGCGGATGAATGCCATCCAATCCGGAAGTGCCCCCGATGATCTGGCCACCAAGATCATGACCACCCCCGACCCGGTGACGGGCGACACATTTGACACCCAAGAGATGGTGGACCAGGTCGCGATCTTCTTTTTGGCGGGGCATGAAACCAGCGCTTCGGCCTTGGCCTGGGCGTTGTATTTGCTGGCGCTTTACCCCGAATGGCAAGACAGGTTAGCCGCCGAGTCGCAGGCGTTGACCCCAACGCCAGACTTTTCCGAAATGTCGAAACTGCCGCTGACACGCGATGTGTTTCGCGAAACGCTTCGGTTGTATCCGCCCGTGCCCATGATGGTCCGCGAGGCGACCCAGCCCGAGACATTCCGCAAACGCACTGTGCCCAAGGGCAGCCAGATCGTGCTGAGCCCCTGGCATTTGCACCGCCATGACCGGCTGTGGGACAATCCCGATGGGTTTGATCCGGGCCGGTTTGGCACCGAGAATGGCAAATCCTGCATGCGTCAGGCCTATATGCCGTTTTCGGCTGGGCAACGCGTGTGCACCGGGGCGGGGTTTGCGATGATCGAAGGGGTGCTGTTGCTGGCCATGCTGGTGCGCGCCTATCAGTTTGAATGTGTCACTGAAAAACCCGCCATGCCCGTGGCGCATCTGACGGTGCGTGGAAAAGACGGAATATGGTTAAAGATCACCAAACGCGGGTGATTGATACCGCTATGGAAACAGTCATCTTTGGGGTCCCTTCAAGGTGACGCCACGTTACAAACATGTAAGTCATTGATATTGTGTGAATATACGGATTCCCACCTGTTGCATGCGCAGTCAGGTGTTGCAACCAAAGGCGGATATGACGAGGTTGCACTTGCTTCGTAGGCATTGGACGGGGGCCCGACCTGCGCATAGGGAGTGAATGATCTGATGAGTGCTTTGTTAAAAGTGTGTTTGCCGTTGTCCTTTGGCCTGTTGCCGCAAGAGCGTCACGACGCTGTATTGCAACCTGTGATGCAAACCAATCTGGCCCCAAATCCCGTCAGCCGTCAGGAACTGGCCGAGCTGTTTTACGACCAGCTGAATGCAAACCCAGACTTTGCCATGCGTTACTAATCTACGGATCCGTTGGCTTTGGACTGAAGATGGGTCAGCACAAAGACCCGTATCGCCGAGGCCAGCCCGCTTTCAATGCCGCGTTCTGCATCAATTTCAGCCGCCAATGCATTGATCGGCGTGCCTTTTTCCGCAGCAATATCGCGGAAGGCCTGCCAGAACTCCTGCTCCAGTGACACGCTTGTGCGATGCCCGTTCAGGGTAAGCGAGTGTTTGACAGGGCGGCCGCTCATGGATCGCGCTTGTGGTGATCAAGCTGGCTGATCTCTTGCGCGGCGGCTTTGGCCTCGGCCTGTTTCTGGGTTTTTGAGCGGCCAAACTTCACAGCGTTTTCATCGGCGCGGGCCTGCTTTTCGGCCCGGGCCTTGGATTTGCGAAACCGGTTCAAGTTGACCGGCTGGGCCATCACTTGGGCCCCACCATGTTTTCAGGACGCACGACACGGTCAAAGGTTTCGGCATCGACAAACCCCAGTGCGATCGCTTCCTCTTTCAATGTGGTGCCGTTTTTATGCGCGGTCTTGGCGACTTTGGTGGCATTGTCATAGCCGATTTCGGGCGCCAGTGCCGTGACCAGCATCAGGCTTTCGCGCATCAGCTTGTCAATCCGGGTTTCATCGGCTTGCAGTCCGTCAATCAGATTGTCCGTGAAGGCCGATGCCGCATCACCCAAAAGTTGCATGGATTGCAACACGTTATAAGACATCATTGGTTTGTATACGTTCAGCTCAAAATGCCCTTGAGAGCCTGCAAACCCCACGGCGGCGTCATTGCCCATGACATGCGCGCAGACCTGCGTCAGCGCCTCGCATTGGGTCGGGTTCACCTTGCCGGGCATGATCGAGCTGCCCGGCTCATTCTCGGGCAACACCAGCTCACCCAGACCACAACGGGTGCCAGAGCCCAGAAGGCGAATATCGTTGGCGATCTTGAACAGCGACGCCGCGACCGTTTTCAAAGCGCCCGAGATTTCGACCATCGCGTCATGCGCGGCGAGGGCTTCAAACTTGTTGGGGGCGGTCACGAAGGGCAGGCCGGTGATCTGGGCCATATTCTTGGCCACCATGACATCCCAGCCTTTGGTGGTGTTCAATCCGGTGCCCACGGCGGTGCCGCCCTGTGCCAGCTCGTATATCCGGCCTAAGGCATCGCGCACGCGCTGAATGCCCATAGCCACTTGATGGGTGTAGCCCGAAAATTCCTGTGCCAGCGTCAGGGGCGTGGCATCCTGCGTATGGGTGCGGCCGATTTTGATAATCCCGTCGAAGGCCTCAACCTTGGCCTGCAATGCACCGTGCAGCTTTTCCAGCCCCGGCAGCAACACATCATGCGCGGTCATCGCAGCTGAAATGTGCATGGCCGTTGGAAACGTATCGTTCGAGGACTGCCCCATGTTGCAATGATCATTCGGGTGCACCGGGTCTTTCGAGCCGATCACACCGCCCATGATTTCAATCGCGCGGTTGGCGATCACCTCGTTGGAATTCATGTTGGATTGCGTGCCAGACCCGGTCTGCCACACCACCAGAGGAAAGTTATCGTCAAACTTGCCGTCCACCACTTCGCCTGCGGCCTGAATGATGGCCTCCGCACGGGCATCGTCCAGCTTGCCCAGGGTTTGGTTGGCTTGCGCGCAGGCCTTTTTGATCACACCAAGCGCGCGCACGATGGCGATGGGCTGCTTTTCCCACCCGATCGGGAAATTCATGATCGAGCGTTGCGTCTGCGCGCCCCAGTATTTATCGGCGGGCACTTCCAGAGGGCCAAAGCTGTCGGTTTCGGTGCGTGTTGCGGTCATGAACAATTCTCCGATGGCGGGTTTCCATGCGTTCATACCCGACCGACCCAAAAGTTCAATTGCTCAGAGCGACGAATTTGAGCGGTTGGCCCTACTTGCGGAAACTGTCGAGGCTGACAACATCCGCGTCTTTTTGCGGATCGACCTCTGGATCAGCTTTGGGTCGTACCTCGGATACGGTCATCTCGGGGGGGGTGACGGGCAGTTCGGTCAGTTCAGCCTCTTCGTTCTGGCTTTCGAAGCGCAGACCAAATTCAACCGATGGATCGACGAATGTCTTGATGGAATCAAACGGGACATGCAGGTTTTCAGGCGCATCCCCGAAATTCAGCGTGACCGAAAAGCCATCATCAGTGACTTCGAGCGCGTCAAACCAGTTCTGCATCACCACGGTCATTTCCGAAGGATATCTTTCGCGCAGCCAATCGGCGATACGCGCCTGCGGGTGCGTGGTATCGAAGGTGATAAAGAAATGATGCGCACCGGGCAGACCAGTGGCCTGCACATCACTGAGCACATCCTGGATCAGGCTGCGCATGGCGCGGTGCATAAGTTTCCCGTAGTCAATCGAGCCTGACATGGCGCTCTCCCAAGCCGCAATCGTCCTCAGCATAAGCGATTCATTGGAAAACGAAAGCCCCTGTCGCGCGCATGCGCCACGGCGTTAGATCAAAATGGATACAGCCGCTCCGAGGGCCGCCATGATACCCAGAACCGGGATCATCGGCACACGCGCAAAGATCAGTAAACCAACTGAGATCAACACCATACCCAGGCTAACCCCCGACAAGCTGGACCAGACAGGCACGGCGCCAAAGCCTGTGTCCTGCACGGTGCCAAACAAAACATGCAGGGCAAACCAGATCGAAAGGTTCAAGATCACGCCGACTACCGCCGCCGAAATGGCCCGCAACGCGCCTTTCAGGCGGGGTTTGTGCAATATGGCATCCACATAAGGTGCCGCGGCGAATATCCACAAAAAGCAGGGCACAAAGGTGACCCATAGCGTCAGCATCCCGGCCAGAATGGCCAGCGTTACCCCGCCGCTGAGTGATCCGGCCAGCACGCCCACGAATTGCGTCACCAATATCAGCGGTCCGGGCGTGGTTTCGGCCAGCCCCAGCGCATCAATCATTTGCTGGGTGTTCAGCCAGCCATAGCTTTCAACCACAGCCTGAGACATATAGGCCAGCACCGCGTAGGCCCCGCCGAACGTGACCACGGCCAGTTTGGAAAAGAACAACCCGACATCGACCAGAAAGCTGGCCCCGACAGCCCAGGCCAACGCCACCGGGGTGGCCCAAAGCACGACCCAAAACGCGACCACACCAAGGGTGCGCTGCATGCCTGGGGTCTGAGACGCCTCCATGGGCGCGGGCGCGGCAGGTGCAGGTCTCAGCGCGCCCCAGATGGCCGCACAGGCGATAACCAAGGGAAACGGCACCTGCAAAAAGAACATCGCCACAAAGGCCAGCGCGGCCAAGATCCACGCATCCGTACCGGTCAGCGCTTTTTGGGACAACTTCATCAGCGCCTGCAGAACGATGGCCACCACCGCCGCCTTGACGCCCAAAAACAGCGCCTGCACCAAAGGCACCTCGCCGTAGGCCGCATATCCCAGCGCCAAAGCAAAGATCACACACGCGCCGGGCAGCACAAACAGCAACCCCGCCAGCAGCCCCCCTGCAACCCCGCGCAAGCGCCACCCGGCAAAGGTGGCCAGTTGCATGGCCTCTGGTCCGGGCAGCAACATGCAAAACGACAGTGCGCCCAGAAATTGCTCGTCTCGCATCCAGCTGCGTTTTGACACCAGCTCTTCGTGCATCAGGGAAATCTGTGCGGCGGGCCCGCCAAAGGACAACAGCCCAATCCGCCCAAAGACGCGGAACATATCCATATATGAGACAGTCATCTTATCCGCCCTGCGCATTCGGCCAGTCATGAGTTTCGTCATACCCATCACGCGCCCAGCGGTACAGAGCGTCGTACAGCACCAGCCCCGCCTTTAGCTGCGCTGTGTCATCGCGGTATTGCCGCGACAGCCCGACCGACATTGCCAATAGCCCTGCGGCGGCGGGGTGCTGATCATGTCGGTTGGTGTCCGCCGCCCGGATCACATCCGCCATACGGCTCAGGGCAGGGGTGCACAGCTGAAACTCGGACAGCATGGTGTCAAATGTGCACAGATCGCCGCGATGGCTCCAGAAAACCCCTTCGATATCGAACGGCGTGGCGCCCATACGCTGGGCCACACCCGTCACCTCGCCGGGGCTGACAAACAAAAACCGCGCCGATGGATCAACAAAGCGCCGGATCAGCCAGGGGCAGGCAATGCGGTCAATCTTGGGACGGTGACGGCTGACCCAGAGGGTTTGGCCCGCCACCCTGTCAGGCAGGACGGTGCAGGGCACGCGGTGGGTGTCAGGTGCATCCCGCCAACCATACATGCCGCCTTGCAGATACTCGGCTTTCAGCCCGTCACTGCGCAGCCACGCGGCAACACCCTGGCTCAGCTTTAGTCCTTTCTGGCACACAATCACCGAAGGCTGCCCTTGCACCCGCGCGATCAAGCCGGGAATGTCGGTATAAGGATGCCGCACGGATCCGGGGATCAAAAACGGGTCTTCGTGAAAATCGGCATCGGTGCAGATATCAATGATCTGAGGGCACTCAGGCGTGCCAATCAGGCGGTTCAATTGTAAAACAGTGATTTCATTGGGCGCAGGCATGGCACATCCTTTGGTCAAAACCAGTGGATGCGACTTTGGGCCAAAGCCTCACGGGGCAGTCGCATGTCAGGCCCCATTGCATATGATGTGCCTGAGCCGTGCCGATCTGTCAATCACGGGCGCTCAGATGGTGATGCGCATATCTGACACCTGCGCCAGCATGGCATCGGCAAAGCCTTCAATTTGTAGCGGGGATGAACGCCTTTGGGATGGCTTGGTCGTTTAAGAAATTACATTTCAATAACAGCGTATTACTGAATGTTTCTCAGGTGACTGATAGGTGGGGTAAGTGCAGGCTTCTGTTGCCAGGTGCCTGCGAACCCCGCCTTACCTGGCTAGAGGCAAGGGCTTAAGTTTTCGATCTCTCGAACCGCTTACGCGGCCAAAGCTACCGGAGCATTATTGTTATTGGCAATTATGCTTAGCGTACCGATAACGGTGGTAACTCACCGGGACAAAGCTAACACCTTTAGACGTTCGTCGATCCTGTTTCGGCCCCTTACCCCCCTCCAATAACGGGTTTATGGTGGAGCCGCCGGGTACCGCCCCCGGGTCCGATCCGCTTATTACGAGCGCGTTTATGTCCATAGTCGGCCGAAACCGACATCCCAAACATAGGGATGAACTGTGGTTTTGCAAAGAGGCCCAGACGTTTTTTTACAACGGCGTGTGTCAGTTTTGGACTGAGCTTTGGACTGAGCTGCGCGCCAGCCAGAGCGCGCCTAACCCCGAGAGCAGGATCACCGTCAGGCCCAACAAGGCCACCGCGTCGGGCCAGTCCCCAAAGATCAACACCCCCGAAAGGGTGGCCGCAATCAGTTGCGTATAGATCAGCGGGGCAATCAGGCTGGCATCGGCCCGCCGGTTGGCCTGCACGATCAGGTAATTGCCCGCAGCCGACCCAAACGCGCTGAGGCCAATCAGCGCCCAGAGGGCAGGGGTCATCAGGGACGGCGTGGCGGCGGTACTGCCGAACGGGGCCAGCACCACAGCGCCAATGACCAGCTGCGACAACAGCAACAGGCGTGGCCGGTAACGCCCGGCAATCGCACGGGTCGTGGCCAGAAACGCGCCGTAAAACACGCCGGCCAGCACAGCAAAGAAGATGCCCGTACTGGCACCAAAGCCGGGTTTGACCACCAGCATCACGCCGACAAATCCAAGGATCAACAACCCAACACGCGCCAGCGAAGGACGTTCGCCCAGAAACACCACCGCCAGCAGCGTCGATACGATGGGGCCGATAAAGAACGCACCAAACACATTGGCAATCGGTTCAGTCTGCAATGCCGTCAGGATCGAGCTGATCCCACAGGTGACAAACACTCCACGCAGCATCACAAGGGGGTGGGCCAGACAGCGCAGCTCGGGCAGGGTCAACCCACTGAAGGGCAGCAAGGCAAGGGCGGCCACACCAAACCGGGTCCAGGCCACAAACAGCGGCGATACCCCGGCGGTTGTTAGCGCTTTGCCTGCGGTGTCGCCCATGACAATCAGGCTACAGGCGATAAAAACCAAGGCCGCAATGCGCGCCAGTTCCGTCACTGTCATGAAATCCGCGCCACACATCCATCTTGCATCTGTGTCGCGCTATACCGGTTGAGACAGGCTGACAAGTGCCACAAAAGAAAACGGCGCCACCCGCAAGGGCCGCGCCGTTTCATTGTTTATGGACTGTGCCTTACTCGGCGGGTGTGCCCGTGGGCGAGTGCATCACACCCGCTTTCTCGCGCTTGCCGTCGCGCCACAGCGCTTTGGCCAGCGACACGCACATCAGACCCATGACCATAGTGAAGGGCAGGGCACCGATGATCATTGCGTTGCGCAAGGCATCCATCGGGTTGTTCTCACCTGCGGCCAGGATCAGCGCACCGATCACGGCGGTCAGGATAACACCCCAGATGATCTTGTGTTTGTTGCCAACCTCGGCGTCGCCACCGGACATAATGGTGTTCATCACCAGAATGCCTGAGTCAGCCGATGTGACCAGGAAGGTCATGATCAGCACAACACACATGATGGTCAGGCCGGACAACAGCCCACCCTCGATCATCTGACCCAGTGTGACAAACAGCTTGGCGGTGTTTGAGGCACCTACAATGCTGCCAGCCGCATCACCTGTCAGTTCCAGATCAATCGCCGTACCACCCAGAATGGTCATCCATGCGAAACACACCAGGGCAGGTGCGAACACGCAGCCGATGATGAACTCGCGCACGGTGCGCCCCTTAGAGATACGTGCCAGGAACAGGCCCACGAAAGGCGAGAAGGCAATCCACCAAGCCCAGTAGAACGTGGTCCAGCCAGCCTGCCAGCCAAACTGACGACCCTGGTTGCCCGCTTCATAGGCAGCGGCCAGAGTTTCAGGCGGCAGGGTAGCCGCGGCTTCCAGATTGGGAAGGTTCGCGGTCAGGGCTGCCAGCTCTTCTGCTTCGGCCGCTGATGGCGTGGCGATGGCGGTCAGTTCCGCAATCCGTGCCTGTGCATCGGTTACAGCCGAGCCAAGACCACCCACGAAGGTTTCATAGCCATCAGAGCCAGCCCAGGCACCCCAGGCGTTTGTGGCGCCTGACATCAGCTGGTCTGACAAAGGTTTGGCGGCTTCGGGCAGAGCTGCGGTGAAGGACGCGGCATCCTGAGGACCCCAAGCACCAAAACCGATCGACATGAAGTTGATGATGTAATCGATAAAGGCCGAGCCATAGCTGGTCATCGCAAAGCCAAAGGAACCGAAGATCACAAAGGTCAGCAACAATATCAGCGACAGAACCAGGTTGAGGTTCGACAGGTATTTCACCCCGCGACCAACACCTGACACAGCCGACAGGATCGACATGCCCATGATGACACACAGACCAACCACAAGGCCAACCTTGCCGGGCACTGGTGCTTCGCCTTCGGTCACTTTCATCATCCAGTCCATGCCAGTGATGGCATAAAGCCCGTCGATGAACTGGCTGACGCCGTAGCCGATTGTTACGGACACACCCAGAATGGTGGCCACAACGCCCAGTACGTCCACAACATGGCCGATCGGGCCATTGACCAGACGACCCAGCAAGGGCGTCAGGGCCGACCGGATGGTCAGCGGCATGTCACGGGTATAGGCGTAGTAGGCCAGGCTAAGGCCTGTCACCACATAGATCGCCCAGGCATGAAAGCCGTAGTGCGCAAAGGTATAGCGCCAGGCTGATTGTAGCGATTCCTCGGTGTTGCCGGCGACTTCGCCAGAGACAACAACAGGGTTTGAGCCCCAAAGGCCCAAAGGCTCGGCGGTGGCAAAGACCATCAGGCCCACACCCAGACCGGCCCCAAACATCATGGAGAACCACGAGAAGTTCGAGAACTCAGGCTTTTCGCCGGGGACACCCATCACGCGTGAGCCGGTTTTTGGCAGGATCGCGATAACGATTAGGAAGACCACAAAGAAGCCTACGATGTAGATGTAAAACTGATTGAAAATTTCCAGAAGCTGGCTGTTCCAGCTGCCCAGAGTGCTGTTGGCATTGGCCGGCACCATCAGTGCCCAAAGCACGAGACCAACCATGATACCCTTGGAAAGCAGCGCGATTGGCAGAGAGTGGCCGTGGTAAAAGCCGCTATCTTGCGTTTTGACATCCACTTCCGTGAATGGAGGTTTGATACTCATGTTGTGTCCCTTTTGTCATGTCACAACGGGGAGGATTGCTCTTGTAATTTGAACCGTTGTTCCCTGTCATGGCGCCCACGTCCGGTGCCATGCCTCCCCATTCGCAATAGTGTGTCACAGCCATCCGGCTGCGTGTGGTCGCGTTTGCGGCATCTGGTAAGATGATACCGACCTCAGTATTTCACACAACCGGAACGAAAGCAAAGTTGCTACAGCCATTCTGAACTTGTGCGTCGAATTGAATCCTGTTTCCTTGAACACCATTCGAAATTTCACCGCGACAGATGGAGACTGATTCATGACCCCCAAGCTGGATATCGATTATGTGCGCCGCCAGTTTCCTGCTTTTTCTCAGGATGTACTGAAGGGTCAGGCGTTTTTTGAGAACGCAGGCGGATCTTATGCGTGCAGACCGGTGATTGACCGGCTGACGCGCTTTTACACCGAGCGCAAGGTTCAGCCCTACGCACCTTATGCGGCGTCAGAACTGGGCGGGGCCGAAATGGACGAGGCCCGCATGCGGCTGGCGGCGATCATGGGGGTTGCCACGGACGAGCTGTCGTTCGGGCCGTCGACCACGCAAAACACATATGTTCTGGCGCAGGCCTTTGCCGGGTTCATGCAACCGGGCGAGGCGATCATCGTGACCAACCAGGATCACGAAGCCAACACCGGCCCCTGGCGGCGTCTGGCCGAGCGCGGCATCGAGGTGCGGGAATGGACCATCGACCCCGAAACTGGGCATCTTCCGCTGGAGCGTTTGGATGATTTGCTGGACGAAAATGTGCGTCTGGTATGTTTCCCGCATTGCTCGAACGTGGTGGGTGAAATCAACCCGGTGACCGAGATCACCGCCCGCGCGCATGCGGCCGGGGCATTTGTGTGCGTTGACGGTGTGTCCTATGCGCCGCACGGTCTGCCCAACATCGGCCAGATGGGACCGGATATTTACCTGTTTTCCAGCTACAAAACCTATGGCCCCCATCAAGGCATCATGGTCATCCGCCGCGAGTTGGGACAGCTGTTGCCCAATCAGGGGCATTACTTCAACGCCGACAGCCTGTACAAACGCTTTACCCCCGCAGGGCCGGATCATGCGCAGATCGCGGCCTCGGCCGGGATGGCCGATTACATCGAGGGGCTGGCCACGCATCACGGCATCACCGGGTCGCAGGCCGAGCAAGGGCAGGGGGTGCACGATCTGATGCGTACCCACGAAGAGACGTTGCTGCAACCGCTGCTGGATGATCTGGCCGCGCGCAATTCTGTGCGTCTGCTGGGCCCACGTGATGCGGCGCGGCGCGCGCCCACGGTGGCCGTCTCCCTGAACCGCCCCGGCGAGGATGTGGCCGCCGAACTGGCCGCACATGGCATCATGGCGGGGGGTGGTGATTTCTATGCGGTGCGTCCGTTGACGGCGATGGGCGTTGATCCAGACAAGGGTGTCTTGCGCCTGTCGTTTGTGCATTACACCTCGCCCGAGGAGATGGCGCAGCTGCACTCTGCCTTGGACGCGGTGCTCTGACAGGTTGCGGCGGCAGCCTATTTTCAAAAGAAAACGCCCTGTGGATTAGCATTTTGCAGGCTTTGCGTTATGTGGCATCGCAGACAATGCCCGGAGGTTCCGCATGCCCGTCACCCTGCTTTGGCTCAGACGTGATCTGAGATTACACGACAATCCCGCGCTGTGTGCGGCCATCGCCGACGCCGGGCCGGTGATCCCGGTGTTTATTCATGACGACAGTGTCGCGCGTCTGGGGGCAGCGCCAAAGTGGCGTTTGGGCTTGTCGCTGGCCGATCTTGCGGCGCGGCTTGAAAAGATGGGCAGCCGGTTGATCTTGCGGCGGGGTGAGGCGGCTAAGGTCCTTGAGGATCTGGTTCAAGACACTGGCGCCACGACCCTTCACTGGTCCCGGCTCTATGATCCTGGCAGCATCGCACGCGACACCGACATCAAGGCGATGTTCAAAGACCGCGGACTTAGCGCCACCAGCCACGCCGGACATGTGATGTTTGAACCTTGGACGGTCGAAACCAAAACTGGCGGTTACTACAAAGTGTACTCTCCGATGTGGCGTGCCGTGCGCAACCGTGATGTGCCCGAAGCCCTTGATGCCCCGGCTCGCATCCCCGCACCGGGTCAGTGGCCCGACAGTGACACGCTGCAAGATTGGGCGATGGGTGCGGCCATGCGCCGGGGGGCGGCAGTGTGCCTGCCCCATCAGCGCATCGGCGAAGAGGCCGCACTTGCGCGGCTGGACGTGTTCACGCACGGCGCCATTGCAGGCTATACGGATGACCGCAACCTGCCCGCGAAGGATGGCACATCGGGGTTGTCGGAAAACCTGACCTACGGTGAAATCTCGCCGCGCCAGTGCTGGCATGCCGGCACCCGTGCGATGCAAACCGGGGCTCCGGGGGCTGAAACCTGGCTGAAAGAGCTGGTCTGGCGCGAATTTGCGACCCATCTGATGTATCACACCCCGCATATCCTGACCCAGAATTGGCGCACGGAATGGGCGGCGTTCCCCTGGAACGAAGATGACACCACGGCGGAGGTGATGGCCTGGAAACAAGGCCGCACTGGGCTTCCATTCGTAGATGCCGCGATGCGCGAGATGTATGTGACCGGAAAGATGCACAACCGCGCTAGGATGATTGTGGCGTCCTACCTGTGCAAACACCTGCTCAGCCATTGGCGCATTGGGATGAAGTGGTTTGAGGACTGTCTGACCGATTGGGACGAGGCCTCGAACGCGATGGGCTGGCAATGGAGTGCCGGATCAGGGCCTGATGCCACGCCTTATTTCCGTGTGTTTAATCCCGAAACCCAGCTGACCAAGTTTGATCCCAAGTTTGACTATGTCAAAGCGTGGATCGCCGAAGGCAAGGGCAGCCCCTCGGACACGGCGCTGTCGTATTTCGATGCAATCCCACGCAGTTGGGGGCTGAACCCCACTGATCGTTATCCCGACCCGCTGATCGATCTGGCCAAAGGCCGCGAACGCGCGTTGTCGGTGTATAAAAATCGCGCGTTCTGAAACTTTGGCGTGGTATCTGCGTGACTGTTGGCGATTTCCGCAAGGTCACGTCATCCGACTGACACAAAATTTCTTGCCCGCACCGGGGCATCACCCTAGCTTTGGGCAAAAGTTAACAAGGGGACAGGCATGATCCTGACCGACACGTCCGGCCAGACCAATCTGCCGCGCTATTTCTCTCGTCTTTTTGCCACGGCAGGCAAGATCGCCCATGGTCGACTGGATATCGAGCTGCCCGACGGGCGCGTCTTTCGTGCCGAGGGCAAACACCCCGGACCGGTGGCGCATATTCGCATTGAACACCCCGATACCTTCACGCGCATGGTGCGCGAGGGCTATCTGGGGTTTTGCGAGGCCTATCTGGATGGCTGGTGGAGCACGCCTGACCTTCAGGCGTTCATGGATCTGGTCAATGCCGAAAACGACGAGATGTACAACGGCTATCCCGGTCAAACGCTGGTACAATGGTACGAAAAGCTGCGCCACTGGCTGAACGGCAATTCACGGGCACAGGCGCGCAAGAACATCAGCTATCACTATGATCTGGGCAATGAATTTTACGCCCATTGGCTGGACGACACGATGAGTTATTCCAGCGCTATTTTTGAGACCGGACAAGACGATTTTGAAAAGGCGCAAATTGCCAAATATGCCTCGATGGTGGATCAGATGGGCGTTAAACCCGGTGATCACGTGCTAGAAATAGGCTGTGGCTGGGGTGGGTTTGCCGAATACGCCGCAGCCGAGCGAGGCTTGCATGTGACAGGGTTGACGATCAGCCAGGAGCAGTTGAACTATGCCCAAGAGCGCATTGAAAAGGCAGGGCTTTCCGACAAGGTAACACTGAAGCTTCAGGATTACCGCGACGAGACAGGCACCTATGACGGCATCGCCAGCATCGAGATGTTTGAGGCGGTGGGCGAGAAATACTGGCCGGTTTACTTCAACACGCTGCGCGAACGGCTGAAACCCGGATGCCACGCCACGTTGCAGATCATCACCGTGGGCGATGACCGCTTTGAGGCCTATCGCAACGATGTGGACTTTATCCAGAAATACATCTTTCCAGGCGGCATGCTGCCCAGCCCCTCGGCGCTGAATGTGCAGGCTGAAAAGGCCGGGTTGTACTTGAAATCCAACATAGAATTTGGCGAAAGCTATTCCATCACGCTGCGGCGCTGGCACGATACCTTCAATGAAAAATGGGATCAAATTGCCGCTTTGGGCTTTGATGACCGGTTCCGGCGGATGTGGAATTTTTACCTGACATCTTGCGCAGGCGCGTTCCATACGGGTAATTGCAATGTAGTGCAGATCACAATCTCAAGGCCCAGCTGATGTCCGCCTATGATAAAATGCCTACCTCCGCCAAGCTATTTGCCGCCCTTGGGCTGGCCGCTGTAGGGTGGTTCGCCTCCGAAGCCATTCGCCCGCTTTTGCCGGATCACACCGATTTTGGGATGTTCAATCAGGTCAATGTTGTGCTGGGTCTGATCTGCGGTTGGCGCGTGACAGGCCGACGCGTGGGCGGCACCTTTATGGAAGCTGTCAGCGCGGGGCTGACGGGGGCCGTGGCCTTGGTGTTCTGGGGATTGTTCGCCCAGAGCTTTAACCTGATGCTGGCCAATGCGCTGGAGAAAAAATACAAAGGTCCGTTTCAGGGGATCATGGGTATTTTCAACAACGCGATGGACTACGGTGTCTTTCTGATCGATGGCACGGTGATCGCGATTGTCCTGATTGGGGGCATTCTGACAGGCATTGTTGCTGACTGGATCGCCAAGCGGTTCTGAGTTTAACGTGACACCGGTTTTTCTTTATGGCGCGATGGCGCAAAGTGCTGCACGTGACAGGGTGCTGGGGCAGGGTGCTGCGCAGACGGTAAACGCACAGGTCGCGGGCCATGCGTTGCCCGATGTGCCCGGCCCGTTGGCCCTGGCCAGTGTGGGCGGCGGCCCCTTGGAGGGGATCATTCTGTCGGAGCTGATCCAGGATCAGCTGGCACGGCTGGAGTTTGCCATGCGGGTCTGCGGTGGTGAGTTGACCAAGGTCAGCGCGCGGGCTGAGACAGGTCAGGTGTCAGCGCAGATGTGGGTTGCATCGCCCGAACATCCGTCGCGGCATGATCGGTTTCCGGTCGAGGCCATTGAACAGGCCGCTTTGACCGAAATCATGGGGTATTTCCCACATTTTGACGCAAAGACAATTGCCCAGCGGCGCGCCATGATCCTGGCCCGCGCCGCCGCTCAGGTGGCCGCCCGTACACCCAAACCCGCCGATCTGCGCAGCCGCCGCACCCATGATCAGATCACCCAGCACAGCCAGTCGGCGCAGCATCAGGGGTTTTTCCGCACGCATACCTATCAGATTGAGCATCCTCGATTTGACGGCACCACCAGCCCGGTTCTGACCCGCGAGGCCTTTGTGGCGACCGACGCCGCCATCGTGCTGCCCTATGACGCCAAACGTGATCGTGTTTTGCTGGTCGAGCAGTTCCGCATGGGCCCCTACGGGCGCGGCGATGCCCTGCCTTGGATGCTGGAACCTGTTGCGGGTCGGGTGGATGCAGGCGAAAGCCCCGAAACCTGCGCACGGCGCGAATGCCTTGAGGAGGCGGGGTTAGAGCTGCAGGAGCTGATCAAAATCTCCAGTCATTATTGCTCACCCGGATGCTCGACCGAATATTTCCATGTGTATCTTGGCCTGTGTGACCTGCCAGATGATCGCCCCGCGCATGGTGGTCTGGAAACCGAGCACGAGGACATTGCCCTGCACGTCATTTCCTATGATGCCGCAATGGCGTTGCTGGAAACCGGCGAGGCCAACAATGGCCCTCTGGTTCTGTCGCTGTTGTGGTTGTCAAAAACCCGCGAGCGCCTGCGCGCATCCGCTTGAGGTTTGGCCCCCAAGGGGCTAGCACTACGCGGGAGAATAATACCAAACTTGGGGGCGTATTTTATGCAGATTGCACGTGATCTGGCCAATGCAGTGGGCAATACGCCTTTGATCCGGCTGCGCCACGCCTCCGAGGCGACGGGCTGTGACATTCTGGGCAAATGCGAATTTCTGAACCCTGGCCAGTCGGTTAAGGACCGGGCTGCCTTGTCGATCATCCGCGATGCGGTGGCGCGTGGCACTCTGTTGCCGGGGGGCACGATTGTTGAAGGCACGGCCGGCAATACGGGCATCGGTCTGGCCCTGGTGGGGGCGTCGCTGGGGTTCAAAACCGTGATTGTGATCCCGGAAACCCAAAGTCAGGAAAAGAAAGACATGCTGCGCCTTGCCGGTGCGGATTTGGTGCAGGTTCCCGCCGCGCCCTATGCAAATCAGAACAATTTCGTTCACTATTCACAGCGTTTGGCGGAAAAACTTGCACAAACCGAACCTAATGGCGTGGTTTGGGCCAATCAATTTGACAACGTCGCCAACCGGCAGGCGCATATTGAAACCACTGGCCCCGAGATTTGGGAGCAGACAAACGGCAAGGTTGACGGGTTCATTTGCGCCTGTGGATCGGGTGGCACGCTGACCGGCGTGGCCATGGCGCTGCAATCCAAAGGTGTCAAAATCGGGTTGGCCGATCCGATGGGTGCAAAGCTCTATTCCTACTACACTACTGGCGAGCTGGCCTCGGAGGGGGGCTCGATTGCCGAAGGGATCGGCCAGGTGCGCATCACCAAGAACCTTGAAGGGTTAAACCCCGATTTCAGCTATCAGATCCCCGACGCCGAGGCGCTGCCGATCGTATTTGACCTGCTGGAACACGAAGGGCTGTGTCTGGGCGCGTCTTCGGGGGTAAACATTGGCGGGGCCATCCGCATGGCGCGCGACATGGGCCCCGGCCACACGATCGTGACCGTTTTGTGCGATTATGGCACGCGCTATCAATCCAAATTATTCAATCCTGATTTCTTAAAAGAAAAGGGCCTGCCCACGCCATCCTGGCTGGATCAGTCCCCTCGCTCAATTCCCGGAGTTTTTGTGGAATGACCCATATTTTAAAGTCTTTTCTTCTGATTATTGTTTTAAGTTTTGGTTTTGTTTCTGGTCCCGGTGTGTCGGTGGTGCAGGCGCAGTCCGCCACCGAAATTCCTGATTATGAAAGCTGGCAGCGCACTGCCGAACGCGCCGAAGAGGCAATTGAAGCAAGCCGCGCCAGCACCGCCGCCTTGGAAACGCTGCGCCAGCAACTGGCCGAATGGCGCGAAACGTTTGTTGCGGCGCAAAGCATCAATTCAAACGCCATTTCAACCGTTCAAAGCCAGCTGAACGCGCTGGGGCCTCTGCCCGAAAGCGGCGAAGAAGCCCCGGCCATTCAAGTACAGCGTGCCGATCTGAACGCCCAGCTGGAAACCCTGCAAACCCCGGCAAAGACCGCACAACTGGCGCAAAACCGCGCCGAAGGTCTGATCAAGGGGATCGACAAAATCATCCGCGAACGGCAAGCCGAAGAGCTGCTGGAATTTGGGCCGTCTCCGCTGAACCCGGTTAACTGGGGCATTGGTCTGGCTGCGCTCAGGGGCACCGCGACCACCGTGCGCGGCGAGTTTTCAAATGCCTGGGACAATTCGGTGCAGCAGGCCGAGGCCAAAGAAGACCTTCCAGCCGTTGTGGTGCTGACCCTGCTGGGGCTGACGCTGATCCTGCGGGGGCGCCGCTGGAGCCGCAAAATGACCAATTGGGTGCTGACCGATCAGCCCGGTGCCGGGCGTTGGATCGTGGCGTTCCTGGTGTCTTTGGGCAGTGTGATCATGCCGTTTATGGGCGTTGTGATGCTGACCGAGGCGGTGTTTGCCACCAATCTGGTGGGGCTGCGCGGAGAGCAAATCATCAGCGCGGTGATCGGGCCGGTGTTTGTGTTCTTGCTGGCACGTTGGTTGGCCATGCGGATTTTCCCTGCACGCGAGGCCCGTACATTGCCCCTGAACCTGGACGCGACCCAACGCGCCGCGGGCCGTCTGTACGGGGCATCACTGGGTTTGGTGGCGGGCGGATACTTCTGCCTGTCTGATGTGGCCGGTTTCACCAATTGGTCGGATGAGGCCATCAATGTGGTGCTGTTCCCGTTCATCGTGATTGCAGGGCTGATGCTGATCCGTCTGGCGCGATTGTTGCAGGCCCATTGCACCCGCGAACAAGGCGAGGCCGGCGAGGAAAACTTCCGCAGCAGCATCACCCGGTTCCTGGCGCTGGCCATGATCGGGCTTGGGATCATATCTCCGGTGCTGGCCGCTGTGGGATATTTCAAGCTGTCGCATTTCCTGATGTTCCCCTCGCTTTTGTCGCTGCAATTGCTGGCTGTGCTGTTGGTGCTGCAACGGTTGGTGGTAGAGCTATATGTGCTGATCACCCGCAACCGTGACGGGGCTGAGGAATCGCTGGTGCCGGTGTTGATCGGCATGATGCTGGTGATGATCTCGCTGCCATTCTTTGCGATGGCATGGGGCGTGCGCCCTGCGCAACTGGGCGAGCTTTGGATCAGGTTTACAGAAGGTGTGAGCCTTGGTGGTGTCAAAATCTCACCGACGGTGTTTCTGACCTTCGCGGTGGTTTTTGCCATTGGGTACATCGCCACCCGTTTGCTGCAAGGCGCGTTGAAAAACACCATTCTGCCCAAGACCAGGCTGGATCAGGGCGGACGCAATGCGATCACCGCCGGGGTTGGGTATATCGGGATATTCCTGGCCGCGATCATTGCCATCACGTCAGCCGGGCTGGACCTAAGCAGCATCGCCATTGTTGCAGGTGCCTTGTCCGTTGGTATCGGTTTTGGCCTCAGGACTATTGTCGAAAACTTCGTGTCGGGCATCATCCTGCTGATCGAGCGGCCTATCTCTGAGGGTGACTGGATCGAAGTGGGCGGCGTGCATGGCACGGTGCGCGACATTTCGGTGCGCTCGACCCGGATTGAGACGTTTGACCGCTCGGACGTGATTGTGCCCAACGCCGATTTGGTGGCCGGGCGCGTGACCAACTACACGCGGTTCAACACGGTGGGCCGCGCCATTGTACCCGTGGGTGTGGCCTATGGCACTGATACCCGCAAGGTCGAGGCGATCCTGCGCGAAATTGCCGAGGCGCACCCAATGGTGTTGGCCAATCCCGCGCCGTCTGTCGTGCTGAAAAGCTTTGGCGCGGACAGTCTGGATTTTGAAATCCGGGCTATTCTGCGCGATGTGAATTGGGTGTTGTCCGTGACCTCGGATATGAACCACGAAATTGCCAGGCGGTTCATGGAAGAAGGCGTGGAAATCCCGTTCAGTCAGCGCGACATCTGGATTCGGAATCCCGAGGCGCTGGTTCCCGGTGGCGCCATGCCCCCCGCGGACGATCCGGCGGACGACCCAAAGGTCAAGCCTGTCGATACGCTGATTGAGACCGCCAAACCGGATGAGGCCGATATGGATGCCTCGGGTGCGGATGGTGAAGGGGCCGGCGAGGGGGGCGAGCGATGAGTGCGGAGCTTCTGTTTCGCGCCGATGCCTATCTGAACCAGGCCGAGGCGCAGGTGGTGGAGATCACCGCTGAGGGCGGCGTTGTGCTGGACCGGTGTCTGTTTTATCCAACGGGCGGCGGTCAGCCAGGTGACAGCGGGCGCCTGAGCTGGAACGACAAAACGCTGGACGTCGCGACAACTGTCAAAACCCGAGAGGGCCAGATTGCCCTTGTCCCGGCCGAACCTGCGGGCCTGCCTGCGGTGGGAGATCGCGTTTTGCAAACGTTGGATTGGGCGCGCAGGCACCGCCATATGCGCGTTCATACGGCGTTGCATCTGCTGTCGGTGGTCATCCCGTTGCCCGTCACGGGCGGATCGATTGCCGCGGACAAAGGTCGTCTGGATTTCGACATGCCTGAAACACCCGAAGACAAAGATGCACTCAGCAACGAGCTGAACAGGCTGATCGATTTGGATCTTGCCGTCACCGAAGACTGGATCACCGATGATCAGTTGCGCGCCCAGCCTGATCTGGTCAAGACCATGTCGGTGATGCCGCCCATGGGGGCAGGGCACGTGCGCCTGATCCGCATCGGCGAAGGGCGTGATCAGATTGATCTGCAACCTTGTGGCGGCACCCATGTGGCGCGTCTGGGCGAAATCGGCCGTGTGCGACTGGGCAAGATTGAAAAGAAGGGCCGTCAGAATCGCCGGGTCTATCTGCATCTGGATGACTAAGCGTGGTGGCGCATCCGCCGGGGCTTGAACTGTCGCGCGCGCATTGGCTAAGCTGTCTTCACAACGACTATTCTGCCCGCCCAAGGCCCCATCCGACGACCCAAGGAGAGCACCATGAAACCCATTGATCCCCAGGACCGTGCCGTGGCCAATATCACCACCGGCACCTTCGTTCCTTTTCTCAGTGACAACGGCGAGATGGACGGCGAGGTGTTGCAGGTCAACGGTGGCACAACCGGTTATGGCTTTCACGTTTACCGAATGGCCCCCGGCACCACCACGATTGCGCACAAGCATCTGGGCGACGAAGAGTTTTTGCTGATCGAAGGCGATTTGCGCGATCACGATGGGTATCAGTACAAAGCCGGCGATCTGGTGTGTCTGAAATCCGGGACCGAGCATTCGTCCTATTCCGAAAACGGTTGTGTGCTGGCGGTCTATCTGCCGGGGGATCAAAAGGTCTGAGCCGGGCTTTGACGTGGTTTTGTCACCTCACGGCTTGCAAGAGGAAAAATGCCTCTTGTGTTGCCCCTGCGCGGGGGGCTAAACACGCGCCAGCACGGATCGGTGGCCGAGTGGTCGAAGGCGCACGCCTGGAAAGTGTGTAGGCGGGAGACCGTCTCCAGGGTTCGAATCCCTGTCGATCCGCCATACCCCCTTCTTCTTCTTCTTCAGAAGACCCGCATCGCGTTTGATCGCGCAGTACCGCGCGGCGCGCTGTTGCCGTGGGCGCCCACATTGGCCCACTTAAAACCCCGGTGGCAGGGGAGCGCGCACCGGGGTCTGTTTGATCTCAGCCCAGACGGGCCGCGATCAGGTCTGCAAATAGCTTTCCAGACTGTCGTCCAGCGCCTCTCTCCAGGGCGTGTGATGGGGCGGGGCCTTCTTGCCGGTCATAGGCGAGGTATAGCCGTGGTTGCGGAAATCCATGATCCCCTTCTTCTTGTGCTTTTTCCACTCAAAGAACGCTTGATTGGCCGCCTCAACATCAAAGCTGGGGTAATCTGTCTCGTCGATCAGTTCCTGCACGTAAGCGCCCTGATAGCGGATGGCGTCATAGTCATCCTCGCCCGCGTCCTCTTCGGCTTCGCGGCGTTTCCAGTCGGCATCCATGTCAGCGGCCGACGGCAGGGCGATCTTGCCCATGATCTGATCGCGCACCCACCAGGCCTGGGCGTCAAACATGTTGAACGTGTACCATTGGTCCTGCATGCCCAGATAGAACATCTTGGGGTTTTTGGTCCAGACGACACCTTTGTAAAGATCCGCAGCCGCCAGACGGTTGGCGGTTTTCAGACGCAGATCATCCGGCAGGAAGTTGAAGTGGTGACGATACCCCGTACACAGGATAATGGCGTCCACGTCCTTGGTGGTGCCATCCTTGAAATGAGCCGTGCGCCCTTCGACTTTGATCAGGGCGGGGACCTCTTGCCAGTTGTCGGGCCAGTCGTACCCCATGGGGGCTGTCCGGTGCGCTACGGTCACGGATTTACAGCCGTACTTCCAGCATTGTGATCCGATGTCTTCGGCCGAATAAGACGTGCCAAGGATCAGAATGTCTTTGTCAACAAATTCCATTGCATCGCGGAAATCATGGGCGTGCAGGATACGGCCGTTGAAGCTCTCGAACCCGTCGTAATGCGGCACGTTCGGGGTTGAGAAGTGGCCCGAGGCGACAACCACATGGTCAAACTCTTCCACGGTTTCCTTATCCGTTTCCGCATCACGCGCAGTGACCGTGAACATGCCCGTGGCGTCATCATATCTGACGTCGCGCACAATATGGTTGAACTTGATCCAGTCGCGCACACCGGCCTTTTCGACACGACCTTCGATGTAATCAAACAACACAGCACGCGGCGGGAAACTTGCGATTTCCTTGCCGAAATGTTCGTCAAACGTGTAGTCGGCGAATTCCAGACCTTCCTTGGGGCCGTTCGACCACAGGTAGCGATACATCGATCCGTGGCACGGTTCGCCGCTGGCATCAACGCCGGTGCGCCAGGTGTAATTCCACAACCCGCCCCAGTCAGATTGCTTTTCATAGCAAACCACCTCGGGGATATCCTCGCCCTTTTGTTTTGCGGACTGAAAGGCACGCAACTGGGCCAAACCCGAAGGCCCGGCACCGATCACGGCAACACGTTTGTTTGACATCTTGATCTCCCTTTTGGACTAAACCAAATTTAAGCATTGGTTCTATTGGTTCATTCCAGTAAACCAATGATAGAACCAATATGTCAAACACATTCCGCATCCCGGCTTTGGGGTGCTGCACTGATTTGCAAATCCGAAAGGCGAAAAACCGTGGCACCGCCAAGCTTTGCGCATGAACTGGCCATTCGCGGTGCGATGCCGCGGATGTCGGTGGATATGCCCAAGACGGTGAACATCGGGTTTCTGGCGCCTTTGTCGGGACAGGCAGAATCCTGGGGGTTACCGGGGCTGCATGGGTGTCGCATCTGGGAAAACTGGCTGAATACAGTGGGCGGGTTGCTGATCGCGGGGCGGCGCTATCCCATTCGCATCCACGCCTTTGATTGCGCTGATGATCTCGGTCTTGCACAGGACGGCGCGATGCAACTGGTGCAGGAACACGACGTCAAACTGATGCTGATGCTGGGCGGTGACAGCTTTGCGGCTGTGGCTGATTATCTGGCGCAGGCGCGTGTGCTGACCTCGACCTTGCTGCCGTCCGATCTGTCACCCGACACCCGCACCGTCATCGCCCCCTCCGAGGTGCATCCGATTTACGTGGTCACTGGCGTCGAATGGCTGGCGCGGGAAAACCCGGCGTTGAAAACCGTGGCGATGTGCAGCCAGACCGATGCGATGGGATTGCCGTCGCTGGCCACCTACCGTGCCGCGTTTCAGGCCACCGGGCGCGATGTGGTGGCCGAGATCAAATACCCCGCCACCGGCGCGGACCCTGCGCAGATCGTTGATCCGATGCTGGCGGCCAACCCTGACATCCTGTGCTGGTGCACAAGCTACACACCGATGGTGCATGCCTTGACGGAATACGCCTATCATGCTGGTTTTACAGGTAAAATTCTATCGTGCACCTTGGATCAATATGATGCGCTGATCGCAAAAACCAGTGTGGACTTTATGGAAGGCGTCACCTTTCAATTCCCCGATTTTGATGATCCTGCCCTGCGAGAAAAGGCGTTTTTCTTCAACCAACCCAACGTGTTCTTTGAGGAATACAACAGCCTGTACCCTGGCAGCTGGTCTGCGGTCAGCTGGGAATACGCGGCCATTCTGGACATCTGGCACGCCGCCGTCGACAAGGCCGGATCAGTGGAAACAGCGCCCGTTATGGCGGCGATGAAACAACTGGGGCATGTCACGCACGCCTTTGGTCCGGCCGAATGGTGGGGGGCTGATATTTTTGGGATCGACAACGCACTGGTGGGCGATTGGCCCGTTGTGCAGGTGCGTCAGGGCAAGGCGCGTATCGTGGGCTTTGAATCCATCCCCGACTGGCTGGCGCAACACAGTGATCTGCTGCACCGCGAGATGCTGAACCTGGGTCAGCTTTGGACCCAGCGCGTGGGAGGCAAATCAACAAGCCCGGCCTTGGGCGCGCGCGTTCTGCCACGCTAAGCACCGGGGGTTTTAGTCGTCCTGCAACAACAGTTTTTGCTCTTCGATCAGATGCAGTTTGATGAACTCAACCGCACTTGCCACATCGCGTGACCCGATGGCGTTGAATAATGTATTATAGCGCTTTTGATAATCCTGAATGCGTTTGGGCGTCAGATGGCGGCGGCGCAGCTTGGTGCGGAAACTGGCGCGGTAGGCGTCAATGGTCAGCCGGTGACACGAGGCCAGCAACGGGTTGCCCGTCCCATCTGCAATCTGCCCGTAGAGCTGCTCTTCCAGATCGATGAACGCATCCATATCGGCCTGCACCGCTTCGATTTTGGACAGGATCTCAGCCATATCATCCAACTGGCGCGGGCTCATGTTGATCACGGCCAGACGCACCATTTCGGGTTCAAGTATGCCGCGGACAACCAGATGATCCAGCGGGCTCATATCCTGAGCAACTGTCAGATCGGCCACATGGGCGATAGGGGTCGATTGATAGGTCACAAAACTGCCCGAACCGGCCCGGCGGCGGATCACATTTTGCGCCTCCAGCACATCCAGTGCCTCGCGCACCGTGTTGCGGGCCACGCCCAACTCGGCGGCCAGGGTCCGTTCAGACGGCAGCCGGGTCTCAAAGGCGTATTCTTCGGATTTGATGCGTGCGAACAACGTATCAATCACAACCTGCGCAGTGGCCCCAATGGGCTGGGCCGTGTGGGCGCTAGCATCGGGCAGGGGTTTGTTCATCATCGTCTCGTGGATTGTGGTGTTCAACGGTACTATACCGGATTTTGCAAAAAAGAACCAATTTAATTGAATTTCGGTAAACTGGTTCTTTTTGCCTTTGCGTTCACTGGCCTTGCGAAGAGGCCATCTGTGCCCATAGGGTCGCACGCAAAGGAGACAGCATGTCACAAAAGCGCACCGGACGCCGTCGCGGAACCCGCAAACCCCAAGCCCCGGCTGACTACAGCCAATTGCGCCATCCGTTTCAGCCGCAGGCGTTGTTCAGTGACGATCAGATCAGCGCCATTCACGACAGCGCCCTGACCGTGCTTGAGGAGCTGGGACTGAAAATCCTGCTGCCCGAAGCGCGTAATTTGTTTGCAAAAGCAGGGGCGCAGGTGGACGACGACATGGTGCGTATTGGCCGCGATATCGTGGCCGAGGCCCTGCGCACCGCGCCGCGCAGCTGGATGCTGCATGCGCGCAACCCGTCCTACAGTCACGTTTATGAGCCGGGTGCGTTGCTGTTTGCAGGCTCGGGCGGGTGCCCGAATGCCAATGATGCCGTGCGCGGACGCCGTCCCGGTGATTTGCAAAGCTACACCGACGCATTGAAGCTACAGCAGCATTTTTCGGCCATTCACAAACTGTCACCCTCGGCTGAGCCGCAGGATGTTCCGGTGCATCTGCGCCACTACGCCATGCTGCGCGCGCAACTTGAGGTGGGTGATAAATCGCTGTTTGGTTATGCGCGTGGGCGGGCGCAGATTGAAGACACGTTTGAAATGGTCCGCCTTGGCATGGACCTGAGCGAAGACGCGTTTTTGAACAATTCCTGGTGCAGTACGGTGATCAACACCAACAGCCCACGCATGATTGATGCCCCCATGGCCGAAGGCATCATCGACTTTGCGCGTGCAGGTCAAACCCTTGTGATAACACCGTTTTGTCTGGCCGGTGCGATGGCCCCGATCACCGTGGCAGGCGCTCTGACCTTGCAACACGCCGAGGCACTGGGTGCGATTACACTGGCCCAGATCGCCCGTCCCGGCGCGCCGGTCAGCTATGGTGGGTTCGGCTCAAACGTGGATATGAAATCTGGATCACCCGCCTTTGGCACGCCCGAGCACGTGAAAATGCAGCTGGGATCCGGCCAATTGGCACGGTTGATCGATTTGCCCTGGCGATCCGCTGCCGGGTCCGCGTCAAACGCGCCGGATGCGCAGGGCATGGCCGAAAACACGATGGGGCTGTGGGGGGCTATGATGTCAAACGCCACTTTGGTGGTGCACGCCGCAGGCTGGCTGGAGGGCGGCCTGAGTTTTGGATACGAGAAGTTCATCACCGATATGGAAGCGGTGCAAATGCTCGCCGATCTTTGCGCGCCCACACCCGGCGACGCCGCCGAGATCGGAATGAAAGCGCTGCGCGATGTGCAACCGGGCGGGCATTTTTTTGCCACCGAGCACACAATGGAGCGATATGACCGGGCATTTTACACGCCTTTGGTTGCGGACCTCAGCAATTTTGGGTCTTGGGAAGAGGCAGGCGCCGAAGATGCCGCCACCCGTGCAACCCGGATTTGGCAGGGCATTCTGGCCGAGTTCCAAGCACCTGAGGGGTGTGACGCAGCCGTGGCCCGGATTGACCAGTTCGTAGCAGACAGGACAGCCGCAGGCGGCGCACCGCCGATGGAATAGGATGATGCGTCCCGCATCGTTCAGCTGCGCGGCAGGGTCATATCCGGATCATAAGGTGCGGGCGCAATAACACGGGCCGGGGTGAGGATGCCGATGATGTCAATCTCAACCTCTGTTCCAATCGGGTTGCACGCAGGGTCAACAAAAGCATAGGCCAGATTTTTCTCAACACGGTGACCGTAATCGCCCGATGTGACGGTGCCCACGACGGAATCATTTACCATGACCGACGCACCGCCATGCGCCGGTGCCGTATCAGAAAGGATCTCAAGCGTGACCAAAGTCTTGTTGGGGCCCGAGGGGCTGCGTTGTGCAAGGGCGTCTTTGCCGATGAAGTCAGGTTTATCCATTTTGACAAAACGGTCGAGGCCGGTTTCAAAGGGGTGAAATTCGGTCAGAATATCGGATTTCCAATGCAGGAAACCCTTTTCCATACGCATACTTTCAACAGCGCGAGCGCCAAACAGGATCATGCCGTGCGCCTCACCGGCGGCGCGCAGGGCCAGGTAAGCCGCATACAGATGCGCGTTGGGAACATGGATTTCATACGCCAGTTCTCCGGAAAAGCTGACCGACATGACCGTCGCCGGGACATGACCAATGAAACATTCGCGTGCAGATAGCCAAGGGAACGCCGAGGCGGACCAGTCAGCACGGCTGACCGATTGCAAAACCGCGCGGGATTTAGGGCCCGCCAGAACAAGAATGGTTTGGTCATTGGTCAAGCTGGTGATCTGCACGTCCTCATCGGGGTGCAGATGCTGGGTAAGCCAGTCCATGTCGTGAAACTCAGCCGCTGCAGCCGATCCATACCAAATGCGGTCAGCGCCACGGTCCGAGGCGGGCAGGTTGGCGATGGTACATTCCCCTTTGAGCATGCCGTGGGCGTTGAGCAGATAGCCCAGACCCACGCGGCCTGCGCGCTTGGTGACGGTGCCGCAGATCATCCGATCCAGAAAGCTGTGAGCGTCATTCCCCGTCAGCTCAAAGCGATTGAAGCCGTTGACTTCGGCCAGGCCCACACCGGTTTGAATGGCGGTCACATCTGCTTTAACAATGTCAAACACAGTGTTGAATCTAAACGAATAGTCTTCGTGAAAATCAGGCGCAGGTTTAAGGTACTCCATCCTTTCCCAGCCGTTGACCACGGTGAATTCCGCCCCCTCAGCGGCCAGCACGGGCGTCAGCGGTGTGGTCTTGGCGTTGCGTCCGGCGGGGCGGTGTTCATGGGGGAAATGGAACCGGAATTCGTTTTGATAGTCCTCGATGGCCTTCAGCGCTGTCATTTCGACGGTGCAGTGGGCTGTGAAACGGCGTGGGTCTAGCCCCCAG
>JBGCEW010000021.1:0-90605 GCA_045106595.1 Roseovarius sp. | reverse complement strand
TTGACATGGGTTACTTCCCTTTGATGGTCAGCGCGGCATCGACCAGCGCTGATTGTTGTGCTTTGTGAGCGGAGGCCAGGCCCGTGGCGGGCGAGGCAGCGGCAGATCGACCGGCATAGTCGGGCCGCGTGTTTTTGGCTTTGATCCGGCCTAGAACCCATTCCAGGTTCGGTTCGATAAACGACCAGGCCCCCTGGTTTTTGGGTTCTTCCTGACACCAGACCATTTCAGCGTTCTTAAACCGGCTAAGCTCCTTCACCGCTGATTGTGCGGGGAACGGGTAAAACTGTTCAAACCGCATGAGATAGACATCATCAATCCCGCGTGCATCGCGTTCTTCCAGCAGATCGTAGTAGACTTTGCCGGAACACATCACGACGCGCTTGATCTTTTTGTCGTCGACCAGCTGCGTGTCCGAATTGCCGTGTTGCGCATCATCCCACAGCACCCGGTGGAAGGATGATCCGGTGGTGAACTCCTCCGTTTTGCTGACGGCCAACTTGTGCCGCAGAAGCGACTTGGGTGTCATCAGGATCAGCGGTTTGCGGAACGTGCGGTGCAGCTGGCGGCGCAGGATGTGGAAATAGTTCGCCGGTGTCGTGCAATTGGCCACAATCCAGTTGTCCTGCCCGCACATCGTCAGGAACCGTTCCAGCCGGGCGCTTGAGTGTTCGGGGCCCTGGCCCTCAAACCCGTGAGGCAGCAGGCAAACCAGACCTGACATACGCAGCCATTTGCTTTCGCCTGAGCTGATGAACTGATCAAACATGATCTGTGCGCCATTGGCGAAGTCACCAAACTGCGCCTCCCACAGGGTCAGCGCGTTGGGTTCGGCCAGGGTGTAGCCATATTCAAATCCCAGCACCGCATACTCCGACAGCATCGAGTCGATGACCTCGTATTGCGCCTGACCCGCCCGGATGTTGTTCAGGGGGTAATAGCGTTCTTCGGTGTCTTGATTGATCAGGCCCGAGTGGCGCTGACTGAACGTGCCACGGGTACAATCCTGCCCTGACAGGCGCACGGGGAACCCTTCGGTCAGAAGCGAGCCAAAGGCCAAAGCTTCGGCGGTGGACCAGTCAAAGCCTTCGCCCTTTTCAAACATCTGCGCCTTGGTTTCCAAAAGCCGCGCCACGGTTTTATGCAGCGGATAATCTGTGGGGGCGGTGCTTAGGGCGCGGCCAATTTCGGCCATTGTCGCGGGTTCAATCGCGGTTGAGCCGCGCTGGTAATCCTCGTCCTTGCGATCGAGATGAGACCACTTGCCATCCAGCCAGTCGGCCTTGTTTGGGCGGTATTCCTTACCAGCCTCAAACTCATCTGCCAGATAGGCCTGGAATTCGGTTTTCATATCCTCGATCTCGCCCTCGGGGATCAAGCCATCTTTGACAAGCGTTTCGGTGTAAAGCGCCAGCGAGGTCTTCTGCTTTTTGATCTTTTTGTACATGATCGGGTTGGTGAACATCGGCTCATCGCCTTCGTTGTGACCAAACCGGCGGTAGCAGATGATGTCGATCACCACGTCTTTGTGGAACTTCTGTCGAAACTCCGTCGCGATGCGGGCGGCGTGGACCACGGCCTCGGGGTCATCCCCGTTCACATGGAAAATGGGTGCCTCTACCATCAGGGCAATGTCCGTTGGATACGGACTGGAACGGCTGAAATGCGGGGCCGTGGTAAACCCGATCTGGTTGTTGACCACGATATGCATAGTGCCGCCGGTTTTGTGTCCTTTCAGGCCCGACAGGCCAAACCCTTCGGCCACCACACCTTGCCCGGCAAAGGCCGCATCGCCGTGCAGCAACACGCCCATCACTTTGGTGCGGTCTTCGTCGTTCAGCTGGTCTTGTTTGGCGCGAACCTTGCCCAGGACCACGGGGTTCACAGCCTCAAGGTGGCTGGGGTTGGCCGTCAGTGACAGGTGCACCGAGTTGCCATCAAATTCCCGGTCCGAACTGGCGCCGAGGTGATATTTCACATCGCCCGAGCCATCCACATCTTCGGGTTTGAAGCTGCCCCCCTGAAATTCGTTGAAAATGGCGCGGTACGGCTTGCCCATCACATTGGCCAGCACGCTGAGGCGGCCCCGGTGCGGCATTCCGATGATGATGTCCTGCACCCCCAGCTGGCCACCACGTTTGATGATCTGCTCCATCGCGGGGATCAGGCTTTCGCCGCCGTCCAGACCAAACCGCTTGGTGCCCATGTATTTGACGTGCAGATATTTCTCGAACCCTTCGGCCTCGACCATCTTCTTGAGGATCGCTTTGCGCCCCTCGCGGGTAAAGCGGATTTCGTTGTCAAACCCTTCGATGCGTTCCTTCAGCCAGCCGGATTCCTCGGGGTCGGAAATATGCATGTATTGCAGCGCAAAAGTGCCACAATAGGTGCGGCGCACGATGGCAAGAATTTCGCGGATCGAGGCCACTTCGAGGCCCAGCACACGGTCAATGAAGATTGGCCGGTCCATATCGGCCTCGGTGAAGCCGTAGGATTTTGGGTCCAGTTCAGGCCGGTGAGGCATTTCGCGCAAACCCAGCGGATCAAGATCAGCAGCCAGATGGCCGCGGATGCGATAGGCACGGATCAGCATCAGGGCGCGTACTGAATCCAGCACAGCGCGCTTCACCGTTTCCTCGGAGACGGGCACACCAGCCTCAGCAGCTTTGGCTTTGATTTTCTTGCCAGCGGCGGCGGCCTCGATTTCGGGCGGATATTCACCGGTCAGGGCTGATGTCAGGTCATCGCCGGGCACTGGTGGCCAATCGGCGCGTGCCCAGGACGGGCCTGCCGCCTCGCGCTTTACCTCAACCTCGCCGTCACCAAGGCTGGCAAAGAACTTTTGCCATGCCTCGTCCACCGCGTTCGGATCATTGGCGTAGCGTGCGTACAGCTGCTCCAGATACTCGGCATTGTGCCCTTGCATAAAGCTGGAGGCGTGGAACTGGTCGTTTGGGGATTGGTCTGTCATGGTGTCAGGCCCTCATCATTGAACGATGTTAAAGGTGGTGAGTATGCGGGAATTTGGCCCGATGTGGGCGCTGGAGGCTTGCATTAGAATGGCCTCCGAATTGAGATTTGCCAGACGGATGGAACGTCGTCGCGCAGGATGTCTTTGAATGGCGCCCCATCAATCATCAGGGCCTCGGTGATGCCACCATCGTAGGCTGCATCAGGATCAGAGTGATAGCGGTATGGGCCCATGGTATAGCCCGGAATTTTGGCCACAGGCACGCCGCTCAGCGCCGCTGCGTCAAACTGAGCGGCCGCTTGGTAAAAGGTGCACCCGGTGGCCGGTGGGCCGTTGAGTTTCAGCACGGCACGCTCGTCCAGTGAGGCAAGCCAGCGCGCACGACCGTTGGGGCCCGGAGGCTCAAGATTGTTCAGCAGGCCGGGTGGCACATAGTTGCGCACCGTGGTCCAGTAATCATGTGGTGCATAGCCTTGGTATTGCGTGCCATATTCGTCGCCTTCGGCTGCGACTTTCAACAATTCGGGTCCGATACCAAAGACACTCAGGTACAGGTCGTAATCCGGCGTTTCGCGCACATCCAGAAGGGCCCAGCCCTGTTTTTGCAGGTCTTCAACATAGGCTTGGGTGGCTGAAAGCTCGCTCTCAATCGTTGAGGGGCGCAAGATCGGAGCGGTGCAGGCAGAGAGTGCAGTTTGAAATGGCCCAGATGCGGCGTGGGACGCATATGTCCAGGCGCCTGCCCCAACGAAGGTCAGTGCTGCGGCAGCGATCACAAGGTTGCGGCGTCGGGTCATGTGCCCGTTCCCGCAGGCGCTGCGCCCCACTGATTGGCTTGCGGGTCCGAGGGCCTGGCCAACCCAACCCCTAGGATCAACAGCAGCACAATCACCGGCAACGCAACCAGCTGAATGATGATCATGATGAAAAACCCGATGAACACCACATCAATCAGCCCTGTGATCAGCATCAATGGACCCAGAACAAGAAAGATCGCCGGATTGTCGCCCGGTCCTGCACCATTGACCAATTCGCGGGTCATGGGGAAACTGAATTGTGTCGTAAGAAACACCAAGACGCTGGCCGCAACACCCAGCACCAGCAGATATAGAACACCTGTCGGTTTGCCGCTTTTGCCAATGTCATGCATACGCCGGACCATGGCCGTGAACACACCGGGGATGGTCAGAAGATAAAGCAGCAATCCCCCAACCAGCAGGATTTGCCCCAAAAACGTGGAAAGTCCCAGCATCATTGGCCCAATGGTGAAGATCAAAATCAGGGGTACAACAAAGTGAAACACCCAGAACCACCAGAATTCTGGCCGCGAGGCGCGCCCTTCCACGGTAAAGGATTTGCTCAGGCCCGATGCGATGGCAGTTCCAAATGTCATGCGTCCCCCTCGGGCAGCGCACGGGCAACCCAGCGGGCTGGCATCAGGCAGATCAGGGTGATCAGCGCTATGAGACACAAGCTGATCACACCAAAAGCGGTAACAAGCTTTTCACTATCGCTCATCGTGCCATCGGGTGCGCCGCTGACAGATGCGATGCCCGCCAAAAGTTGCAGCACAATCAAAATGACGCCAATCATGGGCAGTGCAGGCCAGAACGGGCTGCGGCCCAAACGGTTCAGTCGCATGGATTGTGAAATGGGCAGCAAGATAATCAATGCAATTGTCCACAACCAGGGCGTGGCACTGTTGGTTAACATGAATGCCGGCACACAGGCCGCGATTGCGCCCAGGTGAACCACCAGCGGCAGACGCGACATTTGCCAGCTCAACGGTGATATGTGCGCGCTCAGGTTCATGGGTGTATCAAGGTCTGGAGGGGCACCAATGGGCAGACGCATTGCAACATCACCCATGCTTCATCTGAGGTGTCGTTTTCGTATTCATGCACCGACAGTTCGGTCACTGGGGCGTAACCTTTGGGCTCATACCAGACGTTGGATTGGTAGATATCCGCCTCGGATGCGTCATCTTCAGGGCCCAGGTGATCAACCCAGTCCCAGGCGGCGTTGCGGTCGGTGAAAATAAAACTGGCCTCACCCAAGGGTGCGCGCCCCTGATTTAGGATCAGGGCGTGGGGCTGCGGCCCGCTTACCTGAAACAGCACGTGACAATGGCCTGGGCTTGCCACCATCCGTTCGACCACCAGATCAAGCGGTGGCATGACATCTGTCAGTGGCATCCAGCCTTGCGGCACGCTCTGGGGCGTTGCCGCAAAGCGGGCCATGTCGGATATGGTGGGAAGCTGGCTCATCCTTGGGGGCTTTCGCGCAAGCGGCCTTAGCCGTTGATTGCTTCCATCATTGCCTCACCCAGACCTGCGGGGCTTTCGGAAACAACGATGCCGGCACTGCGCATGGCTTCGATCTTGTCCTCAGCACCGCCTTTGCCACCGGCCACAATAGCGCCTGCGTGACCCATGCGGCGACCCGGAGGGGCTGTGCGGCCTGCGATGAACCCGGCGACAGGCTTGGAGCGGCCTTTCTTAGCTTCGTCCTTGATGAATTGCGCGGCTTCTTCCTCGGCTGAGCCGCCGATTTCGCCGATCATGATGATGCTTTCGGTCTCATCATCCGCCAGGAACCATTCCAGCACGTCGATGTGTTCCGTGCCTTTGATCGGGTCACCGCCGATGCCAACGCAAGTCGACTGGCCCAGACCTGCGGCGGTGGTTTGCGCCACGGCCTCATACGTCAGTGTGCCCGAGCGGGAGACAACGCCACAGCTGCCGCGCTTGTGAATGTGGCCGGGCATGATGCCCATTTTGCACGCGTCCGGCGTGATGATACCGGGACAGTTGGGGCCGATCAGGGTGGAGGTGGACCCTTCGAGCGCGCGTTTGACACGCATCATGTCCAGCACCGGAATGCCTTCTGTGATGCACACGATCAGCGGCATTTCAGCGTCGATGGCCTCAAGGATACTGTCCGCTGCAAAGGGCGGCGGGACATAGATCACGCTCGCATTCGCCTGTGTGGCGTGCATCGCCTCATGCACCGAATTGTATACGGGCAACTCAAGGTGCGTGCTGCCACCTTTGCCGGGGGTCACGCCGCCCACCATCTTGGTGCCATAGGCGATGGCCTGTTCGGAGTGGAACGTGCCCTGCGAGCCGGTGAGGCCCTGACAGATCACTTTGGTGTTTTCGTCTACGAGGACTGCCATGTGTTTTTCCTATTTCATATTTTTAGCTGGCTCAGAATCGATTTCCTGTGTCAATTTCCGCTCGGAATTCACCTGTTTCGCGGTTAAGTGACACTACTTTCCAGCCGTGTTTTCGCTCTAGTTTCTTCCATGGAGAAGCGTTTGAATAAGGTCCGCCAGCAGGACCATCTAGCAAGATAACGTCGATGGCGCCTTCGAACTCGTCTCGTGCCCGAGCTAAGTGCCTTGTTCTCTTCCGATGCCCGCTCTTGCTGGTCCAGTGATTTGGTCCCAAATCTTCTCCGCTCAAATTAAGTTCGTAAGTCGGTAATCCACCGTCGCGAGACAGTTCGCATTTCCAAAGCGTGATGCACACGCCTGAATCCGACTCAGCTGACCACTCGTTTTGGTGATTGCCGAGTGAATACCCAAGAAACTCGAAAGCCTCGGTAAACTTCATCCCTTCACCGCCGCCACGATCTTCTCGGCGCCGTCTTTGAGGTCATCTGCGGCGATCACATCCACGTCAGAGTTGTTGATGATCGCTTTGCCCTCGGCCACGTTGGTGCCTTCAAGCCGGACAACCAGGGGCACTTGCAAGCCCACCTCCTTCACCGCAGCCACGACGCCCTCGGCGATCACGTCGCAGCGCATGATGCCGCCGAAGATATTCACCAGAATGCCTTTGACCTGCGGGTCTGAGGTGATGATCTTGAACGCCTCAGTGACCTTTTCTTTGGTCGCACCGCCGCCCACATCGAGGAAATTCGCAGGTTCCGAGCCGTAAAGCTTGATGATGTCCATCGTCGCCATGGCGAGGCCCGCACCGTTGACCATGCAGCCAATCTCGCCGTCCAGCGCGATATAGTTGAGATCGTACTTGGACGCTTCCAGCTCTTTGGGGTCTTCCTCGGTGGTGTCGCGCAATTCCATGATGTCGCGGTGGCGATAGATGGCGTTGCTGTCGAATCCCATCTTTGCGTCCAGACATTTTAGATCGCCCATATCGGTGACGATCAGCGGATTGATCTCCAGCATCTCCATGTCCTTTTCGACGAACATGGAATAGAGCGTGCCCATCAGCGCAACACATTGTTTGACCTGCTTGCCTTCCAGCCCAAGATTGAAGGCAATGCGGCGGCCGTGAAAGGCCTGATAGCCTGTCGCCGGATCAACGCTGAAGCTGAGGATTTTCTCGGGCGTGGAATGCGCCACCTCTTCGATGTCCATCCCGCCCTCGGTCGAGCAAACAAAGCTGACGCGGGAGGTTTGACGATCGACCAGCAGGGCCAGATACATCTCATTTTCGATGCCGGACCCGTCTTCGATGTAGATACGGTTGACTTGCTTGCCCGCCGGACCGGTCTGTTTGGTCACCAGGGTGCGGCCCAGCATGCGCTTGGCTTCCTCAGCGGCTTCTTCAACCGATTTTGCCAGACGCACGCCGCCTGCTTCACCGGCGCCGGGTTCTTTGAATTTGCCTTTGCCACGGCCCCCTGCGTGGATCTGCGCCTTGACCACCCAGAGGGGGCCGTCCATTTCGCCGGCGGCTGTTTTTGCTTCTTCTGCGCGAAGCACGACGCGGCCATCCGAGACCGGTGCGCCGTAAGAGCGAAGCAGAGCCTTCGCCGGATATTCGTGGATGTTCATGGAACTGGCCCGTTTTGCTGCGTTCAAGGACAGTTATACCCATAAGGATTGCAGGAACATAAATGGCTATTGGCTATTTTTACCCAATATACTGTCATTTTTGTGATTTTGTGATCACACGGTGAAATGCTGTGATCACAAAATCACCACCAGCACCAGTATCACCGCAAGAGAATCAATTCAGATATCGTCCGGGTCAACAAACATATGGTTTGCTCTGGTAACCCCCCGGTCATAGGTGCAAAACGTGTCGGTGGCCTGTGCGGTGCAATTGTGGATTTTGATATTGGTGATAACTTCGACTGCACCCACATCCAGGCAACGCTGCTGGGCACGCTTTACCACCTCAAGTAGATAGTCGAGATTGCCGCGCATTGTCGTTTCCATCGCGGATACCTGATAGGGCACCCCTGCCTCTTTCACGACTTTGATCGCCTGATCTACCACCTCATAATTGTTGCCCTCTCGCACCCGGGGAATGACCTGAAAGGCCAGGAATACATCTTGATTGTCATCTGATGGCATTGGGAATTCTCGGGCTCGTTGGCTGAAAAAACGCCCCGACTGAAGAAACAGACGGGGCGCAATTGGAATAAAAAACAGACAGGTGTTACGCCAGCGAGCTGTCGATGCCTTTGCAGGCTTCAACCAGACCTTTGACGGCGTCGACGGATTTGTCGAACATCGCCTGCTCGTCTTTGTTCATCTTGATGGCCACGACACGTTCCACGCCGCCAGCGCCGATTACAGTGGGCACGCCCACATAAAACCCATCAAGCCCGTACGCACCATCCACATAAGCCGCACATGGCAGCAGGCGCTTTTGATCTTTCAGATAGGCTTCGGCCATTTCAATAGCGGATGTGGCAGGCGCATAGTAGGCCGAGCCGGTTTTCAGCAGGCCAACGATTTCAGCGCCGCCATCACGGGTGCGTTGCACGATGGCATCCAGCTTGTCCTGTGTGGTCCAGCCCATATCAACCAGATCAGGCAGCGGAATACCGCCCACGGTGGAATAGCGAGTCAAAGGCACCATCGTATCGCCATGCCCACCCAGAACGAACGCTGTCACATCGCGCATCGAGACGTCAAATTCGACGCTCAGGAAGTGGCGGAAACGGGCACTGTCCAGCACACCGGCCATGCCACATACCTTCTCTGTGGGCAGGCCCGAGAATTCGCGCAGGGCCCAGACCATCGCATCCAGTGGGTTGGTGATGCAGATCACAAACGCATCGGGCGCATGCGCCTTGATGCCTTCGCCCACGGATTTCATGACCTTGAGGTTGATACCCAGCAGGTCATCGCGGCTCATCCCTGGTTTGCGAGGGACACCGGCAGTGACGATGCACACATCTGCGCCTGCGATGTCGGCGTAGTCCTGTGTGCCGCGCAGACGAGCGTCAAACCCTTCCGAGGGGCCCGATTCCGCGATATCCAAAGCTTTGCCTTCTGGCATGCCTTCGGCGATATCGAACAGAACGACGTCGCCCAGTTCCTTAACAGCTGCAAGATGGGCAAGGGTGCCGCCAATCATACCTGCGCCAATCAGCGCAATCTTAGGTCTGGCCATGGATTTTGGTCTCCAATCCGTTGAAAATTTCGCCCTTGGGTTAGTCCGATTTCCCGACATGCGCAAGGGTGCCGCGCTGCGGCATAACCGTGTGCATGCTTTGGGCGGGGCCAAGCGTTTGCGCTAAACATTAGACCAGCAAAGAGGTTAACACATGATGACGAGGCTGGCATTGGGGGTCGGCTTGTATCTGCTCATGGTCGCTGCGGTTGTCTTTATCGGCGTTTCCAAAGGTGGATTTGACTCTGGTGCGGCCTACGTCGGGGCATCGATTCTGACCTGGGGGATGGGGCCTGCACTGGCGCTGGCCATCTTGTTGCCGGTGCTGCTGTTGACTGATTTGGGCAAGCTGATTTGGGGCTATTTACCCCTGCAGATCCGGACCCAGCTGACAGGTCTTTGTTTGCCCCCTTCACGGGGTTGGGCGCTTGGATTGGGGCGAAAGCACATGCCAAGGTATCGGCACCTGCCTTCTTTGGGTAACCCTATATCAAGCTGGGGCTGACAGGCACCAGGCTGATACGAGGTGCTTACCCTAAACGCGCTCAGGCGTCATTGCCCGCGGCGGGCAACGCTTCGGCCAATGCCTCATACGCCTGACCTGAGGCCACAAGGCATGTTATACCGTGCACGGATGTGACTGTGATGGTCCAAGTGCCCGTCTCATCCGAGGCAAACACTTCAATCACTGCGTTGTTGGCCCCGAGGCCCATGGATTGGCGGGTTTCACCGTATTTTTCAGCCAGCCGTTCTACGATCAGGTCACGTGGGGCGCAGTTGTTGTTGGTCTGAGCCAGGGTTGGCGTGGCCAAAAGGACCGTGAGGCCCATCATCATCAGATGTCTCATTGCTATTCACCTTTATGTTGGTGCTGGTCCCTGCCGTGCATTGCGATCCTGCGCAGAAAACCCTCAAACCGACGTTAACGCCGCGTCCGTTGCAGAAAATGCAGTGTTGTTTCTGCGCTGCGGCAGGAAAAGGGTTGAACCGATTGGGCCAAAAATGGCATGGGTTTTTGCGATACCGCGCTGCGGCGGACCACCAAGCGCCGCACATCCATAGGAGAGCACAGATGGACAGAGCCAACCAACCTTACCGATCTGTGTTGTACATCCCGGGCTCTATGGGCCGGGCCTTGGAGAAAGCGCGCAGCTTGCCATGTGATGCCATCATCTTTGATCTTGAGGATGCCGTGGCCCCCGATGCCAAGGCCGAAGCACGTGAAACATTGGCAGAGGCCCTGAAACAGGGCGGGTATGGCAAGCGGTTCAAGATCGTGCGTATCAACGCGCTGAACACAGCCTGGGGACTGGACGATGTGGCCAGTCTGCGCACGGCAGGGGCGGATGCGTTTTTGCTGCCCAAGGTCAACTCGCCCTCGGATGTGGACAACCTGGCCGATCTTTTGGGACCCGATATGCCTATCTGGGTGATGATGGAGACCCCGATCAGCGTTTTCCGGGCGCTGGACATTGCCCGACATCGCCAGGTTGAGGGCCTTGTGACGGGGACAAACGACCTGACCAAAGACCTGAATGCGCGCTACCGTGCAGACCGCCTGCCTTTGATGAATGCCCTGCAACGTATTGTTATGGCCGCCAGTGCTGCCCGCGTTGTGGCCATCGACGGGGTGTACAACCGCTTCCGCGACGGCGAAGGGCTTCGCGTTGAATGCGAACAGGGCCGTGATCTGGGCTTTGATGGCAAAACCCTGATCCACCCGATGCAGATCGAAGTGACCAACACGGCCTTTGCCCCAACCGAAAGCGAAATTGATCTGGCCGAGCGCCAGATTGCGGCGTTTGAGGATAGCATGGCATCAGGCAAGGGCATCGCCGTGGTCGATGGTAATATCGTTGAAAACCTGCATGTGGTGGCCGCGCAACGCGTGCTGGCCAAAGCCCGTGCCGTGGCCGAAATGGCCGAGGAGTAAGTAAAATGCCCATATTGATCCTGGGATTGCTGACCTGGACGGCAGCGCACCTGTTCAAACGTGTCTTTGCAGGCCCGCGTGCCGCGTTGGGTGACAAGGGGCGTGGCCCGATTGCGTTGGGAATTCTTGTGGGGCTTGCGCTGATGGTTATCGGCTATCGCATGGCCGATGGTGCTGTGCTTTGGGGCCGACATCCAGCAATGGTTGGCATAAACAATTTGCTGATGTTGGTGTCCGTGTACCTGTTCGCGGCAGCCGGAGCCAAAACAGCTCTGGCGCGGCGGATGCGGCACCCGATGCTGGGGGCCGTCAAGGTGTGGGCGCTTGCGCATTTGCTGGTCAACGGCGATGTGCCGTCGTTTGTGTTGTTTGGCGGATTGCTGGCCTGGGCCGTGGTCGAAGTGATCATCATCAACCGCTCCGAGCGGGACTGGACCCCACCCCCGGCCGCAGACAAATCCAAGGAAATCAAAGCGGTGATCATCGCCGCGGTGATGTATGTGGTCATCGTGGGCATCCACTATGCCCTTGGCTATCCGACATTTGGGTGAGAACATTATGAAACTGTACCGGTTCCTGAGCGAAGACGACACATCGGGCTTTTGCCACAAGGTGACTGAGGCGTTGAACAAAGGCTGGGCGCTGCATGGCAGCCCAACCTATGCGTTTGACCAGGCCAACGGCGTGATGCGCTGTGGCCAAGCCGTGGTGAAAGAGGTGGAGGGCACATATACACCCGACACCAAACTGGGAGAACACTGAGATATGACTGTGGCCAAGACCAACCCGGGCCGGTTTTTTGAAGACTACACCGTCGGCGAAACCATTCACCACGCGGTGCCCCGAACCGTATCGAGCGGCGAGCGGGCTTTGTATCATGCCCTCTACCCGGCGCGGCATGCGTTTTATTCGTCCGATGAATTTGCGCGCAGCTGTGGCCTGCCCTCGGCCCCGTTGGATGATATTGCAGCGTTTCATGTAGTCTTTGGCAAAACCGTTCCCGACATTTCGCTGAATGCGCTGGCCAATCTGGGTTATGCCGAAGGCCGCTGGCTAAAGCCGATCTATGCGGGTGATACGATCGGCTCGGCCTCGGATGTGATCGGGGTCAAACAGAATTCAAACGGGAAGTCCGGCGTGGTGTGGGTGCGCACCCGCGGCATGAACCAACGCGACGAATGTGTGTTGGACTATGTACGCTGGGCCATGGTGCGCAAACGCGATTTTGACAGCACAGCACCTGAAACTGTGATCCCCGAGTTGTCGAAAGTGGTTGATCCGGCCGATTTGGTGATCCCCGAGGGGCTCAATTTCACCAATTACGATTTCACATTGGCGGGCGAGCCGCATCGCTGGGGCGATTATGCTATTGGCGAGGTCATTGACCACGTGGACGGTGTGACGGTTGAAGAAGCCGAGCATATGATGGCCACGCGGCTATGGCAGAACACGGCCAAGGTGCATTTTGATGCAACACTACGCGAAGATGGCCAACGGTTGATCTATGGTGGGCATGTGATTTCGATGGCACGCACGCTTAGCTTTAATGGGCTGGCAAATGCCCAGATCGTGGCGGGCCTGAACGGTGGAACACATGCAAACCCGTGCTATGCGGGCGATACAATCAAAGCCTGGTCAGAGGTGTTGGACAAAGCCGAAACATCAGCACCGGGCGTAGGGGCCATCCGGTTGCGGCTGGTGGCCACCAAAGGCGGCACGCCGTTTGAACTGAAAGGTGAGGACGGTAAATACCTGCCCCATGTGATGCTGGATCTTGATTACTGGGCGCTGATGCCCATCTGACCGGCCGTGACCCAAAGGCGTGCTGACGCACACAGTTGGTCTCGCCGTCATCCTACGTCTTCCGTCTCGGGCGCGTGGTGAGGCGACGCATATGCGCCAAAAGCCTGTGTTTTGGGTGATGTTGGCATGCCAATTTGGACAAAGACAAAGCCGTGCACCTGAGCGCTTGCCGGATAGATAAAAGAGCGCCATGATACGAGGCTGAGGGAGAACACACCATGCGCAAGTTTCTGGTGGTGCTGGATGACAGCACAGAGTGTTTGAATGCGATGCGGTTTGCTGCAATGCGCGCGTCTCATACGCAGGCAGGGGTTGAGATTTTGGCCGTCATCCCGCCGGAAGAGTTCAACCATTGGATTGGCGTGGGTGATTTGATGCGTGAAGAGGCGCGGGAACGCATTCAGGTACATTTCGAAGTGTTCGCCAAATGGATGCGTGACCGGCAAGGGGTAGACCCCGAACTGGTCATCCGCGAGGGCGAGCCTTTGAAAGAAATCATGGCACAGGTTCAGGATGACCCGGACATTGGTGTTTTGGTGTTGGGGGCCAGCACCGGGCGCCAAGGACCGGGGCCATTGGTGACCCATATGACGAAAAACTCAGGTTCGATGTCTATTCCGGTAACCATTGTGCCGGGAGATATGAGCAAAGAACGCCTTGAGGCGATCACCTGAGGGCAAGTTTAGAACCGTTCCAAACCTTGACTTGAGCGGATGGCAGGCGCATATCCCTAGCAACACCCGTGATCAAGGAAAGCTGCGCCATGTTTATCCAAACTGAATCCACACCGAACCCCGCGACGTTGAAGTTTCTGCCCGGTCAGACCGTTCTGGAGGCAGGCACGGCGGATTTCCCCAGTGCTGAAGGCGCTGAAGTTTCCCCTTTGGCCGAGCGCATCTTCAAGGTGCAAGGCGTGCAGGGTGTGTTCTTTGGCAATGACTTCGTGACGGTCACCAAAGCCGAGGCGTCTGAGTGGGATCACATGAAACCCGCCATTCTGGGCGCAATCATGGAGCATTTCCAATCGGGTAAGCCAGTGATGCTGGGGGATGCGGCGGCACCTTCCGGTCACGCCGAGCATACCGGCGAAGATGGCGAAATCGTAGGCCAGATCAAAGAACTGCTGGACACACGGGTACGCCCGGCTGTCGCACAAGATGGCGGCGACATCACGTTTCACGGGTTTGAGCGCGGCGTTGTTTACCTGCATATGCAAGGGGCCTGCGCGGGCTGTCCTTCATCAACGATTACGTTGAAAATGGGAATTGAGAACCTGCTGCGTCACTACATTCCCGAAGTGACAGAAGTGCGCCCTGTTGGTGTCTGACCGACCCATTCTAGCGTTTGATACATCGGCCGCGCATTGCGCGGTCGCTTTGCTTTTGAATGGTCAGGTGTTCACCAAGGCCGAAGCCATGGCGCGGGGGCAAGCCGAACGGCTGATGCCCTTGATTCAGGAACTGTTGCGCGAACACGGTGTGGGTTTTGATGACCTGGGCCGCATCGGGGTTGGCATTGGTCCGGGTAATTTTACGGGAATCCGCATCTCGGTTTCGGCGGCACGCGGGCTAGCGCTCAGCCTGGAGGTGCCTGCGATTGGTGTCTCGGGCTTAACGGCCTTGCAAGCGGGGCGGACAAACGCAACCGCTGCCATCGTTGGGCCGCGTGATACAGCTTATGTGCAAACGGGCGGCGGTGACGTCATGATCTTGCCGGTCGCGGATGTGCCAGAAAATGCGCTTTGGTTGGATGATCCAGCAGAACTGGTCGGCGCGATGGTGCGCCTGACAGCCAGTGCCACACCGGGCCCGGCACCGGCACCTATGTATGTGCGTGCCGCAGATGCCGCCCCTTCAAAAGATGCCCCTCCGGTGATCCTGGAATGACGCCTGCGCGTATGGCGTATATCCATGGCCTTGCCTTTGATGGCCATGCGCGGGGTTGGTCTGAGGATGAGTTTCAAACCTTGTTGCACGATGCACAGGTCTTTTGCGTGCACCAGCCGAACGGCTTTGCGCTGGGCCGTGTCACGCTGACCGAAGGCGAGTTGTTGACCATTGCCACCCATCCGGACCACCAAGGGCAAGGGACCGGCCACCAAACACTGGCCGCGTTCCTGGAAGAGCTGCGTCGCCGCGGCGCGGATAGCGCATTTCTGGAGGTGGCCCGCGACAATCATACCGCCATTGCGTTGTATACCAGTGCAGGATTTGCCGAATTAGGGTGCCGCAAGGCCTATTACCATCGCCGGGATGGTGCGCGCGTGGATGCGTTGATCTTGCGCCGGGGAATCACGGCTTAGCATGGCCTGCAAACGCCGATAGGTGATCCAAGGCCATTTCCATATGACTATTGACCATTTTCCGCATGGGTTGCTTACTAAGCCCCCATAAGCTGCGCCGACTGTGGTATGTTGCCCCATGATCAAGCGCACATAAAAACCGGGAGATACAGAATGACACTGTTTCACAGACTGACCACTTCGACGGCTGCATTGACGCTATGCGCAGGGGCCGCACTGGCGGATCCGGCATTGATTTTCGATCTGGGCGGCAAGTTTGATAAATCCTTCAACGAAAGCGCACATACCGGTGCACAGCGCTGGGCCCAGGAAACGGGTGGCACCTACAACGAGGTGGAACTGCAATCCGAAGCGCAACGCGAACAAGCCCTGCGCCGATTTGCCGAGGCGGGCAACAACCCCATTGTGATGGTGGGTTTTGCCTTTGGGACAGCACTTGAGGAAACGGCGGCGGATTATCCCGACACCAGATTTGCCATCATCGATATGGTTGTCGAGCAACCCAACGTGCGCTCGGTTGTGTTTAATGAACACGAAGGCAGCTATCTGGTGGGTATGATGGCGGCCATGGCTTCGGAAAGTGGCACGGTGGGGTTCATTGGCGGTATGGATGTGCCGTTGATCCGCAAATTTGCCTGCGGTTACGTGCAAGGCGCCATAGCAGCCAATCCAGATGCAACTGTGATCCAGAATATGACGGGCACCACACCTGCGGCCTGGAATGACCCGGTCAAAGGCTCCGAGTTGACCAAGGCACAAATCAGCCAGGGGGTTGATGTGGTCTACGCGGCGGCGGGGGGCACCGGTGTAGGCGTTCTGCAAACCGCCGCAGATGAGGGTATTTTGTCCATTGGTGTGGACAGCAACCAAAACCACCTGCATCCCGGCAAGGTGCTGACCTCGATGGTTAAACGGGTGGACAACGCTGTCTACGAGGCGATGAGCGCCGGTGCTGATCTGCAAACTGGGTTTAACGTGATGGGGCTGTCAAATGGTGGGATCGCCTATGCCATTGACGAATACAATCAGGGTTTGGTGCAAGCCGATATGAAAGCCGCCGTTGACGCAGCTGCGGTGCTGATTGGTGCGGGTGAATTGGTGGTGCATGATTACATGTCCGACAGCAGCTGCCCGGTTGAATAAGCCAACACCAAGGCACATGGTCAGGCAGCCTGAGATCAGAGCGTCTGGCCGTTTAGAGAGGGTGCGATATGCGTGACATGCTGGATCAGTTCTTTGGTGCCTGGAGCGAGACCGACCGCATAAAGCAAGCGGATGCCATATCGCATACGCTGACCGCCGATGCACGCTACGCCGATCCCCGTACGCCCGAAGCATTGATCGGACCTCAGGCCATTGCAGCATATGTGGCAGGGTTCACCGAAATGGCGCCGGGGGCCGTGGCAGACGTTGTTCAGACCGACACACGCGATGGCATCACGCGGGCCACGGTTGCGTTTGTCATGCCTGGCGGGATGCGCCAGATGGGCCAATACGTGGTGCAGACGGATGGCAGTGGTGCGCTTGCGCGTCTTGTTGGGTTCGTTGGAACCGGCGCCCCCGAATGATCGGCTTTTGTGAATGACTGCACCCCCCGCGATTGAGCTGAAGGGCATCTCCAAGGCCTTTGGGGCGGTGCAGGCCAACAAAGATATTTCAATCCGTGTGATGCCGGGTACCATTCATGGCATTATTGGCGAAAATGGCGCGGGCAAATCCACGCTGATGTCGATCCTGTATGGGTTTTACAAGGCTGACCAGGGCGATATTTGCATTGCCGGCCAGCCTGTGACCATCCCTGACAGCCAGGCTGCGATTGCCGCTGGAATTGGCATGGTGTTTCAGCATTTCAAACTGGTCGAAAACTTCTCTGTTCTGGAAAACGTGATCCTCGGGGCCGAGGACGGCGGATTGCTGCGACCCTCGCTGGCCAAAGCGCGCCGTGCGTTGGCCAAACTGGCCGAGGAGTACGAACTGCATGTCGACCCCGATGCTTTGGTGCAAGACATCGGTGTGGGGCTTCAGCAGAGGGTGGAAATTCTGAAAGCTCTGTATCGGCAGGCGGATATTCTGATCTTGGATGAACCCACCGGCGTGCTGACCCCGGCTGAGGCGGATCAGTTGTTTCGCATTCTGGATCGGCTGCGCGATGAGGGCAAAACGATCATCCTGATCACCCACAAGCTGCGCGAAATCATGGACATCACCGACACGGTCTCGGTGATGCGGCGGGGCGAAATGACGGCGACCGTACAGACCAATCAAACCTCGCCCGAGCATCTGGCCGAACTGATGGTCGGGCGCAAAGTTCTGCTGAGGGTCGAGAAAAGCCCTGCACAACCCGGCCCGGTGGTGCTGGATATCCAAGGGCTGCAGGTGCGCGATGATCAGGGTGTCGAGCGATTGCGCGGTATTGATCTGCATGTGCGCGCGGGTGAAATTCTGGGGATTGCCGGCGTGGCGGGCAATGGCCAGTCGGAGCTGCTTGAGGTGCTGGGCGGATTCCGCGCGGCCACGGGCAATGTGCGGGTGAACGCCCGGCCGATCAACTTGACAGGGCGGTATGCGGATGGCCGATCCCGCCGGGCCTGCGGCATCGCTCATGTGCCCGAAGACCGCCAGCGCGCAGGATTGATCATGGACTTTTCTGCGTGGGAAAACAGTGTATTCGGCTATCACCGGGATGGGGGTGGCACGCTGATGAACAACGCGGCTATTCAAACCGCTGCGCGCGCCCAGATGCAGCGCTTTGACGTGCGCCCGGCGGATGCGACGCTGGCCGCCAAAAGTTTCTCGGGCGGCAATCAGCAGAAAATCGTGCTGGCCCGCGAGATTGAGCGCAACCCGGATGTGTTGTTGATCGGACAACCTACGCGCGGTGTCGACATCGGTGCGATTGAATTCATTCACCACCAGATTGTTGCTCTGCGTGACGCGGGCAAAGCGATCTTGCTTGTCAGCGTCGAGCTTGAGGAGATCCTGGCGCTGGCAGACCGCGTTGCAGTGATGTTTGACGGGCAAATCATGGGCGAACGTGTTCCGGACCAGACCGATGAAACCGAGCTGGGCCTGCTCATGGCAGGCGTCACCCAAGAGGTGCGCGCGCATGGATAAAATGCCTGCATGGGTTGATGCCATTTTGGTCCCGGTGATTTCGTTGCTTTTTGCTGCGTTCATCTCGGCTCTGGTGATCCTCGGTATCGGAGAGGACCCGGTTGCAGCGGTTAAACTGATGATCACCGGCGCATTGGGCTCCAGCTATGGCTGGGGGTACACACTGTATTACGCCACCAATTTTATCTTTACCGGACTGGCCTTTGCCGTGGCCAGCCATGCGGGCTTGTTCAACATCGGCTCGGAAGGGCAGGCGATGATTGGCGGTTTGGGTGTGGCTGTTGTATGCCTGATGATCCCCTGGCCGCATTGGGCGCTGGCCCTGCCTGCGGCTATTGTGGGCGCGGCAGTCTTCGGGGCGCTTTGGGCGTTGATCCCGGCTTGGCTTCAGGCGCGGCGTGGCAGTCATATCGTGATCACCACGATCATGTTCAACTTCATCGCGGCGGCGTTTCTGAATTACATGCTGGTCAACATCATGCGCCCTGATGGAGCCATGGACCCGGCCACTGCCAAGTTTCCAAATGGCGCACATCTGCCCACATTGCATGATCTTTTGGCGCTGATCGGCATTCCGTTTTCCAAAGGAGCACCGGTCAATGTCAGCCTGGTGGTGGCTCTGGTTGCCTGCGCTCTGGTGTGGCTGCTGATCTGGCGCACCCGCCTGGGCTATGAGATCCGCGCGCTTGGTAAATCAGAAAGTGCAGCGCGCTATGCCGGAATTTCGCCCACGCGGATCATTGTGATTGCGATGCTGATCTCAGGCGCATTGTCGGGCTGTATGGCGATCAACAACGTGATGGGCGAAGCCGAGCGCCTGATCCTGAACGCCACCGAAGGCGCAGGTTTTATTGGGATCGCCGTGGCCTTGATGGGGCGCAACCACCCTTTGGGGGTCTTGCTGGCCGCCCTTCTGTTTGGGTTTCTCTATCAAGGCGGGGCCGAACTGGCGCTGTGGACATCTATCCCGCGCGAACTGATCGTCGTCATTCAGGCGCTTGTGATCCTGTTCACCGGCGCGTTGGATAACATGGTGCGCATGCCGCTTGAGAAACTGTTCACCGCGCGCAGAAAGCCTAAAAACACATGAGTGCCGAACTTATCCCCTATCTGCCTGGATTTATCGCAGCTTATGCCATTTTGGTGGTGGGGGCGGCGTCGCCCGGACCGTCTGTTGCCATGCTGATCGGTGTGGCCACCAACGAAGGTCGCCTGCCAGCTATGATTGCCACGTTGGGCATTGCGACGGGCAGCGCCACCATCAACCTGATGACCATGCTGGGTGTGGGCCTGCTGCTGTCCCAAGCGGCCTGGGCCATGACTGCACTGCGCGTGATCGGGGCGGCCTACCTTTTGTGGCTGGCGTGGGGGGCATTTCGCCGTGCGGTTCATCCGCCTGCCTTTGCTGTGCAAGCGGCCCCGCTCCGCACGTATATGCGGGCGTACCTCGTGGGGTATCTGCTTCAGGTCACGAACCCCAAGGCGATTGCATTTTGGCTGGCCATTGCCTCAATTGGCGCGGTTGAGGGTGCACCATTGCCGATCATCGCTTTGTTCGTGTTGGGGGCCTGCGTTATTTCATTCACCTGCCATGGTGCCTGGGCGCTGGCCCTGTCGGCGGCCCCAATTCGTGCCGGTTATGCGCGCATGCGGCGCTGGATTGAGGCGGCCCTGGGCGTCTTTTTCTGCTTTGCCGCTTACAAACTTGCCTCGTCCGAGGTGTAGCCCGATGGATTTGCTCACCCTTCTGCAGATTTTGGACAGCACCGTGCGTCTGGCCACGCCTTTGTTGCTGGCGTGTCTGGCAGGGCTGTTCAGCGAACGTGCGGGTATATTTGACATCGGCCTGGAAGGCAAAATGCTGATGGCTGCGTTTTTCTCGGCAGCGGTGGCGTTTGTGTCGGGCTCGGTCTGGCTGGGCCTTCTGGCCGGTATCGGTGCATCGTTGCTGCTCAGCGCCCTGCACGGATTGGCGTCGATCACATTTCGGGGCAACCAGTTGATCTCTGGTGTCGCCATCAACTTTCTTGCGGCGGGCATGACAGTGTTGATTGCTCAAAGCTGGTTCAAGGAAGGTGGGCGCACGCCATCACTGATGGAAGGCGCGCGGTTCGAATCCCTGACTTTACCGCTGGCCGAAAGTTTACGCGATGTGCCTGTGATTGGCCCTGTCTATTACGAGCTGATCTCGGGCCATACCATTTTGGTATATCTGGCGCTTCTGGCGGTGCCTGCGTCTTGGTGGCTGCTCTATCGCACCCGGTTTGGCCTGCGTCTGCGTGCAGTGGGTGAAAACCCTGCGGCGGTGGACACGGCCGGGGTGTCGGTGATCGGCCTGCGTTATGCAGGTGTGGCGATCTGTGGTGTGTTGTGCGGCTTGGCCGGTGCCTATCTGGCCACCGCGTTGCAGGCGGGCTTTGTCAAAGACATGACCGCAGGGCGAGGCTTTATCGCGCTGGCGGCTCTGATCTTTGCCAAATGGCGGCCCTGGCATGCGCTATGGGCGACGCTGCTGTTTGGCTTTTTACAGGCGGTTGCCCTGCGCTATCAGAACATCGAGTTGGGCCAGATCACCATCCCGGTGCAGCTGATGGATGCCTTGCCCTACATTCTGACAGTGATCATTCTAGCGGGGTTCATCGGAAAGGCCGTCCCTCCCAAAGCCGGAGGCGTCGCCTATGTCAAAGAGCAATAAGCGCCGAGTTCGCTGCAATATTGGCCAAAACTGAGACAAGATAAGTCCAGTTTCAACAAAACCGTCAGACCTGCCTGCATTTGCCCCACCCCAACGCTTGCCAAAACATCGCACATGGCGCAAGGAAGGCACATGCAAATTTACCTGCCCATAGCCGAAGTTTCGGTCAACGCTTTCCTTCTTTTGGGATTGGGTGGCATGGTTGGTGTTCTGTCGGGTATGTTCGGTGTAGGCGGCGGTTTTTTGATGACGCCGCTATTGTTCTTTATCGGCATCCCGCCCGCTGTCGCTGTCGCAACCGAGGCAAACCAGATCGTGGCGTCGTCCTTCTCGGGCGTGCTGGCGCATCTCAGGCGAAAGACGGTCGATCTCAGGATGGGCACAGTGCTGCTGATCGGGGGTTTGTTTGGCGCGGCGTTGGGCGTTGTGGTCTTCAACTACCTGAAATCGCTGGGCCAAGTCGATCTGCTGGTCAAACTGTGTTATGTTGTGTTCCTTGGGATTATCGGCGCGATGATGTTCGCCGAAAGCCTGCGGGCCATCCGCAATACCCGCAAAGGGGTGGCGCCCAAGCGCAAGAAACATGGCTGGGTGCACAAGCTGCCCTTCAAAATGCGGTTTCGCACATCGGGTCTCTATATCAGCGCGATCCCTCCGCTGATCGTGGGCGTCTGTGTCGGTATTCTGGCCGCGATCATGGGTGTCGGTGGCGGGTTCATCATGGTGCCTGCGATGATCTATATCCTCGGCATGCCCACGAAGGTGGTTGTCGGCACGTCGCTGTTTCAGATTATCTTTGTGACCGGATTTACCACGATGCTGCACGCGACCACCAACTACACGGTGGATATCGCATTGGCGGTTTTGTTGTTGATCGGTGGGGTCATCGGGGCGCAAATTGGCACGCGTATCGGCGTGAACATGAAGGCCGAACAGCTGCGTATTTTGCTGGCCATCATGGTGCTGGCCGTGTGTTTCAAACTAGCGCTTGATCTGTTGATCATGCCATCCGAGCTGTTTTCGATCGGGACAGGAGGGGGCCATTGATGCGCCGCCTTGCTGTCTGTCTTGCCCTTGCCACGGCGCCGCTGGCCCTGAATGCCGAAGAGGTGGTTCTGGGACTGAGCAGCGACAAAGTTGCGATCACGGCCAATTTTGACGGGTCGGACATTCTGGTGTTCGGCGCGGTCAAGCGTGAAGCGCCTATCCCTGAGCAAGAACTGGATGTTGTCGTCGCGATTGAGGGGCCCTCGTTGCCCATGACCGTGCGCCGCAAGGAACGTCGGTTTGGCATCTGGGTGAACACCGAAGCGGTTGAGCTGGCCGCGGCCCCCAGTTTTTACTCGGTGGCCACGACACGCCCGCTCAGCGATGTTCTGTCGAATGTCGAGGATCTGCGCCACAAGATTTCGATTGGGCAAGCGATCCGTTCGGTGGGCAGTGCAGGGCAGGCCGAAGATGTCGAGGCGTTTACCCAAGCGGTGATCCGTATCAAAAAGGCTGATGGGACATACAGTGTGCAAGAGGGCACTGTGGCGCTGGATGAACAAACGTTGTTTCGCACCTCGATCGAGCTGCCGTCAAACCTGACCGAAGGCGACTATGCCACGCGAATTTTCCTGACCCGCGAGGGCAAGGTGATTTCACAATACGAGACGGTGATTGACGTGCGTAAGGTTGGGCTGGAACGGTGGCTTTACACGCTCTCGCGCGAGCAACCTGTTTGGTACGGGCTGATGTCGCTGGCCATTGCGATCGCGGCAGGCTGGGGCGCATCAGCAATCTTTCAGGTTTTGCGACGCGGTTAAGCGGTGTCTGTCCGGGTGTGATGCGGTCCATCCCCAATCCGACTTACTCTCGTTCTCACCGCCACAGTTGGCACAAAGAAAAACCCCGGCCACATCGGACCGGGGTTTTCTATGCGTGTTATGATCATAGCAGATCAGCTGGTTTTCTTGCCTTTGACCGGCGCCCAGAGGCGTTTGTTGGTCAGGTAAAGCAAGACCGACAGAACGGTCAGGAACAGCACACCAATCAGGCCCGCTTGTTTGCGGTCCATCATCTTGGGCTCTGCCGCCCACATCAGAAACGCCGAAACGTCCTTGGAAATGTGGCTGAGGTCGTTGTCGTGCCCATCGGCAAACTCTACGTCTTCGCCGTACAAAGGTGGTGCCATAGAGATCCAGCCGCCAGGAAAGGCTTTGTTCTCATAAAGCGTTACGCCAGCTTCTTCTTTCTCTTCGCCGGTGTAGCCGGTCAGAAGTGAATAGATGTACTCCGGGCCACCCATGCCTTTGACCAGCTGGTTGATGCCTGTGCCATATGGCCCGTGGAATCCAGCGCGGGCCTTGGCCATCATGCTGAGGTCCGGTGCATTTTCCAGCCCTGACATCGGGAAATGATCGGTCGGGCGGGCTGGACGAAAATCATCCAGCTCGGCATCGAACACTTCAAAGTTCTGTTCGGCATAAGCACGCACCTGATCTGCAGGCAAGTGCGGGCCACCGTGGTCGGCCAATGTGCGGATCGGCACATAACGCAGACCATGGCATGCGGCACAGATTTCAGTATAGACCTGAAGGCCGCGTTGCAGCTGGTTCTGGTCAAACGTGCCAAACGGGCCCTCAAATGAGAAGTCCACATCCTTGACATAGCCCGCCCCGCCGGCAGCGTGGGCTGCCCCTGCCATGATGGACAGGGCGGCGACTGCAGCAATGCTGAGTTTCTTAAACATATACCTTGTCCTCTCTTACTCGGCCGGAGTTTCGGCTTTGCCGTAATGGGCTTTGAAGTCTTCTTCGATGGTTTCTGGTTGTGCCTCTGGTTTCTCGATCACACCTAACAGAGGCAGGATCACCAGGAAGTACACGAACCAGTAGGTCGCAGCGATCAACGCGATGGTGTTGTATGGCTCTTCTGCTGGCATTGCGCCAACCCACATCAAGACCATGAAGTCGACCACTAGCAGGGCAAACCACCACTTGAACATCGGGCGATACCGGCCCGAACGCACGCGTGATGTGTCCAGCCAAGGGGCCAGCGCCATTACGGCAATCGCACCAAACATGGCCAACACGCCGAAGAAGTCGGCCTTGATGATCCCACCCGAGATGAAATCAGCAAACATGACCAGCCACACATCTGGCGTAAAGGCCCGCAGGATCGCGTAGAAGGGCAGGAAGTACCATTCCGGCACGATATGCGCAGGTGTCGCCAGGGCGTTCGCTTCGATGTAGTTGTCAGGGTGGCCCAGGTAGTTTGGCATGAACCCGACGACTGCAAAGAAGATCACCATGATCACGGCCAGCGCGAACAGGTCTCTGATCACGAAGTAAGGCCAGAAGGGCAGGGTGTCTTTCTCGGCCTCGGCTTTGCTGCCGCGGCGCACGTCCACACCGGTTGGGTTGTTGTTGCCCGTGGTGTGGAACGCCCAGATGTGCACGGCCACGAGGGCGGCAATCACGAAGGGCAGCAGATAGTGCAGGCTGAAGAAACGGGTCAGCGTGGCATTGTCCACCGCAGGCCCGCCCAGCAGCCAGGTTTGCAGCGCATCGCCTACGAACGGGATGGCACCAAACAGGCCGGTGATAACGGTCGCACCCCAGAAGGACATCTGCCCCCAAGGCAGCACGTAACCCATGAAGGCCGTGCCCATCATCAGCAGGTAAATAAGCATGCCGATAATCCACGTAATCTCACGCGGGGCTTTGTAGGAGCCGTAATAGAGACCGCGGAAGATGTGCATATATACTGCCAAGAAGAACAGCGAGGCGCCGTTCATGTGCAGATAGCGGAGGAAGTGCCCGCCATTGACGTTGCGCATGATGTGTTCAATCGAAGCGAAAGCCTGATCCACATGCGGAGTGTAGTGCATCGCCAGCACAACGCCGGTGATGATTTGCAACGCCAGACAGAACGTCAGGACGATACCCCAGATCCACATCCAGTTCAGGTTCTTGGGAGTGGGGATCATCAATGTGTCATACATCAAGCCTACAATGGGAAGGCGGCTGTGCAGCCACTTTTCGCCTTTGGTCTTTGGCTCGTAATGGTCGTGAGGAATTCCGGACATAATGTGCTCCCTTATCCCAGTTTGATCGTCGAATCGTCGACGAATGCGGCCATTGGAATTGGCAGGTTCTCAGGGGCGGGGCCTTTGCGAATCCGTCCTGACGTGTCGTAGTGCGAGCCGTGGCACGGGCAGAACCAGCCGCCAAAGTCACCTGCATCCGCCAAAGGCACACAGCCCAAGTGGGTACAAACGCCCATCTGCACCAGCCATTCGCCGGTTTCATCCAGCGCGCGATTGGCATCTGTCGCGGGCGAGCCGCTGTCGATGTTGTTGTTGCGGGCATCCGGATCCGGCAGGCTGTCAACCTCTACTTCGTTGGCGGCAGCGATGTCTTCTTCGGTCCGACGGCGGATAAACACCGGTTTTCCAAGCCATTTTACCGTAATTTGAGTGCCAGGCTCGACACCTGAAACATCCACCCGGATCGAGCTGAGCGCTTGTACGTCAGCCGAAGGGTTCATCTGATTGACGAGGGGCCAAACGGCGGCACCTGCGGCAACGGCACCTGCACCGCCTGTGGCGTAATACAGAAAGTCTCTGCGGGTGCCTTCGTGGTCATCTGCGTGGGACACGAGCTATTCTCCAGTTTCAAAGCCTCGGGGGCCTATTGACTTTGAGGGTGCAAATTCTTGCCACCCCATCCGGTACGGTGTTTAGCCCCACAATTGGGGGCCGTAAAGTGCGCAATGCCGCTGATGTGAGCATGGCGCGGAAGTGTCGCGCTTGAGCGCTGTGCATTGTAGGTGTAAGCATAGCGCAGAGCAGTTTAATTCAAACCTAAGGAAGCCCGGATGAACAGGATTTTCACCTCTGCCACTGCGTTTTTGGCCCTTTTTGCGGGGCCTGCCGTCGCTGAAATGGAAGTCAGCGCCTATCTGGGCCTGCAAGGACTGACAGAAAGCAGCGGTTCAGGCTTTTTACCCGGAGGTGCGCCGATCAGCCGCAACTTCAGTTGGGAAGGCCGATCGCTTGAAGCGCCCATTTACTACGGCGCGCGCGTCATGTGGTGGACCCCGTCGGACATCGGTTTTGGGATTGAGGGCACACACACCAAGGCCTACGCCTCAACCGCCGACAAGGCAGCGACAGGCCTTAGCCGGTTTGAGCTGTCAGACGGTCATAATATTTTCACTGCCAACGTGATGAAACGCTGGCCCGGTGCATTTTCAGACAAGCTGACGCCTTACGTTGGTGCCGGGATCGGTGTCGCCATCCCGCATGTGGATGCGCAAGTGATTGGTGCCAGCAACCGGACTTATGATTATGAAACCACCGGACCTGCGCTGCGTGGGATTGCCGGTGTGAAATACGACTTCAACGAAGATTGGGCCGTGTTTGGCGAGTATCAGTTCACCTGGTCCGACAACGACATTACCATCGATGCCGATCCGTTGGTGGCCGGGCAAACCGCCGGCAAGCTGAACACCGAGCTTTTGACCCATGCGATCAACGTAGGTGTGGCCTATAGTTTCTGATCTGTGCACCTTGGTGGTGCACGACGGCATTGTGAATGATGGAACAAAAACACAGCCAGAGCGCATACTCTGGCTGTGTTTGGTTTGATAGGGGCTGACTATTGCGGCTGGGTGGCGACCATCGCGTCACGCTCAGCAAACCCAGAGTACCAGCTGGCCAATGCATCATTGCCTTTGCGCCAATCACGGTCTGCGTGGCGGAAATCCAGGTACCCCAAGGCACATCCTATGGCGATATGGCTCATGTCGAACGGCCCTGCCAAATGGCTCATCCAACGGGCGTTCACGGCTGAAACCGCCCGCGAGACCTTCTCCCACTGGGCGTCCATCCAAGCGCCATAGATTTTGTCCTCGGGCTTGAGCCGGGTTTCATAGACCACCAGAATGGCGGCATCCATGATGGCATCTGCCGTTGCCTCCAATGTCAGGGTCTCCCACAGGCGTGTCTCAGGGTAGAGCCCGGCATCGGCCCGGGCATCCAGAAACCGCGTGATCACCCGGCTGTCATACAACGCCGGGCCCTCATCGCGGATCAGCGCGGGGATTTTCCCCACCGGGTTGGCAGCGGCCACATCCGCCACCGTGTTCATTGGTGTGGTGGCGACATTAATCAGTTCAACATCATCTGCCTGCCCAGTTTCATGCAGCAAAACACGCACTTTGCGGGCGAAAGGGGATGCATCTGCGGTGACAAGTTTCATAGAAATCTCCTATTGGGCGTTATCATTGGCCCCGGCGGCACGCATCATTGCGGCGACAAGGGCGGTTTCCTGACCAATGCCGTAAGGTTCGACATGGTCTGCAGCGTGGGTGCGGACGGCATCGGGTTTGTTCTGGTTCAGCTTCCATGTGCCCTGAACGTCTGTGATCTGCATGGCGCACGGCACGATCTGACGCATCATGCGGTCCATTACGTCCGGGGTCATCTTGTCACTGGTCCACGGCGGTTTGGGCAACAACTGATCTTCGAACATGGCAGATTGCCGATCAAGCAGATCATGCAAAGTGTCCATAGGCTGCAAGATGACCCGCCCCAGCAGATGTACGGCGATATAGTTCCATGTGGGCACCTGATCTTCGACGCCGTACCAATCGGGCGAGATATAGGAATAGGGGCCTTGAACCGCCAGCCGCATCGGTTGCTTGGCCTTGTTTAAAAGCCGAGCAATCGGGTTGGACCGCACCAGGTGAAATTCTGCAAGGGTGCCATCCTCGGACAACAAAAAAGGAATGTGGCTGATCAGCGGTGCGCCCTCAGCGGTGCCACAGGTCAGCAGACCAAACCCTTGTCCGCGGGCATAGTCCAGGGCCTGAATATCAGGCGTTTGGCGGTAGACGGGATTAGGATGCATCGATGGGTCCTATCCGCGCCCGATATAGGGCATCTTGGTGGCCATCACGGTCATGAACTGCACATTGGCCGAAGCGGGCATCTCGGCCATATGAAGAACTGAACGTGCGGCGTCCTCAACTTCCATCATCGGCATCAGGGGTTTGTCCGGGTCAGCGGCCTGCGCGCGCGCGTTCAGATCCATAACCAGCTCGGATTTGGCGTTGCCGATGTCGATCTGCCCGCAAGCAATATCAAACGGCCGCCCATCCAGAGACAGGCTGCGTGTCATGCCGGTGATCGCGTGTTTTGACATGGTATAACAAATCGAGCCGGGCCTTGGGTTATGGGCCGACAATGAGCCATTGTTGATGATCCGTCCACCCTGTGGTGATTGGTGCCGCATGATCCGAAAGGCAAGCTGCGCTGCGGTGAACATGCCACGAATGTTGGTCTGCATCACCTGATCGAAACCAGCAGGGTCGATTTCATCTGGTGGCCCCATCGGGCCAAAGATGCCTGCATTGTTGAACAGGACATCCAGATGACCGGCCTTGGCAACAAACTGTTCAAACGCGTCCATCATGGCTTTGGCGTCAGTCACGTCAGCGGGTAAGGCCAGCGCGGCTTCGGGATGCGACTGCGCAAGCTCTTGCAGTTTATCCGCACTGCGGGCGATCAGACCCACACGCCAGCCGGCATTCAAAAATGTTTTCGCCGTTGCAAGGCCAATGCCCGAGCTGGCCCCGGTGATCATAATCGTTTTCATATGTCTTCAACCTCTAGTGTGAGCGGTGCCGGTGCGCTGCGCAGATCGTCGATGCGCAAGCCGCTGGTGGGTTTGGCCAACCGGTTGCGCACCACCCAATGCAGGCGTTCTTCGGCGCGGGTGATGGCCACATAGGCCAGTCGTTTCCACAAGGGCTGGCCTGCTTCGGATCGTCCCATGCGCGCGGCGGCATAAATATCGGGGGCAAAAACCTGCACATCGCGCCATTGGCTGCCCTGGGCCTTGTGAATGGTCACAGCCGCCCCGTGTAAAAACGTGGCTCCCATGCGGGCAGCAAAGGGGATGAACGGCTCTTCCTCATCTGGTTTTTCGATCTTTACGATTGAGGCCGCGCTGACCTGCGGGTCTTCGGCCCCCATAACATGCAACCGCGAGAACCCCGGTTTGCGTCCCATACCCAGATAAATCACCTGCGCCCCTTTGATCAGGCCGCGAGCTTCAAGATCCAGCCGTTTCTTGCGGTGTTTCAGCGGCAGTTCGATCCCATCACAAATCAGCGGCTCGCCTTCCAACAGCTCGGTGTCGGGGGCACCGTGCACCGCGCGAAAGGCGTTGATCAGCCGAATGCGCGTCGCATTGCGCCAGACCAATACAGGGCTGCGCGCCATCAAATCCACCTCGACCCGCTGTGCCCATTGCACACGGTCATCAACCGCTGCGGCCTCTTCGACCATCTTTTCAAACCGATAGAAATCCACCTGAGGATCAGCCAGCGCATGCGCCAGATCCAGGATCGGGTTGCCTGCATCTTGTCGGTGAATGCGTTCCAGTGACAAAACAGATGGGGAAGGCAGGGTTTCAAACACCATCGAGCCCGATTGATTGACCGGGGCCAGCTGTGCGGGATCGCCAAACAGCAAAAGCGTTGGGAAAATTTCAGTCAGATCCTGGAATTGCTTTTCATCCAGCATTGAGGCCTCATCGACAAAGCCCACGTCCAAAGGCTCTTCGCGGCGTTTCCAGCCTGTGATGAAATCGGACCCGCGCAAACCGGCTGTGGCCAAGGCGCCGGGGATGGATTTGTTGGTTTGATAAAACGCAAACGCCCGGTCCAACGCCACATCCGCGAGGCCCTCAATTTCGGGGCGTTCGCCCTGGCCAGCAAGCCACTCGGCGATGCGTTCATATTCGGGGTCATAAACCGGTGTATACAGAATGCGGTGAATGGTGGTGGCAGGCACCCCGCGCATGCGCAGCACGCTGGCGGCCTTGTTGGTGGGGGCCAAAATGGCCAGCGTGCGGCGATCTTTGCGGCGTTTGCCCTCCCAATCGCCCGAGACGATGTCGACCCCGGCCGCTTCCAGTGCCTTGTAGAGGGCGGCCAGCAGCAGGGTCTTGCCGGATCCGGCCTTGCCGACCACGGCCATCACGCTGTCTTTGCCGTCGCGTGGCGGTGTCAGCAGAGCGTCATCCAGATCAATCCCGGCATGGCGCAGCATGTCTGCGATGCGGTCATGAGCATCGGCCTGATCGTGGCTGAATGTAATGGCGGTGTCGGACATGGCGCGACCCTAACGGGGCGCGCATCCCTGTGCCAGCCGAAAGCGATCAGCTTACTTTGGCCAGTGGTGCCGATGTTCTGCCAAGGCTGCGCTCAAACCAAAGCTGCGATACTTCCGGCGACAGTTTCGACCGCCGCGCCACACGGGCCCGCGCATCATTGGTGAACCGCCACAAACCCAGGCTGATGCGGTCGCGGCCTGATCCTTCTGACCCCAATATCTGTGGCTCGGACCCAATGGCGCGGTAGATGCGCTCCATACGGGCATCAAAGACGCCGACGTAATGCTCGATCCCGAAATTGCGCATAACCTCGCCACCGGCCAACATCAGGGCGGCGGCCACATGTGGTTCGGCCTGACGTTGCAGGCAAAACCGGGTGCATTCCCAGATTTGCGGGCTGACCACGGGCACCGTGCCAATCAGATGGCTGAAATGATCGCAGATCATCGTGGGCCCGTCTGTAGGCAACAATCGCATCGAGCCACCATGATGCCCGGACTTGTTTTGCCAGATCACATAAAGCGGGTTCAGATCGTCATATTCGTCGCGCTCAAACCCATTTTCATCCACGGTGACCTCCCATCCAAGCCGGATTTTGAACTGATCCGCCCGGTCGCGAAACATGCTGTCGCGCAGGGTTGGATAGGTGTCGAGCTGGTCGGCGAAAATGTAGCGCAGCATGAGATGTCCCCTTGGTGTCAAACCTTGATAACAACCGAGGGGTAAGCGCCTTGTGGTTAACACATCCTTACAGTGCCGCGCGTCAGGGTGGCGCGTTAACTGTTTGTAAGGAAACGTATAAATACTGTCGATGAAAGATTAACTGCAAAGACGGTCAGTCGTCTTCTGACGTGAATTTGTGCCAGAGATCAGGCCGACGCGCACGGGTCAGCTCTTCGGATTGGGCGCGGCGCCATTTGGCAATCTCACCGTGGTGGCCAGATTGCAGGACCGCAGGAATCGCCCGGCCATTCCACTCGGCGGGGCGCGTGTATTGTGGATGTTCCAGCAGGCCTTCGGAAAAGCTTTCTTCGACCGTTGATGCCTCATTGCCCAAAATGCCGGGGCGCAGGCGCACGGTGGCGTCAATCATGGCCTGGGCTGCCAGCTCGCCGCCGGTCAACACGAAATCACCCAGCGATACCTCGGTGATGTTGTAATGATCGATCACCCGCTGATCCATACCTTCAAAGCGGCCGCAGATCATCGTGATGCCCGGTCCCTGAGCCCAGCGATGTGCCATCGCCTGATCAAACCGGTGACCGCGCGGGCTGAGATAGACCAGTGGCGCACCTTTGGGGGCAGTGCGCAGCGCGTGATCCAGCGCGCGGCCCATCACATCAGCGCGCAGCACCATGCCGGCCCCGCCGCCTGCGGGCGTGTCATCGACATTGCGATGCTTGCCTTCGCCAAATCGGCGCAGATCAATCGGGGTCAGTTGCCAAGCGCCGTCTTTTAGTGCTTTACCCGTCAGGCTTTCGCCCAAGACACCCGGAAAAGCGTCAGGAAACAGGGTGATCACCTGGGCCAGCCACACGCCGGACAGACGCGGGTTTTGCTCCATCAGATCACGCGGTTGCAGCGATGCGGTGATGGATTTGCGTCCATGAGATTTGCTGGGCGTGTCGGGCATAGGTTTGCGTCCTTTCGCACATGCTCTTTGGCGTAGCCGTGCAGGTGTGGTCAAGCGTCTTGGCCCGGTTTTCGGGCTATCTGATGTCCCGCAGATCGCGGCTGGTGACGCCCGCGCGGTGCAGACGTTGAATAACCCGTCGTTTGGCATCGGCCAAAGCGTCATCTGGCAGATCCGAACGGTTAAGCGCTAACAATTCATCCGCGGCCCCATCGGGTTGCACGTTTTGTGCAGGCAAGGGCGCCAGATGATCCGAAGCGATGCCCAGAATGTTCAAAGCCACGCCAAGCGGGCCCAAAGCCTGCGCGCCGCATTCCTCAATCGTGGTCGAGCTGACTTGTGCCCGAGTGCCCAGCCGCTGTTCCACCCGTTTGATGACATCGGGCAGACGGGCGGCGTGCTGCAATTTGGGGCGGTAGGCGTCAAAATCCTCGGTCAGGCGCATGGCACGTAGGTTTTGCCAATAGACGCTGCGTTGCCAGTCGCGTGCAGTGCGCGTCGTGAACCAAATATGAATATCCGCAGCCTCTCCGAAATGGCTGCGCAAGACAGCCGTCGCTACATTCATCAGCGGCGGGGCCGCGTCATACCCCGCCACGCCGTGATGGCCGGGAATATACCCGCTCAGGTCTTCGGCACTGATCAGCACGGCGCGTGTGTCATCCGCATCCAAAGGCTCTATCGCTTCGGCAAAATGCTCGGCAAAAAGGCGAAGTAAGTCATTGGAAGGACGAGCTGAAAACTTGCGTGCGGCGCGTGCGGCCTCGATCACATCCGACGTCAGCATCAACCGCAGATCAGACGACACCTGCTCCAGACGGGCCTGTGCACCACGTTGCAGGCTGGATGTTCCAGTTTTGTGAAAACCGGGATGAAGCAGGATACGCACGGAGTTCATGTCTTTCGCTTATAGGTCACAGCCACATGAGAGAAGCCTGTGCCGATATGCGTGCCACGCCCGCTCACGTCAAGTAATCGGTCAATGCGCCTCGTCAGGGAACACCCCGTCAGGGGGGTCCGCTACAATGCGCCGTGCAGCCAGATCAACCGTTGGAACCACCTCAAGCGTGAAGGGCAACAGCACTGTATCTTTCAGGCCAGCGCCCGTGAGTTCCAGCAGATCCGAGGCACCGTGGTTGTACACATCGCTGACCTGTCCCAACAGGGTGCCGCCAGTGTCATAGACATCAAGGCCAATCAGATCGGCGTGATAGTACTCGTCATCGGGCAGGTTGGGCAGGCGTGCGCGCTGGGCGTACAGCCGAACACCGCGCAACGTATCGGCCTGTTCTTTTGTTGAAACCCCTGACAGCCGGGCGGTAAAGCCGTTCTTGGCCTGACCGGTGAGGGTGACGTCAAATTGACGGCTGCCATCTTCGGTGCTCAGAGGTGAATAGGCCGCAATGTCTTCGGGCATGGCGGTGAAGGATTTCAGACGCACATCGCCCTTGACCCCAAACGCCCCTGCAATCGCGCCAACGCAAATCAGATCATCCATCTTGGGCCTCCATTGCGCACAGATCAGCCGTGGTCCAAACCCCGCCCAAAGCCGTGCAGCTGGTGTGTTGATTTGAGCGCTCGTAAAATACCCCGGCCACAAAGGCCACGCCGCACAGCATAATCATACGAATGGGTCGAAACAGCAGGCTCATCGCAAGTCACCTTATATCGACGGGCAATTGGCCCAGCCTGTTTTCCCAGCCTGCGCGCTCTAGTTCGGGGGTGTCATGATCGGCCTTGGGGAAACCGATGCACAAATAGGCAACCAGCGCCCAGCCTTCGGGCACATCCAGATCGCGTGCCAACTGATCAGGGTCGAGGATTGATACCCACCCCACGCCCAGATCATGGCTGCGCGCCAGCAACCAGAACTGCGTGATCGCGGCCACAACTGAATAGCGGCGCATCTCGGGCATGCTGCCAGCCCCGAGGCCTGACCCTTTGTCGGTGTCTTCGTCGCAGTAGATGGCCAGCTGAACCGGCGCGTCTTCCATGCCCGACAATTTAAGCTGACTATACAGCGCTGCTTTCTCGCCGTTGTATCCGGCCAGAGCTTCGGCATTGGCGGTTTTGAAATTCGCCAGAGCGGCCGCACGCACCGCGACACTGTCCAGACGCAGCACGCGCCACGGCTCGCTCAACCCCACCGACGGGGCCAGCAGGAAACTGTTCAAACAGGCCTGCAGAACGGCCTCATCCACCGGATCTGTGCGAAAGTGGCGCACATCGCGCCGCCAGCGCATCAGATCCAGCAGATCAGACCGAAGTTGAGACGAAAACCGCGACATCGCAGACGACGCGCGATTTACTTGTCTGCGTCGTCTGCGGCAGGTGCATCTTCGGCAGGTGCGTCTTCGGCAACCACGTCTTCTGCGGGTGCTTCTTCTTCAACTGGTGCAGCAGCAGCTTCGGCAGCAGCGGCTGCTTTGGCGGCTTTCTCTTCTACACGGTCTTTGGCTTTGGCACCTGGCTCACCCTTTTTGGGGTTGTTGCGTTCTTTCTTTTCGATCGTGCCGGCGGCTTCCAGAAAGCGGCTGATCCGGTCGGTGGGCTGTGCGCCCTGATCCAGCCAGTACTGAACGCGCTCCATGTTCATTTTCACACGCTCTTCGCTGTCTTTGGGCAGCAATGGGTTATATGTCCCCAGCTTTTCGATGAAACGGCCATCGCGTGGCATGCGGCTGTCGGATGCTACGATGCGATAGAAGGGGCGTTTCTTTGAGCCGCCACGGGCGAGACGAATTTTCATAGCCATTTGGTGTTCTCCTTTAGGATGGCAAGTGCGGGGCGAACCCCACTTTAGATTTGGTTAAGATTGATGTTTCTTGTGGTGTTGGATGACTTCGCCAATGATGAAATTCAGAAAGTTCTTGGCAAACTCGGGGTCAAGGTCGGCCTCAAGCGCCATGCGCTGAAGCCGCTCGATCTGTTGGCTTTCGCGCAGCGGATCGGAGGGCGGAAGGGTGTGCTCGGCTTTGAGCCGGCCCACGGCCTGTGTGTGTTTGAACCGTTCAGCCAGTGTATAGACCAATACGGCATCCAGCCGGTCGATGCTGGTGCGGTGCTCTTTGAGCAGTTCGGCGGCGCGGTCGGCGGCGTCAGACATCGGGCGCTCCTTTTGCAGTGTTTGGGTGGCGATAGACCAATGTACCGTCCCAATCGGGCAGATCGGGGATCTGGGCATGCGTATCAAGCGTGCAGCCCAGTCGCTTGGCCAAGGCAATCGAGCGGGCATTGTCAGGGTCGATGTAACTGACCAATGTGGGCCAGCCCAATGTGTCATAGGCATAGGTGCGGACCGCTTCGGCTGCTTCGAACACATAGCCTTTGCCTTCAAGATCCGTGTCCCAGATACCCCAGCCCAGCTCGTTCTCGGGGTAACCGTAGGGCCGCAGCAATCCGCAATCCCCCACAGCCTTTTCTGTTCCCCTCAGGCATATGGCAAAGAGGCCAAACCCGTGGATTACCCAATGGCCAATCAAGCTGGCGCAGTGATCCCAGGCGTCGCCGGCATTCCATGGGCCACCCATATAGACGGTGCGCTGGGTTTGCAGATAGCGCGTGCCTGCCTCCATATCCTGCGGTGCAAAAGCGCGCAGGGTCAGGCGGTCGGTGTACAGCACCGGCGTATTGTTCAGATGAAGGCTCATGCGTAGGCCTCGGGGTTGCCGTCGCTGTCGGGTGAGATGCCCAGATCTGCGGGTGCGGGATGACGATAAAGCTGTTCTACCCCCATCTGAACGTTCACGTATTCGCGTTCAAACCAAGCACCCAACCGTTTCGCCAAGGCCACAGAGCGGTCATTGCCAGGCACGATGTTTGAGGTCAGCGTGGTCAGCCCAAGATCGGTATAGGCCCATTCGCGCACACGCAGGGCTGCTTCATGGGCGATGCCTTTGCCTTCATATCCCTCAAACACCACCCAGCCGATCTCGGGCTCGGGCCAGCCTTCGGGTTCCCAGATGCCGCACAGCCCGCATGCCTGTCCCGAGGCTTTGTCCTCGATGATAAAATAGCCGTAGCCGCGCAAGGCCCAGTGGCCCAGGTTGCTGGCAAACCACCGCCACGCTTTGGGGCGATCTTCCTCGGTGCCGAACCCGGCTGACCGGATGGGATCAATTGCAAAGGCACAGTAGGTGTCAAAATCATGCGCCACGGGGCTGCGGATGATCAGGTTTTCGGTGTCCAAACGGGGGATCGCCACGGTGAGGGTCATGCGGATACCTCGCGCGGCAGGACATAGACATCGCGGGTGACGCCGTCGGGGAACACATCGCGGAGTGTAACCGTGCCCCCCAGGCGTTGCGCCATTTTGTGCGAACGGATGTTTTCATCGCGCATAAAGGTTTGCACTCGCGACCACCCCAGAGTGTCATAGGCGTAGGCAATGATGGCACGGCTGGCCTCGGTGGCATAGCCGTGACCACGGGCCTGTGGCATCAGCCACCATGTCAGCTCGTCAGTGTCCCAGTCCTCTTCGACAACCAGCCCGGCGCCGCCAAGAACGGTATCTTGTTCCCGGCGTCGCAACAGCCAGATACCAAAGCCTTTGTTTTGCCAATGGGCCATATCAGCGGCGTGAATATCTGCAATCTCAGCGGTGCTGCGCCCACCACGGTAGGTGCCGACAGTCATGTCTGTTGCTGCATAAAACGCCTGATACGCCTGCATATCCGCAGCCACCGGCGCGCGCAGCGTCAGGCGATCTGTGGTCAGCTGAGGGAGGGTGCAGGTCTGGGTCATCTCGGCTTGGTCCTAAAGTCCCAGTTCGTCGGCAGTGGCACCTTCAAACACGGGACGTGTGAAGCTGCGGTCATACCGGCGGATGCATTTGCTTTGCGTGGCGAAGGCATAGGCGCGCTGACATTCGGGGTCGTCCCACATCCGGGCGCGGTACGCCTCATACTCGGCCAGCGAGTCAAATGAGAAGTGGCAATACGCAATGTCGTTGGGGCCTTCAAAAGGCATATGATATCCGTGATGCACGCCGCCCATGGCCGGGACTTTGTACATCCAGAACCGGGCGTAGGTTTCAAACTCGGACAGCTTGTCAGGGTCAAGCTCGTATCTGACGGTGCAAGAAATCATGACATCACTTCTTCTTGCCAAAACCAGAAAGGCCGGGCGGCAATCCACCACCACCCAAACCGGGCAAACCACCGCCGGGCATGCCTTTGCCCATCGCTTTGGCGGCTTGTTCCAGCGCCTTGGGATCCATACCAGCCGCCATTTCTTCAGGGGACGGCCCGCCTTTGCCGAACATGCCCTTCATGGCCTGTTTCAGCATGCCGCCTTTGCCCATTTTGCCCATCTTCTTCATCATGTCGCCCATCTGGCGCTGCATTTTCAAAAGTTTGTTCAGCTCGGACACTTCCAGCCCAGACCCCTTGGCGATGCGTTTCTTGCGTGACGCCTGCAGGATCTTGGGATTGGCACGCTCTTTCTTGGTCATCGAATTGATCAAGGCGATCTGGCGGGCCAGCATCTTGTCGTCGACGCCTGCCTCGTCCATCTGGCCTTTCATTTTGTTCATGCCGGGCATCATGCCCATTACGCCTTCCATGCCGCCCATCTTTTGCATCTGTTCCAGCTGCATCTTCAGGTCGTTCATGTTGAACATCCCCTTCTGGAAGCGCTTCATCATCTTTTCGGCCTGTTCGGCCTCGATGGTGTCTTGAGCTTTTTCGACCAGGCTGACGATGTCGCCCATGCCCAGAATACGACCAGCCACACGATCGGGCTCAAACGTCTCGATCGCGTCCATTTTCTCGCCAAGGCCGACAAAGCGAATAGGCTTGCCGGTAACGGCGCGCATCGACAGCGCCGCGCCGCCACGGCCGTCGCCGTCCATCCGGGTCAGGACCACGCCTGTCACGCCGATCTTATCGTCAAATTCGGTGGCGACGTTGACGGCGTCCTGGCCCGTTAGACCATCGACCACCAACAGGGTTTCACGCGGGCTGGCCACATCGCGCACAGCGGCGGCCTGGGCGATCAGCTCCTGGTCAATGTGCAAACGGCCGGCGGTGTCCAGCATGTAAACATCGTAGCCACCCAGACTGGCCTGCGTTTTGGCGCGTTTGGCGATGGCAACCGGGTCTTCGCCTTTGACAATCGGCAGGGTGTCCACACCGATCTGCGTGCCAAGGATCTGCAGCTGTTCCATCGCGGCAGGACGGTTAACGTCCAGCGATGCCATTAGCACGCGCTTGCCTTCACGGTCTTTCAGACGTTTGGCCAGTTTGGCGGTGGTCGTGGTCTTACCCGAGCCCTGCAAACCAACCATCAGGATCGGGGCAGGGGGGTTATCGATCTTCAGCTTGCCGGGGTCTTCATCGCCTGTGAGGGTTTCAACCAGCGCGTCATGCACGATCTTGACGACCTGCTGACCGGGTGTGACCGATTTCGTAACAGATTGCCCGGTGGCCTGTTCTTGAACGCGCTTTACGAAATCACGTGCGACGGGCAGCGAAACGTCAGCCTCAAGCAAGGCGACGCGCACTTCGCGCAGGGCAGATTTGACGTCATCCTCGGACAGGGCACCTTGCTTGGTCAGCCGGTCAAAGACGCCGGACAGGCGGTCTGAAAGACTTTCGAACATATACGTGCCCTCCTTGGGCTGGTTGCCATATGCCGCCCCAATATAGGGGGTGACGTTTCAAACGATAAGCGCCCCCACGGGCGAAACTCGCTGGTGGGGGGCGATCCCGGCGCAAAGGCCAAGGGACCGGAAGCATATCAACCTCCGGAATGTTGAGGGTGCGTTTATTGAGTAACGCGAGCTGAGTCAAGCATTGTGCGGGGATGCAATGCCGCCGTTGACGCGCTAATCTGGCCGAAATTTGAGCAAGGACATTCCAATGGAAGCACTGGTCGCCATTTTCGCCGAAATCATAATTGCCTGCATGATGCCGTTCCTGTCTTTGATCGGCGCGCTTTTGGGGGCTTTGCTGGAGGGGCTGCTGCTGCTTCTTGCGGGCCTCTTTGGAGGTGTATTTCAGGTCTGGTCCGATGCCCGCAAGGCAAAATCTGATCAACCCAAAGCCAAGGCCAAACCGCGCAAGCCTTTGATCCCACGCAAGGTTGTGCATTGGGCCGCAGGCATCATGGGCACTGTCGGCGTATTGGGCGTTGTGGCGTCATTTGTCTTTTTCCAACCCATCCTGCGCTACGTGCTTGAAACCGCGTCTGCCAAGGCAGGCACCGAAATTACATTTGAAAGCGCGTCGGGCACTTTGCTGGCGGGGGACGTTACGCTTGAAGGGATCCATGTGGTGCGCGAAGGCCAGGATGGGCTGACCTTTGATTTGAAAGTTGAACGTGCCGTTGCTGATGTGCAGGTCACGAGCCTTCTCAGCCGTGTCCCCGTGATCGAGCTGGCGCAGGTCGAAGGGGTCAGCGGGTATGTCAGCCCGCCCAAACGCGACAAGGACAAACCCAAAGAGAAAAAGCCGCGCAAGCCATTCCGGGCCAATCTGGCGCAGGTCTCTGATGTGGCGCTTGAGGTGCGGCCAAAGGGCGGCGAGGCGTATTCGCTGGTGATCGAAGCGGCGCAAGTGGCCCCGTTCCGTAGTGGATTGGCGCTGTTTGATCTGTTGTTCCGGTCGAACATGCAAGCTGAAATCGCTGGACAGGCGTTGGTGGTGGAAACCCGGCTGGTCACCGATCACGGCCGTGAGACTTTGTGGAGCTTTGAAAACGTCGAGGCCGAGAAGATCAAGTTGCTGGTGCCACGCGCACCGCTGACTTGGCTGAGCGACGGGCGGCTGACAGCACGGGTGCAGGACAAATGGAGCCTGTCGGAAGATTATATCGACATGGAATGGCTGATCGGGTTCGAGGACATGCAGATCACCGTTCCAAGCGAAGCCAAGACCACCGAAAAATTGCTGGGGGGCGCATTGGCCAAACTGGTGAACTCGCGGCAGGGCAATGTTGAGTTCCGCTACGATCTCAAGCTGAATGAGCAAGATGTAAACGCCCTGCGTGCGGGTGATCTGGATGCGTTCTGGGATACCGTGCTGAGCGGATTTTTGATCACTGGCGGTAAGGGGATGAGCGTCACAAGTGAAGGTAATGAAGCAGCTCAGGAACCCGACATTGATGGATCAGAACCCGGTGCTCTGGACAAGTTGAAGGGGTTGTTCAAACGTGATGAGGCTGATTAACGCCAAGGGTTGCTCAGGTATCAGTCAACCACCACGCATTGATGGTTTCCACAATGGTCTCTGGCCCTTGGCCGTTGGTGTAATAATGGTGCAACGGCACCGTGCGGGTGGTGGCGGCGCCTTTGCTGGTGCTGTGCAAGATCAACACAGGGCGGCTCATGGGCTGGCCGCTGTCGGACATGGATTGCTCAATCCGGGTTTCCACCAGACGCGACAGTCTGAACGTCACCTCCTTGCGCGAAAACACTGATCTGCGGCGGATCGAAATGCGGTTGGCTTGACGGTCAAAGATGAATTGCAGACGTTTGGCAAAAAGCTCTAGTGCCATCAACCACAGCCCGCCGCCCACACCGATGAACATGAACGAGAAAAGCCAGCTCATAGGCCCAAGGTCTGACCCAAGTGGGATCAGGCCAATGCCCACGAACAGCAAGATCAACAGCACCAGTCCGATAGATAACAGCCAAGGCACGTGATCAATCACTAGGGTGTCTGCGGTGTTTTGGGTCACTTTCATGGCGCGCACGCTAGAAGTGCAGCACCGCGGGTGCAAGGCTTTACATATCCGCGCATTGATGCACAGTATTGCGCGAAAGTTGCGCAATTGGTGCGCATGGGAACAGGGCAGCACAATGGACAATTGGGATGAAATCCGCACCGCCTACAGCGTGGCCAAGGTGGGCACGGTCAGCGGTGCCGCCGAGGTTCTGGGTGTGCACCACGCAACGGTGATCCGCCATATTGATGCCCTTGAGGAACGGCTGGGGGTGAAGCTGTTTCAACGCCACGCGCGCGGCTATACCCCGACCGAAGCAGGGGATGACCTGCTGCGAGTGGCGCAGGCCACTGACGATCAGTTCAGTCAACTGGCCGGGCGGATAAAAGGCCGCGGCAATGATGTGGGCGGCGAGTTGATTATCACCTCACTGGGGGGGCTCAGCCATCTGCTGGTGCCGGTTCTGGCTGATTTTCAGCAGGACTTCCCGGATATCATCGTGCGCTACCTGACCAGTGATCGGCTGTTCCGGCTGGAATACGGCGAGGCCCATGTCGCCATCCGCGCAGGCCGTGTACCGGATCAGCCCGACAACGTCGTGCAGCCGTTTTACACGCAGAAAACCACGCTTTACGCCAGCCAGGCCTATGTCGATCGCTACGGCTGCCCTGAAAACTGGGATGCCTTTGCGCAGCACCGGTTTGTCGGCACTGACAACCCCAAATCGCGTGCGCCCTTTGCAGAATGGATGCGCGAGCATGTTCCGGCCGAAAACATCGTGTTTCTCAGCGGGGATGTGCATGCTCAGCGGCGTGCCATTCAACAGGGTGCGGGCATCGGCTTTATGTCACAAATGCAAGCGCAGGAACTGGGCGGACTGATTGAGGTGACACCACCCAAAGACGCCTGGGACGGCCCGCTATGGCTGGTCACACACATGGATTTGCATCGCACCTCGAAGGTACAGGCGTTTCTGAGCTTCCTGAAAGAGCGCGCCAAAGGATGGACCACACCGTGACGCCTGAACTGCGCGGGCATCTGGCGATGCTCACCTTTTCGGGTCTGATTGCCGGGTCGTTTGCGCTGGGGTCGCTGGCCGCGCCACATGTGGCACCCACGGCACTGAATGCGGTGCGCTTTTTGCTGGCCTCGGTTTTGCTGGGCACTTTGGCGTTTGTCTGGACAGGCATTCCACGCCGTGCGTTTGCAGCGCCCTGGCGCTACCTGATCCTGGGTGCATCGATGGGGTTTTACTTTGTCCTGATGTTTGAGGGCCTGAAAACCGCCGAACCTGTTTCAACCGCCGCCGTGTTCACCCTGACCCCCATCCTGTCGGGGCTGTTTGGCTATATCATGCTGCGCCAGATCATGACGCGGCTTATGGCAATGGCCCTAACCGTTGGGGGGTGTGGAGCGCTATGGGTGATCTTTCGCGCAGATCTGCAGGCGGCGTTGCAATTTCAGGTGGGCCGGGGCGAGATGATCTATTTCGTGGGTGTGATCGCGCATGCGTTTTACACCCCCGCCGTACGCCTGTTGAACCGAGGCGAGGCGCCGTTGGTGTTCTCGTTCGGGGCCATGGTGGCGGCGGCGCTGCTGATCACGCTGGCCGGTTGGGGCGATATCATGGCCACAGACTGGGCCAGTTTGCCAGGTATCGTCTGGATCACCATTGGATACACAGCGGTATTTGCCACAGCGATCACCTTTGTTTTGTTGCAATATGCTTCGCTGCATCTGCCCAGTGCCAAGGTAATGGCCTATACCTATCTGACACCCAGCTGGGTGATCTTGTGGCAAGCGGCACTGGGCCACGGCGTACCCGGTGGGCTGGTGGCCGTAGGGGTGGCGCTGACCATCGTGGCTTTGTTGATGCTATTGCGTGACAAATAAGTGCGCGGCTGGCGTTACAGGAACCCGTGTTGATCCAACAGCTGACGCAACAGTCTGAACTCAATCGGATCAGGCAGGCCTTTGCCGGGTTTTTCACCGCTCAGCGGGTTGATCACGCACAGATCAACATCAGCAAAGGCGTTGATTTGATCGACAATGGATTGAAACGCCTCTTCCCGGTTGCGCCGCTGGATCAGTGCGATGCGCGTTTCAGGCTCGACCGCGAAGGGCACCAGATGAAACGCTGATCCATCGCCGCCCACAATCACCTTTGCAGCGCGGTATACTCGCGCCTGCGCCATGATCGAATGACGTTGAGGGTGGAAAATCGTGTAGCCCGCGGCCTGCATCAAGGTCTCAACCCGGTCTTCTTGATCCAACTGTTGATGGGTATGTTTCAAACGCGATCGGGCGATGTAAATCTTATCGGGGCCCTGCGCCGGGCAGTTGACCGCCAGATGTGCGCGAACGTACTGGCGAAATTCCTGCGTACCGGTGGCCCATTGCAAATGACCAAAGCCTTGCGCCGGGATCATCAACCGGTCGGTGATCACCGGCGTTTTGATCAGATGCAGCGGCATGTCCATTCCCATCAGCTCAAAAAAGGCCAACAGGCGGCGGCGCAACACGGATCCGAAATCAGTGCCCATAAACGGTAGCATGATCAGCCCGTCAAACCTGTCGTGACGCCCATCCATCGCCCAGATGCGCGCGATGCTTTCCATCAGAAAATGCCCAAAATGATGCCGCCCCAGACCCCCGAACAGATAGACACCCTCCAGCCGTTTGGCGGTGGCAGGATCAGGCCGATCAGGCTGCGCGGTGAACCGATTGCCCGAAATCCGGGTGCGCGACAATTCGCAAAAGCTGCCATCGGGGCGAAAGACCCCGCAGCCCAGCCCGTCGTCCTGCGCTACCGGCGCGATCAACGCGGTCTCGACCGGCTCGATGATGGGCGGCGGCAGACGATCCAGCGACAGCGGAGGGTTGGCAGTCATGTCAGCCTTGCTCATCACTTGGCCCTTCATGGCGCAGCTCGGTTTCCAAAAACCGCTCAAACGCGTCCAGATGCACCGCCTCAAACTGTCCAAAGCTCTGCATCCAGATAGAGGCCCCCTGCATGGCATCAGGCTCCAGCTTGCACCATTTTACCCGTCCTCGGCGCTCCTGGCTGATCAGCCCGGCACGGCTGAGGATATTGAGATGTTTCGAAATCGCCGCCAGGCTGATCTCAAACGGTTCGGCCACGTCGGTGACGGCCATATCATCCTCAAGCAACATCATCAGGATGGCGCGGCGTGTTGGGTCAGCCAGGGCGGCGAACTGAGTGTCGAGCGGATCGGTCATTGCTCCAACGCGTTAGCTGCGCCCTGAAAAAAGATCAACCAAATGGTTGAATATCATTTTCAGCCCATTCTAGGCGCGCCACGGCTGCGACATGCCAACGCGCCTGATTTGGATTTGTGAATATCGTCATGATAACAAAGGGTTAAACCAATCTCACCGGAGCGTTAGGCCCGCTTGACTCTGACCGTGCACAGCCTTAGCACTCGCACAACACTTCCCACGGGGGTTTTCGCGTGTCTGATCCCGATCGTTCTAAGCGCCTGGCGCAGCTGGAAGAGCGGATCGACGCCTTGAAAAACAAGGACGCGCCCAAACCGCACACGGAAGAGCATTATTCTCAGGCGCAACATGCCTGGCGGATGGTGATTGAGATGGTGGCCGGCATCGCGATCGGCTTTGGCATAGGGTACGGGCTGGACAGCCTGTTTGGGACAATCCCGATATTCCTTGTGTTGTTTACATTGCTGGGGTTTGCCGCAGGCGTCAAAACAATGATGCGCAGCGCGGCGGAAATCCAGAAGACGCATATGGCCGCTGAGGCCGCAGACAAGACACCCGGCGACGGGGCAGACAAGAGGGCTAAACATGGCGAGTGAAGCAAAAGAGGGCGCGACAGAGCTGGTCTTTCACCCGATGGATCAATTCATCGTAAAGCCGTTGTTTGGCGATGGCGCTGTTGGCACCTTCACAATCACAAACGTGACGCTTTGGATGGGTTTGACTGTACTGGCAATTATCGCATTGCTGGTTCTGGGCACCTCGGGCCGCTCGACCGTGCCATCGCGCATCCAGTCAGTTGCAGAACTGGCCTATGGCTTTATTCGTAAGATGGTCGAGGATGTGGCTGGCAAAGACGCGCTGCCGTATTTCCCCTACATAATGACGCTGTTTATCTTCATCGTCTTCTCGAACTTCCTGGGCCTGATCCCCGGATCGTTCACCACAACCAGCCATATTGCGGTCACGGCCGTGATGGCGATGGGCGTGTTCTTGTTCGTGACCATTCTGGGCTTTGTCAAAAATGGCGCAGGCTTCCTGAGCGTGTTCTGGATCAGCTCGGCACCCCTGGTGCTGCGCCCCATTCTGGCGCTGATCGAAGTCATCTCGTACTTTGTGCGCCCCGTAAGCCACTCTATTCGTCTGGCGGGCAACATGATGGCGGGTCACGCCGTTATCAAAGTGTTCGCGGCGTTTGCTCCGATGATCCTGATCGGCTGGATCGGTGTGGTTGTCACGCCTCTGTCGATCATCGCGATCACGGCAATCTACGCGCTTGAGGTGCTGGTGTCCTTCATCCAGGCCTACGTCTTTACCATCCTGACCTGTGTGTACCTGAAAGATGCCCTGCATCCGCACCACTAAGGATACCCGAAACGACGGTGTGTACCCCGTGCGCACCACACCATATCGAATGCTAATTCCAACGTAAGGAGAATACTCATGGAAGGCGATATCGTACAAATGGGCGCATACATCGGCGCTGGTCTGGCATGTACTGGCATGGGCGGCGCCGCTGTCGGTGTGGGCCATGTTGTGGGCAACTTCCTGTCCGGCGCTCTGCGCAACCCATCGGCCGCTGCTGGCCAAACCGCGACTATGTTCATCGGCATCGCGTTCTCGGAAGCGCTGGGGATCTTCTCGTTCCTCGTTGCCCTTCTGCTGATGTTTGCCGTCTAAACTTATCAGAAGCTGATCCTTACGCGGGGGTGAATGGTCAAAGCGCCTTTCACCCCTAGTACCGGAAAGTTCCTGAGGAGAACGACATGGCAACCGAAACGACTGATACAGCCCATTCCGCTGCCAGCGCCTGCGTTGACAGCTACGGTGGTGCCGTCGGCATGCCACAGCTTTGTGGTGACTGGTTTGGCAATCAGATCTTCTGGCTGGTTGTAACGCTGGTCGTGATCTATTTTATCCTGTCACGGATCGCCCTGCCGCGCATTGCGGCTGTACTGGCGGAACGTCAGGGGACCATCACCAACGATCTGGCCGCTGCCGAAGACCTGAAGGTCAAGGCGGTCGAGGCTGAAGAGGCTTACAACAAAGCCTTGGCAGATGCGCGGGCCGAAGCCCAGAACATCGTTGCCGCCACGAAGGCCGAAATCAAAGGCGAAATTGACGACGCGATTGCCAAGGCAGACGCTGAGATTTCCGCCAAAGCCGCCGAGGGTGAGGCCAAGATTGCCGAAATCCGCGCCGGTGCGCTGGAAAGCGTCAAGGTTGTGGCCAAAGACACCGCCAAGGAAATCGTTGCTGCCATGGGCGGCAAAGCCGATGCCAAAACGGTCACCGCGGCCATCACAGCACGGATGAAGGGGTAATCGCCATGACACGCATCATTGCAACGCTTATGGCGATGACCGCAGCCAGCCCGGCCTTTGCGGCCAAAGGTCCCTTCTTCTCGCTGACCAATTCCAACTTTGTGGTGTTGATTGCCTTCCTGCTGTTCATTGCAGTTCTGATGTACCTCAAGGTGCCATCGCTGTTGGGTGGCATGCTGGACAAACGCGCCGAAGGCATCCAGGGCGAGTTGGACGAGGCACGTGCTTTGCGCGAAGAGGCACAGACGTTACTGGCCTCATACGAACGCAAGCAAAAAGAAGTGCAAGAGCAAGCCGACCGTATCGTGTCTGCCGCCAAGGAAGAGGCCAATGAGGCTGCAGAGCAGGCCAAGGCCGATCTGAAAGTGTCAATTGCCCGTCGCTTGCAAGCCGCCGAAGATCAGATTTCATCCGCCGAGCAAGGCGCTGTCAAAGAGGTGCGTGACAAAGCCGTCACCATCGCCGTGGCTGCCGCGCAAGATGTGATCGCCAAGCAGATGACGTCGAAAGACGGCAATGCCTTGATCGACGATGCGATTGCTCAGGTGGACGCAAAGCTGCACTAAGGCGCTGCTGACTTAGAGAATAGGAAGGCCCGGATGTTCACCGTCCGGGCCTTTTTCTATTGGGCCGGATCTGCCCATAGCGTGTGCAGGATCAAGGCAGATCACCTGTACCTGATCTGACAGGCTCAGATTGGCGCGTATCTTTGCATGGCTGTCAGCATGAGTGTGCCTGGTCAATGCTGCGCACTGGCCCAAAGGCAGCCGCATCATGATGTCTTTGCGTCGCAGCAAAAAGGTGGCTTGGTTCTCGTAAAAAAGAAAAGGGGGTCGTTGAACCGACCCCTCTTTCCGTCCCTGCCGTTTGTCTCGTTGGATTAGCGAATTGGGATCACCAGCTCTTGGCCCACGACCACATTGTCGGGCGCATCAAGGATGCCACGATTGGCGGTGAAAATGTCAAACGCACCAAGGGTGTCGCCATAAAACTGCTGCGAAATCGATGCCAGGCTGTCGCCAGGTTGGACCACATAGTGTGATTGCGAGGCCCGTGTCGGGCTGGGCGTAGATGTGTCGCGGTCGAGCAAGGACAAGAATGTGTTGGTATGCGCGTTGGTGTGACTGGTTTCTTGGGTGTTGTCACCTTCGGCCTTGGCTTGCTGGATCAATGCCAGAATATACTGCTCGGACTGACCTTGCTGGATCGCCTCAATGATCAGTTGCTCCAGTGACGATGTGCTCACCGGTTCGGTCTGCAATGCCGCGGGTGCGGGTTGAGGCTCGGGTTGTGGTGCAACAAGGGGCTGCGCGGCCTGATCGTCATAAACGGGGTCCGCAGCGGCCACGACAGGTGTTTCATCCAGCATGGTCAGGGCGTTGTATTCAGTCTGTGCGCGGGTGACGATGGCTTCGGCGTCTTCGCGTTCTTGCTCTGTTATGTGTGGAGCTGATCTTGGTTGCATCAAAATCAACGACAGCGTGACGCCAAGAAAAACGACGATAACCAATCCCGCGCGTATCATGTTGCGTTGCCCTTTTCCCCAGAGGCCGGCGACTTATGGGGTCTGCTCGGCCTGTTACCACAAGATATAGGCGAAAGTGATTCGCTGGGTCAACACAGTGCGATTCGGAAAATGCGAATCAGGGAGGAATTCATGTGGTTTTCGCTGAGATGACCGCCAAAACGGGGAAGTATCCCTTATACAGGCGCAATCCGCGGCAAAAAGCGTACACTTTGCACGTGCAGTCGCGTGTATCAGCCGTTCTCACGCAGGACGTGACCGGCCAGATATAGCGATCCGCAGATCAGAATGCGTGGGTCGGTGTGCTGTGCCGTGATCGCAGCGACTGCGTCCAGAACCGTATCTGCGGTCGTGGCTGTCAGGCCCACGGCGCGTGCGGCCTGGGCTGTTGTGTCCGCGGGCAGGGTGTTGGCTTCGTCTGGTATCGATACGGCTGTCAGGCTTTGGGCCTGTGCGGCCAGCGGGGTCAGATAGCCTGAGATATCCTTGGTGTTCAGCATTCCGCAAATCAGATGTGTTGGGCGCTGAGGCAAGCTGCCCAAATGCAGTGCAAGGGCCTGACCCGCCGCCGCGTTGTGCCCGCCGTCCAACCACAGCTCGGCGGTGCCAGCGGCCTTTACCAAAGGACCGGTGGCCAGACGTTGCATCCGCGCGGGCCAATGGGCTTGGGTGACTGCGGCGTCAAAGGCGGGCTCGGGCATGTTCAGGTGACGCAATGCCGCCAGAGCTGCACCGGCATTTTCAATCTGATGCGCGCCGGGCAGGTTGGGCAGGGGCAAATCCAGCAGGCCGTGATCGTCCTGATAGACCAACCGGCCATGTTCAGTGCCCCCATGCCAATGCTGCCCATAGGCCAGCAAAGGCGCCCCCACGGTGCGCGCACGGTCTTCAATCACCTCAAGCGCGTCGTCGTGCTGTGGGCCAACCACACAAGGCACGCCGCGTTTCAGGATACCTGCCTTTTCAAAGGCAATCTTGGCCAGTGTATCGCCCAGGAATTGTTCATGATCGATAGAAACAGGCGTGATAATGGTCAGCGCCGGGTGATCGACTACATTGGTGGCATCAAGCCGCCCCCCCAGCCCCACCTCAAGCAAGGTAAAATCAGCCGGGCTGCGCGACATTGCCAGTAGGGCGGCACAGGTGGTGATCTCAAAATACGTGATTTCGGCGCCATTGTTGGCGGCATAACACTCGTCCAGCACGCGGGTCAGGTGATCTTCGGAAATCAGATCTCCGGCCAGGCGGATGCGCTCGTGAAACCGGGCAAGATGCGGCGAGGTATAGGCGTGTACGGATTTGCCCGCCCCCTCCAACCCTGCGCGCAGCATAGCCTGGGTCGAACCTTTGCCGTTTGTGCCTGCGATGTGGATCACGGGCGGCAAAGCGTGCTGAGGATTGTCCAGTGCCTTTAGCAAGGCCCAAACGCGGTCCAGCACCAGGTCCATAACTTTAGGGTGCAGGGTCATCATCCGTTCCAGGATGACGTCCGATCCTTGCGCGCTCATTATTTGGAGGATGTGTCGGCTGACGTGTCGTCCGACGTTTCGGCAGGGGGCTCTTCTGCCATGCCGTCTTGTGCTGTGTCGATGGCTGCTGCATCTGAATCTGCAACATGTGTTTCATCCGGAGCAGGTAATTCCCCCATGATTGCAGGGGGCAGCCCCATCAGCATACGTGTGATGGTGATCAACTCTTCGCGCATTTTGGTGCGCGGCGTCACGCGGTCCAGCATGCCGTGATCCAGCAGATATTCCGCGCGCTGAAAACCCTCGGGCAGTTTCTCGCGAATGGTTTGTTCAATGACGCGTGGACCCGCAAAGCAGATCAAGGCGTTCGGTTCGGCGATATGCACATCGCCCAGCATGGCATAAGACGCGGTCACCCCGCCCGTGGTGGGATGGGTCAGTACAACGATGTAAGGCAGTCCCGCCTCTTTCAGCATCTGTACGGCCACGGTGGTGCGCGGCATTTGCATCAGGCTGAGAATACCCTCTTGCATACGTGCGCCGCCAGCAGCCGAGAACAGGATAAGCGGGCATTTGCGTTTCACGGCCTCTTGCGCTGCGGCGATAATGGCGTTGCCCACATACATCCCCATCGACCCTGCCATAAAGGAAAAGTCCTGCGCTGCGGCCACAATGGGGGTGCGTCCCATTTCGCCGGTGGCCACCAGCATGGCCTCTTGCTCGCCGGTTGCTTTGTGGGCGGCTTTCATACGGTCGGGATATTTCTTTTGATCGCGGAAATTCAGCGGATCTGCCTTGGGCGTGGGCACATTGATCGCAGCAAAGACACCGCCATCAAACAACGCCCCAAAGCGGTCGCGCGGTGTAATGTTCATGTGGTGGCCGCAACTGGTGCAGACCATCAGGTTCGCGCTCAGTTCGCGGTGAAACAGCATCGTGCCGCATTCATCGCATTTGGTCCAAAGGTTCTCAGGGATTTCCCGACGCGAGAAGATCGAGTTGATCCGGGGTCGGACGTAGTTGGTGATCCAGTTCATACGGGTTCGTTCCTGTTAACGCACGCTTGGGTTCAAATAAGCGGGGCTGGTGCAAATTGCAATCAGACACGGCACGCCAGCCGGGCAATCAGCCAGCCGCATAGCAGTATCATGAATTCAATTGGCATCCATGTGATCATCAGATCAGTGTCCGAGATATCGAACGGCATTGTAAAAAGGGCCGCGCCATCAAAATCATTTTCAGCTGCTACAAAGGCCATCACGAAGGCATTGTTGACAAAATGCAGGGCAATGGCGGCCCCCAGTGTTCCGGTGCGTGCGGTCAGGTCTGCGGCGGCCAAACCAAAGCAGAAGGCCCAGACGACAACAATCCAGGCAGCGGTTTCATCGACGTTTGGGTTGAAATGCAGCATGCCAAATAACAGCGACGGCAGAACAATCCAGACTTTCGCGGATTTGAACCGGGCAGCCAGCTGGCTTTGCAGATATCCGCGAAACACCAGTTCCTCGGCGCTTGTCTGGATCAGCACGCCGATCAGCGTCAGGGGCAGATAAAGCAACCACAGACCCAGGGCCATGTGCAGCGACAACTGCAACCCCTCTGGCGAGGGTAGCAAGAACAACACAGCATTGAAGATCAGCAATCCCTTGGTGACAGCAATAAATTGGCTGAAGGCACGGGTTGGGGCACCCAAAGTGCTGATCCAGCTGCGCCGGTGTGCAACCCGCATGCAAAGCGCCAGTGCGATGATCGTGATGCCGAACGAATAGAGGCTGATCAGCACTGCAATCGGTGTGGTTGCCATCTCAAGGTCTTCGGCCCATCGGGCTTCGGTCTCAGCCGGGATCATCGCCCATATTGCTTCGTTCAGCAGCATTGCCAGTGCCAGAAACACCGCGATGAACAAAATCACGCCCGCACCCAGCCGGAGCAATGAGCTGGAGGGGTGCGCAAGCTCGGACAGCGCTTTGTGGGGCTTGTAGTTCATTCAGTGACGCTACCCCGCGTCGGGATCTATGTGCAATCTCTTGCGTGGCCTGCTTCGTCTGAAAATCTGGCTGTGTGCTTGTGTCGTGAAGCCCAAGGCGCTATCGCAGTGCAGGTAAAATTTCGCGGAGGCCATCATGACCAAGTTCGACAAATCAAAGCTACCCAGCCGCTATGTGACCGAAGGCCCCGCCAAGGCGCCGCACCGGTCGTATATGTATGCGATGGGTCTGACCGAGGAAGAAATTCATCAGCCTCTGGTCGGTGTGGCCACCTGTTGGAACGAAGCGGCCCCGTGCAACATTGCCCTGAACCGTCAGGCGCAATCGGTGAAGATGGGCGTCAAAAAGGCATTTGGCACCCCACGAGAGTTTACCACCATCACTGTCACCGACGGTATTGCGATGGGCCACGAGGGGATGCGCTCGTCTCTGGCCAGTCGCGAGGCGATCGCCGACACGGTCGAGCTGACGATGCGCGGTCATGCCTATGACGCGGTTGTGGGCCTTGCCGGATGTGACAAATCCCTGCCGGGTATGATGATGGCCATGGTCCGCCTGAACACGCCATCTGTCTTTATCTATGGCGGATCGATCCTTCCGGGCAAAGCGCCTCAGATCGAGGATATCCCCGAAGAGTTCCGCAGCCGTGACCTAACCGTTCAGGACATGTTCGAGGCCGTGGGCTGGCACCAGAATGGTGATATGTCCGACAAGGCGCTGGACGTGCTGGAACGTGTGGCGTGCCCCTCATCTGGTGCCTGCGGTGGCCAGTTCACTGCCAACACCATGGCTTGTGTAAGTGAGGCGATTGGTCTGGCCCTGCTCAATTCGTCAGGCATGCCCGCGCCATATGAATCGCGTGACGCCTATGGCGAGGCCTCGGGCCGCGCTGTGATGAACCTGATCGAGAAGAACATACGCGCTCGCGATGTGGTGACGCTAAAATCACTGGAAAATGCGGCACGGGTTGTTGCGTGCACCGGTGGGTCCACCAATGCTGGGCTGCACTTGCCTGCGATTGCACATGAGGCCGGGATCGAGTTCTTCCTTGATGACGTCTGCGCCATTTTCCGCGATACGCCGTATTTCGTCGATCTGAAGCCGGGTGGTCAGTATGTGGCCAAGGATCTGTTTGATGTGGGCGGCGTCCCTGTGGTGATGAAAGAGCTGCGCAAAGCGGGTCTGATCCATGAAGATTGCATCACCGCTTCCGGCAAAACCATGGGTGAGGAACTGGACCTGATCGACCGTGAAGCTGACGGCAAGGTGATCTACCCCATCGAAGCACCCCTGACCAAAACCGGCGGTGTTGTGGGCCTGAAGGGCAACCTTGCCCCCGAAGGTGCCATTGTCAAAGTGGCCGGTATCCCCACGCAAAACCAGGTGTTTACTGGCCCTGCACGGGTGTTCGAATGCGAAGAAGACGCCTTTGCCGCAGTACAGGAACGCGCCTATGAGGAAGGCGAAGTGATTGTCATCCGCAACGAAGGCCCCGCTGGTGGGCCGGGCATGCGTGAAATGCTGGCCACGACGGCTGCGCTATCCGGCCAGGGCATGGGCAAGAAAGTGGCGTTGATCACTGATGGCCGGTTCTCGGGGGCCACTCGGGGCTTTTGTGTGGGGCACGTTGGCCCTGAGGCTGCGCACTGTGGGCCGATTGCTTTGCTGCAAAACGGCGATGTGATCACCATTGATGCGGTCAAAGGCACGCTGGACGTAGACCTGAGCGCCGATGAGCTGGAAAAACGCAAAGCGACCTGGAAAGGCCCGCGTGAGACGATTTACGAAAGCGGTGCGCTTTGGAAGTACGCGCAGCTTGTGGGGTCGACCTACAAAGGGGCTGTCACACATCCCGGCGCCGAGGCCGAACGTCACGTGTATATGGACATCTGACCTGTCGCTTCTGTGGTCATATCTGCGCCACGCTGCGGCGTTGCTGTTGGTGCTGACTTTGGCGGCCTGTCTGGGCGAAGGCACGGGCGAGGGCGGCATTGGCTTTCTCAGCCCGCCTGAGGACGCCAAGGCGGCGCGCAGCAACGTGCTGACCAAACTGCCACTGTATCAGGGGCGTGTGGTGGTGGCCGCACCCGATGGGTATTGCATTGACGGTGACAGCACGTCGCGCAGCCCGGGTGGCAGTGTGGTGTTGATCGCCAGCTGTGCAGCCCTGACAGGCCAGGCCACATCGGCTGTGGACCCTGCTTTGATAACCGTATCCATCGCGCCGCGCCGCGTCACCGCCGAACAACCCACGGCGCGTGATCTGGCCGATAGTGTGGCCCCGGTTCAGGTGCTGGCCTCGGAAGATGGCGATGGGATATCATTGATCCGACTGGCCTCGGGCGGCAATGCGGTGCTGCAACAAGGTGATCCGCGGTACTGGCGGGCGGGAATGATGATTAATGGCCATGTCATCAGCATCGCGGCATATACGCGTCAGGGCAGCGGGACGTCCGGCAAGGCGCTGATAATGGCGCTGGCCGAAAACCTGCTCGAGCAAAGCCCGATCAAGGATTATGCCCCTGCCGTCTCGGCCACGACACCGGGTGCAAAACCACAAGCGCAGGGTTTGGCATCATTACTTGGTGGATTGTTTCCAGAATCTGATTAATGCTATGGAAGGTCCGATCGGATAAACCGGCATCGGGACAGACGGAAGACCTTCATGGAACTGCGTTCTCACGTATTGGATTGGATCGTACATCGGCGCGGGTTGCGGCGGTGGCGTCGGGCGGCGCGCAATGTGCTGAATATGGCTCATTCTGATCTGCGGCGCGAACGTGGACGCGCCCGTAAGCTACGGTATTTGTTGAACGAAGTGATATCGGTCGCTGACAACCGACTGGCTTTGCCGATGATCGGATCAAATGCCTTTCCCAAACCACATGGCACCGATTGGTCATGGCGTCCGGCCCTGTGGCGCGAGCCTTTGTCGACGCCGGGCATGTCGTCGGTAGAAAGCAAATCCATGCTGGGCGCCGAAGTGACATTGTTTCATGATTGTCAACAATCCGAGCTGACCTTGCGTCAGGTGCGCAATAGCCGCGAGGCCGATCTGGCCCCTTATGGTCTGCGCATGGACGTGTTCAACTTTGATGGATCGTTTCTGTCGCTGGTGCTGGACATGCCGCTGGACGCCGTTATTGGCCTGCAAAAACGTCACCTGATCCGCATGGACACGATTGTGGAAATGGAAAAGCCCCTAGAGATTTTTGCCCGGCTCAACATCAAACACGGGCCCAACACCGAACAGATCGTGCGCGAACTGCCCCTGAACGAGGTAGACTGCATGGTCGAGTTTGATCTGGCCTATTCCAACCTGAATGAAAAACGCATTGAGCGGGCCTGGATCGACCTGATCTTTGAGAACCCACAGATGAGCCAGGTGACCCTGCGCGATCTGACCTTCAGCCGCTCTCCGCGGGCTGAACTGTGACGGAGAGACATGGGATGAGCGATGTTGTACTGACCAAAACACGACTCTTTGAAGGGGTCTGGGAAGGCGTGTTGACCTATAATGGCACCGGCAATTTCCAGCCCGAAATTGAAGTGACGCATCTGCAAAAGCCGCTTGCCGGTGTGAAGGTGACTGAAAAGCCTGATGAAAACCTGTGGGTTGTTCAAGTGCCTGTTCCGGCTGATTTAATCTCGGATGGGGTGCAGACGTTTTTGATCCGCGACACGCGCACGGATCAGACGCTGAATTCCTTCGCGCTGATGGCCGGGGATACGCTCAGCCATGATATCCGGGCCGAGGTGACGTTGTTGCGCGAAGAGCTGGACATGCTCAAACGCGCGTTCCGGCGGCATTGCCTGGAAACGATGTAGTCGCCTCACGCTCCCCGATCAGATTTCACCACTTGCCGGTTGAGCCATCCTTGCCAGCCTTGCCACCGCTAAACGCTTCGGGCTCGGGTTTGGGGTCTTCCTCTGGTTCCGGTTTCTCGACCTTTGCAATCTCGTAGGCTTTGACATCGCGGTAGTCACAAGCATCACACGACGTGACCCGCTCGCCCCGGCCTTCACTGGTTTCAGTGGCCGCTTCGATCACATTGGTTTCAGTTTTCAAGCCACGTGCACCGCATTCCGGGCATTTGCGGGTTTTGCTTTTGACCACGAAGAACGCGATCAAGGCACCAAATCCGCCAAGCACATAAAGCAACCATCCACCCGAGCTGCCTTCGGCATCGTCCTTGGCGGGTTGGCTGCTATCGGCTGCAGTCGTTTCGGCAGATGCGCTGTCAGCCGCGGCATCGGTTTCAGTGTCGGCAGTGGTGTCCTGGGCGGTGGTTGTCGCAACGGTGGCACCGCTGTTTTCGTCAGTCTCCGAGGCGGCAATATCTTCGCCCTCATCCTCGGTGCGTTTTTTCACATGCGGGCCGACAAGATTTGAAATTAGGTCATCGACGCCGGTCTCAATCCCTTGCTCATAACGCCCTTCGCGAAACTCTGGCAGAAAGCTACGGTCGACAGCCTTGTCTGAGGCCTTGTCGGCCTTGTTGCCAAATCCCTTGCCTAACGTGATCCGAATGGCCTGATCTTCGCGCAGCACCAGTACCAAAACACCGTCGTCACGCTTTTTGTCGCCAATGCCCCATTCGTTGAAAATACCCCTCGCAAACTTCTTAAGAGACAGATCCGGCGCGAACATATCCTGTCGCGACAGGGTCAGTACGACCAACTCGACATCGGTTTCACTGCGCAAGGTGTTCAGCTTCTCGGACAGGCGTTTTTCAGCCTCGTCACTGATGATCCCGGCGAAATCATTCACCGCCAGATCACTGGGTTCTGGGTAAGATTGCGCATGCGCCAATCCGGCAAACACGATCAAAATGACAGATAAAATATGTCTCATGGACCTGTATTCCTTTTAGATGCTTAAAATAAGTGGCCCAAAAACACCGGGCGATGGCAAAGGGTAGGGCCACTGGCGGGGGCACCGCAAGTTTTATTCACATATAGAGCCGCGACGAGGGCCTTAACTGCTAGGGGTCGGTGGTCAGTTTCACCACGGTGTCATCCGTCTCGGGCGCCAGTTCTTCAAAGTCAAAATTGTCCAGACGCCGCGCCCGACGCCCGGCTTTGTCGGCGGAAATCTTGATGTCGGAAATGTCTTTGGCCGCCTGGCCAAAATGCCGGTCGAGGTTTTCAACGCGGGTGCCCAAACGGTCTATGTCTTTGTAAAGCAGGCCCAATTCACGCCGGATGGCCCCGGCCTGTTCGCGCATGCGGGCATCCTTGAGGATGGCGCGCATGGTGTTGAGCGTGGCCATACAGGTGGTGGGTGACACGATCCAGACCCGCGCGGTGAAACCTTCGCGCACCAGTTCGGGGAAGTTCGCGTGCAACTCAGCATAGACGGCCTCGGAGGGGAGGAACATCAGCGCACCATCGGCGGTTTCGCCGTCCAGAATGTACTTCTCGGAAATGTCCCTGATGTGCTTTTTCACCGAACTGCGCAGAAATTTGGCGGCCTCGTTGAGCTCCCAATCGTTGGTCGCGTTGCGCAGAGCCTCGTAGGCTTCCAACGGGAATTTACTGTCGATACAAATTGGTCCCGGCGGGTTGGGCAGGTGAATAAGGCAATCCACACGCTTGCCGTTCGACAGGGTGTGTTGCAGGTTGTAGCTGTCTTTGGGCAGGGCTTTGGAGACGATATCATTCAGCTGAATTTCACCAAACGCACCGCGGGTTTGCTTGTTCGACAGGATATCCTGAAGCGTCAGAACATCGCCCGAAAGCCGCGTGATGTTTTCCTGTGCCTTGTCGATGGTGGTCAGGCGTTCCTGCAATTCGCCTAGGGAATGCGCGGTGCGCCGGGCTGATCCTTGCAGGTTTTCGGTCATCTGGTTTGACACATGCGCCAGACGTTGTTCCATCAGTTGCAGCATATTGGTCTGCGCGGCTGATTGCGCCTCGGACACATGGTTCAGACCGCCGGCCAGTTGGTGTTGCCCGTCGCTGAGCGATTGCACGCGCTGGTCCATATTGGTCAGTTGCTGCATCAACGGTGCTGCCATACGCGCAGCCCGGGCCGAGGCGCGCACAGCGAGGATCAGAAGGATCAGCACGACCAACACCAACACCCCTGCCGCCAGTGCGATCAGAATCGCCGGGTCATCCAGCGCGTAAGATGAATCGCCAATCTGAATCATGAGCGGCCGAAGAGTTTTTCAATGTCACTCAGTTTCAACTCCACATAGGTGGGGCGGCCGTGGTTGCATTGGCCGGAATGGGGCGTCGCCTCCATCTCGCGCAGCAGGGCATTCATTTCTTCGCCTTGCATCCGCCGGCCTGAACGGATTGAGCCATGGCAGGCAACGCGGCTGAGGATGGCATCAATACGGGATTTGACGGTATGCGTTTCACCCTGATCGGTCAGATCATCAACAATGTCGCGGATCAGTGCATGCGCATTGACCGGGCCAAGGATGGCAGGCGTTTCGCGCACAGCAACAGCACCGGGGCCAAAGGGTTCGATGGTCAGGCCCAATTGCGCCAAGTCATCGGCTTGTTCCAAAAGATGAGCGGCTTCATCCTGGGGCAGCTCAACAATCTCGGGGATCAACAGCGCCTGTGCCGCAACCCCGTTTTCAGCGCTTTGATGTTTGAGCTTTTCATAGACCAGCCGTTCATGGGCGGCGTGCCCATCTACGATGACAATACCTGTCTCAGTCTGGGCGATGATGTAGTTTTCATGCACCTGCGCACGGGCCGCACCCAAAGGCAAATGCTGCGGGGGCTGCTCTTCCGGCTCTTGCGTGCCGGTCTCGCTGGGGATGTCGGTGATCTGGCCGCTATAGGCATGCTGGATGTCAGCAAAGCCGGGTGCGGGCGGTGTGCTGCGGTAAGACGGTGTGCGATCCATCTGATAGACGCGCGCGGTGGCGTGTTCGGGCTGCATCGCGCCCAATGTGGCATCGGCCACGGTGGTTGAGGCCCGGTGGCCAGCCTCGGCCAAGGCATGACGCAGCGCCGAGACGATCAATCCACGCGCCAGGCCCGGATCCCGAAAGCGCACTTCGGATTTGGCGGGGTGCACGTTAACGTCCACCAGCTGCGGTTCACATTCCACGAACAGAGCAGCCACCGGGTGCCGGTCCCGGCTGAGGAAATCCCGGTAAGCACCACGCAGCGCCCCGGTCAGCATCTTGTCACGCACGGGGCGGCCATTGACGAACAGGTATTGCGCCATGGCATTGCCACGCGAATAGGTGGGCAGTGCGGCATACCCCGTGAGCATCAGCCCGTCCCGTTCGGCTTGAATGGGAAGGGCGTTGTCAGTGAAATCGCGGCCGAGGATACGGGTAAGACGTCCGTGCAATGCATCAAACAGATCGCCACTTTCAGGATCGGCGCGGAACACCACGCGGCCTTCTGTGCCATCGCTGACATCGCGCAGGGAAAAGCCCACGAAAGGTTCGGCCATGGCCAGGCGTTTGATCACATCGCCGATCGCCTGCGCCTCGGCCCGGTCGGACCGCATGAATTTCAGGCGGGCTGGGGTGGCGTAGAACAGATCGCGCAGGGTGACGATTGTGCCTGCGGTCAATGCGGCAGGTTTTACCGCGCTCATTTGACCGCCCGACACTGCGATTTCGGACGCGTCGTGACCCATCGCACGCGACGTAATGGTCAACCGCCCTACAGCACCCAGCGATGGCAAGGCCTCGCCCCGAAATCCGAAGCTGTGGATATTCAAAAGGTCCGAGCCATCAATCTTTGAGGTGGCGTGACGCGAAAGGGCCAATGGCAGTTCATCCGGCGCAATGCCGCAGCCATCATCGGTGACGCGGATCAGGGTTTTGCCGCCATCAGCATAAGCCACATCAATGCGCATCGCGCCTGCGTCAATGGCGTTTTCCACCAACTCCTTGACTGCCGAGGCGGGGCGTTCCACCACTTCGCCGGCAGCAATCCGGTTGATTGCAGCATCGTCCAGTTGACGAATAACAGGTTGCGCGTGGCTGATATGGGGGTCGGGTTGGGCCATGCCACAACACTTAGCACAAGAGCGCGCGATTCGCCCACTCAGGAAACAGGGCGAAGGTGGTAAAAAAGACAGCCCCAGGCGCGAACGCCCAGGGCCGGTTTGTTGTTTTATGTGAAGAGGTCAGCCTTTGGAGAACTCAGGATAGGCTTCCATGCCCAATTCCGTGGTATCGAGGCCGTTAATCTCGGCTTCTTCGTCGACCCGGATGCCCACAGTGGCCTTCAGGACGAACCACACCAGCGCCGAGGCGACTGACACGAACAGACCCACAACCAAGATTGCATAAAGCTGTGTTCCCAGAGAGGCGGCGTCGTTGGTGAAGACCACGGCGATGGTGCCCCAGATACCAGCGAACAGGTGCACGGGGATCGCCCCGACCACATCATCGATCTTGAGCCGGTCCAGCAATGGCACAGCGAACACCACGATGGCCCCACCGACACCACCGATCAGCGTGGCTTGGATCAGCGACGGTGTCAGAGGCTCGGCAGTGATCGACACAAGGCCTGCAAGGGCGCCGTTGAGGATCATCGTCAGGTCAGGCTTTCTGTACAGGACTTGCGACAGGATCAGCGCAACGACGGCACCGGCGGCCGCGGCCGTATTGGTGTTCGAGAAGATGCGGCTGATGTCGGCCACATTCGCGGCGCTGTCCATATACAGCTGCGAACCACCGTTAAAGCCGAACCATCCCAACCACAGGATAAACGTGCCCAAAGTGGCCAGTGCCAAATTCGAGCCGGGCATCGGGTTCACACGGCCATTTTTGTACTTGCCGATGCGTGGCCCAAGGATAAGCGCGCCCATCAAGGCCGCCCAACCCCCCACCGAGTGAACGACAGTGGACCCGGCAAAATCCTGAAATCCCATGCCATCGAGGAAGCCGCCGCCCCATTTCCAGCTGGCCTGGATGGGATAGATCACGGCCGTCAGCACGATCACAAAGGCAAGGAACGGCCATAGCTTAATGCGCTCGGCCACAGCACCGGACACAATCGAGGCGGTTGCGGCACAGAACATCAACTGGAAAAAGAAGTCTGATCCAACAGATGCGTAAGTCAGATCAGGATCAGCGCCATCAAGGCCAACAGGTTCCAGTGAGGTGATGGAAAACGCACCCAGCACACCCTCCATCGACCAGTTGCCATCACCGGGATACATCAGGTTGTAGCCAAGGATGTAGTAAAAGAGCGAGGCAAGCGAGAAGAGCGCCATGTTCTTGGTCAGCTGCATCGTCACGTTCTTACCGCGCACGAGGCCCGCTTCGAGCATGGCAAAACCGGCGGCCATAAAGAACACCAAAAAGCCCGACACAAGGAACATGAAGGTTGTGAATATAAAGCCGATTTCGGCATTTGTCGGCGTTGTGTCTGCGTCTTGCGCAAGGCCCATGGTGGGTAGAAGTGCTGCGGCGGCGACAAGGCCGGTCACAAGGTGTTTTGTCTGTATCATGTCTGTATTCCCCTTTGCGCGTGCTTACAGCGCGTCGTCATTTGTTTCGCCGGTGCGCACGCGCATGGCGTGTTGCAGGTCCAGGACAAAAATCTTGCCATCACCAATCTTGCCGGTGCGGGCGGTGGTGCTGATCGCTTCGACCACTTGGTCGACGACATTGTCCTGTACGGCGATTTCAAGTTTGGTTTTGGGTACGAAATTCACGGCATATTCAGCGCCGCGGTAAATTTCGGTGTGGCCCGACTGGGCGCCAAATCCTTTGACTTCGGTCACCATCATCCCCGACACACCGATTTCAGTCAGCGCTTCGCGGACCTCATCCAGTTTGAACGGCTTGATGGTCGCTATGATCAATTTCACAAGGCTTCTCCCCTCTGTGATGCTGCGTGGCGGCATTCAATTTGCAACTGCAGCAAAGCGAGCGAGAGGGCGCAGCGGTAGGTTTTGAGGGAAAAATTCTGAAAAAATTTGCGATACATGCGCAAAAAATAGGCTCAAACGCGAGTATGCCCAAAAATTAGACTTTAACTTTCCGGTGCGCCCTGTGCGATGGGGGGTCAACATTCGCGCGGGTGCACAGTAGTATGTCAAAAAACACCGGGCACCGGGGCAGTCAGAGCATGAGTAACACAGGTCGGAAAAAACCGCGTCTTGTCGCGGATAAACGGACGCCAAAGAAAAAGGCTCCGACCAAGAAGCCTTTGCTGAAATCCGGGCTTTTCGGTCGTACTGCCAAAAAACGCAAACCGGCCGCAGCCAAATCCAAGCGGCGCAAGACCAAGGTAAAACGCAATCCGATTGTTGCGTTTTTCCTGGGGATTATCGGCTGGATCATTCGGTTGATCTGGACGATCACCTGGCGGGTCACGGCAGTCTGTGCGTTGGTTTTAGGGGTGGTGGTGGCCTATACCTACACCACTTTGCCCCCGGTTGATGCCTTTCTTGACGGGCGTGCACGCGGATCGGTGACGTTGCTGGACCGCGAGGGTGAGGTCTACGCCTGGCGCGGCGATCAGTTTGGTGGGGTGGTAACCGCGCAATCAGTCAGCAAGCATTTGAAAAACGCTGTGGTTGCCACGGAAGACAAACGCTTTTACCGCCATTTTGGCCTCAGCCCGCGGGGCATCGCCTCGGCGGTCAGGATCAACATGTCCGAGGGGCGCGGACCGCTCAGCGGGCATGGCGGATCGACGATCACGCAGCAAACGGCAAAGCTGCTATGCTTGGGGGTCACATACGACAAATCCAAATGGGAGTCCGAGGCAGATTACGTCAAGGATTGCCGCCGTGGGTCGCTGGCGCGCAAAGCCAAAGAAGCTGTGTTTTCTTTGGCGATGGAGGCGAAATACTCCAAGGATGAAATCCTGTCGATCTATCTGAACCGGGCCTATATGGGCGGTGGCGCTTACGGGGCCGAAGCCGCCGCGCAGCGCTATTTTGGCAAACCTGCCTCTGCCGTGTCAGCCCAAGAGGCCGCGATGATGGCGGGATTGCTGACCGCGCCCACGCGGCTTGCCCCAACGTCTAATCTGAAGCGATCGCAGGATCGTGCGGCCACGGTACTGCGGCTGATGAACGAGCAAGGCTATCTGACCGAAGATCAGACCAAAGCCGGGCAGGCTGATCCGGCTGTTCTGTCTCAGGCCGCAGAGGCGCAGGCGGGCGGCTACTTTGCCGATTGGGTGATGGACAGCGGGCCAGAGTTTTTTACTCGCGACACAACCGAAGATGTGATCATCAAGACCACGCTGGATCAACGCATGCAGCGCGCCGCCGAAGATGCGCTGAAGTATGTGTTCGAAACCAAGGTCTCCGAAGGCTCCAAGGCGCAGGCCGCGATTGTGGTGATGTCTGCGGACGGCGCTGTGCGCGCCATGGTGGGTGGGCGTAAATCCAAGGTCACAGGCGCGTTCAACCGGGCCACGATGGCCAAGCGCCAGACCGGATCGGCCTTCAAACCCTTCGTGTTCGCCACTGCACTTGAACTGGGCTACACCAGCGGGTCCACGATTGTAGATGAACCGTTTTGCATGAACATTTCGGGCTCGGGTCGCTGGTGCCCTGAGAATTATACCCGGAATTACAAAGGTACAGTGACCTTGCTCGAAGCCTTGCGCCATTCTTTGAATGTACCGGCTGTCAAAATCGCCAATAGTGTCGGGCTGGATCTGGTGCGCCGAGTGGCCAATGAATTTGGCATTGAAAGCGATCTGGCCTCTGGCCCCGCGCTGGCGTTGGGCGCATCGGAAAGCACCCTGCTTGAGATGTCGGGCGCCTATGCCGGTATTCTTAATGGTGGCTCGTCCGTGACGCCCTATGGTCTGGTCGAGCTGCGCTTGCTGGGTGATGAAAGCCCCTTGATGGGAACAGGTGGCGGCATTGGGGAACGGGTCATCCAAGAAGATGCAGCGCGGGAACTGATCTATATGATGCATGATGTTGTGCAGAATGGCACCGGCCAGCGGGCCAAACTGCCCGATCGTCAGGTCGCAGGCAAAACCGGCACCACCCAGGCCGCACGTGATGCTTGGTTCCTGGGGTTCACAGCGGATTATGTGGCCGGTGTCTGGATGGGGTATGATGATAACACACCCCTTAAGGGCGTCACCGGTGGCGGCCTGCCAGCCGAGATTTGGCGCGAAACGATGGTGCGCGTGCACGCGGGCCTGCCTGCCAACCCCCTGCCGATGGCCCGGCGGGATGGTGGCATAAACGAGCAACCCGAATCCGAACAGACCCAATCTCAGCCGGTGCTGCAACCTCAGATCAAGCCGGAAACGGCAATTGAGGGTATTTTGCGAGACCTGATCAACTCTGGCGAGGTAAACCCGAACGCCTCAACCGGCGGGGCTGATCGCTAAACCGATCTTACCCTTGCTGACACACAAAAGGCGCGCCCGAGGGTCGCGCCTTTTTTGGTATAAAGTGTTGGGTTGGATTACCCGGCTTTTTTGAGGTCCGCGATCAGAGCGTTCAGGTCGCCATTCCGACGATCCAGCATCGAGCCGATTTCAGTGCGCTCGGACAGGCGCAGGCTGACGCCTTCGATCACCATGTCAAAGAACAGGTCCTTGCCCGAGCGGTCCGAGACCAGAAACAACACCTCAAACGGGCTTTCGCCGCGCAGGTAGGCGGTGGATTTCACCTCGTGCCAGGATTTAACTTTGCGCGCGCCTTTTACCTCGATGCGGCCGCCTTCAAATTCCTTGAAGCGTTTGCCGTATTTGCGGGCAATATAACCACGGAAGGCAGACACATAAGATTTGCGCTGGCTGCCACTGAGGCGTTTGCTGTCTGCGCCCAAGGTGGACATGGCGATGACGTTCACGTCGGCATATTTGCGGAAGATCTTTTCGAAATCACTGATCATCGAAGACACAGATTTGCCCGAAGCAATCACCCGGTTGATGTCCGCTACGACTTTGTCGACCAGCGTTTTGGCCTGTGCATCATTCAAGGCAAAGACCGAGTTCGGCATCAGCATTGCGGCTGTGGATAGGGCTGTGGCCGACAAAAAGCTCCGGCGCGAGAGATTACTCATCATAAGGGTCCTCGTAAGGGCTGTCATACGGGTCAACATAGGCGTCCCCACCCGAACCTTCCAGTTCGAACCGGCGTTTTTGCAACCACAGTGAGCGGAGTTGCGCGTAGCTGTCGGCGCTGTCGTACAGGATCGAGTCGTATGTTTCAGCAAACCTGCCCCGATCACTAAGCCGCGATGAGATACGCGCACCGGTGCCGATATAGCTTTCTGGGGACGGGATCACATAGCTGAGCGGGTTGGTGAAAAGATCCACAACGCGCCCTGCGGCATCACGCTCGGTCGAAGGGCCAAGAATAGGCAACTCAAGGTAAGCGCCCTGCGGTACACCCCAGGAATACAGGACCATGCCAAAATCCGCCTCATGCGGGGCAGGCATGTTCAGCTCGGTTGCGGGATCAAACAACCCGCCCACTCCGATGGTTGTGTTGACCACAAAACGATACAGATCTTCAGTGGCACCGCGCATGTTTCCACGCAGGGTGTTGTTGACCACCGATTGCGGCAACGACAGGTTAAACGCAAACCGTGTGACCAGCGTTTCAATGTCATCAGGCATGGTTTCGCTGTATGCCACCGCAACAGGGCGCACGATTTTAGTGTCGACCTTCTTGCTGCGCTCGTGGGTCTGGCGATTGCGTTCCTCGTAGGGGTCGTAAATCTCACCCGAGGGTTGCTGCGCAGCCGGCCCACAGGCCACCAAAACAGACAGCCCGGCCATGGCCAGGACACTGCGTAAGTTGGAAAATGTCATAATCTTTTGGATACAGGTCACTGGCTTGCACGCAATTGCAGAATATCCAGAGGTACATAACGCATCTGAACATACTGCCCAGCGATACTGAACACGAGCCTTAAGCAATGTGGCAGAATGGCGACATGTGCGACTTGTCGCCGTTGCACTATGACGTCAATTCAATTCTAACCCTAATCGGTTGATATAACGGCGCGTGATGGACAAACAACAATATCAAATTGGTCTCGATGAGCTGCGCCGCGTGCGCAGACAAAGCCGTGCACTTTATTGGTTTGTCGGTATTTTCAGTTTCTTCGTGAACCTGCTGATGCTGACCGGGCCTTTGTATATGTTGCAGGTATATGACCGGGTTTTGGGCAGCCGATCGGTTGAAACACTGATCGCACTTTCGGTGCTTGTGGCCTTTCTTTTCGGCATGATGGGCCTGCTGGACTATGCTCGTGGGCGTATCATGGCGCGGGTTGGTGCGCGGTTTCAGGGACAACTGGAAAAACGTGTGTTTGATGCGGTCATCCGACGTTCAGCGGTCAGTCAGGACGCCACGGCCGGAACCGGTTTGTCGGATCTGGACTCGGTTCAGCGCTTGATGACAGCGCCGGTTCTGATGGCGCTGTTTGATCTGCCGTGGACGCCGTTCTTTCTGCTGGGAATTTGGATCTTTCATCCCTGGCTAGGGGCGTTGGCCCTGATCGGCGGATTGCTGCTGGTCTTTGTGACGTTGATCAATCAGGCAGTCACGCGCCGCCCGATGGAGCGTGCAGGCACCTCATCACTCGAGGCGGAGGCCCTGTTGGGACAAATCCGTTCCGAATCGGAAATGGTTCAGGCCATGGGGATGCGCGATGCGGCATTCCAACGCTGGAGCGTGACGCGTGAGGCATCGCAAGACCATCAGCTTTCAGCGGCGGATCTGGGGGGGACCTTTACAACCATATCCAAAGTGTTCCGGATGTTTTTGCAATCGGCAATGCTGGGCTTGGGTGCGTATTTGGTCCTGCAACAGGAACTGACCGCCGGTGCGATGATTGCCGGGTCAATCTTGCTCGGCCGTGCGCTGGCTCCGATTGAGCAGGTGATCGGCCAGTGGCCTCTGGTGCAGCGGGCGATCCGGGGGTGGAAATCTCTGGCGCTTTTGCTGGGCATCGTGCGCCCGGAAGACCCCAAAACAGCACTGCCCAAACCCAAGGCCGCATTGAGCGTGCAGCAGTTGACAATTGTGCCTCCGGGCGAACAACAGGCCGCGCTCAAAATGGTCAGCTTCAAGCTGGAGCCCGGACAGGCCGTGGGTGTCATTGGCCAATCGGGCGCGGGGAAATCCACGTTGGCGCGTGCGCTGACGGGTGTGTGGCCGCCCGCCGGTGGCAAAATCCGCCTTGATGGCGCAGCACTTGACCAATTTGAGCCGCATGTGCTGGGCGCGCATATCGGCTATCTGCCGCAACGGGTGCAGCTGTTTGAAGGAACAATTTCGCAGAACATCGCCCGCTTGGCGGAAGCACCCGACGATGAACAAGTGGTCATGGCCGCCCGACGGGCTGATGCGCACGAAATGATCCTGGGCCTGCCCGATGGCTATGACACGCGTGTCACACCCAATGGTGGGCGGCTGTCGGGCGGTCAGATGCAGCGCATCGGGCTGGCACGCGCGATGTACGGCGATCCGGTTTTGCTGGTGTTGGATGAACCCAATTCCAATCTCGACAACGAAGGATCAGAGGCGGTGAACGCGGCCATCCGAGGGTTCAAATCAATGGGGAAATCCATCCTGATCATGGCGCACAGGCCTGCGGCGATCAAAGAATGTGATTTGTTGCTGGTGTTGGATCACGGCCAGGTGCGCGCCTTTGGCCCCAAGGACAAAGTGCTGCGCGAGGTACTGTCGAACCACTCTGAGGTGACAAAATCTGATGGGCCAGGAGGGGTGCAATGAGTGCGGCATCAAAACGCTGGTCTGTCAAAACCCCTATGAGCGTGGGGCTGATTGGCCTTCTGTTGCTGCTCGGAGGCTTTGGGGCATGGTCCACGGGCACGACGATTTCGGGTGCGATCATTGCCGGGGGCCGGATTGAGGTGGATCAAAACCGGCAAGTGGTGCAACATCCCGACGGAGGTGTCGTAGCCGAGCTGAACGTGCGCGAAGGCGATACTGTGGAGGCTGGGCAAATCCTGCTCAAGTTGGATGCGTCCGAGGCGCAATCGCGTCTTTTGATCACCGAAAGCCAGTTGTTTGAATTGATGGCACGCCGTGGCCGACTGGAGGCCGAGCGGGATGGCGACCCCAAGATCAGCTATGATCCGTTGCTGCTCGACGCGGCTGAGGAAAATGCCGATGCCGCTGATCTGGTTGCGGGTCAGGAACGTTTGCTGCAAGCACGTGCCACATCGATTGCGCAGGAAATCGATCAGCTGGAAAAACGACGTGGTCAGATTGCCAACCAAATCACTGGCATTGAGGCGCAACAAGTATCGCTGGCACGCCAGTTGGAACTGATCACCGAAGAATTGGCCGATCAACAGTCGCTGTTGGACAGGGGGTTGGCACAGGCCTCCCGCGTGATTGCCTTGCAACGCGAAGAGGCGCGGCTGCGGGGACAAGCAGGCGAGCTGACCGCGCAAAAGGCGCAGGCGCAGGGGCGCATCACCGAAATTGACGTGGAAATCCTGAGGCTTGGCTCGCAGCGACGCGAAGAGGCAATCACCACGTTGCGCGACCTGCAATACCGCGAGTTGGAACTGCGCGAGGAACGCAATGCCCTGATCGAACGCATGGCCCGGCTTGAGATTGCATCGCCCGTTAGTGGTATCGTGTACGGTCTGCGGGTGTTTGCCCTGCGTTCGGTTGTACGTGCAGCCGAACCGGTGTTGTTTGTGGTACCACAGGATCGGCCTTTGGTGATCAACGCCCAGGTCGAGCCAATTCACATCGACAAGATTTATGTGGGTCAGGATGTGAACCTGCGCTTTTCAGCACTGGATCAACGTCAAACGCCGGAATTGACAGGACAGGTCGTGCAAATCTCGGCGGATGCGTTTGAGGATGAGACCACACGCCAAAGCTATTACCGCGCCGAGATCGTGTTGAGCGAAGGCGAGCAGGCGCGGTTGCCCGAAGGGGCCACCTTGATACCCGGCATGCCGGTTGAGGCCTTTATCCGCACCGAAGATCGCACCCCGATTGCCTATCTGCTGAAACCGCTAACCGATTACTTCGCCAAGGCGCTTCGCGACTGACGCGCTTAAATCCGCACTAGCCCGCGTGCGATGGCGATGGCGACCGCATGCGTGGTGTTCGACGCCCCTAGTTTCAGCCGTGCGCCTTCAATGTAGACACGCAACGTATGTTCGGAGATTTGCAGGGTTTCCGCCACCTGCGCACGCGAATACCCCATCGCCAAAAGCGCCATTGCATCCATTTCACGCGGGCTAAGCGTCTGGGTCGTGTCAGGTGTACGGTCGGGTTCAAACTCCAGCGCCTTTCGGTTGAACTCATGGGCGATCAGGATCATGTCGCGGCGGTGGTCGCGCACGAAATCCTCCCATTCGGCATCGGTGCAATTGTGGCTGACCGTGAACAGGGCAAACTGCCCGTTGGGGCCGCGAACTGGCACCGAATACCCCTGATTGCCAACCCCAAATTCTGTCGCCTCTGCCTGGAATTTTTGTGCGGGTTTGGTAGACCAATCCAGACGCTTCCAATCCACCGGGTGGAACCGCTGAAAGCAGCCCAACACCACAGGGTCGATTTTCAGATAGTCATTTTCAAGATAGCGCTGCACCCATTCGGGCGCATACGTGCCACAGCCATATTGATCACCCGAGGCGCTGACCCAGTGATACACCATGTGATCAACTTTGAAATGATCGCGCAAGTCTTCAATAACTTGCTGCAGATCAGCAGGTTCAGACGCGTTTTCCAACGCGCTCAGCAGGATGTCTAACCGCATTAGCGGCGCGTGTGTCATGCGGCGGTATTCCTTCCCCCGTCAACGCAAGCTCGGCCGCGGCCATCAACCGCGTGTCATCCAGCCTTTCGGCCAAAGTGCCCAAGCCATTTTTCTGGGCGAACGTAGAAAGGTCAGCCAGAACGTCGAGAATCCAGTCATTTTGCATGATACAGTCTCTTTAACGATAGTTAACGAAAAGTTAATTCTAGTATAGCGTGTATAAGAAAATCTGACTATTCGCAAAAATGTACTCCCCAGAAATAGCGAGGCCTGCACTTGCTAAGTCTTTGAAAATAAAACAACTGGAATCAATAGGTCGCGCAAAATGGGGAGCGCGACCTATTTTTTAGTGTCAACTTTGGTTTACTGTGTTGGACCGGCGTCCAGTACCTCTTTTACGGTACGCAGGCCGGTTTTAGGCGCTTGAACCAGCACCGACATGTTGCCTGGCTTATGCTCGTTGCGCAGCATTTTCATATGTGCCTCGGGCAGTTCTTTCCATTCAAACACTTCGGACATGCACGGATCCAGCCGCCCTTCCAGCATCAGTTGGTTGGCCGAAGACGCCTGTTTGAGGTGGGCAAAGTGGCTGCCTTGCAGACGCTTTTGGTGCATCCACATGTAGCGCACGTCAAAGGTGCAGTTGAAACCGCTGGTTCCTGCGCAGATCACGACCATGCCGCCCTTTTTACACACGAGTGTTGAGACCGGGAATGTCGCCTCGCCGGGGTGTTCAAACACCATATCGACGTTGTTGCCTTTGCCGGTGATGTCCCAGATCGCCTTGCCAAACTTGCGGGCTTCTTTGAACCATTCAGCATATTCGGGCGTGTTGACCGTGGGCAATTGACCCCAACAGTTAAAGTCCTTGCGATTGATCACGCCCTTGGCGCCCAGGCCCATCACAAAGTCCCGCTTGTCTTCGCCGCTGATCACGCCGATAGCATGCGCGCCTGCCGCTTTGGCCAGTTGGATTGCATATGATCCCAAACCGCCTGAGGCCCCCCAGACCAAAACGGTCTGACCCGGCTTCAGATCATGTGGCGCGTGACCAAACAGCATCCGGTAGGCCGTGGCCAGCGTCAGCGTATAGCAAGCAGCCTCTTCCCAGGTCTGGTGCTTGGCGCGTGGCATCAATTGCTGCGCCTGCACATTGGTGAACTGGGCAAAGGACCCATCAGGTGTTTCATAGCCCCAGATGCGCTGCGAGGACGAGTACATCGGATCGCCACCGTTGCATTCCTCATCGTCGCCATCATCTTGGTTGCAGTGGATCACCACCTCGTCGCCAACTTTCCAGCGTGTGACTTTGTCGCCGACGGCCCATACGATGCCAGAGGCATCCGAGCCCGCGATGTGAAAGGGTTGGCCGTGGCCATCAAACGGCGAAATTGGCTGGCCCAAAGCCGCCCAGACGCCGTTATAGTTAACGCCTGCTGCCATCACCAGCACCAGCACTTCGTTGCTGTCCAGCTTTGGCACGTCGACCACTTCGACTTCCATTGCGGTGTCAGGCTCGCCGTGGCGTTCGCGGCGGATCGTCCACGCATACATTTGCTTCGGCACATACCCCAGCGGGGGCATTTCGCCCATCTCATAGAGGTCTTTTTCAGGTGCATCGTAGGGGGCGATCCCCGTGTCGGTGTCCAGAGCCATGTGGTCCTCCTCAGTTATCAAATTTGCCGCAGCGCAGAATCGCCGCTTGAGGGTGAGATAACATGGCCACGCAACAATGCAATGCCAAAAGGTAGATTTTTGTAATTTTATAACCGTGCAGTTGCAGAATAAACTGGGTTTACGCGCTCTGATCGTGGAAAAGATGGGCAATGGAGTTGGCGTAATACTCCAAAATGGCGCGGTCTTCCTCGACGACAACCAGCCCCTCGGGGGTGTCTTTGACAAACCCGCGTTTGCGCAAGATCCGCAGGCCCACTTCGGCGGTGTACTGAATATCCCCGCGCGCCACATGGATGTGCGCCTGAGGCACACTCTGCATCATGTCGGCCATCTGGGTATCAACGTCGGCTTGCGAAATGGGCCCGTCCGCCTGCAGCAGGATGCGCGCCGTCATAGGGGTTGGCAGTACCGGTACTTCCTCGCCAATGCGTTGCATCAGCAATCTGCCCAGGTCTTTGACATCGCCCTTGGGGTTGGTGCGGCGAAAATCGGAATACGATACCGGTGCACCAAAGCTGACCGCGGCATAGCCGTGGCGATGATACCGCCCGGTAATGCGCAGCCAGTTGAGTTTGAGGAACCACAATGCCACCACGCTGATCCGCGCCCGAAAGCGGCGATCGCCCTTTTGGCCCGCCGAGACCAGAATACGGTCTTCGAGCACGCGGTCATAGTTCAGTGCGACGGGAATAAACACCACGTCACGGGCGCTTTCATCGTCGCGCCCATCAATCACGTACTTCAAAAGCCCCAGCTTGGGTGGGGCCAATGCACCGTCCAGGCTTAGCCCGCCTTCGGGAAAAATCGCCTGGGTCACACCGCCATCCGTGGCCAGCTGTACATAGCGTTCCAAAACCCTGCGATACAGCTCGTTGCGCGATTTGCGGCGGATGAAATAGGCACCCATCGCCTTGATCAGCTTGCTGAGGGGCCAGACCCGCGCCCATTCGCCCACCGCATACGACAGCGCCGAGCGTTCGGCGGCCAGCCATGTGACCAACACGTAGTCCATATTGGAGCGATGGTTCATCACAAAGATCACTGTGGCGTCCTTGTCCACATCGCGCAGCGCATCCTCAGAGAAATGCCCAAGCCGCACGCGGTACAAAGAGCGGCTGACAAACTTGGCGACGCGAATGGCCACGCCGAAATAGGCTGTGGCCGAAAATCCCGGAACAATTTCACGCGCGTATCGCTTGGCTTTTTCAAAGGCGACGTTTTCGGGCAAGCCTTCTTCCTTGGCGTGCTCCGATACGGCGCGACTGACCTCGGGGTCATAGATCAGGCGTTGGATCATGTCATAGCGCCGTGCCAGTTTGAACGGCTCGATGGGGCGTTCCAGTTTTTGGTTCAGCCGTTCCACCGCGCGTTCCATGCGACGGCGGAAAAACCAGCGCACAGATGGGAACAGGAAATGCGATGCAAACGTCACAGCCGCAAATGCCACCAGCAGGATCAGTGCCCACAAAGGCATATAGACCAGTTGTCCCATCTGCGTAGCTTTACAGTGTTTGTGGCTGGGGTAAATGGTCTCATGCCGCAATGCAGCGAATTGACAGTGCTATATTGTTACCGTTATCAAGCGCCCTAAGTAACAAAATTACCCACATGATTCACGAGGCCCGCTTATGTCGCAATCGCAGAAAGATCGTCCCTGGCTTATTCGCACCTATGCGGGGCACTCGACCGCCGAGGCGTCAAACGCGCTTTACCGTTCAAATCTGGCCAAGGGTCAGACGGGGTTGTCGGTGGCATTCGATCTGCCCACGCAGACAGGATACGACAGCGATCATCAACTGGCACGCGGCGAGGTGGGCAAGGTTGGCGTGCCGGTCTGTCATTTGGGCGACATGCGCACATTGTTTCAGGACATCCCGCTGGACCAGATGAACACCTCAATGACGATCAATGCGACAGCGCCTTGGTTGTTGGCTTTGTATATCGCCGTAGCCGAAGAGCAGGGGGCCGATGTGTCCGCCCTGCAAGGCACGGTTCAGAACGATCTGATCAAGGAATACCTGTCGCGCGGCACGTATATCTGCCCACCCAAACCATCGCTGAAACTGATCGGCGACGTGGCTGAATACTGCTATACCCATGTGCCCAAATGGAACCCGATGAACGTGTGTTCCTATCACCTGCAAGAGGCCGGCGCCACGCCCGAGCAAGAGCTGGCCTTTGCCCTGGCCACTGCGATTGCCGTGCTGGACGAGCTGAAAACCCGCGTCCCGGACGAGGATTTCCCGGCCTTGGCAGGGCGGATCAGTTTCTTTGTGAATGCAGGTATTCGGTTTGTCACTGAGATGTGCAAAATGCGCGCGTTCGTGGATCTTTGGGATGAAATCCTGCAAGACCGCTATGGCGTTGAGAACCCCAAATTCCGCCGTTTCCGCTATGGTGTGCAGGTGAACTCGCTGGGCCTGACCGAGCAACAGCCGGAAAACAACGTCTACCGCATTCTGATCGAAATGCTGGCTGTGACCTTGTCCAAAAAGGCCCGCGCGCGCGCCGTGCAGCTGCCTGCGTGGAACGAAGCCCTGGGCCTGCCACGCCCCTGGGATCAACAATGGTCAATGCGTATGCAGCAGATTTTGGCTTTTGAGACGGATTTGCTGGAGTTCGACGACCTGTTTGATGGCAACCCGGCTGTCGATGCCAAGGTTGAAGCGCTGAAAGACGGTGCGCGCCACGAGCTGGCCAATCTGGACAGTATGGGCGGCGCAGTTGGTTCGATCGAATATATGAAATCCCGGTTGGTGGATTCCAATGCGGAACGGTTGGGCCGAATTGAGGCCAATGAAACCACTGTGGTGGGTGTAAACAAGTTCACCACGACCGAGCCATCGCCGTTGCAAACCGAAGACGGGGGCATCATGGTGGTGGACCCGGCGGTCGAGCAGCAACAGATCAACCGGTTGAACACCTGGAAATCCGAGCGGGACGCGGATGCAGTCAAATCCGCACTGGCCGCCCTGCGTGAGGCGGCCGAGAAAGGCGAAAACGTCATGCCAGCCTCGATTGCTGCGGCCAAAGTGGGGGTTACCACGGGCGAGTGGGCAGGCCAGATGCGTCAGGTGCATGGCGAATATCGGGGGCCTACGGGCGTGTCTGCCAACCCGTCGAATATGACCGAGGGTCTGGATGACATCCGCGATGCGGTCAATGTGGTCAGCGATCGACTGGGCAAGCGTCTGAAATTTCTGGTGGGCAAGCCGGGTCTTGATGGCCACTCAAACGGGGCGGAGCAAATTGCCTTCCGCGCCCGCGACTGCGGTATGGACATTGCCTATGAGGGCATCCGCCTGACGCCTGAGCAGATTGTTACCGCCGCCAAGGAAGATGGCGCGCATGTGGTGGGGCTGTCGATCCTGTCGGGCAGTCACATTCCGTTGGTTGAGGACCTTTTGCAGCGCATGCGCGATGAAGGCTTGGGCGATGTACCGTTGATCGTTGGCGGGATTATTCCGGATGATGACGCAGCCCGCCTGCTGGAAATGGGCGTGGCGCGAGTTTACACGCCCAAGGACTTTGAGCTGAACACTATCATGATGGATATCGTGACGTTGGCTGATCCGCAGGCCGTGGCGGCACAATAGCGCCAAACGGCCTGCTTATCGCGCCTGACGGCTTACTCGCTTCCGGCGGCCTCTTTGGCCATGTCCTGAGCCGCTTTTTGCGCCTCGGCGGCTTTTTGGGCCTCTTGGGCGCGGGCAGCTTCGGCTTGTTGTTTTTCAAACTCGGCTTTGCGGACGCGCATGACTTCCACCTGGGCCCCAATACGCGCGTTCAAATCCGCGTCGGCCTGGGCCTCTTTTGAAATGGCCAGATATTCGTCCGGGGTGATGCCACGGGCCCTGTCCACCAGTTGCATAGCCACCCTGTCAGCCTGGGCGCGCAGTTCGTCCTGTGCCTCTTGGGTTGAGGCATTGCCAATCTTTTCAGTGTATTCAACGCGCAAGGATTCCACGGCGATGGCAGCACGCACGAAGGCTTCGATCTTTTCGTCGGTGACCGTTTCGGCCGTGATGGGCGCTGTTTCCTGTGCCACGGCACCCAAGGGCGCTGTGATCATGCACAGCGTCACGGCTGCGGCGGTGAAAATGGATTTATGTGTCACGAATGGACCTCGTTTATTGCTGCTCGGGCGCATGGGCTGCGCCGCGTGATACCACAGACATGGGGCATCTGGTCGGGTTTCGCAATTGTTGGGATGGATTTACCCAAGTTTTATGGCCACAATCCGCTGGTATCTTGGGCCGTTTGCCCGCAATTTTGGCCAGGTCTGTGAATGAGCCAGAAAGGTCCGTGCTGTATGTCCGTGATGATCCGCCCCATTGAACCCGGTGACGAGCCTGTTTGGCGCAGCCTTTGGACCGCGTATCTGGAATTTTACGAGGCCTCGGTTCCCGAAGATGTCTATGTGACCACGTTCGCGCGGCTATTGTCGGCAGATCACGCTGATCAGAACGGGTTTCTGGCGCTCAAGGACGGTGTTGCCGTGGGGCTGGTGCACTACATTTACCACGCCCACAATTGGCGTACAGATCAAGTGTGCTATTTGCAGGATCTCTACGCCGATCCTGCGGCACGTGGCACAGGTGTTGGGCGCAAACTGATCGAGGCCGTTTATGCGCAGGCCGATGCGGATGGCTGCCCGTCAGTCTATTGGTTGACACAGGATTTCAACCACACGGCACGCCAGCTCTATGACCGGATTGCAACGCTGACACCGTTTATCAAATACGCAAGGGGCTGACCGTATGACCATTCACATAGGCGCGCGCGAAGGTGAGATTGCCGAAACCGTGCTAATGCCCGGCGATCCAATGCGCGCCAAATGGGTGGCCGAGACGTTTTTGCAAGACGTGCGACAGATCAATGCCGTGCGCGGGATGCTGGGTTATACGGGCCACTGGCAGGGGCACAACGTTACGGTGCAGGGTTCGGGCATGGGGATGCCCAGCCTGTCGATCTATGCCAATGAGCTGTTGCGCGATTATGGCGTCACAACGCTGATCAGGATTGGATCATGCGGAGGGATGCAACCGCATGTGGCGCTGCGCGATGTGATCCTGGCAATGACGGCTTCGTCCATTTCAACCCCGTCCAAAGCCATGATGCGCGAGCTGAGCTATGCGCCTTGTGCGGATTTTGGCCTGTTGCGCGACGCGGCGGCCAAGGCGGATGAGATGGATGTGCCAACGCATATCGGCGGCATCTATTCGTCAGATACGTTTTATGATGAACGGTCCGATCTGAATGATCAGATGGTGCGGCATGGTATTTTGGCGGTCGAAATGGAAGCGGCCGAGCTTTATACGCTTGCTGCGCGATATGGCGCACGGGCGTTGGCTGTTTTGACCGTGTCAGATCACTTGCAAACCGGTGAGGCGCTGGACACTTCTGCGCGTGAAGGCAGTTTCAGTGATATGATCGAGATTGCGCTGACGGCGGCGTTCAAATAAGGGCTGCAGCCTGCGGCGGTGAGTGTATTTGCACCAAGCAAAGACGTCGCCTCACAGGTTGGAAGGAACCACCAAGGATGCGCTGCATCATGTATCAGGCAGTGGCGCGTTTCACGCCTTGTGCAATCGCATCGCGCAGTTTTTTCTCAAGTGATTTTTGCTTGGATGCAGAGTGGAACTTTAGGCCGAACATGTCTTTGACATAAAAGGTATCAACCACCTGTTCGCCATATGTCGCGATCACCGCAGAGTTGATGTATACATTACTATCCGCCAGCGTGCGCGTCAGATCATACAGCAAGCCGGGGCGGTCGCGCGTGTCGACTTCAATGATTGTGTAAATCTCGGATCCGTCATTGTCGAAGGTGATATGCGTCGGCACCTTAAAGGCGCGTTCCCGTTTTTTGATCTTGTCCCGGTCTTTGATCGCTTCGCGGGCGACAACTTCGCCTTTGAGGGTTTTGTGAATCATACTTCGCAAACGTTTAAGGCGGCTGGCCTCGTACGAGCTGCCATCGGCGTCCTGTATCCAGAAGGCAGCGGTGGCAAAGCCGTCCTTGGATGTATAGGTCCGCGCATCCACCACGTTGGCGCCGACCAGTGCCAAGGCCCCGGCCAGACGCGAGAAAATGCCAGGGTGATCGGCCAGTGCAAAACAAGCACGCGTTGCGTCTCGGTCTTCGTCGATGGCCAGATCAATCGCCACGTCATTGTCACCCAGCCCGCGCAAAAGCTGCGCAAAAACGGTGTGGGCCGTCACATGCAAGCCTTGCCAATAGGGCGGATAATGCCGGGCCGTTTCGACCTTGAGGTCTTTGGCGTCCCAATCGGGCAGCGCATCGCGCAGGTTGCGTTTGGCGTCAGATCCGCGCTGTTCGCGGTTCAACGCCTCCAGCCCGCCTTCCATGGCGCGACGGGTCTGACGGTACAGCGCCCGGATCAGCGAGGCTTTCCAGTTGTTCCACGTATCAGGCCCCACGCCGCGGATATCACAGACGGTCAGCACGCACAGCAGATCCAACCGTTCGCGGGTTTGCACGGCTTTGGCAAAATCACGTACCGTGCGCGGGTCGGCGATATCGCGCTTTTGGGCCATATCCGACATCAGCAGGTGATAACGGATCAGCCATTCAACCGTGTCCACTTCGGCCGGTTTCAGTCCCAGCCGCGGGGCCACCTTGCGGGCAATCTGAGCCCCCAGGATCGAGTGGTCCTCGTCGCGGCCTTTGCCAATGTCATGCAACAAAAGCGCCACATAGAGCACGCGCCGGTTAACACCTTCCTCCAGGATCGATGACGCCACAGGCAGCTCTTCTTCCAACTCGTTGCGTTCGATCTGTGCCAGATTGCGAATGCATTGGATGATATGTTCGTCAACCGTGTAATGGTGGTACATGTTGAACTGCATCATCGCCACGATCGGTTCAAATTCGGGGATGAACACTGACAAAACCCCCAGTTCGTTCATCCGGCGCAGGGCGCGTTCGGGGTTGCCGTGTTTCAGCATCAGCCCCAAAAACAGCTTTTGCGCCTCGGGGTCGTTGCGCATGGTGTCGTCGATCAAATCCAGATTGGCGGTAACCAGCCGCATGGCATCGGGGTGGATCAACATGCCCGTGCGCAGACCTTCCTCAAACAGCCGCAAGATGTTCAGCCGGTCCTTGAGATAGGTTGTAGGCGACACAACAGACAGCCTGCCGTGCACTTCTTTGTAGCCCGGTTTCAGCTTTTTCTTGCGTTGCAGCAAGCGTTGCAACAACGCGCTGGGCTTGACGTGCAACGCCTCAAGTTTGGTCAGGAAGATGCGGGTCAGATCGCCGACGGTCGTCGCATGACGAAAGTAATCCTGCATGAAGTGTTCAACCGCGCGCCGCCCTGCGATATCGACGTAGCCCATACTGGCGGCGACCTCGACTTGCAAATCGAACGACAGCTGTTCAGTGGGACGATTGGTGACCAGGTGCATCTGACAGCGGGTGGCCCAGAGAAAGTTATGAGCCTTGGCGAAGGTGTCATACTCTTCCTCGGCGAAAACCCCCGATTTCACCAGCTCGGCCACATCAGCCACCTGGTAGATATACTTGGCAATCCAGAACAGGGATTGCAGATCGCGCAGCCCGCCTTTGCCTTCTTTGACGTTGGGTTCGACCATGTAACGCTGGTTGCCTTGCTTGTTGTGGCGCGTTTCACGTTCGTCCAGTTTGGCCGCAATAAATTCGCGCTCGGTGCCTTTGAACAGCTTGGTCTGCAAATTCGTGTTCAGCTCATCCGAAAGCGTGGCATCACCGGCCAGAAACCGGTTTTCCAACAGAGCTGTCCGGATGGTGAAATCCTCGGATGCCAGGCGCAGGCAATCGGCGATGGTGCGGCTGGCATGGCCGACTTTGAGCTTCAGATCCCACAGAATATAGAGCATGGATTCGATCACACTCTCAGCCCAGGGGGTGATTTTATAAGGCGTCAAAAACAACAGATCCACGTCTGAGTGTGGTGCCATTTCACCGCGGCCATATCCACCCACCGCAAGGACCGCGATGCGTTCGGATGAGGTGGGGGTGGGCAGCGGATGCAAGACGCGTGTGGCAATGTCCAGAACGGTCAGGATCAGGCAATCTGTCAGATAGCTGTAGGATGCAATCGCGGTTTGTGCTGCACGCGGATGCACGGCCAGGGCATCGGCAATCGCTGTGCGGCCATGTTTGTTGGCGTCGCGCAGGATTGGCACCATGGTTTTGCGCAGGGTTGCAGAATCGCCGTGATGCGCCTCTTCGGCCTCGGCCATAGCCGCGCTCATGGCGGTGGGGTCAAAGATATCCGTCGCCGCACAGATCAGGCGACTGGGGTCGATGTGTGCCTCAATCATGAGCGATGGAAGGGGGCGTGCCGGATCAGAACCCGGCCCCGCCAAAACTTTGAGGTGCGTTTTCAAGGATCACGACCTTCTGGTTGCGCACAGTGGCCACAGCCAGCCCCCGCTGGTTTGTGCCATCGGGACGCAGGCGGAACACGCCGCTGACCCCTTGAAAGCCCGCAGATTGAGTAAGGTTGCCCCGGCTTAGGGCGTCACGCTTGCCGGTTTTGACCAATGCGCCGATGGCGGCGATGCCGTCATAGGACAGCCCGGCCAACGCATGGGGCTGGTCGCCATTGGCAGCGGCGAAGCGGCTGCGGAACTGGGCGGCACGTGATGGATCCGGCATGGTGAACCAACCGCCTTGAACTCCCGGCAGCTCTAGCGTTTGAGGGGGCGTATCCCAGCGCGCCAGCCCCACAAATTGTGTCTGGCTTGGCCCCAGGCCTGCTTCGGGCAGCATTTGGCTGAACAAGGGCAGCGCCCCTGCGGCATTGGCCGTCATAAAGACCGCGTCAGCATTGTTGCTGAGCACGGCAGATTTGATTTTGGGCACAGCAGTGACCACGCCATCTTGCGAGAAATCATACCCAACTGAGCCCACCATCGTGCCACCATTGGCCGCCACGGCGTTCTGGATCGCGCTTTTGCCCAGCTGACCTGCAAGGTTATTAGAATGAACCGCCAGAACCCGGTTTTTGCCCTGACGCGCTGCAAATCCGGCCAGACGATTGGCCGTATTGTCAAAGGTCTGGCCCAGAATGAACAGATTGCCGCCTGCAATGGTGGGATTGTTTGAGAAGGCCAAGACGTTGACGTTCTGGTTGGCCACGGCCACAGCCACCGCATTGGCGGCCTCGGCGCGCAAGGGGCCGACGATGATCTTGGCGCCGTCTGCCACAGCATTCAGTGCAGATTCTTGCGCACGTGCCGCGCTGCCCGCGGTGCCATAGACCCGCAGATCGATGTTCACACCTTGCAAATCAGCGACGGCCAGACGGGCGGCGCGCTCCAAATCGCGTGCCAAACGCTGCTCTTGTGGGCTAGATGCGCCATGGGGCACCAACAGGGCCACGGCAATGGGTGCACCTGGATCCAGTTTGGGGCCGGATCCCCCCCCAAGACTGACCGGCTGGCACGCAGCCAGCGCCCAAAGCGCGGCCAGAATAATAAAGATACGGCCAGCGATCTTGCGGGCCGGGTCAAAAGCGGCAAACATGGTACGTCTTACTCCTTGAACGTGGCGGTCATGACCGCCGGTATTTGAAGTGCAATCATAAACGTCATAGTGGGCGGGTCCAGTGGTAAACCCTTTGAACAAGAAACCCAGCGCAGGTTTGTACCTGATTGCAACGCCCATCGGCACCGCGCGAGATATCACGCTGCGGGCGTTGGATTTGTTGGCGAGCGTGGACATGCTGGTGGCCGAAGACACGCGCAGCCTTCGCAAACTGATGGATATCCACGGTATTGCCCTGAATGATCGGCCGCTGGTGTCCTATCATGATCACAATGGGGACAGGGTCCGACCGCGTGTTTTGCAGGCTTTGGATGCGGGTCAATCGGTGCTCTATGCGTCCGAGGCGGGAACGCCGATGGTGGCGGATCCGGGCTTTGATCTGGCGCGTGCAGCGGTGTCCGAGGGGCACAATCTGGTTTCGGCGCCGGGCCCGTCAGCGGTTGTTACGGCGCTGACACTGTCTGGTTTGCCGACAGATCAATTTCATTTTGCAGGGTTCCTTCCCAACGCAGCGTCCCGGCGGAAATCCGCGTTACAAGCGCTGGCGCAGGTCCCTGGCACGCTGATTTTCTACGAATCGCCAAAACGCGTGGCTGCGATGTTGCGTGATGCATCTCAGGTGTTGGGCGGCGACCGGGATGCCGTGATTTGCCGCGAGCTGACCAAGAAGTTCGAAGAAGTTCTGCGCGCGCCTTTGTCTGAGCTAAGCGCTGTGGCCGCGGATCGGACGTTCAAAGGTGAAATTGTTGTGCTGATTGGCCGGGCGCATAAGGAATCCGTTAAGGAAGGGGATATAGAGTCAGCCTTGGGTGAGGCGATGGGCAAGCTGACCCTTCGCGATGCAGTGGACCTGGTGTCTCAGGATCTGGGTCTGCCACGACGACAGGTTTATCAAATCGCCCTTAGTTTAGAAAAGGACGCCCCGTGACGCATTATGATCCCAGCTCATCCAGCGATACGCCGATCACCGCGCGCAAGCTGCGCGGTAAGCGTGCGTTTCTGGCTGGAATGGCGGCTGAAGATGTGGTTGAACGGCACTATACCAAATGTGGGGCGGTGCAGACCGCCCGCCGCTGGCGTGGCAAAGGCGGCGAAATTGATCTGATCTACACTGAAAACGATGTGATCGTTTTTGTTGAAGTGAAAAAAGCACGCTCTTTTGACGCCGCAGTACATCACCTCACCGAGGCTCAGATGTACCGCATTCATGCGGCCGCCTCTGAATATTTGGGGCATACCGAAAAGGGCCAGCTAAGCGAGGTGCGCTTTGATCTGGCATTGGTGAATGAAACCGGTGAGGTTCGTATCACGCAAAACGCTTTTGGGCATTTCTGAATTGCACACACGTGCTGCGTGCCCCATTTAGAGGGAACAACACGCAAGTTTGGGAGCACGCCCGTGAAAATCGCCTTTCAGATGGATCCGATCGGTCCGATCGATATTTCTGCTGACAGCACCTTTCGTTTGGCCGAGGAGGCGCAGGCGCGGGGGCACACTCTGTTTTACTACACGCCTGACAAACTGGCCTATAATCAGGGGAAAGTCATCGCAAGGGGGTGGCCGCTGACGGTTCAGCGTGTCGAAGGCGATCACTTTACGCTTGGTGATGAACAGACGGTGGATCTGTCAGAATTTGACGTGGTGTGGCTGCGTCAGGACCCGCCATTTGATATGTTCTACATCACAACCACCCATATTCTGGATCGCTTGATGCCAAAGACTTTGGTTGTGAACGACCCGTTTTGGGTGCGCAATTACCCTGAAAAGCTGCTGATCCTAGATTTCCCTGATTTGATGCCACCCACTGCCATCGCCCGCGATCTGGAAACGATCAAGTCCTTCCGCGCCGAGCATGGTGATGTGATCGTGAAGCCGCTTTATGGCAATGGCGGTGCCGGCGTGTTTCACCTGCCGCCCGACGATCGCAATCTCAATTCCCTGCACGAAATGTTCACTGGGTTTTCGCGTGAGCCTTTGATTGTACAGAAATTCCTGCCCGAGATTGTCAAGGGCGACAAGCGCGTCATCTTGGTCGATGGCCATCCTGTGGGCGCGATCAACCGGGTGCCTGCCAAAGGCGAGACACGTTCGAACATGCATGTTGGTGGACGCCCTGAGAAGATTGAGTTGAGCGAGCGAGACCGCGAGATATGCGACCGGATCGGGCCTCTTTTGCGCGAAAAGGGCCAGGTGTTTGTGGGGATCGACGTCATTGGGCAGTATCTGACCGAAATCAACGTGACCTCACCCACGGGTATCCAAGAATTGGAACGTTTTGACGGTGTGAACATCGCAGGCCAGATTTGGGATGCGATTGAGGCCAAACGCGCATGAGCCTGATCGCGCGTGCGCTCAATACGTATCTGCGGCTGACCGAAAAGCCGATGCTGACCAAAGCACCTCCTGAGAAACTGCGCCGCTCGCTTGCGTTCAAATCCAAACTGCTGTTTCACCCACCCCGTGGCACACGTTATGACCAAAAGGTGTTGCACCATGACGGTCGGCAGATAGAAGCTGTGACCGTTGAATGCGCGCCGAACCAAGACCCGCTGCTGCTTTATTTTCATGGCGGGGCATATATTTTTGGATCACCACATACGCACAAGGCCATGGTGGCGAGGCTGGCTCGTCTGACCGGATGTCGCGCGGTGTTGCCGTTTTACAGGTTGGCCCCCGATCATCCGCATCCTGCCCCGTTTGAGGACGGGCTGGCGGCGTACCAAGCGGTGATGGATCATCCCGGCGGCGTGATTTTGGGCGGTGACAGCGCGGGTGGCGGGCTGGTTCTGGCATTGCTGGGTGAGATTACGCGCCTTGGGCTGCCGCAACCGTTGGGCACGTTTGCATTTGCGCCGCTCACTGACATGAGTTTCAGCGCGCCCAGTATTTTGGGCAATGACGCCAAGGATGTGATCTTGCCGGGAACCAGAACTTGCGAATTGGCAGCGCTTTATTTGCAAGGTGCAGATCCGGCTGATCCGCGCTGTTCCCCGATACATGCGCAGTTTGAGGGGGCCGGCCCGGTCTGGATCACTGTTGCTGACAGCGAGATCCTGCTGGATGACAGCACGCGGATGGCGGATGTCCTGCGTGATCAAGGCGTCGAAGTTGACTTGATTGTCGAACAGAACTTGCCCCATGTCTGGCCCATTTTTCACAACACCCTGCCCGAGGCACGTGCAACGCTTCAGGCGCTGGCCAATTGGGTGGCGGCCCTTTCACCCTCGGGCAAACGATAGCTGATTGCTTCGGCCACATGGGGTTTGCGCACGTCGGTTGATTTGTCCAGATCGGCAATCGTGCGCGCAACACGCAACACCCGGTGATAGCCGCGTGCGGTTAATCCGAACCGGGCCGCCACTTTGGTCAGCATGGCACGCCCTTCGGCATCTGGGGTTGCGATCTGCTCCAAGGCCTCGCCCTCGGCATCGGCATTCAGGCGCATATCGGGCGTATCGGCAAAGCGCGCCTGTTGCACCGCCCGTGCTGCTGCGACCCGTTCAGCCACCTGCGCCGAGCTGTCGCCGTCTGAGGGCAGATCAAGATCGGTAAAGGCCACAGGCGGCACATCCACGCGCAGATCGAAGCGGTCCATCAATGGGCCTGAAATGCGGCCCATGTAATCTTCGCCACATAAAGGCGCACGGGTGCAGGCCCGGCCCGGATCGGCCAGATGCCCGCATTTGCACGGGTTCGCAGCTGCGATCAGCATAAACTGGCAGGGGTATTTCACATGGGCATTGGCACGCGCCACCATGACCTGACCGGTTTCAATCGGCTGGCGCAGGGTTTCCAGAACAGCACGCGAGAATTCGGGGAACTCATCCATGAACAAAACGCCGTTATGTGCCAGGCTTATTTCGCCGGGATGGGCGCGCCTCCCGCCGCCCACGATGGCCGCCATCGACGCTGTGTGGTGCGGTTCGCGAAAAGGCCGCGTGCGGCAAATCCCGCCTTCGTCCAGCAGCCCGACCATTGAATGGATCATGGACGTCTCCAAGGCCTCGGGCGGGGTCAGGGGTGGCAAAATGCCCGATACCCGACTGGCGAGCATGGATTTTCCCGAACCGGGCGGGCCGACCATCATCAGATGGTGTCGGCCAGCTGCGGCAATCTCAAGCGCGCGTTTGGCACGTTCCTGCCCTTTGACATCGCGCAAATCCCGCGCTGTGATGTCCTGGCAAACCTCGCCGGGTTCAGCGGCGGGCAGGGGGGATTGTCCGGTGTAGTGACGCACCACTTCGGCCAATGAGGCCGCACCGATGACCTGAACAGCACCGACCCAGGCCGCTTCGGCGCCTGATGCTTTGGGGCACAACAACGTGCGCTCGTGCTCGGCGGCGGCCATGGCCGCGGGCAAGGCCCCGATGACCGGAACCAGCGTACCATCGAGGGATAATTCGCCCAAAGCGCAGGTGTTTTCGATCTCTTCCTTGGGCAGAATCTCAAGCGCGGCCAGCAAGGACAAGGCGATGGGCAGGTCGAAATGGCTGCCCTCTTTGGGCATATCGGCCGGGCTGAGATTGATGGTGATGCGTTTGGAGGGAAGCGCAATCGCCATCGATCCCAGCGCCGTACGCACCCGGTCGCGTGCCTCGGACACAGCCTTGTCGGGCAGACCCACGATGGAAAACGCAGGCATGCCAGGGCTAATGGCGCACTGAACCTCGACAGTGCGGGCCTCAACACCCTCAAAGGCAACAGTGTAGGCGCGGGTGATCATAGTGGGGCGTTCAATTGGTTCATAATGGTTAACGATAAAACCGCAGTGATTGACGAATGGTTAATTTCCAGCTGCCGGAAATGGGTAATTTCAAAATGACCAAGCACGACAGGCCTGTGAGGCGTCAGGTGGCGCGCCTTTTGCGTGTGGTCTTTCGTCGGCATCTGCAATCGGTTATGGGAACACACGACGCGTGATCACAAGAAGGCCGCTCCATGAGACCCGTTCGCATGCTTGCAAGCATCCTGACCGTTGGCGGCTGGACCCTGATGAGCCGCATTTTGGGATTTGTACGCGATGTTTTGATCGCCAGCTTCCTGGGACCGGGCATGGCAATGGATGCCTTTGTGGCAGCATTCCGATTGCCCAATATGTTCCGCAGGTTCTTTGCCGAAGGGGCATTTAACGCAGCCTTCGTGCCGATGTTCTCCAAACGATTAGAGGCAGGTGAGGACCCAGATGGTTTCGGTTCGCTTGCGTTGTCGGGGCTGGCACTGGTGTTGCTGGGGCTGACCGGCGTGGCGATGATCTTTATGCCCGCGCTGGTCTATGCCACAGCCGAAGGGTTTGCAGGTGATGCGCGATTTGATCTGACAGTTGAATATGGGCGCGTTGTGTTTCCATACATCTTGTTCATATCACTTGCGGCGTTGTTTTCCGGGGCGCTGAATGCCTCGGGGCGATTTGCAGCAGCGGCGGCAGCGCCGGTTTTGCTGAACATCATGTTGGTGACGGCGATGCTGACAGCATGGTATTTTGGCGGTGCCGTGGTGCAGGCATTGATCTGGACCATCCCGTTTGCAGGTGTTGCGCAATTAGCGTTGGTGTGGGTGGCTGCACGGCGCGCGGGTATGAATATTCGTCCGGTGCGGCCGCGCTGGACACCTGATATGGCGCAGCTGGTGCGGATTGCGATACCGGCCGCACTGGCCGGTGGGGTTATGCAAATCAACCTGTTGGTGGGTCAGCAGGTGGCCTCGCATTATGACAAGGCGGTCAGCTGGCTGTACTCGGCGGACCGGTTGTATCAGTTGCCTTTGGGTGTGGTGGGCATTGCCGTGGGCATCGTGTTGTTGCCCGATCTGTCACGGCGGCTGAAGGCTGATGATCACCACGGCTCACGCGAGGCGCTGTCGCGCGCCGGTGAGATGTCTCTGGCGTTGACCATTCCATCGGCGGTGGCACTGATGGTGATCCCCATTCCTTTGGTGACGGTATTGTTTGAGCGCGGTGCGTTTGGGGTGGATGACACCGCCGCCACGGCGCTGGCGGTGACAATCTATGGGTTGGGTTTGCCAGCGTTCGTGCTGCAAAAGCTGTTGCAGCCCATTTTCTTTGCCCGCGAAGATACAAAAACGCCGTTTCGCTATGCGTTGGTGGCGATGGTGATCAATGCGGGGCTGGCGATTGGTTTGGCAATCTATGTCGGTTGGGTGGCTGCAGCGATTGCCACCACAGTCGCGGGCTGGGCCATGGTTGGGCTGCTGGCGCTGGGGGCGCGGCAATTTGGTGAAGTTGCCCGCTTTGACCGCCGTTTCTGGAGCCGGATCTGGCGCATTGTGCTGGCCTCGGGCGCGATGGGGGGCGTGTTGTGGTTTGTTGGGCTTAGCCTGAACCCGTTTATTTTGATGCCGGGCATTCGCTGGATCGCATTGTTGGTGCTGATTGTCGCAGGGGCTGGCAGCTATTTTATTGCAGGGCGGCTGTTGGGCGCGTTCCGCAAGGGTGAATTGCGCGCGGCGTTCAAACGTTAGGCGCTCATCCGTCCCTGACGTGCCTGTCTCGCGCGGGTGCGCAGAGCCGATTACTCGTGGCGCATTTTGGCGCGCAGCTTGGCAAAGCCACCCGGGCTTAGCAAGAAAGAGGCCAAGAACCCGGCGACAAACCCGCCAATATCCGCCAGCCAATCGCCGTTGCTGCCAAACAGCAGACCAAAGATCAGCTGAATGCCCAAAAGAAACCCAATAAGAGTGAAGGCGCGGTATTTCTGTGCGCCCATTTGCTCAAGTTTCAGCCACATCAGATATGTGAAGCCACCAATCAACCCGTACACACCGGGAAAGGCACCAGTCAGCCAAGGTGAGGCACCCGACACCAGGCCAAACACCAAAGCACCTGCCGCCGATGAAACCACAAAAAGCACCAACGTGGCCCATTGGCTGAACACATCGCCAACGAATTTGCCAAGCGCCAGCACCATAGCACCTGCGAACAAAGCATGGGTGAAGGTGCCGTGAACAAAGCTGTAGGACAAAAAACGTGACAGATGTTCACGCGGATAGACGTCATTGGCCCACATCCACGCCATGATATCGCGGTTGAACCCATAGCGCTGGATCGACGAGGTGCGCCAGCCCACCGCTTCGGGCCCGCCAATCAGGCCGCGCGCGCCCAGCGAAAATGCGGCCTCGACGCCGATGATCACCAAAAACAGCACCACCACCACCGGTGGGATTGAATTGACCGGGCTTTCGACGTTGGATTCTTGGCTCATTGATGTGGTGTCCTCTGCTCGGCCCTGCTTGACGGGGCGTTTGCCTAGCGTTACGCGAGGCGGGCACAGAAATCCAGACGGAGAGCAACATGACAGAGGTGGTCCACACACCCCGCGTCTTTTCAGGCATCCAGCCCTCGGGCGGGTTGACCCTTGGCAATTATCTGGGCGCGATGAAGCGCTTTGTTGATATGCAAGAGGGGGGCACTCAGACGATCTATTGCATGGTTGATCTGCATGCGATCACCGTTTGGCAGGATCCCGAGAAACTGCGTCACGCCACGCGCGAGCTGTGTGCAGGGTATATCGCAAGCGGTCTGGACCCGGCCAAATCCATTTTGTTCAACCAATCCCAGGTTGCCGAGCACACGCAGCTGGCGTGGATTTTTAACTGTGTCGCCCGCATGGGTTGGATGCAGCGGATGACGCAGTTCAAGGATAAGGCGGGCAAGAATGCGCAGAATGCCTCGCTTGGGTTGTTTGGATATCCCGCACTGATGGCCGCGGATATTCTGGTCTATCACACCACGCATGTGCCCGTGGGCGAGGACCAAAAGCAACACCTTGAGCTGACACGCGATATTGCCACCAAGTTTAACCATGACTACGGCGTTGAGTTTTTTCCCATCACCGAGCCTGTCATCGAAGGCACCGCCACGCGGGTGATGAGCCTGCGGGATGGATCGAAGAAGATGTCGAAATCTGACCCGTCTGATCTGAGCCGGATCAACCTGACGGATGATGCCGATATGATTGCCAAGAAGATCCGCAAGGCCAAGACCGACCCAGAGCCGTTGCCATCCGAAGTCAAAGGGCTGGAAGACCGCCCCGAGGCGCGCAATCTGATCAACATCTACGCCGCGCTCAACGAACAAAGCGTTGAACAGGTGATGGCGGATGTCGGCGGACGTGCGTTTTCCGAATTCAAGCCGATGCTGGCGGAGTTGGCTGTGGCCAAGATGTCGCCCATTTCAGGCGAGATGTCCCGCCTGATGCAGGACACCGCCGAGATTGACCGTATTCTGGCCGAGGGCGCAGATCGTGCACGGGCGATTGCAGCGCCGATCCTCAAGAAAACCTACGAAATTGTGGGGATGGTCGGCGCGTAAGGGCGCCCCAGTCTGACACAAAGTAAAGAGCGCGTCGCCTAGGGGCCACGCGCTCTTGATGTTTTTGGTCTGATGGATCAGGCGCGGACGGCATCCCGCAGCGCCCAGATCGAGGCGGCCAGCAAGACGATATCTTTCAGCAGGAACTGACCGGGCAGGACCGAGATGGCCAATGTGCCGTGCTCGGGGATGAACACACCCGGCGTGCTGAGGAAAAAGCTGGTGGTGATCAAGAATGTACCGATCGCACCCAAGGCACCAAGGACGGCCAGTTTAGGCGCGACAAAGCGCAGGGCCAGCAGGGCGGCGATGATCAGCTCGGTTGTGCCGATCAGGTTGGACACGGCCTGTACGCTGAGGAAGCTATAGACCCAGCCAATCAGCGGGCTGTTGGCGACAAGACCTTCTATGGCGCCGGCCTCGTAGGCGGTGAATTTCATGGCACCAAACCAGACAAAGACCAACGGCAGGGCGATAAAGAGGGCTTTGTCAGCCAGAGTATCCAGCATGCGGGATTGGGCGGGGGCGTTCAGATCATAGGTTGTCATTGTCAGGGTTCCTTTCAGAGGATTTAGTTTCGGACCGATTGGTCAACAAATTGATACGCATATTTCACCTAGCTCACGGAAACGAGATAATCATGGCAAGACCCCGCAGTTTCGACCCTGATGAAACGCTGTTGCAGCTGAAGGCTCTGTTTTGGGCCGACGGGTATGATGGTGCTTCGATGAGCGACATTGAGCAGGCGACCGGGCTGAACAAGCAAAGCCTCTATCGCCAATGGGGTGACAAGCGGCGGATGTATTTGGCGGCGTTGCAATCTTATGCGCGTGAGGAAATGACACAGGCGGCTAAGCTCCTGTCCGGTCCGGGCAGCGCCTTTGACAAGATCGAAAGTCTGTTTATGGGAGCCGCGCAAACCGCGGACCGGCGCGGATGTTTTCTATGCAATGCCAGCATTGATCAGGCACAGGCGGATGATGAAACGCGCGCGGCTGTACAGGCGATGCTGTCTGCCACCTTGCAGGCGTTCAAGACCGCGCTGGGACCCGCGCACGAGGACAAGGCTGCATCGTTTCAAGCCAGCTATCACGGGCTGCGTGTGATGGCCGCCGCCGGAATGTCGCGTGAGGTTTTGGTCGAGGTCGCGCAAGGTGTTCTGGCACGGTTGAAGTGATGTGCGAATGTGCACCAAAAACCTGCAAGATGGGGGAGTTGTGCGACGGTGACGGATGCTTATAGTGATGGCTTCAGTCTTCAAAGGAGCAGATCATGACATCCCCCGTTCACGCCAAGACCTCAATCGGTCATGTACATCTAAAGGTCGCTGATCTTGACCGCGCGATTGCGTTTTATTCGGACGTGCTTGGCTTTGAGCTTCAGCAACGGGTTGGCAACGAAGCGGCCTTTCTGGGCGCGGGTGGGTATCACCATCATATCGGCCTGAACACCTGGGAATCCGCTGGTGCGACGCCGCCGCCCAAAGGGCATACAGGTCTATATCACACAGCGTTTCTATATCCTGACCGGGCGCAGCTTGGTGATGCGATACGGCGTGTTACCCAAGCGGGATATGCTCTTGAAGGGGCCGCAGACCACGGGGTGAGTGAGGCGGTGTATCTGTCAGACCCGGATGGCAACGGGGTTGAGCTCTACCGTGACCGCCCCGAGGCCGAGTGGCCCCGCGATGCGCAGGGCAATCTGGCGATGGGCAACACCCGTCTGGATGTCGAGGCTTTGCTGGCTGAGGCGCCCTAAGCCTATGATTTCGCGTCAGATGCGGCCCAGTCCCAATACATCTCGCGAACGCGGGATGTGATTGGGCCAATCTGATAGGAGCGGTCTTCAAACGCGGTGACAGGTGTGACTTTCATCATGTTGCCAGACAAGAAAACCTCGTCCGCATCCTGGAAATCAGCGAAAGACATAACAGTTTCATGCACTTGAACGCCGTCTGCCCGCAGGTTTTCCATATGCCGTGCACGGGTGATCCCGGCCAGAAATGTCCCGTTGGGGGCAGGGGTGAACACCTCGCCATCCTTGACGGCAAAGACATTGGCGGTGGCGGCTTCGGCCACATTGCCCAAGGCATCAGCCACCAAAGCGTTGGTAAAACCGCGGGCCTTGGCTTCGGCCAGCATACGGGCG
>JBGCEW010000020.1:0-18346 GCA_045106595.1 Roseovarius sp. | reverse complement strand
GACCATGTCTGCGGGACGATGACGCTGGAAGGTGCGCCACATCTGAAAGAAGAGCATTACGCGATCTTCGATTGTGCCAACCCCTGTGGCAAGAAGGGCAAGCGTTTCTTGTCGACGGACGCGCACATCTACATGATGGCGGCAGCACAGTCGTTCATCTCGGGTGCGATCTCAAAGACGATCAACATGCCCAACGATGCCACCATCGAGGATTGCCAGAAGGCTTATGAACTCAGCTGGTCGCTGGGTGTGAAGGCCAACGCGCTCTACCGTGATGGCTCGAAACCGTCGCAACCACTGGCCGCGGCCTTGGTTGAGGATGACGACGAGGCGGCTGAAGTGCTGGAAAGCGGCAGCCCGCAGGAAAAAGCAGCTGTGCTGGCCGAGAAGATCGTCGAAAAGGTGATCATCAAGGAAATCGTCAAATCGCACCGTGAAAAGATGCCCGAGCGCCGCAAGGGGTACACCCAAAAGGCCATCGTTGGCGGGCACAAAGTGTACCTGCGCACGGGTGAATATCAGGACGGCTCCTTGGGTGAGATTTTCATCGACATGCACAAGGAAGGTGCGGGTTTCCGCGCCATGATGAACAACTTTGCCATCGCCGTGTCGGTTGGTCTGCAATACGGTGTGCCTCTGGAAGAGTTCGTCGACGCTTTCACCTTCACCAAGTTTGAGCCTGCGGGCATGGTGCAGGGCAACGACAGCATCAAGAACGCCACTTCGATCCTTGACTATATCTTCCGCGAATTGGCTGTGTCCTATCTGGACCGTACCGATCTGGCCCATGTGAAACCCGAAGGCGCGGCCTTTGATGATCTGGGCCGCGGCGAGGAAGAGGGTGTCAGCAACATCTCGGAAATGTCCGATGTGGCGGCCAACCGCAGTCTGGAAGTGCTGAAACAGATCAGCTCAACCGGATATCTGCGCAAGCGTCTGCCACAGGAACTGGTGGTGCTGAACGGCGGGCAGTCTTTGGGTGGTCTCGCGTTGGATACAGCGGCTGATCCGGTGGCAACATTGGAAACCCTGGTGCCTGAAACGGCGGCCACGGGCACAATGACGGCCTCGGTGACCACAACCACAGCCATCGCCAGCGGCAACGTTGCGATGGACGCCCGCACCAAAGCCAAGATGCAAGGCTATGAAGGCGAAGCCTGCGGCGATTGCGGCAACTACACACTGGTGCGCAACGGGACCTGCATGAAGTGCAACACCTGTGGTGCCACATCGGGCTGTAGCTGAGGCTGAGGTCCGAGGAGGGCACGCGCAATGGCAAAGATGAGCTACACCGCGACGATCGAATGTGATGGCGTGATCAGTGAGCCTTTGGAGATCGAGGTTGAGCTGCAAGGCACCCATGGGACAGGCCAGTTGGCGGTCCCGCCGGGGCTGGTTGGGGTGGTGATGAATGCCTCAACCCACGCAACGGTGCGCACGGATGGGGGGGATGAGTTCAAGATCCTGTTCAGCCGGGTGCTGTTTCCCGAATGCGTGGCCGAATTTGAGACGGCAGGCGCTGTGCCGCAGGGGCGCCGCGTGGCCTAGGCCCGCCGGGGCATACAAGAAATCACGCTTCCTTGGGTGGGGGCGTGTAGGGGGCGGAATGACCGAAGGTTCCACCAGTTGCGGTCTGAGCCCCCGACGAATTCAGGCCACCAGCGTCATCCGGCGCAGGGCCAAGCAGACGAGGTGGGGGCGGACGTTGCGTTCTTGCCCATCTTGACACGGGGCGGGTGCGCTCGCCCCCGAACGACGTTCAGGCCGCAGGCAAAAACCGGGCGGTACAAACAAAGTGAGCCTGAACGGCGAAACTTGATCGGGGGGTCCTTTGGGATCCCCCGTTTTTTCTTGTGTGTGGATCGGATCACATGCGTGATCTGACGGGCTGGGGGCCCAGCCACCATTGTATCGCCTTGGACGCGGTATGGGCCGGTGTGGCCCGGTGGGAGATTGATGTTGCCAGACGTGGCGCGCTGAGGCACAAGCCCGGACATGGCACGCACCCCATATATCAGCATCTGTATCCCGGCCTATTCCATGGGCGGGCAAGGGGCCGAGTATTTGCTGGACAGCTTTGAGGCACTGTTGACGCAGAGTTATGAAGATTTTGAGGTTGTCGTGTCGGATCAGTCTGATGATGACGGCGTGGCAACGATGTGCAAGGCTTATGCAGACCGCATGGATATCCGGCGGGTGGCGTTTCACGATGGGCCACGTCAGGCCTCTGCCAACACCAACAACGCCATGCGCCATGCACGAGGAACGGTTCTTAAGGTGTTGTTCCAGGATGATTATCTGGTGGATCGCACAGCATTGGCCCAGCATGCCGAGGCCTTTGCGCAAGGCGATGTGGCCTGGGCGCTGTGTGGTTCGGGGATCACGCGGGACGGGCGCGGGCTTGAGGCGCCGATGGTGCCGCAATTGAACCCGAACCTGTATCTGGGCAAGAACACGGTCAGCAGCCCGTCGGTTTTGGCATTGCGCGCCGATGCGGGGATGATGTTTGACGAGCAACTGATCTGGTTGATGGACGTCGAAATGTATCGCCGGTGTGCCGATGCGCTGGGGGCGCCGCATGTTCTGTCGGCACCGCTGGTGGCCAATCGGTTGCACGCAGGCCAGGTCAGCGCCGGGGTCTCGCCCGAACTGCGGCGGACCGAGCTGCGCTATGTGCGCGCAAAACATCGCGCGGATGAGACCTGGGGCAATCGGATGCACTATTTCAAGCAATGGCTGAAGGCGCGCTGAGGCAGGCCTGACAGGGCCGCTCTGGTGCCCCTTTGGCGGCGGGGATGCTGAGCCAGCAAACCTGCAAGCCCGCCGACACAGTGTCACAAAGTCAGATCAGATCAACTCGGCGATGGGGGCGCGCCGCGTCAGCCCCATGTCTTGTCGCAACTGCGCCCGCGCACGGGCCAGACGGGACATCACCGTGCCTGACGGCAATCCCATGCGCCGGGCCAGCACCGCAGGGCTCGTCTCGCCCGAGGCGACCAGCCGGATCAGGCGGGCCTGTTCACGGGGCAGGCGGGTGATCGCGCTTTCCAACTCCTGCAGGGCAAGCGACGCAAAGGCATCGGGATTGGTGACCAGCATATCTTCGGTCAGTTCAGGCCCGCTCAGGCGCGTGCGCAGAAACTGGCGGTACGTGTTGCGCAAGGTGGTCATCGCATAAGCGCGCAGGTTTTGAATGTCTTCGCCTTTTTGCTGACGCGTCCAGATCTTTAGCAACGTGTCCTGGCTTATATCCTGCGCCTGATCGGCATTGCCGGTCAGATGGCGTGCGACACGCAGCAGATCGGGCTGTAACCCAGCAAGCGCGTCACGGGTGATAGGGGGCTGTTCAGGGGAACAGGGCATTGGGGTCACTCCTTTTAGGGGAAGGGGTGGAGCTGCAGGCCTAACCTGCGCTCTTGAAACGCGTATTTCAAACAGGCGTTTTCCGCCGATGGTTGAATCCGGGGCTTTTTGGGCAACCCTTCGCCACTTGGGTGTGCCGGGGTGAGCAAGGCTTTGCGTGTTGTGCGCGCTTTGCCGGTGGGGTGGGACGGAACCCCCGCCTTTTCCGTCTAGTCCCCTGAGTGCCGCAGTTGAGGCGGCCTCGGACGTAACCTTGTCGATAGGAGACAACAATGACCAAATTCATCGCAAGCCTGCTGGGTCTTGGACTGGCTGCAACCACGGCTATCGCGGCCTCGGAAATCGACACAAACGGCGATGGTATGATGACCATTGACGAAGTGCAGGCCGTGTTCCCGGACGTATCCGCTGATGCATTCGCACAGGCAGATACCAACGATGACGGCGCACTTGATGACGCAGAGATGGTGACCGGGCAAGAACAGGGGCTGCTCCCGGTCGCGACTGACGGCTAACCCCGTTGGTTTCCCCGGGCTGCCATTCTCGTTCCCCAGTACCCAGGGCGGCCCGGGGGCTTTGCCCTTATCCCTCCAAAGTGAAAAGCCCGGACACTGCGCCCGGGCTTTTCATCGACGTCACGCCATGCAGCACGCGCCCTAAGGGCTGCGCGTCTTAGACGGCTGCACGGGTCAACATGCCAAACAGATCACGCGGATCGTCGGGATCGGCCAGCAAATCCAGCTCAAAGAACAGCTTTGTTCCGGCAATCGTGTCGCGCACATAGCGCAGCGCGCTGAAGTCTTCGATTGCAAAGCCGACACTGTCAAACAGGGTGATCTGCTTGTCAGATGTGCGTCCTTGTGCGGCACCGGTCATGACCTGCCAAAGTTCAGTCACCGGGTGATCGGCGTCCAGCGCCTGAATTTCGCCTTCAATGCGGGTTTGTTCGGGATACTCCACAAAGATATCCGACCGATGCAGAATGGCCGGGGCCAATTCGGTTTTTCCCGGGCAATCGCCGCCGATGGCGTTGATATGAACCCCCGAGCCGACCATGTTATCGCTCAGAATGGTGGCGCATTGCTTGTCGGCGGTGCAGGTGGTGATGATCTGCGCGCCTTCCATTGCCTGTTCGGCGCTGGTGCAGGTCACAACATTAAGGCCTGTGCCTGCCAGATTGCGCGCCGCCTTGGCGGTGGCGGCGGGGTCGATGTCCCACAGGCGTACTGTTTTCAGCCCGCACAGCGCCTTCATTGCCAGTGACTGAAATTCAGACTGCGCGCCATTGCCGATCATGGCCATGGTGTCAGAGCCCTTGGGGGCAAGGTACTTTGCAACCAGCCCCGAAGTGGCCGCCGTGCGCATCGCAGTCAGCAGGGTCATCTCGCTCAGCAGGACCGGATAGCCGGTATAGACATCCGCCAGCAGGCCAAAGGCCGTGACGGTTTGCAGCCCCTCCGAGGTGTTCTTTGGGTGGCCATTGACGTATTTGAAGCCATAGGCCTCGCCGTCGGAGGTGGGCATCAGTTCGATCACACCCACATCCGAATGGCTGGCCACACGCGGGGTTTTGTCAAACAGCTCCCAGCGTTTGAAATCGCGTTCAATATAGGTGGCCAGCGCGACTAGCATGGGTTCAACGCCCACATGGTGGATCAGCTTCATCATGTTGTCGACCGACACAAACGGCACAAGGGCCTTGTCAGATGGGAACAGGTTGGTCATGTGGAATGCTCCTTTTGCAGCGCTCATGAATAGGCGCGGGTGGGTCGGGTGAACACACGCCGTCCCAGCGCCGAGCTGGCCATATCGACCATCACCTGAGCCGTGCGGCCGCGGTCATCCAGAAACAAGTTCAGCTCGACCAGATCAAGCGAGGTCATAAGCCCGCTGTCGCTGATCATTTCCATCACCAGATGGCCTTCGCGCAGGGACGCGCCCCCCGGCACGGTGGTGCCCACAGCAGGGGCAAAGGATGGATCAAAGAAGTCCACATCCAGCGATACATGCAACATGCCGTTGGCTGCTTTCACCTGCTCCAGGAACCCTGCCAATGGGGTGGCGATGCCTTGTTCGTCGATCTCGCGCATGTCGTGATAGCGGATATCCGAATTTTGCAGCGTCTCGCGTTCCGGGGTGTCGACCGAACGCAGACCGATGATGCAAATCTGGTTTTGCGGCACGGGCGATGTGACGTCCGGGAACCCGTCAAAGCCCGGCTCGCCTGCGACATAGGCCAGTGGCGTGCCGTGCAAATTGCCCGAGCTGGTGGAATGCGGCGTATGGTAATCGCTATGAGCGTCCAGCCACAGAACAAACAGCGGGCGGTTTTGGGCTGCGGCGTGGCGTGCAGCCCCCAGCACCGATCCCAGAGACAGGCTGTGATCCCCGCCCAGAAACACCGGCAGGCCGCCTTTGGTCAATGCGGTTTCGGCGGCATCGGCAAGGGTCATGGTCCAGCCGATGGTTTGATCCGGCTCGACCAGATGGGATGGCAGTGACGCAGGGGCGGTGGCCGGGGCAGGGGCCAGATTGCCCACATCGTTGACAGTGTGACCCAGCTCGCTCAGCGCCTCGGAAATGCCTGCCACGCGGTAAGCATCAGGGCCCATCAAGCAACCGCGCCGTGCTTTGCCGCTGTCGACCGGCGCGCCAATCAGGATACAATGTGCCATGGGGATCTCCGAGTTTATGTATGTTCGCGAACACTATTGTTCCGAAATGCATTGTGTTCCAGCCGCTATTTTGATCTATCCGGGCGGTAATATTCCGATATGCCAGCCGAAAGTGCCAAAATGGACGAAACCGACCGCCGCCTGATTTCTGCCCTGCGCCACGATGCGCGCGCGTCGCTGTCTGATCTGGCGCTTACCCTGGGCGTGTCGCGCACCACGGTCCGGGGCCGGATCGAACGGCTGCGCCGCGCGGGCGATATTGTGGGGTTTTCGGTTGTACTGAAGGGTGACACGATGCGTGATCCGGTGCGCGGTCTGATGATGTTGGGCATCGAAGGGCGCGGCACCGAACGGATCAAGCGACAGTTGCAAGGCCTGCCAGAGGTACGGGCCGTGCATGCCACCAATGGCCGCTGGGATCTGATCGCTGAAATCGGAACGGACACGCTGGAACATCTGGATGCGATCCTGTCGAGCATCCGCAAACTGGACGGGGTGTCACAATCCGAGACCAGCCTTTTGCTGAAAACAACCAAATCCGCGGGGTGAGCGCCATTCGTCACGCGTGACGGCGTTGGATGCCCATGCCGCAACCGGGCGGATCACACCCGCGCGCGTGCCGCCATCGCCCATAACAGCGCCAGCACCAGCGCCACAATGCCGTTCCAGCTGGCCATGCTCAGGCCCAGCAAGTCCCAAGGGACCTCGTCGCAGCGCACCAGCGGGGCGGCCATGATTTGCTCAAACAGCTCATCTGCGCTGACACCGGATGTGCCGCCGGATGTGCACGAGGACGGACCCTCCCACCATTTGCGCTCGACCCCGGTGTGATACCCGGCAATCGCTGCCGTGCCCAAAGCAGCCAGCATGCCCAGCAGCGGAAACACCCGGCCGGGCACCGCCAGCGCAAACACCCCCAGCACAATGGCGGCACCATGCGGCCAGCGTTGCCACAGGCACAGTTTGCACGGCGCCATATCCCCAAGATGCTGAAACGCAAACGCGGCCAGCAATAAGGCAGCAGATCCGCCTGCGGCCAGAAAAATCAGGGAATGGCGGTTTAGTCTCATAGGTATTTGATCAGGTAAAATCCGCCAAAGAGCAAGACAACGAACGCGATTGTGACCAGCCCCAGCCGTTTTTCAATGAAGTCGCGCACCGGTGTGCCGAACTTCCACAACAGCCCCGCCACAAGAAAGAAGCGCAAGCCGCGCGCCAGAATGGACGTGGCGATGAAAGTGACCAGTGGCATGCCGGTCCAGCCTGACATGATGGTGATCACCTTGTAGGGGAAGGGGGTGATGCCTGCGGTCAGCACCGCCCAGAAGCCCATATCGTTAAACCGGTCGCTGAATTCGGCCATCCGGTCGGCTTTGCCCAGGCTTTCCAGAATGGGCTGACCGATCTGGTCAAACGCCAGCGCACCAATGGCATATCCCAGCAAACCGCCCAGCACTGACGCGGTCAGCGCCACCAGCGCGATCAGCCAGGCGCGATTTGGACGCGCCAGGATCATCGGGATCATCAGAACATCAGGCGGGATCGGAAAAACCGAGCTTTCGATAAAGGCCACCATCGCCAACACCCACAATGCCTGCGGGTGATCGGCCATGCGAAGGGTCCAGTCGTAAATGCGTCTCAGCATGCGCGGTGTCCGGTTTTCAGTCCTTGTCAGTGTCTGATCATGGGCGGCTCTTGGGGTCAATCATTAAACTGACTGTTCACGCAGCACTTGCGACGAGGCGCTTTGTGGCTGCGACCCCTGAAAAAAGCCCGATGAGGTCTGGACGCCGCGCCGGGGCTTCGCTAGATAGCTGCGCAGTGCCCAAGTGGCGGAATGGTAGACGCAGGGGATTCAAAATCCCCCGCCTTAACGGGCGTGCCGGTTCGAGTCCGGCCTTGGGTACCAACCTACATCCGCAACCCTCTTTGTAAGAACAGCCTTTGCCCTGGCTTTATCGGTGTCAGCGCCTGAATCTGCGGTGGGGTCTGGCAGTGCCTTCGAATCGCCTCGATTCGGTAATGTCCGGCGGGTTTGTTTCCAAGATTGGCATTTTGCGTAAGATTTCATCAAATTGATCACCAATCCTATACCTTTTGTTAAGCATGTTTTCCGGGCCACTTCACAATCTTGCCGTATTTCAATTGTTTTCAAGTTAGGAACAGTGAACACGCTAAGGTTGTATCCTGAATTCCGGAATTAACCCGAATTTAACAAGTTTTAAACGCGCAAGCCGCCTTTTTGATGTTTCCAATACGGAAACAATCACCGGTTTCTTCCCTTACGTCACTCGCGTTTTTATCGTGTTTTGCATGATTTCACGGGGGTGTTCGGCACTTTCTCGCCAGATTTCACTTCCGTCACCAGCCTGCGGACCTTAAAAAATACGAACGCCCTACTGGGGGGTTAGTTGGTCGTGGGGGCGACCACATAGCTGTCACACCGAATATTAAGGTGCGAAGCCGTGTTGGATGGTGATCTGGGTTGGACGTGTTCCGATTTGGCGCCCCATGATGTGACTGAACAATCAGTCATATGCGCGCTTCGTTTCTCTCTCGGGCAGTGTGGTTGTGAGGATTTAGGGTTTTGGTGTTGTGCGTTGCACGGCACAACACGTCGGCACTGTGCCGAGGACGTTTCGAAAGGGTCGGAAATATGCCTGTAAGAATTTTAGACTGGTCGCTGTTTGGCTCCACTGGGGTGGACATCACATCGGGTCAAACCGTGGACACGGGCGGCGTTGCCGTCACCGTTGATTTCGTAGCCGAGGACGAAGGTGCCCTGGCGCGCAACTTTGAGTTTGACCAGTTTGTTGCTCCGGGCGAGAATTTCGATCCCACCGAAGCTTTGAAACTAAGCGGTCAGGGCGGCGAAGGCGGTGTAGATGATACATCAACAACCACTCTGAGCTTTGCCTCGACCGAGGAAGAATTTGGCGATGCGGTCACCGATGTGTCGTTCCGTATCAATGACCTTGATCTTGGCCAGGGCAGCCAGGACTACCGCGATGTTGTGACCATTCGTGCGTATGACGCCGAAGGCAACGAGGTTGAAGTGACCTTGACCCCGGGCGCCGACATTCTGACATCGGGCCAGACCGCCGCTGGCAATGACTCCACCCCAACTGTCACAGCACCGACCGACCCGGATACATCGCTGCTGGTGAACATTGCGGGCCCTGTCACACGCATTGAAATTGATTATGGCAACGCAGGCCCCGACGAACAGAACATTTGGGTCACTGATGTTGAGTTCTCGACCACCGCAGCGCTGACTGGCGAACTGACGGCCGTTGATGATGTGATTGTCACCGACGAAGACAGCTCGGGCATGGTGATTGCAACCGCCAATGACACCGATCCTGAAGGCGACGACATTGAGATTGTCAGCGTTGACACAACGGGCCTGAATGGCACGGTTACAATCGACCCCGACAATGACACGCTGGTGTATGATCCCAATGGCCAATACGAAAGCCTGGGAACCGGTGAAACGGCCACCGAGACGTTCACTTACACAGTGACCGACGGCAACGGCAACACCGACACGGCGACAGTGACTGTTACCATTAACGGTGTGAACGACGACCCGGACGCTGTGGACGACACAGCCTCAAGCGAAACGCCTGGTGCGGTTCTTGATATCCCCGTTCTGGCCAATGACACCGATCCCGAGGGCAACCCGCTGACCATCACCGATGTCAGCATGCCCACCAACGGCACGGTCACCGAAGATACACCCGGTATTTTGACCTACACCCCAACCGATCCGACATTCGTGGGCACCGATACGTTCACCTACACCGTGTCGGACGGCAATGGCGGCACGGACACAGCCACTGTGACTGTTTCAGTGGGCGATCCCAATCTGGTGTTTGCCAATGACGACACAATCACCACGGACGAAGACACCATCGGCGATGTTGTGGCCACGGCCAATGACACCGACCCGCAGGGTGACGACATCGAGATTACCAGCGTGGACGCCACAGGCGTGCTGGGTGATGTGACAATCGGCGCCGATGGCGACACGATTTTCTTTGATCCGAACGGTCAATATGAAAGACTGGGAACCGGTGAAACCGCCACCGAGACGTTCACTTACACAGTGACTGACGGCAACGGCAACTCTGACACAGCAACGGTCACAGTCACCATCAACGGTGTGAACGACGCACCTGATGCGGTTGATGATGCGGCCTCAGTCGCCGTGGGTGGTACATCCGTGGACATTCCGGCTCTGGCCAATGACACCGATCCCGAAAGCGATCCGCTGAGCATTGTGGGCAACACTGATCCTGCAAATGGCACCGTGACCGACAATGGCGATGGCACGTTCACCTACGAACCCGATCCAGGGTTCTCGGGCGTTGACACGTTTGAATACACAATCCGCGATCCCGAAGGTCTGGAAGACACAGCTACGGTGACAGTCACCGTGGGTGGTCCGGCGCCGGATGGTTTTGTCGATGGCGACGATACCGGCAACCTGATCGATGATATGTACACCGGCGATCCCAATGGTGACTTTGTCGATGCCAATGACGCGCTTCTCCCAGGTGAGGTTGGCAATGACGACATCATCCGCGCTATGGGCGGTGACGACACTGTTGAAGCTGGTGACGGCGATGACGAAGTTCTGGCCGGTGACGGCAATGACAGCGTCGATGGCGGTGTTGGCAATGACAGCCTGCTGGGCGAGATGGGCAATGACACCCTGAACGGCGAAGACGGTGATGACACAGCCGAAGGTGGTGTCGGCGACGACAGCATTGACGGTGGTGCCGGCAATGACAGCCTGGACGGCGGCGACGGCAACGACACGATCTCGGGTGGACCGGGCAATGATGTGGTTGACGGCGGTGCTGGCGATGACGAGCTGGGCGGCGGTGCCGGTGACGACACGCTGATCGGTGGCGAAGGCGACGACACGCTGACCGCAGGCACTGGCCCCGGCGATGAATTGCTGGACGGTGGCGATGGCAACGATGTCATCAGCGGCGGCGAAGGCAATGACACGGTTGATGGCGGTGCTGGCGACGATCTGATCGACGCAGGTGCCCCCGGTCTTGGCCTGCCCGATGCGCCAACATTTGACGGTGTTCCCGTTGACGGCGCGCCCGGCGATGATCTCGATGAGGTTGATGCAGGCGCTGGCAATGACACGGTCTCAACCGGTGACGACGATGACACAATCCTCGGCGGTGCAGGGGATGACGTGCTCGACGGTGGTCTGGATGACGACGTCATTGATGGCGGCGACGGCAATGACAGCATCATCGGCGGCCAAGGTTCGGACAGCATCGATGGTGGTGCGGGTGACGACACGATCGACGCAGGCGATGATCTGTTCTCGGATTATGTCGGTGACGATCCCAATCTGCCAAACCCACTGCTGATTGATCCGGCGACAGGCCTGCCTGCGCTGAGCGATCCAAACCCTGATGACAACCGTGACACGGTGTCGGGTGGCGCAGGCAATGACCTGATCATGACCGGCGACGACGCTGACGAGATCACAGGCGACGAAGGCAATGACACCATTGATGCGGGCATCGACGATGACCTGATCGACGGTGGCGTCGGTGACGACAGCATCCTTGGGGGCCATGGTTCGGATACCATCGATGGTGGTGACGGCGATGACTTCATCAACGGTGGCGACCCACTGCTGGTGCCGCTGCAAGCGCCGAATGAAACAGACGCCGTGCCTGACAATGGCGAGGATCTGATCGACGGTGGTGCCGGCAACGATACCATCCTTGGCGAAGACGACAACGACACCATCATTGGTGGTCTTGGCGACGACAGCATCGACGGTGGCCTGGATGATGACAGCATCACCGGCAACGAAGGCAACGACACTATCATTGGTGGCGATGGCTCGGACACTGTGGATGGTGGCGACGGCAACGATGTGATCGACACATCGAACGATGGCACAACACCCGTGCTGCCTGACGAAGGCTTTGACGATCCGACTGGCACACCAGTGGACACACTGCCCGACGATGACCGCGACAGCGTGATCGGTGGCGCAGGCGATGACACCATCACCACAGGCGACGACGCGGACACAATCGAAGCCGGGATTGGCAACGATGTGATCGACGCAGGCATTGATGATGACATCATCGATGCAGGTGCAGGTGACGATGAAATCATCGGTGGCGAAGGCGACGACAGCATCCTGGCTGGCGACGGCAACGACACGGTCACAGGTGACAGCGGTGTCTTCGGAGCAGCCTTGCCAAATGATGGCACTGATCCAGAGCCCACCAACAATCAAGACACCATTGACGGTGGTGCCGGCGACGATGTGATCGACGGTGGCGACGACAATGACGTCCTGATGGGGGGTCTGGGCAACGACAGCATCGACGGCGGCGTTGACGATGATGACATCTCTGGCGGTGCTGGCGATGACACTCTGATCGGCGGCGACGGGTCGGACACTGTGGATGGTGGTGATGGCAATGACATCATCGACACCACAAGCACCGACGTGCTGCCCGACGAAGGCTTTAACGATCCGACAGATGTGCCTGTCGATCCTGATCCCGACAACAACCGCGACTTTGTCACCGGTGGGGCAGGTGATGACACCATCTCGACAGGCGACGACGCCGACACAATCCGCGCTGGCGACGGCAACGATGTGATCGACGGTGGCATCGATGATGATGACATCCGCGGTGGCTCGGGCGACGATATGATCGTCGGCGGAGAAGGTGATGATACGATCAATGCCGACGACGGCAACGATACGATCATGGGTGACAGCGGCATCTACGGCGACGAGTTGCCAAATGATGGCACCGATCCAGAGCCAACCAACAACGAAGACGTGATCAACGGCTTTGAAGGCGATGATCTGATCTTTGGTCAGGACGACAACGACACGATCACTGGTGGTATCGGCAACGACACCATTGATGGCGGCGTCGATGACGACAGCATCCGCGGCCAGGACGGCAATGACGTTCTGTTTGGTGGCCAGGGTGATGATACAGTCCAGGGTGGGGCCGGCGACGACACCATCTCGGGTGGTCTTGGCAATGACCTTCTGGAAGGTCGTGCCGACCGTGACGTGTTCGAAGATGTGGGCGCAGGTGATACCATTGACGGTGGCACCGGTGGCGATGACTTCGATACGCTGGATCTGCGTGGGATCGGACCGTTTGCAATCGAGAACCAAACCGTCGATCCCGATGGCGACAGTACCTCTGGTACGGTTGTCCTGCAGGATGCGGATGGCAACGATCTGCTGAACCCCGATGGCACACGTCAAATCATCGAGTTCACCGAGATTGAGAACCTGATCCCATGTTTCACACCTGGCACCGTAATCGCGACGCCACGTGGCGAGAAGCGGGTCGAGGATCTGCAGGTCGGTGACCGGATCATCACCCGTGACAACGGGTTGCAGGAAATCCGCTGGGTTGGTCAACGTGACCTGAGCGGTGGTGAGCTGATGGCATCGCCACACCTGAAACCGGTTCTGATCCGGGCAGGGTCCTTGGGCAACGGTCTGCCAGAGCGCGATCTGCTTGTGTCTCCACAGCACCGGATGCTGATCAACTCCGAGCGCGCCTCGCTCTACTTTGAGGAACGCGAAGTGTTGGCCGCGGCCAAGCACCTGACCGGTCTGGACGGTGTGGATGTCGTGGAAAGCTCGTCGATCAGCTACCTGCACTTCATGTTCGATCAGCACGAAGTTGTGCTTTCGAACGGCAGCTGGACGGAAAGCTTCCAACCTGGTGAGCAAGTCCTTGACGGTATGGGCTCGGATCAACGCGACGAGATCTTTGATCTCTTCCCCGAGCTGCGCGAGAAGGAAGGCCTGGAAGACTACCAAGCCGCCCGTCGCTCGCTCAAGCGTCACGAAGCCAAACTGCTGGTAAAATAAACCAGTCCCCTTTGCAGCCCGTTAGGCCACCTCTCATCACATGGGCGGCCTGACGACCCCGAAGTCGGTCATGTGGGGGCTAGTTCCGGTTTCGACTACCGCACCCTCGGTCTCCTGCCAGAGACCGGGGGTGCTTTTACGTTTCAGCAGTGGTTGTGGTTGGATGGGCGCATGAAGAGTGCGCTGTAACATCATGTTATCAAATCTATAAAAGTATTCGCTGTGGCGCATCCACCCAGGCCAAGCGCAGCGCGCGCCAAAAGAAGTACCACCCTTCCAAAATGTGCCAAATCTGGCGTGTGGCGCAAATCTTTCCCCATTCATAGCCCCGTGACCGGCTCTATATCTATGCCAGACACGCACAAGTTGACGTGTGGCGCTGGAAACCCGGGGGGGCATTCTCATGGCGACATCATTCGAAGTACTTTTTCTTGGCAACCTGCCAATCATTGATCCAACCGAAGGTGATCAAACGTTGGATCAGGCCGCCGTTGCCGCATGGCTGGGTACTTATGGGTCCCAAGCCACGCCTTTGTCGAACAACGCTCAGGCTGATTTTGCCGCAAGTCCCGCAGGCTTTGGCGGGGGGCTGCGCCCGGGCGCTTATGATCTGGACAACTCGGCCGCGAATGAGACCTTCACCATCGATGGGGTGACTGCCACGCATGACGCCACAATGCTGTTTGATGCCACGCTGACCTACAAAGACGGCACGACGGCCAATATCTCGGCTGTGGTGATGCAGGATACAAACGGCAACGCCTATCTGATGCCCGAAGTGGTGGATAATGCTGATGCCGCCGCCCTGGCCGAGCCGATTGCGTCGATCACGCTGAACGCACCGATCTGGGCCAATGGCAATGTGGGGCAGGGGTTCAACCTGACCGGCGACCGGTTTGAACAGAACTTTGTGCCCTGTTTCACGCCCGGCACGCTGATTGCCACCAAGGCAGGCGAGGTCGCGGTTGAGGATCTGCGCCTGGGGGACCGTGTGGTGACCCGTGATCATGGCTTTCAGGAGGTGATCTGGGTTGGCCGCAAATCGGTTAGCGCCGCAGATCTGGCACTTCATCCCGAGCTGGCCCCGATTGCCATTCAAGCGGGGGCTTTGGGCGACAACAGTCCGCGCCGCAACACGATGGTCAGCCCCAATCACCGTATGCTGATGATCCACGAACAGGCCCAGCTGATCTTTGCCGAGCGCGAGGTGCTGGTGGCTGCCAAACATCTGACATATCTGCCCGGCGTGTCACAGGCCCGCGTGCCCAGTGTTGAATATATCCACATCATGTTTGCGCAGCATCAGGTTGTTCTGGCCGATGGAGCATGGTCTGAAAGCTTTCAGCCAGGTGAGCAGGCGCTGGATGGTCTGGGGGCCGAAACGCGCAGCGAAATCCTGCATCTGTTCCCCGAACTTGCAGGCGATACATCACCGCGCGCCTATCCCGATGCACGCCTGTCGCTTAAACGCTACGAGGCGCAACTGTTGGCGCAGCAACTGGTCGCCTAATCCTGACGGGCGCGCCACGCAGCCCAGTCTTTGGGCGTGTCCAAATCCGTGCGCGCCGCCTGACCGGGCAGGGGGCACAGCCGCACATCTTCGCCGTGCAACACATCCCGCGCGCCTTCGCCATCAGGCAGGGCGCGCAGTTTGGCAAAGCATCGCTGCGGAAAAATCACCGGATGCCCCGGTGCGCCGTCTTGTGTGCTGCCGCGCCAAATAGCGTCTGGGTGATCTTTAAAACACGTCGCAAGGATTTGAAAACACTCAACATTCAGGTCAGGCATATCGGCGGGTACAATCATTACCCCTGTGATATCGGGGCCGATTGCCCCCATCGCCGCACGGATTGATCCCGCCATGCCTGCCGTGCTGCCCTTCAGCATCACCTGTCGCGCCGCCAGATCCTGCACCGCAGTTGCGCGCGCGGGGTGCGCGGCTGACAGCACAACCAACACGGGCCAACCCGTGGCCACAGCATGCTGCGCCACCTGTGCCAAAACCGGCTGGCCTGACACGTGTTCCATCAGCTTGTCGCGCCCGCCCATGCGCGAGGACGCCCCTGCTGCAAGGATCACGATTGAAATCATCAAGGGCCCCCGGTGTTGCTCTGGCCCTGAATATCCCCGTTGGCGGCTGGCATAACAAGCACCAGATGCGCCGTCGCCCGAAAAAGCGCGCGCCCCACGAAGACATGCGCCGTTTTCCTATGTGGTGCTATCCGCGCATGCGTGTGCCGTCGGCATCAAACAGTGGCGTGGTGATCAGGGTGGCGGGGCGCATTTCACCCAGAATTTCGATCTCGGCGGTCAAGCCTTCGTCGGCCAGTGCTGCGGGGATCAAAGCCAATGCAATGGATTTGCCCGCATGATGCGAATATCCGCCCGAGGTGCAAAACCCCTGCACCTCACCATCGATCCACACCGGCTCATAGCCATGGGTATCGGCGTCATTGGCCTCAACCTCAAAGCTGACCAGCGCGCGGGCGGCCCCTTCGCGGCGCTCATCCTCGGCCGCTGCACGCCCGATGAAATCCACGTTCTTGGACCATTGGATAAACCGGTCCATCCCGGTCTCGCCGGGGGTATAATCCGGTGAAAACTCATTCAGCCACGACCCAAAAAACCGGTCCAGCCTGAGCGACATCATCGCGCGCATCCCGAAGGGACGCATGCCGTGGTTTTGGCCCTCAGTCCACAGTGTGTTCCATAGTGCGCGTTGCGCCATCGGATCGCAGTAAATCTCATACCCCAGATCACCGGTGTAGCTGACCCGTTGCACATGGCAATCGACCATGCCGATGGTGGCCTGGCGGATGTCCATGAATTTCATGTCGGCCACCGCATCACGCGTACACGCCACCAGCACATCGCGTGCTTTCGGCCCGGCAATCTGGAACCCGTTCAGCCGGTCGCTGATGTTTTCCAGATGCACGCCCGGTGCGCCGTTCATCTCAAACCAGCGCATGTGATAGGCCTGCGCGCCGTAGCTGGCGGTCAGCTGAAATGCCTCGTCGCCCAGACAGGATACGGTGAAATCCCCGATCAGGCGGCCTTTGGGCGACAGCATCGGTGTCAGTGAAATGCGCCCCGGTTTTGGGATGCGCCCGGCCATGATCCTGTCCAGCCAGTCGCGGGCGTTTGGCCCTGTGACCAGGTACTTGCCAAAGTTGTGCACCTCGTTGATGCCCACGGCCCCGCGCACGGCTTCCACCTCGCGTTTAGTGGCCTCCCAGGCATTTGAGCGGCGGAAACTGGGGGTCTCATAGCGCGGCTCGTCCCCTGTTGCGAAGTAGTTCACCACCTCCAGCCCGTATTGCTGACCCCAGACCGCGCCCATGCCATCAAAGATGTCGTACATCGGCGTCGTGCGGAAGGGGCGCGCGGCAGGCAGTTCTTCGTTGGGGTAGGCAACGCTGAACCGCTTTTGGTAGTTCTCAATCACCTTGGGCAGGGTATAGCCCTTGGTGATCACATCGCCAAAGCGGGCCACATCCATCGCTGACACATCACGTTCGCATTCGCCTTCGACCATCCACTGCGCCAGCATCAGGCCCACGCCGCCGCCCTGGCTGAAGCCCGCCATGACACCGCAAGCAGACCAGTAGTTGCGCATGCCCTGCACGGGACCCACCAGAGGGTTGCCATCCGGCGCAAAGGTAAACGGTCCGTGGATGACCGATTTCACCCCGGCGCGTTCCAAGGCGGGGAAGCGTTTGTAGGCGAATTCAATGCTGTCTTCGATCTTGTCAAAGTCATCGGGTAGCAATTCGTGGCCAAACTCCCACGGGGTGCCATCCACGGCCCAGGGGCGGCAGGTTTGCTCGTAAAACCCGATGCAGAGGCCTTTGCCCTCTTGCCGCAAATATGATTCACCGGCGGGGTCCATGACATGCGGATGCTCGCCGCCCGCGTTGACGATCTCGGCAATCTCGGGGACCTCTTCGGTGACCAGATACTGATGTTCCATCGGGTGCAGCGGCAAATAGACCCCGGCCATTGCCCCAACTTCACGCGCCCAGAGCCCGCCTGCGTTGACCACATGTTCAGCGTGAATGGTGCCCTTGTCGGTCACCACGTCCCACGTTCCATCGGCGCGCGGGTTGGTTTCCAATACCTTGCAATGGGTCTCAATCGTTGCCCCGCCCATGCGCGCGGCTTTGGCATAGGCATGGGTTGTGCCGGATGGATCAAGGTGGCCATCCAGCGGATCATACAGCGCGCCAATGATGCCTTGGGTATTGGTCACGGGGGCAATTTCGCGGATTTCGTCAGGGCCAACCAGATGCGTGTCCAGCCCCATATAGCGGTGCTTGGCCCGCTCAGCCACCAGCATGTCATAGCGGTCCTGATTGTCGGCCAAGGTGACACCACCCACGTGGTGCAACCCGCAGGACAT
>JBGCEW010000002.1:0-25733 GCA_045106595.1 Roseovarius sp. | reverse complement strand
CTGGGCGATCTACGTCAAATCGGGTCCGGCAATATCGGCGCGACCAACGTTCTGCGCACCGGGAACAAGCCTGCCGCCTTTCTGACCCTGATCGGAGACGCGGGAAAGGGCGGCGCTGCGGTTCTGCTGGCGCGCGCTGTCGTTGGCGAAGACGCGGCGCAGGTTGCCGGCGTGGCTGCGTTCCTGGGTCATTGCTTTCCGATCTATCTCGGATTTAAAGGCGGCAAAGGGGTCGCGACTTTCCTTGGGACGTTGATTGCTTTGTCCGTGCCGTTGGGGGCCGCCGCCTGTCTGACCTGGCTCGCCGCCGCCGGCGCGTTCCGAATGTCGTCGCTGGCGGCGCTGGTCGCTGCGGCCAGCGCACCGCTCTGGGCGCTGTGGCTCCGGCCCGATGCTTGGGTGTTTGCCTTGGCCCTGGCGGCGTTGATTTTCTGGCGGCACGGCGCGAATATCACGCGCATCCTCGCGGGAGAGGAACCAAAGATCGGACAGAAATGAGCTTTGAGCTGGCCGTCGTCACCTGCTTTCAGCGCTACGCGACCTTCCAGGGCCGCGCCAGTCGGGCCGAGTTTTGGTGGTGGCAGCTGTTCCAATTGCTCCTTTTGATCTTCATCGCTGTTCTTTCATCGCTGATGCCGGTTCTGGCAGGCTGGCTGTTCCTGATCTGCTTTTTCGGCCTGATCGTCCCCACCTTGGCGGTGATGGTGCGGCGCCTGCATGATGTGGGCTGGTCGGGCCTTTGGATGGGCGCGGGGTTGGTCGGGATCGGGTCGATCTTCTTGAGTATTGTTTGGGCCTGGCCCGGGCAGCCGGACATGAACCGGTTTGGCCCGCCCAATCGCCCGGCAACGCCGCGCGTGTCCCGCATCCCATTCGTGCGCCGCCGATGATTGACCCGCGGGCCGAGGCCGTGGCCGAGGCGCTGACACATCTGCCGCTGGGCGCCTTTCGCGGGCACAGCCAGGGGCGCGATTGGCTGGTGGTGCGCTCGGTCTTTGCGGGGGGGGCTTCGGAAAAGCTGGTGGCGCGAGGGCTGGACGGCACCGGCTATATCAGTCTCAATCTGTATCGGTTGGAGGCGGGCCCAAGGCTGAAGCCTTGCGAGATGCCGGCCGAACGGGTCGCGCGCTTTGTCGCCGACCTCACGGTCAGCGGCGCAGGGTGATCAGCAATTCTAGCGTGTCCGCCGTGCGCCGCGTGTTGTGATAGATCCCGAATCCCAGGAACAGCGCGCCTCCAATGACCAACAGAGCGAGCCACCCGCCCAGCAGGATCGCCGCAGCCCAGGCCGGGCCCTCGGCGGGGGGCAGCGCCTCGGACAGGGCCACCGGTCCCATCATCACGCCCACGGCCAAGGCGGTGACACCCACCGCGGCGGCCAAGATGACCAAGGTCAGGACGATCTCGAAGCCCCGGATGAAAAAATCGCGCATATCTCGCCCCCTCGGGGCAGAGCGTGGCGGCCCGCGCGGGCGGGCGCAAGAGGGGCGCGCACTGGGCAACCGCGATCCCGCCTGCAATGCTGCGCGAAACAGCCGGAGCAGCGTGATGATAGACCGTCTTGACTATGTCGCGATCAACGGGACCGCGATTGCGCGGATGGCCAAGGCGAAAGAAGCGATGCCGTCCATTGACCGCAAGCTGCGCGCGCTGGTCGAGCTGCGTGTCTCGCAGCTGAATGGCTGTGCCTATTGCGTTGATCTCCATACCGGCGAGGCGCGGCAGGCCGGCGAGATGCAGCAGCGGCTCGATTGCCTGCCTGTCTGGCGCGAGGTGACGTTCTTCGATCCGGCAGAGCGCGCGGCCCTCGCTTGGGCCGAGGCCGTCACTATGGTGGCCAAGACTGGCGCGCCAGAGGCAGTCTACACTGCGCTACTGGACCATTTCACTGAGGCGCAAGTCGTAGACCTGACGCTGATCGTAGCCCAGATGAATGCCTGGAACCGCCTGGCGATCGCCTTTCGCCACGGGCCAGAGCCGCGGGCGGACTAGAAAGATAGGCGCTCTTTTAAAGGCCCCTGTCGTGAGTCGCTGCCGTTTGCTCTGCTACGGGCGGCGTCAGATTGAAGGCGTCGATCTGCACCCCGGACAGGACCGTGCCCGTCAGTAGCTGTATTCGCCATAGATGCGGGTCAGGTCGCCGTTCCAGTCGCCTTCTAGCTTGGCCAGCAGCTCGTCGGCGGGGGCCATGCCCGAGTCCACGCTTTCGCGCAGCGCGTTCAGGAAATGGGTTTCGTCGGGGACGAGGCCTCCGGCGCCCTGCATCGCGCGCGCTTTTAGCCCGGCCTCGGCGATATCGACGCAGGCGCGGGCCAGGTCGTGCATTTTGATGCCATTCGCTTCGGCCTGCAGCCCGTCGACTGAGGCTGCGACGCGCAGCGCGTCGCGGGTGTCCTGGTCCCAGTGCTTGCAAAGATCCCAGGCCGCATCGAGCGACGACTGATCGTAAAGCAACCCGACCCAGAAGGCGGGCAGGGCACAGAGCCGCCGCCACGGGCCGCCATCGGCGCCGCGCATCTCCATGTACTTCTTGATCCGCGCTTCGGGGAAGAGCGTTGTCAGGTGGTCGGCCCAATCGCTGAGCAGGGGCACCTCGCCCGGCAGGGCGCGCAGCTCGCCGCGCATGAAATCGCGGAACGACATGCCCAGCGCGTCGATATACTTGCCGTCGCGGTAGACGAAATACATCGGCACATCGAGCGCGTAATCCGCCCAGCGCTCGAACCCCATCCCGTCTTCGAACACGAATTCCGGGATCCCCGTGCGCGCGTCGTCCAGATGCCGCCAGGTCCGCGCACGCCAGGATTTGTGGCCGTTCGTCTTGCCCTCGAAAAAGGGGGAGTTCGCAAACAAGGCCGTCGCCACCGATTGCAACGCCAGCGCCACGCGCAGCTTTTTGACCATGTCTGCCTCGGACGCGAAGTCGAGATTCACCTGCACGGTGCAGGTCCGCCGCATCATGGTTGTGCCGCTGGTCCCGACCGTCCCCATGTAGTCGTTCATTAGCTTGTAGCGGCCCTTAGGCATCAGGGGCATCTCGTCATGCATCCAGATCGGGGCCGCGCCCAGCCCGATGAACCGCACGCCGATATGGTCGGCGACGGATTTCACTTGGCGCAGATGCTCGTTCACCTCGTCGCAGGTCTGGTGGATGCTCTCGACGGCGGCGCCCGACAGCTCTAGCGCGCCGCCCGGCTCCAACGAGACGTTGGCCCCGTCCTTCTCTAGCCCGATCAGCCTGCCGTCTTCTTCGACGGGCGCCCATTGGTAGGTGTCGCGCAAGGCGCTGAGCACCGCGTGGATCGAGCGCTCTCCCTCATAGGGCAGGGGTTTCAGCGTGGCTTCGCAATAACCGAACTTTTCATGCTCGGTGCCGATGCGCCAATCTGATTTGGGTTTACAGCCGTCTTCCAGATACCCCGCCAGTTGAGCGTGATCTTCGATGGGCCCGCCACCGGATTGAGGGATCGACATGGTGCTGGCCTCCTGAGCAACTGCGTCGTTCTAGGTGACCAAGATGGTCATGGGTGTCAAGCGCACGTTGACGTGAGCCCGCAACCTGAGGATACTGGCGGCACGTTTTAGACCCATACATACCGGCGTACACATAACGCGCCGCGGCCCTGAGCTACAGGTGAATTACACTTGAATTTTGGTGGCCGACCCCGTGAATACACACCTTTTTCAGTAGGGCATTTTACGCCACTTGGCACAGATTTGTGCCGGGTTTTCTTTGGAAAGGAATACATATCATGAACCCATTACGACACGAAAATCTAACCAGACGCCGCGCCATATCCACCGGGATTGCCGCGCTTTGTATGCCCTTCGCCGCCTATGCCGGAGGTGATGGCGGTGGAAACAGCACGAAGAAAAAGAAGAAACGCAAACCGATAGATCCCCCCGTCTTGAAGCATCCAAACGAAGAGACTGTGTCGGTGGATGCCTTTTTGCGCATGGACGCTGACGCGTTGATCCGCGAGGACGTCAAAGCGCAAGAAAATGGCAAGGGTTTGATTATAGAAGGGTTTGGTCGACGAATGTCGGCAAGTCTGGTCAATATGATGAAGTTTGATCCCAGATCGACGCGACGACTTGTGCGGGACATGCGCAAGCTGAGCACGAAGGAGAAGCGTAAGGAGCGGTTGTCCTACGAAATCTCAAAGCAGGATCGACGCATTGAAGTTTACAAGGTGAACATTCGAGCCGGGAGAGGATCGAAAGATGAGGCGGTCAAGGCTTCGGTGCAGGAAGACAGGCTACGCCGCCAAAGTGCTGAGCAATATCGCAGAGGCGTGAGGGAGTGGCACAGGACCCCCGATGAAGGTCTCAGATAAGGCACCAAGGTGGTGGTCGTCTCTTGATGGCAACGATACAATGAGGGCATAGCCGCAGGAGGCCGGCCCACATGCACCCCATTATTGCCCTTTGGTCACATCCCCGGTCTATGTCCACCGCGATGGAGCGGGTGATGCGCGAGCGCGGTGATCTGGACTGTGCGCATGAACCGTTCATGTATGATTATTATGTGCATCACGGGCGCAAACCATTTGCGATGTTTGATGTGCAGGCCGATCAGCCCGTGGCCTACCCGGATATCCGCGATCATCTGCTGAAACGGGCCGAGACGCGCCCGGTGTTCTTTAAGGACATGAGTTATTACGTATGGGAGCAGGTTCTGGCAGATCCTGCATTCTCGGCGCGGCTGGTGAATTGTTTTCTGATCCGCAATCCGGTGGCGTCGATCCCATCGTATTTCAAGCTGGACCCTGAAGCATCCCTGGAGGAGATCGGGCTGGAGGCGCAGTATTTGCACTACAGCGGGTTGGTCGAGCGCGGTGAAACCCCCGTGGTGATCAATGCCAATGACGTTCGCCGCGATGTGAAGGGGGTGATGACGGCGCTGTGGTCAGCGATTGATCTGCCATATGTGGACGCCGCCTTTGACTGGCAGCGCCCTACACCGGAAGATTGGCAACAGGTTGAAGGCTGGCATGGCAACGTGTCCGAGGCATCGGGGATCAAGCCCCTGACACAAGCCGATCTGGATGCGCAGCAGGAGCGGTTTGAACAGATGGCGCAGGAGCACCCGAAGATGCGGGCGTATCTGGCGCATCATTTGCCGTATTTTGAGGCCTTGAAGGGGCATGCGATCGGGGCGTGAAACCGGGTGTGAAACCGGGGCGTAAGATTGGGGCGCAAGATTGGGGCGTGCGCATGAGGCGCGACGATCAGGCCACTTTGAAGCCCAGCACGAAACGCACCACTTTATCCTGAGGCATTTCGCAGGGTTTCAGGCGCGCGCCCGACGCCAAACGGTAGAGGTTGAGCGAGATGTAATCAGCGCCCCCCAGTTCCTCGGCCACCAGTTTTTGCGCGGCTCCGCCGGAAAAATCTGTGCGGGTGGCGACATAGCGGCGTCCCTGATAGGTGCCGGTAAAGGTGCCCAGAGGCAGCGCATCAAAGGCCCCCAGAAAGCCTGTGATCACTTTTGGCCAATCTTTGGCTCGGTGCCTGCACGCAGGCGGCGAATGTTTTCACGGTGACGCCAAAACACCAGCAAAGTCAGCAAGATGCCCATGATCAGCATGTGCCCCTGCCCCAGAAACGTGATGTAGATTGTACACATCGCCGCCGCAAAGATTGCCGCAAAGGACGATATCCGTGTGAGGGCGGCCACCACTAGCCACGTCAGGCAACACGCAATGCCCACAGGCCAGGCCAGCGCCAGCAACAGGCCCAGAAACGTGGCGACACCCTTGCCCCCCTTGAAGCCCAGAAAGACCGGATAGCAATGGCCGACAAAGGCCATGAACCCGGCCAGCTGTGCGGCATCATTTCCCGAAATCCACCACGCCAGAAGTGCGATCAGCGCACCCTTGGCGGCGTCCACGATCAGCGTGCCAAACGCGGCCTTTTTGTTACCGGTACGCAAGACATTGGTGGCACCGATGTTGCCAGACCCGATATCGCGCAGATTGCCGAGGCCGAAAAGGCGGCTCATCGCCATGCCACCGGACACAGATCCGACCAGATAGCCCACGACGGCCCAAAGGATCAGCAACACGGTGGAGGTTTCAATGAGGGGCATCAGGGGGCCTCAAATACAGGGGTGCCGGCAACATAGGTTGCGCGCACTTTACCCTGCATCCGGGCATCGTCAAACGGGGTGTTCTTGGATTTCGACAAAAGCTTGAAGCGGTTGAGCACGAAGGGCGTGTCAGGGTTGAACAGCAGCAGATCCGCAGGCGCACCGGGGTTCAGCCTGCCGGACGCCAACCCAAGCCGTTTGGCCGGGTTCAGCGACATCGCACGGAACAGCTGCGGCAAGGTCAGATCGCCCGAATGATAGAGCCGCAGAGCAGCCGGCAGGAAGGTTTCCAATGCAACGGCACCCGAGGCGGCCTCTTCAAAGGGCAGACGTTTGCTTTCTTCGTCTTGCGGGGTGTGCATCGACGACAGCACATCAATCAGCCCATCGCGCAGGGCCTGCACAATGGCATGGCGGTCTTCTTCCGAGCGCAGAGGCGGTTTGACCTTGAAGAACGTACGGTAATTGGCCACGTCCAGTTCGTTCAGTGTGAGGTGATGGATCGACGTTCCGGCGGTGATATCCAGCCCGTTGGCCTTGGCGCGTTCAAGGGCAGGCAACGCACGGTCGGTGGTGATCTGATCGGCGTGGTATTTGGCGCCGGTCATTTCCAGCAAGGCAATATCGCGGTCCAGCCCCATGCGCTCGGCCATGGGGGAGACGGCGGGCAGGCCGCGCAATGAGGCGAATTTGCCCGAGGTGGCGGCCGCACCGGCACTGAGCGTGGGGTCCTGTGGATGGGCGATGACCAGAGCACCCAGGCTGCGCGCATAGCTGAGCGCACGGGAAAACACCTTGGTGTTGGTGATCACATGGTCACAATCGGTGAAGGCCACAGCACCTGCATCCATGAGAAAGCCGATTTCAGTCATTTCGGCCCCCGCGCGGCCTTTGGTGAGGGCGGCCATGGGCAGGACATTGACGGGTGCCGCCTCATTGGCGCGGCGCAGGGCGAAAGACAACACCTCGGGGGTGTCGATGGCGGGCATGGTATCGGGACGGGTGGCGATGGTGGTCACGCCCCCTGCGGCCGCGGCCAGCCCGGCTGATTTATAGCTTTCCTTGTGACGCTCGCCCGGCTCACAAACTTTGACGCCGATATCAACGATGCCGGGGGCCAGGCACTGACCGGCGCAATCGATCTGCTCGTCCGCCTCTGGCATGTCGGCCGCGCGTCCGGTGGCGCTGATCTGTCCATTCTCAATCAACAGCCAGCCGGGACTGTCGGTCTGGGCCTCGGGATCAATCAGGCGGGCGTTGGTGAACAAGGTGGACGTCATGACAGAAGGTGTGCCTCGTCTTGGTCTAAATCACGTATGATGGGTGCAAACACCTCATGGAATTTGGCCAGGCGATCCAACAACCAGCTGTGCTGCTCGGGCCAGAGCTCTGAGTTTGCAATATCACTGTTAGGGCGCGCCACACAAATTCGGGCATCGCGTTTGCCTTCGAGCCTTTGCCAATCGAGGCGAAACCCAAGCGCGTCTTCGATAGATGCTTTTTGTTGCTCTAACAAAAATATATTCCCTTTTGCGCGAGGACCCGAAAGATAGAGTTCCACCCTGATCCAGTTATCGCGCGTGTTCATAGCCATGTTGAGGCTGAACCCCACCCGGCCAATACCGTGGGCGATCCAAGAGCCCGCTTGTGGTTTGACGGGCCTGATGTGTTCCACTTCGCCTGAGACGCGCGCCTCAACCGCAGTCCAATACTCCAACTGCATCAGCCGTGTCGGAGACAAATCTCCCTCTTCGACCGCCTTTTTTGCAGAACTGGTGCTGCGAGACCAATCATTGGGGCTGCTGACAACATTGAATTTCGGGGCGGCTGGGCTGTCCGCAATTTTCCATAGTTCGACTTCCAGCGCAAAGAAACGCACGCTTTCATCGGTGATATCATTGAGCCAGTCCATCGCGGCGCGGTGCTCATCTGTTACCCGTGCGGCGATCCAGACGATTGTGAATGCGTCGAGGCCCGCCGCGTAGGTCATTATCTGACCTAGATGCACGTGATCAGTGCGTTCGAGTTGGTTTTCGATCAGCACCCATTTCCCAGTCAAGCTGTCTTTGCACAAGATGTCCGCACGGAAAGGACCTACGTTTCGCTCGACCGCTTCGAGCTCAAGATCAATGCCGAGGCTATCACCCAGAAGCTTCAGATTATCCTCACCAGCAAGCCAGGGTGTGAAATCCTGCGCCTCGGTTTCCCAGATCTTTCGAAGATCAACGCGTTCCAGTCGACCCAGTTCACTCATGCATCGCCCCTTTGGATTTCAAGCATCTGGTCATAGACGGCGCGGCCGTCGGTCAGGTTTTCGAACCCCACTTTTGCGGAGTGGTTTTTGCCATTCGCGCGGTAGGTTTCACTGGCGAAGTAAACCGAAGACAGCGTGCTGGATTTGAATTCGAGCTCGGTGTCGGGCGTGATCGGATAAGAGGCCAGAGAGCGACCGCCAAGGGGGCTGTCTTTGGCGATGTAGGCGGCACGATCCGACAAGGTGTACCAGGTGTGGCCGCGCTGATAGGACTTCCAAAGATACTTCCCAAACACCTGATATAACCCCAGAAAAAAGAAGATCAGGCCAAACATCCAGAACGGGCCGCCGCCCATTGAGTAGGCCATGCTCATCCAGAAGATCGAAAAGCCGGTGAAGAAAACGCCAAACAAAGACTCGAAGATTTCGCCGGGCCGGGCCGAGAGTTTCTGGCTGGGTTGACCTTGCCACAAGATGCGCTCGTCTTTGGCCAGCAGGCCGTCCCACGAGTTGTCACGGGTTTGGAGGGTACGTTGCGGGGTCATCACGCGGCGATCCATATCATAAGTGCTGTAAAGATAAATATCAGTAGCAACGCGACGGTCGCCACACGCCCCGACATGGCCGCGTCTGAGGGGCGCGGCTTGCCCTCGGGTGATACCTCGCCTTTGGCCGAGGCATCGGGCAAGGGTTCAAACGCAACCGGGGGTTTGTCTTCGTTGAAGGTGGCGACCAGGCGCAGGGGCGCGCGGACCGAAAGGGTTTGCGCAGTGCCCGCAAAGGCAGAGGACGGCAGCACCATGACGCTGCCTGTGATCGCATCGAGCTGCGCGCGCAGCGGGTCCAGATCGCCCGGCGCGATGCCCTGGCCCTCGTGCAGATAGCCTGACAGGCCCAGCCCCGTCAGATCAGCCACGTCAAACACTTCGACCAGATCAGGGGTCAGCACGTCGGCGCCCAATGCCTCTTGCAATGCCCAGCTGCCATTGCGGCGCACAAACGCCTTGAGCGCGTCGTCCGTCAGATCAATGGCGAACACACGCACCACGCCGCGTTCGGTTTCGGTGATGGTGATCGGCGTGCTCATACCATGACCTCGGGGGTGCGGGCGCGCAGGTTGCGGGCCAGAAGATCCATCGCGGCCATGCGCACGGCCACGCCCATTTCGACCTGTTCCTGAATGACCGAGCGGTTGATGTCATCGGCCAGCTCGCCATCAATTTCAACGCCGCGGTTCATCGGGCCGGGGTGCATGACGATGGCGTCGGGTTTGGCATGGGCCAGCTTGGCTGCATCCAGGCCATAGCGGTGGTAATACTCACGCTCTGACGGAATAAACCCGCCGTCCATCCGCTCGCGTTGCAGGCGCAGCATCATGACCACATCAACGTCTTTCAAACCGTCCTCCATGTTGTCAAACACCTCGACCCCGAAGTGATCAATGCCCGAAGGCATCAAGGTGGGCGGACCGATCAGGCGCACGCGGTTTTCCATTTTGCCCAGAAGGATGATGTTGGAGCGCGCCACGCGGGAATGCGCGATATCGCCGCAAATGGCGATGCTTAAGCGGTGCAGGCGGCCCTTGGCCCGGCGAATGGTCAGCGCATCCAGCAACGCCTGCGTGGGGTGTTCGTGGCGTCCGTCTCCGGCATTCAGCACGGCACATTTCACCTTTTCGGCCAGCAGATCGACGGCACCGGAATGCGGATGACGCACGACCAGCAGATCGGGGTGCATGGCGTTCAGGGTCAGCGCCGTATCAATCAGCGTTTCGCCTTTTTTGATGGAACTGGCCTGCATGGCCATGCTCATGACATCGGCACCCAGACGTTTGCCGGCCAGCTCAAACGAGGCCTGCGTGCGGGTGGAGTTTTCAAAGAACATGTTGATCTGGGTGAGGCCCTCAAGCGCGTTGGAGTGCTTCACATCGCGGCGGTTGAGATCGACGTATTGATCCGCAAGATCCAGAATGGCGGTGATGTCCGGCGGTGCCAGAGGTTCAATCCCCAAAAGGTGGGGGTGTGAGTAGGTCATGCCGCCTCCCGCTTGGTGTTGGGTGCTTATAGGGTTGGTTGGTGGACGGGGCAAGATGGGGTGAGCCTGCGGGGTTCGGGCAGCGGCGGGGCCCAGGTGATCGACCGCTTTCCCTCGGCACGGGGCGGGGATAAACTGTGCGCATGGAATCGCTTGATCATACAACGGCCCGTGCCTTGCTGGAGTTCCAGATTGAGCTGGGCGCCACGGATGCGATCCAGGACACGCCGGTGGACCGTTATGCGCTGGCCGACAAGCCCAAGCCCAAGGCGGTGGCCGCTGCCCCCACGCCGCCGGTCAAAGCACCCGAGGTGGATACCGTCGCCGCGGCGCGGGGCATGGCCAATGCCGCGCAGGATTTGCCGCAGCTTGAGGCCGCGATGGCCCGGTTTGAGCATTGCGAGCTGAAACGCGGGGCGCGCAATCTGGTGTTCTCGGATGGTAATCCGGCCGCGCGGGTGATGATCATCGGCGAAGCACCGGGCCGCGACGAGGACCAGCAGGGCAAACCCTTTGTGGGCCGCGCCGGGCAGTTGCTGGACAAGATGCTGGATGCGATTGATATGGGCCGGGCGCACGCGACCCATGCGCAATCGGTCTATATCACCAATGTGCTGCCGTGGCGTCCGCCGCAGAACCGCGATCCAAAGCCAGAAGAGATTGCCATGTTGCTGCCGTTTGTGCAGCGCCATGTGGCGTTGGTGAACCCGGATGTGATTGTTTTGATGGGAAATATCAGCTGTCAGGCAGGTCTGGGCAAACGCGGGATCACCCGGTTGCGGGGCCAATGGACCGAGGCCTATGGCACGCCGTGCCTGCCGATGTTTCACCCCGCCTATCTGCTGCGCACCCCCGCCGCCAAACGCGAGGCATGGGCGGATTTGCTGGAATTGCAAGCCCGGCTGCAGGGCGCAGGGTGACACGTCGCAAAAGTAGTTTAACGTTAAACTAAATCAGGATCACGCCATGAGCCGTATCGACGAAACCCAGGATTTCATCCCCGTTCGCATCGCCGTTCTGACGGTCAGTGACACCCGTGACATCACTCAGGACCGCTCGGGTGATGTGCTGGTGACACGGCTGGAGGAGGCAGGCCACATTCTGGCTGACCGCATGATTGTGCGCGATGAACGCGACGCCATTTCAAGCCAGCTGACCGACTGGATTGAGGATGACAACGTGGATGTGGTGATTTCAACCGGGGGCACCGGATTGACAGGTCGCGATGTAACGGTCGAGGCGCACAGGGACGTCTATGAAAAGGAAATCGATGCTTTTGGCACGGTGTTCACCATCGTCAGCATGCAAAAGATCGGAACCTCGGCGGTGCAGTCACGCGCGACAGGCGGTGTGGCGGGTGGCACGTATCTGTTTGCCCTGCCCGGCAGCCCCGGTGCGTGCAAGGACGCCTGGGATGAAATCCTGAAGCTGCAACTGGATTATCGCCACCGACCCTGCAACTTTGTTGAGATTATGCCGCGTCTGGACGAACACAAGCGACGGAAATAGCCAGATCACACGTAAAAACCTGAAACCTTGGTATTTTCCAAGGTAGGGTTACATAGTGCCTACACCGACGTACCCTTGGGAATGAGGTCACTGCCATGCGCTTTTTGCGCCACAGCCTGTCGGGATTGTTCCTGCTTTGCCTCACTCTGGGGCTGTTGGGCTATGCCGGAGATACGGTGTATTCTGCCATTCAGGAACGCATCAGCGCGGAACCGGATGTGCCTGAACGGCGCGAACGGGTGTTTGCGGTCAATGTGATCGAGGCCACATCCCAGACGATCACACCCGTTCTGACCGCCTTTGGCGAGGTTCAGAGCCAACGCAGACTGGAGCTGCGCGCCAAGACAAGCGGCACGCTGATCGAGCTGGCGGATGCGTTTGAGGAAGGCGGGCAGGTTCAGGCAGGCCAGTCGCTGGGCAAAATTGATCCGGCCGATGCGCAATCGGCGCTGGACCGGGCGCAAAGCGATTTTCTGGATGCTGATGCCGAAACCCGCGAGGCCGCCCGCGCGCTGGAGCTGGGCAAAGACGAGCTGACCGCCGCACAGGATCAGGCCGACCTGCGCGCACGGGCGTACCAGCGACAACTGGATTTGCAAGAGCGCGGTGTTGGCACGGCGGCGACCGTGGAAGTGGCCGAACTGGCCGCCGCACAGGCGCGCCAGGCGGTGCTGTCGAGCAGGCAGGCACTGGCGCAGGCCGAGGCACGCGTGGATCAGGCCGCCAACCGTTTGGCCCGCGCCCGCATTGCCCGTGCCGAGGCCCAGCGCCGCATGGATGACACCGAGATTATTGCAGGGTTTTCAGGCACTTTGGCCGATGTATCCATCGTCGAGGGGCGGCTGGTCAGCGCCAACGAACAACTGGCCATGCTGATTGATCCGAACGCGCTGGAAGTGGCGTTTCGCATCTCGACCGCGCAATATGCGCGCCTGTTGGATGACGAGGGCCAGCTGATCCGCGCACCGGTGGATGTGCGCATGCAGGCCTTTGGTCTTGCGTTGAGCACCACAGCACAGATCAGCCGTGACAGTGCCGCTGTGGGCGAGGGTCAGACCGGGCGTTTGATCTTTGCCAGTATGGACAAGCCTGCGGGCATGAAGCCCGGTGATTTCGTGACGGTGCGTATTCAGGAACCGGCGATACCGGGCGTGGTGCGCCTGCCGGCGACAGCGCTGGGATCAGACGGGCAGGTTCTGGTTGTCGATGCCGAGGATCGTCTGGACGCCGTTGCGGTCACGCTGTTGCGGCGACAGGGCGACGATATTCTGGTGCGCGGCGACGGGTTGGCCGGGCAACGCGTGGTCGCGGGACGGTCGCCTTTGCTGGGTAAGGGCATCAAGGTGCGGGTTTTGAATGACGCGGCGCAGGAAGATAGTGCCAGTGCCGCCGATGCAGCCAATGCTGCCAGTGCCGCAGATGCCACCGCCAGCATGCTGGAGCTGAGCGAGGATCGCCGCGCCAGGTTGATCGCTTTTGTTGAGACGGCCACAGATATGTCCGAAGACCAGAAAACGCAGCTGTTGGCGCAGCTGGGTCAGGCGCAAATCCCAGCCAGCACGGTAGAACGGCTGGAACGCCGGATGGGCGGGTAACCCATGGCGCGCGCGCTGCCGCAAAAGGCCGGAGGTCTGCTGTCGTATTTCACACGGCACAAGACGGCGGCGAACCTGCTGGTGGTGCTGATGGTTGTGCTGGGACTGGCCGCTGTGCCCAAGATGCGCGCGCAGTTTTTCCCGGATGTGATTGTCGACAATGTCTCGGTCACCGTGGTGTGGGAGGGGGCGGGCGCCGAAGATGTGGACGCCGCCATCGTGCAGGTGCTGGAACCCGCGTTGCTGGCGGTTGAGGGCGTCGAAAGCTCGTTTGCCAACAGCCGCGAGGGCCGCGCCACGATTTCGGTTGAGTTCGAACCGGGCTGGGATATGGCCCGTGGCACGGCTGATCTGGAAACCGCCGTTGATCTGGTCACCACCCTGCCCGACGAGGCCGAAGACCCCGAAGTCAGGCGCGGCGCGTGGCGTGACCGGGTGACCGATCTGGTGATCACCGGCCCGATTGGCACCGAACAGCTGGGGCTGTTTGCCGATGAGCTGGTCAATCGGTTGTTCGCCGAAGGGGTGACACGCACCACCATTCGCGGGGTGGCCGCCCCTGAGACGATTGTCGAGGTGCCATCAACCAACCTGATTTCCAACGACGTCACCATGTCCGAGATTGCCGCCGCCATAGCCGAGGAAGTGGACACTGACCCCGCAGGCGACATCACGGGTGCCGACACGAGGGTGCGCACCGGCACGGCAAAGCGCGCGCCCGAGGATCTGGCGGGCATTGTTTTGCGCTCGAACCCGGATGGATCCAAGCTGACCATTGGCGATGTGGCCACCTTCCGGGTTGAGGGCATCACCCGCGAGCGCAGTTACTTTGTGGGCGACGCACCTGCCATTTCGATCCGGGTGGATCGCTCGGCGCAGGGGGATGCCATCGGCATTCAACAACAGGTTGAAGACGTGGCTGCGATGATGCGCGAAACCCTGCCCGAGAGCGTGGACATTCAACTGATCCGCACCCGGTCGGAGAGTATCTCAAGCCGGTTGAACATTTTGTTGGACAACGGGCTGATGGGGTTGGGACTGGTGGTGTGTCTGCTGTTTTTGTTCCTGAACGCACGCACCGCATTTTGGGTGGCGGCGGGCATTCCTGTGGCGATGCTGGCCGCGATTGCGCTGATGTTTCTGGGTGGGTTGACCATCAACATGGTGTCGCTCTTTGCGCTGATCATCACGCTGGGGATTGTGGTGGATGATGCCATCGTGGTGGGCGAACATGCCGATGCACGGGTGCGGCGCTATGGCGAGCATCCTGTCGTGGCCTCGGAACGGGCCGCACAGCGTATGGCGCTGCCGGTCTTTTCGGCCACGCTGACCACGGTGATCGCCTTTTTCGGGCTGACGCTGATTGGGGGACGGTTTGGCGATCTGATCATCGATATTCCGTTCACCGTGATCATGGTGCTGACGGCGTCGTTGATTGAGTGTTTCCTGATCTTGCCGCATCACATGTCCCACGCCCTGCGCCATGCCGACAAAGACCATTGGTACGACATGCCCAGCCGGGTGGTGAACCGCGGTTTTGACTGGGTGCGCGACACGGTGTTTCGGCCGTTGATGGCTGGTGTTGTGATCTTCCGCTATCCGGTGATTGCGCTGCTGGTGCTGGTGCTGTCCACGCAGGTGGCATTGTTCATCAAGGGTGATGTGCAATGGCGGTTCTTTAACGCGCCCGAGCGGGGCAGCGTGACCGGCAACTTCATCATGGCGCCCTCGGCCACGCGCGAGGATACGCTGGAGATGATGCGCGAAATGCAGCGCGCCACCGAAGCCTTGGGCGCCGAGTATGAAGCCGAGCATGGCACCAACCCCATCGCCTATGTGCTGGCCGAAGTGGGGGGCAATTCGGGGCGCGGTTTGTCCGGCGCAGACACCAAAGACCCTGATTTGCTGGGCGGTGTTGCGATTGAGCTGATCGACGCCGATCTGCGGCCCTACTCCAGCTTTGCCTTTGTGGGCGAATTGCAGGAGCGCATTCAGCAACATCCACTGGCCGAAACCGTCAGTTTCCGGTCATGGCGGTCGGGCCCCGGTGGGGATGCGCTGGATGTGGAATTTTTCGGGGCCACATCAGATGATCTGAAGGCTGCATCAGAGGCCCTGAAGGACGCATTGCTGCGCTTTCCCGAAGTGTCAGCGGTTGAGGACAACCTGACCTACGACAAAGAAGAGCTGATCCTTGAGCTGACCCCGCAAGGCCAGGCGCTGGGGTTCACCATTGACGGCCTGGGCCGGGTGTTGCGCGCACGGCTGAACGGGATCGAGGCGGCGACCTATCCGTTGGGGCCACGCAGTGCCGAGATCCGGGTCGAGCTGCCCACAGGCGAGCTGACGGCCGATTTTCTGGAACGCACGCAGCTGCGCACACCGCAGGGGGCCTATGTGCCGCTGGCCGATATTGTCAGCGTCGATCGGCGCACCGGGTTTTCCACCGTGCGGCGCGAAAACGGTATCCGGCTGATCAACGTCACCGGCGATCTGTCCGAGGATGACCCCGCCCGCGCCGAGGCTGTGATGCAAGCACTGGAGCAAGACATTCTGCCCACCATCGCCAGCGAACAAAAGGTCGAATGGCGCATGTCAGGCCTGAGCGAGCAGGAGGATGAATTCCTGAATGATGCGCGCCTTGGTCTGATTCTGACGCTGACGGGCATCTATATTGTGCTGTCGTGGGTGTTTTCCAGCTGGACCCGGCCTGTGGTGGTGATGGCGATCATTCCGTTTGGTCTGGTGGGGACGATCTACGGCCATGCGCAATGGGATGTACCGCTGAGCATGTTCTCGGTTGTGGGGCTGTTGGGGATGACGGGGATTATCATCAATGACAGCATCGTTCTGGTCACCACCATCGACGAACACGCCAAGGAACGCGGGCTGATCCCATCGATCATTGATGGGGCCGCAGACCGGTTGAGGCCGGTGCTGTTGACCACGCTGACCACGGTTCTGGGGCTTGCGCCGCTGTTGTTTGAGAACTCGCAGCAGGCGCAATTCCTGAAACCGACGGTGATCACGCTGTGTTATGGGCTTGGGTTTGGCATGGTGCTGGTGTTGCTGATTGTGCCCGCGCTGATTGCCATCCAGCATGATTTTGCCCGCATGATCGGCGCGTTCCGCCGTGGTCTGGGATTTCGCCAGACCAGCATCCGGTTGGGGCTGTTGGCCGGGCTGGTGATGAACCTGGGCTGGCTGATGATCACCATCGGGGCGGTGATCACCCAAGGGCAATTGCCTGCGCCACTGGCGGATGTATTGCCCGATATGTCACCTGCCCTTGCGGGATTTGCCTTGTATGCAGCAGGTTCAGCGGTATTGGTTTTGTTGGTTTATATCGCACTGGCACTTGGCCCGCGCATGGTCCAAAAGCCCGCGCACCTGAGATAGCTTAACCGGCTGTACAGCCCTGAATATCCACCGCATGCGTGGCACCGATCACAGTGATGCGCACCGCCGAGCGGTTCAGCGCAAACGACCGCCCTTCGACATGATAGAGATCGCTGACGGCGGTCAGTTGATTGCCGGACCGGGTGGTTTTGGCCTGTGACACCCAGACCTGAGCATTGTCAGTTTCAATCACTGCAACCTCGCCTGCGCTGATCGCGGGCATCTGGACTTTGGCGGTCAGGCGCAGCCCGTCCTGAATAGGAGAGATGGCACAGCTTACCTGCCCCACACGCGCCTCTTGGGCAGAGTAGGGCTGATTGGCCAGGGCACCGGCGATAATGGCATCGGGTTTATATGTGTCACGGGGCAAATCCTGATCCACCTTCACGGTCACCGGCAGGCAGACATCCTTGCACACGCCAATCTCAATCTGGGCATTCAGGCGCACATCGCGGGCGCGCGATTTGGGATGCACATGCAAGGGTACAATCAGTTTGCCGCCATAGCCGATCACCTGCATTCCACCCTGATCCATCACATCCGGTGTGGGCCAGATCACCTGTACATCCGACAGGTTCGACGATCCGCGCCAGTCAAACCGTGGCGGGATGCCCGCATCACCAGGGGCGCGCCAATAGGTTTTCCACCCCGGCGCCAGATCAATTTGCAGAGCGGCCATGTGCCGCCCATCATCGGTGCGCCAGCCGGGCAGGATCTTGGCCTGATAGGCATCGTCCAATGGACCGGCGATGCCGGCACCTGTCAGAAGGGCCCCCAAAAGGGCGCTCAGGCATGTCAGTCGGAATGGGTTGCGCAATATCATTCCTCTCAGATGGCTGCTCTGGGCTGAATTGCCAAGTCACAAATGGGCGAGGTTCCGCGCTTGTGGCTTTGTGCCCACCCTTGCGTCTGTGCGCGCGGGCCCCCATTGTAGCACAAACCCCCTGTCGCAACGAGAGCCCCTTGGACACAGAAATTGACCTGACCGGCAAACTGCTGATCGCCATGCCCGGCATGAGCGACCCCCGCTTTGCCCATTCAGTGGTGTTTATGTGCGCCCATTCACCCGAGGGCGGGATGGGGCTGGTGATCAACAAACCCACCGGCGAATTGCAACTGAGCGATCTGCTGGAACAGCTGTCCATTTCGATGGAGGCTGAAATGCTGAACCGCCCGGTGTATTTCGGTGGCCCGGTCGAAAGTGGCCGGGGCTTTGTGCTGCATGAACGCGGCTATCATTCGTCGATCTCGACGATGGAGGTGGATGATCAGTTTGCCATGACCGCCACGCTGGATATCCTGGAAGACCTGGCGCAGGGGCGCGGGCCCCTGAAGGCGCTTATCGCGTTGGGATATGCCGGGTGGGGGCCCGGCCAGTTGGAAGGCGAGATTGCCCAGAATGGCTGGTTGACCTGTGATGCCACGTTGGATCTGACCTTTGAGACACCTGATGTCCACACCTGGGAAGCGGCACTGAAATCGCTGGGCATTGATGCGCTGGCTTTGTCAGCGGATGCCGGGCACGCCTGATCCAGCAGATGCGCCCGGCCGACAGGGGTTATTCGGCGGTCAGTTGCTGAATGGCGGTGGCCCATTCCTCGACGTGAAACGATGTTGTCAGCTTGCCATTTTCGACCGTGTGAATGTCGATGGACATGATTTCAAAACTTTTCCCGGTGGGTGGGTCGATCCCGAATACGGGCTGAACAGGTGTGCCGCGTGCAATCGATCGCACGATGTAGCGATTGCCATCTTGCAGGATTTCCTGCGGCTCCCAGGTCAGGTCGGGAATGGCTGCGCCAAAGCCTTTGAGCGTCTTGTACATGCCATCCGCACCCGGTCCGCCGCGCGGTGTGGGGGTCGAGTGCCAGTCGTCAACCATGATGGCCATGACCTGCTCTTTGGTCACGTCCGCGGGGGTGGTCAGCAGATCGCTGTAGAAGCTTTTGACCACTGACAGGTCGTCGGCCAGTGCGGGCAAAGCGGTGGCACAGCTTAAGACAGCAGCGGCGATGTAAGGCGTGATACGCATAAGAGGATACTCCTTGGATGATCTTGGGGATGACATTGTCCAAGCAGTCTGGACCGCGCCCTTATTCATCGGTAGATTAGAATTACAAAATTCACTGTTTGGTATTGCCGAATTAATATGCCCGATGTGTCACATCAGACCTTGCGCCGCCTCACCTATTTTGCCGCGATTGCGCAAACCGGCTCGATCCGGGGGGCCGCGCGGCAGCTGGGGCTGTCGGTGCCGGTTGTGTCCGAAGCACTGGCCGAGCTGGAGGCCGAGCTGAATGTCACCCTGGCCAATCGCACGACCCGCCAGTTTACCCTGACCGATGCAGGCCACCGTCTGCACCGCACCGCCAGTGACATTCTGGCGCTGGCGCAAAGCGTGCAGGATCTGGCGCAGGACACCCAACCGCTTACTGGCCTGTTGTCGCTGACCTTACCAGTGGAATTGGCCACCCATTGGATCGGGCCGAAGCTGGCGCAATTTCAGGCGCTGCACCCTGAGCTGCGCTTTGCCATTGATGCCAGCGACGGCGTGACCCAGCTGAAAAACAGCCCTCATGATATGGCCATTCGCACCGCCTATGTGCGCCCCGGCCATTCCGAGCCTGAGCGCCCCTGCCTGGCCCTGCGCTGCGTGGCGCGGCATGCCCCAAGGATCACCAAGGCGGATGGCGCGCTTGTTCTCGACAACACGACACTGATCGGCCCACGCCCCGAACGTGGCCTTCTGGCACGCGACCCTCGCACCGGTCAGGATCAGCGGATCACCTTCCGTTCGGGACTGACCGTACACAACCGAGGTGTCGCAATTGCGCTGGCAGAACAAGGGCTTGGCGCAACACTTGTGCTGGAAACCTCAGTGGCCGAGGCCTGCCGCACCGGGGCTTTGACCCGGCTTTTGCCAGACCATGATTTCGGGGCTATCTCGCTGAGCGTCATTCTGCGCGACCGTCTTCCTTCGCCCGCAGCCAAGGCCTTTGCTGCTTTTCTTGTCCCGACGTCAGAGGCAGACGGCACGCGCGCGCTGCCACAGGGCGCGGGCTCTTGATCATGGCGTCACGCCTGCCACGTGCCTCCGAGGACGTCGCGGCACGCGTAAGGACGAGACAACCTGCATGCGCGTCCGCGCATTCCTTTGGATCACGTTCCGCTCAGTGAAAATCCCGGCTTGGGAACAGCTTTTTCGCCTGCTCGCGCGGGTGGCGCGCCGAGGGGCGTGCGGGGATGGGACGCGGGGCTTCATCGGCGCCGGGGCGGGTGATGCCCACGGCGTCATCCAGCGGATGGCCCAGATCAGCCAGCCGGTACGACAGGTCTTCGACCCGTTGGGCGATCAGGTGCACCACGATGCCTTCGCGTTGCAAATACCCCGTCACACGCACCAGCCGCCCGCCCATCACCGCGCGGCGGAATTGTTCGTAGACTTTGGGCCAGACGACCACGTTGCACACCCCGGTTTCATCCTCGAGCGTCAGGAAAATCACCCCCGAGGCCGTGCCGGGGCGTTGCCTTGTGATCACCAGACCGCACACACACGCCGCCCCCAAAGGCGCTGTGGGCAATTCCGAATGCGGCATCAGCCCGCCAATCATGGGCCGGAGCAGTTCCATCGGATGGGCGCGCAGGGACAGGCGCATGGCGACGTAATCCTCGACCACCTCTTCGCCCAGCTGCATGGTGGGCAGGCTCACCTCAGGTTCATTCACCGTCTCACCTTCGATGGGATCGGCAAAAAGCGGCAAGGGTTTGGGGGCCCGCAGCGCTTTGATCCGCCACAGCGCATCGCGGCGTGTCAGGCCAATATCGGCAAAGGCATCCGCCTCGGCCAGACGTTCCAGGGATGCAGGCGACACACCGGCGCGCAGCCACACCGCCTCGGGATCGCGGTAGCCATTGCCGCGCGCGGCGATGATCCAGCCCGCGTCTTCCTCGCGGAAGCCTTTGATCTGGCGAAACCCCAGCCGGACGGCCAGCGCACCGTCCGCACGGCGGTGCAGCGTATTGTCCCAATGGCTGTCATTGACACAGACGGGGCGCACCTCCACGTCATGTTCGCGGGCATCACGCACGATCTGGGCCGGGGCATAAAACCCCATCGGTTGCGAGTTCAGCAAAGCACAGGCAAACACCGCCGGGTGGTGACATTTCAGCCAGGCCGACACATAGACCAGCATTCCAAAGGCCGCCGCGTGGCTTTCGGGAAAGCCGTAATCGGCAAAGCCTTCGATCTGGGTGAAACAGCTTTGGGCAAATTCGGGGCTATAGCCGTTGTGCAGCATGCCCGCGATGAACTGATCGCGGAACTTCGAAATCGTACCCATGCGCCGGAAGGTGGCGATGGAGCGGCGGAGCCGGTCGGCCTCCTCGGGTGTAAACCCGGCGGCCACCACGGCGATTTGCATGGCTTGTTCCTGAAACAGCGGCACGCCAAGGGTTTTGCCCAGCACGCCCTCCAACGCCTTGGAGGGATAGGTGACCTTTTCCAGCCCCTGACGACGTTTGATATAGGGCTGCACCATACCGCCCTGAATGGGACCGGGGCGGACGATGGCCACTTCGATCACCAGATCATAGAATTCACGCGGCAGCATACGCGGCAGGAAATTCATCTGCGCGCGGCTTTCCACCTGAAACACCCCCACCGCATCGGCCACGCAAAGCATATCATAGGTGGCCGTATCGGCCTGCGGGACGGTGGCGATGGATAGCGGGGTTTTGTCGTGATCCTCAAGCAGGGCAAAGGCCTTGCGGATACAGGTCAGCATGCCCAGGCCCAGAATGTCGATTTTCAGGATCCCCAGCGCGTCGATATCATCTTTGTCCCATTCGATGATGGTGCGGTCGTCCATCGCGGCGTTTTCAATCGGGCAGAGCGCATCAAGCCGGCCTTTGGTGATGACAAAGCCGCCGACATGCTGTGACAGATGGCGGGGAAAGCCGATGATTTCCCCAATCAAACGAATGGTTTGCGCCAGGCGGCGATCCTCCGGGTCAAGGCCCAGTTCACGGATGCGCGCGGGGTCCGCACCGCCGCTGGACATCCCCCAGATCTGGCCCGACAGGCTGGCCGTGACATCCTGAGACAGGCCCATCACCTTGCCCACCTCGCGGATGGCAGCGCGGGAGCGGAAATGGATGACTGTGGCGCAAAGCCCGGCGCGTTCACGGCCGTATTTGGCGTAGATGTGTTGGATCACCTCCTCGCGGCGTTCATGTTCAAAATCCACGTCGATATCGGGCGGCTCGCCACGGTGTTCAGACACGAACCGGGCAAAGACCATGGTGATCACCTCGGGGCCGACATCGGTGATGCCCAAGAGGTAGCAGATGATGGAATTGGCCGCAGACCCCCTGCCCTGACATAAGATGTCGCGCGAGCGGGCGAACTGCACAATGTCATGCACGGTCAGGAAATAAGCGGCAAAGCCCAGCTTTTCGACGATCTGCAGCTCGTTCGTCATCATCACGCGCACGCGCTCGGGCGGGCCCGCCGGATAGCGACGGTGCAGGCCGTCTTCGGCCAGCCGTTCAAGACGCTGTTGCGGGGTCTCAGAATCTGAGCCCTCATCGGGGTAATCGTAGCTGAGTTCGCTGAGCTCAAAGCTGCATTTGGCGGCAATTTCCACGCTGCGGCGCAGGGCACCGGGGTGATCGCGGAACACACGCAGCATATCGGCGTGGCCCTTCAGGCGACGCTCGGCATTGGGCAGTGCGCGGGTGCCGATGGTGTCGATCTTGATGCCTTCGCGGATGCAGGTCAGCACATCGGCCAACTGACGGCGGCGGGCGTGGTGCATCACCACATCACCCACGGCCACCATCGGCGCCGAGGCCTTGCGTGCAAGCAACGTGCACGCGTTCAGATAGGCCGCATCCGAGCCGTCGTAGCGCGGGGCGGCCCCCACAAAGACATGACCCGGAAAGCGGCGCTGCACACGGCGCAGATCATCCAGCACATGTGGATGACCGGGGGGCTTTTGTGGCAGGGCGATGAGGATCATGCCGGTGGCGTGTTCCAGCATATCGCGCAGATCGAGGTGGCACTGGCCTTTGTTGGCCCGGCGTTTGCCAAGGGTGAGAAGCCGGGTCAGCCGGGCATAGGCCGCACGGTTTTGTGGCAGGGCGATCCAGTGCACGGGGCTGTCGCGCAGGATCAGGCGACAGCCGACAATCAGACGCGGCAGGCGCAGGGTATCGGGTTTGGCGATGCTCTGCGCGCCGCTGTTGGGCTGGCGTGAGGAGGCGTCAATCGTCTTGCTGGACCGGATCTGGATCTGGTCAGTGAGCTCGCGTTTGAGCTCTTTGAGTGCGGAATAGGCCCGCACCACGCCCGCAAGCGAATTGTGATCAGTGATGGCGACGGCGTGCAGGCCCAGCTCTGCGGCGCGCGCGATCAGTTCTTCGGGATGCGAGGCCCCGCGCAGGAAGGTGAAGTTGGAGGTCACGCACAGCTCGGCATAGCCGGTGGTGGTGGTGGTGGGTTGCGGGCTCATGCTGTGATCCAAAGTGTTGCGATCCCAAGGCGTTTTGGCGCACGCACGCCATATGTGAGCGGTGCATGGCCTGTATCCGAACACTGTATTGCAGGGTATCGCCGGATCATTTCAAGGAATGCGCAGGCGCATGCCGTATGCCTTGTCCGCCGCCGGGGCGTCGTCCGCAGGGCGCGTGGCAGGCGTGACGCATCAGGTTGGTCAGGTTGCATGGGGCTGAGCGGGGATGTGAGTATTTTTGCCAAGGTGAAGCAGGGGCGCGGTTTGGCACAGGTCATGCGAATTCGCCCTGCACGTACCAGCCCGGAGATTGCGGGGTGTGATACATCCACAGGCGGCGGCCCTGGCGGGTGTCGACCTGCCAATAGTCGCGCATGCCCGAGCGCCAGCTGTCTTCGGGGATCCACCATTCGGGGGCAATGCGTTCGGGGCCGGTGGCACGGGCCGTGGACAGGGACATGCGCCGCCAGCGAAAGTTGCGGGGCGGGCGGGGGCCTGTGGCGCTGATCTGTTCGGGGGGGAACAGACGGATGGGGCGCGGACGCAGGGTGACCCAGGCGCCTGACGGGTCCGAGTAAGCCGCAGGCGCGACAAGGTAGGCGCGTTCGGGGATGTGGCTGTCGGCAGGCAGGAAGCGGCGGATGTTATCGAGGCCGATGCGGCTGCCGATTCGGGTGATGAGATCAGCCAGTTTATCCTGCCCTGCCACATGGAGCGGGCTGAGCTGACGGGCGGGCAGGTCTTCGACATCTGGGGCATCCAGGCGCAGCTGGTCGATGCCAAAGCCTGCGTCAACGGCGGTGATGCCACGTTCAAACAGGGGCAGGATGCGGGCCGGATCACGCAGGGGGCGGGCCAGGCGCAGTTCCACCTGCTGGCTGGCCTGATCGACACGCCGCAGGGTGAGGAGGAGGCGCCGGGCGCCGGCCTCGTGATGTGTAAGGCGGGCACAGACCTGATCCAGCAGGCGCGCGGTGCCGGCCATGACATCTGCGGCGAGGCCGATGGGTTCGGGCAGGGTCATTTGTGCAGCAAACCGGGGGGGATCGGGCAGAGGCGAGACATCCTCGGGTTGATCACCCAGCGCCTGATCGAGGCGCATCATAAGGGCGGTACCAAAGCGGCGGGCCAGCGTGGCACGGGGCAAGGCCAGCACATCGCCAATACTGCGCAGTCCCAGGCGTTGCAGGGCGGTGAGCGTGGCGTCAGGCAGGCGCAGGGCGGCGACGGGCAGGTCTGTGATATGGGCGCGCGTTTGCCCCTGGCGGATGATCCCCGGAGCATAACGCGCACAGGCCCAGGCCGCCCCGCGCGTATCGGCCAGCCCCTGGCGCACCTGCAGGCCTGCACGGGTCAGGCGGGCGTTCAGATCCTCGGTCAGGGTTGCTTCGCCGCCATGTAGATGGGCCGCGCCGGTGATATCCAGCACCAGCCCGTCGGGCCCATCCAGCCCCACCCAGGGGCAATAGCGCGTGGCCCAGCGCGCCAGCACACGCAGGAAGCGCGCATCGGCCGCGGGATCTGCCGCACGGCTTTGCAGATCAGGGCAGAAGGCACGCGCATCGGCCAGGCCCATGCCACGCGACAGCCCCTGCCCTTCGGCCAGATCATTCAGGCAATAAAGCCGGTCGGCATTTGCCTGATGCAAGGTCAGCGCAAATGGGGCCTCAAGCGGACGCAGGCGCAGTGCCCTGTCTGTTGCCAGACGGGGAAACCACAAGCATATGACGCGTCTTTTCATCCCAGCGCAGATCCCAAGCTGATAATGTTCCTGTTTTGTTCTTTATAATTTCCCAACGTACATGAGTCGAGTCTGAGGGATGAAAAATCGGGGAACACTGCCAGCGCGTTTCAGCCGCGTTAGAGCCTGCGCCTTGGGGGATCAGGCAAAGCCCCATGGTTTGGCCGGTTTCCGCAGCCAGTTGCAACCGACGTCCGGCCAGCAGGCTGATGGGGCCGGTCAGTTCGGTCACCACAAGGGCCACAGCGCCCGAACGCAGGGCCTCTTCTGTCACGGCCAAAGCATCGTCGTGATCCTTGGTATGAGCAATCAAGAGCTGGGCCGGGTCGGCGTATTGGCTGTAGCCCACAGGGTTCAGTTGCGACGGCGTCCAGCTGGGGGCAATCCACAGAACCGGGCCATTCAGGCGCGCGGCCACACAGAAGGCAAAGGCATCCGCACCGGGACCCTGGGCCTCGTGACAGCGGGCTTTGCGCAGGGGGACACCGGGCAGGATGTCGATATGAGGGACGGGGTTGGGCATAGGGTGCCCAGTATTGCGACTGGACGGCAGGATCACAAGTGGGTTTGAAGAGGGATGGGTGGTTTGCGGACGAAG
>JBGCEW010000019.1:0-27594 GCA_045106595.1 Roseovarius sp. | reverse complement strand
GACAAGGTGGTGAACCTGATCACCTTCTATGCGCAGGAAGTGCGCGAAGTGCTGGCCAGTATTGGCGCGCGCAGCCTGGATGATGTGATTGGCCGGGCGGATTTGCTGACGCAGACCTCGCGTGGGTCGGCGCATCTGGATGATCTGGATCTGAACCCGATGCTGATCACTGTCGATGGGGCCGAGCATGTCACTTATGACCGCACCCGTGCGCGAACACCGGTGCCCGATACACTGGACGCTGAGATTGTGCGCGATGCCGCACGGTTCCTGAACGACGGCGAGAAGATGCAGCTGCAATACGCCATTCAGAACACGCACCGGACGGTGGGCACGCGGGTGTCCAGCCATATCGTGCGGAACTTTGGGATGCGCAATTCGCTGCAACCCAACCACCTGACGGTCAAGCTGACAGGCTCGGCTGGTCAAAGTCTGGGCGCTTTCGCGGCACCGGGGCTGAAGATCGAAGTGTCGGGGGATGCCAATGACTATGTCGGCAAGGGCCTGTCGGGCGGCACTATTGTGGTGCGTCCGCCGATGATGAGCCCGCTGGATGCGTCCGAGAATACCATCATTGGCAACACCGTGCTGTACGGCGCGACCGACGGGTTCCTCTTTGCCTCCGGTCACGCGGGCGAGCGGTTTGCGGTGCGCAATTCCGGCGCGCAGGTGGTGGTTGAGGGCTGTGGCTCGTCGGGGTGTGAATACATGACCGGTGGTGTGGCAGTGATCCTTGGCACAATTGGCGCCAACTTTGGCGCGGGCATGACGGGCGGTATGGCCTATCTCTATGACCCTGACGGGCTGGCGGACAAGCTGATCAACCCCGAAACCATCGTGACCTGCCCGGTGACACAGGCCCATTGGCTGAACCAGCTGGAAGAGCTGATTGAGCGCCATGCGGCCGAAACCGGCAGCCTGAAAGCGCAGAAGATTCTGCAATTCTGGGACACGGAAAAGGCCAATTTCGTACAGGTTTGTCCGATTGAAATGCTAGACAAGCTGCCCCACCCCATTGGTGTCGAAGAAACGGCCATTCCAGCGGAATAGCGTGTTTAGTAACACTATCTTTTCCACTTTCTTGCACAAACTTGCCCCATTCGGCCGCTTTAACGGTGGCCGAGTGGGCAGAAAGTTTGGGGCTAGACAGATGGCGTTACCGATTTTTGACGTGTTGGAGGAAGGTGCATTGCGCATCCGGTATATGCCGGGTTCAGGCGATACGCTGGTGGTCAGCTTTTCTGGTGTCGGCCAGCAACGCGATGCCGAGCCAGAGTTGGAATTCGTTGGAAATGCCAGTGATGGTGGCAAGAACCACGTGCTGTTTGTCACCGATGAAAGCCGCTGCTGGCTGAACACACCCGGTATGGCCGAACGTGTCGTGCATGCGATTGAACAGACCCAACTGGAATTTGACATCAAACGTGTTGTGGGCTTGGGCAATTCCATGGGTGGCAGCATGGCGCTGATCATCTCGCGGATGTTTGCCTTTGATGCGGTGCTGGCGATTGTGCCGCAGTTTTCGGTGGATCCCGAAATTGTGCCGGACGAACGGCGTTGGAAGTATTTCCGCAATCAGATCACAGAGTTTCGATTTCCCAAGGTGAGTGACCTGCGCCCTGAACACACCGAATATTTCATTGTGCATGGCGGTCATTTCAAAGAGCACCCGCATGTGCTGCGGTTTGAAGAACAACGCGGCGTGGGGCATTACGTTTTGCCAGAACGCGGCCACCGTATGGCGTTGCAGCTGAAGGCCGAAGACACGCTGGACACGCTGATCCGACTGGGGCTGGCTGGTGCGCGGGGTCGGTTCCGCAAGCATATCTTTGGGCTGGGCGGGCAGTTTCGGTCGACCTTTGTGTCGAACCTCAAAATGGCAGAAGACACCGCAACGCAGAAAACCAAGGACACGGCATAATCCGTGATGACGTGATCGTGAGGGGTTTTTGAGAACCAACCGCTCGCTTTTGTGGCGCTTGCAGTGCACCGTGATCTGAACGGTATTTGATCACGAAAGCACCCAGATGGCCCGCAAAACCAAGAAACGTGTGAAACAAGCTGAGACGACCGCCCAAAAGCAACCGGTCACGCGCCGCGATGCCATGGCGCGGCTGGGCTGGTACGGCGCCGGTGCTGTGGGTGTACTGGGTGTCGGCGGTGCGCTGGCGATGGATTTCTCCTCAAAACGTGCCGAGGGTGATCTGAGCAAGATCGGACAGGGCGTGCCCACAATCGTGCAAATCCACGACCCCGGATGCAGCATGTGCCGATCATTGCAAAAGGAAACCCGTGCTGCGCTGAAACAGTTTGATGACGATCAGGTGACCTATCTGGTGGCCAATATCAAAACTCTCGACGGGGCGTCATTTTCATCAGATATGGGAATGGGAAATGTCACGCTGGTGCTGTTCGACGGTGCGGGTGAGCGTGTGCACACCGTGCAAGGCGTGACCCCGCGCGACGAGCTGGAACAGACATTTCGCCGATACCTGAAGCTGTGATCTGATAACTGCACCAAAACTGCCGTAAATCTGCGATGAGACAAGGGTTTTTCTTGGGCCCAACCAGCGGTATAGCTGTGCGTTATGGCAGGCAAAACGAAACCACCCAAGCGCAAGGCCAAACCGCGCAAAGAGCGAGAGCCGTTTCGGTTCCGCCCGGTGCGCTGGCTGTGGCGCTGGGCGATCCGGGTGTCGATGATTGCTGTGGCTGTCGTGGGCCTGCTGATTGTGGCGCATAGCGTGATCAACCCGCCTCAGACCTTCTATATGAACCAGGAAGAACGCCGGTTGGGCAGTATTGATCATGAATGGGTCCCGCTGGAGGCGGTGAGCCCTGCGATGGCCCGGTCACTGGTGGCAGCAGAAGACGCGAATTTCTGCAATCACTGGGGCTTTGATATGAATGCCATTCGCACGGCCCTTGAGGAAGGATCAGGGCGCGGGGCGTCGACGATTTCGCAGCAGGTTGTCAAGAATGTGTACCTGTGGCACGGCCGGTCCTGGGCCCGCAAAGCGCTGGAGGCGGCGATGACCCCGATGGTCGAACTGGTGTGGTCCAAGCGGCGCATCGTCGAGGTGTATCTGAACGTGGCCGAATTTGACGAAGGCGTTTTTGGCATTGATGCCGCAGCCCATCATTATTTCGGGGTCAGCCCGGATCAGTTGACCAATTTGCAAGCGGCCCGGCTGGCGATGGTCCTGCCCAACCCCAAAGGGCGCAGCGCGTCAAAACCCGGCCCAAAACAACGCAAACGCACAGGCCAGATCCTGGATGGGGCGGCCACGATCCGCCGCGATGGGCGCAGCGCCTGTTTCGAGGATTGAAATATGCCGCCAATCGGGGCATTGAAGGTAAACCGCCCCATTTGACACGCGAGGGCCTATGGCCAAGCTCTATCATGTTCCGTTATCGCCCTTTTGTCGCAAGGTCCGTCTGAGCCTTGCCGAGAAGAAAATTGAATGCGAGTTGACCGAGGAACGCTATTGGGAAGAAGACCCTGACTTTCTGCGCCGCAACCCGGCGGGCAAAGTGCCTGTGCTAAAGATTGACGGGCGCACGATGGCCGAAAGTGGCCCGATCTGCGAATATCTGGAAGAGAAATACCCCGAGCCGGTTTTGATGCCTGCCAGTGCTGAAGGGCGCTATGAAGTGCGCCGTCTGGTGATGTGGTTTGATGATAAATTTCACCACGAAGTAACGTCAAAGCTGGTGTATGAGCGGGTGAACAAGAAGGTGATGGGCCAGGGATTTCCTGACAGCAAGAATGTGAAATCAGGCGCCAAAGCGATCAAATATCATTTGGATTATATGGCGTGGTTGCTGGACCATCGCCGCTGGTTGGCGGGGGACAAAATGACCCTGGCCGATTTTGCGGCGGCCGCGCATCTAAGCGCTTTGGATTACATTTCGGACGTGGATTGGAACCGCTCGGACGTGGTGAAGGATTGGTATGCCAAGATCAAATCACGCCCGGCGTTTCGGGGTATTCTGAGCGATCAGGTGTCCGGCTTTCCTCCGCCTGCGCATTATGCTGATCTGGATTTTTAGGGTCGATGTCGGGTATTTTTGAGTATTTTTGCCAAGAAGAAGCATGGACCGTCTGAACGATCGGATCGCGGCGCAGGCTGAGGCCGAAGGATTTGACCTGGCGCGCGTGTGCCGTCCCTGGGATGTGCCACAGGTGCCAGACCGCTTGGCTGCATTTCTGGAGCAGGGGTATCACGGGCAAATGGGCTGGCTGGCCGAACGCACCCATTGGCGGGGTGCGCCGCATGTTTTGTGGCCCGAGGCACGATCGGTGATCATGCTGGGCGAAAGTTATACGCCCGAGCATGATCCGCTGGCGGTGCTGGAGCAGCCGGACCGTGGCGCGATATCAGTCTATGCGCAGAACCGCGATTATCATGATGTGGTCAAGAAACGCCTGAAACGTCTGGCGCGCTGGTTGATTGAACAGGCAGGCGGAGAGGTGAAGGTGTTTGTCGATACCGCACCGGTCCCGGAGAAGCCTTTGGGCCAGGCGGCGGGGCTTGGATGGCAGGGCAAACACACCAATCTGGTCAGTCGCGATCTGGGGTCCTGGTTTTTTATCGGGTCGGTGTTCACGACGCTGGAAATAGACACTGATCCTGCGGAAAGTGACCATTGTGGCAATTGCCGCGCTTGTCTGGATGTGTGTCCAACAGATGCATTTCCGGTGCCCTATCAGTTGGATGCGCGGCGGTGTATTTCGTATCTGACGATTGAGCATCACGGCCCTGTCGAGGAAGAGCTGCGTGCGTTGATGGGCAACCGCATTTATGGCTGCGATGATTGTCTGGCCGTGTGCCCGTGGAACAAGTTTGCGGTGGCCGCGCGTGAGGTGAAGTACCATGCGCGTGACGATCTGACAGCGCCGCGATTGTCCGAACTGGCAGGTCTGGATGACGCGGGCTTTCGGGCGATGTTTTCGGGGTCGCCTGTCAAACGGATCGGGCGGGACCGGTTCGTGCGCAATGTGCTCTATGCCATCGGAAATTCGGAATTGCCGGATCTGATGCCTATTGTTGCGCCCTTGTGCGAAGATGCCGACGCAACGGTTCAAGATGCAGCGCGTTGGGCGCTTAAGCGACTGAAAAATGCCGCGACTGGGCTGGACCGCGCCTGAGAACCGGTTAGACCAACAGCGACTGAGATGAAGGAAGCAAACCATGGCCTTGTTGTTGGGAGTGGACACGGGCGGAACCTATACGGATGCGGTTCTGATCCGAGACGAGCGCGACGTGATCGCATCGGCCAAGTCGCTGACGACGCGGCATGATCTGGCCATTGGGATTGGTGGCGCGGTTGAGGCTGTGCTGCACCAAAGCAACGTAGATGTGGCCGAGATTGGCATGGCGTCCCTGTCTACCACCCTGGCCACCAATGCGCTGGTCGAAGGGCAAGGCGGGCGTGTTGGCCTGATCTATATCGGCTTTCGCGAGCGTGATCTGGAAGGTCACGGCCTGCGCGAGGCATTGGGCGGTGATCCTGCGCTGGTGCTTGACGGTGGGCACAACCACGCAGGCGGCGAGGCAAAAACGCTGGATTTAGACACGCTTTCGGCCTGGTTAGAGACTGATCATGGCATTTCTGCCTATGCTGTGGCCGCGCAGTTCGCGACGCGCAATCCAGCACATGAACTGGCGGTGATGGACATGATCCGCGCCAAGACGGGGCGCGCTGTCAGTTGCTCGCATCATCTGTCGGCCAAGTTGAACGGGCCAAAGCGCGCTTTGACCGCATTGCTGAATGCGCGGCTGATCGGAATGATCGCACGGCTGATCGACAAGGCCGAAGGCAAGCTGAGCGAGCTGGGCATCGATGCGCCGCTTATGGTGGTGCGCGGCGATGGCGCGTTGATCAGCGCAGATCAGGCACGTGATCGCCCGATTGAGACAATCCTGAGCGGCCCGGCCGCGAGCATCGTGGGCGCGCGCTGGATGACGGGTGCCGATCATGCGCTGGTGTCTGATATTGGCGGCACGACCACGGATGTGGCGGTTTTGCGCGGTGGCAAGCCCGCGATTGATCCGTCGGGCGCGCAGGTTGGCCCCTGGCGCACCATGGTCGAGGCGGTTGCGATGCGCACCACCGGACTGGGCGGTGACAGTGAAGTACACGTGATCGACGAAGGCCTGAGCGGCGGTGTCACGCTGGGCCCGCGCCGTGTGGTGCCGGTTAGCCTGATGGCGCATGAAGCGGGTGATGTGGTGCATACCGCGCTGGACAAACAGCTGCGCAGCGACACGCCCGGCGAATATGACGCGCGGTTTGTGCGGGCTGTGCCGGGCCTGGAGGCAGGTGGTCTGCAAGACAAAGATGCCGCAGTTCTGGCGCGAATTGGGGCGTTGGTGCACCCCATCGGCGATGTATTGAAAACCCGCATGGAAGTGGCCGCACTGCGGCGTCTTGTGCAGCGCGGGCTGGTGCAGGTGTCGGGTGTGACGCCGTCAGATGCCAGCCATGTGCTGGACCGGCTGAACAGCTGGGACAAGGACGCAGCCGACAAAGCACTGACCCTGATGTCGCGCAAGCGCAACGGGGCGGGCAACCGCACAGCGCAGGGGCCTGAACAAATGGCGCATATGATCGTCGATCAGTTGACGCATCAAACCAGTTTGGCCTTGTTAGAGACTGCTTTTGCCGAGGATGAGCCCGGTTTTGAGACGCAAGCCAGCGATCTTGCGCGGCATGTTCTGATGCAGCGCGGGTTGGATCAACACCGGGGTCTGGTGCGTCTGGACACCGGGCTGAACGTGCCGGTCATCGGGTTGGGTGCATCGGCTGCCACCTATTATCCGGCGGTGGGGCAGCGGTTGGGCTGTACGATGCGATTGCCCGAACACGCCGGTGTGGCGAATGCAATCGGTGCCGTTGTGGGACGTGTCACAATCCGGCGCAGCGGGACGGTCACGGCCCCGTCCGAGGGGCGCTACCGGGTGCATTTTGAAACGGGCCCGCAGGATTATACCGAAGCCGAGGGCGCGATGTCAGCCTTGCAATCGGCGCTGGAGGCTGAGGCGCGTGCACAGGCTGTGGCGGCTGGGGCCGAAGATATTTCGGTGAATACCACACGCGCTGTGCGCAAGGCAGAAGCCGAGGCGCGTGAGGTGTTTCTGGAGGCAGAAATAACGGTCGAAGCCAGTGGTCGGCCAAGGATTGCGGTATAGGCATCCGAGCCGCACGCCGCTAGTCGAGGAATGTCATCTCGTCCAAGGTGGCCACGCCCATACCGACGTTTGGAATGATGAATCCCACCAGCTTTGCGCGCAGTTTGAACGCATATTCGCCCTGTATGACGATCACGTCATGCTGGGTGCCGTCCTGATCGACATAGGTGGCGCGGGCGGGCAGTTTGAGCATGCTCAGCCGCTGCGTTTCACCCGGTTCGCTGGCAAATGCGGCCAGACAATTGGCCAGATCATCTGCGGTGGCCGTACGATCGGTCAGGGCGGGTGCAGTCGCCCAGGCGTTGATGTCGATATTCATAAGTTCGGGGCAATCCACGGGAACCTCATACACAGCGTGATATCTCAGCTATGCCGCGCCGTGCGATTGGTCAACCGAAGGTATGCCGATCAGAGCGAGGTGAGCCAGCTGCGCACGCGCTCGGCCTGAGGGCTGAGAGGGGTTGAGGCAGACCAGACCAGATAAAACCCAGCACCCGTTGTCCAGGCCCATTCAGGCCGAGAGGCCAGCAAACCGCGCGCGATCAGGTCTTTGGTGACGTGGTGCCAGCCAAAGGCAAACCCTTCGCCGGCAATGGCCGCTTGCAACACCAACGCATAGTCATTGAGCCGCAACCCCGAGCGGGGCTCGGAGTAGGGAACCTTCCAATGGGCAAAGAAATCCATCCAGTTGGGACGGTCGCGAATGGGCTCTTCCAGGTGAATTAGAGACTGATTTGGCAGATTTGCAACTGTCGCCAGATTGATCGCTGCGGCCATAACGCGGGGGCTGGCGATGGGGGCAATCACCTCGGGTGCGATGAGATGGGCGTGACACCCCGGCCAGTGCCCGGTGCCGCGCCGAATGGCCAGCGATATGCCTTCCGCACCTATGTCGGGTTCGCGCTCGGAGGTTTGCAGGCGCAGATCAACGCCGGGATGTGCCGTGTGAAACTCGGCCAGTCGGGGGACCATCCAATAGTGCGCAAATGCGGTTGAGGCAGACAGTGTGACATGTTGCTGCGCGCTGCGCTGGCTGATCAGGGCGGCGGTTTGATGGATGCTGTCAAAGGCCCGCGCGACATCATTGAACAGCCGCTCGCCTGCCTGGGTCAACGTGACAGACCGGTGTGCGCGGTTGAAGAGCCGTGTGCCCAGCGATGTCTCAAGCTGCTTGATCGAGGCGGACACCGCAGGCTGCTGCACATTCAATTCCTGAGCGGCGTGGGTAAAAGACCCGGTGCGCGCCGCAGCTTCGAACACCAGAAGGTGCCGGGGGGATGAGACAAGTTTCCAAAGCTCTTGCATAAGATGAGATTATGCAAAGCCATATATTTTACAAGCGTCACACCACAAAAGGCATCAGATAACGTGATGGTATCACACCAAAGGAGATGCCTGTGGCCAGACGCAACAGACCCAGACGTGACACCGGGGCGCAGACCGGGCCCGTTGCATCGCCGCATGTGCAACGCGCATTGCCGTTTTTTGATGTGATTGACGAGGATACGATCATCCGGCTGGAGGATCAGGTTGACTGGTTGATTGAAAGCATTGGCATTGAATTCCGCGACGATCCGGACGCGCATCGGATCTGGAAAGAGGCAGGTGCTGATGTTCAGGGCACACGGGTGCGCGCCGATGCGGCCTGGATCCGCCAGCTGTGTCAGACGGCACCCAGCGTGTTTCAGCAGGTCGCGCGTAATCCTGAACGCACGGTCACGATTGGTGGCAAAAATCAGGTTTTTGCCCCGATCTATGGCGCGCCGTTTGTGCGCGATCTGAAGGCCGGGCGGCGGTACGGTGATATGGAGGCGTTCGAGAAGCTGGTAAAGCTGGCCTACATGCACCCCAATTTGCACCACACCGGACTGGTGATCTGCGAGCCTTGTGACGTGCCGGTCAGCCACCGGCATCTGGACATGGTGTACACACATATGAGCGCCTCGGATAAACCACATCTGGGCGCGATCACCGAAATGAGCCGCGCGCAAGACAGTGTGGATATGGCCGAAATCCTGCACGGAACGGACGTGATGGACGCCAATTGCGTGATCATGGGCAATGTGAACACCAACTCGCCTTTGCTGGTGGACAAGGTCGTGACCGAGGCGATCCGCGTGTATTGCGGGCGCGGTCAGGGGATTGTCGTGGTGCCGTTTATCCTGTCGGGTGCGATGGGGCCGGTCAGCACGGCGGCCAGTGTCACGCAAGCGATGGCCGAGGCGATGATGTGTTGCGCGTTTTCGCAACTGGTCCGGCCCGGGGCGCCCTTTGTGCTGGGCAATTTCCTCAGCTCGATGAGCCTGAAAAGCGGTGCGCCAACGTTTGGGATGCCCGAACCCGTGATGAGCAACTATGCCATTGGTCAGATGGCGCGGCGTCTGGGTTTGCCATTGCGATGTGGCGGATCGCTGACAGCCAGCAAGATCGAGGATGCGCAGGCGGCATATGAATCGGCGGATTCCATGCACTCAACCGCGCTGGCGGGGGCACATTTTGTGCTGCATTCCGCGGGCTGGCTGGAAGGTGGGCTGTGCACCGGGTTTGAGAAACTGGTGATGGATGCAGACCGGTTGGGTGCCTATCAAAAACTGCTGGGCGGTTTGGACACCAGTGATGAGGCCCTGGCGCGCGATGCCTATGAGGAAGTGGACCCGGCGGGGCATTTCCTGGGCTGTGGCCATACGATGCGCAACTATCAGGATGCGTTCTATGAACCTGCTTTGAGTGACAGTGAGAATGTCGAAAGCTGGGAAGAACTGGGCGAGAAGGACATGCGTCAACGAGCATATGAGCGGTGGACCGCCATGCTGGAGGCGTATGAAGCTCCGCCGCTGGATGCGGACAAAAACGAGGCGTTGCAGGACTATATTGCCCGGCGCAAGCGTGAGATACCCGAGGCATGGTATTAAGCAAGGGAGAGAACAGATGCGCGCACCGCAGGTGATGACATGACGCTGCCGTCGATCATCGATGCCATTGGCAACACGCCTTTGGTTGAGCTGAAGCGCATCGGCACCCTGCTGGGGCTTGAGGGGCGTTTGCTGGCCAAGCTGGATTATCTGAACCCCGGGTTTTCCAAGAAAGACCGCGCGGCAAAAGCCACGATCGAGGCTGCGCGTGCACGAGGCGAGCTGGCACCGGGGCAAACCGTGGTCGAGCTGACCTCGGGGAATATGGGCACCGGGCTTGCGATTGTGTGCGGGGTGCTGGGGCATCCGTTTGTGGCGGTGATGAGCACCGGCAATTCCGAAGAGCGCGCCCGGATGATGCGCGCGTTGGGCGCACAGGTGGTTTTGGTGCCTCAAGCCGAGGGTTCAAAACCCGGTGAAGTATCGGGGGACGATCTGGCACGGGTTGAGGCCGAGGCAAAACGGCTGACCCAGGAGCTGGGTGCATTTCGGGCGGATCAGTTTGAGCGGGGTGAAAACACGATTGCCCATGAGACCGGCACAGCGCCCGAGATTTGGGAGCAATCAGGCGGCACCGTGACGGCGTTTTGTGACTTTGTCGGATCGGGTGGCACGCTGGGAGGATGTGCGCGCTTTTTCGGTTCGAAAGATGTGCGGTGCTACGGTGTAGACCCTGATCTGCCTGGCCACCCCATTCAGGGCGGTGGATACGATATGCCAGCGCTGACCCATCTGAAAGACGCGAATTTGGCTGGAACAGAGACTGTTTCAGGCGCAGAGGCCATCAAACACACACGGCTGTTGGCGTCATATGAGGGGATCTTTGCCGGGTATTCTGCCGGGGCCAATCTGGCGGCGGCTGTGCGGTTGTTGCAAGAGCCCGAAAAGGGCGGTGCAGTGGCCTTTGTCATATGTGACAGCGGGTTGAAATACCTGAGCACAGATTTGTGGAGCTAGGCCATGCACCACCAGATCAAAGCGTTGCTGATCACCCGGCCCATACCGGGGCAAGGGATGAAACACGTGCAACTGTGCGCACCGATTGGCATGATGGGAATGCTGCGGGCCCGGAGGATTGACGCGCACCAGTTGGCTATGGATTGGGAGATATAAGCGATGGATATTGGAACGCAATTTCGTGAGATGCACAAAGCGGGGGATCCGTTCACCCTGATGAACGCCTGGGATCTTGGCAGCGCCAAGGTGCTGACCGCAATGGGTGCGCAGGCGATTGGCACCACGTCCAACGGGCATGCGTTTACGCTGGGCCGGCCCGATATGGGCAATGTCAGCCGGGATGAATCGCTGGCACACGCGCAGGATATTGTCAGCGTCACCCACCTGCCGGTATCGGGTGACTTTGAGAACGGCTATGGCGATGCGCCCGAAGATGTGGCCGAAACCGTGCGCCTTGCGGCCGAGATTGGGCTGGCGGGGTGTTCGATTGAAGACACGGACATGGCTGATGTCGGATATTACGACTTTGATCTGACAGTCGAGCGGATCAAAGCGGGTGTGGCAGCGGCACGGGCATTGAAACATGATTTTGTGTTTGTGGCACGCGCCGATGGCATGATGAATGGCCGCTATGGCATCGACGAAGCGCTGCGCCGTCTGCGTGCCTTTGACGCCGCCGGAGCGGATTGCCTTTATGCGCCATTGCCGCCTTCGATGGATGAGATCCGCCAGATTTGTGCCGCCACAACAAGGCCGGTGAATGCGTTGGCCGTCGGGCCATTTGCGAAAGTGTCGCGCACCGAATTTGCCGCCGCTGGTGTGGCACGGATTTCGCTGGGATCGGGGCTGGCGCGCGTGACCCAAGGCGCGTTGATCGAAGCGGCCAAACACATCCTGAGCGACGGTGATTTCTCGGACATCATGAATGCCGCACCGGGCAAAGAGGTCGAAGCCCTGCTAACCGGGGGCGGCACGTGATTTGGCGTAAAACAGTCTCTGTTCTGACGTTTATCGCGCTTTTTGCCAGTCCGGTCATGGCAACACCTGACCGTGCCATGCATTCCGGTGACAGACTGATTGCAGCCACACAGAGCCACATTTACGTGCTGCGCGATGTGGTGGACAATCTGGGCAATTACTACGTGAAGCTGCATGATCAGCATCTGATCGAAATCAACCTTGAGAGTGGCGAGGCCGAGCGGTACTGGCCCCTGCGCCGGATGAAGGTCAGCCATCTGGAAGCCAGCGATGACCGTATTCCCGGGCAGGTGACCGAGCGCGTTGGCGAGACCCATGACATGATGGCGTTGCTGCGTGATATAGGCGCCGAGCCGATGCAGCCGCATGGTTTTTTGCTGGACGGCTACGCGGTGAGCGAGGGCGCTGTGACGCGTGACGGTGAGGTGATCCTGACGGCCTTTGGTGTGCGTGCCGCCGCCCGTGCGCAGCTGGCGATATTGCGCGCGGACTATCCGCCGATTGAAACCGAAGCGGCGTTTAACAGCCACGAGGTGATGGATTTCTATGATCTTTACGCGCCGGGCGATTGGTATTGCGAAATGCTGCGCAATGCCGTGCTGCTGCGCCGTGCCACGGGGGCCATGCGGGTGGCGAAACTGGAATGCGAAACCGCGGGAGGTGCGCACGTCGTGTCCTTCCATGTGTTTATCACGGAATAACTCAGACCGGGTGAGGAACAGATATGCCTGAGATTCAAAAAGACGAAACGGCCGGGGCCAAGCAACTGCCCAGCCATGCCAAGGTGGTTGTTATTGGCGGCGGTGTTGTGGGGTGTTCGATCCTGTTTCATCTGGCCAAGTTTGGCTGGAAGGACGTTGTGTTGCTGGAGCGCGACGAGCTGACCAGTGGGTCAAGCTGGCACGCGGCCGGTCAGATCCATACGATTTCAAGCGATCCCAATATCAGCCGCCTGCAGGGCTATACGATTGATCTGTATAAAGAGATTGAGGAAACCAGCGGGCATTCCGTGGGCCTGCACATGACCGGCGGGTTTTATGCGGCGTCGAACAAGGAGTGGTATGACTACCTGAAGCGGGAGCGTTCCAAGGCGCGGTATATGGGTCTGAACCAGGAATTCATTTCGCCCAGCGAACTGGCCGAGCGGCACCCGTTGATTGACACCAGCCAGTATTATGCAGCGCTGTGGGATGATCAGGATGGCGATCTGGACCCATCGGGTGCGACATACGCCTTTGCCAAGGCGGCACGGGTACACGGCGCGCAATATTTCACGCATTGCGGTGTAACAGAGACGAAACAGCGCCCCGACGGCAGCTGGGATGTGACCACGCCCAAGGGTATGATCAACGCGGAAATCATTGTGAATTGCGGTGGCCTGTGGGCGCGCGAAGTGGGGCATATGCAGGGTGTGAATATCCCCGTGCAACCGATGGAGCATCATTACCTGATCACCGAAGCCATCCCGGAAGTGGCCGAGCGGATGGAGCCGGGCGGGGCCGGGCGTTTGCCCTGCGGGATTGATTACGAGGCCAACATCTATTTCCGGCAGGAACGGCAGGGGATGCTTCTGGGCACATATGAGCCGCGCGGTACACCGTGGAAAGTGGGCGGCACGCCGTGGGACTTTGGCCACGAATTGCTGCCCCCCGATCTGGACCGGATTGCCGACCGACTGGAGCTGGGGTTTGAACGGATTCCGGCGCTGGCGAACGCAGGCATCAAGGATGCGATCAACGGGCCATTCACGTTTGGCCCTGACGGCAATCCGATGATCGGCCCGGTACCGGGGATGAAGAATTACTGGTGTGCCGTGGGCGTTATGGCCGGGTTCTGCCAGGGGGGTGGCGTGGGCCTGACCATGGCCGAATGGATGATCGACGGGGAACCCAGCATTGATGTCTGGGCGATGGACGTGGCGCGGTTTGGCGACTGGGCGACGCCCGATTGGGGTACGGTGAAAAGTACCGAGAATTACGAGCGGCGGTTCGTGATGACCTTCCCGAATGAGACGCTGCCCAAGGGCCGGTTGCAAAAAACCACAGCGCTGTATGACCGGCTGATCGCCAAGGGCGCGCTGATGGATCAGGGCTTTGGTTTGGAGAATGCGCAATGGTTTGCGGATGGGCCTGACGACGCGCACGAAGACCCGACGTTTGAGCGCAATCGCAGCTTTGAGTATGTCGCGCGCGAGGTGAAAGCGGTCCAGGAGGCCGTGGGCGGAATTGAAATTGCCAACTTCGCCAAGCACGAGTTCAAGGGCGTGGGTGCAAGGGCCTATTTAGACACTGTTCTTGCGGGATACGTGCCTAAACCGGGGCGTTTGACCCTGACACCGATGCTGACCGAGAAGGGCAAGCTATACGGTGATCTGACGGTGGCCTGTCTGTCGGAGGATCATTTCATGCTGTTCGGATCGGGGGCCATGCAAGAGGCGCATCGCCGCTGGTTTGAGCAGTCCCTGCCGGAGGATGTGGCCTATGCCAACGTGTCAGATGACTGGCATGGCATTGCCCTGAGCGGGCCGAAATCGCGGGAGTTGCTGGCGCGGAGCACCCGCGATGATGTGAGTGCCGAGGCGTTCAAATTCCGCGATCTGCGTCAGACCTATGTGGGCGGTGTGCCGGTTATTCTGAACCGCATCAGTTTCTCGGGCGAGCTGGGTTATGAGATTTACTGTCGTCCGCAATATCTGATCAAACTGGCCACCGAGATTGAGCAAGCCGGTGCTGATCTGGGATACCGCTGGTACGGCGGGCGGGCGTTGATGAGCCTGCGGCTGGAGAAGGGCTGGGGCGCTTGGGGGTACGAATTCCGGCCGGATTTCGATGCGGTTGAAAGCGGGCTTGATGCGTTTATCAACTGGAAGAAGGACTTTGTTGGCAAGGCCGCGACCCAAGCTGCGCGTGATGAGGGCCCCAAATCCAAGCTGGTGACGTTGGTGGTGGACACAGATATTGATGTCACCCTGGACGAGGCTGTTTTGGTCGGGGGAGAGGCCGTGGGCTATATCACTTCGGGGGGGTATGCGCACCGGGTGGGCCACTCGATGGCGATGGCCTATGTCGCGGCTGAACACGCAACGCCGGGCACTACGGTGCAGGTGGAAATCCTGGGTGAGATGCGCGACGCCAAGGTTCAGGGCGCGCCGGTCTATGATGCCAACGGAGCCAATATGAGAGCCTAACAAGGCGGAAAGGCACCGGATATGAGCGAGACAAAGCCCAAACGCTATGTGTTCATGCTGATCCCCGGCTTTTCGCCGCTGGGCCTGACCTGCGCCCAAGAAGCGCTGGCGCTGGCCAATCGCTTTACCGGGGACACGCGGTATTACGACTGGTTGCTGCTAAGCGAAGATGGTCAGCCTGTGACCGCATGGAACGGTGTGTGTGTCATGGTGGACGATGCCCTGACCGAGCTGCACCGCGACGACACGCTGATTGTCTGCGCCGGTGTGGATGCCGGCCGGGGCGCGACCAAGCCGATCTTGAATTGGTTGCGCCGCGAGGTGCGCAAAGGCATCGATTACGGTGGGTTGAGCAGTGGCGCGTATATTCTGGCGATGGCCGGATTGCTGGACGGCAAACGCGCCACCACCCATTGGGAGTATCTGTCAGCGATGACTGAACTGTTCCCGGATATCGATGTGCAGGACAGCATTTATCAGGTCGATGGCCGGGTGTTCACCTGTGCGGGCAGTGCCAGTTCGATGGATCTGATGCTGGACCGTATTCATTCGGATTACGGGGCCGAGCTGGCCACCTGGGTGGCGGATCAGATGGTGTATTCAGCGCCGCGTGCCGAAAGCCATGCGCAGCGTGTATCGGTGGCAGGCCGGATGGACGTGCGCAATTCCAGGCTGCTGTTGGCGATGGATGTCATGCGCAACAATCTGGAGGACCCTTTGCCACCCGCCGAAGTGGCGCAGGTTGCCGGTATATCGACGCGTCAGCTGGAGCGGCTCTTTGCCAAATACATGGGCACGTCACCCAAGAAGTATTACCTTGGGCTGCGGTTGGAGAAGGCGCGCAACCTGCTGTCTCAGACCGAACTGTCGCTGATGGAGATATGCGTGCTGTGCGGATTTCGCGCGCCATCGCATTTCTCGAAAACATACCGCAAGGCGTATGGTGTTGCCCCCAGCCGGGATACGGGTGGGTCGAATTTGCTGTTTCAGGGTAGATAACAGGCTCTAATCAAGCGTAACTGTGCCTGCCATATGAGTATGAAACGCGCAGAAATACTGGGGGAGCATATCCGCGGTGACGATAAGTTCTGCCTGTTCCCTATAGGCCAGTTCTCCCGTGTCCCAGCTGAAATCATCGGCGGTTGCAGTGTGTGGCGCGATGTCCTGATTGGTCCAGCGAATGATATCCCCCGGCTTTGCGATGATCGTTTCGGGGACAAAACGGAACGCTTTGATCGTGACGTCATGCACGATACTGGTGCCCGCAAGGCCAGCCCGGAATGGGATGACAGCAGCTGCCGCCATCCCAAACATCGCGCTACGGCGCAATAGGCTTTGGGTCATTCGGACAGGGCCTTGACCATCATTTCAGCGTGCACTTCATGTGCTTTGAAAATCTCAAGCCCTTGCTTGAACAGGTCGCGTACCTCTTCGTTGTCAATGTTGGGGATCATCGCGTTTTCCACCAGATCGTTGACCGTCTGGTGATAGGCCAGCTCGTTTTCGGCATAGGCCCGGTCAAACGCATCGCCGCGCAGCATCGAGAATTCGTTGATGATCTCTTCGGCGCCGGTGTTCAGGGATTGGCTGAACCAATTGTCCTGAGCCTCGGCCCCCAGCTTGTTCAGCAACCCCAGCGCCGCTTCGTTAACTGCGGTGTGGTCACGGATCATGGTGTTGGCAAATTCGTGAATGTCTGGATTTGTGGAAATCGCCAGTGCAAGATGCGCATAGCGGATATCAATCACGTCCGCCGTATAGGCTGCGTGGGCAAACTCCAGATCGTTGAGGTCTGCGACGTCTTGTGCCTGGGCAGGGGCTGCCAGCAACGTGGCGACAACCGCAATGGCATGCAAACAGTGTTTCATCGGTACTCTCCTTTGGATGAAGTGTGAGAGTCTTGGATAAGGGGGGTGATCTGTTTGATATATGCGTGATACTTCAAATTAATGTGCAGATCATACAGAAGCCTGTACAATAACATCAATTCAGGCCAGACATGCGCCCATGCTTGATTTACTGAGTGATATCCTGACCAAAGTGTCTGTACGCGGCACGTTGTATTTTCGTACAGCGTTCAGCAATCCGTGGGGCGTGGCTGTGCCGCGGCATGAAAACGTTGCACGATTTCATTTCGCCCATCGTGGCGGATGTTTGGTTGCCGTCGAAGGCATGTCAGCCCCTGTCGCCGTGGCGCAAGGCGATTTGATCATCATTCCGCACGGTGCTGCGCACGAGATGTATTGCAGCCCTGAAACGCGCGATGCTGTTTTGCCTTTGGAAACCGTGCTGGAGCGGTCGGGCTATACCGGGTCCGGCGTTTTGGTGTACGGCGGCGGCGATGTCGAACTGGGTGAAACGCAGCTGATCTGCGGGCATTTTGCCTATGAGGACACTGCGAAACATGTGTTGCTGGAACGCTTGCCGCCGATCATTCATCTGAAAAACTACGGCGAGGCTGCCGGGCGCTGGATGGAAGCCACATTGCGCGTGATCGGGGACGAGGCCGGCGGGCACCGGATGGGCGGCGATCTGATCGCGCTTAAGATGTCCGAGGCTATTCTGGCCCAAGCGATCCGCTGCTTTCTGGAGAGCCAGGACGCGGTGCAATGGGGCCTTGGCGGGTTTGTTGACCCACATCTGAGCAAAGCGTTGGATGCGTTTCACAAAGCCCCCGCCGAGGCGTGGACAATCGAGGGGATGGCCCGCGTTGCAGGGCTGTCACGCACCGGGTTTGCCGTGTTGTTCCAGAAGAAACTACAGATGACGCCGATGCAGTATGTGACTGCGTGGCGCATGGAGATTGCCAAGTCCGAGCTGTGCGCCGCGGGTGCGAGTTTGACCCAAGCCGCTGAACGCGCGGGCTATGCATCGGATTCGGCCTTTGCGCGGGTGTTCAAAAAGGAAACCGGGATGACACCGGCAGGGTTTCGCAAGTTTGCATTATCGCAGGTTGGGTGAAATTCTGAACGATCTGCACATTTCGACGGACGCATGCGCATAGAAATGCATTAATCCCCGCCATATCTTCAGGTTATCAGCGCAACACACTGCGCCACACAACCTGAAAAGTGAGATCGAAATGCTTCCAAAATTCATCACCAAATCTATCCACGCTTATCTGGATTACCCTGTTGCGCTGTCGTTGATTGCGCTGCCGTTTTTGCTGGGACTGGGCACGTCAAACATGCTGGCGTTCTGGCTGTCTGTCGCCACCGGGATCGCGGCCTTTGCGCTGACGATTCTGACCGATCACCATCTGGGCCTGCTGCGCGTGCTGCCCTACAGCCTGCACCTGGCTGTGGACGGCATGGTGGGGCTGGTGTTTGTGATCGCACCGTTTGTTCTGGGATTTACCGGGCTTGATATGCTGTACTACGTCGCGCTGGGCGCCACGGTTCTGGCGGTCGTTGGGATGCACAAGCCCGAGGATGAAACTATCGCTGCCTGAAGATGACAACGCGCTGGACATCAAGGCCACCCCGTCAAACGGGTGGTCTTGTTCAGTTCAGCAGTTCTTCGACCTGACGGGTGATCTTGGATGACATCGGCTTGGCCGAGGAGGGATAGGTCGCCACCACCTCGCCCTCCGGAGACAGCAGAACTTTGTTGAAGTTCCAGGCCGGGGCAAAGCCCTGTTCGGATTTCAGGGAGGCATAAAACGGATGCGCTGCGCCGCCTTTGACGGAGGTGATACCGGTCATGGGCATGTCAATTCCATAGGTCATTTCGCAGTATTCCTTGACCTGGGCATTGCTGCCGAGTTCCTGATTGAAATCATCCGATGGCACGGCCAGAACCACAAGGCCCTGATCGCGGTAGGTATCATACAGCTTTTGCATATCGGTATACTGATCGGAAAACCCGCAATGCGACGCGGTATTGACCACCAGCACCGGCTGACCGGACCAGTCACTGATCCGAAGCGTGCCGCCGTCGATGTTGTCAAACGGTTGATCCAGCTCAAGCGCGGCAAGCGGCAGGGCGATCAAAGCGAACAAGCATGTGAGAAGAGTGCGCATGGTGTCTCCTGTCTTCGTATATGGGGGTGATACGCGCGATCTGCCAGATCGGATCACCAAAGGGTTGGCAGGTTGAAACATTGTTTTGAATTTCGCGCCTGCGCCCCATTTATGGTAGGATACCTATCAAGACAGAGCGAAAGGCCCTTGCATGACCCAATATTCAAAAGACCCCGCCGCGATTGCCCGTCTGAGCGCTGAAGAGTTTCATGTGACGCAGCAAAGTGGCACGGAACGTCCCGGCACCGGAGCGCTTCTGAGCAATAAGGAACCCGGGATCTACGTTGACATTGTCTCGGGGGAGCCCTTGTTTGCCAGTGGGGACAAATACGAGAGCGGCTGCGGGTGGCCCAGCTTTACCAAGCCGATTGAGCCTGCGCATGTGAACGAGCTGCGCGACACGACCCACGGGATGGTCCGCGTCGAGGTCAGATCGACCCACGGCGACAGCCATCTGGGGCATGTGTTCCCCGACGGGCCGCAAGACCGGGGTGGTCTGCGCTATTGCATCAATTCCGCCAGCCTGCGGTTTATCCATCGCGATGAGATGGAGGCCGAGGGTTACGGCGATTATCTGAACCAAGTGGAGGAAGTCTGATGAGTGAACGTGCTGTACTGGCCGGTGGATGTTTTTGGGGGATGCAGGACCTGATCCGCAAGATGCCCGGCGTGATTTCAACCCGTGTGGGATACACCGGCGGGGATGTGCCCAATGCCACCTATCGCCATCACGGAACCCATGCCGAAGGGATCGAGGTGATGTTTGATCCGGCGATCCTGAGCTTTCGGCAGCTGCTGGAGTTCTTTTTCCAGATCCATGATCCGACCACGGTGAACCAGCAGGGCAATGACCGGGGCATGTCGTATCGCTCGGCGATTTACTATGTGGATGACGCGCAAAAGGCGGTGGCCGAGGACACGATTGCGGATGTGAACGCATCTGGTTTGTGGCCCTCAAAGGTGGTGAGTGAAGTGGAACCTGTGAGCGATTTCTGGGAAGCCGAACCCGAGCATCAGGATTATCTGGAGCGGTTCCCGCAGGGCTATACCTGCCACTTTGTGCGGCCCGGTTGGGTGTTGCCGAAACGCGATGCAGCCGAGTAACGAATGGCTTGTCCGCCCTGACAGGCGGCCGCGCGGTGACGCACAATTCAGGTGAAATGTCGTTTTTGATCACAGTAGAGGGTCGCATACCGATGGGGTTTGCGGCCCTTATTGTGTGCACAGTGGTGTCAGGTGAGGAAAGGACCAGACATGCAGGTTTCCATTATCGATGACGGCGCAGCGATTGCTTTGGACGGCACAAGGTTTCACGCCATCTGGTTGCGCGACAATGCACCGGATGCAGACACGCGCGATCCGGGAAATGGGCAGCGGTTGATTGCGCTGCGCGACATTCCCGACACCACAGTGGTCAGCGAGGCGGTGCTGGACGCAGGGTCTTTGCAGGTGCGGTTCATGCCCGAAGACAAACATGTGACATATGACACAAGCTGGTTGATGCAGCATGCCTATGACGGGCAGGCGGCACGCGCGCCCGGCTGGACCGGTGAGGCGACGCAGGTCTGGGACGCGGGACTAGCGGATGACATTCCGCTGGAGGATTTCAACGCGGTACACCGCGACCGCGAAGCACTGGCGCGCTGGCTGGGCGGCGTGACGCGTTACGGGTTTGGCAAGCTGACGCAAGGGCCGGTGCAAGAGGGTGCCTTGCTGCGAGTGGCCGATTTGTTTGGTTACATACGGGAAACCAATTACGGCAAGCTGTTTGAGGTACGTACAGAAGTGAACCCGACAAACCTGGCCTATACCGGGCTGGGGTTACAGGCGCATACCGACAATCCCTACCGCGATCCGGTGCCGACGGTGCAGATCTTGTATTGCCTTGAGAACTCGGCCGAGGGGGGCGAGAACATGGTGGTCGACGGCTTTGCCTGCGCGCTGAAGCTGAGGGAAGAGAACCCGCGTGGGTTTGACCTGTTGAGCCGCTATTGCGCCCGGTTTGAGTATGCCGGATCAGGTGATGTGTGCCTGCGGTCGCGCAAGCCGATGATCGAACTGGCCCCCGATGGAGAGCTGATCGGGGTGCGGTTCAACAACCGTTCAGCCGCAGCGATCACAGATGTGCCTTACGCCGATATGCCCGCGTATTACGACGCCTACCGCCGGTTGGGAGAAATCATTGACGATCCGGCGATGGAAGTGACGTTCAAGCTGGTTCCGGGCGAATGCTTTATTGTCGATAACACCCGCGTCCTGCATGCCCGCAAGGGGTACTCGGGCGCGGGCAGCCGATGGTTGCAGGGGTGTTACGCCGATATGGACGGGGTACGATCCACCCATGCGGCATTGGTGCAGAGCCTAGGCCTGGCAGCGGAGTGAGATGATGACAAATAAGGCTCTGACACAGGCGAATATCGTTGCTTTCCTGGAAGATATATTCGAGCGCCGCGGCGGCGAGGAATATCTGGGTGAGCCGGTGACCATGGCCGAACATATGCTGCAAGGGGCGACACTTGCCGAACGCCAGGGCCAGGATGAAGAGATCATCGTGGCGGCATTGTTGCATGACATCGGGCACTTCACGTCCGAATTCGGCACCTTCAGCATGGCGGACACCGAGGACCGGTTTCATGAGGAAGCAGGGGCAAAGGTGCTGGAGCAGTTTTTCCCAAGCGTGGTCACCGATTGCGTGCGCTACCATGTGGCGGCCAAGAGGTATCTGTGCGCGGCCAGACCTGAGTATTTCGATGAGTTGTCCGAGGCATCCGTGCATTCGCTGAATCTGCAGGGGGGGCCGATGTCCCCTGATGAGGTGACCCAGTTTGAGGCCAATCCGAACGCCGAAAGGATTGTAGCGGTGCGCTATCTGGATGATGCGGGCAAGCACCCGGATATGGAAACGCCGCGCTTTGCCCATTTTGCACCGATGGTGCAGCGGGTTGTGGACGCCCATTGCGGCTGAGGTGAAACCGGGTAGCGGCTATGCGCGCCAAGCGTTTGACCTGAGCCTGCATCCGGGTGTTTAACGGAGGCCTGTTTGCAAGTGGCATGAAAGCTGACCCCGTATGAACCCTGTTAAAGGCATTGTTCTGAAACTGATTGCCGTGGTGTTGTTCATCATCATGGCCGCGCTGATCAAGGCCGCGTCAGACAGTGTGCCGCCGGGGCAGGCGGTGTTCTTTCGGTCGGTTTTTGCCATTCCGGTTATTCTGGCGTGGCTGGCCTGGCGGCATGATCTGCGCACCGGGTTGAAGGTTGCGTCGCCTATGGGGCATTTCTGGCGCGGGTTTGTTGGCACGGTCGCAATGGGGCTGGGCTTTGCGGGGTTGGGCCTGTTGCCCCTGCCCGAAGTGACCGCGCTGGGATATGCGGCGCCCTTGCTGACCGTTGTGCTGGCCGCGATGTTTTTGAACGAAAAGGTCGGGTTTTACCGGATTGGTGCTGTGGCGCTGGGCTTTGTCGGGGTGATGATCGTGCTGTCACCGCGCCTGACGTCGCTGGACGCCGAGGTGGTTGAAATCACGCAGGCGCTGGGCGCAATTCTGGTGCTGACCTCGGCGCTGTGTGCGGCCATTGCACAGATCTACATTCGCAAGCTGGTGGCGACCGAGCAGACCAGTGCGATTGTGTTTTACTTTTCGCTGACCTCGACGGTGTTGTCGCTGCTGACGCTGCCCTTTGGCTGGGTTGTTCCCGGCGCGTTTGAGGTGGTCTGTCTGGTGCTGGCCGGGCTGATTGGCGGGACGGCGCAGATATTCCTGACCTCGGCCTATCGCTATGCGGATGCATCGGTTGTGGCACCGTTTGACTATGCGTCGATGATCTTTGCGCTGGCGATTGGCTATGTTTTCTTTGACGAGGTGCCGACCGGGACGATGCTGGGCGGTGCGGCGCTGGTGATACTGGCGGGGATATTGATTATCTGGCGCGAGCATCATCTGGGGCTGAAGCGCGGGCAGGCGCGGTCTTTGAAGACGCCCCAAGGGTAGGGCGGCGCGTTGAGACCTCACTCCCCTCGCAGGTGTGCCCAGGCATAAAGCGGCCACAGATGCGCACGGCGCAGACGGCCCAGAGGGAACTTTTTATGCGGGCGTTGCATCATGGCGGGATACAGCCGTGAGGGCGTTTTGCCCTGCACCAGATCGGCCAGCAAAGCGCCTGCATAGCTGCCCATTGCCACGCCGTTGCCGTGATAACACAGCGACGTAAACGCGCCCTCCATGCCGGGAATTGGCCCGGTGTACGGCGTCAGATCACGCGAAACCGCCAGCAGGCCATGCCAGCTGTAGGGGGTTTCCACATGCGCCCAGGCGGGGAACATCCGTTCAAAATGCGTGCGGATCGTGCGGTGCATGGCCGCGTCCGAACGTTTGGAGCTGAACAACCCACCGCGCATCCCAAAGAGCATCCGGTTGTTGGGCATCAGGCGGAAGTAGTGCATGAAAAACCGATCATCAAAGCACATCTGTTTGGTCGACCAGCCCTGCGCGCCGATTTCATTGTCAGACAACTCACGCGTGACGATAACGTTGGATTGGGTTGGCAAATAGCGCCCCGCCATCCAGCCCGGCACATCATCCGAGGAATAGCCGTTGGTGGCCACGATCAGCCGCTTGGCCTGCACAGTGGCCTGCGGGGTTTTCAGGGTGAAACCATTGGCGTTGTCGATCTGCGTCACGGGCGACTGGCTGAAGATGCGCGCGCCTGCCTGTGTGGCCGCTTGCGCCAGCCCGACCACATATTTCATCGGGTTCACGGCAACCCCGACGGGCGTGGTCAGCGCCGCAAAGAACGGGCCCTTCATGCCGTTGGCCTCAAGCTGATCCTCGGGGATGAAGTGCGATGTGACACCGTGATCACGCTGAGATTTCTCGGCTTCTTTTTCCAGACTTTTGATTGCAGCGCGGGTGTGGGCCATCAGGGTTTCCCCGTCTGAATGCATATCCACGTCCATCCCACGAGAGGTGATCAGGTCAATGGCGTACTGGGTGCTTTCGACCTCGGCGCGGCGAAATTCGGCGCGGGCCTGTTCGCCGTAGTTCAGCTTGAGGATCGCATTTGAGGCAGCAGATCCGCCCATGCAGCAAAACCCGCCATTGCGACCCGAGGCGCCAAAGCCGGGAAACTGGGCCTCAAGCACCACCACATCAAGGCCTGCTTCGGCTAGATGCAAGGCGGCGTTCAGCCCGGTGAAGCCTGCGCCGACAATGGCAACATCGGCTGTGATCTGGCCTGTGGCGGTGGGATAGTCAGGCGCGTCCACGGTTGTGGGCCAATAGCATTGTTCGCGCGGGATCGGGCCATAGGCATGGGCTGGGAACACACGTTTCATGCCTGCACCGCCGCATGTTTGGTGATCCGCGATGCGGTGATCATGCCAAGGCGTCTGGTGGTGTTACGCACCAGAATGAGAGGGGGCTCATTCGGATCAGTCCATGGCTTAAATGCTGTTTCGCCCATTTGGGTTGTCCTGTCACGTATCGGTTCTGTTGGGCCCGCGCAAACGAGTGCGTTGCGCAGGTCAGTCGTTTTGATCCGGGCGTTAAGTGCCCGTTGTGATGCTGGCCTAAAACCCAGTGATCACTGGCTGCACTTTGGCAGGATAGGGCGCGGTGGTATAGGGGTTCTGGTTGATTTCACGCCTTGGGGAAATGGCCGCGGATAGAATCAGAGGGGTCTTGATGTTTGGTTTGGTGTGCGTCGGCATTACGTCATTCGATGACGTGCGATGCGAATATGATCAAATTGATCTGCGCATGGCAAGATGGTAATATTTTCGCACAGCGGCTAAGGTCATCTAACCGTCGCACGCCCCTATTGAGTGAGAGCTTGTCTGCCATGCCGCAATCTGCCCCGACCACTGCCCAAAGCACGCCCGCTCCGCACCGTCTGCCTGCGCATGAATTGATCTATCGTCAGATCCGCAATCTTGTGCTGTTTGGTGATCTGGCACCGGGGCAGGCGGTGACCATTCAGGGGCTGACCGACCGGCTGGGTGTTGGCATGACACCCGTCCGCGAGGCGATCCGGCGTTTGATTTCCGAAGGGGCGCTGGAATTTCAAGGCAACAGGCGGGTCAGCGTACCGGTGCTGAGTGCCGATAATATCAGCGAACTTATCCTTGCAAGGCAATGGCTTGACCCGCATTTGACCCTGCGTGCCACAGAGCGCGCCAGCCTGGCTGATCTGGATGATCTGACAGCGATGGACGAACAGTTGGACGGGGCCATTTCATCGGGTGATCTGCGCGCTTACCTGGAGCTGAACTATCGCTTTCACCAGCGTATTTACAAGATCGCGGATGCCCCCATTCTGATGGATCTGGCCGAAGGGTTATGGCTGCGTTTTGGGCCGTCTTTGCGGGTGGTTTGTGGCCGGATGGGCACCCAGAACCTGCCAGACAAACACAAGGATATGCTGATTGCGATGCACGCCCGCGACGCCGAGGCCGCGGCACGGGCGATCCGTGAAGATGTGATCCAAGGCATGGAGCAGGTGCGTCACGCGCTTCAGTTGTAGCGGTTTGGCGGTTGATTTGATTGACATGCAGTAATTTGATCATATTCTGATCATGACCGCCCGGATGCGTTGTGCACAGGGCCTAGTGTTGTTGCACGCGAAAGGGATCGCCATGACCATGATCACCAACCATATGCCCACCGCCGAATTGCAGGCGCTTGACGCCGCGCACCATTTGCACCCCTTCACCCAAGGGGACCAGATCAACGCCAAGGGCGCGCGGGTGATTACGCGGGCCGATGGCAGCACGCTGACCGACAGTGACGGCAACCAGTTTCTGGATGCGATGGCGGGGTTGTGGTGCGTGAACCTGGGCTATGGCCGCCCCGAGCTGGCCGAGGCCGCCGCGCGTCAGATGAAAGAGCTGCCCTATTACAACACGTTCTTTCAAACGACCCACGTGCCGGTGATTGCACTGGCCAAACGGGTGGCTGAACTGACGCCCGGTGATCTGAACCACGTATTTTTTGCCAGCTCAGGATCTGAGGCGAATGACACCAATATTCGCCTTGTGCGCACCTATTGGGATGTCAAAGGCAAGCCGTCGAAAAAGACGATCATCAGCCGCAAGAACGCCTATCACGGGTCGTCGATGGGATCGGCGTCTTTGGGCGGTATGTCCGCGATGCACGCCCAAGGTGGCCTGCCGATCCCGGACATTCACCACATTGATCAGCCCTATTGGTACGGCGAAGGCGGCGATCACACGCCCGAGGAATTTGGCCTGGAGCGCGCGCAGCAGTTGGAAAAGGCCATTCACGACATTGGCGAAGACAACGTGGCTGCGTTTATTGCTGAACCCGTGCAAGGGGCCGGCGGTGTGATTGTCCCGCCCGAGACGTACTGGCCTGAAATTCAGCGCATTTGCGACAAATACGAGATCCTGCTGATCGCCGATGAGGTGATCTGTGGCTTTGGCCGGACGGGCCAGTGGTTTGGGTCGGAAACCTACAACATTCGCCCCGATGTGATGACCATCGCCAAGGGTCTGAGTTCTGGCTATGCGCCTGTGGGCGGGTCTGTGGTGACCGATGAGGTGGCAAGCGTGATTGACCAGACCGAGTTCAACCACGGCTATACCTATTCGGGCCATCCGGTGACCTGTGCCGTGGCGCTGGAAAACCTGCGTATTCTGGATGAAGAGGGTATTGTCACCCGCGCTGGCGCCGAGACAGCGCCGCATCTGGCCGAGAAGTGGCACGCGCTGGCGGATCATCCGCTGGTGGGTGAGGCCTCGATCGTGGGGATGATGGGATCAATTGCGCTGACCCCGCACAAGGAAAGCCGCGCGAAGTTTGCGGCCGAGGCAGGTACGGCCGGTATGATCTGTCGTGAGGAATGCTTTGCCAATAACCTGATCATGCGTGCCGTGGGTGACCGGATGGTGATCTCGCCGCCATTGGTGATCACGAAAGGTGAAGTGGATACATTGGCCGAGCGGGCCTGGGCTGCGCTGGACAAAGCGCATGCACGTCTGAAGGACGAAGGGTTGATGAAAGCGGCCAGCTGATGGGGTTTGATCCGCAACCGACATTGGAGGGCGCGACATTGCTGTTGCGCCCTTTGCACGCGGATGATCTGGAACCATTGTACAAAGCGGCGTCGGACCCGGCGACATGGGCGGGGCATCCGGTGACAAACCGGCACGAGCGCGCGGTGTTTGAGCCGTATTTTCAACTGTTGCTGGAAAGCCGTGGCACCCTGGCTGTGACCGACAAGGTGACAGGCGAGGTGATTGGCTGTTCGCGCTATTACGAGGTGCTAAGCCGCCCCGGGACCATGGCGATTGGGTATACCTTTTTGCGCTGTGACTATTGGGG
>JBGCEW010000018.1:0-147681 GCA_045106595.1 Roseovarius sp. | reverse complement strand
CGCTGAAGGCATCTAAGCGGGAAGCCCCCCTCAAAACAAGGTATCCCTGAGGACCGTGGTAGACCACCACGTCGATAGGCCAGAGATGTAAGCGCAGCAATGCGTTCAGTTGACTGGTACTAATTGTCCGATAGGCTTGATTTGATCCAGTAATAGCCAGACTATTGCTAGATAAATCAAAAGCATACACACCATATAGTACAGCGTACTTAGACTTGGACTTTCAGAGGTTTTTCTTGGTTTGGTGGTCATAGCAAGAGCAAAAGACCCGGTCCCATCCCGAACCCGGCCGTTAAGTGCCTTAGCGCCGATGGTACTGCGTCTTAAGACGTGGGAGAGTAGGTCACTGCCAAACCTAGTAAAACCTTTGAAAATGTATCTCTCTGACGATTTCTTACCCCACATTCTGACCAATCCGCTGCCCTCTGAGGCGGTCTTATAATGCGTAATCAAGGCGAAGCCGCCTCGTAATCGCCACCTTCCGGTCTGGCCATTGACCTGCTAGTTCCGATATCCGATTGTTTCGCTGTATTCGTTGTTTGATCAAAGTAGCCTATTTATCAATAAGCCTTGGATGCAAAGCACTCGTTATTCTTTTTCTTGGCAAAAAATGTAAAATTTTGTTCGAAGCATTTGTCAAGATACCAGCGAGAAAGACCTCTACGCTGTTTTCAGCTAGTTTTATGCCGAAAACGGGACATCCGCTCATTCCTATTGGATCATAGTCAACGGGAGAATGAGGTTCAAAAGCAAGGCGAGCGTGTACCTTAGTATTACACTCATTACCCCAAATTGCATTCGGAGAAACCGGATAAACATAGTTCTCATAGTCGAAATTGTTTCTATATCCCGGATAGCCAATGGCACAAACAATTAGAGGCTTAGGCGTATATTCGTCACTCAATTCTAGACCAAGGTTGTACCAACCGCCACTATCAATCAAACCGGATTGAACGCCCTCAGTAAATTCAAAGATTACACAATCAAAATCAGTCTGCTCTGCTTCATCAGTCGAGAATATTGCACTTTGAGAGGTTACCAATCTTCCAGGAGACGATCCGAAGATGCAAAGCTGCTCGTATTCATAATCTGCAGCCTTTAGCTGATGCTGAGTAATCAGTGCGAAATAGCGATTAGCTGCTTTGATTTTAGTAAGTGAGCCAGATTTTGAAAGATGATATTGTCCCATCCCATTAGTATGAAAGAGTGCGGGTTCACTGAAACTCTGAAGCCGTTCCGCAATAGAATTGGCTGGAATGTATAGGTCATTTATTAGAGCTGAAGTGTTGATTCTTGACCCTAGAATAGTTGCTAAATCGATCAAACATCCAACTCCTCCACAAACCGCGCGTTCTCCTGAATGTACTGATACCGCAGCTCTGGCTTCTTCCACATCAGACGCTCCTCCAGGTCGCCGGTGTCCCCCGGTTCGTCCTCATCAATCGTCACGCGGATCAGTTTGCGGGATGCAGGGTCCATCGTCGTCTCTTTCAAATCCTTTGCGTCCATCTCGCCCAGGCCTTTGAAGCGTTGCACGTCGATCTTGCCTTTGCCGCCTAAACCGGCCTCCATCAGCGCGTCTTTTTCGGCGTCATTGGCCACGTACACCCGCTTCGCCCCCTGCGTGAGACGGTACAAAGGCGGACAGGCCAGATACAAATGCCCCGCATCAATCAGGGGCCGCATCTGGGTGAAGAAAAACGTCATCAGCAACGAGGCGATATGCGCGCCGTCGACATCCGCGTCGGTCATGATGATGATCTTGTCATAGCGCAGATCATCCAGGTTAAACCGCGTGCCCATGCCACATCCCAGACTTTCGCACAGGTCCGAAATCTCGGCGTTTGAGCCCAGTTTCGACGAGGCTGCGCCCAGCACGTTCAGGATTTTACCCTTCAACGGCAACAGCGCCTGCGTTTCCCGGTTCCGCGCCCCTTTGCCCGACCCACCGGCGCTGTCGCCCTCGACGATGAACAACTCGGTGCCTTCGCGGTCTTTCGAGGAACAATCGGTCAGCTTGCCGGGCAGGCGCAACTTTTTGGTGGCCGTCTTACGGGCGGTCTCTTTTTCCTGACGCCGCCGCAGGCGTTCCTCGGCGCGCAACACTAGGAAATCAAGGATCGCCCCGGCAGATTTGGTATCGGCGGCCAGCCAGTTGTCAAAGTGATCGCGCACCGAATTTTCGACCATGCGTTGAGCTTCGACCGTGGCCAAACGGTCTTTGGTTTGCCCCACAAACTCGGGCTCGCGGATAAAGCACGACACCAAGGCGCCCGCCCCCGTGGTCAGATCATCGCGGGTGATGGTGCTGGCCTTTTTGTTCGAAATCAGCTCGCCGTAGGCCTTGATGCCTTTCAGAATGGCCGCCCAAAACCCGGCTTCATGTGTGCCGCCCTCAGGTGTGGGAACCGTGTTGCAGTAGGACTGAATGAACCCATCGCGCGACGGCGTCCAGTTGATCGCCCATTCAACTTTGCCCGGCGCATTGAACTTCTCAAAGCTGACCGACCCGGTGAAGGGGCGTTCGGCATAGGTGGTCGCCCCTGACAAGGTTTCCGTCAGATAATCCGCCAGGCCGCCGGGGAAATGGAACGTTGCCTCTTGTGGGGTGTCACCATCGACAATCGCCGATTTCCAGCGGATTTCCACGCCCGAGAACAAATACGCCTTTGAGCGGGCCATTTTATACAGCCGCGCGGGCTTTAGCTGAAGCGAGCCAAAGATTTCGGGATCAGGGTGAAAGGTCACAGCGGTGCCACGGCGATTGGGGGCAGAGCCCACCTTGGCCAGCTGGTTTTGCGGCACGCCGCGGGCGAACTCCATCGCATAGAGTTCCTTGTTGCGCGCCACTTCGACGCGCAGATGATCCGACAGGGCATTGACCACGGAGGAGCCCACACCGTGCAAACCGCCGGAGGTCTCATAACTGTCGCCCGAGAATTTCCCACCGGCATTCAGAGTACAAAAGATGATCTCAAGCGCGGATTTGGACGGGTCCTTGGGGTGCGGATCAGTGGGGATGCCACGCCCGTTGTCGCGCACACTGACATGGCCGTTGTCATGCAGTTCAATCTCAATCCAGGTGGCGTGACCGGCCACGGCTTCGTCCATCGAGTTATCGACAATTTCAGCCACCATATGGTGTAGCGCGCGGTCGTCTTTACCGCCGATATACATACCCGGCCGCAGGCGGACGTGTTCCATATCCTCCAGCACCTGGATCGAGGACGCGTCATACTCGCCGCTCTTGCTGGGGGTTTTCTTGGGCTCACCGCTGCTCTTTTTAGAAGCGTCGCTGCTTTTCTCAGGATCTTTATCCGGATCGAAAAAATCGTTCATACCGCTGCTCTTTTTTCTATTATTGCGCACATTATGGCAGCGCAAACCCAACAGGGAAAGGGCCATGTGCGTTTGTGATGAAGGTGCGCCAACTATGCACTCGCACGTCGGCAAGGTCCCTGCTAGGGTTTTGAATATGCGCGTGTTCTTACTTTCAATCTTGTTATTGGTCGTGTCCTGTGGGCGCCCTTTGACCGAAGCGGAAACGCAGTTTGCCCAGAGCATTCACGGCGATACGCTGGACACGCAGCGCATTCGGTTTGTCGATGGTGCCTTGGTTGGCTCGGTCACCTTTCAGCGGCAAAAGCGTCCGCGCCTGGCCTGCCGCGAACGGATTTTTCCTGAACCCAAGGACGAATTGGTAACTGTTGGCCCCGCTGCGGTGGCCCTGCACAACAAGATATTCTTCACTCGGCGGTATTTCCTGACCGATTATATGGCCGATTACCCTGAACAGATTGATCTGTATTCAGCCATGTTGTTTGCCCACGAAATCACCCATATCTGGCAGTGGCAAAACCGGGCAGTCACGGGCTACACGCCGCTGCGGGCGGGGCGCGAACATGTGAACAGCGATGATCCTTATCTATTTGATATATCGACCAAAACCAATTTTCTGGACTATGGATATGAACAGCAGGCAGGCATTGTCGAGGAATATATATGCTGTGCGACGCTAGACCCCAAAGCGCCCCGCACCCAGCGGTTAGAGCAGATGTTGCGCGGGGCGTTTCCGATGTCCAAGCTGGCGATCACCGACAACGTCGTGCTGCCATGGGATAAGGCTGAAACACGTGGGATCTGTCGTTAGCCCCCATGCCCCGCCGTGTTGCAGGCATTTTGCCAATCGATTTATAGTGACATGATGTTCATCATTGAAAACCAGCTGGCTCTTCTGATTTTGTTTTTTGCAACAGGGTGTGTCGGTACGGGCGTTTTGCTGCGCCGGCGCGCGGGGCACCGCGCTTGGTTGATGGCCGATCTGACGTGGGTTGTTCTGGGGGGCTTTGGTGCGTTGGTGGCAGTACTGGCCGGCGTCTACAAGGCCGACAGTGGCCAGATCAACCGACAGATCGATGTGGCCTTTTCTGCCAGTTCCGCCTTTGACCGCGATGCTGCTCGGTTTCGGCTCAGCTATTGCGAGGGCGCGCAGGGTGTTCATGTGGCGGTTTTGTGTGACAAGGTTGATTTCCTGTCTGCCTCAACCGCTCAGAACGCTGATCTGCCCTTGTTCATCGCCATCACAAGCGAGGTGTCGCCGCTGCGCAGTCTGAACTTTTTTGGCCGCAAGGCCGAGGCGGATATGGAGATGGTCAGCAAGGCCGATGCGTTTGACCCTGATCAGTTTCTCATCTTTGCCTCGCGGGATGAAAACACATCCGATGCCTTGCGGGTGCTGCGCGTCAGCCAGCCATTTGTGGCCGCAGATTTCAACATTCTGGCATCAAGCTATGACGCGTTGGTCACCCAGGTGGGCAAGCTGAAAGACGAATGGGAGTATCTGCAATCCAACGCGTTCATTTTGATCGTTCAGATCATTGCGATCTGTATGGTCAGCTTTGCGGCACCGTTTCGGCTGGGCAAATCGATTGTCGATCTGCGCGATCGCTAAGGCGTCAGCGTCAGCTTTGGATGCTTTCGAGATAGGCCAGCAGCGCTGCCAATGGTCGCGGGGTCGGGGTTAAAACGCCGTCACCAACGTCCACCGGGATGGTGCCGCCCTCCAGCAAATCACCGAATTTTGGCATGGCTTGGCCGGGCAGGCCTGTGCGGTCATAGCCGTCGATGATCGACAACACACGTGCGCGCGGGAATACCCCGTCTGAGGACAATTGCGTCAAATCAGAAGGTGCCGGTGACATGCCACTCGCCCAGGGTCCGTCACCTTTGCCTGATGCGCCATGGCATTGTGCGCAATTGTTGGCGAACAGGCGTGCGCCTTCGTCAGGTTCAGGCATCGACACTTGCGTGCAGGCCACGGCCAATAAGCAAACGGTGGGCAGTGCAATGCGGATCATGGGGAAACCTCCTGTTTCAGGCAAGTTTGCCCGCCAGCGCGTCATCAATCAACTGGATGGTTTCCTGAACGCCATAAAGCGCGATAAATCCGCCAAAGCGCGGCCCCTGAGAGGCCCCCAGCAGCACTTCGTACAGCGCCTTGAACCAATCGCGTAGCGGATCGAACCGGTCACGGCCCACGGCATAGACCACCGATTGCAGGTCTTCGTCGGTCAAGGCACCGTCGTAGCTGGCCAAAGCATCACGCAAGGCGGTCAACGCTTCGCGCTCGGGCTCTGTCGGGGCGCGGTATTGGCGCGTGGGGGCCACGAAATCCTGATAGTATTTCACAGCAAACCCGGCGGCATTGTCCATATCGGGGTGGGTTTCAGCAGACGCTTCGGGCGCATAACGCTGGATAAAGCCCCACAGCTGGTCTTTGTTGTCGGCCGATGCCACCGACGCCAGGTTCAGCAGCATCGAGAACGGCACCAGCATGTTTGAGCCGGGCACGTCACCACCGTGGATATGCCACACGGGGTTGTTCAGCTGCGCCTTGGCGTCCTGCGTCGGATAGGCGCGCAATTGCTGATGGTATTCATCCACCGCCTTGGGGATCACATCAAAATGCATCCGCTTGGCGGTTTTGGGCTTTTGATACATGAAATACGACAGCGATTCCGTGGACGCATAGGTCAGCCATTCGTCAATACTGATCCCATTGCCCGAGGACTTTGAGATTTTCTGACCTTTGTCATCCAGAAACAGCTCGTATGAGAAATGCTCGGGCGGGCGCGCCCCAAGAGCACGGCAGATGGCGTCATAGATCTTTTCGTTGGTGGCATGTTCCTTGCCATACATCTCAAAATCGACACCCAGCGCGGCCCAGCGAGCCCCAAAATCGGGCTTCCATTGCAGCTTTACGTTGCCCCCGGTGACGGGCAGGGTCCATTCGCGGCCGGTTTCGTCGTCAAAGGTGACAGTGCCATTCGCCGCATCCACATGCTTCATCGGCACATACATCACGCGCCCTGTTTCAGGATGCAGCGGCAGGAAGATCGAATAGGTCTGCTGGCGTTCTTCGCGCAGGGACTTCAGCATAATTTTCATCAGCTCGTCATAGCGTTCAGCACAACGCATCAGGATCTCGTCAAACTGACCCGAGCGATAAAATTCACGGGCCGAGATGAACTCATACTCAAAGCCAAACGTATCCAGAAACCGACGCAGCATGGCGTTGTTGTAGTGGCCAAAGCTCTCGTACTCGCCAAAGGGATCGGGCACGTCCGTCAGTGGGCGTTGCAGATGCTGTTCCAGCGCTTCGGGGTTGGGCACATTGCCGGGCACTTTGCGCATCCCGTCCAGATCGTCCGAGAAACAGACCAGCTTCGTGGGGATGTCCGACAGCAGTTCAAACGCGCGTTTCACCATCGTGGTGCGCGCCACTTCGCCGAAGGTGCCGATATGGGGCAGGCCCGAGGGGCCATAGCCCGTTTCAAACAGCACATAGCCCTTTTCTGGCGGGGCTTTGGCATAGCGTTTGACGATTCGGCGCGCCTCTTCAAAGGGCCAGGCTTTGGAATTCATCGCTTCGGCGCGCAGATCAGTCATCGGGGTACTCCGGGGTTTCGGGCCTTTTATGCCCAACGCATCCCGCTTCCTATTGCCGAGGGGCGGGACAGTCAATATTCTGCGCTGCAACAAAGCCTTTGAAAGGACTGTCCATGACCGACCAAATTCCGCACCCGTTGACGCCTCAGGATTGCCTGGTTGCGGTGATGATCGCCATTTCAGCCTCGGATGAGGAAATTCGCACTGCCGAATTGGTCAAGATTGAAAGTGCAGTGAACAACCTGCCGATCTTTGCCAATTACGATCTGGACCGGATGAATGTGATGGCCCAGACCGTGTTTGATCTGTTCAGCGTCGAAGATGGGCTGGATGCGCTGTTTGGGCTGGTGCGCGACAACCTGCCCGAGACACTGTTTGAAACGGCTTATGCCTTGGCATGTGATGTGGCCGCGGCCGATGGAACCCTGCAGGAAAGCGAACTGCGCCTGCTGGAAGAAATCCGCTATGAGCTGGAGATTGACCGGCTGCACGCCGCCGCGATCGAGCGCGGGTCACGGGCGCGTCATATCACGCTCTGACAGCCCGCAAGCGGTTTGATTTCGTGCTAGCCCCTTTGCATCCCGATGAAATTGCGCCTTAATACGCGCGAAGATTCCAAGATCGGGGGACAGGTGCCATGCGGTGCGTATTCGTGAACATTCGGTGCAAGCCGGGCACTTCCTACAAGGTGGCCGAGGCGATTGCCCTGCAAGAGATCCATTCCGAGCTGTATTCCGTATCGGGGCCGTTTGATTTGCTGCTCAAGCTGTACATCCCCGAGGGCGCGGATGTGGGCCATTTCATCAATGAAAACGTGGCCGCAATCGACGGGATCGAACGGACCGAGACGACGCTGACGTTCAAGGCGTTCTGAAGATATAAAAACAAGGGAGACGAGAGAATGAAACTGAAAACACTGATGGCCGCCGCAGGGCTGGCCGCGATGGGTAGCTTTGCCAGCGCCGACGGGCATATGACCGATGTGAAGGTTGGCATGATCACCACGTTGTCGGGTGGCGGCGCGGGCCTTGGCATTGACGTGCGCGACGGGTTTTTGCTGGCCGCCAAGATGGCAGGCAACAAGCACCTGAAAGTGGTGGTCGAGGATGATCAGCGCAAGCCCGACATCGCCGTGCAACTGGCCGACAAGATGATCCAGTCTGAAAAGGTGGATATTCTGACCGGCATCATTTTCTCGAACCTGGCGATGGCCGTGGTGCCGTCGGCCACAGCGCAGGACAAAATTTACCTCAGCCCCAATGCCGGTCCTTCGGCGCTGGCGGGCAAGGGGTGCCATCCGAATTATTTCAACGTGGCCTGGCAGAACGACAACCTGCACGAGGCCGCAGGTGGCTATGCCAACACCGCCGGGCTTAAGAACACGTTTATCCTGGCGCCCAATTATCCGGCGGGTCAGGACGCGTTGACCGGCTACAAACGCATGTATGAGGGCGCGCTGGCCGGTGAGATTTTCACCAAACTGGGCCAAAAAGACTACGCCTCGGAGATTGCTCAGATCCGCGCGTCGGGGGCTGATTCAGTCTTCTTCTTCCTGCCCGGTGGCATGGGGATTTCCTTCCCCAAGCAATATGCCGACAGTGGCCTTGACCTGCCCGTGGTTGGCCCCGCGTTCAGCTTTGATCAGGGTATTTTGCAAGCGGTGGGCGATGCTGCGATGGGGGTGAAGAACACCAGCCAATGGAACAAAGACATCGACAACGCGGCCAACACCGCATTTGTCGAGGCGTTCCAGGCCGAATATGGCCGTCTGCCGTCGCTGTACGCAAGTCAGGGCTACGACACGGCAAACCTGCTGCTGTCTGCGATGAACACGGCTGACATCACCGACAAACCTGCCTTCCTGGCCGCGCTGAAAGCGGCCGAGTTTGACAGCGTGCGCGGTGATTTTGCCTTTGATAGCAACAACCACCCAATCCAGAACATTTACGTCCGCGAAGTGATCAAGGAAGGTGACGTTTACACCAACAAGATCATCGGCACAGCGCTGGAAAATCATTCCAACGTCTATGTCGCGGATTGCCAAATGTAAGGGTCTTTCCCACATCTGAAACACCTGCAGTCGCGGAGATCATCCGCGACTGTATTGCATCTGAGACCGCGCAAACATGACCCTCATCCTCTTGATCGAGCAGCTTCTCAACGGGCTTCAGTTCGGCATTATGCTGTTTCTGATGGCAGCCGGGTTGACGCTGGTCTTTGGTGTGATGGGCCTGATCAACCTCGCGCATGGCTCGCTTTATATGGTCGGTGCCTTTGCGGCGGCGGCTGTGGCGGGGTGGACCGGATCGTTTGTGCTGGGCCTTGCTGCGGCCCTCGCCGCGGCTGCCGCTGCCGGGGCCTTGGTCGAATTGCTGGTGATCCGGCGGTTGTATGACCGCGATCACCTTGATCAGGTTCTTGCCACTTTCGCGCTGATCCTCATCTTTTCCGAAGGCACGCGCTACCTCTTTGGGTCTTTCCCGCTCTATCTGGACATCCCCGATGCCCTGTCTGGCCCGGTCACCTTGCCCGGTGGCATTCAGTACCCAGCGTACCGCCTTGCAATCATCGCCATCGGCCTGGCCATCGCCGCAGGTCTGTTCTGGCTGATTTCGCACACCCGTCTGGGCATCCGCATCCGCGCAGGCGAGGCAGACCGTGAAATGATCGCCGCGCTGGGTGTTGATATCTCCAAGCTTTACACCATCGTCTTTGCACTGGGCGCGGCCTTGGCGGGCCTTGCGGGCGCTTTGGTTGGCGCAATTCAGGCGGTACAGGTTGGCATGGGTGAACCCGTGCTGATCCTTGCCTTCGTGGTCATTGTGATCGGCGGCATTGGCTCGATCAAAGGTGCGCTGATCGGTGCGTTGATGGTGGGCCTGACCGAAACACTGGGCGGTATCGCCGTGCCTGCATTTTTCCGGTTGTTCATGGACAACTCAGCCGCACAGGCCACGGGCACAGCGATCGCATCCATGCTGATCTACGTGCTGATGGCGCTGGTGCTGATCTGGCGGCCCCAAGGCCTGTTCGGAGCCCGCGCATGAGCCGTGAGCGCATCCTGAACGCCGTGATCTTCGCGGGCCTGCTGGCGGTGCCGCTTTGGGCCTATGTCGCAGACCAGCCGTTTACGATCACGCTGGCCACCAAGGTCTGCATCCTGGCGCTGGCAGGTGTGGGCCTGAACATCGCGCTGGGCCTTGGCGGGTTGGTTAGCCTGGGCCATGCCGCATTCTTTGGGCTGGGGGGCTATGCGATGGGCATCCTGGCCAGTCACGCCCAAAGCTTTAGCCCGTTGATGGAAAGCCCTGTGCTGATCGAAGGCACCAAATCCATGCCGATCATCTGGATTGTGGCCATGCTGGTGGCCGCCTGCGCCGCATTGGCGATTGGCTGGCTCAGTTTGCGCACCTCGGGTGTGTATTTCATCATGATCACCTTGGCCTTTGGACAGATGTTTTATTACCTGTCGATCAGCTGGCCGGCCTACGGCGGCGAGGATGGGCTGTCGATCTATGTGCGCAATGGGTTTCCAGGGCTCAACACACTGGACCCGATCCAGTTTTTCGCCATTTGCTTTGTTCTGCTGGGGCTTGCCCTGTGGTTCAACGCCCGCCTGATCCGCTCACCTTTTGGGTTGGCCTTAAATGCCGCCCGGCAAAGCGCACAACGGGTTGAAACCGTCGGCCTCAGCCCCTTTCGGTTGCGCTTGACGGCCTTTGTCATTTCGGGCGCTATCACCGGTCTGGCTGGTGCGCTGTTTGCGGATCTTAACCGCTTTGTCAGCCCCACGATGTTCAGTTGGCATACCAGTGGCGAGATCATGATCTTTGTGATCCTCGGCGGTGTCGGCAGGCTGTATGGCCCGGTTGCCGGGGCGGCTTTGTTCATCACGCTTGAGCATGTTCTGGGTGGGTTGTCCGAATTCTGGCACATCTATCTGGGGCTATTGTTGTTGCTTGTGGTGCTGTTTGCCCGCGGTGGGCTGATTGGCCTGATCGCAGGGCGCGAGGTGCGCCATGACTGACCCGGTGCTGGCCACGCAAAACATCACCAAACGCTTTGGCGCTGTCACGGCCTGCGAGGGCGTGTCGCTTGATCTGCGCGCTGGTGAAATCCATGCCATCATTGGCCCCAATGGCGCGGGCAAGTCCACGTTGATTGCTCAGATTTGTGGCGGGTTAACCCCGGACGAAGGCCATGTGCAGTTTCTGGGCCGTGATGTCAGCACGCTGAGCACACGCCAGCGGGCGCAGATGGGGCTGGGCCGGACGTTCCAGATTTCAGCTTTGGCGATGGAGAACACGGTTCTGGAAAACGCGCTGCTGGGCGCATTAGGGGCACGGGGGGGCGCACTGGGGTTGATCCGGTCGGTGTTGCGCGACAAAGGCTTGCGCGCCACCGCGATGCAGGCGCTTGAGCGCACCGGGCTGGCCGATCATGCCACCACACGCACCTCCGAGCTGTCGCATGGGCAACGTCGCCAGCTTGAGGTCGCCGTGGCCCTGACACTGTCACCCAAGGCGTTTGTGATGGACGAGCCGATGGCGGGCATGGGCAGCGAAGGGTCTGCGCAGTTAACGGGGTTTCTGGACGAATTGCGCCATGAGGCCCCTATTTTGCTAGTCGAACATGACATGGACGCGGTGTTTGCGCTGGCGGACCGTCTGAGTGTTCTGGTCTACGGCAAGATCATCGCCACCGGCACGGTGGATGAAATCCGCGCCAACCCCGATGTGCGCGCCGCCTATCTGGGGGATGACGCATGAGCCTGTTGGACGTGCACTCTCTCGCGGTGCGATACGGCGCGTCGCAGGCGCTGTTTGATGTGTCCTTCTCGTTGGATGCAGGCGATGTGCTGGCGCTGTTGGGGCGCAACGGCATGGGCAAGACCACGACACTCAAGGCGATCACCGGCATGCTGCCCAAAATGGGCGGACAGGTGTGCTTTGACGGGCGCGATATCACGCGGCTGCGCTCGCATAAGGTGGCGCGGCTGGGCGTTGGGCTGGTCCCCGAGGGCCGTCGCATCTTTGCAAATCTGACGGTACTTGAAAACCTGACCGCGGCCGCGCGCACAGGATATTGGGATTTTGCCCGTGTGGCTGATCTGTTCCCGCGTCTGGCCGAACGCCGCGATCAATCCGCCGCAACCCTGTCAGGGGGTGAACAGCAAATGCTGGCGATTGGCCGGGCATTGATGACCAATCCGACGTTGTTGATTTTGGACGAGGCCACTGAGGGTCTGGCCCCCATCGTGCGACAGGAAATCTGGGCCGCGATCACAGCGCTGAAGGCCGAAACGGCAATGTCGATCCTGCTGGTGGACAAATCGCTGTCCGAACTGGGGCGCGTGGCAGACAAGGCCGTGATCTTGCAACGTGGAAAATCCGTATGGTCCGGGCCGTTTGACGCGCTGAGCGAGGATGTCACATCGCAGTATATCGGCGTGTGACAGGCCCGGTCCGCACCACGCAGTTGCCGCACAAAGGGTCGCACAACACACAAAAAAGCCGCCCCGAAGGACGGCTTCATTTGGTTGCGGGGGTAGGATTTGAACCTACGACCTTCAGGTTATGAGCCTGACGAGCTACCGGGCTGCTCCACCCCGCGCCATTTGAGTGGCCTATGTAGAACCGGGCGTCTGAGTCTGCAATGGTAAAAGCACCGTCTTACAGCAAAAAAATGTCACGCAGGGTGTCGGGTGTTAATCCCACCAAGGCCCATGATGTTTGCCGTCTTCGCCAAGCCGTTCAAACCCGTGATGACCAAAGAAATCACGCTGGGCCTGGATGATGTTGGCGGTGCCAAACCCCTGACGCATCGTATCGTACCAACTCAGGGCCGCCCCCAGCGCCGGAGCCGCGTGGCCAGATGTGACAGCGGCTGCCACAACCTCGCGCAGGGCCGGAATGGAACGGGCCAGTTCCTGTGCAAAATGCGGTGACAAAATCAGCTGACCCGCAGGCAGGTCTGATTGGAAAGCGTCCGATATATCATCCAACATGGCAGACCGAATGATGCAGCCTGCGCGCCAGATTTCTGCGATGCGGGCATAGTCCAGTGGCCAGTCGTATTCGTCAGCCGAGGCCGCAAGGATACGGAACCCTTGGGCATACCCCAGAATGCGCGCGGCCAGAAACGCCTCGGCCATTGTGTCAGCACCCAGCGAGATGGCACCGCGTGCCCCGCCCAAGATTGTCTCGGCCTTTTGGCGTGTCTCTTTTTCGGATGACCAGCCGCGCCCGCCGACGGCAGCCTCGATCATATTGGCGGATTGGCCCATGCGCACAGCCTCGACCACGCTCCAACGGCCCGTGCCTTTTTGGCCAGCGGCATCCTTGATCACGTCAACCACGGGGTGGCCGGTTTTGGGATCATCGTATTGCAAGGCCTTGCCGGTGATCTCAATCAGATAGGACTTCAGCTTGCCCTTGTCCCAATCAGTGAACATCTGACCGATCTCGGCGGGGGTCCAGGCCGCCCCATTGCGCAAAAGACCATAGATTTCGGCAATCACCTGCATTTCGGCGTATTCGATACCATTGTGAACGGTCTTCACAAAATGCCCGGCGCCATCAGGGCCCAGATGATCAACGCAAGGCGCGCCCTCAAACTGCGCCGCAATTGCGCGCAAAATGGGCTTCAACTGGGTCCAGCTATGATCCGTTCCGCCCACCATCATGGACGGCCCATGCCGCGCCCCGCTTTCGCCACCCGACACACCCATGCCGACAAAATGAAGGTTTTGCGCCGTCAGGCTGGCCGAGCGGCGGCGGGTGTCGTGAAAATTGGCATTGCCGCCGTCAATGATCGTGTCACCGGGTTCCAGATGCGGCGTGATCGCCTCGATCATCATATCCATCGGTTTACCCGAGGGGATCATGAACAAGATCACACGGGGGGTGGCCAGACCTGCCACAAAATCACCCAGCTCGGGGTGGGGGTGCAGTTTGCCAGCCAGATCACCGGCTTCGGCCATAAAGGACGTAATCCAGTCGGCCTCGCGGTTGGTGACGGCCACGTCAAAGCCATTGTCGGCCATATTCAGCGCCAATGCACTGCCCATGGTGCCCAAGCCATAGATGCCGATGTTTGCTTTGGTCATGTGTTGGCCTCATCTGGTCTCATGCAAACAGGTTAGTGGATCACGGGTCAGGTGCAAGGGAATGAAGCGATGGAGATGTGGAGAGTTCTGTTTTGAGCCCATACTTACCAATGCTGCAAAGCCAATGAATGTCTGCTACGCTTCCGAAAACATTCGCCTTTGTAGAACAGATTAATGCGCATAATTTTATCCCAGAGCCACATTCAATTGGCCAAACCAACACAGCTTCCCGGTGAAACATTCGTTTTTGTCTGTATGGAAGACTTCTCAGTCGGCTCACTTATCGGGTGGGACGATCTGGTGGAATTCCAAAGAAATCGTTCTGATTTTTGGCAAGCGACTCCGCTTCTGGATTTACCTGATGGCAGCAAGGCGGATTACTTTGTGTGGCACCAAACTTTGCCGCGTTGCGACTTGGTCGGAGCGCTCAAGAGTGGCATGTCTTTTGATGACATTCCAGAGCCGCTGCAACTCGAGCAAGTTGCAGCCAAAGCAACTTCAATCGAGATTTGGTCCGACCGATCGGTTCAGGGTTATGCGTTTCTATGGTACCTGAGTATTGCACTTGAAGGCATGGGTGTTGATCGAAATGCGGTGTCACTTTGCGTTTTTCATGAAGATATTTTTGGCAAAAGACCTAAAAAATTCTGGAGCGATATGCTCTTGGACAGGACGGAACGTGGCATACCCGCCGTTCCGCTGAATCCAACCGATTGGCAGCTCCTGGTAGACTGTTGGAACGCCATCACTATGCTACCTCAACCCATTGATCCTTCTTTGATGCCGAGGGTGGATGAATATGCCTTGCATGCGTTTGAGGTTCTCAAGAACCGCCATCCGAACCGTGCAACCGGACTAACAAACTTGCAGGCAAGGCTGCTGGTTGCAGTGAAACCAGATTGGTCAAAAATGGCACGCATAGTAGGCGATGTCATGGTCGCTGGCTGGGACGAAAATGACCGTGTCGGAGACGGAGTGTTACAGGCCGAGCTGGAAAAGATGGCCCGCATGGACCCTCCGCTGATTGAGATTGATGGCACTGGTGCGATGCGCTTCTGTCAAGTGCGGCTCACGCCTGAGGGTGCAACCAAACAGCAGGTCCAAAACAGCTAAGCTGAAGAGTTTAGAATTAACTTCGCGTCAGAAGCAGACTTTCATCAGGTCGGCATCAGCAACCGCTTTGTCCCGCATTGCAGTCGCCTACTTACACTCCCAAACACCAGCGCATAATTGCCTTTTGAGCGTGCAGACGGTTTTCGGCTTCGTCAAAGATCACCGAATTGGGGCCGTCCATCACTGCAGATGTCGCCTCATCCTCGCGGTGGGCGGGCAGGCAATGCATGAACAGCGCATCGGGTTTGGCGTGGCTCATCAGTTCTTCGTTCACCTGATAGGCGCGCAGCATGTTGTGGCGACGTTCCTTGGTGGACTGGCTGTCGTGCATCGAAACCCAAGTGTCTGTCACCACCAGGTCCGCGCCCTCAACGGCCTTGGCCGGATCACGTTCGATGATGATCTTGCTGCCGGCCTTGCGGGCATTGCCGACAAACTCGCCCTCGGGATCCAACTGCATGGGGCCGGTGAAGGTCAGATCAAACCCGAATTGCCCGGCGGCGTGAAGGAAGGATGAACACACATTGTTGCCATCGCCGGACCAGACCACTTTCTTGCCCTTGATGGGACCGCGATGTTCCTCAAACGTCATGACATCGGCCATGATCTGGCAGGGGTGCGTGCGGTCGGTCAGACCGTTGATCACAGGCACGGTGGCGTTTTCGGCCATGTCCAGCAGAACGCCTTCGTCGAAAGTGCGGATCATGATCAGATCGACATAGCGGCTGAGCACACGGGCGGTGTCGGCGATCGTCTCGCCGTGGCCCAGCTGCATATCGGCCCCCGACAGCAGCATCGTTTCACCACCCATCTGGCGCACGCCCACGTCAAAACTGACACGGGTCCGGGTGGATGGCTTTTCAAAGATAAGCGCAACCATGTGACCGGCAAGAGGCTGATCATCATCCACCGCGCCGCGGGTGCGGCCGGCACGTGCTGTTTTCATCTCTTGCGCGTTGTCGATGATCGATCGCAGCGCGCCGGGGTCAGTTTTGTGAATGTCGAGAAAATGAGTCATGAAGTCGTGCTTTCTGGCAAGCGCCGGAATGTGAGTATGTTTGGCAAAATGAAACTAGGCCGAAGCGACCTGTGTTGCGGCCTTGTCCAGTCGGTGCAGGGCCTCGGTGATCTCATCCTCGGACAGGGTGAGCGGCGGCAAAAGCCGGATCACATTGTCAGCCGCAGGCACGGTGATCAAAAGCGCATCATAGGCGGCGTTCAGCACGTCCATGTTGGGCGCTTTGCATTTCAGGCCCAGCATCAGGCCCGCTCCGCGGACACTGTCAAAGACATCGGGGTGCGCGGCGATCAGCCCTTCGAGACCTTGGCGCAACTGGCCTGCGCTGCGGTTGACACCAGCGAGGAAATCCTTGTCGGCCACATGATCCATCACAGCGCAGCCTACTGCACAGCCCAGTGGGTTGCCGCCATAGGTCGAGCCATGCGTGCCGGGTCCCATGCCCGAGGCTGCGTGTTCGGTGGCCAGCACAGCACCCAGAGGGAAGCCGCCGCCGATGCCTTTGGCGACCATCATGATGTCAGGCTCAATCCCGGCCCATTCATGCGCAAACAGCTTGCCGGTGCGCCCCACGCCGCATTGTACCTCGTCGAGGATCAGCAGGATGCCGTGTTCATTGCACAGATCGCGCAAACCTTTGAGGCATTGATCGGGCAGGGGGCGGATGCCGCCTTCGCCTTGCACGGGCTCAATCAGAATGGCGGCGGTGGTGTCGGTGATCGCTGCTGTCAGCGCGTCATGATCGCCCCAGGGCAGATGGACAAAGCCGGGCAGCAACGGGCCAAAGCCTGCGGTCATTTTTTCAGACCCGGCGGCGGCAATACCGGCCGAGGAGCGACCATGGAACGACCCTTCAAAGGCGATGATATCAACCCGCTGGGGTTGGCCTGCCGCATCGAAGTGCTTGCGCGCCATTTTGACGGCCAATTCGCAGCTTTCGGTGCCGGAGTTGGTGAAAAACACCGTGTCAGCAAAGGTGGCATCGACCAGCTTGTCGGCCAGGGCCTGTTGTTGCGGGATGTGATACAGGTTTGACGTATGCCACAGCGTTTGCGCCTGGGTGGTCAAGGCCTCTACCAACGCAGGATGCGCATGGCCCAGGGCGGTCACTGCAATGCCTGCACCAAAGTCCAGAAAACGTCGGCCATCTGCCTCGATTAGCCAGCTTCCTTCCCCTTTGACGAATGTCAGAGGGGCGCGTGCATAGGTGGGCAAGACGGACGGGATCATGTCACGTGTTCCTTATATTCAGAAGCCATCTGAGTGCCGTATGGGCGGCTTCGAGTCAATGTTATGAGATGTTTGCGGTGCAAAGCGCACCAAAGATCAAAAGCGGGACGTCAGGAGCGGTTAGCGTCGGCGTCGGTCTGCGATATGTGTCAGGCGTTTGATCATGTGCGCCGCAATAGAGCGTTCCGCCGGGGAAGGCAAAAGGTTTTTCAACGCCGTGCCGATTGGTTGCAATCGGTGCCACGCCACAGGATGATACAAGGTGTATCTGTATAAAGGATTGAACATGCGCCGTACGATTGCCGCCTGTCTGGCGTTTTGTCTGGCGTTTTGTCTGGTGTCGTGTCTGGCGCTGCCTGCGCAAGCGACCGAATTGAAGGGCATGTATGATCCGGCAAAACTGCTGGAGACATTTGCCCTGATCGGCCCCGCCCGGCTGAGCACAGATAAGACGGGCACGGTGCAAAAGATCATCGGACAGGTCCAGGCCGAAGATGGGGCCATGATCCCCTATGAGGCGATTTTTATGATGTGTGATGACACCAAGCACGCCTGCGCCAACGTGCATATGCGTCACGACTGGTATGCCGAAAAGGCCGATGTCTGGTGTGCGATCAACACCTGGAAGGCGATGCCCGATTACAAAAACCGCGCTTATGCGGCCTTTGCCTTCGATAAGGTGCGTGTCATCCGCGAACAGTTTGGCTTTGTCGGGGCCACGGTCGAGCCCGAGTGGAAGTTTGTGCAGTTCTGGCGCAAGGAATTGCAGAGCTTTCATGCGGTGACGCAGGATTTACCCAACGACTGCGGCTAAGCAGGTTTATCTTGCCCTGCACACAGTTATGTCGCAATGACTGACCTATGTCTGGTGCGACCCCCCAAAACCCCGCCCTTGCCGCGCTGTTGACGCTGGCAGCCTCGGCGTTTGTAGCCGGTACAACATTGCTGGCCAAGGCGCTGGGCACGGGCGCGTTGGGGCCACAGATGCATTCCTTGCAAGTCAGCCACGGGCGGTTCTTGTTCGCGCTGATTGCCATCGCTATGGCCACGGCTGTGTTGCGGCCCAGGTTTACCCGACCAGACATCAAGCTGCATGTGATGCGCTCGACGTTGGGATGGGGTGGCGTCAGCCTGATGTTTGCCGCAGCGGCGTTTATTCCCTTGTCCGATGCAACGGCGATCAGTTTCCTCAATCCGGTGTTTGGCATGATGCTGGCCATTCCGCTTTTGGGTGAAAAGGTGGGCCCGGTGCGGTGGTCGGCGGCGGGCATTGCATTGATTGGCGCGTTGATCCTGACCCGGCCGGGCAATGGCGCGGTTGAATTTGGCGCCGTGCTGGCGCTTGGCTCGGCACTGTTGCTGGGAACCGAACTGATCGTGATCAAGCTGCTGGCCGGGCGCGAAGGGCCGATGCAGATATTGCTGGTCAACAACATCATCGGTCTGATCATCGCCACGGTGGCGGTCAGCTTTGTGTGGCAGGCTCCTACAGCACAGCAATGGGTCGCCTTGGCGGGCATCGGGTTCCTGATGGCGGCAGCACAGGCGTGCTTTGTCAACGCTATGGCGCGGGCGGATGCCAGTTTCGTGGCGCCGTTTTTCTATGCCGCGCTGGTCTTTGCTGCCGTTTATGACGCGGCGGTGTTCAAGGTGATCCCCGATGCCGTGTCTGTGCTGGGGGCGGCGATCATCCTGACCGGGGCCGGGGTGCTGGCCTGGCGCGAAGGACGGTTGCGCCACGCCAAACGCTGATCGGCGCTTGCCATTTACATGGCGCTGGCTAGGGTCACGCCCATGATCATCTGAGAGGACAGCCCATGTCACATCGCACCAACCGTCCGCTGTCGGCAGCCACCAAACTGGCGCAGGCTCTGCGGTATCTGGACGAAGAGACCGGCGCGATTGTTCCCCCCATTCAACCCTCGGCCACCTATGCGCGCGACGGTGATTACAAGGAACGTCAGCCCTATATTTACCGCCGTGACAGCAACCAGACAACCCAACAGGCCGAGGCGATCCTTGCCGATCTGGAAGGGGCCAGCGACTGTTTGCTGTTTGCATCAGGCATGTCAGCATGCACAGCCGTGATCGAACAGTTGCCTGCCCGCGCCCATGTGGTTGTGCCCGAAGTGATGTATCACGGCGTGCTGGATCAGTTCCAAACCTTTGCGCGCAAGGAACGGCTGGACGTCAGCTATTACCCTGCCGGGGATCTGGACGCGATGCAGGCGCAGATGCGTGCAGGGCAAACGGCGTTGGTATGGGTCGAAAGCCCCAACAACCCCAATTGGGACGTGACCGATATCGCGGCAGCAGCTGAGATTGCGCATGCCGCGGGTGCCCGGCTGTTCACCGATTGCACCGGCACACCACCCATCGCCACACGTGCGCTGGAACTGGGGGCGGATATCTCGTTTCATTCAGCCACGAAATACCTCAACGGGCATTCGGATGTGACGGCTGGTGCCTTGTCTGTCCGTGAAACCGGCCCGTATTGGGAGGACATCGCCCATGTGCGCAAAATGCAAGGCACTGTGCTGCATTCGTTTGACGCGTTCATGCTGATCCGGGGGATGCGCACCTTGACGCTGCGATACGAACGCGCCACCGAAAATGCGCTGGCCGTGGCCCGGCATCTGGAAAGCCACCCTGGCATTGACGCGGTGATGTATCCCGGCCTGCCGTCGCATCCCGGTCATGCGATTGCCAAGCGTCAAACCGGCGGGGCATATGGCGGCATGCTGTCTGTCTTGGTCAAGGGCGACGAGCAAACGGCGATTGATGTCACGCGGTTTTGCGAGGTGTTTTACCCGGCCACGTCTCTGGGCGGCGTCGAAAGCCTGATAGAACACCGCAAGACCGTCTCGGGCGAAGGGTTCCCGGTGCATCCCTGCCTTTTGCGGCTTAGCATCGGGATCGAGGATGCAGGCGATCTTATCGCCGATCTGGATCAGGCGCTTGAGCGGGCCGGGGCATAGATCAGTTGCAAATCGGCAAAACCCGCTGTGGTTGCTTTTTCAGCGACCGCCGCCACGTGTTGATCACCGGTTGCAGCTTGCGCTTGGGCCAGAACTTGGGCGATTTGATCGCCTTCAGACAGGCCGTATTCCAATAAAGCCCCGAGCCCGACAATGACCGCGATTTTTTCACAGCCTTCGCCACCGCGTTGATGTCGCGGCCCTCAGGGTAGATGTACAGCGAGGTCGGATTGCCCTCGACCAAGGCCAGAATTTCGCGCGATTCAGATTGGGACCATGTGGTGCACCCATTGCTGCGCCCACTGGTGTAATCCACCAGCTTTCCGTAGGGCACGTAGCCCTCTTTGTCGGCATGGGGGCTGGAGGGTTTTTTGAACCGGCATTGCCATTTCAGAAACACCGCCGGATGCCCGCCAATGGCGCGGTCGCGGGCGTTGCGGGTCTCGCCTTCGCCGTCAAACAACAAAAAAGTGCGGTAAAACGGTTTTCGTTTGCCCGATTTGTTAAAATAGCCTTTGAACGATGTGCGCGTTTCAGCCGTCACATAGGCACCGCCCATGGTCAGTTTTGACCCTTCGGCATTGCTGAAGTTCTTTGCGCATTGCCGCCCGTTTGAGAAGTTCGCCGCCTGCAATTTGCGCCCGTTGCCATACCCCGAGGACACGGCGCGAAAGCTTTTGCTGCGCTCACAGATGATATAAAACCTGCGCCCCGGCTGGCCGTTCTGCGTGCTGGGACGGGTGGCATCCATCGCCAGATAGCAGGGGTTTTTCACTGCCCCCTCAGCGCGTTTTTGCTGATAAAGCGCGCGGGCGCGTTGCAAAACGACGGGTGCGATCTGCCCATCACCCGTACCAACATGGGATTGCAACCAGCCGGGAAGGGCCGTGTCTTGTGCTGCGGCGGGTGACGGCGTCCACACATACACGGCGGCGGCCAGTGCAATGGCGCAGCAGACCTCAAAAGCATGTTTGATCAACGCAACGCTCCTTCGGGACATCTGTGCGTCTGAGTGTAGCACATTTTCCGGCAGCGCGACGCTCCTTCTTGGACTGTGCATTCTGGACTGTGCATTTTGGGCTGTGCATTTTGGGCTGTGCAGTCGCGATGACGTAACGGCTTGCTTGCACCCATCCGCAGGCCTTTGCAAAACTACACGACATGAGGACACACACATGCCCCTAGAAATCCTGTTGCCCATGGTCATCCTCGGCATTGCCGGGATCACGGTGCTGTTGCATCTGTTGGGGCTGTCGCGTCCTGCGTTACTGGCCGATCAGGCAGCGGCGCAGGCGGCATGGCTGGACGAGTTCCCCCAGGAGCGCCCGCTGCGTGTCACCCTCAGCCATGATCACCGCGTGGCCCTGATCGAAACGGCCCACGGCACAGGCGTCGTCTGGCCCATGGGGGCGGATACCACAGCGCGCTATCTGGAGGACGCGCATATCGTGCGGACGGCCAATGGTCTGCGCCTTGATCTGCCGGATTACACCGCACCGCACATTCATCTGACACTGGATGCCTCCGAGGCTGACACATGGCCCACCTTGCTGGAGCACACCGCATGACCGATATGATCAGTTACCCTGAGGTTACCCAACTGGCGGTGCCGTTCTTCATCGCCGCCATCCTGATCGAGCTGACCTGGATCGTGATCAAGGGCAAAGGCGGGCGCTATGAAACCCGCGATGCGGTGACCAGCCTGATAATGGGGGCGGGCAACGTGGCCTCATCCATTTTGCTGGGCTTCATTGCCTACGGGTTTTTCATGCTGCTGTGGAAAACCACCCCCCTTGATCTGGGCACATCTGCCTGGGTGATCCTGCTTTGCTTTGTGCTGGACGATCTTCGCTATTACTGGGTGCACCGGTTTGGCCACCGCATCCGGTGGGTCTGGGCCAGCCATGTCAATCATCACTCCAGCCAGCACTACAACCTGACCACGGCCTTGCGCCAAACCTGGACCGGCACGTTTACCTTCATGATGATCATCCGTGCGCCGCTGATCCTGCTGGGGTTTCACCCGGCGATGGTGCTGTTTTGCGGTGGGTTGAACCTGATTTACCAGTTCTGGATTCACACCGAGGCGATCGGCCGGATGCCAAAGTGGTTCGAGGCGGTGATGAACACGCCCTCGCATCACCGGGTGCATCATGGGCGCAATCCGCGCTATCTGGATGCCAATTATGCCGGTGTGTTCATCATCTGGGACAAGATGTTTGGCACCTTCGTGCCTGAACTGGACACCGAGAAACCCGATTACGGCCTGGTGCGCAATCTGGGCACGTTTAATCCGATCCGCGTGGCCTTTCACGAATGGGTGGGGATTTTCCGTGATATCCGCCAGCCGGGGCTGACATGGCGTGACAGGTGGAATTATTGCGTGCAACCACCCGGTTGGAGCCACGATGGCAGCCGCGATACCTCTGAGGGGATCAAGGCCCGACATCTGGAGCAGCATCCCGAGGACACAGGCACGCCGGGTTTTGCACGGGTTGACCCCCTGCGATAGATGCATAGGTCACGCGCGCGCCGTACAGACCACAACCCCCGTGGCGCCCCAATAAAATAAAGGTGTCACGCTGCGTTGACACCCCTGCGCCCTGCTGTCGCAGCAAGCGGACAAAGCCCGGTTATGCCCTATGTACTCACTCAACATGTAACATAACCGTTTGGGTGTATTCCTATGGACACGCTTATTCTCTCCCGGATCCAGTTTGGAGCGAACATCTCGTTTCACATCCTGTTTCCGACCATCACCATCGCCCTTGGCTGGGTGCTGTTGTACTTCAAACTGCGCTTTACCCGCTCAGGCGACGAGAAGTGGATCAAAGCCTACCGCTTTTGGGTCAAGGTCTTTGCGCTGAGCTTTGCGCTGGGCGTTGTGTCGGGCATCACAATGTCGTTCCAGTTCGGCACCAACTGGCCGGGCTTTATGGAGAAGGTCGGCAATGTCGCCGGGCCTTTGCTGGCCTACGAGGTGATGACCGCGTTTTTCCTCGAGGCGGTGTTCCTGGGGATCATGCTGTTTGGGTTTTCCCGCGTCCCCTCGTGGGTGCATACGCTGGCCACCTTCCTTGTGGCCTTCGGGACAACAATGTCAGCCTTCTGGATCATCGTGCTCAGCTCTTGGATGCATACGCCTGCGGGCTTTGAAATGCGCGATGGTGTGGCCTTTGCCACCGATTGGTGGGCGATCATCTTTAACCCGTCGATGCCCTACCGTCTGACCCATATGCTGGTGGCCAGTGGCCTGACTGTGGCCTTCCTGCTGGCGGGGATCAGCGCCTATCGCTGGCTGCGTGAAGACCGGACCTCTGACGTGCGTGCCGCTTTGGTGACGGGCCTCAGCCTGGGGGCAATCCTGATCCCGGTGCAAATCCTGATCGGTGACTTGCACGGGCTGAACACGTTGAAATACCAACCCGCCAAAGTGGCCGCGATGGAGGGCAACTGGGACACCCAGGGCAATGTGCCCCTGCTGTTGTTTGCCGTCCCCGATGAGGCCGCGCGCACCAACCATTATGAGATCAGCATTCCCAACGGGGCCTCGCTGATCCTGACCCACAAGGCGGACGGCGTTGTGCCCGGCCTGAATGATTTCGTGGCCGAGGACGGCACCGTGCTGCACCCGCCAGTGGCCCCTGTGTTCTATTCCTTCCGCGTGATGGTGGGAACGGGCATGGCAATGTTGCTGCTGTCATGGGTGGCCGTGGGCCTGATGCTCTGGCGTCGTCGCGGCGTCGAGGCAATCCCCAAACCAATGCTTTGGGCGATGATCCCCATGGGCTTTAGCGGCTGGGTGGCCACTCTGGCCGGATGGTACACCACCGAAATCGGCCGCCAGCCCTGGTTGGTGTCCGGCGTGATGACCACCAAAGAGGCCGTCGCAGACGTACCAGCACCGATGGTCGCAGGCACGCTGGCTGTGTACCTCAGCATCTATGTGGTGCTGCTGACCGCCTATATCAGCGTGCTGTTCTACCTGGCCCGCAAGGCCGGGGATAATCCCAATGCCACAGGTGCTGTGCGCGGAGTCTTGCGCCCCGGCATGGGCCAGAAAATCCCGGCAGAATAGGAGCCTCATGATGGAACTCTTTGGTGATCCGGCCCAGTGGCTGCCCGTAACCTTTGCGGCCCTGATGGGGCTGTCGATCCTGATCTATGTCTGCCTTGACGGGTTTGATCTGGGTGTCGGGCTGCTCTTTCCCTTTGCCGAGGACGACGAGAAAGACCGCATGGTTGCGTCGATCGGGCCGTTCTGGGATGCGAATGAAACCTGGCTGGTGCTGGCCATTGGTATCCTGCTGGTGGCCTTTCCGGCCGCACATGGCATGATCCTCACAGCACTTTACCTGCCTGTGGCGGTGATGCTGGTGGGGCTGATCCTGCGCGGCGTTGCCTTTGAATTCCGCGCCAAGGTGGGCCCGGATCGCAAGCCTGCCTGGAACCGTGCGTTTTACTATGGCTCGCTTATGACCTCACTCAGCCAGGGCTATATGCTGGGGATGTATGTCATGGGCTTGCAGGTGACATGGTTCACGCTTGCCTTTTCGGCTGTGACGGCGGTGTTCCTGACGGTGGCCTATTCCTTTATAGGCGCCACATGGTTGATCCTGAAAACCGACGAGCATCTGCAACGCAAAGCCGTGGTCTGGGCCAAGGGTGGCATCTGGGGTGTTGTGCTGGGCATGGGGGCGGTGTCGCTGGCGACGCCTTTTGTCAGCCCGCGGATCTTTGATAAATGGTTCTCGGTGCCCGAGATTTTCCTGCTTATGCCTCTGCCCTTGATGGCGGGTGGGCTGATCGTGGCGCTGTGGCTGATCCTGCGCAACATGCCCTTTGCAGGTGACAAACTGGCATGGCTGCCCTTCACGCTGACGACGATGCTGTTTTCACTGGGGTTTTTGGGGATGGCCTATAGCTTTTACCCCTATGTGGTCCCCGAAACTCTGACCCTCTACGAATCCGCCAGCGCACCCGAAAGCCTGTTCATCATCTTTGTGGGAACCTGCATGGTTCTGCCCATGATTGCAGGGTATTCGGTGCTGTCATACGTCATCTTCCGTGGCAAGGCGACCGAGCTGCGCTACGACTGATGCGCTGAGTTTTCGCTGGACAGAGCTTTGATCCGGTGGCAGGTTTTGATCAAATTATTCCTGCCGCCGTCCAAGGAGTGCACAAGCGATGAAAGATGATAATTTCCTGCGTGAAATGAACGCCCGCCATTTGTGGCATCCCATGGGCCATCCGGGCGATGCCCAGGTCAATGCGCCCAAGATCATCAAAGCCGCGAATGGCGTTGAAATCACGGATATCGACGGTCACTCGGTTGTGGATGCCGTAGGGGGGCTTTGGTGCGTAAACCTGGGCTATTCCAATGATGTGGTGAAACAGGCCATTGCTGATCAGCTGTTTGAGTTGCCCTATTATTCCGCCTTTGCCGGAACATCTAATCCCCCTGCGATTGAGGCGTCTTATGCAGTGCAGGACTTCTTTGCCGAGGATGGCATGGGCCGGGTGTTCTTTACCTCAGGCGGGTCCGATGCGGTGGATACGGCCCTGCGCATGGCACGGCAATATCACCGTCTGCGCGGCGAACACACACGCACCAAATTTATCAGCCTCAAAAAGGGTTATCACGGCACCCATTGGGGGGGTGCGTCGGTGAATGGCAACAACCGGTTCCGCATCGGATACGAACCCCTGCTGCCCGGATGTTACCATCTGCCCAGCCCCTATACCTATCGCAATCCGTTTGATGAAACGGACCCTGCCAAACTGGCCGACAAGATCGTGGCAGCCTTTGAGGATGAGATCGCGTTCCAGGATGCCTCAACCATCGCGGCGTTTATCATGGAGCCCATTCAGGGCGCGGGCGGTGTGATTGTGCCCGATGCCAGCTTCATGGGCAAAATGCGCGATGTCTGCGCGCGTCATGGCATTTTGTTCATCTCAGACGAGGTGATTTGCGGGTTTGGTCGCACCGGTGACGCCTCGGGGGCGCGGCATTGGGGGGTAAAGCCCGACATGATGACAATCGCCAAAGGCATCACCAGCGGATACTTCCCTGTTGGCGGTGTGATGATCAGTGACCAAGTGGCAGAGGTGTTTGAAAGCGCCGGCGCCGATGGCGCAATCTGGACGGGGTACACCTATTCTGCGCATCCCGTCGGGGCGGCGGCTGTGGTGGCTTGTTTGGCGGAAACCACGCGGCTGGATACCAAAACCAACGCGGCAGAACGTGGCACTCAGTTGCATCAGGGGCTGCTGAAACTGGCCGAGAAATATGACATCATCGGTGATGTGCGGGGCGGGCATGGGTTGATGGCCGGGATCGAACTGGTGTCGGATAAGACCACCAAAACGCCGATGGATGCCAACACGATGAAGCGTGTGCACCAGGCAACCTATGAGGCCGGCACAATGGTTCGGCTGGGCGCGCATAACGTGCTGATGTCACCGCCTCTGACCATATCTGCGGCCGAGGTCGACCGGATCATCAGCTCGCTCGACGCCGGATTTGCGGCGGCGTAAAGCTCTTCGCGCCCTGACATGCGCGCCTCGCGAGGCCAGCACGTCAGAGCTGGAAGAGCAGGCCTGTCAGTCGGGTTTACCCCATCCCCCACCACCGGGGGTTTCCATGCCGAACACGGCTCCGGCGGGCAGATTGATCTCGTCATTGCCCTTCATGTTGCGACGGGTGCCATCGGGCAGTTCAGCCCAGTCGCGCCCCACCTGACCCGGTGCACCCCCATCCACCCCAAACGGCGGAATGATCCGGTGCGAACACAGCGTTGTCACTGTCACCGGCACAAGGAACCGCATCCGACGATGCACCCCGTGGCCACCGCGCCATTGTCCGGCCCCACCGGACCCCTGGCGAATGCCAAATGCCTCAAGCCGCACAGGAAAGCGTTTTTCCAGGATCTCCGGATCGGTCATGCGGGTGTTGGTCATATGGGTCTGAATGGCGTCACATCCCTGAAATCCGGGGCCCGCGCCGTATCCGCCTGCGATGGTTTCATAGTTCTGGAAATCATCATTGCCCCAGACAAAGTTGTTCATCGTGGCCTTTGATCCGGCAATCACCCCCAAAGCACCATAAAGCGCATTGCAGGTGGCTTGGCTGACCTCGGTATTGCCCGCAATCACCGCCGCTGGATAAACGGGGTTCAGCATTGAGCCATCAGGCACAATGATCTCAAGCGGTTTCAGACAGCCTTGGTTGAGCGGAATGTCAGCCCCCACCATGGTGCGGAACACATAGAGCACCACCGCATCACAAATTGAGCGCGGCGCGTTGTAATTGCCGCTGTATTGCGCAGACGTGCCGGTGAAATCAATGGTCGCCGTGCGGCGGGCGCGGTCCACGCTGACCTTGACCTCGATCGTGGTACCGATGTCCATCGGATAGCTGAAGGCTCCGTCGTTCAAACGGTCAATCACGCGGCGCACAGATTCCTCGGCGTTGTCCTGCACATGCCCCATATAGGCGCGCACCACGTCAAGTCCGTAGTTCTCGACCACCTTCAGCAATTCCTGACGGCCCGTTTCATTGGCCGCCACCTGTGCCTTCAGATCTGCCATGTTTTGCGGGATGTTGCGGCACGGGTATTTGCACGAGGACAGAATGTCAGTGGCCTCTTGTTCCAGCAACGTGCCCTGATCAACCAGTTTGACGTTGTCGATCAACACGCCCTCTTCGTCGATGTGGGTGCTGTCGGGCGGAGCGCTGCCGGGGGTGCGCCCGCCGATATCAGCATGGTGGCCGCGCGACCCAAGCCAAAACTCAGGCGTGTCGCCGACAAACACCGGCGTGATCACTGTCACATCCGGCAAATGCGTGCCGCCATTGTAGGGCGAGTTCAGCATATAGGCGTCACCGGGTTTCACATCCGGGTTCAGTCGCTGAATGGTTTTCACGCTGTCCGACATAGACCCCAGATGCACCGGCACATGTGGTGCGTTGGCCACCAGATCCCCCTGATCATCAAAGATCGCGCAGGAGAAATCCAACCGCTCTTTGATGTTCACAGACCACGATGTGTTGGCCAGAGTGGCGCCCATCTGATCGGCCACGGACATAAACAGATTGTTGAACACTTCCAACAGAACCGGATCGGCCTTGGTGCCAGCGGCAAGATTGCGGGCCTTGGTTTCAACCCGTTCCAGCAGCAGGTTGCCCATCGCATCGACGCTGGCACTCCAGCCGGGTTCGATCACGTTGGTGCCTGTCGGCTCGGTGATGACGGCAGGGCCTTTCACCTGTGCGCCCGGGTCCAGATTGCCCCGGTGATACAGCGGGATATCGCGCCACTCCCCCTCAAGGCTCATGGGGATCTGTGCATGGGCGCGGCCATCGCCCGAGGGCAAATCAGCGGCAGGGGCCTGTCCGGTCTGGCCCACGGCCTCGACGCTGAGCATCTCAAACAGAACATCGCGTTCGGGACTGTGAAAGCCAAAGCGCTGGCGATGCACGTCCTCGAATGCGGCCAGCATTTTGGCCTCGGTGCCAAACGGAACCTCAAGCGCCTGATGCGATCCGTCATAGCGCAGATGTGCACGCATCAGCGGGGTGATGTCGGTGATCCCCTGGCTTTCCACTTCATCGCGGGCCTCTTGGGTGATCTTATCCAATGCGGCCGTGGCCCCGGCAGTGTCTTGCAACGGTGCATCATATTGCACCTCGCGCAAGGCGCGCACTTCGGCCAGACCCATACCATACGCACTGAGCACTCCGGCATGAGGGTGAATTAGCACCTTCGTCATACCCAGAACATCGGCGATCAGACAGGCATGCTGGCCACCGGCCCCGCCAAAACACTGCAGCGTATAGCGGGTCACGTCATGGCCGCGTTGCACGGATATTTTCTTGATGGCATTGGCCATGTTATCAACGGCGATGCGCAGAAAGCCCTCGGCCATGTCCTCGGGTGTGCGGCGGGCCTCTCCTGTCTCTTGCGTGACAGTCTCGGCGAGGGCTGCAAATTTTGAACGCACCACATCTGCATCCAGCGGCTGATTGCCCTCAGGGCCAAAAACATGCGGGAAATGATCGGGGTTCAGCTTGCCCAGCATGACGTTGCAATCGGTGACAGTCAGCGGCCCGCCGCGGCGATAGCAGGCCGGACCGGGATCAGCGCCGGCACTTTCGGGACCCACCTGAAACCGGCCATCCTCAAACTTGCAGATGCTGCCGCCCCCTGCGGCCACCGTGTGAATGTCCATCATCGGGGCACGCATGCGCACGCCTGCCACTTCGGTTTCAAAGCTGCGTTCATAGTCGCCCGCATAGTGGCTGACATCTGTTGATGTGCCGCCCATGTCAAAGCCGATCAACCGGTCGTGGCCTGCGGCCTCGCCTGTTTTGACCATGCCGACAATACCGCCTGCCGGGCCCGACAAAATGGCGTCCTTGCCCTGAAACAGCTGCGCATCCGTCAGCCCGCCCGACGATTGCATGAACAACAATGCCTCGCAGGCGCGGCCCAGATCCAGCGCGCCTGCCACCTGATCCACATATCGGCGCAGGATCGGCGACAGATACGCATCGACCACTGTTGTATCACCGCGTCCCACCAATTTGGCCAGCCGTGACACGTCGGCTGAAGCCGAGATTTGCGTAAATCCAATGTCGCGTGCGATGGCGGCCACGGCCTGCTCATGCACGGGGTTCTGATAGGCGTGCAAACCCGCAATGGCCACCGCACGAATGCCGGCATCATAGGCCTCTTGCAGCGTGGTGCGGGCTGCGTTTTCATCCAAAGGTGTGATGATGGCCCCATCAGCATCCAGCCGTTCCACCAGCTCGCCCACCTGCTCGTACAGCAGATCGGGGCGCTTGATGTGCAGATCAAACAGGCGTGGCCGGGTCTGATAGCCGATCTCCAGCAGGTCGCGGAACCCTTGCGTGATCATCAACAAAACCCGCTCACCCTTGCGTTCCAACAGGGCATTGGTGGCCACGGTCGTGCCCATCTTGACGGCAGCGATCGAGCCGTCGGCAAATGTGCCGTCAACGCCCATCAGATCGCGAATGCCTTGCACGGCCGCATCTTTATAGCGTTCGGGGTTCTCTGACAGCAGCTTGTGGGTTTCAACACCGCCCTGTGGTGTCAGCGCTACGATATCGGTGAATGTGCCGCCTCGGTCGATCCAGAATTCCCAACGTCCGCTCATGTTGCGTGGCCTTTGCTCATGCTGTGTTCACGACACGTTTGGCATGCTGGAAGTGAAAGTCAATGATAGTGACGCCATTGCAGTTGCGCCGCGAATATGGCCTGTATTGGGAAACCCAAATTTGCAAAGGACAGCCCCATGGATTTGCGCCCAATCACGCCCGACTACAGCGTTGCCCCTCAGATTTTGCCCGAGGACGTGGCCGCGATTGCCGACGCTGGATACAAATCCATCATGTGCAACCGCCCCGATGGCGAGGAATTCGGCCAGCCCGATTTTGCCAGTATCGAGGCCGAGGCGCAAAAGGCCGGATTGCAAGTGTGCTGGGTGCCTGTTGGTGGAATGGGGCCACGCCCCGATGATGTGGCAGCCTTTGGCGCAGCACTGCGTGACATGCCGCAGCCACTGCTGGCCTATTGCCGCACGGGCACGCGCTGCACGATGATGTGGACCATCGCGATGCATGGCACACTCAGCGATGACGATTTGCTGCGCCAAACAACCGAGGCAGGCTATGACATGCGCGGATTGATCGGTCAGCTGTCATCGCCACGATGAGCATCTGGATCGCCTTAGGGCGCGAGGCTGAAGGGTACGTCGGGTATGCCGTTCAGGGTGCTCAGATTATGGCGCAGGCACAAGGTGCAGACGCCGGTGCAGTGCGTGATCAGCTGCATCACCCAAACGCAGACGTGGTGCGCATTGGCGTGGGCGAGGCCGATGTTTTGCCTGCCGCTGTGCTGCCGTCCACAGGCCAAACCGTGCCGCCGCTGCATCAGGATACCCCCGCCGATGTGATCAGCGCCTGGGTGCGGATATGGGGTGCGGGATATCTGGCCGCGCATCCCAATTGGGACGGTGTGATGGTCGTGCTGCACGGGGATGTCGTGCATTGGCTGCATGTCAGCGCAGATGAGATTGTGAGTTCTGCCAGCAGCCTGACCCCCCGGCTCTTTGCGGTGCTCGCCATGGGAAATGCCGTGGTCGATGAGGCGGCTATGGCCGATACACTCAGCCGCCCTGAACGGTTGATGACCCATCTGCGATCCGCCGAAGTGCGCGGAGATGCAGGGGCCTGTCTGGGGCATTTCATCGGTGCGGATCTGGCCGCGATGCGGGCCTATTGGCTGGGACAGCAGGCGGTGGTGATTGGCGACGGCCCGTTGGCCCAGGCCTATACGCAAGCGCTTGGCGCGCAGGGGGTACCAGCCGAGCATGCCACGCCTGATGCTTTGTTACCAGGCGGGCTGGCCGCGTTGGGCGCGCATGTATTCGCAGAGTAACGCCTAGCCACCAAGCCCCCACTCAAACGGCGGGGTGCTTCAAAACTCCATCCTGAAACGCGCACCCGCGTCAGAGGCTTCCAAAGATATCTCGCCGCCCACCGCCTGCAACATCGTGCGCACGATGGCCAGACCCATGCCCGTTCCTCCGGCACTGCGGCGTGTGGTGAAGAACGGATCAAACACACGGTCGCGGTTGCCCTCGGCAATGCCGGGTCCGTTGTCTTGTACCACCAGCACATCGTGTGATGCGTGCAAATCCAACCGATCCGCGCCGTGATGGGCCGCATTGCCCAGCAGATGCCCCAGCACCGCGATCAAGGCTTCGGCGTCGATGGGCAGGCTTGCATCGCCGTCCAGATGCATCTCGATCCCGTCACGCGGCGCAAGCCCGGCCACCACCTCGGACACAACCGCAGGCCCGCGCCCCAATGGCTCACGTGCCACCGCCAGACGGCGCAGGGCATCCACCTGTTCCTGCATTTTCAACGCCGATTGGCGGATCGTGTCCACCAGCTGATCGCGGTCCTCGCCCGTGGCTCCCTCCAGCAATTCGGTCGCCCCGATCAGGCTGGTCAGGGGGGATTTCAACTCGTGCGTGACGTGGTTGGTATAGGCGCGCATCCCGGCTTCGCGGTCTTGCAGAGTGGTCTCCATCTCCAGCACCGCCTGACCCAACGCCGAGATTTCGGGCGTACCGAAATGCGGCGGCAGAGGGCTGTCATCGCGCCCGTCGCGCACGGCCTGGGCATGGGCGGTCAGCGCATAAACCGGCCGCAACACCAGACGCCACAGCAACAAACCAAGGATCAGGGTCGACACCAGCGCCATGATAAAAATCATCAGCGTCGTCTCGCCCCACCCCAGAATGAACCCGGCCAGTTTGAAATACCCGATGCCAACCATGGGAATGGTCAAAAACGCCGCCAGCGTGCCACCAATGACCAACGCCAGAGGCGGGCGCCATTTTTGCCTTATCTGGCGGCGCATGGGCCCATCCGAATGCCAACACCGTGCACTGTTTCAATCGCCGGATCACAGCCCGCCTCGGCCAGTTTCGAACGCAGATTGCGCAGGTGACTGTCCAGCGTGCGGTCCGAGACATGGATGTTTGCACCATAAACCGCATCCGTCAGCTGCGCCTTGGTGGCCACGTGATCAGGATGGCGCATCAGATGTTCCAGCAGTCCCATCTCGCGGCTGGTCAGGGAAATCTGCGCCACGCCAAAGCTGCACAGATGCCGCGTCGGATCAAGGCTCAGCGCACCGTGACGCAAGGCCGTGCTCTCAGGCCCTTTGCGCCCTTCGCTGCGTTTCAGGATGGCGCGGATACGGGCGATCAGCTCGCGCGGGGAAAACGGTTTGGTGACATAATCATCGCCGCCCAGCTCAAACCCAAGGATACGGTCAATTTCCTCGTCGCGTGCCGTCAGAAACAAGATGGGCGTATCATGCGTGGCGCGCAAACGGCGGCACATCTCCAGACCGTCCATCTCGGGCATGCCTATATCCAGAATGATCAGATCCGCGCGGCCGTTTTGCGCCTTGGCCAGCCCTTCGGCCCCGTCGCCGGCCTCGGTCACCGCATGACCTGCCTGCTTCAGCGCAATGCGCAGCACGTCGCGGATTTGCGGATCGTCGTCGATGATCAGAATGTCGGCCATGTGACCTCGCCTGTGGGTGTGGTGTTCAATGCCGCAAGGCTACGTAAAACCCGCCAGTCGCGAAAGCCCCATTCGCGCCAATCATCCGTCAGAGGCGCGCGCATCTGGGCGTAATAGTCGCACAAGGCAGGGGCGTGGCTGCGAATTTCGGGCAGGGCCGCGGGGCCCAGCGTGCAGATATACGCAGGGTCTTGCGCCACGTCGTGGGTCAGGTTGTAGCGTGCAATCGTGCGATCAAAGCTGAGGAACATCGCCGCATAAAGCGTCACCATACCCAGTATCGCACAGCGCTTCAGCAACCAGGCCGCGCTGTGATGGCGCAACACCTGCCACAGGGTCAGGCCCAGCCCGGTGGCCACCACCATCATCCAGATCCCGGCCGCCAGTCGCAGACGGGTCAGACCGAATGCCTCGATGTACAGCTCAAGCCGCATCAGCGATGAGATCACCAGCAGCACCGTTTGACCCAGCCAAAACATCAAGGCCGCACGCATCATCGGGTCCAGCGCCGTGAACGGGCGGGCCACCAGCGCAAAGGCACCGGCCAGCAGCGCTGTCAGCAGCAATGGATAGGCTCCGCGATGGGCATAGGCGGCGTGGCTCATGCCATCGGGCAGCGCGGCACCACCCCACAGATAGGTCAGGTCCAGTCCGGTTTGCGCTGCAAAGATCAGGTTGAACAGAACAAGTGAGCGGCGAATAGCAGCAGGGTTCAAAATCGCAGGCACCCGGCGCGGGCCGATCATATCGGGCGTTGTGGCGGGGGTCAGCCAGGTTTGCAAAGCGCCCAGCTTCAGAAACGGCCAGACCAGAATGGCAATCCCCAGCCAGAACATCATGCGGCCCAGCTCAGGCACTTGTACGCCTTGTGCGCGCTCCAGCCAGGTTTGTGCAATCGGGTTGGCCTGAACCATCAGGCTGACAAAGATAAACCCCAGCCCCAGTGGCACAGCCCACCCCAGACCAACGGTGGTCAGACGGTCCTTGACCGTGGCCGAGCGTTGATTGCGCATGGCGCGTAAATACGCATCGCAAAAGGCTTGCAGCGGGCCGAAATACAACAATCGCCCGGCCGAGCAGGCCATGGCGTACAGACCCTGCCAGCCCCCCATGGCAATCCAGGCCCCGCCCAGCAGCATTCCCATGATCCAAAACAGCACCGACAGCAACTGCGCCTGTTCGATCACCGGGATAAACAACAGCGCCCCGGCCACCAATCCGCCCCAGCCTTTGCCAGCACGCAACACCAGCCCGCAGGCCAGCACGATCATCCCAAACAGCGCCAGCGACACACCCGGTGCGGCACCCCACAACAAAACGTCACTCAGCGCGATAAGGGCCAAAAGAACGATGGGCCGTCCCATCCGGCCCGGTTCTGCGTCTGTACCATCGCGGCTGGGGGGCGGTGTTGGGCGGTTGATATCGCCGTCCATCCACCAGCCATCCTGCTGGATCGAGGCCGGCACACCGCGCACAAGAAATGTTTTCATCTGACTGATCCTTCACTGTCGTCATTGTCCCTGAACACAGGTCTAGGACAGCGACGTGCAGTCGGATGCGAGGGGTTCAGCAGTTTTTGTGCAGATTGCTGTGATCGGGGTCAAAATACCAAAAGGCGCGCTGGTATGGCGCGCCTTTTGGGCCGGATCATTCGATGGTGGCGTCCAGACCCTCGGGTTGGCCGACCACCACAAAGGTCAGTTGGTCAGGGTCCAGCAGTTCGCGGGCAACGCGGTTGATCTGTTCCAGCGTCACCGCCTCGACCTTGCCATTGCGGGTGCGAATATAGTCGGTGGGCAGGGCGTCATATTGCATGTTCACCGCGATATTGGCGATGGGCGCATTGCCATCGAACCGCAAAGGATAGGCGCCCGTCAGATAGGTCTTGGCATTCTCCAATTCCTCGGCGGTCACGCCCTTATCGCGCATCTTGGTCCATTCATCCCGAATGACGCTGATCGCCTCGGCGACGCGGTCATTGGCCGAGGCCACGCTGCCTTCCCATGTGTTCGCATAGTCCGGGATGCTGAGATACGAATAGACGCCATAAGTCAGCCCGCGCTTTTCACGCACTTCGGTCATCAAGCGGCTTTCAAACCCGCCGCCGCCCAGAATGTGGTTCAGCAGATAAGCGGCAAAGAAATCATCATCGAACCGGCCAATACCGGGCTGGGCAAAGCGTACCACCGATTGAGGCGTGTCATAGTCGACCACTTTGATGCCACCGGGCAGGTTCGGATCGACGCGGTCGGGCAATGCGGGCCCGGTTTCCGGCAGACCTTCCAGCAGGGTATCAATCAGCGCGCTCAGCTCTTCGGCGTTGATATCACCCACGGCACTGACATAGATGCGGTCACGGGTCAGCACACGGCTGTGCGCCTCGATCAGATCTTCACGCGTCAGGGCAGTGACACCGTCCACCGTACCCATGATCGAATACGCATAAGGATGATCACCGTACACCAGCGTATCAAAGGTGGTGCCGGCGATGTCATTGGGATCAGTCAGCTCTTCCTGAATGACCGAAATCAGCTGTGCGCGCACACGGGTCAGGGCCTCGTCATTGAACTGAGGCGCTGTCAGCGCATCGCGCAGCAATTCCATAGTGGGGGCGGTGTTTTCGGTCAGAAACCGCGCCGACACGGAAAATGCGTCATGACCAATATCAAAGCTCAGCGAACTGGCCAGTAGATCAACCGCCTTGGAAAACTCACGTGCATCCCGATCGCCTGCACCTTCGTCCAGAAGGGCAGACATCAGATTGATTGCACCGCGTTTTTCGGGAATGTCCAAAGACGCCCCACCCCGAAAGCGCAGCTCAAGCGCGACAAACGGAATCGAAGGCTCTTCCACCAGCCAGGCATTGATGCCACCGGGGGTGGTAATCTCCTGAATGTCGGTTTCCGCGCGGGCGGGCAGGGCCGTGATCAACACAACGGCCAAAAGGCTCAGTGTAAAGCGGATCATTGTGTCACCTCCGGGGCGCGCAACCAGCCTGTGACGGATTGCTTGCGGTCAAACACGTTTTTGGCGGCGTTCATAATGTCCTCTTCGGTGACAGCTTGCAGGATATCAGGCCAGGCCTGCACATCCTCAATCGTCAACCCCGAGGTCAGCGCCCGGCCATATTCATCAGCGATTGAACCCACGTCATCCAGCTCATAAATGCGTGCGGCCCGGATCTGCGTGCGGATACGCTCAAGATCCAGCGGATCAACGCCCTCTTGCATAAACTCGGCCAGTGCAGCGTCGATCGCATCTTCGGCCTCTTGCAGGCTAACGCCCTGCGCCGGGGCCGCGATCACGGTAAAGGTCGTGTCATCCAGCGACAAATCGCCATACCACGCGCCGTTCCAGACGGTTTTCTTGCTCTCAAACTGCAGCTTTTCGGTCAGTACTGAATTTGGCCCATCGCCCAGCACATAGGCCAGCATCGTCAGCGCTGCGGCCTCTTCTTGATTGCCGGGATCACGTTCGGGGGCCGTGTAAGTGCGGCTGACATAGGTTTGCGACACGCGCGGATCCTCAAACACCAGGCGGCGTGCGGCGGTTTGGGGCGGCTCTTGGGGGCGGTCGCGTGGTTTCAGATCGGGGTTGGGGGGGATGACGCCATAATATGTCTTGGCCAGCTCGTGCACCGCGTCAGGCTCGACGTCACCGGCCACCACCAGAATGGCGTTGTTGGGTGCATAGAACTGCTCGTAATAGGCCAGCGCATCCTCAAGGCTCAGATCAACCATCTCGTGACGCCAGCCAATCACGGGCACGCCGTAGCGATGGTTCAAAAACTGTGCCGCGTTCTTTTGCTCGCGGAACAAGGCGAATGGGTCATTCTCGGTGCGCTGGTTGCGCTCTTCGATGATCACGTCACGTTCGGTGGCAATGTCGTCCACACCCAGCTGAATGTTGACCATCCGGTCGCTTTCCATACGCATCATCAGTTCCAACCTGTCGGCGGCGATGCGTTGGAAATAAGCGGTGTAGTCATAGCTGGTAAAGGCGTTGTCTGATCCGCCGTTGCGCTGCACCGTGGATGAAAATTCGCCGGGCTCCAGCGTTTCGGTGCCTTTGAACAACAGATGTTCCAGAAAATGCGCCACGCCCGATACGCCTGGTTGTTCATCGGCTGATCCAGCACGGTACCAGACCATATGCACCACCACGGGTGCGCGGTGATCTTCAACCACCACGATCTGCATTCCGTTTTCCAGCTCGAATGTCGACACCTGACCATTGGCCAGGGCCGGGCGGACAAAAGCCACCGCAAAGGCCATCGTCATGACAAGGCATGCCATCAATAAACGCATTACTTAAATTCTCCACTCAAAGGTCAGAACGTCCCAAATAGATACGCCGAACCCGCGCCTGTTCAAGCGCCATGACGTGGCTGTGATCAGGTTCGGGGGTTATTCCTGCGGTGGCGCCGATGGCACCGTCACGCCGCGCGCGCGCAGGCGGTCGTATTCGGCGTAAGAATCCAGCCACTGACGGCGATACGCCGCGGTGTAGTCGTCGTTGGGGCCGATATTGAAAATGTTCACACGACCATGACGGCGCCTGGTTTCCTGATCTTCCACACGCAGCGTCTGCCGAATGCCGGGGTTGGCCCCAAAACGACCGGTGTGATTGATCAACGCCCCATCCGCACTTGAGATACCCGAGGCCACCAAGGCACCCGGATTTCCACCCAGTGCGGCAATCCCATCACCACGGGGGTTTTGATCCGTACGGTTCACGCCACCTGGCGTCGGTGAGGGCAATACGGCAAAATCTGCAGGAGGCTCCAGCGGTTTGCCGGGAATGATCGAGAACTCATCAGGCCCATTGCCCTTGTGCTTGATCTTTCGCAGCTGGATATCTTTGTCTTTGTTCCCGCAGGCAGCCAGCCCCAGGATCAACAAAATCATCATTATGCGCGGCATCGTCATCGCCACTCTCCATCACCGTTCGGGACGTGTTTACCGCATGATTCCACGAAGGTCACGCAGGCTTTTTGGTGTCGGACAGAACAACCATGCCAAATGCCCCGATGAACACCGCAATATCAGCAATATTGAAGGCGTAAGGATTGGTGAAACCGCAACACGACATATTGATAAAATCCGCCACAGCACCGTAAATCAGCCGGTCGATCACATTGCCCAAGGCCCCGCCCACCAGCAATCCGGCGGCAATTTTCTGCCACCGCCCGGCCGGATCATGGTGTACCCACCACAAAACTGCCGCCGAAATCGTCAGCGCCACGCCAATCAGCACCCAGCGCATCATCTCGTGACTTTGTGACAGCAGGCCAAAGTTGATGCCGTAATTCCATGCCATACGCAGATTGAAGAACGGATCAATCACGTCAATCGCCAGAACGCGGTCGAGGTTCAGCATGTGCACGACATAGTATTTCGTGGCCTGATCAGCCAGAAACGTCACCAATGCCACCCAAAAAACGGTGCGCATGCTGCTCTCCTCATGTTGGGGCCTATGCCTGTGCTGGCCCCTTTTATCGTTATCCCGCCCTTAGTGCCGGAAATGCCGCATCCCGGTCAAGACCATTGCCAGACCAGCCTCGTCAGCGGCGGCAATGACCTCGTCATCGCGCATCGAGCCACCCGGATGGATCACCGCTGTGGCACCTGCCTCGGCTGCGGTCAGCAGGCCATCGGCAAATGGGAAAAACGCGTCCGAGGCCACAACCGACCCTTGGGTCAGCGGTGCCACCAATCCCAGTGCTTCGGCCATGTCTTCGGCCTTGCGCGCGGCGATCCGGCAGCTGTCGACGCGGCTCATCTGGCCTGCGCCCACACCCACGGTGGCGCCGTCTTTGACATAGACAATCGCGTTGGATTTAACGTGCTTGGCCACTTTCCAGGCAAACAGCATATCGGCCATCTCGGCCTCAGTTGGCTGGCGCTTGGTGACAACCTTCAGGTCATCCAGGCTCAAGCGCCCGTTGTCCTTGTCCTGCACCAGATAGCCACCTGCGACTTGCTTCATCATCAACCCCGCCTCGATCGGATTGGCCAGACCGTCCGTTGTCAAAAGCCTTAGGTTCTTCTTCTTGGCAAAAATACTCACCGCATCGGCATCCGCCCCGGGTGCGATCACAACTTCGGTAAAAATCCCCGAGATTTCCTCGGCTGTGGCGCCGTCCAGTGGCTGGTTCAGCGCAATGATCCCCCCAAACGCACTTGTCCGGTCACAATCAAACGCCGCCTTATAGGCATCAACCAGTGTCGCGCCCTGGGCCACACCGCAGGGGTTGGCGTGTTTGATGATCGCCACGGCTGGCCCGGCTGAGGCGTCAAATTCACTGACCAGTTCAAACGCGGCGTCCGTGTCATTGATGTTGTTGTACGACAGCTCTTTGCCCTGCAATTGCCGGGCTGTGGCCACGCCGGGGCGGGCCGATCCATCAGTATAAAACGCGGCCTGTTGGTGCGGGTTTTCGCCATACCGCAGGGATTGCGCCAATGTACCGGCCACAGCACGGCGGCGCGGTGTGGTTTCCTTCAATGCATCCGCCATCCAGGTGGACACCGCCGCATCATAGGCCCCGGTGCGGGCATAGGCGATCTGCGCCAGACGCTGCCTAAAGGCCAGCGTTGTCTGACCTGCGTTGGCATCCAGCTCGGCCAGCAAAGGATCGTAATCCTCAACATCTACGACAACCGACACAAACCCGTGGTTCTTGGCCGCCGCCCGGATCATGGCGGGCCCGCCAATGTCGATGTTTTCAATGCAGGTGTCATAATCGGCACCCTTGGCCACGGTTTCCTCAAACGGATACAGGTTCACCACCAGCAGATCGATTGGTCCGATGCCATGATCGGCCATCGCGGCCACATGATCATCGTTGTCGCGCAGCGCCAGCAATCCGCCATGCACCATCGGATGCAAGGTCTTCACACGGCCATCCATCATTTCGGGAAAGCCGGTTACATCCGCCACATCGCGCACCTCAAGACCTGCATCGCGCAGCGTCTTGGCACTGCCACCCGTTGACAGCAGCTCAACGCCGCGTGCGGCCAGCGCCCGGCCCAGCTCGACCAGCCCGGTCTTGTCAGAAACGGAAAGAAGGGCGCGGGTCAGCGGGGCAAGATCTGGCATGGTCAGGGGTCCTCTGGTTGGGTTGAGGCTTCCTCTAAAGGGTTTGACGCAGAACGTGAATGGCAATTATGCGCCGCCGCACCGTGACATGAGGTCACCGCAGCAATCAGTCCTCGGCCAGCGGGTCCAGCTCTTCCTGGGCCAGGTCGCGAATGCTGACCGGCGTTTCCTGGGCTTTGGCCAAAGACCAGCGCACGCGGGTGGCATGTTTGGTGGCCCGCCCCGTCAGCACAATCTGCCTGGACGCGCGCGGCTTCAGCCGGACTTTTTCCAGAAACACACTGGGCTCCACACTCATTTCAGCGGTCCCGTCACAGCGGAAAATCCAGATTTCCCCGCTTTTCAGGGCCAGTGACACCGCATTGCCCCCCATATCAATCGAGGCATCCACATCCGGGTGCAGATGAAACCGGATATCAAACGGCACGCCTTGCAGTTTGGTGCCGTCCATCGCCAGATCGAACTGTGCCTTGTCAGGGGTGTCCAGCGCCAGCAGCATATCCTCCGAGGCAATGCCGCGCCCGTCAAATGTCATCTCAATGCGGCGCACATGGGTCAAGCCGTAGGCGCGCTTGAACCCGTCATGCCCAGCCTGAAACCGAAACCCATCCGAGGCTTGGGTGAAATCCACCGGTACATCGGTCGGGGTGTCCTGCAGCCATTGCGACGCCTGCCCCTTGGTGCCCAAGGTCGAGCTGGACCGATTGGCCAGCACAAGGGTGGAATGCGACGGTGTTGCGCGCCCTGCACGGCGCCATTCAGGGCCAAAACTGGACCCTGATCCGCAGTTCACGATCAACGGACGCCGCCCCGATGTCAGCTCGAACGCCAGCGTCGAGGCATGTGCATCCGACGATGCACGCCCCGTCGGCGGAATGGAGGCATCAATGATCACCGATGTGCGCCCCGCGCTCAGCCGGGCAAATCCCATGGCCAACCCTTCGGTCATGCGGGATTTCACACCGCTTGTGGCCAGGGCACTGTCCAAACGGCCCTCCAGCCCGCGTCCGCCGCCGTGAAACCGCGCCAGCCCACCATCGGAATGGCGCAGGGTGCGCAGTGTTGGGGCGATCCGCTCAATCGCGCTCCAATGGGCGTGACCGGGGGTGTGACCTGCCTCGGACAGGGCCAGAGCGGCCCATGTCAGCAAGGTGAACACATCCAGCAGCTCTTCGGGGTTGCGGGTGGGCAGGCCGCCTTGGTCGTCAATCTGGCTGTCACATTCACGTGCCAATGCGGCCAGGGCCGGCTGCACATGTGCCTCCATGCCCTCAAGCGACAGACCAGCATAAATCATGCCTGTCAAAGCCTCAAACCGGGGCAGGCCGGGGGGGGATGTTTTCCAGCGCCGTGCCAAAAACAGGGTTTGCTGACCCAGCGATTGCATAAACCGCGGGGTGTCAGCGCTTTCCATGCCGTTCATCACGAACAACGCATGTGTGACCCACCGGATCAAACGCCTGCCTGTCAGCTCGGGCGTCCAGCCGGGCCCGGTGCCATTGCCATACCGCGCAATCCATTCGATCGTCCATTTCTGGGCGGCCTTGCGCGCCGGACCATCGCCCGCTGCGGCCAGATCATCCAGCCAGCCAAAACCGTGTTGTTCATGGCGAAACGCAGGATCAGGGGCGGCCAGATCCCACAACCCGGTGGTGGGCGCCTGAATAAGAGTGCCCGCAAAGACAAAGTTGCCAGCACTCAGCTGACGCCCACGGGCATAGCTGCCGATGGCGCGCGGCTCGGGCTGAGACACAAACGCCGTGGCCGGGCGCGCCCATGTGGCACGCCGCGCTTCGAACCGGTTCATGAACCGGGCCCACCGGGTTTGGAAATCACTGGTTTCCGTTGACATCTGCCTTGCCTTTGTCACGCTCTTTGCGGCGTTGCTTGGCATTAATATACGCGTGCTCTGGCGCCAAGTCACCGACAGAATTCAAGCGCTTGGATGGTCGGCGGTTACCGGCGCAGACAGGCGATGTAAAATCCGTCCATGCCGCCCAGATCAGCCCAGTAATCAGGCCGCAGCCGCAGCCCGCCTTCCTCAGTGCGCCAGTCGGGATCCAGCCCCGGATGCTCCAGTGCGTGCAGGTCGGTGCGCAGGCCGGGGTGGCGTTTCAGCGCCTCTTCGATCTGAACCTCACCTTCGTCGGGCAACAGCGAACAGGTGCAATAGATCAGCCGTCCGCCGGGTTTCAGCAAACCAAGCGCGTGATCCAGCAGCGCCTCTTGCAGCGTAAACAACGCCTCAAATTCGCTGCCGTCCTTGGCAAAGGGCAAATCGGGATGGCGCCGTATGGTGCCTGTGGCCGAACAGGGCGCATCCAGCACAATGGCGTCATACGCGCCCTCGTGGCTCAGGGCATCTTCGCTCAGGCAGGTCGCACTCAGCCCGGTGCGCTTCAAATTATCGGCCACGCGCTCCATGCGCTTTGGGGATATATCCAGCGCGGTTACCGTGGCCCCGGCCGCCGCCAGTTGCATGGTCTTGCCCCCCGGTGCGGCACACAGATCAAGAATGTCCTCGCCTTTTTGCGGGGCCAGCACCTGCACGGGTATCGCGGCGGCGGCGTCCTGAACCCACCAGTCACCCGTCTCAAACCCCGGCAGGGCTGAGACTTGCCCGGCATTGGTCAGCCGCACGCTGCCTGTGGGCAACACGGTGCCGCCGGTGGCTTTGGCAACAGCGGCGGCATCGGTTTTGGCTGTCAGGTCAAGTGGCGCACCGGCAAAATGTACGCGGTCAATGGCATTCATGGTACCCTGACCATAGGCGCTGACCAGCGGTTCGCGCAGCCAGGACCGCAGCCGCGGAATGCGCAGATCGTTCCATTTGCGCGGGCCATCTTCGGCAATTTTGCGCAGGACGGCGTTGATCAGCCCCTTAAGGTTGTTGTAGCGCCGATGCCGCCCGATGATATCGACCATGTCATTCACCACGCCGTGTGCGTCGCCGCCCTGGCACAGCTCGACCGTACCGATGCGCAACAGATTGTGCACACTCAGAGGTGGCGGCTTGCGCAAATGACGGCTCAGCTGGCGATCTGCGCGTTCCAGGCCGCGCAATGTGTCCGTCGCCAAACGCTGGGCGCGGGCGCGGTCCTCGGGCGGCAGGCGATCCAAAGCACCGGTGGCGATCAACTCGGACATCAGGCGGCCTTCGCCGATGATTTGATCCAGCAAATAGCCGGCCGCGCGGCGGGCAGAAGGGGCAGGGGTGGTCATATACAGGGTCAGTCCTTGCCGAATTGCGATGGGGGCGTATATCAGGGGTAATCCGACAAAGGAACCCAAAGACCCATGTCCGAGACATCTGATAAGAAATTGCCTCCTGCCGCCGTGCGTGCCCTGGCCGAGGCCGAGGAGCGGCGCAAACAAGCCGACGCAGTGGCGCTGCCCAAAGAATTGGGTGGACGGCGCGAGGGTCTGGAACCCGTGCGCTATGGCGATTGGGAGAAAAAAGGCCTTGCGATCGATTTCTAGGGCGCGCTCATCCGCCCTGACAGGCGGCCTCGCCTGTGTCGGACGGTCTTACTTGATCCGCAGATCCGCGTAATCGCCTGTGCCTTTGTCCGAGGTAAAGCGCACGGTGTTGCCCTGCACACGCACCTCCTGGCAGTTCGCGCCCAGATCATCGCCGCCCCAGTAAAGATCACGGCAGAAATAGCCACCCTTCCAGGTCCAGTTTCCGGTCACATCATACCCAAGGGCACGACCCTTGATTTTGCCATCTGGGGTGACGTTCAGCTTGATGCCCATCCGTGTCAGCTCACCGGCTTGCATAAGACTGACGAATGCGTTGCGATCACTGACCTTACTGAACCCTTCAGCAAAGGCGGGCATAGCAAGGCAAGCAGATATTGCGGCGGCAAACATAATACGCATTTGGGTACACTCCTGAGCAGGTCTAAACAGGTATACGCACCGGATCCTTAAACGGATCATATCATCTGCAATTTTATTTATTTCAGGCCCAGCACATCCAGCATGTCATATTCACCCGGCTTGCGCCCGATGCCCCAAAGGGCGGCCTTCAGCGCGCCGCGTGCAAACACCGCCCGGTCCGAGGCCACATGGCGCAGCGTGATCCGTTCACCGGTGGCAGCAAACAACACATCATGTTCGCCGATGATGTCACCGCCGCGAATGGCCGAAAACCCGATCTGACCACGTATGCGTGCCCCGGTGATACCGTCGCGGGCCCGGTCTGATGCGCTGGCCAGATCAATGTTGCGCCCGTCGGCGGCGGCCTCACCCAGCATCAATGCTGTACCCGAGGGCGCATCGACCTTCTGGTTGTGATGCGCTTCGATGATCTCAATGTCATAGTCTTCGTCCAGGGCCGCAGCCACCTGTTTGGTCAGCTGCACCAGCAGGTTCACCCCAAGGCTCATGTTGCCAGCCCGTACAATCGTGGCGTGACGGGCAGCGATGCTTAGCTTGTCCAGATGGTCCTGCGCCATGCCGGTGGTGCCAATGACATGCACCGCGCGCGCCTGAGCGGCCAGATTGGCAAAGGCCACACTGGCATCGGGTGCCGTAAAATCAATCACAGCCTGCGCCTTGGCAAAGGCCTCCAGCGGATCATCGGTGACATACACGCCCATCTCGGCGCCGCCCATGGCCACGCCCACATCCTGTCCGACCCATGCATGGCCTGTCCGCTCAATCGCACCCACCAGACGTGCGGTGTTGCTGGCCTTGAGTGTCTCGATCAACATCTGGCCCATGCGGCCGGATGCGCCGGTGACAACAACTCCTGGGGTTTCAGCCATGATCTTACCTCATAAATCGGTCCTGTCGGTGCATAGCGTGCAATGGCAGGGTCAGACAATGTCGAAGTTGCGCACCGCCGTGATGTGCCTGCGGTGTCCCCGGCCTGACTCTATCCCGAACTAAGGCAGAAAACCCCTTTCGCCATGCTCTCGCTGCGTTACCGCTTGGCAAATTCAAACACAGGCCTTAGATGCAGCCCATGGCAAAAAACCGATTTCATGATGGCCCGGGTCCTTCGCAACGCCAGCTGCGCGTCGGCGAATTGATCCGGCGTGTGCTGTCCGAGGTTCTGATGCGCGGTGATGTGCATGACCCTGAGCTGAACAAATTGTCCGTGACCGTGGGCGAGGTGCGCACATCGCCTGATCTGAAGGTGGCCACCGCCTATGTCAGCGCGCTGGGCGGGCAGGGGCAGGATGATCTGGTTGCCCTGCTGGCCCGCAACAAACACGAACTGCGCCGGACCATCGGCAAGAAGCTTGAACTGAAATACGCCCCCGACCTGCGGTTTCGTCTGGATGAGACCTTTGATCAGATGGATGAAACCCGTCGCTTGTTTGACCGCGATGAGGTGCGCCGTGATCTGGAAGACTAACGCCTTGCGTGGGCTTTGGATCGGCCTTGCTCTGCTGGCCACACCGGCGATGGCGGTCGACTGCAAAGACGTGTCGTTTGAGACCAATACAATCACCCTGTGCAAGGTGGATGTGGCGCAAAATGAGCTGCGCTTGTTCCTTAAAGACCCAAACACCGACCGGCCCTATGGCAGTTTTGAGAACGTACAAACCCGGCTGGCGGACCAGGGCGCACAGCTGGTCTTTGCGATGAATGCCGGCATGTATCACGCCGATCGCAGCCCGGTGGGTCACTTCGTGGAAAACGGCCAGGAACGCGCACCGGTGATCAGCTCGGATGGGCCGGGCAATTTTGGGCTGTTGCCCAACGGGGTGTTCTGCATCAGCAAGAACCGCGCCCGGGTGTATGAAACCAATCGCTTTGTGCGCGAAGACCCGAACTGCACCTTCGCCAGCCAGTCGGGGCCGATGCTGGTGATTGATGGCAAGCTGCATCCGCGGTTTCTCAAGGACAGCGACAGCACCTATATCCGCAACGGCGTTGGCACTTCGGCCGATGGGAAAACCGCGTGGTTCGCCATGTCGCGGGCCTCGGTGAATTTCCACACCTTCGGGCGCTTTTTCCGCGATACATTGAAGGTGCCACAGGCGCTTTATTTTGATGGCAACATCTCGCGGCTGTATGCACCGGGGCTGGGCCGCAATGATGGTGGGTTCCCGATGGGCCCCATTGTAGGTGTCGTCAACACGCCCCAGTGATTGACGCAATCAAGCGGCTGCAGTAGGCCCGCACCGACAACAAAGAAAGCGCAACACAAAGATGGCACGCAAACGCAAAGGCCGCGATATCTCGGGCTGGCTGGTGGTGGATAAACCCGCGGGCATGACCTCGACTGCGGTGGTCAACAAGGTCCGCTGGGCGATGCAGGCCAAAAAGGCAGGTCACGCCGGCACGCTTGACCCCGAAGCGACAGGCGTTCTGGCCGTGGCCTTGGGCGAGGCCACTAAGACGGTGCCTTATGTGACTGACGCGCTCAAAGCCTACTCATTTGCGATCCGGTTTGGTCAGGCCACCAACACCGATGATGCCGAAGGCCAGGTGATCGCCACATCTGACCTGCGCCCGTCTGACGACGATATCAAATCTGCCCTTGGCGCGTTTGTCGGCGATATCATGCAGGTGCCTCCTCAGTTTTCAGCGGTGAAAATTGATGGCCAGCGTGCCTATAAACTGGCCCGTGACGGCGAAGACGTCGAGATTGCCGCCCGCCCCTTGTGGGTAGACGAGCTGGTGCTGACCGACCGGCCTGACCCTGACACGGCTGTTCTGGAAATGACCTGTGGCAAAGGCGGCTATGTGCGCGCCATTGCCCGCGATCTGGGTGCCGCTTTGGGGTGCCACGGGCATGTCACTTGGCTGCGCAGGCTGTGGTCCGGTCCCTTTGAGGTCGAAGACGGTCTGCGCCTGGAGCAGATCGAAGAGCTGGCCCATTCGCCCCAGCTCGACACGCATCTGCGCCCGCTCGAGCTGGGACTTGATGATCTGCCGATGGCCACCTGTTCCGCCGAGGCCGCCGCGAAACTGCGCAACGGCAACCCCGCGATGGTGATCGGCACCGACATCGAATACGGCGATGAATGCTGGGCCGCACATGACGGCCGCGCCGTGGCCGTGGGCCGTTTCAAGGCGGGCGAATTGCACCCCAGCCGGGTGTTCAACCCGTCCGAGGGCCCGTGACCGCCCCCGAGGGCCATAACCCCGGTGGCAAGGTCAAACTGCGGCTGCCCGACGGGGTGATCGGCGGGGCGACGTTCTCGGACTGTGGCCGGTACCGTCAGGCCCTCACCCGCGATTGGACAGCAGACGGCCAGCCGCCGCGTGCGGTGCTGTTCATCGGTATGAACCCGTCGGTGGCCGATGCGTCCGTGTCAGACCCCACCTGCCACCGCGAACTGATGTTTGCGCGGGACTGGGGCTTTACCCGCTATCTCAAAGGCAACATGCTGGATTGGCGCGCCACCTCGCCCAAGGATATTCCGCCCGATCCGGGGCTTGCCTGCAGTGACGCCAATATCCCGCTGCTGGTCGAGATGGCCCACGAGGCTGCGCTGGTTGTCATGGCCTACGGCAAATTGCATGCCCGGTTTCAACCTGTCGTGCGCTCGGTCTTTGACGCAATCGATGCGACGGGCAAACCGGTGCAATGCCTGGGCGTGAACAAAGACGGATCGGCCAAACATCCGCTGTACCTGCGCAAAGACACCACACTGCGGGCGTTTGCGCGGCCTGTCTGAATGACTGTGTTCACCTGTCAGCAGTATTGCTGTGCCGCGTCCTCAAAGGCCGACACCCATATATTGCGCAGCATTGGTCCCTTTGACCGCAAAACCGCCCTGCATAAAAAAAGGCGCCCCAAACGATAGGAGCGCCTTTGCGTTTTGTCATGTAACCCAGGATTATTCTTCTGCGTCTTCAATCGACAGGGCTACAAAGCGTGGCTCGCCGCTGCGACGTACCAGCAACAACAGCGATTTGCGTCCTGCGTCCGTGGCCTCGGCAATGCGGTCTTCCAGATCGCTCAGACCCATGACCTTTTGCTGGCCCGCTTCTGTCACCAGATCACCGGCGCGCATGCCTTTTTCATAGGCTTCCGACAGGTTGTCGACGTCCAGAACAACCAGCCCGGCGGCTGCGTCTTCCAGTTCCAGCTGCTCGCGCAACTCGTCGTCAACAGGGCGCAGGGTCATGCCAAGGATCACCTTTTCGGTCATCGCCTCGGGGTCTTCTGCTTCGCCTTGCTGCACTGCGGGCACGGCCCCTTCGGCGGCTTCACGGCGACCAAGGGTGATCCTCAGTGTTTCCGTCTCACCGTCGCGGAACACCACGACACGCACGGTTTTGCCCACTTCGGTGTTGCCCACCCGGCGCACAAGGCCACGGGTGTCGGCCACGTCAAAGCCGTCAAAACTCATGATCACGTCACCGGCCAGCATGCCGCCTTCCATCGCGGGGCCTTCGGGCACATCTGTGACCATCGCACCGGCTGTTTTCTCAAGGCCAATCGCCTCGGCCACATCATCGGTGACATCCTGAATGCGCACACCCAGCCAGCCACGACGGGTTTCGCCGAATTCCTGCAACTGACCCACAACGCGGGTCACCACATTGGACGCCATCGAAAACCCAATACCGATTGAGCCACCGTTGGGCGATAAAATCGCGGTGTTCACACCGATCACGTCACCGTCCAGATTAAACAACGGCCCGCCCGAGTTGCCCCGGTTGATCGCCGCATCTGTCTGAATGTAGTCATCATATGTCCCACTCAGCGCGCGGTTGCGGGCTGAAACGATCCCGGCCGAGACCGAAAATCCCTGACCCAGCGGGTTGCCCATGGCCATCACCCAATCGCCCACGCGGGCGGTGTCACTGTCGCCAAACTTGACGAAAGGCAGCGGCGTGTCGGCCTCAACCTTCAGCAGGGCAATGTCTGTCTTGGGGTCGGTGCCGATGATCTTTGCTTCCAGCTCCTCGCCCGAGAAAAACTCGATGATGATCTCATCGGCGCTTTCGATCACGTGGTTGTTGGTGACAATATAACCATCCTCGGAAATCACGAAACCCGATCCCAGCGCCGATGTGCGGCGGGGACGGTCGCCCTGACCATTGCGGTCGCGAAACTCGCGAAAGAAATCCTCAAACGGGGATCCTTCTGGCACGATGGGCGAGGGCCCTGTGCCCTGGGCCACGACGGTGGATGTGGTGATGTTAACAACCGATGGGCTGATGGTTTCAGCCAGATCGGCAAAGCTGTCAGGCCGCGCTTGGGCGGCGATGCTTTGTGCGATGATCAGGACCATGGTCAAAGCGGTCAGCCAAACGGCGCGTACCTTAGTGAGGCCTGTCATATCTTTGGAAAGGGTTTGGACGTTCACTCCCGAAATCTCCTTCGTTGTCCTGTGCCGCCACGCTGTCGTGGAAGCACCTGCATGCCGTTGATGTAGGCACGCATCCGGCGAACACCAATTAAGCGATGACATTGTCACAGCCATGTGAACGCATTGTTACAATTCTATCAAGCCCCAAGCGACTTGGCGAGCCATAGCAAAAAGACACCCAGCGCCAATGCAATCAGCCCCAATAGGCGGCGTTGTTCCACCGGCATCATACGCATGGCGGCCAGCAGGTCTTCAATAAGCGAAGGGGCCAGTGCATAGACCAGCCCCTCCACAATCAGTACCAATCCCAACGCCAGAAGCGCGGTTTCGATCATTGGTTCAACGCACCTGACGCCGCAGCACTCGAGGCCGCCGCCCCCTGATCTGAACGCAGATAGTTGAAGAATTCACTATCCGGGCTCATCACCATGGACGAGTTATCACCGCGCAACGCTTTGCGATAGGCATTCAGCGACCGGTAGAATTCAAAGAATTCCGTATCCGCGCCAAAGGCTTCGTTGAAAATCGCGTTCTGACGCGCGTCCGCTTCACCGCGGGTGATCTCGGCCTGACGATTGGCGTCTGACACGATTTCAACCTGTGTTCGATCCGCCTGAGCACGCACACGCTGGGCCGCTTCGTTACCACGGGCAATCTCATCTGCCGCTTCACGTTCACGTTCGGCGCGCATCCGGGCAAAGGTGGCATCAAGGTTCTGACGGGGCAGGTCGGTGCGCTTCAGGCGCACATCGATAATCTCAATCCCCAGCTTTTGAGCCTCAATGATGGCCTTGTTCCGGATTTGCAGCATCAGGGCCGCACGGTCTGAACTCAGGATGTCATTTGATGACACCGAACCCAGAATTTCCCGCGTTTCCGACCGCAGGATCGAATCCAGACGATCCTCAGCCGAGGCAATACCGCCCACACCAACGGCCTGGCGGAATTGCTCCACATCAACGATGCGGTAGCGCGCAAAGGCGTCAACCACCAGACGGCGATCATCCAGAGGTGTCACCTCCAGCGGATCAATATCGCGGCTCAGGATGCGGTCGTCATAGCGTACGACCTCTTGGATCAACGGGATCTTAAAGCCCAGTCCGGGCTCTTCCTTGACCTTGATGACCTTACCAAACTGCAAGACCAATGCCTTTTCGCGTTCGTCTACGATGAACACGGCCGACAGGGCTGCGACGATGGCCAATACGGCGATCGGCAGTAAAAAGGATGATTTCCGCATGTTACTGGCCTCCTGTTTGCGACCGGCGCAATTCGTTCAAGGGCAGGTAGGGCACAATGCCTGATCCGCCGCCTGCGCTGTCATCCAGGATGATCTTATCAATATCCCCCAGCACTTCTTCCATGGCTTCCAGATACAGACGCTTGCGTGTCACCTCCGGGGCCTTTTGATACTCGCTCAAAACAGCGGTAAAGCGGCTGGCTTCACCTTCGGCCTCGTTTACCACGCGGGCACGGTAGCCTTCGGATTCCTCCAGCGTTTGTGCCGCCTGACCACGGGCCTCGGCCAACACACGCGCCGCATAGGCATCCGCTTGCTTTTCAAGCCGGTCACGTTGCTGCTCGGCCGCCTGAACTTCACGGAACGAGTCGATCACCTCTTGTGGTGGGTCGGCCTTGTCAAAGTTCACACGAATGATGTTCACACCTGAATTGTAGCTGTCCAATGTGGACTGGATCAGCTCTTCCAGACGCGCGGCAATCACACCACGATCCCGGTTCAGGATCGGTGCCAGGCGCGATTGTGCGATAATCTCACGCATCGCGGATTCGGACACCGCACCAATGGTCTGACGTGGATCTGCCAGGTTAAACAAATACTTGGTCGGATCGTTGATGTTCCAAACCACCTGGAAATCAATGTCGACGATGTTTTCGTCGCCGGTCAGCATCAGCCCGGCCTCGGACCCACGCCCCCCCACGCCGATATCGACGTTTTGTTCGCGTGTCACAGGCAGTTTTTCAAATGTCACGAACGGCCAGGGCGCAAATTGCAGACCTGGATTGGTGACACGGTACTCAGCCCCCAAAAACAGCTCAACCGATTGCTCTTCGGGTTTGACCGTGTAGAAGCTGGCCGCTGCCCACAAAACCGCAGCAATACCAAGGCCCAGGAACACAGTGCCTTTGCCAAAGGTCGGGCCGCCACCACCACCGGTGCCATTTGTGCCCGAGCCACCACCACGCCCGCCCATCAGGACGCGCAACTGGTCTTGGCCTTTCTTCATCAGCTCGTCAATTTCGGGGATTTGAGGCCCGTCATTGTTGTCTGGGCGACGTCCGCCGCCACGGTTTCCACGGCCATCGTCGCCGCCGTTGTTGCCGCCGCCATTATTGCCGCCGCCGTTGTTGCCGCCGCCGCCCCAGGGGCCGCCAGATGGTCCAGCCATAAGTTCTCTTTCCCTTTATGCGCGCCACGTGGGCGCCGTTGCCTCTAAACTGTGAGTGCCGCCTGAAAAATCAAGCCGTGCGCACAGGTGTTTTCATGGTTACCAGTTCTTCGGACATGGTCGGGTGTACCGCACAGGTCCTGTCAAAATCTTCTTTGGTTGCGCCCATTTTAACGGCGATGCCCGCCATCTGGATCATTTCACCCGCACCCGGTGCGACGATGTGACAACCCAGAACCTTGCGTGTGGCCTGGCTGACAATCAGTTTCATCAGCACCCGGTCACTGCGCCCGGCAAACGCCTGCTGCATCGGTTTGAACGAAGTGGCGTAGACCTCAATGGGTTCTTGCTCGCGTGCGGCTTCCTCTGACAACCCCACCGTGCCCATCTCGGGTTGGGTGAAAATCGCCGTCGGAATCAACTCGTGATCCACCGGCGTAGGGTTGGCGTTGAACACCGTTTCCACAAAGGCCATGCCTTCGCGGATCGCCACGGGTGTCAGGTTCACCCGGTCGGTCACATCGCCGATGGCATAGATCGACGGCACGGCGGTCTGACTGTAGTCGTCCACTTCGATCTGGCCTTTGCGGCCCAGTTTCACGCCAATCTCTTCCAGACCCAGATCATCGCTGTTGGGCACACGGCCGGTGGCGAACATGACCTGCTCAAACACCTCTTCGGTGCCGTTGGTGGCCTTCACCCTGTAGCCGCCATGAACCGGCGTCATTTCCAGAATATTGGTGCCCAGATGCAGGTTCACCCCGTTCTGGATCATCTCTTCTGACACAAGGCCGCGTGCCTCTTCGTCAAAGCCGCGCAGAATTTGCGCGCCGCGATAGAACTGCGTCACCTGACAGCCCAGCCCGTTCAGGATGCCGGCAAACTCGCAGGCAATATAGCCGCCTCCGATGATCAGAATGGATTTGGGCAGCTCTGTCAGATGAAAAATATCATTGCTGGTGATCCCGTGCTCAGCGCCGGGCAGATCGGGTTTTACCGGGCGCCCCCCGCTGGCAATCAGAATATGCCTGGCTGTCTTGCGCTCGCCCGTGCTCAGCTCGACAGTGTGGGCATCGGCCAGCCTGGCGCGGGCATCAAACGTCGTCACCCCGTTCGAGGCCAGAATGTTGCGATAGACACCCTCCAGCCGATCCAGCTCGTTGTGCAGCTTGGTGCTGAACGCGCTCCAGTCAAACCCGCCCGCATGGACCGCCCAGCCATATTCGGCCGCATCAGCAATGGCACTCGGAAACTCGCTGGCAAAGACCATCAGTTTCTTGGGCACGCAGCCCCGGATGACACAGGTCCCGCCGTACCGGTCTTCCTCGGCCAGTGCGACGCTTGCGCCACCTTGTGCTGCGACACGCGCCGCCCGCACCCCGCCCGAGCCACCGCCGATTACGAAAAGGTCATAGTCAAATGCCATTGTCACATCAGTCCATCATATCGGTAAACAGGTTGTCGGATTCGATGAAATCCAGACGGTCTTTTTCCACCGTGCCTTCGTTGATGTCGCGGGTTTCGACGCGGCCATCGCCATAGCCCAGCACGACCACATCGCAAATATCCACGAACAATCCGTTTTCAACCACACCGGGGATCTGGTTCAGCACCAGTGACAATTGCCGGGCGTTGCCGATGCGACCCAGATGCAGATCCAGGATATGGTTGCCCTCGTCGGTGACATAAGGATGATCACCGTTCATGCGCAGCGTCGCATCGCGGCCCATCACATCCATCGAGATCAGCATTTCCTCGGTCAGGGATTTGGTGGTTTGCCAGCCAAAGGGGATCACCTCGATGGGCAACGGGAAGGCACCCAGATGCTCGACTTCTTTGGACACATCGGTGATCACAATCATCTGGTCACTGGCGGTGGCCACGATCTTTTCTTGCAACAGCGCGCCGCCGCCGCCTTTGATCAGGTTCAGATCACCGTCAAATTCATCAGCACCGTCAATCGTGACGTCCAGCCATTTGGCCTCGTCAAGGCTGATCACCTCAATGCCCACATCACGCGCCAGTTCGGCAGTGCGGGTTGAGGTTGGAACCCCTTTGATTTTCAGGCCATCCTCGCGCACCATTTCGCCCAGACAACGCACCATCCAGGCGGCGGTGCTGCCGGTGCCCAGTCCGACGCGCATGCCGTTCTCAACAAAATCAACAGCACGTTTCGCGGCCACGTATTTGGCTTTGTCGATTGGCGACAGTTCCCCGCTCATGGCGCATCCTCCCATGGGTTTCTCGGGGTGGGTTATAGCAGGTTGGTGGCGCGGTGCGAGAGGCAATTCGCGTCGCATTTGAACGGGGCTTGCTTGTCCGCCCTGACAGGCGGCCGCGCGTGTTCAGAACATACCCATATCCGCATCATAGCCAGAATGCGCATCAAACCCCAGGATCAGCTGGTTGGCAGCATACCCCGGTTTGGCCACCCGGCAGGTGGCAGCAGCACCTTTGAACGGGGCGTCGCGCAGATCGGTAAAGTGGCTCAGATCACGCAGCACGGCGGTGCCTTTGCGGTCGCCCACCTTGATCCAGCCTTTGCGCAACAGGCCGCGGTTGGCCTTTTTGGCACGCGGATTGATATGGCGTACGGCCCCGCAGATCAGCACCTGATCGCCCTGGGTGACAGCGCGCCATCTGACCTCAAGCGCGCCGCTGTTTTGCGGCCACTCATGACGGTAGTCATTAAATGCGCCCGTCACAGGGACCGACTGAGCGGTTGCGGGCTCGGTCAGGCACAGACTGAACAACAGGCCAACCAACGGGGCCGAGAGGATACGTGCGCGCATGGGTGTCACTTTCATAAGCAATGCAGCGGTGGTGCCGGAGGCAGGCGTTTCCGGCCCCGCACCACGTAAAGATAGCCCTGCCGTGCGCTTCGGCCAGCGAAATCCCACAGCAAAGACCAAAGCAAAGACCAAAGCAAAGGATTGCCCCGGGCCATCAGCTGCGATAAAGCCGCCAAGGCTGAAGCACGTGCAAACAAAGGGCGTCAGAGATGTTTCTATCGGTGTTTGATATGTTCAAAGTGGGCATTGGTCCGTCATCCTCCCACACAATGGGTCCAATGGTGGCTGCAGCCCGGTTTCTGGATGCCATGCGCGCCTCGCCGTTTGAATTTCATGGGCTGCGGGGATCTTTGCATGGCAGCCTGGCCTTCACCGGTGTGGGCCACGCCACCGACCGCGCCACTATTCTGGGTCTCGCCGGGTTTATGCCGGACACCTATGACCACGAAAAAGCCGCCGCAGCGTATGAGGCCATTCGTGACACCCATACCGTCACCCCCGACGGCCTGCCGCCTTTGCAGTTCAACCCAAAAGAAGACCTGCTGTTCGATTTTGGCCCCAACCTGCCGGGCCATGCCAATGGGATGATCCTGATGGCCACCGATAAACAGGGCGATGTGATCCTGCGTGAGACATATTATTCCATCGGCGGCGGCTTTGTGATGACCGAAGCCGAGCTGGCCGCCGGGCGCGACACCGATGAGGGCGATCCGGTACCATACCCTTTCAAATCCGCTGCTGAAATGCTGGAAATGGCCGAGATGTCGGGCAAATCCATCGCCGATATGAAACGTGCCAACGAGGCCGCGCGCGGTGGGGCCGAGAACATGAAAACCGGGGTGGCCCGGATCTGGCAGGTGATGGACGACTGCATCGAACGTGGCATGGCCCATGACGGCACCTTGCCCGGTGGTCTGAATGTGCGCCGCCGCGCCAAGGGTATTCACGACGCGCTGCTGGCCGAACGTGGCACAAACCTGAACGCGCCGCATAAGATCAACGACTGGATCAGCGTCTATGCCATGGCCGTGAACGAAGAAAATGCCGCCGGGGGTCAGGTGGTCACAGCCCCCACCAACGGGGCGGCGGGCGTTGTGCCTGCGGTGATCAAATACTACCTCGATCACGTCCCCGGCGCGACCGAGGCGCAGGTCGAGGATTTCATGCTGACCGCTGCGGCCATTGGTGGGCTGGTCAAATTCAACGCCTCTATTTCAGGGGCCGAAGCCGGATGTCAGGCCGAAGTGGGCAGTGCCGCGGCTATGGGGGCTGCAGGGTTGGCGGCTGTGCTGGGCGGCACGCCCGAGCAGATTGAAAACGCCGCCGAGATTGCGCTCGAGCATCATCTGGGCATGACCTGCGATCCGGTCAAAGGTCTGGTGCAGGTGCCGTGCATCGAACGCAACGGGCTGGGCGCGATCAAGGCCGTGTCCGCAGCGTCACTGGCGCTGCGCGGTGATGGCAATCACCTTGTGCCACTGGATGCCTGTATCGAAACGATGCGCCAGACCGGCCTGGATATGAGCGAGAAGTACAAAGAAACCTCGTTGGGTGGGTTGGCTGTGAACGTGCCCAACTGCTGATGTGTGCGCTTGGGGGCTCTGCCCTTGGCTGATCGTTGCGGTATAACCAACCCCACAAACCCCGCGAACCCCGTGCTGCACGTCCGGGTTTACCAAACGAACAGGCCCCGATCAGCCCAGTATCAGCCCCGTATCAGTCCTGTTCGCCAACTTGATGCCGGCGCCCCCGCTTATCCCTGTTCCTTGATCACCATGCCAAAGCTGGTTGCGATATAGTCAATCTTGGGAAACAGAATAAGCTGTTGATAGATCATATGTGGATTGAGTGACGCCAAAACGGCAAACCCGCTCGCACCCTCCATCAGCTCAATCAACTGCCCCAAATCAGCAGATTTTCCATCCACCCCAGGCAGCACAACTTCTTTCTCAATCCGGATGTTTTCGGCTTCCAGCTTTGCCCGAACTTTCTTGTTCACTGCCTCGACGCCAATCAGCGTGACGGGCAACCCCTTTCTCTTGATGTATTCCACATCGCGCGCCTGTGCGATCTGCATGGCCTCTAATGCAGGCTTTCGTTTGGGCAGATGCTGTGTGAAAGACGGGGCCGGTGCCACATCCTTTGGTTCGTTCCTGAAAAACACGGTCCGGGAACGAAGGAACTGACTGTGGTCATCAATGCGCTGGTGATAGGGGAATCCAAGCCGTGCCATCAGCCCAATCATGTCATCCAACGACAGCCAAACGGAATATGTGTTTCCAATGCCTGTCCGCGGCCGTCTCAGAATTTCGCCTTCCTGTTCATCCCGGCTGTTGGCCTCTTTGAACTTAATGCCTCTGATCGACATACCATGTGCATGAATAACGTGCTTATCCGACAGTGAATTCGGAAACAGGGTCTTGGAGATGTCCTGATCGTCGTTCGGCATCCGGTGAGAATCGATGTAAATGAAATCGCTTGCGTGTCTGGCACATAACTCAAGAAACCCAATCGGGTCTTCCAGATGATACAAGATACCAGCGGCAAAGATCCCATGCGCCGGAATATAGTGGCTTGGGTCCATCACGTTGCCAATATCATAGGTCACATTTTGAAAACCAACCAGATCGCGGATGACGTTGGCGCGGTGAACAGCGGCCTCTCGCCCCTCAACGCCGTGCACTGACGACCCCATTTGACCAAGGCCCAGCGTTGTTGAACCTTCGCTGGATGCTAGATCCAGGAAGGTACAGTCTGTCCATTCGGTATCTCCGCGAACACGGTTGAACTGGGTCAAAAACTCTGTCGCGCGTGTGTCCGCTCTGGCCAGATACGTCGGAATAAACGAGCCATCCGGAAGGGCGGTTGAGAATACGTTGTTCGCGCAGCCCAAAGAGTACAGGTCGTCATATAGGGTATTCATTAAAAACTCCGTTTCGCGGCGCATTCCCAAGCAGAACGCTCTTTCGCGCATCTAGCCGGTGTTCTGCGTCTTGATCAACCCTAACGGGCGCGCTTTCTTTTGGGGCAAAAACCTATCCTCCTGGTGGCGCAAAGGCCTGCCATGCCCGCACAGTCAAACCGGTGCTTTGCTGGGCCACGTGGGTGGGGCAGGACAATGATTTGGCCGGGTCTTCGGACCTGTGTCCGTCGGTGCTTTGCACGATGAGGTGAGTTCGGGTTGGTGGGTTCTGGGTGGTGGGTTAGGGCCTGATGCGCCCGTCATTCTATGAAACAGTGCCTGTTCATTCCGGTGCCAGGTGACGCTTGCCTGTTGACACAATACGTCACCAGATGTCGCAATCTGCATGGACACTGCAAACCTGCGCCCCTAGCGTCCGCTCATGACACCTGATCGCACCATACTTGGCATCCTGTGCATGATTGGCTTTGCCGTCATTGCCCCGGTGATGGATGCCTTTGCCAAAGCCACACCCGCCTACATCCCGGTGATGCAGATCCTGGCGTTTCGGTTTGGCATCCAGTTCGTGTCGCTGCTGCCACTGGCGGTCGGCATGCGCCTGACCTACAAACCACCCCTGCGCGAATGTGGGTTGCATATGGTGCGTGCCCTGCTGATCGTGGTGGCCACGGGGTTGTTCTTTACCGCTGTGCGCGAAATGCCGATTGCCAATGCCTTGTCGATCTTCTTTGTGGCTCCGTTCATCATCACCATCCTTGGGGGGGCGCTGCTGGGCGAAGACGTCGGCCCGCGCCGCATCATTGCCTGTGCGGTTGGCTTTGCAGGGGCGTTGCTGGTGATCCAGCCCAGTTTTGCAGACCTGGGCGTTGTGGCGCTTTATCCGCTGGGCACCGCGTTTTGCTTTGCGTTCTACATGATCATGACCCGGCAGATGGCCACCCGTATCCACCCCATTGCCCTGCAAAGCTATACGGCCGGGGCGGCTTGCCTGATCATCGTGCCGTTGCTGTTGGTCTATAACGGGTCCGGCAGCGCCCTGATGGATCCCGCGATGCCGCACGGACTGGCCGTCTGGACCTTGCTGGGGGTCGGTGTTGTGTCAACCATCAGCCATTTGTTCATCAGCTTCGCGCTGCGGCTTGCCCCGGCCTCGACCATCGCACCGCTGCAATATCTTGAAATCGTCGCGGCCACGGCGCTGGGCTATTGGGTGTTCAACGATTTCCCCGATGCGCTGACATGGGTCGGCATCGCCATCATCGTGGGCTCGGGGCTTTATGTGTTCATGCGCGAGAGGGCACAACAACAGCGCGCCACTCCGCTGAACGTGGCACCCTAGGGCAAGGGGGCGGGATCAGTCCCACCGTGCCGCAGTTGCCGCAAACGCCTGTGTCACCAGCGCCAAGGTTGCGGCAGGCAGCACCACCAGCATCTTGGGGCTGGTCAGGCTCAGATGCACCGGCCCCGTCGCCCGGTTTGACGTGCCCACGCGCCCATCAGGGGCAAAGTTCAACCCGGCAATGTTCCATTCCAGCCCGTCAGACACCCCCTCGACCGCCCCAAAGGGAAACAGCGACACCCGCGTGCCCGCCTCCAGCGCAATCCGGCACGACGGCGGCGCCAGAAACACCAGCTCGTCATCGCTCAGCAGGATGCATCGTTGATGGGCAAACCGCACAAGCGAATTGTAGCAGGCCAACTGGTGATCCTGACGCTGCCCGGTAAATCCCACCCCGATGATCAGCGGTGCGCGGATCTGCGACAGGCATTTGTCAAAATCGGTGGTGTCCTGATCATCAATGAAATGCAGCCGGTCTGCGGGAATGCGTGCGCGCGCGGCGTCTGAAATCGAATCCAGATCACCGATCACGGCGTCGGGCATCACATCATGCGAAAGGGCCCAATCAGCGCCACCATCGGCGGCCACCACCGTCTCTGACCCCTGTAACGCCATGTCCAAAGCCTTGGGGCCAGGATCAACGCCACCAATCAGCGCTAGTGTTTCCAAACTCTGAACAATCACACAAAATCCCCCGCATTATTGGCAAATTAAACATACGAGCCATATTTTAACCACGAAATGATACGTTAAAACTCTAAGAATCGGGCCGCTTTCGACGCGTCTAACATGGTAAACACTACGTTGCGGGCAAATAGAGCGAGCAATTGGTATGATAAACAATAGTAAAATCCTCACGGTCTCCTACGGGACGTTTTCGTGTACCCTGGAAGGGTTCGACGATTCCTTCACAACGATGAAGGCGATTGCGGAATATTTCCGCGATCTGGCGTCAGATGACCGTTATTTTGGGGCAGAACCACCCACCCCGGACGCTGAAATGCTGGCACGCATCGCCGAGCGCGAGATTGAGCGCCGTGTTGAAGCACGCGAAGACGGTGGAAAAATCGTACTCAGCGCCAAAGAAGCGGCCCCTGCGGCGTTGATGTCGGCCCCGACCGACACCGCCCCCGCACAGACGCAAGCCGCCCCCGAGCCACAAGCCCAAGCGCCTCAGACAGCCCCGACGCCAGCGCCCCAACAGGCAGAGGCGACGACAGATACCACCGAAGACACCCCCGCGACAGCGCGCCAACCCGAAGGCTTCACTGCTCCGATGCCTGCGCGTGAGGCAGCTCAGCCCACCTCGCAAGATGTGGCGGACGCGGCGGATGACGTGGAACCTGATGCCGTTTCTGCGGACGCGGACGTGGCAGATGTGGTGGACGAACCACAGGCCGAAGCCGAAACCGACACAGCACCAGAGCTGACCGAGCTTGCCGATAACACAGACACAGACACTGACACAGACACTGACACAGCTACTGACGCAGACGTTGACGCGGCTGACACATCCGACGACGCCCAGCCCGAGATGCCAGACACTCTGGCCGATTTCGCAAGCGAAGTTGACGATGCTGCCGAAGATACCGCACCTTTGATGGCGGCTCAGGACGTGATCAACCACCCTGATCCTGACAGTGTTGCTGCAAAACTCAGCCGTATCCGGTCTGTTGTCGCGCAGAACGAACAGCCTTACTCCGACACGGCCTACAGCGAAGACGAGCACGCCAACGATTTCCTGGAAACCAACCTGGCCGATCTGGACGCCGCCCTGGCCGAAGATGACGCCGCTGAACTCAGCGCAGATGCCGCCGCAGATGAGGCGCGTGCCGAGATCGAAGACGACACCGCTGAAGTTGCCGTCGAAGCAGAAGAAATCGTTTCAGAACAAGATGATGACAACATGCTGCTGGCCAGTATTTCGGCCCTCTCGGATGATACGGCGGACGATGATGCGCCCTCTGAACCAACCGCACCACAGGCGGAAGAGGTTGCAGAAGACGCACCACTCGAGCTGACCGAAGACGAGCTGGTCGAGCCCAAATCGTTCGATCCGATCGAAGACACATTGGCACAGCTGATGGCCGATGCCTTGCCCGCCGATGAGGCGCCCGAGGCATCATTTGACGAAGGCCAAGACGAAGAACACGCCGACGCCGACCAGCGCCCACTCAATGTGCGGGTCATGAAGGTCAAGAAATCCGATCTTGATGCGGCGCTGAACGCGGGTGAACTGCAGCAGGCTCCGGATGATGTCGACGCGGCCAATCTCTTCAATGACGAAAACGAAGATGAAGACGATGTAGAAAGCACCTTGTCGCCCGAAGAAGAGGCCGAGCTGCAACGCGAGCTGGCCGAGGTCGAAGCAGACTTTGCGCCCGAAGCCCACGAAGGCCACGAAGCTGAGGCAGAGGCAGAAGTTATCGCCGAAGCCGACGAGCATCATGACACGGTTGAGGACGTGGCCGCACTGGCCGATGACCCTGCCGAGGATCTGACGGATGATCTTGAGGATGTCGCTTATGGTGACGATGACGCACACGAGAACGACGATCTGATTGATGCCGCACTTGAAGAGGCCGCAACCGCAGCGGCACGTGGTGTGGACCGTCTGCAATCGGTCGAGCAAACCTCAGACGTGTCGCGTATCTTTGACGAGGTCGATCAACAGCGCGAAGAGCCCGGCTCAAGCGAACGCCGCAATGCCATCCAGCATCTGCGTGCCGCCGTTGAGGCCACCCGCGCCGACCAAAACGCCGGTGTCGAAATCTCAAAAGACAAAGACGACAGCGCCTATCGCTCGGATTTGGCCGATGTTGTGCGTCCGCGCCGCCCTCGGACCGGCACCACAACGCGCTCGCAACGTCCCGGATCAGAGCGTCCTGCGCCGCTGAAACTGGTGGCAGAACAACGGATTGACACCCCGCATGAGCCAGTACGCCCGCGTCGGATCACCACCAGCGACCTGGCCGAAATGGAGCCTGTGAACCTGTCCGACACCGATGGCAGCTTTGCCGATTTCGCCGAAGAAATGGGCGCCGGATCCTTGCCCGAGCTGCTGGAAGCCGCGGCCGCCTACATGGCCGATGTTGAAGGGCGCCCCCAGTTTTCGCGTCCCATGCTGATGGGCAAGCTGAAAGAAGTCGAAGGCGATGCGTTTTCGCGCGAAGACGGGCTGCGTTCGTTCGGGCAATTGCTACGCCAGGGCAAATTGCAAAAGTTGAAAGGCGGACGTTTCGCCATCACCGACGAAACCGAATACCGCGCTCAGGCCCGCAACGTCGGCTGACCACATACCGTTTCCAGGGATGGAAACAGCGTCGATCCGCACCCCGCGGGTCGGCGTTTTTTTTGATCAGTTCGGACGCAGGCCGCCATAGCTGTGCTGGCGCACGTGTTCAGGCGTGTCGCCATATTTCTTGACGAACCATTTTTTCATTAAGGTCACATTGGAAAACCCACACGCCACCGAGATTTCATTCATCGGCATTGATGTCTGCGACATCAGATTGCGCGCCCGGTCCAGCCGCAAATCACGGTACACTTTCAGCGGCGTCTCCCGCAGCAAGTCATTGAAACCACGCTCTAATTTACGGGGGCTGACATCCAGTAGCCCGGCAATCTGACCCACGGTCAGCGTGTCCTCCAGATGGTCCAGCATAATGGTCAGAGCCTCACCGATGATCAGATCGCCCTGCGCCATGCGGGTATACCGCCAATGCTCGCCCGCCATATTGGGGCTGGTTTCGGGATCGGTCAGACCCAGATACCGCGACAGGGCCGCGCGGGTGAATTCGCCATCGCGTGCGCCCACCAGCTCCACCATCATCCGAATGGCCGCCGTCGGGCTGATGGCCGAGCTGAGCGCCGATTGATGACAGGTCGCACCATCATACATATCAACCACCGCCGAGGTTTCGCTGACACCGGGCCGGAAATTGGGATGAACCGAGATTTGCTTGTTGCCCAGAACCCCGGCCCCCAGCGGTACAAACACAGCCGAGCCCACAACACACAACCGTGCCGCGTTGCGAATGCAGGCGCGCAGATCCCGCAGTTTGTCGCTGTCCGGACGCCAGGGGTTTTCAGTTCCGCCAATTAAAACAAGGGTTTGGTCAGGTTCGCATACGGGGCGTTCCAGCATATCCAACGCCGCTTCGCCGCGCAGATGGGTCCAGCTGTACGTCTCTGAGCCGATCAAACGATTGGCCGATCGCAATACATCAATGCAGGCCTCGGCGGCAAAACTGACACTGTCATCCTGGCTGAGAAATACGAAATCTCCCGACAGGCTGCGCTTGCCATGCAGGCCCGCCGCACAGGCGGAACGCGAGGGGTCAAGGTTCTCAAGAAACATGTCCGGTTTTCCTTTGCATTGCTCTTGCGGGCCCTGAACCGCTCGATAATTCTGGTTAACTTACGTTGTGAATTGAGGTTTCGATCGCGTGCAGAAATGAACCCGCCGATGAGCTGGCCGACATCAGCACCCATGTGTCGGCATCCTTGCGCGCAATCAGCGTGCCCAGATGTTCCATCATGGTGCGTTTCACCTCGCCCACGGAAAAGCCGCTGTCGTTCAAATCCAGCGGGCAGATCCGCTCAAGCGCATCACGCGCGCGCGCACCGGACAATTCCAGCGCACACCACACATCCGTCTGATCGGTGGTATACGCCTTGCCCTTCAGCTTGGCGTTGACGACCACATTTGCATCGGGCGTGTCATGCGCAAACAGGACAAAGCCCTGATCGACAGACATACGCATCAGTATGGCGCCATCCTTGGCCGTGGCCATCTGACCCACCTCGGGCATGGCCACACCATATGCGGATTTCACCGCTTTCAACGCCGCATCCTCGCCACCAAGGGGCAGGGCGATGGAGACAAAGGCCAACCCGGCAGGTGCACGCAAATGCGCTGTCCCAAAGTTGTGATCATAGCCCGCCAGTGGGGGCTCGGCTGTCAAAGTAAACTCAGGCACGAAGACGCTCCCCTTCCGGATCAATAAAGTGAGCCGAGCAAATCTCGACTTCCATTTCCAGGCCATGCAGAGGGCTGACGGCCCGGACAATTTCACCGATGCGCGTATCACCGGATTTGATGAACCCCAGCCCGATCGAGTGGCCCAGGATCGGTGAATACGCCACCGACGTCATCCACCCCTGATCGTTGTCGGTATTCGCCGTGGCCCCTTTGTTGATGAAATGCGACCCGGCAATCAGCTTGGTGTCTTTGTCGACAGGTCTGAAACCCACCAGTTTGATCGCATCCTCACGCAGCATTTCGGGCCGCTGGCTCAGCACGTTGCCGATGCACTCTTTTTTCTGGCTGACCATCCGGCCCATGCCCAGATTATGCGCCGTGGTCTGGCCGTTCAGCTCGTTACCGGCGGCGTGGCCTTTCTCGATGCGCATCACACCCAGCGCCTCGGTTCCATACGGCACCGCATCGAATTCCTGACCGGCCTCCATCAGGATACCCATCATCGAATTGCCATAGCGCGCAGGCACGGCAATCTCATAGGCCAGCTCGCCCGAGAAACTGATCCGGAACAGCCGCGCCGGCATGCCACCGCAAACGCTGACCTCACCACAGGCCATGAACGGAAACGCTTCGTTCGACATGTCATGTTTGTCGTCCACCACCTTGCGCAGCAGGTTGCGCGCATTGGGGCCTGCCACGGCAAACTGCGCCCAGCCATCGGTGGTGGAAATCAAATGCACATCCATATTCGGCCACAGGCATTGCCGCGCAAATTCCAACCGGCGGAACACCAGCACCGCATTGGCGGTGGTCGTGGTCATCACATAGTGGTTTTCGGACATGCGCGCCGTGGTGCCATCGTCGTAGCAAATGCCATCCTCGCGCAGCATGATGCCGTAACGCACCTTGCCCACATCCAGCTTGGCAAAGCCGTTGGCGTAGACCTTGTTCAGGAAGGCGGCGGCGTCCTTGCCCTGCACGTCGATCTTGCCCAGCGTGGTCACGTCGCAAATGCCCACGGATCCGCGTGTCATCTCAACCTCGCGGTCAACACTGTCCCGCCAGCCTTTTTCGCTGCCGCGTGTGTACCATTGCGCTCGCAGCCAGTTGCCCACTTCGACAAAGCTGCCGCCATTGGCCTCGGCCCATTTGTGGCTGGGCGTCAGGCGGAAGGGCCGGAAATCTTTGCCCCGTGCCCGGCCACCCAAGGCACCCATCGGCACCGGCGTATAGGGCGGACGGAAGATGGTTGTGCCAACCTCAGGGATCGTTTTGCCTGCTTCTTCGGCCAGAATGGCAAGCCCCGAGATATTGGACGTCTTGCCCTGATCCGTCGCCATGCCCATCGTGGTATAGCGTTTCAGCAGCTCAACCGACCGGAACCCTTCGGTATTGGCCAGTTTCACGTCCTTGACGGTTACATCGTTTTGCAGATCGACCCAGGCGCGCTTGTCGCTTTCCGTCACATGCCAGAAGGCCACACCCTCACGGGCTTCGTCCTCGGCTTGGGGCAGGTCAGCCTTGACGGGTTTGATCCCAATGTCTTTCAGCTGGGCCGCCGCTTGGGCCTGCCCTTCGTGTAACGCCGCCGACAGGGTCAGCTGCCCATTCGCAGCGCCCGCCACGGACATGCCCACAGGCAGCGCGCCACCGGGCACAAACGCATGAATATCATCGCGCCACTCAGGACGGCCCCGCTGGTGACACGTCAGGTGCACATTGGGGTTCCACCCGCCCGACACGGCCAGACAATCGACCGGAATAACCTGATCATCGGCCAGGGTGATCGCCTTGATCCCCTTGCGCCCGATCGTGTCACGTACCTTGGCATCGCGGTAATAGCGCGCACCGGGAATATCCATCACAGGCGGCTGATTGCGGGTGTCGATGATGGCGTTCACCTCGACGCCCTTGTCGGTCAGATCCTTCGCCGTGCGCCAGCCGTCGTCATTGTTGGTAAACACCGCAACCTGCTGGCCGGGTGTCGCGCCAAAGCGGTTCACATAGGTCCGCACAGCGCTGGCCATCATGATCCCGGGCCGGTCATTGTTGCCGAACGCAATGGGCCGCTCGGTGGCCCCTGCCGCCAAAACCGCCCGCTTGGAATAAATCCGCCACAGGATCTGCCGGGGTTTATCACCGGACGACGCCAAATGGTCCGTGCATTTCTCTAACGCGCCATACGTGCCGTGATCATAGGCCCCGTAAACAGTCGTGCGCGTCATCAGCCGTACATTGTCCATCGCTGACAATTCGGCCACGCTCTGCGCTGCCCAATCGGCACCAGACATCCCGCCCACTTCCAGTGTCTCGGCATTCAGCCGCCCACCGGGCCGGAAATCCTCATCCGCCAGAATGACCCGTGCACCCGAGCGCGCCGCACTCAATGCTGCCGACAACCCGGCAGGACCTGCGCCAATCACCAGCAGATCACAATGCAAAAACCCCTTGTCATAGGTGTCAGGGTCTTCGTGCATCGACAAATTGCCCAAACCCGCCGAGGCGCGGATAATCGGCTCATACAGCTTTTCCCAAAACGCCTTAGGCCACATGAAGGTTTTGTAATAAAAACCAGCACTTAGGAAGGGCGACAGGAAATCTGTCACAGCCATGAAATCATATTCCAGCGGCCCGCGATGGTTCTGGCTGGTGGCTGACAAACCATCAAACAACTCGGCCACAGTGGCGCGCGTATTAGGCTCTTGGTGCGCCCCCGTACGCAGCTGTACCAGCGCATTGGGCTCTTCCGATCCAGCCGTAAAAATCCCCCGTGGACGGTGATACTTGAATGACCGCCCCACCAGCGTCTGACCATTGGCCACCAGCGCCGAGGCCAGTGTATCGCCTGCATGCCCCTGCATTGCCTTACCGTTGAAGGTGAAATTCCATGTCTGGCTGCGGTCGATCAAACCGCCCTTGATCCGATTGCTCTGGCTCATCTGTCGCGCCCCCGCGTGCGCGCCACATCGCGCGCCATTTCAACTGCTGTGATTTCATGGGTCAGTGTGTTGCGGGTCAAAACCAGCCACGATCTGTCGCCTTGTTCGTGATACCACAACTCTTTGTGCTGGCCTGCCGGATTGTCGCGCAGATACCCATACTCGGTGAACTGGGCCATCGCGTCCTCGGCCTCCCAATCGGGCCGGTCCATCATGCAGGCATCGCCCAGACAAACAAATTCGGCCGCATCGCGAGGCCCAAGAATTGGATGATTGATGATCATTTGGGGATCCTCCTCAATGCAGGTTGGGCTGGTTGCCCTGACCTTTTTCGTCGATCAGATTGCCGGTGATGAACCGATCCAGACGCATTTGTGCGGCATTTGGATGGGGTGTGTCGCGTGCCAGCAGATGCGCGTAACAATAGCCGGACGCAGGCGTGGCCTTGAACCCGCCGTAACACCAGCCCCCGTTGAAATAGAGCCCGTCGATGTGGGTCTTATCAATGAACGGTGTGCCATCCATCGACATGTCCATGATGCCACCCCAGGACCGCAACAGTCGGGCGCGGCCAATCATTGGCATGATCGCCATGCCGCCTTCGACAACGTCCTCGACCACGGGCAGATTGCCGCGCTGGGCATAGCTGTTGTACCCGTCGATATCACCGCCAAACACCAGCCCGCCTTTGTCCGACTGGCTGACATAGAAATGGCCCGCGCCAAAGGTAATGACACCGGGCAGCACAGGCTTCAGCCCTTCGCTGACAAAGGCCTGCAACACATGGCTTTCGATGGGCAGGCGCATCCCCGCGAGGGCGGCCACACGGCCGGATGAGCCTGCGACACACATCGCCACTTTGCGCGCCCGGATCGGCCCGCGCGATGTTTCAACACCGCGGCACACGCCGTTCTCAATATCAAAGCCGGTGACTTCGCAGTTCTGGATGATGTCCACGCCGCGCATGTCCGCGCCGCGCGCATAGCCCCAGGCCACCGCATCGTGCCGCGCTGTGCCGCCGCGGCGTTGGAACAGCCCGCCTTTGATCGGAAATCTTGCGTTGTCGTAGTCCAGAAATGGCAGCTCGTCGCGCAATTGCTTGGCATCCACCAGTTCGGCATCTGCGCCTGACAGGAACATTGCATTGCCGCGCCGCACAAAGGCATCGCGCTGCGCATCGGTATGGATCAGGTTCAGGATCGATCGCTGCGACACCATCGAGTTATAGTTGGTGTCCTGCTCCAGGTTTTCCCACAGCTTCATCGACATTTCATAGAACGGCTGGTTGCCTGGCAGCAGATAGTTCGACCGGATGATCGTGGTGTTCCGGCCAATGTTGCCCGACCCGATCCAGCCTTTTTCCAGCACCGCAATGTTGCGCATGCCGAATTCCTTGGCCAGGTAATAGGCCGTGCTCAGGCCATGACCGCCGCCACCGATGATGATGATATCATACTCCGGTTTTGGATCAGGCTCGCGCCAGGCGGCTGTCCAGCCCTTGTTGCCAGTCAGGCCCTGCATGAATACTTTGAAAGCTGAGTAGCGCATTGTCGCAATGCCCCCCGAAATCACGTGTTTCCGTAGCATTGCGTGCCATTTGCGAATCGACTTTTCTAAAATGGACGTTTATGTTTCTGAAATGGACATAATTGGTACAAACATTCCTGCCTTGCGCATCGGCATTCTGGTGATCGATGGGTTTGCCGTGATGTCGTATGCGTCGTTGGTAGAGCCGATGCGTGCGGCCAATCTGCTGGGACGCAGACCGCTTTACGAGATGGTGAATATTGGCCTCAAAGAGGCCCCGATTTCCAGTTCCGGGGCCACGGTGGTGATGCCACAGGCGCAGGTCGGCGATGATCTGAAGCTGGATTATCTTTTTGTTGTGGCGGGGGGGGATCCAACCACATTTGACGACAAACATACCTTTGCATGGCTGTCGCGTCAGGCACGTCTGGGTGTGCAATTGGGCGGTGTGTCGGGCGGGCCGATCATTCTGGCGCAGGCGGGGTTGATGCGGGGGCGCCGGATGACCGTGCACTGGGAACATGCCGCCGCTTTGGCCGAAATCTCACCGCATTTGCTGATCGAGCGCACGCTGTTTGTCATTGACCGTGACCGGGTCACCTGTGCGGGGGGCACGGCCCCTATGGATCTGATGCATGCTTTGATCACCCGCCACCACGGCGCACCCTTCGCGCGGCTGGTCAGTGACTGGTTTATGCACACTGAAATCCGGCCCTCGGTGGGGCCGCAACGTGCGGGATTGGTGGCGCGGGTCGGGACAACGAATGTGGCCATACTAGAGGCAGTGCGCGCGATGGAGGCCAATGTAGCCGAGCCCCTGACCCTGGACCAGATCGCCCAGATTGCAGGCGTATCCCCCCGTCAGCTGAACCGGGTGTTCAAGCAAAAGCTGGGCCGCAGCACGATGCGGTACTACCGGGATATGCGGCTTGATCTGGCGCAGAACCTGCTGGGCAATTCGCCCCTGTCCCTGACCGAAATTGCCCTGGCCACGGGCTTTGCGTCATCGTCACATTTTGCCCGCGTCTATGCGGAAGCCTTTGGCGTGCCACCCTCGTCAAACCGCACCGCGCGTGCTCTTCAAGCGTGACCGCTTGCCTCGCTTTGGGCTTCGGCCTAACGTCAGAGCCGAATCCCTGACCGACCCGGAGACACCCCATGCACATCCTTGTTTTGCAACATGAACGCGTCGAACACCCCGGTATCTTTCGGGACTTTCTGGCCGAGGATGGCCACACCTGGGACGCCGTTGAACTGGACGAAGGCGAGCCGCTGCCCAGCCTTGATGGCTATGACGCCCTTTGGGTCATGGGGGGTCCGATGGACACCTGGCAAGAGGACGCGCACCCTTGGCTAAAGGCCGAAAAGGCCTTTATTCGCGAGGCCGTCGAGCAGCGTGGCATGCCGTATCTGGGTCTGTGTCTGGGTCATCAGCTGCTGGCCGAGGCGCTGGGCGGCACCTGCGAGCCCGCCAAAACCCCCGAGATCGGCGTGCACAAAGTGCAGCTGACCGAAGCGGGCGCATCGGGTGTACTGTTTGATGGCCTACCCGAGGAATTCGAGTGTCTGCAGTGGCACTCGGCCGAGGTGACACAGCTGCCCGACGGAGCCGCCGTTCTGGCCACATCGCCCGCCTGCGCCATTCAGGCCATGCGCTGGCAGACCCGCGCCTTTTCCATGCAGTTCCACATCGAGATCGAGGCCGACACGGTCGACAACTGGAACAATATCCCCGAATATGCGGGTGCGTTGGATCAGGCGATTGGCGCAGGCAAGGTCAAAGAGCTGGAGGCGGAATGTGCATCACGGATGCAGACGTTCAACGCCATGGCAGAGCGGCTTTACATGAACTGGTTGCAGACCACCGCCAAAGCACGGGTCTAACTCAGGTCTCGGAGGCCCGCGTCAGCGACAGCCGCGCCGTTTCCAGATGTTCCTTCATCACATTTGCCGCGCGTTCCGGCTCGCGGGTGCGAATGGCGTTCAGGATCTGGCGGTGCTGTGCATTGTAGGCGTTGATCGTTTGCGCATCCAGCGTCAGATGCCGCATCCGGGTCCAGTCATCCTGCGCGCGCACGTTGCCGATCCGCTCAATGATCCACATCAGCAAACCGTTGCGCGTCGATTCCACCAAGGCGTGGTGAAACGCCGTATCGGCCTCGGAAAAGGCCACCGGATCATCGACATATTGCTCCATCCGGGCACACAAAGTTTCCATCACATCAAAATCAGCGCGCCGCCCGTGTAACACGGCCAGCCGACAGATATGTGGCTCAAGCGCAAAGCGCGTGTCCATCAATTCCAGCGGCGTTGCATTCTCAATCGCCGACGAAGATGTTTCGGCCGGTTGGTGCACCACATAGGTGCCGCTGCCTGCGCGGATTTCGACGAAACCTTCGCTCTCAAGGCGCAGCAGTGCCTTGCGGATGGTGCCGCGCGCAGCACCGTATGTTTCCGCCAGAACCCGTTCGGGCGGCAGGCGGTCGTGCAGCTGCATCAAACCCTTTGAAATTTCACGGCGGATCAGGGCGGCAATATCAGCCGAGCCCAATTTTGCATCAGATGTCTCTATCATGCTGTCTTTTAGCACAGATATTGAACCAATGATATACCAAAATACGCTTTGAAGCTGGATAAAGTCTTATATTGGCCTAAATGCGGTTGACTTTTGGGTGGCTGCCGCCTCTCATATGGTGCAACGCATCCACCCGGGCGCAGGGATTCGCATCTCACAGGCCCACCGGCAGGACTTTACTGACAATGACATTTAGCGCCCTGACACCGACATTTCAGACACCTCGTGTGTCCGGTTGGGTGTCCGCTTCTGTGTCGCTTTTGGTGTCGCGCGCCTGTCACGGAATGCACCAGAAATTCCATCGCCCGGCGTCTGCATTTCACATGCGGACGGCGGCGGTGTTTGGGTTGGCGGTATGCTCCGCACCGCAAGCCCGCATATCTGAAACATGGAGCATTGACCGAAATCGCCGGGCATAAGGCGCAAGACCTCAACGCGGCGCAACATCAGGGAGAGTATTACATTGGCTACAGATCTTGAAAAGTTCGTCGAAGCGCCCGGGCGCGCCGAGAAAATCAAGCAGGTCCGCGAGATGATTGATGCCAAAGGCATCGAATATCTGTACCTGCAATTCGTGTCCGTGACGGGCAAAATCATGGGCAAAGGCATTCCCGCCGACCACTGGGAATCCATTGCACAGAAGGGCTTTCAGCTGGTGTATGGCGCCACGGTGAACCTGTTCACAGACCGTGCGGGCAACTATTTGGGCTACGGTCCCGAAGCCGCCGAGCTGATCGGCATCCCCGAGCCCGAGACCTTCATGCAGCTGCCATGGGCGCCGCAAATTGGCCGGTTCTACTGCACACTCTTCCGCAACCGTGAAGAAAAAGAAAATCCCGGTGGCTTCCTGACGGCAGACAGCCGCGGCAACCTGCGCCGGATGCACGAAGACTTTAAGAACAAGCACGGCCGCTCGCTGCGCATCGGCACCGAGCCTGAAATGATGTGGCTCAAGTTCGACGAGAACGGCAAGCCACGCGATGGCTACTCCAAGCCCTATTGCTACCACATCGACCAGTTCGAATCTCTGCGTCCGGTGTCCATGCAGGTGATCAAATATTCCCGCATGATGGGTCTGGATATGATCCAGGGCGACCACGAGGATGCCCCCGGTCAGCTGGAACTGAACTGGATGTTCGATGACGTGCTGCGCAACGCGGACCGTCTGACCACCTACCGCCAGATTTGTGCGCAGGTGGCGCGTGAAAACGGCATCTTCGCCTGCTTCATGACCAAGCCGTTTATGGGTGTGTCGGCCTCGGGCTGTCACCATAACATGTCGCTGTGGCGCGGTGGTGAGGATGAGTTTGTCAAATGTGGCAACAATCCTGACGATCTGCCGGGCATGGCTGAAAACTACATGTACGTCAAAGGCGGCGAGAACACGTTCATGCCTGACGATGATGATCCACAAATGCCGGGTAAAGAGGGCCTCGAGGCCATCGGCGGCGTGGTGCATCACCTGCAAGCTCTCACCGCCATCGGTTCAAGCACGGTCAACTCGTACCGTCGTCTTTGGGACACAGGTTTCTGGGCACCGATCTTTGCCGATTGGGGCTTCCAGAACCGCACCACGGGTCTGCGCGTTTCGGCACCGGGGCGGTTCGAATATCGCTCGGTCGACAGCATGGTGAACCCGTATCTGATGGGCTCAACCCTGCTGGCCGCGATGGATGACGGCATCGACAATCAGCTGGATCCAGGTGAACCAGAAGAGCGCAACATCTACGAAGCCATCAAGGCCGGCAAGCAAGTGAAGAAGCTGCCGATGTCATTGGGCGAAGCCCTTGACCACCTTGAAGGCAGCGAAGTCGTGCAGCGTGGCCTGCCCGGTGAAATGTACCGTCTGTTCCATGAATACAAATACGACGAATTTGCGCGCTTCAACGCAACCGTCACCGATTGGGACAGCGAAACTTACATGGAATGCCTTCCCTGAGGCATCTCCATACTGGCGGCAGGGCCTCCGGGCTTTGCCGCCATCCTTGAACAACCCTGAACCCTAAAGAGGAGGCCTTTCCACATGTGCGGAATTGCTGGACTTATTCACAAGGGCAAGAGCTCGAACGTTGGGGCAGAAATGACCCAGATGCTCAAAGCCCTGAAACACCGCGGGCCTGATAGCACAGGCTATGCGGTTTATGGCGAAGCGACCGAAGGCGATTACATCCTGCGCGTCAACGTCGCCGAAGCCGAGGACATGAACAAAGGCCGCGGCATCCACAAGATCATCGAGGACCGTATTGCCGAAGTGGAAGCGGTTCTGTCCGAGCACGGCGCCAAGGTGAAGTCAAAGAAAGCCGACACCGAATATGCCCTGCGCTATGTCATCACCCATGACGGTGATACCTCCAAAATGGCCGAGCATATCGAAGAAGCCGAAGGCGTTGAGATCATGTCGATGGGCAATGGCCTGGAACTGATCAAAGACCTGGGCGATGCCGATGACGTGTCAGCGCTCTATGGCCTGAACGATTTTGTCGGCAGCCACGCCATCGGCCATACCCGTATGGCCACGGAATCCGATGTGGATATCCGCTCGGCGCACCCCTATTGGGCGTTTCCCTACAACGACGTCAGCGTTGTCCACAACGGCCAGATCACCAACTACTGGATCATGCGCCGCACAATGGAACGCAATGGCCACCGCTTTATGTCGAACTGCGACAGCGAACTGCTGGCGGTCTACACGGCCCATAACCTGTCCAAAGGCATCAGCCTGGAAGACAGCCTGCGTCAGTCGATTGATGAAATTGACGGCGTGTTCACCTATCTGGTCGCCACCAAAGACCAGCTGGGCATGGCCAAAGACACAATGGCAGCCAAGCCGCTCGTGCTCTACGAAAGCGATGACCTGATCGCCATGGCCTCTGAGGAAGTCGCCATTCGCGCGATCCTTCCCCAGGAAATTGACACAACTGATCCCTATGACGAGGAGGTCCGGGTATGGCAGGCGTAACCGACGCAGAACTCAATGAAATGACCCAGGAAGAGCGCGCCAAAGCGCTTGGGATGACCACCGAACAGCTGACCGGCAAGAACCTCTATGTTGAGTTTGACCCCGACGCAGAAGAGCGGTTCACCTATCCTTGGGCCCCCGAAGTTGACTTCAACAAGCGCACCGAGATCGACACGGACGACATGACCACCACCGAGGTCAACAGCAAGATCCGTGATCTGATGGCCGAGGGTTATGGCACAATCGTGCTGAAAAACCCGCGCGGCAAACACTCGATCGGCGTGGGTATTCTGTCCAAGCTGAACCTGATCATCGAAGGCTCTTGCGGCTACTTTGCCACGGGTCTGCTGGATGGTCCAAACGTGCGTATCAACGGGCGTGTGGGCTGGTCATGTGGTGAAAACATGATGTCCGGTACGATCATGATTGAAAAGAACGCAGGTTCCACCTTTGGCGCGGCCATCCGTGGCGGCGATCTGGTGTGCCGTGGGTCCGTGGGCTCGCGCACAGGGATCGACCAAAAGGGCGGTACGATCATCGTGGGTGGTGACACCGGCGCGCTTTCGGGCTTCATGATGCAACGTGGCCGGATGGTTGTGTGCGGCAATGCCGGCAAGAACCTGGGCGACAGTATGTATGATGGCACCATCTTTGTGGGTGGCGACATCAAAAGCCTGGGCGTGGATGCGGTCACCGCAGAACTCACCGATCTGGACAAGGCCTGGCTGACGCGCAAGCTGACGCAATACGGCCTGATGCCCGATAACGGCGTGGATCACTTCACCAAGGTCGTGGCCGGCAAGCAGCTGTGGAACTACGACAATCTTGAGCCTTCTGAGAAGAAACTCATTCTCTAATCATCGGCCCCGGCCCCAAAGGGGGGCTGTGCCATTCCCTAAACGGAAAGGAAAATACCATGGCTGACGGAGATCTGCCCAAAAAACCAGCGCTGGACCGCGATGTAAACCGCATCGGTGACAGCTTTGTCTTCCCACCCCGTGTGATGGATGACATCCACATCAAATCTGAACTGGGTCGCTATCGTATGCGTGGCTTCTCGCTGTTCAAGAAAATCCCGCATTGGGATGACCTGACCTTCCTGCCCGGCACGCTGACGCGTTTCGTGATCGAAGGCTACCGCGAGAAATGTGAAACCAAGACAGTGATTGGCCCCCGTGCCAAGAAGCCGCTTGAGTTGGACATTCCGGTCTACATCACCGGCATGTCGTTTGGGGCTTTGTCCTACGAGGCGAAAACCGCCCTGGCGCGCGGTGCCACAATGGCGGGTACGGCCACGTGTTCCGGCGAAGGCGGTATGATCCCGGACGAGCGTCGCTACAGCTCCAAATGGTTCTACCAGTGTATTCAGTCGCGTTATGGCTTTAACCCGAACCACCTGGTTCTGGCGGACGGCTGCGAATTCTTCATTGGTCAGGGCTGCAAAGTTGGCCTCGGCGGTCACCTGATGGGTCAGAAAGTGACCGACCAGGTTGCTGAAATGCGGTCGCTGCCTGCGGGTATCGACCAGCGCTCGCCTGCGCGTCACCCCGATTGGCTGGGTCCGGATGACCTTGCCCTGAAGATCGAGGAAATTCGTGAAGCGACCGATTGGCAAATTCCAATCCAGCTGAAACTGGGTGCGTCGCGCGTCTATGACGATGTGCGTATGGCCGTGAAATGCGACCCTGACAGCATCTACATCGACGGCATGGAAGGCGGCACTGGTGCGGGTCCTCACCTTGCAACAGAAGACACCGGCGTTCCGGGTATTGCCGCCATTCGTCAGGCGCGTAAAGCGATTGACGATCTGGGCAAACGCGGCGAGATCACACTGATCTACGCGGGCGGCATCCGTAACGGTGCTGACGTGGCCAAGGCGATTGCTTTGGGGGCCGACGCGATTGCCATTGGTCACTCGGCCATGATGGCTCTGAACTGCAACAAGGACATCCCCGAGGCCAACTACCCCGAGGAAATCGGCGCAGAGCCGGGCTATTGCTACAACTGTCACACCGGGCGTTGCCCTGTTGGCGTTGCCACGCAAGACCCCAAACTGCGTGCGCGTCTTGATCCTGATGCAGCCGCCGAGCGTGTCTACAACTTCCTGCACACGCTCACCATCGAAGCACAGCTTTTCGCCCGTGCGTGCGGTAAAACCTACCTGCACTCACTGGAACCCGAGGATCTGGGCGCTTTGACGATGGAGGCCTCGGCCATGGCGGGTGTTCCCCTTGCGGGCACCAACCACACCGTCGGCATCGAAGATTATCACCACCTGTAAGGGCATCCGCCGGGCGGCAATTGCCCCGCCCGGCACCCTTCCAAAAGGAGAAAACAAATGGCTGGAACACAGTACCGTGGCTCGGAAATCACCGATGTCGATCAGTTCCTCAACGACGCAGACGGGCTCGCCTCGGAACGCGAAAAAGAAATCGGTCAGCACATCGGCTATCGCTATGACGTGAACCTTGTGCCCGACTACAACCGCATCACACCCTTCCTGACCAAATACATGGAAGTGATGGGCTGGGACGACCTCAACTGGCTTGAGGATGTGCACATGGGCTACGAAGAGGGCGCCGCCGCCGTCTTTGACCGCAACAACAACGGTTGGGTCCGCGTCCCTGAATCGGTCGACTTGCCCGACAACCAGCAAGACCGCGACATGATCGCGCGCGAATTTCTGATCAAGTTTCAGATGTCCGACCGTCACCCGCTGGTGTCATTGCGCAAGGCCTATATGAAGTTCAACCGCCAGGGTTAAGCTCATGCCGCGCCCGCTTGATATCGCCTGTCTTCAGACACGGCCCATGCCGGATTTCACATCCGCATTGGACGAGGCGATGCCACTTGCCAAATCAGCAGTGCAGGCGGGCGCGGATATCCTCTTTCTGCCCGAATATTGCGGCGGCTTGAAAACCGAAGGCTCGGCGGTCACACCCCCGTCGGCCCCCGATACAAAACATCCGTTTTTGCAGGAATTCCAAAATTTTGCCCGTGAACGTCAGGTCTGGATCAACCTTGGCTCTATCGCCGTGGACGCCCCCGATGGGCGTATCCTGAACCGCGGCTACATGATCGACGACACCGGCCAGATCCGGGGTCAGTACGACAAGATCAACATGTTTGATATCCAGCTCAGCGAAACGGAGATTTACCGCGAAAGTGCGCGCGTTTGCCCCGGCCACACGGCGGTTGTCCACGACACCCCCTTTGGCCGCATCGGGCACACCATCTGCTACGATCTGCGCTTTCCCTCGCTCTTCCGGGCCCTTGCCCAGAATGGCGCTGAAATCATCATCTGCCCGGCCGCCTTTACCAAAAAAACCGGCGAGGCCCATTGGCATGTCCTGAACCGCGCCCGCGCGATTGAGAACACCTGCTTTGTCATCTCACCCTGTGCCATTGGCCCCATCGAAGGCGGCGGCGAAAGTTACGGCCATTCACTGGTCGTCAACCCATGGGGCGACGTTTTGGCCGATGGCGGCACCTTGCCGGGGGTTGTGCAGGCGCGTATTGATCTGGATATGGTGGCCGAAACCGCCGCCCGCATCCCCAGCCTGTCCCATGACCGGCCCTTTACCCCCGCGACCAACCCCGACAGGAGCGTTGCATGAGTTCTATCGCCGCCCAACTGGGCCAAAGCTATTCTGACCACCCGCTGCGCCTGTCGTTCCTGAAATGGCAATGCCGCGTGCGTCAGCTGAACATGCGCGAAGCCGAAGGCCGCCCCGATGACGCCATTATGCCGGGGGTTTTCCTGGATGGTGCGTCTGAACCGCTGGGTCATATCATCACCGTGATGAACAAATCACCCGCCTATTCTGTCACGCCTGAATTTCGGCACATGGCCAAAAAAACCAACGATCCCGCGCAGACCCGCGATACCGCGATCAAGTTTTTGTCGGCGACTTACTACCAAAGGGCGGCCGAGTTTTCGGATGTCCTGACGTCAACCTTCCCGCCCGGCTCTCCGGGGGCGCAGACCATTCGCCGCGCCGAAAGCTGTCGGTTGGTGTTCGAGGCGTATAACGAACGCTTTGATCTGTCCTGCAAAGTCTGGAAGCTGGCGCCGCACAACCTGTTGCATCAGGCGACAATGGCGCACAACGGGCTGTTCAATCCCGGCATGCCCCCCGATACCGTCGTTCTCGGCTTTGAGCCGGACTGGGATGCATGCAAAAGCGAACGCATCCTCTAGGGCTGTTTCGGCCGTGTTCACACGCTGGTAACCATTGGCATTTCACCCCTGCCGATTTGGCAGTCTGCCAATGCCTAACGCGATTTTAACAAACTGAATTCGGTTTTCGTAACCAATTGTCCATTGAATTCGGCGTCTAATACCAGATTGCAAGCTGGATAAGTCCAGACTATCACTGGGTATGGCCATATCCGTCGATACATTCTTTCTGGACCCGCAGTCCCAAGGCACGCTGCAGGCGCGCATCCAGCAGATGATTGCCGAAGGCATTCTGTCGGGGCGCTTCTCGAAGGGTGAAAAACTTCCAAGTTCACGCAGCCTGGCCAAGCATCTGGGCATCAGCCGTATCACCGTCACGCTGGCCTACACTGAACTTCTGGCCAATGATTACCTCGAAAGCCGGGATCGCTCTGGCTATTATGTGTCTGCAAACGCACCGGAACCCCCGCGTTTCAAACCGCAGCACCCCACTCAGGATGTGGTGGATTGGTCGCGCGCTTTGGGGCGTCGGTTTACCGGGGGCGCCACCCCCGAAAAGCCCCAGGATTGGTCCAGCTATCGCTATCCCTTCATCTACGGTCAGACCGATCCGTCCTTGTTTGATCATGCCAACTGGCGGCTGTGTGCCTTGCAGGCGTTGGGGCAAAAGGATTTTCAGGCGCTGACCACTGATTACTATGATCAGGATGATCCCAAACTGGTTGAATTTATTGCCCGCCATACGTTGCCACGCCGTGGAATTTTGGCGCAACCTGATGAAATCCTTATCACAATGGGCGCGCAGAACGCGTTGTGGATCACCGCGCAGGTTTTGTTGACCCAGCGCCGGATCGCTGTGGCCGAAGATCCCAGCTATCCCGCGTTGCGCGATATTCTTATGCAATCGCGGTGCAATCTGGTGCCAGTTCTCGTCGATGGCGACGGGTTGCCGCCGGATGCCTTGCCCGACAAGGCGGATGTGATCTTTACCACGCCCAGTCATCAATGCCCGACCAATGCCACTATGCCGTTGAAGCGTCGCAAGGCGTTGCTGGACAAAGCCCGCGAAATGGACGCCCTGATTGTCGAGGATGATTACGAGTTCGAGATGTCCTTTCTGGGTGCGCCGTCTCCTGCGCTCAAATCGCTCGATACGGACGGGCGGGTGATCTATGTGGGCAGTTTTTCCAAGTCGATCTTTCCGGGGTTGCGTCTGGGCTATCTGGTGGGCTCGCGTCAGTTTATCCGCGAGGCACGCGCGCTTCGGGCGTCGGTTCTGCGTCATCCGCCGGGGCACATTCAACGCACGGCGGCCTATTTCCTCAGCCTGGGTCACTATGACAGTCTGATCCGCCGGACCGGTCAGGTTTTTGGCAAGCGCCGCGCAGTGATGGAGGCGGCCCTGGACGAATACGGTCTGCGTGTGATGGGCCGCGGGGTGTTTGGCGGCAGCTCAATCTGGATGCGCGCGCCGGTGCATGTGGACACCCACAAGCTGGATCGTGACCTGCGCCCCCACGGTGTTCTGATCGAGCCGGGACATGCGTTTTTTCATTCGGATCATCCGCCGTCGAACTTTTATCGGCTGGCTTATTCCTCCATCCCAACCGAACGGATCCCCGAAGGTGTCGCCTTGCTGGCGGCGGAATTGTCCCGCTAGGGGCGGCAGATATTCCATGTGAAATCGATTGTGCTGTGTCTGGCTATGTGTCAAAACCACTGGGGTTAGATACCGTTTATCGAAATACTGAGACATTTCGTCTCATAATAAAATGTCTCTGGCATTACGAGTATTCCAAATCTGGCCCTACTGCCACCCCAACCCATGCAATACTTTCCCCCCAAATGACCAGAGATTCTCTGGTCTGTTGCTGTCAGGAGAGTTGACCCCATGAAGATGACGACCGAAGAAGCCTTTGTAAAAACACTGCAATTGCATGGCATTGAGCATGCGTTTGGGATCATTGGCTCGGCCATGATGCCGATTTCGGATATTTTTGGCGAGGCCGGTATCAGCTTCTGGGATTGTGCCCACGAAGGGTCGGGCGGCATGATGGCGGATGGCTACACCCGCGCCACTGGCAAAATGTCGATGATGATCGCCCAGAACGGCCCCGGCATTGCAAACTTTGTGACGGCTGTGAAAACCGCTTACTGGAACCACACGCCTTGTCTGCTGGTCACGCCTCAGGCGGCCAACAAGACCATCGGTCAGGGTGGCTTCCAGGAAATCGAGCAGATGAACATGTTTGCCGATTGTGTGGCTTACCAAGAAGAAGTGCGTGACCCGTCGCGTATTCCCGAGGTTCTGAACCGTGTGATCATCAACGCCAAGCGCGCCTCGGCGCCGGCTCAGATCAACATTCCGCGCGATTTCTGGACGCAAGTGATCGATGTTGAACTGCCGCAAATCGTTGAGTTTGAACGCCCCTCAGGTGGCGAAGACGCGATTGCACATGCAGCCGAGCTGCTGTCGAGCGCCAAGTTCCCTGTTATCCTGAACGGTGCCGGTGTGGTACTGGGCGGCGCTATCCCTGCGTCGATGGATCTGGCCGAGCGTCTGGATGCGCCTGTGTGTGTGGGTTACCAGCACAACGACGCGTTCCCCGGCTCGCACCCTCTGTTTGCTGGTCCTCTGGGCTACAACGGGTCCAAAGCGGGCATGGAGCTGATCTCGAAGGCGGACGTTGTTCTGGCCTTGGGCACACGTTTGAACCCGTTCTCGACACTGCCGGGTTACGGTATTGATTACTGGCCGACAGACGCCAAGATCATTCAGGTTGATATGAACCCTGATCGCATCGGCCTGACCAAAAAGGTCACCGTGGGTATCGTGGGCGACGCCAAGAAAGTTGCCACATCTCTGCTGCGTCAGCTGTCAGACACAGCCGGTGACGAAGGCCGCGAAGATCGTAAGAACCTGATTGCCACCACCAAATCGGCCTGGGCGCAGGAACTGACGTCGATGGACCACGAGCAAGATGATCCCGGCACCACTTGGAACGAGCGTGCGCGCAATGCCAAGCCTGATTGGCTGAGCCCACGCAAAGCATGGCGTGCCATTCAGGCCGCACTGCCTAAGGACGCGATCATTTCGTCCGACATCGGCAACAACTGCGCCATCGGCAACGCTTACCCATCGTTCGAGGAAGGCCGCAAATATCTGGCCCCCGGCCTGTTTGGCCCTTGTGGCTATGGCCTGCCTTCGGTTGTTGGCGCCAAGATTGGTTGCCCTGACGTGCCAGTTGTTGGCTTCTCAGGCGACGGTGCTTTTGGCATTGCCGTGACCGAGCTGACAGCGATTGGCCGCGAAGAATGGCCCGCCGTGACGCAAGTGATCTTCCGCAACTACCAGTGGGGTGCTGAAAAGCGTAACACGACCCTGTGGTACGAAGATAACTTCGTGGGCACCGAGCTGGACGAAGGTGTGTCCTACGCCGGTATCGCCAACGCCTGTGGTCTGAAAGGTGTGGTTGCCCGCACGTCAGAAGAACTGACAGCGGCGCTGGATCAGGCGATCAAGGATCAAAAAGCAGGTATCACCACGCTGATCGAAGCCATGATCAACCAGGAACTGGGCGAGCCGTTCCGCCGCGACGCGATGAAAGCGCCTGTGGCTGTGGCCGGTATCTCAAAAGACGACATGCGTCCGCAGAAAGTCTAAGCTGCGCGCTATGATCTATGGCCCCGATCCCAGCAATGGGATTGGGGCCTTTCCTATTTTGACCCCCTAAGAACCGGAGCCTGCGCCCCATGTCGATGTCCCCTCTTGATCTGCTGAAATCAGAATTGCCTGCCGCGCGGCCGGTTGTGTCGCTGTGCGAAGGTAGCGATCCACGCGTGGTGGCCGGTGCCCTGTCGGCGGTTGAGGCAGGTGCCACGGATGTGATCCTTGTTGGTCAGGGCGATGCCGTAAGGGCAGAGCTGGCGGCGCTTGGGGCCAAAGAGGGGCCGCATGTTCAGGTGCATGACCCCATGACATCTGATCTGACGCCGGGCTTTTCCAAGGCGTTTCATGCGCTGCGCAAGCACAAGGGTGTGACCGAGGAGGCCGCTTTGACCGCGGTGCAAACCCCACTGGTTTATGCGGCGATGCTGGTGCGCGAAGGCCATGCAACCGGCACGGTTGGCGGGGCTGTGCATACCACGTCTGATGTGGTGCGCACCGCGTTGCAGGTGATCGGCAAGGCCAAGGATGCGCCGATTGTGTCCTCGTTTTTCCTGATGTACCCGCCTGAAGATGCCCGCGCCCATGGTCGGGCCATGCTGTATTCTGACAGTGGGTTGGTGATTGATCCCTCGTCTGACGATTTGGCCGCCATCGCGCAGGCGTCAGCGGTATCGGCCAAGGCCCTGCTGCGGGTTGAGCCAAAGATTGCGATGTTGTCGTTTTCCACCAAAGGCAGTGCGCGCCATGCGGCGGTATCGAAAGTATCGGACGCAGTTGCGATGTTGCACGATCAACGCCCTGATTTGCACGTGGATGGGGAATTGCAGTTTGATGCTGCTTTCGTGCCATCCGTGGGCGACAGCAAAGCGCCAGGATCAGATGTGGCCGGGCAGGCCAACGTAATGATCTTTCCCAATCTGGATGCCGGGAACATTGGCTATAAGATCACCCAGCGTGTGGGGGGCTACGCCGCGATTGGGCCCATTTTGCAGGGGCTTGCACAGCCTGCAAATGATCTGTCGCGCGGCTGCGTGGCCGAGGACGTCACGCAGATGATCGCGGTTACGATCCTGCAGGCCCTTCAACCGTCGTAACGTGCGGCAATGCGGCGAAAGATCAGCCGTCGCGCACCGTGTCGATCATCAGCTGCACATTGTCAGGGTTGGCGTCAGGCGTGATGCCGTGGCCCAGGTTGAAGATATGCGGACCCTTCGACAAAGCATCAACAATCACACGCGTTTCGCGCACCAGATCATCACCACCTGTCACCATATGACGCGAGGCCAGATTGCCCTGAACGCAGCCATCAACCTGCACATGCTTGGCGGCCCATTCAGCTGTGACTGAATCGTCAAGTGCGACGCAATCGGCGCCTGTTGCCTTGGCAAACCCTACGTATTTATCGCCGCCCTCGCGGGGGAAGGCGATGATTGGGATGCCGGGATGGCGGGCTTTGAGGGCTGCAATAATCTCTTTTGCGGGGGCCAGGGCGTAGCGGTTAAAATCATCGCCCTTCAGGGATCCTGCCCAGCTGTCAAAGAGCTTGACCACTTCGGCACCGGCCTCAATCTGAGCCGAAAGATATTCAATGGTGGCAGCCGTGATGCGCGCCAGGAGGGCTTCGAACACGGGTCGGTTTTCATCCTTTAACGCGTGGGCCGGGGCCTGATCAGGCGTGCCGCGTCCGGCGATCATATAGGTGGCCACAGTCCACGGCGCACCGGCAAAACCGATCAGCGTGGTTTCGGGTGGCAAGGCCGAGGCCAGATTGCGCACGGTCTGGTAAATTGGGTTCAGCGTTTCGTGGATGTCCTCAACAGGTTTCAGGGCATCGACGCCGGATTGATCAGTGATCGTGCTCAGCCGCGGGCCTTCGCCGGTGACAAACCATAATTCCGCACCCAATGCCTGCGGCACTAGCAAAATGTCCGCAAACAGAATGGCTGCATCAAACCCATACCGGCGAATCGGCTGAAGCGTCACCTCGGTGGCCAAATCGGGATTGTAACACAGCGACAGAAAATCCCCGGCTTCAGCGCGTGTGGCTTTGTATTCGGGCAGATACCGCCCGGCCTGGCGCATCATCCAAATCGGTGGCACATCCTGCACCTCGCCCGCCAAAGCTTTGAGGATTGTTTTCTGCTCAGACATGTCATTCTCCGGTTTACACTTGGTTGCGCGCGCAAAATTGACACTATGTCAAACACCCAAAGCTTGCCATAGCAAAAATCCGGGGCTATGCCGTTCTGTATGAAGCATAAAATGCCCTCCCCCGACAGCCCGCTGAAACTTGGCACGCGTGGATCACCACTGGCCTTGGCACAGGCGTATGAAACCCGTGCCCGGCTGAGTGCCGCGCATGATTTGCCCGAAGAAGCGTTCGAGATTGTTGTGATCCGGACCACTGGCGATGATCGTGCGTTGATTGCCACCGACACCCCGCTGAAAGAGCTGGGCGGCAAGGGTCTGTTCACCCGCGAGATTGAGCGCGACCTGCTGGATGGCAAGATCGATATCGCCATTCATTCGATGAAAGACATGCCCGTTTTACAACCCGACGGGCTGGTGATTGATTGCTACCTGCCGCGCGAAGATGTGCGCGATGCGTTTGTGTCGCCCAAGTTTGCGCATCTGCGTGATTTGCCCGATGGGTCATTGGTGGGGACCTCATCCTTGCGCCGCCGTGCGCAGGTTCTGGTGGCGTTTCCCAATCTGCAAGTGGTGGAATTCCGTGGCAATGTGCAAACCCGGTTGAAAAAGCTGGAAGACGGCGTAGCGGCCTGCACGTTCCTGGCCCAGGCTGGGTTGAACCGGCTGGACAAGGCCGATGTATCACGCGGGGCGATTGCCCCCGAAGACATGTTGCCTGCCATTGCCCAAGGGGCGATTGGCATCGAGCGGCGCGCGGATGACATGCGCGTGGCTGATATGCTGGCACCCTTGCACGATGGCCCTACCGGCCAGCGGCTGGCGGCCGAGCGCGCGTTTCTTGAGGCGCTGGATGGGTCGTGTGAAACGCCGATTGCGGGCCTTGCCGATCTGGATGGCACCACATTGCGTCTGCGCGGTGAAATCCTGCGCCCTGATGGCAGTGAAGTGCTGCGCGATGACCGTACCGCCACGATTGAGGACGGGGCCGAGTTGGGCCGGGCGATGGCCGCTGATCTTTTGAAGCAAGCCGGGCCTGGCTTCTTCGACTGGCGCACTTGACCCGGTAGTCTATGCCCAAGGCTCAGCGCGCTTGTTCTGGTGTTTCGGCGTGCACGCAAACCGCGACAGACCTGTTACGCCTCGGGCAGAACCTTGCCCGGGTTCAGGATGTTGCCGGGGTCCAGTGCGGCCTTGATTGCGCGCATGGTGGCCACGGCCTGAGGGGATTTGCGCCGCGCCATCGAGGGTTTCTTGCTGAGGCCAATCCCGTGTTCAGCTGAGAAACTGCCACCCAGCGCAATCGTGATGTCTTCGACCTGCTCTTGAATGGCGCGGTGCACGTCGGTGCCATTGGTAGATGGCCAGCCCGAGAAGTGCAGGTTGCCATCGCCCAGATGCGCCACAGATGTGATGACGATATCAGGATCCAGCGCACGCGCGGCGCTGTCGATTTGCGCGACAAGGGTTTGCATCTTGTCCAAGGGCACGGCGATATCATTGTCGATCTGCGGATCATGCAGGCGTGACACTTCGGCGGCAGCCTCGCGGCGGGCCCACATTTCGGCGCGTTGGGTGTCGTTCTGGGCGACAACAGCATCCAGCAACAGCCCGGCCTCATACATCTGGGCCAGTGTGTCCTGCAACTGAGTGACAACGGGAATGGTGCCATCGGGCAGCGGCGTGGCATCGCGCGCAGCAATGGCACCGACCTCAATCATGATGTTCACATCATAGCGGCTGTCAAAGGGCGCGCGGGCCTGAGGGAAACGTTCCAGATGCGCATCGATATAGGGTCCGGGCATGTATTCAAATGCCTCAACCGCGCGGCCCGTTTCGGCCTGCAGCCGGTTCAGCAACGCCAGGCCCTGATCAATGGACGGCACAGCGACCATTGCGGTGGCATAGGCGCGTGGCTTGGGGGCCAGTTTCAGCACTGCGGCTGTGATAATGCCCAGCGTGCCTTCAGCGCCAATCATCAGGTGGCGCAGATCATAGCCTGAGTTGTCTTTGTGCAGCTCGCCCATCAGATCCATCACCTGGCCTGTGGGCAGCACAACTTCCAGGCCAAGGCACAGATCGCGGGTGCTGCCATAACGCACGACGTTTGACCCGCCTGCATTTGTCGACAAAGCACCACCGATCCGTGCGGACCCGCGCGCGCCAAAGGTCAGCGGAAAGATCAGATCGTGCGCATCTGCGGCTTCGTGGATGGAGGACAGGATCGCACCGGCCTCGACCACGGCGATGCGGGCGTCGGGTTTTATGGCGCGGATGGCAGACATGCGATCAAGCGACAGCATGATTGCGCCGTCGGCTTTGGTGCCACCTGTCAGCCCGGTGTTGCCCGAGACAGGCACAATGGGCGTGGCTGTGGCGTTGGCCAGTCTGACAATCTCAGACACTTGCGCGGTATTGGCAGGGCGCGCCACAGCCAGCGGTGTCCAGTGGTAGATATCCATCCAGTCATGTGTCCACGCTGACATGTCCTGCCCTGTGGCGGTATAGGCATCGCCGGTGATGGCCCGCAATTGATCGGTGATATCGGGCATCAGCTGTCCCGCGTTACGATCTTGTAGGTGGCCTTATCCAGCCAGTCGGGATGGACATCGACCCCCCAGCCAGGCGCGTCCGTGACGGTCGCGTGGCCATTGGTGATCTGGTAGGGATCCGACGTGAAGAGGCCGTATTGCCAGGGGTAGTAATCCGCCTCTTCGATTGCAAACTCCAGATATTTCCCGGCATTGGGAATGGCGCGCAACAGGTGCATGGTGAACAGCGTGACCAGTGACAGGTTCGCCGCATGGGGCGTGATCGGCAGACCTGCGGCCTCGGCCATTTTGGCCACGCGCAGGGTGCGGCTGATCCCGCCCAGATAGCAAATGTCGGGTTGCAACACGTTGACGATGCGCTGATCAGTCATAGTTTGCCAACGCTCCATCATGACGTCCTGTTCGCCCCCCGTGATGTCGATATCCAACGCATCGGTGACTTCTTTGGTCTGGGCGAACTCCCAATAGGGGCAGGGTTCTTCGTAGTGTGAAATGCCGTTGTCTTGCAGCATATGCCCAACTTCGATCGCACGGGCGGGCGAATAACAGGAATTGGCATCTACCAGCAAAGCCACGTCATCGCCCATGGCTTTGCGCATGGTTGGCACGATTTCCTCGGTGCGGCCGGGCCATTCATCAACGTCGCGGCCCACTTCGGCCCCCACACGGAATTTGAACGCGTCAAACCCCTTTTCATCGCGCAGGCGCACAAGGCGGTCGGCCTCGTCCTTGGGCGTGATGTCGCGTTTCATCGACGACCCATAGGCGCGCACCGTGCCGGGGCTGCCACCGATCAGGGAACACACAGGCAGACCTGCACGCTTGCCGCGCAAATCCCACAGCGCAGTGTCCAGCCCGCCCATCGCCCGGCGCAGGTACGAGCCCGGGAATTTGTGTTCGCGGTCGCGCACAATATCGGTCAGCGCGTCAATATCATCCGTGTCGCGGCCCAATACATGCGGGGCGACCTGACGTTGCACGACCTGCGCTGTGATATCGGCAAAATAGGGTGCAACCTGTCCCCAGCCTTGGGCGCCGTCTTCTTCGGTCACACGCACAAAGCACACGTCTTCGGTGGTGAAGGTTTCCAGGGCGGTCAATTTCATTTTGGGCACTCCGGTTTTCGCATATGGGCCAGACGATAACGATATTTCACCGGTTAGAAAGAGCCACCATCAGATAAGAGTTGCAGGGGCGAATAATCAGGGTTTTGATGTGTGCCAGACCCGGTCAAGGAAATGAAGCAAATGGCACCGTCTTGTGAAACCGCGATGCACACCCACTCGTATTGGCTGGATGGCCTGGACCCGCCCGCCGTTGGCGATGCAGCACTGCCCGACCGGGCGGATGTGGTGATCATCGGATCGGGGTACACCGGCCTGAATGCCGCCATCGAAGTGGCGCGCGGCGGGCAAAGCTGCGTGGTGGTCGAGGCAGAAACCCCGGGCTATGGATGCAGCACGCGCAATGGTGGTCAGATTGGACCGGGGATCAAGCCATCGCTGTCCAAACTGACCCAGAAGTTCGGAGCCGAGCGCGCGCGTGCCATTCGGGCCGAGGGCACGGCATCGATGGACTGGATCGAAGCGCGCATCAAGGCTGAGGGGATCGAGTGCGATTATTCCCGCTGTGGGATGTATTACGCAGCCCACACGCCGCATCACTATGACGGGCTGTGCGACTGGACCGAAATGCTGCACAAAACCGAAGGGTTTGACGGGCATTTGGTGCCACAGTCGCAGCAACATCAGGAACTGGGCTCGGACATCTATTATGGCGGGGCGGTGTTGGCCGACAATGGGGGCCTGCATCCGGCCAAGTATCTGCATGGGTTGTTGCGTGTGGCACTGGATGCAGGTGTTCAGGTGATCGGTGCGTGCGCGGCAACATCGGTGACGCGTGTGCAAGATCATATTGATGTGCAAACGGTCAGGGGGCGGGTCCGGGCCGATAATGTGATTGTGGCGACCAACGGTTACACCGGACGGGCGACGCCCTGGTTGCAGCGCCGGGTGATCCCGATTGCCAGCAGCATCATCACAACTGATGTGTTGCCCAAAGACCTGGTGACACGGCTGTTCCCGACCAAACGCATCATCTGTGACACCCGCAAGGTGGTCTATTACTACAGGCCCTCACCCGATGGGCAACGCGTGGTCTTTGGTGGACGTGTTGCGGCGCGCGATATCGGGGCGCAGGAAACCGCCCGTCGGTTGCGCGAAAAGATGTGCCAGATTTTCCCCGAGCTGAAGGCGTACGGCATGACCCATTCGTGGTCGGGCACCGTGGCCTATACCTTTGATGAGCTGCCCCATATCGGCAGCCATGAGGGCGTGCATTATGCCATGGGTTATTGCGGCTCGGGGGTGGCGATGTCGTCTTATCTGGGTGCCAAGATCGGCCAGAAGGTTCTGGGTGCGAAGGCTGGGCAATCGGCATTTGATGGCCTGCCCAACCACACGCGCCCATTGTATACCGGGCGTCCGTGGTTTTTGCCTGCAGCGGTGTCGTGGTATCGCTGGCAGGACGAACGCGCCCAAACCAAGGCGCGCCGGGCATGAACCGCTAAGCGTTTGTTCCGCGAATAAGTTCTGATACTTTTTCGCCAATCATGATGGCCGGGGCATTGGTGTTGCCCGACACGATTTCCGGCATGATCGAACAATCCGCCACGCGCAGCCCGCGGATGCCGTGCACCTTCAGTTCATGATCTACCACCGCATCGCTGCCACTGCCCATTTTGCAGGTGCCCGTGGGGTGATAAATCGACACTGAATTGTTGCGCGCCCAATCCAGCGTGCCGTCATAGTCGTCCATCTCAAGGGCGGCATCTGGGCGGAACTCTTGGGATATCTTTGATTTCAGCGGTGCATGCTGTGCAATCCGCCGTGCAATTTTGACGCCTTCCACGATGGTGCGGCAATCGGTTTCGGTGGCCAGATAATTGGGAATGATCTTTGGATAAGACGTGCCATCTGGCCCGGTCAGCCTGATTTCCCCCCGGCTTTCGGGGCGCAGCTGACACACTGACATTGTAAAGGCGGAAAACGGATGCACGCCTTCGCCGGGGCTGTCGGCCGACCAGGGCTGAACGTGGAACTGAATGTCAGGCGTGGCCTGATCAGGGGTGGTTTTGAAAAATCCGGTGGCCAGTGAAGCGGCCATCGTCATCGGTCCGGCCCGGAACAGCGCATATTTCATCGCGATCTTGGCCTGGTTGAGCAGGCTGCGGACTTCGTCGTTCAGGGTGGGTTCGTTGCATTTGTAAACCAGACGCGCCTGCAAATGATCTTGCAGGTTCTTGCCCACGCCGTGCAGGTCATGCATCACATCGATGCCATTTTCGCGCAGCTGCTCGGCCTCGCCGATGCCCGATTGCATCAGGATCTGAGGCGAGCCGATGGCGCCGCCTGACACCACGATTTCGCGTCGTGCTTTGATCACATGACTTTTGCCAGACTTGTCCTTGTAGCGCACACCGGTTGCGCATTTCCCTTCGATTTCGATGCGTTCCACGTGTGCATTGGTGACAATTTGCAGGTTGTCGCGTTTACGCGCTGGGTTCAGATAGGCCACCGCCGCACTACAGCGCCGTCCATTGCGCGTGGTCAGCTGGAAATATGACGCACCTTCCTGATTGGGACCATTGTAATCGGGATTGAACGGGTAGCCTGCCGATTGGGCAGCAGCCACCCAGGCATCACAAATGGGGCGTTGAATGCGCATGTTCGACACGCTCAGCGGGCCGTCATCGCCGTGATAGTCATCTGCACCGCGTTCGTTGTTTTCAGCCCGTTTGAACAGCGGCAAGACATCATCCCAGCCCCAGCCTGTGTTGCCCATCTGACGCCAGCGGTCATAATCCTCGGCCTGGCCACGCACATACAACAACCCGTTTAATGACGATGATCCGCCCAGAACTTTGCCGCGGGGCCAGTCGATGGACCGCCCGTTCAGGCCGGGATCAGGTTCAGTGCGATAACACCAGTCCACAGATGGATTGTGCATCGTTTTGAAATAGCCAACGGGGACGTGGATCCAAGGGTTCCAATCGCGTGGCCCTGCCTCAAGCAGCACCACTTTGGTGTTTGCATCCGCGCTTAGGCGATTGGCAACCACGCAGCCCGCAGACCCTGCACCAATAATGACAATATCTGCTTCCATTTGACCAATCCCCCAACCAAGAGCGGCGTAAATCTTTGTGTGGTTTTGCGTTGTGCGCAGCCCGGTTCATTGATGAATGCCTCTGGCGCTGGGGTAAATAATTCAACCTGAATCACAACGAAGCGCAGTAAGCTCAAAAAAACTCTATGCAAATCACCAATAAGATTCTAGTGTTTTTTGAGATAAATCGTCTCAATAATTGACAAAACGGGAGGAAACCATGGGATTGTCAGATAACATTCGGGGCATTTCGCGCCGAGATTTCTTTAGAGTAGCAGGGACTTACGGCCTTAGCTCGACGCTTTTGGCGGCAGGCACGTTTGGTGCAGGTATGACCGTTGCAGGCCTCGCGCGTGCAGCCGAATCGACCTACGACAAGCGCTTCAAGAAAGAAGCCAAGCATACGCTGAAATTTGGCGCGGCCGGCTTCAACCAGCAAAACCTGCTGATCGAACGCGCAGGTTGCCTGGAATTTGCCCGCGATCTGGAAGAGCGCACAGACGGCGAAATCCGCGTCGAGTTTATCGGCAACAACCAGATCTGTGGTCAGCTGTCATGTGTCGAGAAAGCCCAGCAGGGTATCATCGATCTGTACGCCGCCTCGACCCAGAACTCGGCTGGTGGTGCGCCTTACCTGAACGTGTTGGACTATGCGTACATGTTCCGTAACCGCGCGGACCAGTACTACTTCATGTACAGCCCTGAATCGCAACGCATCCTGCGCGAGCCGTTTGAAAAGCGTCACGGTCTGAAATTCCTGTTCACCCATGCTGAACTGCGCGGGTTGATGATGGGTCAGAACTTTGCTGACAAACCCACCGTCACCAAGCTTGAAGATATCATGGGCACGAAGAACCGTGTGACAGGCACGCAGCTGGGTCGCATCGCGATGAACGCTTTGAACCTGAACCCGGTTCCGGTTGCCTGGGAAGAAACGCTTGATGGCCTGAAGCAAGGTCTGATTGATGGCGCAGAAACATGGGCCTCGGCCGTGGCTTACGCCAACATGTCGCCCGTGGTCAGCCAGTGTGTTGATCTGCGGTTCTTCTGCGGCACAGAGCACACAGCCATGAACGCGGCAAAGTTCGACACGCTTGGTGGCGAACTGCAAGACGCGGTGATGGAATCGTCCTACCTGACACAGGTCCACGTGCAGGCTGCAAACGAAGCGGCGTTGGTCAATACTGTCGGGTTCTCGACCCCGCAGCTGCCCAACACGATCTTTGCACAAAACGATGTGCGTATTGCCAACCTGTCAGACGAAGAAATTCGCAAGGCCGAAGAAATGTGTTCACCCGAGTTCCAACCACAGCTGTGGGAAGACTGGCGCGAGCGGATCAACGGCTGGGCCGGTGGCATCGACACCTACCAGGACATCTACAATGATGTGCGCAACAACCCACACACGCTGGCTGAAAATGTTGAGCCACGCCGCTGGTGGAGAGGCTGATCTAAGCCGCATTTGAAAAAGGCCGGTCCCGATGTATTGGGGCCGGCCTATTCGTCTAAGGGCCTCAGACCGGGACAACCGGCTGCCCAAACGAAACGGAGAGGGAGGACTCCATGTCGATTTTCGCTGACGTTGGCACGCTTTTTGCGGCCTTGGGTACGCAGGATTCATTTGAAATCCGGAATGCGCTTAGACCCAACAGTATGTACATTCTGGGGTTCATTTTTTTGCTGACCACCGGTTGGATCATGGCCGCCATGTATCATCGGTTTCCGTTGTTTGAGCGGTATTTTGAACGCACCATCATGGTGACAAGTTATCTGACGATTGCCCTGATTATTTTCTGGGGGGTGATCGACCGGTTTGTCTTTTCCAACCAACAGCCCTGGTCCACAACCATTCCGCCCTTGCTGTTTATGATCATGGCATGGTTTGGCGCGGCCTATAACATTCGCGTGCGCACGCACCTGAGTTTCTCGGAGTTTCGCACACGCATGTCGCGGCCTTTGCAGATGGCTTGCCTGACACTGGACTTCGTGATGTGGTTCGGCTTTGCGCTGATCATGCTGGTCACGACCTTGCGGGTTGTTGCCTTGTCGGCGTCAAACTTTCAGATTGTGCTGGGCACGGACAACACCATGCAGTGGTGGTTCTTGCTGGCCGGTCCTGTGGCCGCTACGCTGATGGCTGCGCGGGCCATTGAGAACCTTCAGGATGATGCTCGCAACTACAAGTCAGGCGAGCCGCTGATCAAACAAGCTGTAATCGGAGGAGATACCTGATGGCTGACGGTACAATCATCACGCTGATCTCGCTTGGGGTTACGTTTCTATTCATGCTGGGCATTCCGGTGTTTCTGGTCATTGCCTACTGGGTGATCGGCTGTTCGTTTGTTCTGGGTCTGACCCTGGACAACATGGGTGCTGAATTGCTGAACGTGTTCAACAAGGGCTTTGCCCTGCTGGCCATGCCATTGTTCATTCTGACCGGGGATTTGATCAACAAATCCGGGATTGCCCGACGGCTCTCGGATTTTGCCTATTCCTGCCTGGGCTGGCTGCGCGGCGGTCTGGCGATGGCGTCGCTTGGTGCCTGCGGGCTGTTTGCTGCGATTTCGGGTTCGAACTCGGCCACCACGGCCACGATCGGATCGATGTTGCATCCTGAGATGGTCAAAGGTGGCTATGACGAACGCTTCTCGGCTGCCACTGCTGCGGCGGGTGGTACGGTGGGGATCATCATTCCACCATCGATCATCTTTATCGTCTACGGCTTCCTGATGAACCTGCCGATCTCTGAGCTGTTCATGGCCGGGATTGTACCAGGTGCCATGATGGTGGTTGGGATGCAATTGGCCTGCTGGATCATCTGCCGGATCAATGGCTGGGGCTATCTGATCCCACTGCAACTGAACCGGGTTCTGAAAACCGCGTTTGGGGCATGGCTGGGCTTCTTTGCGATCGGTCTGGTGCTTTGGGGCATCTACACCGGCAAGTTCTCTCCGACCGAGGCCGCGGGTGTCACCGTGGGCTTTTGTATCATTGCAGGTGTGGCCTCTTGGGCGCTGACCAAGACACTGAACCTGAGATCGGACAAGACATGGCAAGAGAAAAGCTATGGCGAAATGCTGGTGGTCGAAGGCTTCACCGTCAAACAGATCCCCGGCATCACCATGCGCTCGGCCGAGATCACGGGCATTCTGGCCCCGTTGATTGCCGTGTCTGTTGTGATGCAACAGATCCTGTCGCTTTTGGGCGCTCAGCAGGTGATTGGTGATTTCGTGACCTCGATGGGTGGCTATCATGCGGTGTTGTTCACATCGATGGTCATCGTGTTCTTCTCGGGCATGGTGCTGGAATCCCTGCCGGTCACGATCATTCTGGCCCCGATCCTGGCACCGATTGCGGCCAGCGTCGGCATTGATCCGATCCACTTTTCGGTGATCTTCCTGGTGGGGGCGTCGATTGGGTTTATCACCCCGCCTTATGGCCTCAATCTCTATGTGGCCTCTGGTGTCACGGGCGTTCCGTATTTCCGCCTGCTGCGGTATACTGTGCCCTATCTGATCGCGCTGATCAGTGTGTGGGTCTTTGTGGCGCTGACACCTCCAACGGCACTTATGTTGCTGCCGAAGTAAGAAAGGGCTGCGATGCCTGATGACTTCAACGACACCGAGAAAGGCCAGATTCCCACGAATCTGCGCCTGCTCGTGTTGCTCGAAGAGGTGGCGCGCATCGGAACCCCTGTTACACCAACGGTTTTGGGCGAAGCACTTGGGTTGCCCAAACCCACCATCCACCGTTTGCTGATCACCGCCGAAACCGAAGGGTTCCTGCAACGTCACATCGATGGGCGGTCCTATGGACCAGGCCGCCGGATGCGGCAACTTGCGATCAACACGTTGTCGTCCAGCCGTGTGCGCACGGAACGGTTGCGGATATTGCGGTGGCTGGCTGAAACTGTGGGCGAGACCTGCAATCTGGCGGCACCGGGGCGCGATGGCATGGTCTATATCGACCGTGTTGAAACCCACTGGCCCCTGCGTATTCAGTTGCCGATTGGCACCCAGGTGCCCTTTTATTGCACTGCAAGTGGAAAGATGTACCTGTCATCTTTGCGTGCCGACAAGCTGGACAGATATCTGGCGGCCACCCCGCTGGAACGACGCACTGACGCTACATATACCGACGCAGAGGCCCTGAGGGCCGAACTGGCCATCACCCGCGAGCGTGGATATTCCAGCGATGATCAGGAATTCATGGACGGCATGACGGCCATCGCCGTGCCCATTCGCAGCCATGAAGGGCGATTGCTCAGCACGCTTTCAATCCATTCACCCATTCAACGCGCCAGTCAGGCCAGCCTTGTGATGCATCTTGAAACGCTCAAAGATGCAGCACACCAACTGGAAGAGTTGCTTGAGGAATAGCACACTGTTGCGTGCACCCTCTTGAAACTTTGGGTGGGGCGTATTCTATCTTGGTGCAACCCAGGTGACCTGAAAGGCCCGTTTCGTGGCAACCCAACGCATTGAGATTGACGGTATGTCCTGCGCGGCTTGCGCGGGCCGGGCCGAGCGTGCGCTGAAGGATGTGCCAGGTGTGGGATCGGCATCGGTCAATTTTGCATCGGGTGTGGCGATGGTTGCGCCGGGCACCGCAACGCTGCCTGATCTGATCGCGGCGTTGGACAAGGCGCATTACCCCGCCCGAACCCAGACTGTGATGTTACAGGTGGATGGGCTGAGTTGCGCCGCCTGCGTGCGCCGGGCGGAACAAGCCCTAAGCGATGTCCCCGGTGTGGTGGCAGCGGTGGTCAATCTGACTGCAGGATCGGCCCGGATAGAACAGGTGACAGGCGGGGCGACCCCGGCTGCCTTGGCGCAGGTTCTCAGTGATGCGGGATACCCTGCTACAGCTGCAGACCACAGCGCCCCTGATCCTGCCGCCCGTGCGGCCAAGACCGAGCAGCAAGCCAAATGGCTGGCCATCCTTTCAGCCATTCTAACCTTGCCTGTCTTTGTGACTGAAATGGGGGGGCATCTGGTCCCGGCTTTTCATCACTACCTGATGGGCGCGGTAGGCCAGACCCCGCTTTGGATGATGCAGTTTGTTCTGACCACCCTTGTACTGATCGGGCCGGGTGCGCGGTTTTTCACCGTGGGCGTACCTGCCTTGCTCAAAGGCAGCCCCGAGATGAACAGCCTTGTGGCGCTTGGGTCCTTTGCTGCATGGGCCTATTCCTGCGTGGTTCTGTTTGCCCCTGATGTGGTGCCGCAGTCCTCGCGCGCGGTGTATTTTGAAGCCGCCGCCGTAATCGTCACGCTGATCCTTGTGGGGCGCTGGCTTGAGGCGCGGGCCCGTGGACGGGCAGGGGCGGCCATTCAGGCCTTGATCGGCCTGCAACCCAAAACCGCGCAGGTGTTGCGGGACGGGGTTGCGCACGAGGTGGCGCTTGAGCAGATCCGCACCGGTGACATGCTGCGCATTCGTCCCGGCGAAAGGATCGCGGTGGATGGACGTGTCAGCGAAGGCGCATCGCATGTGAACGAGGCGATGATTTCCGGCGAGGCCAAACCGGTGTCAAAAACCACCGGCGATACGGTGATCGGCGGTACAATCAACGGTCAGGGCGCACTGGACGTGGTGGTCACCGGTGTAGGCGGGGACACGGTTTTGGCGCGTATCATTGCCATGGTGGAACAGGCTCAGGCCGCCAAACTGCCGGTGCAGGCGCTGGCCGACAGGGTCGTGGCGCTGTTTGTGCCTGCTGTTCTGGCCATAGCCCTGTTGGCCGTATTGGTCTGGATAATCTTTGGGCCAGACCCCGCGCTGAGCCGAGCATTGGTGGCAGGTGTTTCGGTTTTGATCATCGCGTGTCCGTGTGCCATGGGTTTGGCCACGCCCACGTCGATCATGGTGGGCACAGGACGCGCAGCTGAACTAGGCGTGTTCTTTCGCCAAGGCGACGCGCTACAGAGGTTGACCGATACGCGTGTTGTGGCCTTCGACAAGACCGGTACCCTGACCGAAGGGCGCATGCAGGTGTCGGATATCGCTGTGGTGGGCGGGCACGCCCAGGACGATGTTGTGCAGTGGGTTGGGGCCCTTGAGGCCCGGTCAGAGCATCCTGTCGCGCAGGCTTTGGTGGCCGCTGCCGGATCAGGGGCTTTGCCTGGGGCACGTGAAGTCGAGGTTCTGGCGGGCCGCGGTATCAAAGGACGTGTTGCAGGCCATGATGTGCAGGTCGGCTCGGCGCGCATGATGCAAGAGGCGGGCCTGTCGCTGGACATGCTCAGCGCCCCTGAATGGCAGGCGCTGACCACGCGGGTTTATGCGGCAGTTGACGGTCAGGCCGTGGCACGGTTTGGCCTGTCGGACACGATCAAACCTGGCAGCGCTGCCGCGATCGATAGGTTGCACGAGATGGGCGTGGTCACTGCCATGATCTCGGGTGATGCGGTGGATACGGCCAATGCGGTTGGGAAAACACTTGGGATTGAACATGTGAAGGCGGGGTTGCTGCCCGAAGGCAAAGTCGAGGCGCTGGAGCATCTGCGCACCACGATTGGACCGGTGGTGTTTGTTGGCGATGGGATCAACGATGCGCCCGCCCTGGCGCGCGCGGATGTGGGTATCGCCGTGGGCAGTGGCACCGATGTGTCGATTGAGGCCGCCGATGTGGTGCTGATGTCAGATGATCCGGGTGGGGTTCTGTCGGCCATCCGCATGGCAAAAGCCACGCTGCGCAATATTCGCCAGAACCTGTTTTGGGCGTTTGCCTATAATGTGGCACTGATCCCGGTGGCAGCTGGTCTGCTTTACCCGTTCACGGGCATGATGCTGTCGCCGATGCTGGCGGCAGGGGCGATGGCGCTGAGTTCGGTCTTTGTGATTTCCAATGCGCTGAGATTGCGCAGCGTTGAGGTATAGGCGCACGGCTCTTCGCGCCCTGATATGCGCGCCTCGCGGGAGAGGGTGGTGCAAAGTGAAGCACAAGGTGTGCTAAAACTCGCCGCCTGCTTTGTATTCCCCCCAACGCATCACCGCATTCGCCCCCACGTAGGCCAGAGGTTTTGGCGGCAAACGCCGGGGCGCATCCTGCTGTAGCGCGTCTTGCAGAAGGTCGGATGTTTCACCCGACGCCATGTCCGCCATCAGCATGCCGTGCAACGTGCCTTTGGCCACCCCCAGCCCGTTTTGGCAGCATGCAACAAACAGCCCATCGTCCTGTTCCCCTAGTGCAGGCACGCTGTTCCAGCTGAGGCACAACCGCCCGCCCCAGCGATAATCCATGCCCACGTCGCGAAGCATCGGAAAACGCGCGGCAAAGGCTGCTTCATGGTCCTGCCCCACGCGAGATATGCGCGCGTCGCTGACCTCCATGCCAGGATCATAAGTGAACCGGTTGCGCACAATGATGCGTGTGCCGCCCGTGCCACTGATGCGGCGCACGGTGGTGCCCATCGGATCGGCCGGGGTGACGCCCCAACGCTTGGCCCCGCCCAGCCTGGCACATTCCGCATCGCTGAGCGCGCGGGTCATTGATCCATAGGTGAACACATGCATCAGCTGGCCCTGGAAGTGTCCAAAGCTGTTGGCGTGGCCATTCACGGCCAGAATGACCTTCGGCGCGCAGACTGAGCCCTTGGGGGTGGTCGCGCGCCACGTGCCATTTCGTTTCAGGTCAGTGACAGGTGAATTCTCAAAAATTTGCACCCGGTTTGATCGTAACCCCGTGGCCACTGCGCGTACGAACATCGCAGGTTGCATCATCGCCGCACCGGGTGTGTAAAGCCCGCTTTGGTAATAGTCGATGCCTGTCAGGTCGCGCATTTGTGCAGCGTCCAGCATCTCGTGGGCTTCGTTCATTGTGCCCAGATGTGCGGCATAATCCAGATTGTGTTGGTGGCCCTTTATGGTGGCCGCGGCATTGGTTTTGCCGGTGCGCGCAAAGGCTTCGTCGCTCAGCCCGAATTCTTCTGCCATGTCAGCCGCAAACTGAATAGCCGCCCGGTTGCCACGGGTTTGGGCACGGTCTTTGTCCAATGCGCCGCCATAATCATCCGAGGCCAGATCATGCGGTAAATCAATCATGAAGCCAGAGTTGCGCCCGGCGGGGCCTTCGCCCACACGGGTTGCCTCCAGCAGCACAATACGGTCGCCGGGGTGCAGTTGGGCCAACCGGCGCGTGGCCGCCAACCCGGCAAACCCTGCACCAATCACCAGCCAATCAGCTGTGACCTTGTCGCTCAGCTCGACTGCGGGGGCAGGGGCGGGCAACAACGCGTTCCATCCGGTGACACCGGGATCCCGAGGCAGGCGGGTGACGGTCATGGCAGGCTGAGCTGCGACATGCGGCCGCCATCAATGGTATAGACCTGACCGGTGACAAAGCTGGCGGCATCCGAGGCCAGCCAGCAGATCAGCTTGGCCACGTCATGAGGCGTGCCCGTGCGGCGGACGGGATGGATCTTGTCAATGGTTTCACGAAAATACGCCGGGTCTGGCATGCCGTTGATAAAATCCTCGTTCAGAGGGGTGTCGATCCAGCCCGGAGCGACGGCATTGCAGCGCACACCGTCGGGGCCATGATCCACCGCCACCGCGCGGGTCAGCCCATGCAAACCGGCCTTGGACGCGCAATAGGCCGGATGGCGCGGGTTTGACCCCAGCCCTTCGATCGAGCCGACATTGACGACCGCCCCACCCTTTTGGCGCAGCAATGGCATGGCATACCGGGTCAACAAGAAGGGCGCTGTCAGATTGACCTGCAGTTGCAGATGCCAGTCGTCCAGAGTGCTTTGCTCAACCGTGCCCTCGCGCATGACGCCGGCGTTGTTGATCAGGATGTCCAAAGTGCCTGCACGTTTCGTGATGTCCGAGATCACTTGCTCGGGCGCTGTGGGATCGGCAAAATCGGCGACAATCGCCTCGTGTTCTGACGCCCCGCGCTGAGCGGTGAACACGCGTGCCCCCCCCTTTGCCAGCAACGCTGCGGTGGCTTGACCCATCCCGCTGGAGGCCCCGGTGACCAATGCGGTTTTTCCCTTAAAATCGATCATGTCACAGGCTTCCCGCCATTGACCTCAAGCAACGCGCCACACATGTAGCGCGCAGCATCTGAGGCCAGAAACAGCACCACATCGGCCACCTCTTCGGGGTCTGCGATATGGCCGATGGGAACGGTTTTGTTCAGCTCGTCCACGGCCTTGTCAGGGTCAAATCCGCGTTGAGCAAAGCCTGTGCGCAGCATTGGGGTGTTCACCTCATTGGGGCAAACGGCATTCACGCGAATGCCCTGATGCGCGTGATCACGGCCCAGGCATTGGGTGAGCGATGCAATCGCAGCCTTGGACATGACATAAAGCGGATGGTTGGGACCAGGGCGCAGACCCCAGCACGACGAGGTGTTCACAATGGCGCCGCCGCCGGTTTCAGTCATCAAAGGGATTGCTGCGCGGCAAATGCGGAATGGAGCCTCGACATTGACGCCCATGGTCAACGCGTAGTCGGCATCGGTGGCCGTGGTGATATCGCCGCGGGTGATCACGCCTGCGTTGTTGAACACCAGATCAAGCTGACCCAAGGCCGCTGCGGCGCGGCCGGGCAAACTGTCGCAAAAGGCAGGATCGAGCAGATCACCGTCCAGATGCGCCTCGGCTTCGACGGCGCTGGTATCGCGGTCACTGACCGCCACGCGCGCGCCCTCGGCTCGCAACAAGGCCACAAGGGTTTGGCCAATCCCGCCGGCAGCCCCGGTGACCAGGGCGGTTTTATCAGCAAATCTCATGTGACAACCTCGTATGTGATGGGCAAACGATGCGCGCCGGTGTTGCCGCTGTCGGGCAGCCAGTCTGGTGCGCCGTCGTATTGGACGGTTTTGAACGTTTGGATCAGCGCCCGCAGTGCTGCGGCCATATCGGTGCGGGCCACGAAATGCCCGATGCAATGATGTGCCCCGCCCCCAAAGCCAAAATGGCGTTTGCGGCGGGCTGTGATGTCAAAACTGGGGTTGTCACAAATCGCAGGATCCCGAGAGGAGGCATGCACCAGCAGATGCACCACCGTGCCCGCCGCGATGGTGTGGCCGTTCATCTCAACATCTTCCAGCGCTTGCCGGGTGGCCCAGGTGGTTGTGGGGCGTGCGCGTATGAATTCTTCGATGGCATTGGGGATTAAATCCGGATCAGCCCGCAGCGTCTGCCATTGATCGGGGTGATCAATGAACAGGCTCAGTCCCAAGCCCAGCAGCGCGCGCGTTGTGTCCACCCCGCCAAAGATTGAAATCACGATGGTGTTGAGCAGCTCATCCGGCGTGCAATCCCCGTTGCGGTCATATTCGGCCACCATCCGCGCAATGTAGCTGGTTCTGTCCTGACCCTTACGGACCTTTGTGACCAGTTGACCGGCCAGTTGAAACAGCGTCTCACACGCGGCATTAAACCGGTCTTCGTATTGCTTTGCGCCGATGTTCATGGCCAGACCCAGATCAGACGCGTTGTGCGCCACCAAGGGCCAGCTTTCGCGCTCCATTCCAAGCAGGGTGGTGATCGCCTGACCTGCAAAGGGGGTCGCAAAGGCCGCTTGAAAATCGCAGCAGGTTCGCGTGCGCAGATCGGCACACAGATCAGCGGCAATCTGGTCAAATGCCGGTACAAGGCTTAGCACGAAATCCTCGGTCAGCGCCGGAACAGCAAGGGCGCGCAGGCGTTGATGTGCGGCCCCTTCGCGGCCAATCACCGACGATGTCCAGAAATCCGCGAACGGGCCCTTGATGCCAACGGTATCAGGCCAATTGTGCGAACCTTGACGAAAGCGGCGGTCGCGCAGGATATGGCCCACCTCGCGCCAGCGCAGCACGGCCACCCCAAAGGGCGTTTCGGCGCACCATCCCTGATCACGCGCCGCCAGCACCTGTGCGCTGCGGGTGGAAAAGCCCGGATCGTTCAGATCAAGATATGGCAGCGCGTCAGACATGGGCACAGATCCTGAGGGCGTCATGCAAGGCAGCCGCCAGATTACGCGAGGACACAGCATCGCCCAGCCGGATCAGGTCAAAGCCTGTCGTTGGCGGGTCGTTTGGTAAAACCGGCCCGCCTGCCACCCAAGCGTCAATATCCAACTGGCCTTTGTTGCGGCTGAGGGGGGTGAGGGCGTGATAGATATCGTCATTCGCCGCAGTGCCCGTTTCGGTCAGCACATGGTCAAACGTTACAGCTTCCTGTGCGCCTGTCAGCACGTTGCGCAGGGTGGCAGTGATACGGTTGCCATCACGGATCAGCTTGGTGCAATCGGTGTCGGGACGGTAACTGATACCTTGCGCATAGAGCGCCTTGAGCGTGGTTGAGGCCACAGTCGGCCCAAGGGTGTGATGTGGGTTGCGATCGGGCGTGGCAAAGGTGACCTGCGCGCCTTGGCTCAGCAACGCATCCGCCAACACCGCGCCGGGATGATCGCCGATTTCGTCCAACACCAGCACTTGCCCGCTGAGCCTTGCAGCGCCTGACAGCACGTCCCAAGGCGAAGTGGTCAGCGCGTGCCCGTCTAGTTCAGGTGTATGTGGCAATCCACCGGTGGCGACGATGATCAGATCAGCCGTTTGATTGGTCACATCGGTTTCATCTAAATAGCTGTTCAGATGCACAGTGACGCCCAACCGGGTCAGCTCTGCCTCAAGCCAGTCGGTCACGCCAATAATGGACCGACGTGTGGTGCCACTGGCCGCCAGTCGAATTTGCCCGCCCAGACGGTCGGCGGCGTCATGCAGGGACACGTCATGGCCACGTTCAGCCAGCACCCGCGCGGCCTCCATCCCGGCGGGGCCACCGCCGATGACCAGCGCTCGGCGTTTGACGGCGCTGGGCGTGATCACATGTGGTAGATGTCCCTCGCGCCCCGTGGCGGCATTTTGACCGCAGACCGCGGCCTTGCCTTGGTTCACCCGGTCCACGCAATAGCCCAGACCGACGCAGGGCCTGATACGGTCCTCGTCACCGCGTTGCAGTTTGTTCACCATATGCGGATCGGCCATATGAGCGCGGGTCATACCCACCAGATCCACCGCGCCGCTGTCGAGCGCATGACGCGCCGTGGCAGTGTCGGCGATGCCTTGGGCGTGCATGACGGGCAGGCTGACATGGCGGCGCAGCTGCGCGATGGTATCCAGATGCGGGGCCGAGGGCGTGCCCATCGGCGCAATCCACCGCGCGAGGCCCAGATCATCATAGGGCGCGCAGGCGACCGCATTGAGATAGGTGATCTGCCCTGTGGTCTCAAAGGCCTGGGCGATCTCGATGCAGTCTTGCTGGCTGAGACCTGTTTCCACTTCCTCATCCGCGGCGATGCGCAGACCAAGGATCAGATCAGGACCAAGGGCCGCACGCACGGCCTCAATCACCTGCATCGAAAACCGCATCCGATTCTCAAGCGTGCCGCCATAGGCATCCTCGCGCTGATTGGTCAGCGGTGACAGAAATTGTCCCATCAGATGCGAATGGACCAACAACTCCACTCCGTCAAAGCCCGCCTGTTTCACCCGTGCAGCAGCCAGCGCGTAATCGGCAATGATACGGTCAATGTCGGCTTGCTCGATCACCTTGGGAATGGCCCGGTGCGCGCGTTCGCGAATGGCCGAGGGCGCCACCACGGGCAGCCAATGGCCATCATCCCAGACCGTGCGGCGTCCCAGGTGGGTGAGTTGAATTATCGCGCCTGATCCGTGTTTCTGTACACCCTGGGCGTATTTTGCCAGCCATGGCACGATGCTGTCATCACCTGCATAAAGCTGGCCGAACACCGACGGGCTGTCGGGCGACACATTGGTTGAGCCCCCCATGATGGTCAGCCCGATCCCGCCTTTGGCTTTTTCCTCATGGTACAGCCGGTAGCGATCCCGCGGATGCCCGCCTTCGACATAGGATGGGGCATGGGCCGTGCTGACGATCCGGTTGCGCAGGGTCAGGTGGCCCAGTTGAAACGGTTGCAGCAGGGGATCGGTAGGCATTTGATTTATCCCCCGAACGACATCACGGGTGCGCCGAATTGCGCAGGGTCGATGTTCAGCCCCAGACCGGGGGCTGTGGGCAGGGCGATGTGGCCCGCGTCGATACGGATGCCATTCTCTGTATCGTAATTGCCGTCAATATAGGGTGCCGCCAGCCATACCCCTTCCAGCAAACGCGGCTGCACCGTGGCCCCGATATGGGTGCAAGCGGCGGCAATGACATCCCCGCCCCAGCTGTCATCACAAGTGTGCGGCAGGTTGCGCGCGGCACAGATATCACGGACCGTGGTCATCGGCTGAAGGCCCCCGATGCGGGTGACTTTCATGCCAAACCCATCCACCAAATTGGACCCGGCAGCGTTCACCACGGTGGCCAGATCAACGCTGTTTTCGTCCATGTAGATGCCGTGGCTGACCTGGTCGCGGATCTTGCGCAGATCATCCACCGTGTTGCAGGGCTGCTCCATGATAAACGGAATGTCCGGACATTCCCGGCTAACGCGCAGGGCATCGCGCGTGGTCCAGCCGCGATTGCCATCTACGGCCAGTCGGGCCTTGCCGCCAATGGTCTCCCAGACCTTACGGATCACTTCGATGTCGATCTCCACGGGTCGTCCGCCGACCTTGATTTGCAAACGCGGATAGCCCTCGGCCACCTTGTCCTTGGCCAGTTTGGCAATCTCATCGGGCAGACCCACACCGGTGGCATAGTAGGACGGCACGCGGTCCGTCGCGGCCCCGCCCAGCAGATCGGCCACACGCATCCCGGTGGCCTGACCCAGCAGATCATAGGCGGCAATATCAATCGCGGCCTTGGCATAGTTATGCCCGTTCAGCAGGCTTTCCATCGTACGGTGCAAGGGCAACGGCAGCACCTCGGCACCGATCAGCCCTTCGCCCATTGTTTGCAACGCAGCACGTGCACCAAGTCCGTGGCTTTCGGCATATGTAGGCCCCACAGGACAGGTCTCGCCCCAGCCCTCCAGCCCGGTGTCGCTGACCATCCGCACAAGTGTGGTATCCAGCGCCCACACATTGGCATTGGCCATAGTGTAAGGGCCGTTTTTCACCGGCAGGTCGTGGGCGTAGATGTGCAGTTCCTTGATACGCATGGTTACAAGTCCTGATTGAGCGCGTCGGCGGCGGGAATGTCCCGCTCGCGTCGGGCGATATAGTCCAGCAGGGCTTCGTTGATGCCGTCGTCCAGCTTGGGCTCTTCATAGGCGTTCAGCAGGCTGCGGGTGTAGTTGATCGCGCGCTCGCCCACCTCAATGCCACCCTCGGCCTGCCATTGCTCGATTGAATTGTTGTCGAACAGGTCCGGCATAAAGAATGCCCGCTGGAAGTTCTCTAACGTGTGCGGATGGCCCAGGTAATGCCCGCCGGGGCCGACATCGCTGACAGCGGCAATCGCCTCGTCAAAGTCATCCCAGCGGATGCCTTCGGCCATGCGGTAAGCCATGGCACATTGTTCTGCGTCCACCACGAATTTCGCCATGGAGCAGTGCATCCCGGCCTCGTTCCAACCCGCGCTGTGCCACATGTAATTGGTGCCCGCCATTTGCAGGGCCATCAGGGTTGTGGCACTTTCATAACCCGCTTGCGCGTCAAAGGTCTTGGCCCCGCCCAGCGTGTTTGATGACCGCCACGGCACGCCGTAAAATCGCGCCATCTGGCCGATCATCAGGTTCATCAGGCTGATTTCCGGTGTGCCTGCCATGGGCGCGCCGGATTTCATGCTGACTGTGGATAGGTAATGACCATAAATCGCCGGGCAGCCTTTGCGCACGACTTGGGTGTAGGCCAAAGCTGACAATGCTTCGGCGTTTAGCTGCGCCACCGTGGGGGCCACGGACGCAGGCGTGTTCGCCCCGCCCAGCACAAACGGACTGCACAGCACAGGCTGATTGCGCCGGTTAAACGCCCGCATCGCGCCCAGCATGGTTTCGTCCCACACCAGTGGCGAGTTGCCGTTGCAATTGCCGGTCACCACGGGGTGCGTTTCCAGATACTCCTCACCGAACAAAATGGCGCACATGTCCAGCACATCCTCGGCATTCTTGGGGCTGGTGGTCATACCCATGAACGTCTTGTCGGAATGCTTCATCGACGAATAGGTGATGCGCAGATGCCGCTGGCTGATCGGATGGTCATAGGGTTCCACGATGTGATGCGCTGAGGAATGCATGGCGGGTAGCATATGCGACAGTTTGTGGAAATTGCTGAGGTCTTCCATCGTTGGATTACGCCGCACATCATCCAGATCACGCAGGAAGGGCGCGCCGGTCATGGGTATAAAAATGGCGTGATCGCGGCCAAACGGCAGGTTGTTGGCCGGGTTGCGGGCGTGATAGGTGAATGTCTCGGGGATCGTCTTGATCAGCTCGCGCACAAGGTCGCGGTCCAGATGCACCCGGTCGCCATCGCGCACATCCGCGCCCACGGCTTTCCAATCGGCAATGGCAATATCGTCGCGGAACACCACGCCGACATTCTCAAGGATATCCATCGACGCCGCATCGATCCGCGCCACCTGTTCGGCGTCCATCGGCTCGGTCAGGGGTATGCCACGTTTCAGGGCGGGCAGCATGGTGAAATCATGGGCCTGCCGCGCGGATTTGCGCGCACCGCGTCCTCGGCGGGTGGTGCCAACTGCATCAACACTCATGTTCGTCTTTCTAATAGTCGCGAGAGGATGCTGGGTTTGCGCATGCTCTGTTTGATAAATCCTTCGAACCCCAGTGGCACAGTTTGGACGATCATGCCTGTGGGGTCGTCTCCGCTTTCAGTCACCTGCGCGATGACCGATGCGGTGGCGCTTTGCTGTGCCAGGCTGCGCAGCATTTCCCCGGCAATCAGGTCCAGCTTGCGGGCTTGTTTGAATGCGGCAAACTGGCTGGTTTTGACCAGACGGTGATCTTTGAAATGGCCATCGGGGCTGGTGACCAGCACTTTGACGCCCTTGGGGCCGTCTTCGTCGATCAGCGCCTTGCATGCCATTTCTGACACCATGTCCATCAACAGCACTTGCCCCACATCGCCGTCTGCTTGGGCCTGTCGCGCCAGAACAGCTTGTGCGGCGTTGACCACATCCTGTGGCGTCACCGCGGTTTGGAAATAGCTGCCCCAGTTCGTGCTCAAGCCACATCATCCCCGTCTTTGGGATCGCTTAGGTCAATCCAGATGGTTTTCAGCTGTGTGAACTGGTCATGGGCATGTACGGAATTGTCGCGTCCGCCAAAGCCGGATTGTTTGTAACCTCCGAAGGGGGTTGAGATATCACCCTCGCCGTAGCAATTAACCGCCACGGTGCCTGCCTTGATGTCACGCGCAGCACAGATGGCGGTGCGGACGTTGGCGGTGAAGACGGATGCGGCCAAGCCGTAGGAGGTGGCGTTGGCCAGCTCGATCGCCTCATCGGTTGAGGCAACTTCGATCACGCTCAGCACCGGTCCAAATATTTCCTCAGACGCACGTTTGTCGGATGTATCGACCTCGTAAACCGTGGGCGCCACAAAGTTGCCGTCCACCGTGCCACCCGCCACCGCATCACCGGTCAGATAGCTGGTGACTTTCTTGCAATGCTCGGCGTCAATCAACGCTCCCAGATGATTGGCCGGGTCCAGCGGATCGCCGGTTTTCCAGTCGCGCATGCGGGCGGTAATTTTCTCCAGCAGTGGGGCCTTCACTGCCTTGTCCACGATCAGGCGGCTGGTGGCTGAGCAGTTCTCGCCCATGTTCCAGAAGGCCGCGTTGACCACATGCGCCGCCACATGATCCAGGTTTTCAGCATCGGCCAGAACCACAGCCGGGTTCTTGCCGCCGCATTCCAGTGTGACCTCTTTCATGTTGCTGTCGGCAGCATAGCGCAGGAAGCGCTTTCCAGTTTCGGTCGAGCCGGTGAAGCTGACCATGTCGATATCCATGTGCAGCCCCAGTGGAGCGCCCACAGACGGGCCATCACCGGGCAGCACTTGCAACACACCGCGCGGGATGCCGGCCATATGCGCGACCTCGGCCAGACGCAGGGCTGTCAGGCAGGTTTGCTCGGCAGGTTTGACGATCACCGAGTTGCCGGCGGCCAAGGCAGGCCCGATTTTCCACGCCATCATCAGCAGGGGGAAGTTCCACGGCAACACGGCGGCGACCACACCGATGGGTTCACGCACGATCATCGAGATCGCATCGTCACCGGCAGGCGCGGTTTGGTCGTAGATCTTGTCGATCAACTCGGCATGCCACTTGATGGTGTGGATCGTCTCGGGCACATCAATGTCCTGACAATCGCGAATGGGTTTGCCGCTATCAAGGCTCTCCATCACTGCGAATTCATGCTTGCGCCGCGTGATCAGTTTGCACAGGCGGATCAGTACATCCTTGCGCTCGGACGGGTGCGCGCGGGACCACTCGCCCCGCTCAAACGCCTCACGTGCCTTTTGAACAGCGAAATCAACGTCGTCCGCCCCAGCAGTGCTGATCTGGGTGATCACCTCGCCCGTGGCAGGGTTCACCGTGTCCATCATCGGGCCAGACCCCTTGCGGAATTTCCCATCCACAAACGGTGTTTTAGGCAGGTCCAGATTGGCGGCGAGAGCCTTGTATTCATCGTGTGTCAGCAGATCGCTCATTTTGCGTCTCCTTCAATGGCGGCGAGCGAGGCATCCAGCGTGCGGATCACCTCCTCGAGCGCGCGTTTGTCATCTTTGTTGAGCGGATACAGCGGCTTGAGCGGTGGCCCCGCGGGAATGCCGCGCATGGTCACGCCGTGCTTGATGCATTGGATAAACTTGCCGCCCTGTTCGAGGACACTCATCAGGGGCATCATGGCCGACATGATTTTACGGCCCTTGGTGAAGTCGCCCTGAACCACACAAGCATCGTACAGGGCCACATGCGCCTGAGGGGCAAAGTTGGACCCGGCACAGACCCAGCCGCGCGCGCCCCAGGCAAAGAATTCCAGCGCCTGATCATCCATACCGCACAGCAGGCCCAGATGCGGGTATTCACGGGCGATCATGTGCAGGCGGTTGATGTCACCACTGCTTTCCTTGATGCCGCAGAAGTTGGGCGAGCGGCCCAGACGATCCAGCGTTTCCTCGTCCATATTCACGCCCATGCGGCCCGGATAATTGTACAGCATCACCGGCATGTTCACGGCGCGGTCAATGGCCAGTGCGTGCAGGGCAATTTCGCGGCCTGTGGGCACGGAATAGGGCGGGGTGGCCACCAAAATGGCATCGGCGCCCACATCCTTGGCCATGCGCGCAAAAGCGATGCTGTCCTCGGTGCGCAGCGCGCCTGTGCCCACCACCATCGGCACGCGGCCTGCGATGATGTCCTTGGTGCGGCGGGCCAGATGGGCGCGGGTGTCATAATCCTGCGCGTAATATTCCCCTGTGGTGCCGGCGGCGATGATGCCATGCACCCCGCCGTCGATCAGGTGGTTGATCGTGGCCTCAAGTGCGTCTTCGTTGATGGTGAAATCGTCGTGGACGGGCGTGATGACAGGCGTCCAGATGCCTTCAAATCGCATGGGTGCGGTCCTTTAGTGGGAGTACATCAATCGGCAACGGATCAGGCTGCACAAAGCGTTCCAGCCGGTCGCTGGTCAGGTTCCAGTGATCCAGCGTCAGATCCAGTGCCAATGCGCTGTGCTGGCGTTCAATGGCGACGATCATCGCCTCGTGCTGCTCCACCGCCTTGGTGACGCGGGTGGCGTCATCCTGGGTGGCGGGGCGGTAAAACGTCTGGCTGAGGCGGGTGTGATCAATCAGCATCCGTTTCAGTGCGACCAGCAGGTAAGGGTTGTGCGACATGCGCCCGATCTGTTCGTGAAAGGCGTGGTTCAGAATGGCAGCCTGGCCTGCGTCACCGGCTTCGGCTGCAGTGCGAAACTGCGACTGAATATCCTTGAGTGCGGGGAGCTCATCGCTGCGCCGGTTTTCAGCGGCAAGGCGCGCGATATTGGCATAGATCATCGGGGCGGTTTGGAAAAACATCCTGAGCGCGCCCAGATCCATCGAGGCCACCCGCGTGGCGCGGTTTTGTTCCTGGGTCAGATAGCCTTCGCCAGCGAGCCGTTGGAAAATCTCGCGCATCGGTGTGCGGGAAAGGGCGTATTCTTCGCACAGCGCTGCCTCATCCAATTCCGAGCCGGGGGCAATCGCCTGCGTCAGGATGCGCATTCGCACATCGTCAAGGCATTGGGTTTTGCGATCTTGAGGCATGGTGAGGGCGACTCAGCTTGTTGTGATATACAATTTGTATACAGTCCGTATACGACACGTCTATCGCGTTTCCGACCTATGATCGAGGCGCTGGGTTGGTAAGATATACGTCGCGCATAGAAAAAGCCCGCCTCAAGCTGAGACGGGCCGTTTCAATTTTCAAAGCTGTAAAGCTTAGCCAAACACTTTGGTCAGCGCCTTGTCTGTGGCCGAGATGATCTCATCAATGTCGTCCTTCGTGGCGATCAGGGCAGGGCTGTAGCACAGGGTGTTGTTGAACCCCGGAATTGACCGGTTGGTCACGCCAATGATGACGCCTTGCATGTTGCAATCGCCAACAACGGCCTGCGCCATGCGCTCGTCCACAGGATCTTTGCTGGTGCGGTCTGCAACCAGCTCAGCGCCCAGGAACAGACCCTTGCCGCGCACATCGCCAATCACGGCGTGCTTGTCTTTCAGCGCGTTCAACTGGTCCAGCATGTAGTCGCCCATGTCGATGGTGTTCTGCAACAGGCCTTCTTCTTCGATGATGGCCATGTTTTCCAGTGCAGCCGCAGGACCCGCCGTGCAGCCACCAAAGGTGGAAATGTCACGGAAGTAGTTCAGCGGATCGCTGGTGTCGTCCTGGAACATGTCGAACACTTTGTCATTGGTCACACAGCACGCAATCGCGGCATAGCCCGAGGCCACACCTTTGGCCATTGTCACGAAATCAGGCTCGACCCCGTAATGCTGGTACCCAAACCATGTGCCGGTGCGGCCCACACCACACACGACTTCGTCGATATGCAGCAGGATATCGTACTTTTTGCAGATCTCCTGCACGCGGGGCCAGTAGCCTTCGGGTGGGGTGATCACGCCACCCCCGGCTGTCACCGGCTCAAGGCACAGGGCACCCACGGTGTCGGGACCTTCGGCCAGAATGACCTCTTCAATCGCGTCAGCAGCGGCTTTGCCGTACTCTTCGCCCGTCAGATCCCACTGGGCGCGATATTCCATGCAGTGTGGCACACGCACAAAACCGGGCGCGAAGGGGCCGTATTGCACGGTGCGTTCGTCCTGACCACCCGCCGACATCGTCGCCAGAGTCGAGCCGTGATAATCACGGTCGCGGTACAGGATCTTGGTTTTCTTGCCGCCATAGCGCTTGTGCGCGATCTGACGGACCATCTTGAACGCCTTCTCATTCGCTTCCGAGCCTGAGTTCGTGTAGTAGACGCGGCTCATGCCCGGCATCTTCTCGATCAGCTTTTCGGAGAACAGCGCGCCGGGGATGGACCCTGCGGAGCCTGCGAAATAGGGCAGCTGGATCAGCTGGTCGCGGATGGCGTTGGCGATACGCTCGCGGCCATAGCCCACATTGACGGTCCAGACACCGCCTGAAACGGCGTCGATATGCTCTTTGCCTTTTTGATCCCAGACGCGCATGCCGCGGCCTTCAACGATGATCCGAGGATCCGCTTTGGGGTCTTTGCCGGTCCACGGTGCGTGTTGCGCAAGGTGGTGCCAGACGTGGGCGCGGTCGGCCTCGATTACGTGGCTAATGTCGTTTGTCAGCTTGCCGTCCATTGGGATGCTCCATCAATAAAGCCCAGATATGCGCTGGGCAAAGTGAGTCGTTAACTTTGAGGTAGCATCTATGCAGGCGCGGGCAGATGATAGGTCCAGCCGGGCGCATTGCATAAGTCCAGTGATGTCATTGGATGTTTTGGCGATGCACGGCGGGTCAGCCGCGGTCATAGCCTTGCTTTTGAGCATTATAAAGCTGGGCGTAAAGCCCTTGATTTTCCAGCAAATCGTCATGCTTGCCCTGATCCACCAGATGTCCGCCTTCCAGAACGAAAATCCGGTCTGCATCGGAAATCGACGACAAGCGGTGCGCCACGACAATGGTCGTTTTGCCAGTGGTCAACCGATCAAGAGCGCGCTTGATGCGTTCCTCGGTGGCCTGATCCAAGGCACTTGTGGCCTCATCCAGCAGCAAAATGGGGGCGTCGCGCAGAAAGGCACGGGCAATGGCGATCCGCTGTTTCTGGCCACCAGATAGCTGCGCGCCTTTGGGGCCGACCGATGCATCACCCCGGGTGCGGATCAGATCGGCAATCTCGGCATCCTCGGCGGCGCGCCAGACCTCATCGTCGGTGGCATCAGGGTTTACGTAGCGGATGTTGTCCCAGATCGAGGCATTGAAGATCACAATGTCCTGCGCCACCACCGAAAACGCGCCGCGCAGGGCGGTCAGCTTGATCTGGTCAATCGGCTGATCACCAATGGTGACAGCCCCTGATTGCACATCATACAGCCGCGACAACAACGACAGGATCGTGGTCTTACCGGATCCGGTTGAGCCGACGATCGCCGACACTTTGCCGCCCTCGAATGTCATATTCAGATCCTGGAACAACGGCTGATCATCAGAATACGAGAATGTCACATCCCGCAGGGTGATATCGCCTTTGGTGTCAAAGCTGTCAGTGGCATCTGGCGCGTCTTTGATTGTGGGCATTTCCTTGTAAAGGCCACGGATTTTGTCCAGCAGGATCAGGTTGGATTGCAATGCCCCAAAGAACTGCGCCAGCAACCGCGCGGGATCAAAGATCATCACCATGCCCAGCAGGAAGGTGATGATGGACGCACCATCCACGTCATAGTTGGGGCTAAGCACCATGTACCCCCCGCCGCCAATCACCAGCACATAAACAACCGCCGAGCTAAGATCGATCGACGGCATCGCCAGGGATTGTGTCATCAGCACCCGGCTGAACATGCGGCGAATGCGGTCAGTCTCAAGCATCAGGCGTTTGGTTTCGACCGCTTCCTGACTGGCAATCTTGACGGTGCGCATGCCGTTCACCGTCTCTTCGATGCCATTCATATAATCAGCTTGGGCGTTCTCAACTTCGGTCTGGCCCTTTTTGACCCGGTCCGAGATGACGTTCATGATCCAGATGATAAACGGCAGCACCACAACCGCACTGAGAAACAATACCGGGTTTTTCCAGATCAGATAGCCCGAGACCACAATGACGGTGATCGCATCACGAAATGCATTGGCCACGGACAGGGCAACAAACACGCCCAGAAACATGGTCTGCGTGACCACTTTTAGGATAATTTCACCCGATTTGGTGCGTTCAAAATACGCCAGATCCAACGCCATCAGATGGTGGATCAGATCGCGGCGCATCTCAAAAATGGCGGTGTTTGACACCCAGACCGTGACCAGCGGCACCAGATACGAGATCACGCCGCGCACAAAGAACAAGCCAAAGACAATCGCGCAGACCCAGACCAGATCGCGCATGGATCCGCTGTCAAAGATCACGCGCAGCGCGTCTTCGGTGTTGGCCAGGAACTGTTGATACACCAGCCCCTGAATGGTTAGCATGACCAATACCAGCATCAGCCAGGGCGCTTTGCTTTTCAGATAGCGCTGCCAGAACCAGCGAATGTTGTCGCGGTCCTGTGCGGTATAAAGCGGCCCGCGTTTTGAGGGATCAGGTGTCGTCATGCGGGCTCAGCTTGCGCTTTTTACGGCGTTGACCACATCGGCGACCACCTTTTCCAGCACGGCAGGGTCCAGTGCTTCGCCCATCACGCGGATCAGTGGCTCGGTGCCGGATTTTCGGATCAACAAACGGCCATCGTTGCCCAGAGTTTTCTCGCCCTCGGCAATGGCGGCTTGCACCTGATCTGTGTCCAGCGGTTGCGTGCCACCCTCGTACCGGACATTGACCAGCTTCTGCGGCACGGGATCAAAAACGCGGGCCAGATCGCTGGCTTTCTTGCCGGTTTCGACCATGGCTGACAAAAACTGCAGCGCGGCAATCAAGCCGTCCCCGGTGGTGGCATAATCCGTCATCACGATATGGCCGGATTGTTCGCCACCCAAGGTGTGCCCACCTTCGCGCATGGCCTCGACCACATAGCGATCACCCACCGACGTGCGTTTCAGATTGATGTTGCGCGCGGCCAGATGCCGCTCCAGTCCCAGATTGGACATGACAGTCGCGACCAGCGTGTCACCGGCCAGACGCCCCTCATCGGCCCAGCGGGTGGCAATTAGGCCCATGATCTGATCGCCGTCCGCCAGACGGCCGCGTTCATCAATCAACACGACGCGGTCTGCGTCCCCGTCCAGACAAATGCCAATATCAGCACGGGTTTCCACGACTTTGGCGGCGGCTGCTTCAGGGTGGGTCGAGCCGCAATTGCGGTTGATGTTAAACCCGTTGGGGGCCACTCCGATGGTGATCACCTCGGCGCCCAATTCCCACAAGACCTCGGGCGCTGTGTTATAAGCGGCCCCATTGGCGCAGTCGATCACCACGCGCAGACCGTCCAGACGTTTGCGGTAGGGAAAGGTGGTTTTGGCATATTCAACATAGCGCCCGCGGGCATCTTCAAACCGTTTGGCGCGCCCGATGTTTTCAGGTGCGGCCAGGGGCACGCCATCCTTCATGAGTTGCTCAATGCTTTCTTCGGCCTCGTCCGACAGTTTGAACCCGTCGGGGCCGAAAAACTTGATGCCGTTATCAGTGGCCTGATTGTGGCTGGCCGAGATCATGACCCCCACATCGGCCCGCAAGGAATGTGTCAGATATCCAATGGCGGGAGTTGGTACGGGCCCCAGCAGAAACACGTTCATACCTGTGCTGGTGAACCCGGCGGTCAACGCATTTTCGATCATGTAACCGGACAGGCGCGTGTCCTTGCCGATCACGACGCGGTGCTCTTGTTTGTCACGGCGGAAATAGCGCCCGGCAGCGGTAGCGAGTTTCAACGCAAGCTCGGCTGTCATGGGCCAGCTGTTGGCCTCGCCTCGGACGCCGTCGGTGCCAAAAAGTGTCTCGGCCATGTCTGCCCTCATACCCGTTATGGTGCGGTTTTACCCCTCATACGCGCAAGTGCAGGGTCTGTCCAACGTGATGCAGAAATTGCCCAGTTGGGGCGTGGGATACGGACGGGACGCAGGCTTTGATTGACTAAAGCCGCCCAAGACCGCATTACATTTGGCCAAAGAGGCCAGATAAAAAAGAGCAGGCACATGAAAATTGCGATGATTGGCACCGGGTATGTGGGGCTTGTGTCGGGGGTATGTTTTTCCGACTTTGGGCATGACGTGGTGTGTGTCGACAAGGATCCTTCGAAGATTGAGATGCTCGAGCGTGGCGAAGTGCCGATTTACGAGCCGGGCCTCGATACGTTGATGCACAAAAACGTGCAGGCTGGTCGGCTGTCGTTCACGCTGGATCTGGCCCAGGCATTGGAAGGCGCCGAGGCGGTTTTCATCGCCGTTGGCACCCCCACGCGGCGCGGTGACGGGCATGCGGATCTAAGCTATGTTATGGCTGCCGCAGCAGAGATCGCAGCTCTGGCCAAGGACTATGTGGTGATTGTCACGAAATCCACTGTGCCCGTGGGCACCAACCGGCAGGTCAAGCAAACCGTGCGCAAGGCCAATCCCAAGCTTGAGTTTGATGTGGCCTCAAACCCAGAGTTCCTGCGCGAGGGGGCGGCGATTGAGGATTTCATGAAGCCGGACCGCGTTGTGGTTGGGGTGCAAACCGACCGCGCCGCCGAGGTGATGGCCGAGATTTACCGACCGCTGTATTTGCGTGATTTCCCGATCCTGACCACCGATCTGGAAAGCGCCGAGATGATCAAATACGCAGCCAATGCGTTTTTGGCGACCAAGATCACCTTTATCAACGAGATTGCGGCGCTGTGCGAACGTACAGGCGCGGATGTGAAACAAGTCAGCAAAGGCATTGGTCTGGATGGGCGCATCGGCAACAAGTTCCTGCACGCAGGCCCCGGCTATGGGGGCAGTTGTTTCCCCAAAGATACCAAAGCCCTGGCGCGGATAGGGCAAGAGGCCGGGATGCCGATGGAGATCACCGAGACCGTGATTGCGGTCAACGAAGGCATCAAGCGAAGGATGATCGACAAGCTGCTGGATCTGTGTGACGGATCGTTCAATGGCAAGACGATTGCCATTTGCGGCGTCACGTTCAAACCCAACACCGATGATATGCGTGATGCCCCTGCACTGACCATCATTCCTGCATTGGTGGGCGGCGGAGCCAAGGTGCGTGTCACCGACCCGCAAGGCCGCCACGAGGGCGAAGATCTGCTGCCCGGTGTCAACTGGGTTGACGATGCCTATAAGGCATCCAATAACGCTGATCTGCTGGTGATCTTGACGGAATGGAACGAATTCCGCGCGCTGGACCTCAAGCGGCTGGTCAAGAAGATGACGTCACCCCGCATGGCTGATTTGCGCAATGTGTACTCGGCCAAAGACGCCAAACGCGCAGGTTTTGAGGCCTATGAAAGCGTTGGCCGCGCCCCGTTCTGGCGCAACGCCGATGACGCCTGATCGCCCCAGCAAGACTGCGTAACAGTCCCCGGTTCGCAGGAATTGTGCCAACAAACGACGGCCTGTTAGCGTGCTGAGTGATCCAAGATGCCATCGAATAATGCCGACCACGAAACGCGTGCGTAAAGGCCCGCGACACAGCTTGATCCATAGTGCAAAAAGCGGCATGGTCTGCCGTCAAACCAACGTTATGAGGCGCAGTTATGAACAAACCCAGTTTGAGGCACGATGTGCTGAGCCGTGCCGCAATCAAGCGATGCATGAAGATGTGCTTGCTGCCTGCTTTGGGCGTTTATCTGGTGTTTTTGGCAATTGGAACGGTTGGCGGCATGTCGATGATCGAAATGCTGCGTGATCCGGCGCAACAGACGGGGCAATCCAGTTTTCTGGGGTTCATTTCCTCAATTGGGACATGGTTGTGGCTGGCGGCAGGTCTGTTCTGCTTTTTCCGACTGGCCGCCGTACCAGACACCCAAAATGCAGCGCATATGACGCTGCTGAAACTGGCGTGCGGATTTTCGGTGTTTCTGGCGGTGGATGACTTTTTCCTGATCCATGACCGCTATATCACCGAAGGTATTCTGATCCCGGCCTATGCGTTGTTTCTGGCCTATCTGATCAAGCGGTTCTGGGGATTGATCACCGATATCGATGGCGCGGCGTTCTTGTTGGCAGGTGCGATGTTGTTCATGTCCGTGCTGGTGGATGCAACGCAGGAAATCCTGCCCGTTTCCTACGGTGCCAGTCAGGCGCTTGAGGAAGGATTCAAGTTTCTGGGCGCTGCGGGCTGGGCTTATTTCTGCTTTCGTATCGCGGCTTGGCGTTTGCGCGCCTGAGCGGTCACACAATCCGTGGTGCGTCGCGCAGGTAAGGCAGGCGGGCACGCATGCGGGCCACTTCGGCCTTATCAATAGATGCGCGGATCAAGGTTTGATCCGAACCGGCCACAGCAACCTCATGGCCATTGGGGGCGACAATCCGGCTGCCGCCCAGATAGACCTGTCCGTTTTCTGACCCGGCGTGATTGGCATAGGCCAGCCACATGCCATTTTCCAACGCGCGGGTGGGCACCATTTTTTCAGCGATCACTGACCAGTCGACACCCAGGGCCGTGGGCGCCAGCATCAGATCAACCCCAGCCTTGGCAGCAAGACGCAGGCATTCGGGCAGCTCGACCTCGTAGCAGATGATCAGACCTATCCGAAGTCCCCCCATATCAATCCAGGTGGTCTGGTCGCCGGGCGCAAAGATACCTTCCTCAAAACTATGAGGCGCGGGCACTTGTTTGCGGTGATTGGCGCGCCGCACACCGTGGGCATCGATCAATTGCACAGCGTTATAGATCAGGTCACCTGATGCCTCGGGATAGCCATAGGCGATGGCTGTGTTATGGCGCAGGGCCAGCGCTGCCATCTTTGTACTGAATGCAGCGTCAGCGGGTTCCGCCAAATCCCGAAACGTGCCGCCAATGTTGTACCCGGACATGAACAATTCAGGGCACAGCACCAGATCCAGCGATTGTCCTTCGATTGCCGCGTCCAGCATGGCCAGCCGGGCATCGGATGTCAGCCCGCCCCCTGCGCTTTGAAAGATTGCCAGCTCCATATGGTGCCTCGTTTTTGGGTGTGTCAGGGCCCAAGCCTATGGAAAATCATGCATCTTTCAAGCACATATGCGACCCGCCAGAGACCATACCAACCGGGCTTGCGCGCAGATTTCACACAGCTCAGGGCAGGACTTTGATTTTGCTCAGCTGCCAGATGCTGCGGGAATAATAGGTTTCAGATTGATATCTGACGTCTGCATCATAGGGAAAGACAAGCCAGATCGGCCCTTTGCCGCGCCGGTTCATCGGGGCACCGTTCATGAAATAGGCCAACAACCCTTCAGTGCCGCGCAACTGGTCCACGGGAATTTGCACAAAGTAATCATTTGACGCAACCAGTTCTAACGTGCCTGTGTCGATGTTCAGGTGATCAAGAAGTGTATCAACTTTGACACCCTCAAAGGCGATTTCCCCATCGGTCCAGATGGTTGATGTGGTAAATCCGGCAGTCTCAAGGTCACTCAGATCGGAAAGGCTGAAGTCTTGAGTGACCTCAAGCCCATCGATCTCGGCGATCACTGACACAATGGAGTTTTCCTGAGCCGTGGCCCCCGTTGGGCCAAACGGCGGGCCAAGAGCTGCCACCGCGGTAAACAGGCAAGTCAGGATAACTCGGTACATTTCAGGCCCCGCTACTCGGTACGACCCGCAAAACAGGACATGTAAGGTGATCTCACAAGTTAGGCCGTGCGTCACCTAGGCGGACGTATAGGGGTGGTCGCGTTAAGCGTGTGTTTTGCTGCCGTGTGCGCCCGTAAAAGACGTCGTCACGCGCACCGATCAGCCCGACGGCAGTGCCTGTTGCACCAGCTCAACCCAGAACGAGGCGCCTGTGACCAGACCCTCGTCGTTGAAATCATAATCCGCCGAATGCAATGGCCGCGCATACGAGCCCGACGTGCCATTGCCCATCAAAATGAACGCCGCCGGCACGGTCTTGGCCATATGTGCGAAATCTTCCGAGAACAGTTTGGGCGGGCAATCGGCGTCGATGTGATCGGTGATGGCGCGGGCCGCGGCCTCAACCGCGCGCACGGGGGCGGAGGCATTGATTGTCGGCTCAAAGATCGTGTCATAGTTGACCGTCGCGCTTACATTATGGGCGGTCGCAATGCCCTGCACAATCTGCTCCATCGCCGCTTTGGTGGCGGCATTGGTGTCCGGGGTCAGGGCACGGGCATCCCCGCTTAGCTTGGCCGTGCCCGGCAACACGTTGCGTCGCCCGTCGGTGACAAATTCGGTGACGGACACAACCCCGTTTTGCGCCGGATCCAGTTTGCGCGATACGATCGTTTGCAGCGCGTTTACAACCTGGCTGCCAACGGTAATGGCATCCACACCCATATGCGGCAGAGCGGCGTGCCCGCCCTGGCCGGTGATCTCAATCTCAAACAGGCTTTCGGAGGCGGTGATCGGCCCTGCACGGGTGGCAAGGTGACCAACCGGCATGCCGGGCAGATTGTGGATGGCAAAGACCTGATCCATGGCGAACCGGTCAAACAACCCATCTTTGATCATGGTTGCCGCCCCGGTGCCAAATTCCTCATCCGGCTGAAAGATAAATGCCACACGCCCGTTGAACTGGCCATGCTCGGCCAGATGTTTGGCAGCCCCCAACAGCATGGTCATATGTCCGTCATGGCCACAGGCATGCATTTTGCCATCGTGGGTCGAGGCATAGTCAAACGCATTGGCCTCGGTGATGGGCAGCGCGTCCAACTCGGCGCGCAATCCGATAAACCCATGGCCATTGCCGCGCGTCAGAATACCGACGACGCCGGTTTGGCCGATACCACGGTGTACCTCAAGGCCAAAGCTCTCCAGCAGATCGGCCACAAATTGCGCGGTCTTTGGCACATCCAGTTCCAACTCGGGGATCTGGTGCAGGGCGTGTCGCCAGCTGATCATCTGGTCGCGCAGGGGGCCGGTGTGCATGGGGTTACTCCTTTGGCCATTACCGGTGCAATTTGTCCAAGTCTGCGCGCGTGCACAAGCCATATGGTCATTTGGCCCGGATGAATTCTATGGTGGCGCCAGTACGACAAAGGAGAGCAACATGAAAACTGCCATCGTCACAGGGGCTGCGCGCGGTATCGGGCTGGCCACGTCGCACCAGTTGATGGATGCCGGGTGGCACGTGATCATGCTGGACCGGGACGAGCCGGCATTGTCACAGGCGGTCGCCGGATTGAAAAATGGCAAACCGTGTGTGTGCGATGTGTCGCAACCAGATCAGGTGGCCGCGATGGTGGCCAAGATATTGCCGGACGGCACCGGGCTGAATGCGCTGGTCAACAATGCAGGCGTTGCAGATTTCGGCCCGATTGAGGACACGGATTTTGCCCGCTGGCGCCGTGTGATGGAGACCAATCTGGACGGTGTGTTTCTGATGAGCCAGGCCTGCACGCCTGCCTTGCAAGCTGCATCAGGGGCGATTGTTAATATTGCATCCATCTCGGGGCTGCGCGCCTCAACGCTGAGGGTGGCTTATGGCACCTCAAAGGCGGGGGTGATGCATCTGACCCAGCAACAGGCGGTCGAGCTGGGTGAATACGGCATCCGCGCCAATTGTGTCTGTCCCGGCCCGGTGGATACCAAACTGGCGCTGGCGGTGCATACGCCTGACATTCGTGCCGCCTATCATGATGCCATCCCGCTGAACCGGTATGGCCAAGAGGATGAGATCGCATCGGTGATTGCGTTTTTGTGTTCCGAAAAAGCCAGTTTTGTAACCGGGCAGATCATCGCCGCGGATGGCGGGTTTCAGGCTTCGGGGATAGGTCTGCCATCCTTACGCACCTAATGTGGCTCACATCATCAACGCGGCATCCGATTTTTCGGTGAACACCCGGATGTAATCACCCGGCGACGATCCGGCCCAATAGACCCACAGCCGGTTCGGGTCTTCTTCGTCGATCCAGACATGATCACCTGTTTCCAGACCGCGCAATTCCATGCTGATGTAATTTACCTTCGTGTTGGCCAGAAAATCAGTGGCGGCCATTGTGGGTTCAAACGCGGCCACGCCCAGAATCGGGGCATCAAAGTAGACATAGCCGTGATGCACGCTGTCCAGGCTGTCAAAGAACACATAGTGGCTGGCCACCACTGTGCCTTGAGGGATGATGCCTGTGTCATCACCGCCGATGTCCACGTGAATAGGCTGGGACAGGGTGATGTTCTGATCTTCGTCAAAGGCATAGAGGTTGTCATCGTCAAAGGTGTCAGCCCCCACATCAAATTCTGTGCCGGGATCCAGAATAACAAAGCTTCCATGGCCTGATTGCCGTACAATCCCACCATCCAGAACGGTGGCCTGAGCCGGGGCGCAGGCGCAGATCGCCATGATCAGGCTGGCGCGCATCACCATGAGACCTGCTTTCCCTCAAGCACCTCGAACGGCTCAAGCGTGTCACCATTGGCCCAGGCGTAGCCTTCGTTGGTCATCATCACTTTGTAGCCAACCCAGTTGGTCATCTGCCACCAGCTTTCATAGGTATTCAGATCTGCATTGGCGCGCCAGCGGCCCTGATCCGCCGGACGGCCATCGGCCAGATACATGGTCATGCCACCTGCGGCAAAATACTGTGTGTTGGATGTGCCCGACCACGTGCCGGTGATGGTATTGCCACTCAGGATCTCCGTGATCTGATCAGCGGTCAGCTGCACGGTGTCGCTGCGGTCCATGGCCCAACCTGGCAGGGCAAGCGTTGCCATGACGGTGGTTAGCAAAAGACGTCGGTTCATCACGAGGCTCCGGATTGGGTTCCCGAAGCTTAGGGCCATCTGCGCGACACGGTGGTCACGTTCTGGTGATCAAAATGGCGCGGAAATCATTGACGTTGGTCAGGGTCGGGCCGGTCAGCACCTGATCGCCGATCTGGTCAAAGAAACTATGCGCGTCATTGCGCGTCAGGGCCGCAGACGGATCAATCTTCAGGGCGTGCGCCTTGGACAGGGTATCGGGCCCAATCACAGCGCCGGCCACTTCGGCGGCACCGTCGACGCCATCCGTGTCGCAGGCAATGGCATGAATGCCTTTGGCACCGTTCAGGGCCAGCGCCAGCGCAAGGGCATATTCTGCATTCGGGCCGCCGATGCCCTCGCCAGTGCGGGTGACTGTCAGTTCGCCGCCCGATAGCAGCAAAAGCGGCGCGTCGTGTGGCCCCATTTGCGATTGTCGTTCCAGCGCATCTTGGGCCTGCGCCTGTGCGACATCGCGCGCCTCACCCTCCAGGGCGTCACCCAGCAAAACGGGCGACATGCCAGCGGCTTTGGCCATCTCGGCGGCAGCCGCCAGCGATTGCGACGGGGCCGCATAGATCACGTTTTCGGTTGCCCCAAGGCGCGGATCATCCGGGGTCAGCACACGCCGGGGCGCATCCAGAACAGCGCGTGCGCTGGCTGGAATGGCAATGTTGTAGCGATCGAGAGTAGCCTTGGCGTCCTGAGGCGTGCTGGGATCGCCCACGGTTGGGCCTGATCCGATCATCGCCGGATCATCGCCCGGCACGTCTGAAATCATAAGCGCCAGCATCGGCGCCGGGTGAGCCGCGGCTGCCAGTTGCCCGCCTTTGACCGCACTGAGGTGTTTGCGCACAGTGTTCATCTGCCCAATCGGTGCACCCGAGGCCAGAAGATCGGCGTTGATCTGTTGTTTTTCGGCCAGCGTGATGTCGCCAGCGGGGTGTATCAACAACGCCGATGCCCCGCCCGAGATCAAAGCCAGCACCATGTCATCCGGGCCAAGGGTGCCCAGCAGTTCCAGCATCCGTGCGGTGGCGGTTTGACCGGCGGCGTCTGGCACCGGGTGTGCGGCTTCGACAATCTCGATCCCTTGGCAGGGGCGGCCGTAGCCATAGCGCGTGATCACCAGCCCGTCGCAGGGGCCGTATTCAGCCTCGACCGCCTCGGCCATGCGGGCGGATGCTTTGCCTGCACCGATCACCACCAAGCGCCCTTTGGGTTTGGGCGGCAAGGCCGCGGCCAGACTGCGCATTGGATCAGCCACCTCGACGGCGCGGTCAAACAGGGAACGCAGAGTGTCGAATGGGGTTTGCATGAGGATGGCCTTTGGTTGTTTGGGAAGGGTTACCTTTATCGCTAACATAAGGTCAAGTGGCTGGGTTGCCCTGAACTGCGCTGAAACGGGTGTGTCCGAATGCCCGTGGTACCGGTGGCCGCTGTGTAGACATGTCAAATATGACATGTCTTATTTGACATGTTGTCCGGGGTGTTCGTGGAATGAACGTTGCTTTGCCCTCAATTCGCAGACACCAAGGGCGCAACGTCTATAGCGCTCATTTCAGCGGCCCAGCTTGACAAACCCGCGTCCCCGCGCGACAGACCGCACATGTTGATTACCTTCCTTCATGTGGCCTTGGGCGGCGCAATCGGTGCCGTGTTGCGCTTTGGCGTGGGCCTTGGCGTATTGCGCATGGCAGGGCAGGGCTTTCCGCTGGCAATTCTGACAGTGAATGTCGTTGGGTCGTTCCTGATGGGGCTTTTTGCCGTTTACGCGTTTCACCGTGGCGTGGAACATCTGAACCCGTTTGTGATGACCGGCGTCTTTGGTGGCTTCACCACGTTTTCGGCCTTCTCGCTCGAGGCGTTCACCTTGTATGAGCGCGGCGATGTGGGCCATGCGATGCTGTACATTGGCCTGTCGGTGGTCTTGTCACTGGCGGCCCTGGCCATCGGTGTCTGGTGCGCAAGGGCCGTTTGGGCATGAGCGGCGTTCAAACACAGACCGTTTCGGCGGATGATGCAGGCCAACGGCTGGATCGGTGGTTGCGCAGATTGTTCCCGCATGTGGGGCAGGGCCGGATCGAAAAGATGTGCCGCAAAGGCGAAGTGCGTGTCGATGGGGGCCGGGTAAAGGCCTCGACCCGGCTGGAAGAAGGCCAATCGGTGCGTATCCCGCCGCTGCCTGACGCAGGTGAGGCACGACCCAGAACCCAAATGCGCATCAGCGATGCGGATGTGCGGATGATGCGCGATGCGGTGATCTATAAGGATGACCACATCATCGCGATCAACAAACCACCCGGATTGCCCAGCCAGGGTGGGTCAAAACAGACACGCCATGTCGATGGGCTGGCCGAGGCGTTGCGCTTTGACATGGAAGACAAGCCGCGCCTTGTGCACCGTCTGGACAAGGACACATCAGGTGTCCTGCTGCTGGCGCGCACCCGCAAAATGGCGTCCGAGCTGACAGCGGCCATGCGTCACCGCGAAACGCGCAAAATTTACTGGGCTGTGGTGGCCGGTGTGCCCACGCCCTATCTGGGCGAGATCAAGTATGGGTTGGTCAAAGCGCCGGGGCGCGGCAGCAAGGGCGAAGGCGAAAAGATGATCTGCGTGCACCCGCGCGAGGTGGACAGCACGCCGGGTGCCAAAAGGGCGGTCACGCAATACGCCACGCTGTACCGTGTTGCGTCCCGTGCGGCATGGGTTGCGATGGAGCCTGTTACCGGGCGCACCCATCAGCTGCGTGCGCATATGGCCGAGATTGGTCATCCGATTGTGGGCGATGGAAAATACGGCGGCTCGGGTCAGGAAAATCAAGGGGATGGCTGGGGCGCGCAGATGGGCGGGATCATCTCGAACAAACTGCATCTGCATGCGCGCACCATGGCGTTTGAACATCCCGTGACCCGCAAACCCGTCATTATTCACGCTGAATTGCCCGATCACATTGCACATACGTTTGATACGTTCGGCTGGACGCCTGATCTGGCCGACGAAGACCCGTTTGAGGCGATGCCATGACCGCCTTGCGGCTGGTGGTGTTTGATGTGGACGGAACTCTGGTGGACAGTCAGGGCGATATTCTGGCCGCGATGCGCACTGCGTTTGAGCGTGCTGAGCTGATGGCCCCTGACCGCGACACAATCCTGTCCATCGTGGGGTTGTCGTTGGATGTGGCCTTGCCCCGGCTTGCGCCTGACGCAGCCCCTGCGCTGCATACCCGGATGGTCGAATGGTACAAAGAGGCGTATATGCAATTGCGCCAACACCAGAGCGTTGATCAGTCGTCGCCGCTCTATCCGCATGTGCGCGATGTGCTGGACCGCTTGCACAGCATGCCTGACATCCTGTTGGGTGTGGCCACCGGAAAGTCACGTCGCGGGTTGGACAAACTGCTTGAGGGGCATGACCTGCGCGGCCATTTTGTGACCCAGCAGGTGGCCGATCATCACCCCTCCAAACCGCATCCCTCGATGGTGCAGGCCGCATTGGCGGAAACCGGGATTGAGGCGCATGATGCTGTGATGGTGGGCGACACGACGTATGACATGGAGATGGCCCGCGCTGCTGGCGTGCGGCCCATCGGGGTCAGCTGGGGCTATCATCCGCGCGCGGCCCTGCATGCTGCGGATCAGATCATCGACGATATACGCGATTTGCCCCGTCTTTTGGCACATCTACAGGAGCCCTCAACATGAGTGATTGGAAAGCCAAACGGTTCTGGTCCGAGGCCTCGGCCAAGCCCTGTGACGGCGGATTTACCGTCGAACTGGATGGCCGGCCGGTTAAAACCCCGTCAAAGACATTGCTTGTGGTGCCGACACAGGATTTGGCACAGGAAATTGCGGCCGAATGGGATGCACAAAAGGGCGAAATCGACCCGCTTTCGATGCCTTTCACGCGCTCGTCAAATGCAGCACTTGATAAGGTGACGCATCAACATGCCGAGGTGGCTGATCTTCTGGCCGCTTATGGCGATGCTGATCTGATTTGCTACCGTGCTGATTCGCCCGATGCCTTGATTGCACGCCAGGCACAGGCCTGGGATCCGCTGCTGGAGTGGGTAACGCAAACGTATAGGGTGCAAATGGAGCCGGTTCACGGCGTGATGCACCGCGCACAGCCCCCGGAAACGCTGGCGCGCTTGTCCCAAGAGGTGCATGACCTTGATCACTTTGCCCTGACCGCCTTTCATGATCTGGTTGGCATGTCGGGATCGTTGGTGATTGGGCTTGCTGCGCTGCACAACCTGCATCCTGCGCCTATTTTATGGGGCCTCAGCCGGGTTGACGAAATCTGGCAAGAAGAACAATGGGGCAAAGACGAGGAAGAACAGGAGCTGGTGGCAAGGAAAGAAAATGACTTTCTGCACGCCAAACGCTTTTATGATCTGTCGCGCGCGCCTTAACCTGGGGTGAACGCATATTCCCCTACGTAAAGTGACTGGATGATCCATCGATTTTCGTGGGCTTGGGGTTGACCTTTATTGATGAATCTTCACAATCTGGCGCGCACTGGCGGGGATTCCACTTACGTCCCCTAGTCAGAGTATCGTCCCGGTCCAACACATGGACCGAATGAACCGTCTGAAAATGGACGGACAATCAGGAAGAGGTAAAAATGAAAAAAACCGTATTTTTTGGCGCGCTTACTGTTGCCGGTCTGGCAGCTGGTGTTGCAGCGGCTGGTACGCTCGATGACGTAAAAGCACGCGGCAAGCTGAACTGTGGCGTGACCACCGGCCTTGTCGGCTTTGCTGCGCCAGACGAAAATGGTCGCTGGGAAGGCTTTGATGTCGGCGTATGCCGTGCCGTTGCAGCCGCTGTCCTGGGTGACTCGGACGCCGTAGAATTCGTTCCCACCACTGGTAAGACACGCTTCACCGCGCTGGCTTCGGGTGAGATCGACATGCTGGCCCGTAACACCACATGGACCTTCTCGCGCGACGTGGACCTGAAGTTCACATTCGTCGGCGTGAACTACTATGACGGCCAAGGCTTCATGGCTCCTAAGGATCTGGGCGTCAGCTCGGCCAAGGACCTGGACGGCGCGACTGTCTGCATCCAAACCGGTACAACAACCGAGCTGAACCTGGCGGATTTCTTCCGTTCGAACAACATCAGCTACGAGCCTGTGCCAATTGAAACCAACGCCGAAGCACAGCAGCAATACCTGGCTGGCGCATGCGACGTATTCACCACAGACGCCTCGGGCCTGGCCGCAACACGCGCCACGTTTGAGAACCCAGGTGACCACGTTCTGCTGCCAGAAATCGTCTCGAAAGAGCCGCTGGGCCCGCTGGTCCGTCACGGCGATGACGAGTGGGGCGACGTTGTGCGCTGGACTCTGAACGCTCTGATCACAGCAGAAGAGCTGGGTGTAAGCTCGGCCAACGTTGGTGAGATGTCGATGGAAGCCGGTAGCAACCCAGAGATCAACCGTCTGCTGGGCACCGAAGGCAACCTGGGCGAAATGCTGGGTCTGGACGCCGACTGGGGCAAGAAAGCCGTTATGGCAGCTGGCAACTACGGTGAGCTGTTTGAGAAGAACATCGGTGAGAACACACCAATCGGTCTGGCGCGTGGTTTGAACGCTCAGTGGACCGACGGTGGGCTGATCTACTCGCCTCCGTTCCGCTAAGAACTTCTTGAAGGGCGCGGCGATTGTCGCGCCCTTCGCTTATTGACTGACAGAACCAATAATGACTGGCCAACTGCGCAATAAATGCGTGACATAAATAAAAACGGCCAGAACACGGGGATACATCCAAATGACTGCAATGACCGACCCTTCGAAGGAGTCGTTCCGCCTGTCGATGTTGTTGAATGATACGCGGTATCGTTCCTTGACGTTCCAGGCGATTGCTCTGCTTCTGCTTATCGTCGCGATTGCCTATCTGGCGTCAAACCTTGTCAACAACCTGGCCGCTGCCGGTTTGAACATCAGCTTTGACTTTTTGCGCGACCCGTCTGGCTATGATATCAACCAGACCCTGATCGAATATAACAGCCAATCCCCGCATCTTGATGCGGCGTGGGTTGGTATTCTGAATACCCTGCTCGTGGCGTTTCTGGGTTGTATCACCGCCACGATTTTTGGGGTGACAGCTGGGGTTTTGCGTCTCAGTAACAACTGGATCGTGTCCAAACTGATGGCGGTTTACGTTGAGGCCTTCCGCAACGTGCCGGTGCTGATCTGGATCATCATCATCTTTACTGTGATGACGGCGGTGATGCCGGCTCCGCGTGCCTTCCGGGGTGACGAGGCCGAGGCATCAATGCTGTTTGGATCCTTTGCCTTTACCAACCGCGGTGTCTATACGCCTGCACCCATTTGGGGGCCCGGGTCGATGGTGGTGGTTGCCACCTTCATTGCATCTGTGATCGGTGTATTTGCCTATCGCTCATACGCCAAAAAGCTGCTGTTCGCGACCGGGCGTTTGTTGCCTATGGGCTGGCCGTCGCTGGTCATTTTGTTTGTGCCGGCGATCCTGATGTTTTTCATCATGGGCCGCCCCATCGGGCTGGATTACCCTGAACTTGGTGGCTTCAACTTCAAAGGTGGGTTGCAAATCGGCGCGCCGTTGATTGCGCTGTGGTTTGCCCTGTCGATCTACACGGGCGCCTTTATCGCTGAAAACGTGCGGGCGGGCATTCAGGCCATCTCCAAGGGGCAAACCGAAGCGGCTGCGGCTCTGGGCCTGCGTCCGCGCCGGATCATGGGCCTTGTGGTGCTGCCTCAGGCGCTGCGGGTGATTATCCCGCCGTTGATTTCGCAATATCTGAACCTGACCAAGAATTCGTCGCTGGCGATTGCGGTGGGCTATGCCGATATCACGGCCACGCTGGGCGGGATCACCCTCAACCAGACCGGACGTGCGATTGAATGCGTGCTGCTTTTGATGTTGTTCTATCTTGTGATCAGCCTCAGCATTTCGACGATCATGAACGTCTACAACAATTCCGTTAAGCTGAAGGAGCGGTAGAATGTCTGACACAGATACAAACGCCGTCGCCTTCGTGCGCACATCGGAAATTCCTGCGTCCCCACCGCCTACATCCGAGACGGGTGTGGTCAAATGGGCGCGCGAGAACCTGTTCAACGGCTGGGCGAATTCGCTGCTGACCGTGGCCAGCCTCTATGTGATCTACGTGATCATCGTCAGTGCGATGCCGTGGGTGCTGAACGGGATCTGGAACACCGACAGCCTGGCAGAATGTCGCGAGGCGTTGCAGGACAAAGTTGGTGCGTGCTTCTCGGTTCTGACTGAACGCTGGAACCAGTTGCTCTTTGGGTTCAAATACCCCGTGGATCAATACTGGCGTCCCGGTTTGTCATTCCTGCTGCTGTTCGTTGCGGTGGCACCGGTGATGTTCTTTACCTTGCCGCGCAAGATGCTGATCTTTACCGCCATCTACCCGTTCCTGGCGTACTGGCTGATCTGGGGTGGCACTATCATGACGCCTTTGGTGGCCTTGCTGGGCTTTGTGCTGGGCTATGTCGCTTACTCAAACCTGGTGGGTCGGTCCTTTGCGGCGGGCTTCTTCGGGGGTGTCGTGGCGGCCTTTGTCACCTGGTGGCTGGGTGGTATGATCGTCGATGCCATCGCACCCGAGGAGACATTCCTGCGCGCTGTGCCATCACGGGATATGGGGGGCTTTATGCTCAACATGATCCTGGGTGTGACCTGCGTGTCACTGTCGCTGCCTTTGGGCATCATGCTGGCGCTGGGTCGGCAATCGTCGATGCCGCTGATCAAAGGTATCTGCGTTGTGTTCATTGAATTCATCCGCGGCGTGCCGTTGATCACCTTGCTGTTTGTGGCGAACGTGGTTCTGGCCTACTTCCTGCCGCCGGGCACAACGTTTGACCTGATCCTGCGCGTGATCATCATGATCACCATGTTCTCATCGGCCTATATCGCCGAGGTGATCCGGGGTGGTCTGGCGGCCTTGCCAACAGGCCAGTATGAGGCCGCAGACAGTTTGGGGCTGGATTATCCCCAAGCCATGCGCCTAATCATTCTGCCGCAAGCGTTGAAGATCTCAATCCCGGGTATCGTGAATATCGCGGTAGGTCTGTTTAAGGACACCGTGCTGGTATCGGTCATTTCGATGTTCGATCTGGTGGGCATGATCCGCGGGCCAATCCTGGCTTCGACTGACTGGAACGGCGTGTACTGGGAATTGTTCCTGTTCGCCTCGGTCCTGTTCTTTGTCGTGTGCTACGGCATCTCACAATACTCACAATGGTTGGAGCGCAAGCTCGCAACCGGTCATCGTTAAGGGAGGGCTCGCACAATGGCTGAAGCTCAAATGCAAGTCTCGGATGAGGTCGCAATCTCGATCCGCAATATGAACAAATGGTATGGGTCGTTTCACGTGCTGCGTGACATTGATCTGACCGTGCAACGTGGCGAACGGATCGTGATCTGTGGCCCGTCGGGCTCGGGTAAATCAACGCTGATCCGGTGCATCAATGCCTTGGAAGAGCACCAGAAAGGTTCAATCGAAGTGGACGGGACCGTGCTGTCTTCGGACCTCAAGAACATCGACAAGATCCGGTCTGAAGTTGGCATGTGCTTCCAGCACTTCAACCTGTTTCCGCATTTGTCTGTCCTTGAAAACCTGACGCTGGCGCCGATCTGGGTGCGCAAAACACCCAAGAAGGAAGCCGAAGAAACGGCGATGCACTTCCTGGAAAAGGTGAAGATCCCTGATCAGGCGGATAAGTACCCCGGTCAGCTCTCGGGTGGTCAGCAACAGCGTGTGGCGATTGCCCGTTCGCTGTGCATGAAGCCACGGATCATGCTGTTTGATGAACCAACATCAGCGCTTGACCCTGAGATGATCAAAGAGGTGCTCGATACAATGATCGAGCTGGCCGAGGAAGGCATGACCATGCTGTGCGTGACGCACGAAATGGGCTTTGCCCGTCAGGTTGCCAACCGCGTGATCTTTATGGATGCGGGTCAAATTGTTGAACAGAACGAACCTGAAGAGTTCTTCAACAACCCCAAATCCGAGCGCACACAGCTGTTCCTCAGCCAGATCCTGGGTCACTGACCAAAAGCGCGCGGCAGGACCCTGCCGCAACATAATCCAACACTATCAATACCCGCTAAATCTTTGGCGGGTATTTTGCGTTCTGCTGATCTTTTCAACGGCAGGATACATATCACATGCTTGCAGCTCAGGAATTATGTGCGCAGCGCGGATTGGATTTCGGTGCAGTGTTTGCGCATCAATATGTCCTCTCCCGCTCGGACCACCCAACAATCGAAGGTTGGGGTGGGCCGATGCCCATGCGCGGCTGGCAGCTAAGCCATTGTCGCAGGCTGGATTGCCGCGACATTGTGGATGCCACAGGCACACGGCTGGGTTGGCTGCTGGGCGTGGCTGTAGATGCCGACGGCGCCGTCGTTTCGCAACGCGGTCTGAGGCTGCGCACAACCCCCGCTTTGCGTGATTTCTGGGAGAGTGTCACCGCACAGATCGAACCGCTGGCAGGCAAATACATCGCCATACTGCTAACCGATCAGGGCTGCCGGATGTATTTTGACCCGGTGCTGGATTTGCCCGCGGTGTTCAACCGTGATGAGGGTCTGGTGGCCGGTTCACCCTTGTTGGCCATCGCGCGCGCTGTGCGTGTGAACCCACGGATTGACTACAATGACATCTTGGCTGATGGCGGCAATTATGGTCTGCAAAACACCTGTGATGCGGGCGTTCTGCGTGCGATCAGCAATCACTACCTTGATCTTGATCACTTTGATCTGCATCGCCATTGGCCCCCCGCGGGGATGAGTTTTGAAGATGATTTTGACACTGCCGAAGATGCCGCACATCACATCATCCGCCGCCTGGGTCAGATTGCCCGCGCGCTGATCACGCATCACATAACCGCCATGCCAATCAGCGGCGGAAACGACAGCCGCACACTGGTTTATGCGGCCCGCGATGCGCTGGGGCAGCTGGATCACGCCTATGCGCACCGGATCAACTGGATCACCAAGTTTGATTGCTTTTTGGGCAAAAAACTGGCCGATGAACTGGGGGTGCCCCTGCAGCTGATTGATGCGGTGGGCGCGCTGGATAAGGGCAAGGTCAGCAAGTTACTGACCCGCCGTTTAACCCGGCAGTTTCGGTTTGCGACGGGCTATATGCAGCCACCCAAACGCGCCGAATTGCTGGCTTACAACAAAATCCCCGAAACCGAGCTGGTGCTGCGGGGCAATATCATGGACATGACGCGCGCCAACATCTGGCCTCGGGGCTCTGAGGCGGTTGAGCTGGAGCACATGTTTCACAAACTTGGAATTGGCGGATGCCCGGTCAAAGATCGCGTGTCGCTATGGTCGTCAGATTACCTGGCGTGGCAAGACAGCCTGCCCGAAAATGCCCGTTGCCGGATCTATGATTTCGCCTTTGTCGAACAACTGTTGCCCAACACATTGGGTGCGCGGCTGATGGGGTTTGGCCGGGCCAATTATGTTAATCCGTTCAACGACCGTCAGTTGATCACCACCTGCATGAAGCTGTCACCACCCCTGCGCAAGTCGGGCAAGTTTAACACCATTTTGCACGCCGCCGTCGGTGCCCCCGACATGGTGCGCGCCCGCAAGCTGGGCAAGCAGAAACAACTGCATGATCAGGTAGACCAGTTGTTTGGCTAACGGCGGGGTGGCTCTGCTTAGCCAGTCAACTCGCGCGGGATGGTGAATTCAACCAAGGCGCCGCTGCCGGGGGTCAATTGCGCCCAGTCGTCAATCTGGAATTCTGCGACAAGTGTGGCGCAGGTGGGATAGTCGTAAAAGCGTGTGTGATTGGGTTGTTCGCGCATCAAAGAATTGGCCAGCTCGGCGATGCCGGGATTGTGGCCAATCATCAGCACGGTGTCACCAGTGGCCCCCTTAAGAGCGGTCATCATCACATTGGGCGGCGCCAGATAAAGCGCACGGTCAAACCCCGCGTCCATGGCCAGCCCGAGGCGGGCAAATGTCTCGCGGGTGCGTGCCGCCGAAGAGACCAGCGCCTGATCCGGAAAGATACGCTTGGTGCGCAGCCAGTCACCCAAGGCCTGCGCTGATACACGGCCGCGGCCATTTAGCGGACGGTCGTGATCGTCCAGTGTTGGATCATCCCAGCCGGATTTGGCGTGGCGCATCAGGATCAGACGTTTGGTCATTTGAAAGCTTCCATATGAAAGGCGGATTGAGCCTCAAGCCGGCCATAAGTTTGGCTGACAGGGCAGATACGGCGCACAGCACAGCCGCGCGACAGGCAGTCATTGCCGGGCCTGTCCAGATCAGCTTTGCAGGCAGGCACGTCATACTGAGCGCTGCCAAAGGCACCCACCGGACAGGCCGTGCGGCAGGGTTGATCCGTGCAGGTCTGGCAGGGGTTTGGCGGCGGGTGCGGTATGTCAAACCGTTCCGCAAACCCAAGCGCGCCACGATAAGACACCATCAGCCCCGCATGGTCGTGCACCAGCAAACCCACGGGCGATAGATGCGACCGGCCCGTGGATTGCGCCCAGCGAATAAAGGGCTGCCAGGGCGGGCCTCCGAAGGGAAACAATGGCGTGGCACCCAGATCTTGGGCCAGCGCGCTGATCACACGTGTGGACCAGCGGTTCATCGGGTCTGCGGCACCGTCTTTGTATTCAGGACTATCAGTGAAATGAGCCCAGAATCCGGGCTCTTCCGGCCCCAGCATCACAATGGTCTGTATGCCCTCAGGGGCTTTATCCTCGGGGCTGGGATGCAACGCGCCGAACACGGCCAGATGTTGCGCGCGGACAGCGATATCAACCGAGGCCCGCGTCACTTGCGCATGAAAGGCAGCGCCAGCGCCCAGCCCAGTTTTGATGGCCGTTCGTCCTGCCATTCCAACCCGATTTTCATATCGTCATGCCCTTGCCGTGGTTGCGCGATATAGGTGCCAAAGAGACGGTCCCAGAGTGACAGAGCAAAGCCATAGTTGCTGTCATGCTCGGCCCGGTCCACCGAATGATGCACCCGGTGCATGTCCGGTGTCACGAGGAAAAGCCGTATGACCGCATCCAGTCGCGGGGGTAGTTTGATGTTGGCGTGGTTGAACATCGCGGTGCCGTTCAGAATAACCTCAAACAGGATAATGCCGATGGCTGGCGGGCCCAACAGATAGACCAGCCCGATTTTCAGGATCATCGACAGGGCAATCTCAACCGGATGAAAGCGGATGGCGGTGGTCACATCGATATCGACATCGGCGTGATGCACCCGGTGAATGCGCCACAGCACCGGGATTTTGTGGGTGATCAAATGCTGCGCCCAGATCGCCAGATCAAAGATCACGATGGTCAATGGCACGCTGATCCACAAGGACCAGCCCAGTTGATTGAACAGCCCCCAGCCGTTTTGCCCTGCATCTATTGCGGCCCCCACGGCCAGCAAAGGCAAGGCAAAAGCCAACAGGCGCAAGGTAATGGTATCAAGGATCACGATGGCCCAGTTGGTCACCCAACGGGTCTGACGCGGTTGGCTGCGTGTGCGACGGGGGGCCAAAGCCTCGATCACAGCAAAGAGCGTGAAAAGGCCAAGGAAAACCCCGAGACGGAAGATCGCTTCGTGTTCCATAACGTCAACCCTAGCCCAATTGTGAGGCGTGGCAATGACCCCGCGCAGATGTGATCAGGCGCGGATGATTGAGCCTGCACCATGCTCGGTAAACAGCTCAAGCAGGCAGGCATTGGGCGCGCGCCCATCCAGGATGACAGCGGCGCGCACACCGCCCTCGATCGCGGTCAGGCATGTTTCGGTTTTCGGGATCATACCACCGGCGATGGTGCCCTCTTCGGTCATGGTGCGGATTTGACTGGCACTCAGTTCGGTCACCACTTCGCCTGCGGCGTTGCGTACCCCGTCAATATCCGTAAGCAACAGCAACCGGTCGGCCTTGAGAGCGGCAGCAATAGCCCCGGCGGCGGTATCACCGTTGATATTATAGGTCTCGCCTTCGGCACCGGCCCCCAAAGGGGCAATGACCGGAATGGCATCATCGCGAAAGAGCGTGTGCAAAATGCCAGGATCCACCTGCGATGGTGTGCCGACAAGGCCCAGATCCGGATTGGTGGGCGTGCAGGTGATCAGGTTTGCATCCTTGCCCGACAGCCCCACGGCCTTGCCGCCCTGACGATTGATGGCTTGAACAATGCGCTTGTTGACCCGCCCGGACAGAACCATTTCAACGACTTCCATCGTGGCCTCATCCGTGACACGCTTGCCGTTTACAAATTCAGATTGAATATCCAGCTTGTCCAGCATCTGGTTGATCATCGGCCCGCCACCATGCACCACGACAGGGTTCACCCCAACCTGACGCAACAGCACCATATCGCGGGCAAAGGTGTCCATCGCTTCGTCGCTGCCCATGGCGTGGCCCCCAAATTTGATGACAACAATGGCACCGTCATAGCGTTGCATGAAGGGCAGGGCCTCGGACAAGGTCCGGGCAGTGGCAATCCAATCGCGGTTCATGTCTTGTGTCTTCATCTTTGGTCCTCGGATGAGGGGACGTAATCCAATTGCGCGCTGACGCGCAAGACTTTTGCTTGACCCCCCACCTGGCCTCCCCCTTTGTGGGGGAGGAACAGTTGGGCAGGCCGACCCCGTTAAATCAGCGCTGCGATTGTGGCCCGCAGGGTGGCAATGCCATCGCCCTTCTCAGAGGACGTGAGGATCAGTTCGGGGAAGGCGGCGGTGTGCGATTGCAGACGTTTGCGCGTCTCGGCCAAGGATTTATCCAATGTGGCAGCGTTCACCTTATCGGCCTTGGTCAGCACCACCTGAAAGGTGACAGCGGCGCTGTCGAGCAGGCTCATGATTTCTTCATCCACCGCTTTGACGCCGTGGCGGGCATCGATCAGCACGAAGGCACGACGCAGGTTCTGGCGGCCCGAGAGATACTGCTTCAACAGGCGTTGCCATTTTTCCACAACGGCCACGGGCGCATTGGCAAAGCCGTAGCCGGGCAGATCCACCAGGTAGCGTTCGTCACCAAGAGTGAAAAAGTTGATTTCCTGCGTGCGACCAGGGGTGTTGGAGGCGCGCGCGATGGCCTTGCGGCCGGTCACGGCGTTGATCAGGCTGGATTTTCCCACGTTTGAGCGCCCGGCAAAGCACACCTCAATCCGGTCACCGGGGGGCAGCCCTTGCATTGCAACAACGCCTTTGAGGAACTCAACCGGGCCTGCAAACAGCTTGCGTGCGGCTTCGGCCGTGGCCGGATCTGGGGCATCGACCAGAGGAAAGGGAAGCTCGATCATGACAGCACCATCGTGTCGCCCACAGCGATTTCGCCCGACCGTGTGACCACCGCGTAGATGCCAAAATGCTGGTGGTTCCAGTGCTGATCCAACGCACCCAGCGTATCAAGGTCACGGGTGCCGGTGGCCGGGTTGGCGGTGGTGGCCATGCAACGCACGATGGGCTCCTCCACACGCAGCTGCGCGGTGCCGATGGTCAGGGTTTTGTGCGTCCACGACAGCTCATCCCAGGCCGGAACCCCATCGAAATGGATGTTGCAACGCCAGCGCAACGGCGACACTTCGGCTTGCATGCGCGCGCCCAGATCCCCATTGCTGGCCAGATTGATCAGGCTGACAGATGGGTAATCCGTATCGGTCATTCCACGATCCGGCACACGGTGCAGCCCTGTGGATTGGGCGCGATTGACCGGCATGAGAGGCCGCACCCAATTGAGAAACGCCTGCGGATCGCCATCGGGATCAAAACTCAGGTCAGGCCGGTCAGGATGGGTAAGTTTCACCATGCCCGCAGGCACATCACACACGGTATTGATCGCCATAAGTTCCGGCACTTTGGAGCCGCGCGAATAGTTGGCACAGGCGGCCCATTCCGAGCCATCTGACTGCGTCATCTCGTGGGTCACCGCCCAGCGACGATCCCACGGGATTGTTTGGCCTTCGGTCAGATCAACACGCTCCATTGCCTCGCGCCCATGCCCTTTGATCGGGTGGCGCCACAGCGCGCGAACCTTAGCCATCTTTTTTGTCCGGCTTTGCCCCACGCTTGAAGCTGCTGATGATGTTGCCGAACACATCGGGTTTATACCCCTGCGTGCGCATGATCAGATATTGCTGGCTGAAGGTGATCAGGTTGTTGGCAATCCAGTAGAGCACCAGGCCGCTGGCAAAGCTGCCCAACATGAACATGAACACCCATGGCATCCACGCCAGAATCATCTTCTGGGTTGGATCGGTTGGGGCTGGGTTCAACTTCTGTTGCAGCCACATCGACACACCCAGGACCAGTGGCATGATACCGATGAACAGCAGATGCAGGATCGAGCCGGTTTCGGGCGCCGCGTAGGGCAGGATGCCCCAGAGGTTGAAGATGGACGAAGGGTCCGGTGCGCTGAGGTCATTGATCCAGCCAATCCAGGGCGCGTGCCGCAGCTCAAGCGTGACAAAGATCACCTTGTAGAGCGAGAAAAAGATTGGGATCTGCATCAGGATCGGCAAACAGCCCGAGGCCGGATTCACCTTTTCCTTCTTATAGAGCGCCATCATTTCCTGCTGCAGCTTTTGGCGGTCATCGCCTGCACGTTCCTTGATTTGCTCCATCTGCGGCTGAAGCTCTTTCATCTTGGCCATCGAGACATAGGACTTGTACGCCAAAGGCAGCAGCACAGCCTTGATCAGCAGGGTCAGACCAATGCTCGCCCAGCCCATATTGCCGATCAGCGCATTCAGGTAATGCAGCACGGCAAAGATGGGTTGGGTCAGGAAGAAGAACCATCCCCAGTCGATACTATCCAGGAAACCGTCGACGTTTTCATCGTTCTGGTAGTTTCGGATGGCTTCCCATTCTTTGGCGCCTGCAAACAGCCGCGTTTGTGCGGTGACCGTCTGGCCGGGGGCCACGGTTTGTGTCGGCAACACCGTTTCGGTCTGGTAAATGTTGCGCTTGGCGTCAAATTTGTTGACTGATTTGAAGGCCGTACCTGGCTCGGGGATCAGCGTGGTCATCCAGTAGTGATCCGTAAACCCGGTCCAGCCGTTTTCGGTCACTTGGTTGACCTGCGCCTGCGCGCCCTCGCGGGCGTTGAAATCGTAGTCAGCGACATCGTCATAATCGACCTCGGCCAGCTCACCGTCATTCATGGCGATCAGGCCTTCGTGCAGAATGAAGAAGTTCTTCATATCCTCAGGCACACCATGGCGGGCCAGAATGCCATAAGGTGCCATCGATGCAGCAGTCGCGCCCGTGTTTTCGGCCGATTGTGTGATCGAGAACATGAAATTCTCATCGACACTGATTTCGCGGGTAAAGGTGATCCCGGTGTCGTTGATCCATTCCAGGGTCACCGGGCTGTCTGGTGTCAGGCTATCGCCGGATTTGACGGACCACAGCGTGTTGGCGCCGGGCACCTGTTCGTGGGTCAAACCATTGCCTGGGGCCCAGCCATAAAGCGCGTAATAGGCGTTGTCCGTACCGACCGGTGACAGCAGGGTGACAATGTCCGAGCCGGGTTCAAGCGTTTCGCGGTATTTTTTCAGGGCCAGTTCGTCAATTCGACCACCACGAAGCGAGATTGTGCCTTGCAGATTGGGCGTGTCGATCACAACCCGAGGGGCTTCAGGGGCGGCGTCGGTTTCTTCCGGAGTGGCCGTAGCCTCAACCGTGCCATCGCCCGTTGCGGTGGGGGCGCTGGCCAGTCCTGATGCATCATTCGATCCGGCAGTTTCTGTCACCGGAGCGTTTGGATCGTCTTGCGCCACTTCGGGAGGTGGAAACAAAACGAACCAAATCAGAATCACCATGAAGCTGAGCGCGGTTGCGAGAATGAGGTTTTTGTTCTGATCGTCCATCCGGGATGGCCATTTCTGTTGTTGCCACGTGTTCGCTTGGGTTCAACAGAGTGCAGACCAAAAGGTCAAGGGGGAAGGCCGTGAATCGTGATGTTCAGGTCAGGGCAAAGTGACGCTTATCCGAATTTTCGCCCGATTCCGGAGGTTGAGGCCAGTTTTGCGTTATGTTCGGCGATCCAGGCGGCGGTATCATCGACTGGCATGGGCCGCGCCAGCCCGAAGCCTTGAACATGTTTGCATCCCAGTTGCGCCAGCATCGTGTGCTCGCCCGCTGTTTCCACACCTTCGGCCAGCGTGTCCAGCTCCAGCCGTTCGGCCATCATCAAAATGGCGGATACAATACGTTGTTGTTCGGCGTCTTGATCCACTTTCATCACAAAGGATCGGTCAATCTTAAGCCGCCCAATTGCGAACCGTCGGATCGACGAGATCGAGGCATGACCGGTGCCAAAATCATCCAGGTCAATTTTGCAGCCAAGCGCGGACAAGCCATTGATATTGCGTGTCACAACGTCATCGGGGGAATGGGCCACTACGGTTTCCAGGATTTCGACCACCAGCCGATCGGGCGTCAGGTTGAAACGGTCCAGCTCCCATTCGATCTTGCTCAGCAGCTGCGGGTTGCGCAACTCCTCGGGCGAGAAATTGACGCCGACATTGGGAATGTTCAAACCGTTGGCATCCCAATCCTTGAGGGCAGTCAGCGACTTGGTCAGCATTTGTTCACACAAGCGCCCTAGCTTGCCTGCCTCCGTCAGCACTGGCAAAAATTCATTCGGGGGAATCGCACCGCGCTGCGGATGAACCCAGCGCGCCAGCGCCTCGAACCCGGTGATTTCACCGGTATCGGTGGATATTTGCGGCTGGAACCAAGGGATGATCTGCCCGTTTTCCAACGCGCGCGACGTTTCATCACTTGCCACATAGGGGGTTACCTTGAGATCGCGAATGTCATCAGAATAACATCGAATGGCGGATGGCGCGTTTTGCACCGCCTCCCGCAGAGCAAGGTTTGTGGCGTGTGCCAGTGATGTGCCGGTCGGTCTTTTAAGTTGAGAACTGAGGCAAAACCCGATGGAAGCCGAAACATAGATTGTCGTGAAATCGAGCGTGACAGGTTCCTCAAGCGCGGTTTGCAGCCGCGCGGCCAGTTGCAGACCAACATCCAGATCAAACTGGCGCACAGGCGTCACAGCGATTGCGATGCAATTGTCATCCAGCAAAAACACCTGATCGCGGTTGCGAATGGCGGTCTGCACCCGTTCAAGCATGGTTTGTGCAACGTGGTCCGCAGCGCGGTGGCCGAATCTTTCGGTTGTTTCCTGGTGGTCATCGATTGAAATCAGCATGCATGACGACTTCAGACCGTTGGCCCGCGCCTTTTTTAAATGACTGTCCAACTTGCTGACAAAGGCATCATGTTCATACGCTTTGCTTGCGGACTGATCACCAAAACGCCTGCGGATGCGCAGCTGTGTTGCAATGCGAAAAGTCAACAAGATCAGAGGCATCGCGATGGCGGCCACAACCAGCAAAGGTTCACCGCCCACCCAGAACGCCCCCAATATTACGGCAGGCAAGAGTGCATATATCTGAGGCCCTGAAACCACTTGAGACAGCATAAGCTGCACGCGGTCCTGGGTGATTTTGTGGCGCAATTGCATGCGGGTTTCCTGTTGCTGTCTAAGGACGCTACCGCCGCAATCTCAACGGGCGCTTAACGGCTTCAGGTTGTTGGGTGGGAAATCTATCAAATTTTACACTTAACCAGTGTGAACGGCCTTAACGCACGACACCGCGGAACCCGGTGATCAGTTGCCGTAACCCCAATGCAGCCCCCACAAAGATCGCGCCAAAGGTCAATGGCGCACCAAGGCTGAAGACGGCAAAGGCTGAAATGCCCTGGCCAACGGTGCATCCCAACGCCAGCACCGCGCCAAATCCCATCAGGGTCGCCCCCAGGAACTGGCGTTTCAATTCGCGGGGGTCTTCGCAGGCCTCCCATCTGAAATGTCCTTTGATCAGGCTGCCCGCAATCGCGCCCACCAGAACCCCCAGCACCGAGCCCACGCCAAAGCTGAGCCCACCGGCGGTGGATGTCATAAGAAACAACAGGGTCTCTCCGATTGGGGCGGTAAAGGTATGGCTGATGACCGCGGTTGTGCCAAAGCCGATTTGCGACAGCTGATAGGTTCCGATCCAGCCCAGCGCGATCGCCATCCCCACCACCGCAGCCCACCCCATGGCGGCGCGGTTCTGGCCAAACCCGCCACGGTAAAGCGCCAGTGCAATGATCAACAGCCCCAGAGCAGCACCAATGGGTTCAGGATCAAGCCCCGATACAGAGCCAAGAAGCTCAGGATAGCTGGACGCCGACAGATCAACAGCGGTGCTGTTTGCAATCGACACCCGAAGACGGGCCAGAGGACCTGACAGCATCGCATAGGCTGAAATGCCCATGATCAGGACAATCACAAACGACCTCAGATCGCCGCCGCCACTGCGCGCCAATGCCCCAAACCCGCAATTGCCGGCCAATGCCATGCCGTAGCCAAACATCAGCCCGCCCGCGATATGAGCGAGGGGTGAAAACGGAGCGCGGTAATAGATGGAAAAGTCAGGGTTGAACACGCCAAACAGGGCCGCGCCAAACACAGTCAGCCCGGCAATGCCAACGGCCAACCCCCACATGCGCAGGCGCACTGTATTGTTTTGATACAGAAAATCTTCAATCGCACCCAAAGTGCAAAACCGCCCCAAACGCGCAGCGAGGCCCAGCATGATACCCCCGGCTGCCCCCAAGAGCGCCGCAATCGTTGCATCAGGCAAGGTGTCCAGCATGGGTCAGTCTGTCTTGCAAAACAGCGCATACACCAGATCCAGAATCTGCACGGCGCGGGGATCGCTGAGGCGATAGTATATCGCTTTGCCATCGCGGCGCGGCGCCACCAGACCTTCGGTGCGCAGCCGCGATAACTGTTGCGACACCGCCGCCTGGCGCGCCGACAGCAGTTCTTCCAGCTCGGTCACGGTCTTTTCGCCGCTGGCCAGATGACACAAAATCATCAACCGCCCTTCATGACTGATTGCCTTCAGGAAATTGGAGGCCTCACAGGCGCTTTGCATCATCCGGTCCATTTCGGCCTCGGACATCTGATCGGACAAAACGGGAAGGGTCATTGGGTCACCTGTGGGTCAATCTGGTCTGCATTGTCGGTCAGCATCTGCGCAATCAGAAACCAGAAAAATTCGTCGCCATTGTAGCCTTCTATACGGGCCAGCTCCTGACCGTCCTGAACCAAAACAAAGGTTGGCGTGAACACAGGCGGCGATCTGAACGTCAGATCATCGGGCAAATCACGCAGATCGACGCGGCGCAAAGGCGCACGCTGCCCTTCGTCGGTTTTGGGATAGATATGCGATATCTCTTCATTCCAGCGTTCACACCAATGACAGCCCATTTGTTCAACCATCACAAGTTCGGCAGCCTGTGCCATGACGCTCAGACCGGTCGCTAGGGCAAAGCCCAAAAGGGTGGATCGACCAGCCATCATAACGGGGTCCATTGACGCAACAGTGAAACATATAATATCTTGAATGTGTAAGCAGCGCAAGCAGCGCGCGTATCACAGGGGCGTGACAGACATGCTGGACGTCACATTCTTCAGCGCAATCATTGGCGGATTGGTGGTGTTCTTTTCACCCTGTGTCCTGCCGATTGTGCCGTTCTACCTCAGCTATATGGCAGGGGCGTCGCTGTCGCAGATCAGCGACGAGGGGCACCTGGCACCGGGTCTCAGGCGGCGGGCGTTTCTGGCGTCGATCATGTTTTCGCTGGGCATCATCACCGTGTTTGTCCTGCTGGGGGCGGCGGCCTTTGGGCTCAGCCAGGCCTTTCGCAGTGTTCAGACCGAGTTTCGGCTGGTGGCTGCCTTGATCGTTTTTGTCATGGGCCTGCATTTTCTGGGTGTTCTGCGCATTGGGGTCTTGAACCGCATGTTCCAGATGGACGCAGGCAACACCAAAGCCATGTCCATCCCCGGTGCCTATGTTGTGGGATTTGCCTTTGCTGCGGGGTGGACACCATGTGTGGGCGGTGTGCTGACGGCTGTTGTCTTTACGGCCAGCACCGAGGCCACGGCGATGAAAGGCCTGATATTGCTGTTGGTCTTTGGTGTGGCGATGACAGCACCTTTTGTGATTGCATCGCTTTTCATCGGGCCATTCCTGCGCTTTGCGGCCCGGTTCCGGCGGCACCTGCCCAAGGTCGAAAAGGCAATGGGCCTGTTGCTGATCGTCTTTGCCGGGCTGATTGCAACGGATAGTGTGAATTACATTGCTCAATGGATGCTGGTGACGTTTCCGGTCTTCCAAAACATCTGAAGGAGAAAGACATGGTTCGTATTCTGACGATTTGTATGGCGTTTCTATTGGCTGTCCCGGCGATGGCGGACATGGGTGACGATGGCCTGCACAAGGCCGACTGGATGCGCGACACCTTCAAGGACCTGCGCGAAGATCTGGACGAGGCCAACGCAGAAGGTAAGCGTTTGGCGATCATCATCGAGCAACGCGGCTGCATCTATTGCGACAAGATGCACAAGGAGGTGTTCTCGCTTGATCATGTCTCGGATTACATCACCGAGAACTTCTTTGTGGTGCAGATGAACCTCTATGGGGACACCGAAGTGGTGGACTTTGATGGCGAAACACTCAGCGAGAAAGACGCCGCGCGCAAATGGGGGCTTTTGTTCACACCATCGATTCTGTTTCTGCCCGAAACGATCGAGGATGGGCAAACTGCCGCTCAGGCTGCGGTAACTTTGATGCCGGGCGCGTTTGGTCCGGGAACCACGTTGGACATGCTGACATGGGTCGCCGAAAAGCGATATGCGCTTGATAATGGTGAGGATTTTCAGCGTTACCACGCCCGCCGTATTCAGGAACGCAGCGATGGAACCTATGACTGACCCAAGCGGATTGCGGCAGTGCAGCGACGAATTATCCCGAATAGCTGTTGATCGGCGTCGGTTTTTCGTCTTATGATATTCGAAAAATAGAATATGTTACGGGAGGACATATGAGAACAGTTTTGGTAGCCGCAGCGGCCCTGGCACTTTCAACCCATGCGATCAGCGCAGGTGAAATTGCCCCGACAGACGTGAAATACATGGATGGTGCGGTAGACATGTCGTTGTCCGGCACGGCGGGTGATCCAGCCGAAGGACGCAGCATCGTTGGGTCCAAGAAAAAGGGCAACTGCGTGGCGTGCCACATGGTCAGTGATCTGGCTGATGTGCCGTTCCACGGCGAAATTGGCCCCACCCTGGACGGTGCCGGTGATCGCTGGAGCGAAGCTGAACTGCGCGGGATCGTGGCCAATGCCAAGATCATGTTCGAGGATACGATGATGCCGTCCTTCTACAAGACCGAAGGCTTCATTCGTCCGGGCAAGGCCTATACCGGCAAGGCGGCTGACGATACATTCGCGCCCTTGCTGACCGCACAACAGATCGAAGATGTGGTGGCCTATCTGGTCACGCTCAAGGAATAATGAACCCCTGGAATACGGGAAAAATCACAGGAGTTTTCACATGAAACTGACAAGACGGAATGCCATTGCAGTCGGCGCAGGTGCGTTGGTGGTGGCGGGTCTGCCGATCCGCTCGATGGCGGCTGGCGAAGACCTGATTGCGGCCTTCACCGGTGGTGCAGATGTGGCCGAAGGTGGCGTTACACTGACCGCGCCCGAGATCGCCGAGAACGGCAACACCGTGCCAATCGAAGTGGCCGCTGAAGGCGCTGCTGAAATCATGGTGCTGGCGCTGGGCAACCCCACACCGCCCGTGGCCACGTTCAAATTCGGCCCACTGGCGGCCTCGCAAGCGGCCTCGACCCGTATTCGTCTGGCGCGCACCCAGGATGTCGTGGCAATCGCCAAGATGTCCGACGGTACATTCGCCAAGGCCTCGGCCTCGATCAAAGTGACAATCGGCGGCTGCGGCGGCTAAGCGACAGATAGGAGAATTCCAACATGGCAAAAGGTGTAAAACCCCGCGTCAAAGTGCCCAAAACAGCCGAGGCTGGTGGCACAATCACGATCAAGACCTTGATCAGCCACAAAATGGAAAGTGGCCAGCGCAAGGACAAAGAGGGAAATGTTATCCCGCGTTCGATCATCAACCGCTTCACCTGTGATTTTAACGGTGAAAACGTGATCGACGTCACGCTGGAACCTGCGATTTCCACAAACCCGTTCTTCGAGTTCGAGGCCAAAGTGCCCGAAGCAGGGGATTATGCGTTTACGTGGTATGATGATGACGGGTCGGTCTATGAGACATCCAAATCCATCGCGATTGGGTGAAACAGGACCGTTAGGGAGGAACATAATGAATAAGATAAAAACGGTTCTGGGGACATGTGCGACGTTGGCTCTGACGGCGGGGGTCGCTCTGGCGGACCCGGCAGAAGACACGCTGATCCTGAACGAAGAGACCACAATGGTCACACAAACCGCTGCACCGGCCCATATGGCGGATGCGGTGGACACGATCTATTCCGGTTGGCATTTCCGCGGCGTTGAAACCCGCGCGATGCAGGCGGACGACTTTGACAACCCCGGTATGATCTTTGTGGAGCAGGCCGAAGAGGTCTGGAACACGGTTGATGGCTCTGAGGGCAAAAGCTGCGCCAGCTGCCATGAGGGCACCGACAGCATGAAAGGCGTGCGCGCGACCTATCCGAAGTGGTCCGAGACCGCCGGAGAAGTGCGCACCATTGAAATGCAGGTCAACGACTGCCGTGAAAACCGTATGGGCGCTGAAAAGTGGAAATACACAGGCGGCGGCATGCAAAACATGGTGGCGCTGATTGCCTCGGTGTCGCGTGGCATGCCGGTGAACGTGGCCATTGACGGCCCCGCGCAATCGATGTGGGAGCAGGGCAAAGAGCTCTATTATACCCGCACCGGCCAGTTGGAGCTGTCTTGCGCCAATTGTCACGAGGACAGCTATGGCATGATGATCCGTGCCGACCACCTCAGCCAGGGCCAGATCAACGGCTTTCCGGTGTATCGTCTCAAGAACACCAAGCTGAATTCGGTTCATGCCCGGTTCAAAGGCTGCGTGCGGGACACCCGCGCCGAGACCTACAAGCCCGGCAGCCAGGAGTTCATCGCGCTGGAGCTGTACGTGGCCTCTCGCGGCAATGGTCTGTCGGTCGAAGGGCCGTCGATCCGCAACTAAACACAGATTGCCCCGCTTGCCGTATGGCCTGCGGGGTTTTCTTTAAGCACAAACATTCAATTATTCGCATGTATAGGCGGGACTTAGCATGATCTCACGGCGTGATTTTCTTCAGACCTCAATGGCGGCCTCAGCCATCATTGGCGCGTCGGGCTTTGGTGAATGGGGCCGTCTGGCGGCACAACAGGCGCTGACGCAGGACCAGCTGCTGGAGTTTGATACCTTCGGCAATGTTACCCTGATCCACGTCACCGACATCCATGCACAGATGAAGCCGATTTATTTCCGCGAGCCGTCGATCAACATTGGCGTGGGCGAAAACAACGGCGCGGTGCCGCACATCACCGGTGGGGATTTCCGCAAGCTGTACGGTATCGACGATGGCAGCCCCTCGCATTACGCGCTGTCCTCGGATGATTTCAGCGCATTGGCGCAGGCCTATGGCCGTGTCGGGGGCCTCGACCGGGTGTCGACCGTGATCAATTCCATCCGTGCGGATCGCCCCGATGCGTTGCTGCTGGATGGCGGCGACACATGGCATGGCAGCTATACCTGCTATCACACCCAAGGGCAGGACATGGTCAACGTGATGAACGCGCTGAAGCCGGATGCGATGACCTTTCACTGGGAATTCACCCTTGGCTCTGACCGCGTGGCCGAGATTGTTGAGGGTCTGCCCTTTGCAGCACTGGGTCAGAACATATTCGACGCCGAATGGGATGAACCGGCCGAACTGTTCCCGCCCTACCAGATGTTCGAACGTGGCGGCACCAAGATCGCCGTCATCGGCCAGGCCTTCCCCTATATGCCCATCGCCAACCCCGGCTGGATGTTCCCCGAATATGCCTTTGGTATCCGGGACGAGCATATGCAGGAGATGGTCGATCAGGTCCGGGCCGAAGGGGCCGAGGTGGTGGTCTGCCTCAGCCACAATGGCTTTGACGTGGACAAAAAGATGGCGGGCATCGTGTCGGGCATTGACGTGATCCTGTCCGGCCACACCCATGACGCGCTGCCCGAACCTGTGCTGGTGGGCGAAACTGTGATTGTGGCCTCAGGCTCAAACGGCAAGTTCGTGTCCCGCGTCGATCTGGATGTGCAAGACGGCCGCATGATGGGCTTTCGGCACAAGCTGATCCCGATCTTCTCGGATGTGATCGCACCAGATGCAGCGGTCACCGCTGTGATCGATGCTGAGCGCGCGCCTTACTTGGACCAACTGACCCAGGTGATCGGCCAGACCGACAGCCTGCTGTACCGCCGCGGCAATTTCAACGGCACGTGGGATGACCTGATTTGTGATGCTCTGCTCAGCGAGCGCGAGGCGGATATCGCCCTGAGCCCCGGCGTGCGTTGGGGGCCCAGCATCCTGCCCGGTCAGGATATCACCCGCGAAGACATCTGGAACGTCACATCAATGACCTATGGCGCTGCGTACCGCACTGAGATGACAGGTGAATTCCTGCATGTGGTGCTAGAGGACGTGGCCGATAACCTGTTCAACCCGGACCCCTATTACCAACAGGGTGGCGACATGGTGCGCACCGGGGGATTGGGCTATGCCATCGAC
>JBGCEW010000017.1:0-13425 GCA_045106595.1 Roseovarius sp. | reverse complement strand
TGCTTAGCTGACACCCATAGCGAAAGAGCCTGACACACACGGGCCACACACAGGAGCAGGCACCATGCACATCAACGCACCACGTGACAGCGACATTCAGTACAACGCCACCCAAGGCAGCTTTGAGGCGCGTATTCTGGTACGCGACACCTCGGGCGTCTACGCCTATGCGGCACAGGTCACAGCCTGCCTGATGGCCGAGCCGCGCATGATCAAAGCTGCATTGATCGATGCTGCGCAGCAAATGCATCTGGCCCCGTACAAAGGCCTGCACATGCATCAGATCACCCCAAATTCTGACCACCTGACGGCACTTGCGGCCTGATTCCGCGCCCTGTCATGGCCAGAGGGGAAATCACACCTGAGTTTCTCATTATTCGGACCCACCGCATTTCTTAAGTTTGGGTTAACCAATACGGGAGACTTGCGATGCACATTCTGAGCATAGAACTGAAGGACTACGCCTTTTCGGCCGAAACAGGCCAGTTTCACGCAACATTGCTGATGGACGCCGATACGCGGCGGATGTCATTGCGTGCGGCGGCGGATTACCAGCAAGGTATGTTGCGTCAACATGTGGCCGAAGAGCTGCTGGACGATGCGCTGCGCCAGTTGAACCGCATGCCCGAGTATCGCAACACCTCCCATCAGATCACAGTGGCCCAAGATGCCTTGCGAGCCTCGACCACGATGCTGCAAGCCGCCTGACCTGGGCCACGCTGGGGCTGTCCTTGCGATTGCGCGGTGACAGGGCTACACCGCCCTCAGATCCGCCATCACCCCAAGGAGCCCGCCATGCACGCCGATGATCGCCTGATCGTAGCCCTCGATTTACCCAACGCACTTGAAGGCCTGGAACTGACCGAACGTCTGGGCGATGCCGTATCGTTCTATAAAATCGGGCTGGGCATGCTGACAGGCGGGGGGCTGGCGCTGGCCAACGAGCTGAAGCAAGAGCACGGAAAACGTATTTTCCTGGATATGAAATTGTTCGATATCGGCGCGACAGTCGAAAAAGCGGTGCGCGGGTTGGTACAGTTTGACCTCGATTTCCTGACCGTGCACGGCGACCCCCATGTGGTGCGCGCCGCCAAAGAAGGCGCATCCGGCTCAGACACCAAAATTCTGGCCGTCAGCATCCTGACTTCACTGGACCGGGCCGATTTGGATGTCTCGCTGATCAAATCCGGCGCGGTGCCCGACATTGTGCGCGAACGTGTCAGCAATGCCTTTGACGCAGGCGCCGATGGTATCATTGCATCCCCCCAAGAGGCGGCGATGATCCGGGCGTTGCCCAATGCGCAAGGCCGGTTGATTGTCACCCCTGGTGTGCGGCCGACGGGGGCGGATCTGGGCGATCAGAAACGTGTGGCCACCCCGGCGCAGGCCATACAAGACGGCGCAGATCACATTGTGGTCGGCCGCCCGATCTGGGCCCAGCCCGACCCACGCGCCGCAGCCGAGGCCATCATGTCACAGATGCGTGGCTAAGCGCCCGGCGGCCTAACGGCTTTGCAGATAGTCCGCCAATCGCACCCGGAAATGCGGCACCGCCTCGGCACTTTGCACGAACGCCTCAGGCGCCATCAGAAGCCATCCCTGCCCTTCTGATCCAAACACGATATCCGCCTCGGTCTCGGCTGGCAGATGTGCTGCGAAAAAGAACGCAGGCGTCGGGTCTTCGGGGTAATACCGTTTCCAGACCAACTGATCTGGCCGCACCACCAACCCCACTTCCTCATGGGTTTCCCGCAAGGCACAGGCCTCGGGGCTTTCAGACCCTTCGCGCCCGCCACCGGGCAAGTCCAGATATCCCGGCCAAGGCAGATCAGGGCGATCATCGCGGCGCAGAACCAGCACGCGGTCCCCGATAAACAAGGCCAGCTTTGCCCCTGCAAACTCTCTGTTTTCTGCCTGTGTCATCAGCTATGATACTCTCAACTCAACGCCATTTAACTTCCACCTGTGCAATAGATAGTGCGGATCAACGGCTTAACCATGCCTTCACTATGTCGTGAATGTCTCACCCAGTTCGATCACGCGTCGCGGTGCCCTGCGTGCCGCAGCCCAAGAGTGCTGTCCCATCCCGAACTGTACGACCTGTCGATTGCTCATATGGATTGTGATGCGTTTTATGCCAGCGTGGAAAAACGGGACCATCCGGAACTGGCCGACAAACCGGTGATCATCGGTGGCGGACGGCGCGGTGTGGTGTCGACCGCATGTTATGTGGCGCGCATAAGGGGTGTGCATTCGGCCATGCCCATGTTCAAGGCGCTCAAGCTGTGCCCTGATGCGGTGATCATCAAACCGCGCATGTCCGAATACGTCGAGGTTTCAAAGCAAATTCGCGCCATGATGGAGGAACTTACACCTGACATCGAACCTCTGTCGCTGGACGAGGCATTTCTGGATTTGTCAGGCACCGCCCGCCTGCACGGCGCCCCGCCTGCAGTGATGCTGGCGCGTCTGGTCAGACGCATGCGCGATGAGCTGGGCCTGACCGGATCAATCGGGCTGAGCCACAACAAATTTCTGGCCAAAGTGGCCTCAGATCTGGAAAAGCCACGCGGGTTTTCGGTGATTGGCAAGGCCGAGACCGCCGATTTTCTGCGTGACAAACCTGTGGGTTTGATCTGGGGTGTGGGTCAGGTCAGCCGTGCTGCTCTGGACAAGGCGGGCATCCATACCTTTGCCGATCTGCTGCGCTGGGAGCAGGATGATCTGATCGCGCGCTTTGGGTCGATGGGCGAAAGGCTGTGGCATCTGGCGCGCGGGCAGGACCGGCGCCGTGTGTCGGCCAATGAGCCGGTGAAATCCATTTCCAAAGAAACCACCTTTTCCGAAGACACTGCCAATCTGGATATTCTGGATGGCCATATCTGGCGTCTGTCCGAGCAGGTGGCAGACCGCTGCAAGGCCAAGGCCACAGCCGGGCGTGTCGTGACACTGAAACTCAAGCGCGCCGATTTCAGCCAGATCACCCGGCGGCTGGCCTTGCGGGATGCCACGCAGATGGCCGATACGATCTATCGCACAGCGCGGGGGTTGATGGATCAGGTCGAACGGGGTGCCGCATATCGTTTGATTGGCGTCGGGCTCAGCCATCTGGTGCCCGAGCATGACGCAGACCGTGCGCCCGATCTGCTGGACCCAGACGCCGCAACCCGCAGTCAGGCGGAACGCGCAACCGATGAAATACGTGCGCGGTTCGGGTCGGATGCTATTCGAAAAGGCCGCGCCTTAAGGTGATCCGCAATCTGGTGCCCGTCGCAGGCAAGCGGCCTATTCAGCCGCCAAAGGCAATTGCGCCGGACGGCCCACATCAGCAATCTGTGCGATCACATCGCGCAACCCGCGTTTGAAGTTCTCAAAATTGCCATTGGGCCGGATCAACTGCTCGTTCATGTAAAGCGAGCGATCAATCTCGATCTGCAATGCATGCCGACCTTTGGCAGGGCGGCCATAATGCTGTGCGATATATGCCCCGGCAAACGGCGTGTTGCGCACCACATGCAGCCCCATACCCACAAAGGCCTGTTCAATCCGGTCTACAATCACCGGATCAGCCGAAGCCCCGAACCGATCACCAATCACCACTTCGGGGCGGCGCACACCCGCGGTGGTAAAGCTGTCCATCGCTTCGTGTGGCATGGAATGGCAATCCACCAAAATGGACTGCCCAAACATCAGATGCGCCTGATCCAGCTGCCCGGCCAGGGCCCGGTGATACGGATGCCAATAGGTGTCAATCCGGCGCAGCGCCTCGGCATAGCTGATCTTGCCAGTGTAAATCGCCTGCCCATTGGCCACGACACGTGGGATCACCCCCAGCCCCGAACTGACCCGTGGGTTGTGACCTGCCTTTGACGCCCCTTCGATCAACGCAGGGTCCAGCTCATCATAATTGCGGTTCAAATCCAAATAGGCCCGTGGCGCACCCGCCTTGATAAACGGCGCGCCGTGCTTTGGGACGGCCTCAAACAACCGATCCACAAACGCATCTTCCGAGCTGCGGATACTATGCTCATTCAGCCGGGTTTTGCGCAGAAAGGACCACGGATAATCCCGCCCGCTATGGGGCGAGGCGAACACAACACTCGTTGTGCGCCGTTCGGGATGTGTTAAATGATAAGCAACCTTGGGCATGTCCTCTCCTTGATACGAAGGATAGCGCTGAATTGCACGTCTAAAAGCCCTTGATCCGCCTGCCGACTCCTTTTATAGACCCTCCCACACCGGCGCGGTTTTCCGCGCCCTCATTTATTGGGGGTGTTGATCACGTCGGTCACTACGGGCGATTAGCTCAGCGGTAGAGCACTTCGTTGACATCGAAGGGGTCACAAGTTCGATCCTTGTATCGCCCACCATTTCACTGCTTCGGCTTGTCCGGGGCACCCGACCAACCCCGAGGCGCCACCCCGCGCCACGACAGACAGGAGAAGAGCCATGAAGGTCAAGAACTCACTTCGCTCGCTCAAGAACCGGCACCGTGATTGCCGTGTCGTGCGCCGCAAAGGCCGCGTCTACGTGATCAACAAAACCCAGCGCCGCTTCAAAGCCCGCCAGGGTTAGGCCCAGTTTTACATCTTCGGATGGAATGAACCTCGCCTTCGGGCGGGGTTTTTTTGTGGCCTCAGGGTCCTTGCAACACCGCCCGTGCTGAGAACTGCGCCAACTCGCCCCGCCAGATCTGGCGAACGTGGCAAAACAGGATGCCATCGGCATCACGCACCATCTGTTCCTGTTCGATCCCCGCCTGATAGGGCATCAACCCCAGCGGCGCGGCCTCGTTGGGGGCAAGCGCGCGCATCCGGATGGTAATGTCGGCCATATGGCCCAAGGTGCTATAGCGTTGTGTGTCAGGCGGGTCCGCTTGCAAACCGTGACATCGCGCGGGGATCACCGTTTCGGTTTCCAGAAACATCGCGTGCCCTTCGCGCAGGAACAAACGCTGGGTTTGAACCAGCTCTGTGCCCACAGACACGCCCAAGTGCTCCGCCATGTCGGCGGTGGCCTGTTGCGCAACCGTGGCAATCACCTGGCCCTTAACATCAATCCCCTGCTGGTCCGCATCTGTGATGAAATTCTCTAACGAGTTCACATTATAGTTCATCCGTTTGGGCGACACGAACCGCCCCTGACGGTCCTTGCTATAAGCCAGCCCCTCGGCCTCAATCGCCTCCAGCGCGCGCCGGGCGGTCATACGGCTGACACCGTGCTGCTCGGCCACCACACGCTCAGATGGCAGCGCGGCATGATCCGGCAGGTTCCCCTCTTCGATCATCCGCTTCAAATCATCCACGATCTGACGGAACATGGGGGCCGATGTGGTGTTCAAGGTCAAAAACCCTCCGATGACAGGTTTGTCTTGCGTGGTTCCCAATCTGATATATACCAATATTTGGCTCTGGTATAGACCAGACTCGATCAACAGGGAGAAACGTCATGGCCATCCTCACTCAGGACCAAAAAGACACCTTCTGGCGCGATGGCGTGCTGGTGGTCGAGGACGCGGTGACGCCCGACCAATTGCAGGCTCTGCGCGATGAATTCAGCTCTTGGGTCGAAGAAAGCCGCACCCAGACGGGCGATTACGGCGAAACGCTGGATGGTCGCCCGCGGTTTGATTTGCAACCGGGTCACACCGCCGAAACCCCTGGCCTGCGCCGCATTCAATCACCCGAAGAAGTGTCAGACGTCTATGCCGACATCATGCGCAACGCCGCCACGGTGGATATCTGCGCCGAGCTGATCGGCCCGGCGCTGCGGTTTCACCACGGCAAGGTGAACTCCAAATTGCCCGGCACGGCGACCAAAGTGAAGTTTCACCAGGACTTTCCGTTTCAGCCGATGACCAATGATGATCTGATCACCTGCCTGCTGTTGGTCGATGATGTCACACTGGAAAACGGCCCGCTTGAGGTGGTGCCCGGCACCCACAAAGGCCCGCTCTATTCACACTGGCATAACGGCACATTCACCGGGGCCGTGGCGGATGAGGTGTTCGAGCAGCACAAGAACGACATCGTCAAATGCACCGGCAAGGCGGGATCGGTCTGCCTGATGCATTCGTCCTTGCTGCACGGGTCGGCCCCCAACCTGTCGGACAGCCCGCGCACGCTCTATATCACCACCTACTACGCCGAAGACGCGATGGAGCTGTCGGAAAACCACCTGCCCAGCCGATTTACGCATGAAGTGGTGCGCGGGCAGGCCTCGGGCCGGGTGCGGTGCTCGAATTACGAAATGGCGCTGCCGGAAAAACCCAAAGACACCTCGTTTTTCGCCCAACAGGAACAGGGCGGAATGTAACCCTGCCCTCTTGCCAAATGCGGCCTCTCGTGATCACGCTGCGCCATACAATCCATGAGAGAGCCGCACTATGACCACCCCTTTGAAAATCATTGTCATCGGTGCAGGTATCTGCGGTCTCAGCAGTGCCATCTGGCTGCGCCGTGCAGGTCACGAGGTGACATTGCTGGACAAAGACGGTCCCGCCGCCGGGGCGTCTTATGGCAATGCAGGTCTGCTGGCACAATGGGCGATGATCCCGGTGAACACGCCGGGCATTGCCACCACCGGCCTGAAATACATGATGGACCGCAACGCGCCACTCTTCATGCAGTGGAGCTATCTGCCGCGCATGATCCCCTGGCTGCTGAAGTTCATGTCACACGCCACGGATGCGGGTGTGCGCCGCACGGTCGACGGGCTGATGCCCATGATCGGCGACAGTGTTGAACAACACCAGGCGCTGACCCGTGGCACCCCCGCTGCGCGCTGGATTGAGACCAGCGAATTCCGATATGCCTACGCCAACCGCGCCGCCTTTGACGCCGAAAGCTATGGCTGGAAAATCCGGTCGGATGTGGGGTACCCCCCCGAGCTGATCGAAGGCCCCGCCGTGCAAGAGGCCGAACCGATGTGCGGCCCCAACATCAACCTGATCGCGCAGATCAAGGGGCACGGCCACATCACCAATCCCGGTGCCTATTGCGAGGCTTTGGCCACTGTTCTGGCCTCAGAGGGGGGCACATTCCGCCGCGCCACCGTGCAGGATTTTGAACTGACCGAGGGCCGCGTGACATCCGTGATCACCGATCAGGGCGCCATGCCGTGTGACCACGCGGTTCTGGCCGCTGGCATCTGGTCCAAGGATCTGATGCGCAAACTGGGTCTCAAGGTGCCGATGGAAACCGAGCGCGGCTATCACCTGCACCTGAGAAACCCCAATATGATGCCCCAGACGCCGCTGATGATGGTCAAAGGCAAGTTTGGCGTGAACCCGATGGAAACCGGCCTTCGCTGTGCCGGTACGGTTGAGTTGGGCAGCCACCACGCCGCGCCCTCCAAACGTCCGCTGGAACTGATCGCCAAGAACATCGGCTGGGCCTTTCCCGATCTGACCTATGACGAGGCCGAGGAATGGATGGGGTTCCGTCCCTCCACCCCTGACAGCCTGCCTCTGGTGGGCGAGATTGGCCAGACCGGGGTCTATGCCGCCTTTGGGCACCAACATATCGGGCTGACCGCCGGGCCCAAGACAGGGCGCTGGGTGGCCGATCTTATTTCGGGCAAACGGACCAATGTGGACCTGTCGCCGTATGATGCAGGGCGGTTTGGGTAAGCCAGTAGGCCATCGTCAGCCCCTGGGGAGACGAGCCTGTCGGGTTTTCCTAAGCGCTTTATGCCAGCCAAGTACATCCACAGAACGAATGATGCGCCAAGACCAACCATATCGTCAGCCGTCACGCCAGAGGCGTGCCCCATGCAAATCGGCGCACCACGGGTGCGACGGGAGGGGCTGACGATGGCCGGGCCGCTAAAGCGGCTGTTAACCGGCCCATTGCTTTAGAAAGAGCAGGATCTCACATTCAGCGGAGGTTCCGGTTCAAGCCCGCGACGCGAGCCACGTCAATCAACCCTCACTCATAACTGCGAAGATCATCAATGACCTTACCGTCATTGGGCAACGTCCCCTTGGCCACCACTTCGATCCGGCCTTTCAGCTTCAGCACATCGCTCACCGCATCCGCATAGGCCTCAGCCTCGGCCTCCCCACCGTCAGCCTCGATCTGCACGGTCATTACGTCCATCTCGCCTTCGCGGCTGGCCACAACACGGGCGCGCGAAATCTCATCGTGACGCGCCACAAGGGCCGCCACCTGCTCGGGGCGTACGAACATGCCCTTGATCTTGGTGGTCTGGTCCGCCCGGCCCATCCAGCCCTTGATGCGCAGGTTGGTGCGCCCGCAGGGGCTCTCGCCTTCCATCACAGCGCTCAGATCACCGGTGGCAAAACGGATCAACGGATAATCAGGGTTCAGCGTGGTCACCACAACCTCGCCCACATTCCCCGGCGCCACAGGATCACCGGTGCCGGGGGTCACGATCTCAACAATCACGCCCTCATCCACGATCAACCCTTCCATCGCCTCGCTCTCATAGGCAATGTTGCCCAGATCGGCGGTGGCATAGCATTGCAGACACGCAATCCCGCGGTCCGCATATTCCTGCCTCAGCGATGGAAATAACGCACCACCCCCCACAGCCGCCTTGGTGATAGACAGGCTTAGCCCCATCTCATCGGCCTTGTCCAAAATCACCTTCAGGTAATCCGGCGTGCCCGCATAGGCCGTCACCCCAATGTCATGCGCGGCCTGCGCCTGCAGCTCGGTCTGACCGGTGCCCGCAGGCAGAACTGCCGCACCGACAGCCCGCGCGCCATTCTCAAAGATCATCCCGGCGGGGGTCAGATGATAACCAAAGCAGTTCTGCACAACATCGCCCTGACCAATGCCACAGGCGGCCAAAAACCGGCCCATGCGCCACCAGTCATGATCCACGCCGCCCGGCTCATAAATCGGGCCCGGCGATTGGAACACATGGGCAAACCCTGATGCCGCGCGCGCCGTCAGCCCCCCCAACGGTGCTGCTGCTTTCTGCGCGGCCCCCAGATCAGACTTGCGCAACACCGGCAACGCCGCCAGGTCACTGACACTTTTGCAGGCACTGGCATCAACACCAGCCAGGCTCTTCGCATACCCCGGCAAGGCCTGCGCGCGTGCCACCTGCTCGGGCAACAGCTCTGCAAGACGCGCGGCACGTGCCGCTGCGGTCAAGGTTTCCAAATCATCAAAAAACTGGGTCATACCGGGTTCCTTTGTGCCAGCCTCAGGGGCGCGACAGCTTGACCAATTGAGCGAAATGCAAAGATCGGCGAAACACGGCATGCAATCGCATACCGTACGATTCGTTTGACCACCCTGTTCAGGAGGCCACCATGATTGACGCGCAAGCCCGCTCTGCGATCGACCCCGCAGCATTGGATGCCCGTATTACCTTCCACGATGACATTCAGGTCATGGAGGCTGACTTCTCGGATTTCCACTTTGCCGACAGTGTCACCGTCAATGCGGTCTACGACCGGCTTGAGGCCCGTATCACCGCCACGAACGAACCCTTGTGGTTCTTTGTGGTCAATCTCAATGGCACCCGGATCGACCCGGACGCCTGGACCGCCTATTCCCGCCGGGGTCGCGCTTTGAATGCCGCGCATTCCATGGGGTCGGTCCGCTTTGATGCCTCGGATGAGACCAAACGCCAGATCATTCGTGCCGCCAATACCGAAGCCTTTGATCCCAATCTGTTTTCCAACCGCGACGATGCCCTGGACCGTATTGCTCAGCTTCCCAGCAAACGACGCCGCCGTCAGATTCACGAGCCGAACTACGTGCTGGCAGATTTCGTGCGCCGCGTCACGTTTGACCCAGACCAAGACCTGATGGATGTGGATTTTTCGCATCTCACCTTTCATCACAGCCGCGATGTCGATGATTTTTACGACTACCTGGAAGACCGCATTATCCAAAGCGACCGCCGCTGGTTCTTTCTGGTCAACCTCAATGGCTGCGAAATCCTGCCCGGTGCCTGGGGGCAATATGCCCTGCGCGGCAAGCGGCTGAACAAGGCAGGCTCGCTTGGCTCGGTGCGCTACGCGGCCGGATCGGAAACCGAGGAAGACATCCGCATGCGCGCCGAAACCGCCGGGTTTCGCCCCAACATCCGCAACACCCGCGACGAGGCCCTGGCCCGCATCGCCGAGTTGCGCGCCACTTATGACAGCGATTGATGTCATGCCTTTGGGGGCCCTGCCTGGGCGCCAAAACAGGCCCTCATAGTCGCGCACATCAGCTCAGCCATCTTTTGCGGCGGCGATAGCTGCGCACATCCCGAAATGATTTGCGCCCGTCATCGGACATCCCCAGATAAAACTCTTTCACATCCGGGTTCTCGCGCAATTCCTTGGCAGGGCCGTCCATCACCACCCGGCCGCTCTCCAGAATATACCCGTATTGCGCAAACCGCAGCGCCACGTTGGTGTTCTGTTCGGCCAGCAAAAACGTGGCGCCTTCGTTTTCATTCAACGATTTCACAATCTGGAAAATCTCTTCCACCAGCTGCGGCGCCAACCCCATTGAGGGCTCGTCCAGCAGGATCGTCTCGGGCCGGCTCATCAGCGCGCGGCCAATGGCCACCATCTGCTGCTCCCCACCCGACGTATAGCCCGCCTGGCTGCGCCGCCGCTCTTTCAGACGTGGAAAATAATCGTAAACCTTGTTCAAATCGGCATCAATCTCACCCCGGCTAGACCCGCGCGTATAGGCCCCCGTCAGCAGGTTTTCCTCAACCGTCAGATGCTCAAAACAGTGACGGCCTTCCATCACCTGAATAACCCCTTTTCTGACCAGATCAGACGGCACCAGATCCTGTATCCGCTCGCCACGGTACACGATCGAGCCCTTGGTCACTTCCCCCCGCTCGGATTTCAGCAGGTTCGAAATTGCTTTCAACGTGGTCGTTTTACCCGCCCCGTTGCCGCCCAGCAGGGCCGTAATGCCACCCTTGGGCACGTTCAGGGAAACGCCCTTCAACACAAGGATGACGTGGTTATAGATCACCTCGATATTGTTGACCTCCAGCAAGGTCTCGTTGGTGCCCGCTTCATCCGCCATGGCGTCTCTCCCTACAAACAAGGCGCGCGGCCCCGTCTTCTTCTTGGCAAAAATACTCAAAATCCTCCGGCCACGACCTGTGCCGCGGCCGGAGAAAGATCACATCAGATCAGCAGCTTGGCTCGATGTTGTTCTCGGCAGCAAAGGCGGCTGAATCTTCGGCCACAAGCGGTCCGATGATGTCCTGATCGGACTGGTAGTACTCGGTGATCAGCTTGAACTCACCGGCTTCCACATCCCATTGCGACACGGCACCAAAGCCGTTGCCACCGTGGTTTTCACAGGACACTTTGAATTCCGGACCAAAGTTGGGCAGACCAATGGCCGCCATCTTGGCTTCGGTAATCTCCAGGTTCTCCATCCCGTCACGCATTTGCGCCGATGTGATCGCGGCTGTGCCGTGCATCTCTTGCGCGGTCTTGATCGCCTCGGCGGCCAGCATCGCGGCATACATACCACGGTTATACAGCACCGTGCCCACCTGATCGCCCGCACCTGCGGCTTTGCCTGCATCTACAACATGCTCGGCAATATCTGCATAGACAGGGTAATCCGATCCAAGGTTGTGGAACGTCAGCGCCTTATAGCCATTGGCCTTGTCGCCTGCCGCTTTCACGTCATTTTCGGAACCCGACCACCAGATGCCAATGAAGTTCTCCATCGGGAACCGGATGTTCACGGCTTCCTGAATGGCAACCTGGTTCATCACGCCCCAGCCCCACATCAGGACATAGTCAGGCTTTTCGCGGCGAATTTGCAGCCACTGCGATTTTTGCTCCTGACCGGGGTGATCCACCGCCAGCAGGCTCAGCTCGAACCCGTGCTTTTCCGCCAGGCCTTCCAGCGTGCGGATAGGCTCTTTGCCATAGGCCGAGTTGTGATAAACCAGCGCAATTTTCTTGCCTGTGATGTCACCACCGTTTTGCTCGGCAATGTGGCTCACAGCCAGTGATGCACCATCCCAGTAGTTCGCAGGATAGTTGAACACCCAGTTGAACACGCCGCCATTTTTGGCGGACGTGCGGCCATACCCCATGGTGTGAAGCGGGATACCATCAGCGGTCGCTTTCGGGATCAGCTGATAGGTGATGCCTGTGGACAGCGGCTGGTACACCAACGCGCCTTCGCCTTTGGTGGCCTCATAGCACTCCACGCCTTTTTCCGTGTTATAGCCGGTCTCGCATTCCACGATCTTGACCATCTCACCGCCAATGCCGCCATCGCGCTCATTCAGCAGGGTGAAGTAATCCTGATACCCATCCGAAAACGGGATGCCATTGGCAGCATAAGGGCCTGTGCGATAGCTGGTATCGACAATCACCAGATCTGCCAGCGCCGGGGCAGCAGCCATCATGGCGGCCGCGGCTGCGGTCAAAAGTTTCAGTTTCATCGGTATTATACCTCCCTTGGTTTTATCCGATTGTTTGTAGGGTGCGTGATTTTACGCACCACACCTTGCAGGCCCATCCCATCAGTGCGGGAAAGGCCAAAGTCTCAGTTTTTCCTTGGCAACACGCCATAGCTGCGCCAGCCCGTGCGGCTCGGCGATCAAAAAGACGACGATCAAGCCGCCAACAATCATGAATTCCAGATGTGCCGCCAGATCGGTGGGCCAGCCCAGCGTGCCAACAAGCACGTTTTTCAACAAGACCGGCAACAGCACCAGAAACGCCGCCCCGGCAAAGCTGCCAAAGATCGAGCCCAGCCCGCCGATGATCACCATGAACAGCACCAGGAATGATTTGTTGATGCCAAAGACCTCGCCCACTTCGACGGCCCCCAGATAGACCGCAAAGAACAGCGCGCCCGAGATGCCCACGAAAAAGCCCGACACAGCAAAGGCGCTCAGCTTGGCGCGCATTGGGTTCACGCCGATGATTTCGGCCGCGATATCCATATCGCGAATGGCCATCCATTTGCGCCCCTGCATGCCCCGCGTCAGGTTCCGCGCCACCACGGCGCAGATCACCACAAAGACCAAACAGAACAGATAGGCCGCCCAAGGCTCGGTCTGGGCACCCGTGATGGGCGTGCCAAACACCGTGCGCTCGGGTGCGTTGATCTGCCCCGAGGCCGAATAGTTGTAAAACCAGCTGACCTTGTTGAAGAGCCACACCAGAAAGAACTGCGCGGCCAGCGTGGCCACCGCTAAATAGAACCCCTTGATGCGCAGCGACGGCAGGCCAAAGGCCACACAGACCATCGCCGTGATCCCGCCCGAGATCAGGATATGGAAGAAAATGTTGATGTCCGGAAAGCCCGTCATCAGCTTGTAACAGGCATATGCCCCCACGGCCATGAACCCGCCCGTGCCCAGGCTAACCTGCCCGCAATATCCCACAAGGATATTCAGACCAATCGCCGCAATCGAATAGATCAGGAACGGCAGGAACACCGCATTGACCCA
>JBGCEW010000016.1:0-183903 GCA_045106595.1 Roseovarius sp. | reverse complement strand
GGGCTCTTAGCAGCCATTCGATTACGTCACTGCCAGTCTCCGTCGAACCCCTTAGGGATCATCAGGATATCGCGGTCCAGGGTGGTCACGTCGCGGCGTCCGCACAGGCCCATGGAGACGTCGAGTTCCTTGTGGATGACTTCTAGCGCCTTTGTGACACCCTCTTCGCCCATCGCGCCCAGCCCGTAGACAAACGCGCGGCCAATGTAGGTGCCTTTTGCGCCCATGGCCAACGCTTTGAGCACGTCCTGGCCCGAGCGGATGCCGCTGTCGAGGTGCACTTCGATCTTGTCACCGACGGCGTCCATGATCGCGGGCAGGGCACGGATGGCGGACAAAGCACCGTCCAGCTGTCGGCCGCCGTGGTTGGACACGATGATGGCGTCTGCGCCTACGTTCAGCGCCTCTAGCGCGTCGCGGGGATCGATGATGCCTTTGATAATCAACGGCCCGTCCCACATTTTGCGGAACTGGCGTATTCTGTCCCAATCCAGCGCCGGGTCAAAGGCCTCGGCCGTCCAGGTGGTCAGGGACGAGGGATCGGTGACACCCTTTGCGTGACCCACGATATTGCCAAAGAACCGCCGCTTGGTGCCCAGCATACCAAGGCCCCACTGCACCTTGGTCATCATGTTGGCCACGGATTTCACGGTCAGTTTGGGCGGGGCCGAGAGGCCGTTTTTCAGGTCTTTGTGACGCTGGCCCAGCACCTGCAAATCCACGGTGATCATCGCGGCGGAACAGTTGGCCGCCTTGGCGCGGTCAAACAGACGCTGCATGAAATCATCGTCTTTCAGCGTGTAGACCTGCATCCAGAAGGGCTTGGTGGTGTTGTCGGCCACATCCTCAATCGAGCAGATGGACATGGTGGACAGCGTAAATGGCACGCCAAATTTCTCGGCGGCGCGGGCGGCTTTGATTTCACCATCGGCGGCCTGCATGCCGGTCAAACCCACCGGGGCCAGCGCCACGGGCATCGCCACATCCTGACCAATCATCCGAGACGCGGTTGAGCGCCCTGACATATCCATCGCCACACGTTGACGCAGATAGATGTCCTGAAAGTCCGATGTGTTCTCGCGGAAGGTCTGCTCGGACCAGCTGCCGCTTTCGGCATAGTCGTAAAACATGCGCGGTGTGCGGCGTTCGTAGATGCGGCGGAGGTCTTCGATGTTGGTAATGACGGGCATGGCAGAGGCCTAACGGTAAATTGGTTACATTTGTTTACCAATTATTCGGCCCGCTGGCAATACCGCGTTTTCTCACGCCGAATGTGCACCATCCGCCAGGGATTTCACAAACTCCAGAACCTGCGCCACGGGTTTGCCTTCGCCCATCATGGCGACAATGGCCGAGCCAACGACAGCGCCATCGGCCACTGACGCGATGGAGCGCGAGGTTTCGGGCGTGCGGATGCCAAAGCCTACGATCACGGGCAGGTCGGTTTGCGATTTGATCCGCGCCACTTCGGGGCCGACATCTGTGGCCTCGGCGGCGGCGGCCCCTGTGATACCGGTGATGGACACGTAGTAGACAAAGCCAGAGGTGTTTTGCAGAACCTTGGGCAGGCGTTTGTCATCGGTGGTGGGTGTGGCCAGCCGAATGAAGTTCAGCCCGGCGGCCTGAGCGGGAATGCACAGCTCGTCATCTTCTTCGGGGGGCAGATCAACCACGATCAGACCGTCAATGCCGGCCGCTTTGGCATCGGCCAGAAACGTGTCGACCCCGCGATTATAGATCGGGTTGTAATAGCCCATCATCACAATCGGTGTGGTATCGTCGTTTTCGCGGAATGCCCGCGCCAGATCCAGCGTGCGCTGCAGGGTCATCCCGGCCTCAAGCGCGCGTTGACCTGCCAGCTGAATGGTGGGGCCATCGGCCATCGGATCGGTAAACGGCAGGCCCAGTTCGATGATGTCGACGCCTGCGCCGGGCAAGCCTTTGACCAGCTCAAGCGAGGTGTCATAATCGGGATCACCCGCCATGACATAGGCCACGAAGGCTTTCTTGTCTGCGGCGCGCAGTGCTGCGAATTTGGCGTCGATACGTGTCATGTGGCGGCCCCTTTGGTTATGTGCTGTTCCCTTTGCGGCAGTGCGCGCGGAAAATCAATGGTGAGCGGGGGAATTTCCCCCAGGTTTCATCTGATTTCGCAATGGGATGCCCCACAATTCACGATTTGCAAAGGTGTGTGACTTATCCCTACGCTTTGTCATGGCTGTGAGGAGAGCAAACATGGATGTGCAAAGGTTGGCATCGTTTACCCGAAAAGGGCAGGGTGGCAACCCCGCCGGGGTTGTGTTGTGTGACACATTACCGGACGTCGATGACATGCAGGACCTGGCCCATGACGTGGGGTATTCCGAAACGGTTTTTGCCGCACCAATGGCGGATGGCCGCGGGAGGCGCACCCGGTATTTTGCGCCGCAGGCAGAGGTTCCGTTTTGTGGCCATGCCACGATTGCACTGGGGGCCGCCTTGGGGGCAGCACACGGAGCAGGGGAGTACGCGTTGGTTTTGAATGACACGCAGATTTCCGTCACCGCCTATCAGGAAGACGGCGTTTGGGGCGCGCAGCTGACATCGCCGCGCACATCGCATGCCCCTGTGCCCAAGGATGTGCTGGCCGATGTTTTGGCGTTGTTTGGCCTTGAGCCGCAGGATCTGGATCCGGCCATTCCCCCCGCCATGGTCAACGGCGGGGCGCAGCATATGGTGCTGGCCCTGGCGCGGCACGGTATGTTGCAGGCCATGCAGTATGAGTTTTCCGCCGGTGCCAAACTGATGCGGTCCATAGGGCTGGTTACGATCAATCTGATCTGGCGCGAGACAGCACAGAGGTTTCACAGTCGCAACGCCTTTGCCGGGCACGGTGTCTATGAAGACCCGGCCACAGGGGCAGCCGCGGCAGCTCTGGCGGGGTATCTGCGCGATGCACTGGGCCATGACACACCCTTTGAAGTGATGCAGGGCCAGGAGGCTGGTCATCCTTCGCGGTTATGCGTGGCCGCCCACGCAGGTGCGAACGCCCCGGTGGATGTTTCGGGCACGGTGCGCCATCTCAGCGGGCGATAACGCCGTGGTTGTTTGAACGGCCGCGCCGCCCCCGGTAGAACCCCGGCAGAACCCCGGTAGAACCCTGGCAGAACCCTTGCGTCCGGCGCGCCCCGGCCCTAGAAGCACGCCAACGTCTCAAGAGGTGCATCATGGGTTTCAAAATGGGAATCGTGGGCCTGCCCAATGTCGGCAAATCCACGCTCTTTAACGCGCTGACCAAAACGGCTGCTGCGCAGGCTGCGAACTTTCCGTTCTGCACGATCGAACCCAATGTGGGCGAAGTCTCAGTGCCCGACGCACGGCTGGACAAACTGGCAGCCATTGCCGGGTCCAAGCAGATCATTCCCACCCGGATGACCTTTGTGGATATCGCAGGTCTGGTCAAAGGCGCCAGTCAGGGCGAAGGCCTGGGCAACCAGTTTCTGGCCAATATCCGCGAAACCGATGCCATTGCGCATGTGCTGCGCTGTTTTGAAGATGGCGATGTGACCCATGTGGATGGCCGCGTGGATCCGGTTGCCGATGCCGAGGTGATCGAGACTGAGCTGATGTTGTCCGATCTGGAGAGCATTGAAAAGCGCCGCGCCGGTCTGGTGCGCAAGCTGAAGGGCAACGACAAAGAGGCCGTGTTGCAGGACCGACTGCTGGCGCAAGCCCAGGCGGTGCTGGAAGAGGGCAAGCCGGCCCGCGTAGTTGAGGTATCTGACGAGGATGCCAAGGCCTGGAAAATGCTGCAACTGCTGACCACCAAGCCTGTGCTTTATGTGTGTAACGTAGACGAGGCCAACGCCGCCAACGGCAATGATCATTCCAAGGCCGTGTTTGAAATGGCCGCAGCGCAGGGCAATGCGGCGGTGGTCATCTCGGCCCAGATCGAAGAAGAGATTAGCCAGCTTGAGGCCGATGAGGCCGAGATGTTCCTGGAGGAGATGGGCCTGGCCGAAGCAGGCCTCGACCGTCTGATCCGTGCCGGGTACGAGCTATTGCATCTGGAAACCTATTTCACCGTCGGCCCCAAAGAGGCCCGCGCCTGGACCATCCGCACCGGCACCTCCGCCCCCAAAGCCGCAGGCGTGATCCACGGCGATTTTGAAAAGGGGTTCATCCGTGCCGAAACCATCGCCTATGATGATTTCATCGCAGGCAACGGTGAGCAGGGCGCTAAAGATGCCGGCAAAATGCGCGCCGAGGGGAAGGGCTATATCGTCAAGGACGGCGATGTGATGCATTTCCTGTTCAACACCTAAAACGAGTGTCACGATGAGACGGATTGGGGTTGCCGCAACAGTTTTGGTTCTGGGTGCCTGCACCACCGAAGGGCTGGTCAGCACGGCCTATCCGGATCGCCAGATCCTGCGGTTCAACAACAGTGATCAGACCGAGGTGTTCTCATACGCCTGCGAAAAAGGTGAAACGGATGAGGCCACCAAAACCCGCGCTGCCAAGGCCCATCGATATTTGGATGGTGCGCTGAACAAGATGGCGAACACATTTGCCGATCAGATCTTGGCACATGTTGAGACCGGAGCCGAGGCCGACATCAAAGCGATCACCACCGAGCTGGAAACCAGCGCAGAGCGCGCGGCGCTGCAAACCGAGGAGCAGTATCAGTGCCTGTTCGTGGGCGGGCAGGACATCTGAACCCATTCCGCCGATGCGTATGCCTTTTGTACCGCGTCGACACAGGTGCTCTAATTTTTACCAATTTGATCTTGCCCCTGCGCATCACCCTAGATAAACGGGTCAGCGGAGACGTGGCCGAGTGGTCGAAGGCGCTCCCCTGCTAAGGGAGTAGGCCCGGAAGGGTCTCGAGGGTTCGAATCCCTTCGTCTCCGCCACCATACTTATGCTATTATTCGATACACAATGGTTCAAACTTTTTGAGCGTGAGCGCGCCTTTTTTCTTGCCTGCTTTTATGGGGGCTGCATTGGGGGTGTTTCGCGACGCAAGCTTGGAAGGCCATTGTGCGGTCTTCAGCGTTGTCATTGACCCAAGAACACATATGGGCACTTCCATTATTGCTGAGCTTTGACCGGCTTGCTGCGAAGGTCTGCTCTGAGCCCAAACGGCATGATGCTGCATGGCGCATGTACGGGGGGGATAAGGTATGTGAGTGGTTGCCCGGATCGCATTGACGAACTCGACCTGGGATTTGCCCCTGATCGGCAGACGCAATGCGAAAAACATCAAGCACGCGACCAATTTTGCATAGTCGATCGCCACACTAGGAATAACCTGTTCCGACATCGGGAGGGATAACATGACAGATTCTGACTCAATTTCTCTTGGCTATGACCCTGATCCATCGCGCTCTAGCTCGTTGCAGGCGGCGGCTTATACCAAGGATATGTGGTTTGATGCTGACCTGAAATCCATCCTTTCAAGAACGTGGCAATGGGTGTGCCATGTCGAGAAAACCCGTGCGCCCGGGTCTTATGTAACTGTCAAGGTCGCGGGCCAGCCTGTTGCGGTTGTACGAGACAAAGAAGGCAAGTTGCGTGCGTTTTACAATGTCTGCAAACATCGCGCCCATGAATTGTTGTCGGGTGAAGGCACAACCAGCCGCATCATGTGCCCCTATCACGCATGGGTTTACAAACTTGACGGGCAGCTGACCCGCGCCCCCCATACCGAAAACCTGAAGGATTTCAGCACGGACGAGATTTGCCTCGACGCAGTGCAGGTCGAAGAATTTTGCGGGTTTGTGTTCGTCAACTTAGATCCGAATGCGACGTCATTGTCAGAACAATCGGGCAATTTGGAAACCGAAGTGCGCCATTGGGCACCCGATGTGGATCAGCTGACCTTTGGGCACCGTCTGACCTACGACATCAAATCGAACTGGAAGAACGTCGTTGATAACTTCCTTGAGTGTTACCACTGCCCGACAGCACATAAAGATTTCTGCGATCTGGTGGATATGGACACCTACAAGGTCACGACCTATGGCATCTATTCCAGTCATATGGCTGACGCAGGCAACAGCCCGAATGCCGCCTATGACGTGTCCAATGCCACCGTCAAAACCCATGCGGTTTGGTGGCTGTATCCGACAACCTGTCTGATGCGATATCCGGGGCGGTCCAGCATGATTGTCCTGAATATTATTCCAATGGGCCCCGATCGCACATTGGAAACCTATGACTTTTTCCTTGAAACGACCGAACCGGATGAAATGGAGCGTGACGCAATCCGCTACCTTGATGAGGTGTTGCAGGTCGAGGACATTGGCCTGGTTGAAAGCGTGCAGCGCGGGATGAGCACACCTGCCTTTACCCAAGGCCGGATCGTGAATGATCCGGATGGATCGGGTAAATCCGAGCATGCAGTGCATCATTTCCACGGGCTTGTGCTGGATGCTTACGCCAAAGGTGCTGTGTGACGCGGCCCAACATCCTTGTGATTATGGCCGATCAGTTGGCGCCGCACTTTACTGGGGCGTATGGACATCGCGTTGCAAAGACGCCAAATCTGGATGCCCTTGCCGCCCGCGGAATGCGGTTTGATGCCGCCTATTGTAATGCGCCGTTATGCGCCCCGTCGCGGTTTGCGTTTATGTCCGGCCAGCATATCAGCCGAATTGCGGCTTATGATAATGCCTGTGAATTCAAGGCCTCAGTGCCGACCTTCGCGCACTACCTAAAATCGCTGGGGTATCGCACTTGCCTGTCCGGCAAGATGCACTTTGTTGGCCCCGATCAGATGCACGGGTTCGAAGACCGTGTGACAACCGACATCTACCCGTCAGATTTTGCATGGACGCCCGATTGGGAAGCCCCCGATGAGCGGATCGACAAGTGGTACCACAATATGCAGACCGTCAAAGAAAGCGGTGTGGCGCATGCGACGTTCCAAATTGACTACGACGATGAGGTTGGCTTTGCCGCCAAACGCTGGCTTTTCAATGCCGCACGTGACAAAGCACTTGGCAAGGATGCGCCTTTTGCGATGGTGGCAAGCTTTATTCATCCGCATGATCCATACGTGGCACGGCCCGAATGGTGGAACCTGTATTCGGATGACGACATCGACATGCCTGCCTTTACGCCGGCTTTGAAGGATCAAGATCCGTTCTCGCGCCGTTTGATGGATGGGATCGAGGCGTCTTATGTGCCGCTCAGTGACGCAGAAGTCCGTCGCGCCCGTCGCGCTTATCTGGCGAACGTCAGCTATTTTGACAGCAAGATCGGTGAGCTGATTCAAACTCTGGAAGAGACAGCAGAGCTGGACAATACCATCGTGATCGTGACGGCGGATCACGGCGACATGCTGGGAGAGCGTGGGCTGTGGTACAAGATGAACTTCTTTGAACACTCCGCGCGTGTGCCACTGGTTATGGCAGGGCCCGGCGTTGCCGTTGGTACTGCGCACAATGCGGTTTCGTTGGTGGATTTGCTGCCCACCTTTCTTGAGATCGCAGGCGGTGACGCGCGCATGATTGGCGAGCCGGTTGACGGGCGCAGCCTGATGCCATTGGCGCGGGGCGAAGATGACCCTGTCGACGAAGCGATCGGGGAATACTGCGCCGAGATGACACAGTACCCCGTCATTATGATCCGGCGTGGTCCGTTGAAATACATCCACTGCGATAGCGATCCGCCACAGTTGTATGACCTCAGCGCTGATCCTTTGGAGACGGTAAACCTTGCCTCGGATCCAGCCTACAAACAGGCGGTTAAAAGCTTTGCTGATGACGTCTGTGAACGATGGGATGGGGCGGCTCTGCGCGAAAAGATCATTGCAACCCAGAAGTCCCGTCGTGCGCTTCATGCCGCGATGGAGGCAGGCGCAAGCGAACCTTGGGATTACAACCCACCCGCCGACGCAAGCCAGCAATATGTACGCAACAATATGGATTGGACGGTGGCCGCACGTCGGTATCGCTATCCACCTGTGAAGGATTAAAACCAATGACACTCAACGGAAAAGTCGCGCTTGTGACCGGCGCCCGAGGCGGAATTGGCCGCGCCATTGTTGCGCGTTTCCTAAAGGAAGGCGCCACGGTGTATGCCGCTGATCTGACGCCCGAGGGATCGCTGGACAAGCACGACGACGATGGCAGCCATTTCGTGAAACTGGACGTGACACAAGAAGCCGACGCAATTGCTGCGATGGATCAGGTTCGCGCGTCCCATGGCAAGCTGGATATCCTTGTGAACGCGGCCGGAATCGAGATTGAAAAGACGGTTGAAGAGACCACACTTGAGGAATGGAACCACAGCTTTGCAGTGAATTCGACAGGCACGTTTCTTACCTCGAAATATGCCATCCCCTTGATGCGCGAAGCGGCCAAAGCGGGCACCAGTGCAAGCCTGATCAACTTTGGATCTTACGATGGGTTTATTGCTGATCCGGGCCTTGCGGCCTATTGCGCAACCAAAGGTGCGGTGCACGCGCTGACCCGCGCAATGGCGTGCGATCATGGGCCCGAAGGCATCCGCGTGAATGCAATCTGTCCCGGTTACATCGACACGCCGATGCTGCAAAGTTTCTTTGAGGGTGACGGCTCGGGTGGCGGCGGGGGCAACATTGACACCCTGCAAAAAGCGGTCCGCGATGTGCACCCGATGCGCACATATGGCACGCCGACGGACATTGCCAACCTGGTGAACTGGCTGGCAAGCGACGAGGCGCGCTATGCCTCAGGTCAGCTTTGGGTGCTGGATGGGGGGCTGTCTGCACAAGTGCAGCAGATGAAACTGTGATGCCGAAATCAGCCATTGTCACATGCGCGAACTGGCAAACCCCAATGCCGGGCCAGTCAGCCGCATCCGTACTCTCAGTGAACCCCTTGGCCGCACTGACGCTGACCCGGATGAGGCTTGCGAAAGGCTTGTGCTTGACCGTGGCGATCAGGTTGAGGTCGGGGCCGACCCAAAGACGCACAAAGAAACCAGACACCCTCAGGAGGGGTTTCGCATGAACCGACTGGCTGGCAAGCGCGCCTTCGTGACAGGAGGACGGCAAGGTATTGGGCGGGGTATCGTTGATACCTTCGTATCTGAGGGCGCTGAGGTGATCACCTGCGGGCGCGGTGATGCGCCAGAGGGCCTGACTGCCGGATGGGTGTCATTGGACGTCGCGGACGCCGAAGCCGTTCGCATTGCGGCCCAAGGGCTTGGTCAGTTGGATATCGTGGTCAACAACGCCGGTGTGCAGGTTGAAAAGACCGTCGTGGACAGCACTGACGCAGACTGGGATTTGGTCATGGGGGTGAACGCCAAGGGTGTCTTCAACGTGTGCCGTGCGTTGATCCCGCAGATGCGCAAAGGCGGGTCGATCATCAATATTGGGTCGATTTCAGGCAATGTCGCAGACCCGTCGATGGCGCTTTACAATGCCTCAAAGGCGTTTGTACACGGGCTTACACGCTCGATCGCGGTGGATCACGGACCAGCGGTGCGCTGCAATGCGATCTGTCCGGGGTGGATTGAAACCGGCATGTTGGACGCAGGCTTTGACCTTGCCCAAGACCCGTCAAAGGCCAAAACAGATGCGCTGGCCCGTCACGCGGTCAAACGGTTTGGACAACCTGCTGACATCGCAGCGATGGCGCTTTGGCTGGCCTGTGATGAGGCGTCTTTTGCAACGGGCCAGTTGTTCACCGTAGACGGCGGCATGACAGCGGCATCGCCGCTTAATCCGGGGTTGTTCTGATGCCGCAGATCGAAAGAACCGCAATTCTTGGCGCCGGGGTCATCGGGGCCAGCTGGGCCGCGCTGTTTCTGGCCTCGGGCCGAAGTGTGACTGTCTTTGATCCTGACGAAAATGCCGAACGCACCGTGCGTGCCTATATCCGCAAAGCGTGGCCCGCGTTAGAAGAACTGGGGTTAACGGACAACGCCACCCCTGAGGCGATCAGCTTCGTGCCAACCGCAGCCAAAGCCGTGCGGGGCGCGCAGTTTATCCAGGAAAACGTGCCGGAACGGTTGCCCATAAAACACGCAACCTATGCAGAGATTGAACCGGAATTGGGCGCTGACGCCATTGTCTCAAGCTCGACATCGGGTCTTACTCTCGAAGCGTTGCAAGAAGGATGGCGTGATCCGGGCAAACTAATCCTTGGTCATCCCTTCAACCCGCCTCATCTGATCCCACTGGTGGAGCTGACAGCAAATGACGCCACCGGTTCAGATGTTTTGGACCGCACCGAGGCGTTTTACAAAGACATCGGGAAGGTCACGATCCGGATCAAGAAAGGCCTGCCCGGACATGTTGCAAACCGATTGCAGGCGGCGGTCTGGCGAGAGGCCGTCCATATGGCGGTTGAAGGTGTTGCGAGTGTCGAAGACATCGACACAGCAATGTGGGCCGGGCCGGGGCTGAGATGGGCCGCAATGGGGCCGACAACCCTGTTCCATCTGGGTGCAGGCGACGGTGGCTTGCAGGCGTTTTGTGACCACTTCAAAGAGACGTTCAACGGCTGGTGGGACGATCTTGGCGATCCTCGTCTGAATGACGAAGTGATCAAACAAATGGTCGATGGCATGGCCGATCAGGCGCACGGGCAAAGCACCGAGGAGCTTTCAGCACAACGCGACGCAATGCTCACTGCGATGCAAAAGGCTACGAGGCATCTTCGGACTTAATGTCAGGCTTGAACATTGGCCAGGCGCGAAATTCGAACGGCACACGACCTTCGATGCGATCAGACGTGGGTGTCAGGCCAAACCGGCTGCGGTACGCGCGGCTAAAGTGAACTTGCCCGTTAAATCCTGACGCCTCTGCAATTTCGCTGAATTTCAGTTCAGTTTGCGTCACTAACCCGCGCGCACGATCAAGGCGGATATCGCGGTAATACTCGATTGGTGATTTTTGCACGTAGTGCTTGAACAATCGGCCCAGTTGTCGCTGTGATACCTTTACGCGCTCTGATATTTCCGGGATCGACAATGTCGTCTCCAGATGCGCCTCCATCAGATCGATTGCGTCGCGCACGACCTCAGAGGTCACATATCCCAGTGGCTCTGATCCCTTGGGATTCTGAGACTGACCTTCCCCGCGCACATCATGATGAAACAGGTATCGCGCAGATGCATTCGCGATGCTTTCCCCGACGACGGAATGTACAAAACGCAATCCAAGATCGGTGGCTGCAGACCCCCCGCAACAGGTGAAAACCTTGCCATCCGTTACAAACATGTTCTCTGACACTGTCGTGTCATGGGCCATTTCGGCAAAGGCGTCTATGTGCTCATAATGGACCGTTGCTGTTTTGCCTTTCAGCAATCCTGCGTTGGCCAGGACAATCGCACCGGTGTCCAGACCACCAACGATTGCACTGCCTGCGGCCCATTTCTGAATGGCCGCCTTGAATTGCGGCGTCCCGTGGCGTTCAGGCCTCCAACTTGTGCTGACCAGAACAAGCCAGGGTTTGTGCCCCGTGACCTCGGACAATGGGACAGTATCAACAACCAAGCCGCTGCTTGATTCAACGCGCCCGCCAATGTCTGAGACATAGATCCAGGAAAATCGTGTCGCGCCCGCGAGGTAATTCGCAATTCTAAAGGGATCAACGAAAGACGTCGTTGCCGAAACATTGAAGTATGGGCACACCAAAACAATGATGTCTAACGGGGGGTCAACTGCGGGCGTCATGGCCAATTTTGTAAAGAAGCGTCCAAAATTATCAAGAAGATTTCCATGAGTGAGTTTTGGATTGCTAAAACCAATGGTCTGCACGTAACAGCACGTCGTCATGCGCTTGTTCAGAAGCACCAGAACGCGGACATCAGCACAACTGCAACGGCGACTGTCCGCTTTCGTCAGAACACAACTCAGTTATGAATTGAAAAAACCAGACAGTGCGCCTCAGCGTTCAACCGCGCACCACCCGCGCACGATGTGATGGATCAGTATCCCAGCCTTGGATCAATCGGGTTCAGCAGCGGTTTGTTGTCAAGAAAGAGCCGCATGTTGCGAAAGAACAGCCCTAGCGTCATGGGCACGTAAGCATCGCCATCATCGGCAGACACATGCGGTGTGATAATCAGGTTTTTGGTGCCCCAAAGGCGCGAGCCTGCGTCGATCGGCTCGGGGTCAAACACATCCAGAATGGCCGCACCCAGGCTGCCCTCTTCCAGCTTGTCACACAGCGCATCGTAATCCATCACCGCCTCGCGTCCGATGTTGATGATCCCTGCTTCGGGCTTCATCAAATCCAGCCTGCGACGGTCCATCAAACCGCGGGTTTCAGGGGTGTCCGGCGTGGCGATCAAAAGGTAATCGGCGCGTGGCAGAACGCTGTCCAATTGGTCTGTTGTGACCACCTCGTCACAGCCATCCACCGATTGCCCCGAGCGATTAACGCCAATCACATGAACGCCCAACTGCTGCACCTTCTTGGCCCCTGCACCGCCCAGGCTGCCGGTGCCCAGAACCACAAGGGTTTTCCCGGCAATGGGCGAGGAATATAGCGAGTCGTAGACTGCATTCTTCTGATTGGTGACAATCGCTGGGATTTTTGAATGCAGCATCAGCACCGCCATCAACCCGAATTCCCCCGCCTTGGCCGCATGCACGCCTTTGTTGTTGGTCAGGGTCACCTGTTCGGGCAACCAGTCCATTGGCAGCATATGCTCAACCCCGGCCCCAATGCAGTGGATCCATTTCAGGTTGGGGGCAATCTCGGCCAGCCCTTCCATGGGCAAATCCCACGTCAGCAAAACATCTGCGTCTGCCATGGAACTGGTGAAGTTATCCACGTCCCAATCAATCACATAGTCGGCCTTGCCCTTCAGATCCGGGAATTCCTCCAACACAGCATCGATGCGCGCTTGGGTGATGGTGAACACCTCTTCGCCCTCGGGTGTGTTGGGAAACGATCCGGGGGCCCAGCGATTGTTTTTGACGTGAATTTTCATAGCAATGTCCTCAGGAGTTCCTCTGACGGCTCAATCGATGCCGTTGGCCTCAATCTCTTTCATGCGGCGGATGATTTCATCGTCGCGGGTGGCGTCGCACAGGGTTTCGGCGTCAAACTGCGCCTCCATCACCGCCTCGCCGATCAGACCTGGAATGACGGGCGCTATACATCGCCGCCCGTGGCGGGTCTCAAGGCGTTTGGCCGGGTTTACGCCGGCTGGGCCTTTTCTCAGACATTTTATCGCGAAGGGCTTTATCGGCAGCTTGGTTTTGAAACCCCTGAGGCGCTGTTGCAAGATTGGGAAGTGGATCACGCGGAAGGGTGGGATGCCAACAACCTGCTGGCCAAACTGGCCACATGGCAAGCGGGCGACATCAGCGCCGGGCCTTTGTACAACGGTGACATCAATACCGCCCTTGGTGCCATCACGGCGCGCGCAATTTTGATGCCGTGTACACAAGACCTGTACTTCCCGCCCGAAGACAACGCGTATGAGGCCCAACACATGCCTCGTGCCAAATTCCAGCCATACGATTCCCCCTGGGGTCACTGTGCTGCCAATCCAGGAAACGATGCCGGTTTCACCGCGCAATTAGAGGCGAACATTCGCGCCCTCCTTGCATGATTGCCCGGTGGTATCGCTTTGAGCTTCTTGGGGACAGGTTCCCGGCTCTTGATGGTCTGCTTTCCCGCATTCTCGGGCGGGTTCAGAGCGCCCAAAATCGGGCATGTGGCCTATGCGCTTTGGGTGGGGCGACCGGATACGAGGGTGTCGATGAACTTTGAGAACAGCTCGCCTTGGGATCTGATTTGCAGCTTTGAGTAGACGTTGCGCCGATGGATGCGCACAGTGCCTGGTGAGATTTCCAAGATGCGCCCCACCGCGTCAGCGGAATGGCCTTTGAGGGTGAATTCGACCACCTGGCGTTCGCGCGGTGTCAGCACCCCATCTCCAAAACTGGTGAAGGCCCGTTCGACGCTGTGGTGCATGCTGTCGCCCGGTTGGGTGTCGCCATGAAGATCTGAGGTGGTGGCAAGGTCTGCCCAATGGCGTTGGCAGGTGGCACGCACGACAGGCCAGAACGCATGCAGATGTCGGAACTCCTTGGCAGAAAACGCCTTGTCTGCGCGCATCAATGACACCACGACAATGGCGCTGTCAGGCATTTCGATGAAGTATCCTATTTCCTCGGCCAGACCCGTGCGCGCGTAGTAGCTGCGATAGTATTCGCCCTGAAAAAACCGATCCGGGGCAAGGTCACGGATGCGATACAGATCGGGGCTGACCTGATTGGCACAGGCCAGATAAAACGGGTCAAGCAGGTAGGGGCCTTCCTGATAATCTTCGACAAAGATTTTGCGTTTGCCACGTGGAAAATCATCGAACAAATCCATCGGACGGGCCGCGCCCAGATATCCGAAGACCACCGTGTAATCGAACGCAACAATGCCCTTTAACGCGTCCGATAGCGTGGCGGCGAACCGGTCGGTGCCTATGGCGTCAATCAATGCGCCGGTCGCGATTGTCTGGTTTTTCAGCACTCAGTCCCCTCTATGCAGATTGGTATACCAAAAACGTGGTATATACATCAAAAGCAGTTTTTCTTAGAATTTTCTCAATGCAGATAGTATTCAACAAATTGCAAAAAGACAGACCTAAATGACAAATAGGGGATACGTCGGGGCTGCCACGCCGACGGACAGAAGGCCAATTGCCGAGCTTCGCGGCGTGACCAAACGCTTTGGCGATGTGGTGGCGGCCAGCGATCTGAACCTGACCATCGGAGAAGGTGAATTTTTGTCGTTTCTGGGCCCGTCGGGGTGCGGCAAGACAACAGCGTTGCGGATGCTGGCAGGGTTTGAGGCGCCATCAGAAGGCGAGGTATTGCTGGACGGCGCTGTGGTGAACACGCTAGAGCCGCACCACCGCCCGGTGAACATGGTGTTTCAGCACTATGCGCTTTTCCCGCACATGAGCGTGGAGCAAAACATCGGGTATGGGTTGCGCCAACGTCGCCCGCGCCTGCCCAAAGCAGAGATCACCGAGAAGATCGACAAGGCCCTGGATGTGGTCCGGCTGAGCGGGTTTGAAGACCGCAAAGTCTGGGAAATGTCGGGCGGGCAGCAACAACGTGTGGCGCTGGCCCGCGCGATTATCAACGAGCCGAAGCTGTTGCTGCTGGACGAGCCAATGGCAGCGCTTGATCGCAAGCTGCGCAAAGAAATGCAGATTGAATTGCAGGACTTGCAGCGTCAACTGGGCATAACCTTTGTGCTGGTCACCCATGATCAGGAAGAAGCCCTGTCGATGAGCGACCGGATTTGCATCATGCGGGAGGGCCGTATTGTGCAGATCGGCAGCCCGGTTGAACTGTATGACACCCCCAGTTCGCGCTATGTCGCGGGCTTTGTGGGCACGTCGAATTTCTTTGACGCGACGGTGACAGAGCTGGGCGCGGAGCTGAGCACGGTTCAGCTGGACAATGGCCTGCATGTGCAGGGCAGATCGGCCGCCCCCCTGAGCGTTGGTCAGAAGGTCTGCATCAGCGTGCGCCCCGAACAGATGAAGCTGAACCGCACCGGAGACGGCATGAGTGTCGTCGTTCACAACCGGATTTTTCTGGGCGAGCACACTGAATATCTGGTGAAACATGAGACACTTGGCGAATTTCTGGTGCTGTCGCCAAGGCAATCGGAATTGAACGAAGGTCCGTTCAATGCGGGGGATACGCTGCTGGTGTCCTGGGAGGCCAGCACATCGCTTATTCTGGATCGCACTTAATACAAATTAACCAAAGGGAGTAGAAAGCAATGACAAAAGACATCGACTATATCTCGAAGAAAGCTTTCATGGAAAAGCTGGAAAGCTACAGAAAAGGCTCGATTACGCGCAGGCATTTTCTGAATGTGACAGGTCTGGGGGCCGCAACCGCCGTCATGGGGGCCGCCGTTCCGGGCCTGCGCCCAAGCCCCTCGTTTGCTGCGGGTGACATTGGCGACCGGGTGATCCTGGCGACATGGCCCAACTATCATGATCCTGCCAATTTTGAGGCCTTCACCGAAGCCACCGGCGCCTATGTGCAGGTGAATGTCTTTGGCTCGAACGAAGAAATGCTGGCCAAATTGCAGGCAGGCGGCAGCGGTTGGGATGTCTATGTGCCCACCAACTACACGATCACGACCTATGTCGAAGAAGACCTGATCGAACCGCTGGACACCGCGAAGTTGCCCAACTACGACGCCGCGGCCTTTGATGCGCGCTATGCCGAAGCCGGATCCGTGGATGGCCAGCTGTATGCCGTGCCCAAGAACTGGGGCTCGACAGGTATGGCGGTGAACACCAAGCACAACGATGGCAATCCGATATCGTCGTGGAAAGAGTTCTTTGACATCTCGATGGACAAGTTTTCGGGCCGCTCGATGGTGCATGACTATCAGTTGACGACAATTGGCAGTGCATTGAATTACTTTGGGTATTCGTTCAATTCCATTGACGAAGCCGAGCTGGCAGACGCCGAGAAGCTGTTGATTGACGTCAAGCCGCATCTGTTTGCGATCACGTCCGATTACCAGCCTGCGATGCGCAATGGTGATGCCTGGCTGACCATCTGCTGGTCGGGTGATGGCAAGCAGTTGAACACGGATATGCCAGAAATCCACTATGTGCTGGGGGCCGAAGGGGGCGAGATCTGGAGCGATTACTACGCTATTCCAAAGGGCGCGCCACACATGGACGCCGCGTATGCGCTGATCAACTTCCTGCTGGACCCGGCGGTGAACACCAAAGAGGTGCTGGCGCATGGCTATCCAACCGCGGATGCAAACACCTTTGCGATGCTGCCGGACGCGTTGAAGAACGATCCGATCCTGTTCCCCGCGCAGGAGCTGCTGGACCCGCTGGAATTTGGGGCAGCCGCCACGCTGACCGATCCGAACCGTGCCGAGTTGATGGCGCGTTTTAAATCGGCCTGATCAAAAAGTGAGATGAGAGCAGCATGACGCGTCGCACCCGCAACTGGTTACTGTTGGCCCCTGCCGGAGCCTGGTTTCTGGTGATGTTGGTGATCCCGCTGAGTGTTGTTTTCATTTTCAGCTTTGGAGAGCGGGCACCCGCCGGTGGTGTGGTGCCCGCTTTCACCTTTGAACAATATGCCAACCTGCCTGCGCGCTGGGCGGCGTTCAAGAACACGATGACACTGGCCCCCATCGGCACGCTGGCGGCCCTGTTGATTGCCTATCCGCTGGCATATTTTCTGGCGGTCAAAGCCAACCCGAAGTGGAAGACAATTCTGCTGGTGTTGGTCATTGTCCCGTTCTGGACCTCAATTCTGATCCGCAGCTATGCCTGGATTTTCCTGTTGGGCGGGCGTGGCATACCCGCCCTGCTGGAAAGCATTGGCATTGAGGGCGTGCGCCTGATCAACACGCAATTCGCGGTGCTTGTTGGCATCATTTATGGCTATCTGCCGCTGATGGTGTTCCCGATTTTTGTCAGCCTCGACAAGCTGGACAAGCGCTTGCTTGAGGCATCCTCGGATCTGGGCGCAAAGCCGTGGCGCACGTTTTTGCAGGTCACATTGCCCCTGTCGATCCCCGGCATCGCGACGGGGTGTATGTTGGTTTTCATCCTGCTGATGGGCGAATATCTGATCCCGGCCTTGTTGGGCGGCGGCAAGGTATTTTTCGTCGGCAACGCATTGGTTGACCTGTTTCTGCAATCGCGCAACTGGGCCTATGGCTCGGCGGTGGCGGTTACGCTGGTGGTGGTCATGCTGGTCACGGTCACGCTGTATATGCGGCTGATCAGCCGTCTTGGCGCGCGTCGCGAAGACGTGTCGATCATGTGAGGGCGCGCGGATGAGAATTTACACCGTTTGCGTTTACCTGTTTTTGTATATCCCCATTGGGGTGATTGCGCTGTTCAGCTTTAATGCGGGGCGACACGCCAGCCAGATGCAGGGGTTTTCCACCAAGTGGTATGGCAAGGCGCTGAACAATCCCTTTGTGATGGACGCGCTGGAAACCAGCCTGATGGTGGCGTTTACCTCGGCTTTGCTGGCATCGGTGTTTGGCACCATGGCAGCAGTGGCGTTGCAGGGCATCAAAGGCCCGGTGCGCACAGCATTTGACATGCTGATCTACATCGCCGTCATGATCCCCGGTATCGTCATTGGCATTGCCACGCTGATTGGCCTGGTCACGGTGTTTGACCAGTTGAACCCGGTGATTGCCGCGATTTGGCCAAACGGGTTTGAGCCGCCAAAGCTGCGGATGGGGATGGGCTCGTTGATTGCGGCGCATACGATGTTTCTGATGGCCCTGGTGGTGATCATTGTGCGCGCCCGGCTGGCCGGTATGGACCGTGCGCTGACCGAAGCATCGTCTGATCTGTATGCCTCGCCCTGGGGGACATTCCGACAGGTCACACTGCCGATGATCTTTCCGGCGATTCTTGCCGGGTTCTTGCTGAGTTTCACCTTCAGCTTTGATGATTTCATCATTGCGTTCTTTGTAGCAGGCTCTGAAACCACGCTGCCGATTTACGTGTTCTCATCCATCCGGCGCGGTGTCACGCCTGAGATCAACGCCATTGGCACCATGGTTCTGGCCGTGTCACTGCTGATGCTGATCACCGCGCAACTGCTGCTGCAACGCGGAGGGAAAAAGCCCAAATGAGCACGACACACGCCACCCCTGGTGCTGCCTTGCTGACAGGCTCGGTCGCGCTGATCACCGGGGCTGGGTCGGGGATTGGACGGGCCGGAGCGATGGCAATGGCACGCCACGGCGCACAGGTGGTTGTGACCGATCTGGATGCCGACAAAGCCGCACAGGTGGTGCACGATCTGAAGGCCGAGGGGCTGCATGCCACCTCAGCCGGGCTTGATGTGACAGATGACGCAGCGGTGGCCGCACAGATTGACGGTGTTGTTCAGACCCACGGCCAGATCGATATTCTGCACTCGCACGCGGGCTATCAGATCGAAGGCAATCTTGAGCAGGTGCCGCTTGAGGGTATGGATATGTCCTGGCGTCTGAATGTCCGTTCGCATTTCATCGCGGCGCGGGCCACGGTGGGGCATATGCGGGCGCAGGGCGGGGGCAGTATCATCATCACCTCGTCCAATTCAGGCGTGCAATACGACCGCGAAATGATTGCCTATGCCACGACCAAACACGCGGTGGTTGCCATGACCCGTCAGGTGGCTGCGGACTACGCCAAAGACAACATTCGCATCAATGCGCTGTGTCCCGGTTTCATTGATACGCCGTTTAATGCGGGGTTTGAAACCCAGATGGGCGGCCGCGACAAGTTGGAAAGCTATGTGGCCAGCACCATCCCGATGGGCCGTTGGGGCACCACGGATGAGATCGCCCATTCCATCGTGTTTCTGGCCTCTGACATGTCCACCTTCATGACCGGGCATGCGCTGGTGATTGATGGTGGCGAAAGCATCTGACATCCTGATTGGAGAACGACATATGACCGATACGTCCAAGTCCCCGAAGGGCCGGCTGGCTGGCAAAATCGCCGTCATCACAGGCGGCGCCACCGGAATGGGGCGCGCAACTGCGCTGGCCTTTGCCAAAGAGGGCGCCAAGGTCAGCATCTTTGACATTCAGGACGCCGAGGCGGAAAAGACCGTTCAGATGATCCAGGATGCCGGTGGCGAGGCTGCGTTTTTCCATGCGGATGTGACCAAGGATGATCAGATCAACGCGGCCTTTGACGCGGCAATTGCGCGGTTTGGTGCGTATAATGTGCTGTTCAACCACGCGGGATCCATCATCGTAAAACCGCTGCATGACACCACCGAAGACGAATATGACTGGCTGATGGACGTCAACGTGAAATCGGCGTTTCTGACCTGTCGTCGCGCGGTCAAAGACATGAGCGCCTCGGGTGGTGGGTCGATTGTGATCACGTCGTCGATTGCTGCCGAGTTGGGCTATGCGCTGGAATCCGTCTACTGCATGTCAAAAGGGGCGGTGTTGCAACTGGCGCGTACCATTTCAACCGAGTACCGCGATGCAGGGATCCGGTGTAACGCTGTGTGTCCGGGCTTTGTTGAAACCGCGCATGGATTAAAGGAAATCGCCGAATTGGATGCCGCCGGGCAGGAATGGGAAGACAGCGGTATGGCTGCCACCCAAGGGCGCATTTGCTACCCCGAAGAGGTTGCCGCGGCGGTGGTGTTTCTGGCCTCGGACGAAGCCAGTTTCGTGAACGGCAATGCCACCTATGTTGACAACGGCTGGTACGCCAAGGGCTGAAGATACCGATGCTTTGGCCGGGGCGTATTTTTACGTGGTCTCGCTTTGTGCCACGCGAAAGAAAATCGCGTACAGTGTGGGCACCACGATCAGCGTCAGGATGGTGGCAAAGCTAAGCCCGCAGATGATCACCACTGCCAGGGATTCAAAGAACGGGTCCCACAGCAAAGGTACCACGCCCAACACGGTGGTCAGAACGCCCAGCGACACCGGCCTGACACGGCTGACCGCCGCATCGACCACCGCAGCCATACGCGCCTTGCCATCGGCAATCTGCGTGTCGGTTTCATCGATCAAAACGATGGCGTTTTTGATCAGCATGCCGGTCAGTGACAATATTCCAAGGATGGCCATGAACTCCATTGGTGTCTGCGTACCGGCCAGGCCATAGATCACCCCGATCAGCGCCAAAGGCACCGCCAGCCAAATAATTATCGTCTGACGCCAGGCGTTGAACAGGAACAGGACGACAATGAACATCGCACCAAAGCCAAGCGGCATGGTCGCGGCCAGACCGGCGTTGGCCTCTTGGCTGCTGCCGTATTCGCCTTTCCATTGCAAGCTATAGCCGGGGGGCAGGGGGATTGCCTCGATCGGGGCTTTCACCGCGTCAAACAGATCGCCTGACAAAACCCCCGGTGCATTGTCTGACTGTGCGGTGATGGCCAAAGCACGGTCAATGCGGCGCAGGTTGCCTGCCTCGAATACGATATCGAAGCGGTCAACCACCTGGCCGATGGGGACATAGCTGCCGATTGCGCTGCCATAGACCTGAATATCACGCAGCTGGGCGATGTCATTGCGCGCGCTTTCAACCGGGCGCATCACGACATCACGCAATTCATCACGTTCACGGTAAAGCCCAAGGGTGGTGCCTGTCAGATGACTGTAGATGGCGTTGGAAATCTCGCCTTGGGTCAGGCCCAGACGGCGTGCGTTTTCAATGTCGATCACCGGGCGCACCACCTGTACCTGCTCGCGCCAGTCATCTTTGACGGCCACGGCGCCGGCCTGAGACATGATGGTTTTGGCCTGAGATGCCAATTCACGCAGAATGGCCGGATCGGAGCCAAAGAACCGCGCTTCAACCTTTGAGCCACCGCTGGGGCCCAGCACAAATTTCCAGACTTTGGTGTTGGCCTCGGGGTAGGTGTCATCGATGTGGGTTTGCAAATCGGTGCGCAACTCATCGATGATGGAATAGTCTTCAACGTCGACCAGAACCTGCCCATAGGCCGCGTTGCTGTTCTCAGACTCGTAGATCAGCATAAAGCGCAGGTGCCCTCCGCCCACAACGGTATTGGTGCCGGTCACACCGTCCAGTCCGCGTGCATATTCAGCGATCTTGGTCAGGTCTTCGGTTGTGCGCGCGATGTCGGAGCCTTGTGGCAAGACATAATCAATCACAAACTGGTCGCGTGTGGAGGACGGAAAAAACCCGGCAGGCACATAGCTGAACAGGGCGATGGCAGACATGAACAGGGCCACGGTGACCCCAACGGTGACCCAGCGTATGCGGATCGCCAGTGCCAGCAAGGACCGGTATCCTTTGAGAATTGCATTCTCTTTTGTGTCGGTTTCGGTCTTTGCATGTTTCAGCAAAACCGCGCAGTAGTAAGGCGTCAGCCAGATGGCCACCAACCATGACAACAGCAGTGCGATCCCAATGGTCCAGAACAGGCTGCCTGCATATTCGCCCGTGTTATCGGGGGAAAACCCGATGGGCGAAAACGCAAGGATGCCCACCATCGTGCCCCCCAACAGCGGCCACATGGTTTGCTTGACCACCGCGCGTGACGCCTCTCCGGCATCTTGCCCGCGCTGCACGCGTACCAATGTGCCTTCGACGACGACAATGGCATTGTCCACCAGCATGCCCAACGCAATGATCAGCGCGCCCAGCGAAATGCGCTGCATGTCCAACCCATAGAGATACATGCCAAACAGTGTGCTTGCGATGGTGACCAGCAAAATGCCCCCCATCAAGATACCCGAGCGCAGCCCCATGAAGATCAGCAAGGTGCCCACCACAATCGCCAGCGCCAACCCGACATTGACCACAAAGTCATCAACCGAGGCTTTTACGCTGGCCCCCTGATCCGAGATGGGCAAGATATTGATGCCAATCGGGCGCTCGCTTTCCAGCTCGGCAATGCGCAGTTTGACAGCATTGCTCATGTTCACGACGTTGCCGCCACGGGTGTTTGATATGCCCAGTCCAATGGCCGGTTTGCCATCGCGAAAGAGCAGCAAACTGGGCGGATCTTTCAGCCCCCGCGACACCGTCGAGATGTCACCCAGCCGGAAGGATGCGCCGCTTTGTGGATTGGTGATCAGCAGGTTCTGGATAGCGTCAACCGATCCAACCGCGCTTTCGGGGCGCACCGACAAACGCGACAGGCCCGCCACGATGGACCCGGCCGGAGTGACAAGGTTCTGGCCCTCCAGAAGCTGTTGAATTTGCTGGGTTGCCAGCCCAAGTTCGCTCAGGCGTGCGGGCGAATACTCGACGTAAATCACCTCGTCCTGGACACCGTTCAGCACCACCTTGGACACCCCGTCAACCGTGACCAGTTCCCGCTGCAGATCCTTGGCGTATTCATACAGATCGGTCAGCGTGAACCCGTCGCCGGTGATCGCATAATATTGCGCATAGACGTCGCCAAAGTCGTCATAGACCTGACTTTCCAATGCATTTGGAGGCAGTTGAGACTGCGCATCCAAAATCTTGGCCCGCATCTTGGCAAAAGCTTGGTCCAGCTGCGGATAGTCGGGCGTGGCGGCGATTGTGAATTCGACCATAACGGTGCTGCGGCCCGGCGATGAGACGGAAGTAACCTCGTCAACGCCTTGCAACTGCTGCAAGGCATTCTCGATCACCTCGGTGACCTCTTCGGCAACTTCTTCAGCCGAGGCGCCGGGGTAGGGGGTGATGATCTGTGCCTGCCGGATGACAAATTCAGGGTCTTCAAAACGCGGCAATGCTGTGTAGGCAAAATAACCTGCAAGCAATATCAAGACAGTTGAAACCGCTGAAATCAGGCGTTTTTCCAGGGCGAACCGGGCCAAATCCATCTGCTTAATCCCCGATACGGGTGATGGGGCGGATGGTCATGCCATCGATAATATCGCTGACACCTGCCGAGACAACTGTGTCTGCGTCCGACAGCCCGTCGGTGACCACCACATCTGCTCCCGTGGCCTCGCCCAGTGTCACGTCACGTGGGCTGACCTTGCCATTGCCATCAACCAGCCAGACAAATGGCGTGCCATCAGATTTGGCCGCAATCGAAGACAGGGGTGCAGTGATCTGTGCGGCGGCACCGGGTGTTGAGGACACAACGCTGGCGATCATGCCGGGTAGGATCACGGCCCCCTCGGGCACCGCAACCGATACGCGGCCGCGATAGGTTTGGGTTGTGCTGTCGGCTTGCACGGAAAACTCAACCAACTCGGTGTCAAATGTCTGATCGGCAAGGCTGTCAAAAATGGCCGTGGTTGTAATGGTTCCAGGGCCATTGCGGGTGAGCGCGGTCACATCAAGGCTGGGGATGTCAAAGGCCAGATGCACGGTGTCTATCCTTTGCAGCAAGGCGATGGTCTGGCCTGCCTGCACGTTGGTGTAATTCTCGATATCCCGGCGGGCGATGATGCCATCAAAGGGCGCGGTCAGCGTGGCGTCCGCCAGATTGTCACGGGCCACTTTGATTTGCGCGTCGATGCCCCGCAACGCGGCCTCGGCGGCGGCAATATCTTCGGGCCGGGCGCCGATCTGCCCGATGCTCAGCTGTTCTTCCTGGGCGCGCAGATTGGCCTGGGCCACGCGGGCTTCGGCCTGCGCCCCTTCGACTTGGGCCCGTGTTGCCACACCGCGTTCAAGCAAGGTTTCAGCGCGTGCCAGCGCGTCGGCTGTTTGCTCGACCTGCGCCTGAGCCGATTGAACGGCCGCCTCCAGTGCTGCAATCTCTTCTTCGCGCGCACCGGCTTTCAGGGCGTCCAGCTGGGCCGTGGCCTGATCCCGGCTGCTTTGCAACTGGGCAATCTGATTTTTGAAATCACGGGTGTCGATCTGGGCAATCGTGTCGCCGGTTTTCACGTCGTCAGCCGCCCGGATTGGCAGTGCGATCACCTGTCCTGACACTTTGAACGACAGCTCAATTTCCTGCGAGGGCAGTACTGTGGCTGGGTATTTGCGCGCAATCACCGCCTCGGAGGCGGACACAATCGCCACCTTGGCCGGTCGTGGGGTTGCATCTTGTGCCAGCAGGGCGCTGCCCGATGCCACACCTGCGATCAAGCTGAGAATGCTGCAAATAATGCGCCGTTTCATAGCGAATGCCCCCGTCCAATGATCCGATGGTTGGTATGTTACACGAAGTGTAGACGCAAACCGGCGCAGTTGCCAACGCCAGCGCTTGGCCCCCTCGTACTGGCAAGCCGTGGTGGCCCAACGGCGGATCAAGGTGTCAGGCTGGCTTTCATGCGCGCCTCGGGGAAACAGGTGGCGGCTTGGCCTGTGGCCTCTTGCCAGCGTCCGATCGAGCGGCGGGTTTTGTAACCGGGCAACCCGTCAACGCCGCCCACATCGTGGCCCATGTTAACCAGTGCCTGCTGCATCCGCGCCACGTCCGAGCGATAGAGCCCGCCCACCTTGCCCCATTGGGCCGAGAAGCCACCAACGCCGTATTGGATCTTGTCGCCGACATGACCCACGAACAGCGCATAAAGGTCCGAGGTGTTGTAGTCCTTCAGCACATAGAAGTTGGGCGTCACGATAAAGGCAGGGCCGTTGCGCCCGGCAGGCATCATCAGATAGCCCTCGCCTTTCAGCTCGTGCGCGGGAAAAGGCTTGCCCGAAACGCGGGTCACCCCCATCTTGGCCCATTGGCGAATGCGTTTGCCCTGATCGGGCCCCTCAAGCGAACATGACACCGCAGCGGGAACCGTAACCTCAAACCCCCAATCGCGGCCTTTGACCCAGCCATGTTGATCCAGATACCGCCCGATCGAGGCAATGGTATCGGCTTCAGAGCGCCAGATATCCGAACGCCCGTCGCCATCGCCGTCCGCGGCGTATTTCAGGAAGTTCGAGGGCATGAATTGCGGCTGTCCCAGTGCGCCCGCCCAGCTGGATTTCATTGCTTTGCCGGGGGCGTGGCCTGCCTGGGCGATTTGCAGAGCGGCGACCAGCTCGTCGGTGAAATAGGCGGCGCGGGTAGACATGAAGCCCTTGGTGCCCAGCACTTCGAACACGTTGTGGGGGATATCCACCCGGCCATATCCGCTTTCACGGCCCCAAATCGCCAGAATGATCCGTCCGGGCACGCCGGTTTTGCGCTCGGTCGCTTGCAGCGCACTGGCATAGCGTTTGGCCATGGTGCGACCCGTCTTGGTGGCACCGTTCACTGACCCTGCGTTGAAATACTTGCCAGGGCTGCCAAATTCGGCCTGACGTTGTTTGCGCGTCTTGGGTTGTTTTGATCCGGGCGGTACCAGATCAGGCAGTTTCCAGTTCAGCCGCACGCCATTGAAGGCCACATCAAACGTGCCGCGTTTGACCCCCTTTGCGCGGGCGCGCGGCCAGATGGTTTGCTCCAGCCAGTTTTGAAACTGGCGTTCCACCGATGCCTTGTCTTGTGCTTGGGCGGGCAGGGCCAGTGAGACGATCAAACTCATAACGACAATTGGAAAAAGCAAACGCATCGAAAACCTCTTTTCAGCCCATATGATCCACGCCGCACAGGCACGTCAACCAAGCGTCAGGCTTGACCCTGCGCCCTGCGGCGGTCTATCGCTCAGAAAAAATGGGGCACGTCATGGGCAAAGTCTTACTTACCGGGTCGGCGGGATTTATCGGATATCATCTGGCGCAGGTGCTGTTGCGCGATGGGTTTCAGGTGTGTGGCCTAGACGGCATGACCGATTATTACGACGTCACCCTGAAGCAAAAGCGCCACCAGATGCTGTTGCAAAATCCCGGCTTTACCGCGCATGAGGTGATGTTGGAGGATCATGCCCGCATGGACGCAATCGCCGATGCGTTCCAGCCTGATATGATCGTGCATCTGGCTGCGCAGGCGGGGGTGCGCTACAGCCTTGAAAACCCGCGCGCCTATATTGATGCCAATGTGGTGGGCACGTTCAACGTGATGGAGATCGCCCGTCGTCACGAGGTCAAACACCTGCTGATGGCCTCCACGTCCTCGGCTTACGGTGCCAATACCGTGATGCCCTATGCCGAAACGCATAAGGCCGACACGCAGATGACGATTTATGCGGCCACCAAAAAGGCCTGCGAAAGCATGGGTCATTCTTATGCGCATCTGTGGAACCTGCCGACAACGATGTTCCGGTTCTTTACTGTGTACGGCCCCTGGGGGCGGCCAGATATGGCGCTGTTCAAGTTTGTGGATGCGATGCTGGAAGGGCGGCCCGTGGATATCTACAACAACGGCGATATGTTCCGCGATTTCACTTATGTGACTGATCTTGTGCACGGTATCCGGCTGTTGATGGACGCGGTCCCTGAGCGCCCCGAGAGCGAGGACGCCATTGCCGAAGGCGACAGCCTGTCGCCCGTGGCACCCTACCGGATTGTGAATATCGGGAACTCGGACAAGGTGCGGCTGCTGGATTTTGTTGACGCGATTGAGGCCGCGCTGGGTGTTGAGGCGATCCGCAACTACATGCCGATGCAAATGGGTGACGTGCCCGCCACCTGGGCCGACGCGTCCTTGCTGCGGTCCCTGACGGGCTACCAGCCGCAAACCGATGTCAAAGACGGCATCGCCGAATTTGTCCGCTGGTTCCGCGACTATTACCAGAAATGAGCGGGTGCGTGGTCTTTCACGCAAAACGTCAGGCTTTTAATTACTTCGCCTCAGCAAGCATCAGTTTGATGTGCGCCATAAGTCGCCTGATCTTTGGTGTATTGATCACCATACTCGGAAGAAAGCTGATCAATCAGCCCTCTGCATGAAAAACCAGAGAATTCCAAATATTGCCTTGCAGCCTTTGCCGCTTGTTGGCTCCAGTCAACATTCAGGCTGTCCACAGCGATGGTTGCATCGGATACCTCATACCCGTCTCCATACTCAGATGACAGCTGATCAATAAGCCCGTCACGTGAAAAGGCAGCAAACGCAAGATAGCTTTGTGCGGATCTGACCGCATTTTTTTGCGGGCCTGACAGCTGTTGTGCGATGGCAGCCGAGCCCAAGACAAATGTGAAAAGAAAGGCCGAAGCGCAAATTAGCGATTTACCGCTCAGTGATTTGTTCATTTCACTATCATTCAATCTCTGCATCGGGATTTCTCCAAAGTTTAAGGATCGCAGTTTTCTTTTGGGTTTCACAGCCCCTCAAATTCGCACAGCACATGCACGTCCATGCCCATGGCCTCGATCCGTTTGCGCCCGCCCAGTTCGGGCAGGTCCACCACAAAGGCGCAGCTTAGGATATTGCCGCCCAGACGTTCGATCAGTTTGATCCCGGCCTCGGCAGTGCCCCCTGTGGCCAGCAGATCGTCCACCAGCAGAATTGTCTCACCGGGTTGAATGGCATCGTCGTGCAGCTCGACAATCGCCTCGCCATATTCCAGCTGGTATTCTTCGGAAATCACCGCACCGGGCAGCTTGCCTTTCTTGCGGATGGGCACAAAGCCGACACTTAGCTGGTGCGCAATGGCCCCGCCCAGAATAAAGCCGCGCGCCTCAAGGCCGACGACCTTGTCTATGTTCTGGCCCGCATAGGGGTGCAACAGCTGGTCGATGGCCATGCGAAACCCGCGTGGATCGGCAAACAGCGTGGTGACATCGCGAAACAGGATGCCTTCGTGGGGGAAATCCACGATCGTGCGGATGTAGTCTTTGACGGTTTTGTGCTCAGGCATGGGGGCTCCGGTCTTCAGGTGCTGCGGCGCATGGTTGCAGTCAGCGCGCCCATGGCAATAAGGGCCACGCCACCGCCGCGGGTCAGCCAGGTGATTACGGATGGCTTGCGAATGGTCTGGCGCAGTTTGTCGGCCGCCAGCGCATAGGCAAACGCATTGATGGCCGCAAGGCCAACAAAGGTGGCGATCAGGATTGTAAACTGTGGGATCAGCGGCGCGTCAACCTGCACAAACTGCGGTACAAAGGCGATGAAAAACGCGATGGATTTGGGGTTAAGCGCTGTGACCATGGCCGTGTGGCCAAACACATGGCTGGCGGTGCTGTCAGGTGTGCTGCGGGCCACAAGCCCCTCGGCGGCAGGGGCGCGCAACATTTTGATGCCCAGCCAGATCAGATAGGCCGCACCGGCCCATTTCAACACGGTGAACAACGTGGCCGAGGCCAGTACCAGCGCACCCAACCCGGCCAATGATGCCGTCATGGCAACCAGATCGCCCAACGCCACGCCCGAGGCCGAAGCAACAGCGACACGCTTGCCCTGGCTTAGGGCATAGCTGAGCACCAAAAGAACCGTAGGACCGGGGATCAGCAGCAAAGCTGTGGAAGCGGCAACGAAGGTCAGCCAGAGGTCTAAGGGCATGTGGTTTCATCCTTGTTTTAGTATCGGTGATGGTGGTGATGGGCGTTTGCCCAGTTAAAGCACACGTCCGGCGACAGCGTCCAGCTTGGCCAGCAGCGCGGGGTCTCGGGCATCGGGGGCCGTCAGCACGGCATAGTCCAATGCGCGGTCGCAGCCATGCAGGCAGGGCGCGCGCTCAGTGCCCAGCAATGTAGGCAGTTGGGCGACCATCGTGCGGGCCTTGTCGGCATTTCCGGTCAGGGTTTCAATGATGGCGGTGATGTCCACCTCGCCGTGGTCAGGATGCCAGCTGTCATAGTCCGTGATCATCGCAACGGAGGCATAACAAAGCTCGGCTTCGCGGGCCAGTTTGGCCTCGGGCATATTGGTCATGCCGATGACATCACAACCCCAGACCTCGCGATACATCTTGCTTTCGGCGAGGGTTGAAAACTGCGGGCCTTCCATCGCCAGATAGGTGCCGCCACGGTGCACGGTGATGCCGGTGTCGCGGGCTGCCGCCTCGCAGGCGTCCGACAGGCGCGGGCAGGTGGGATGGGCAAGGCTGACATGCCCGACGCAGCCGGTGCCAAAGAACGATTTGTCGCGTGCGAATGTCCGGTCGATGAACTGATCCACGATCACGAAATCACCCGGCGCCATTTCCTCGCGGAACGATCCACAGGCTGACACGCTGATCACATCTGTCACACCCAACCGTTTGAGTGCGTCGATGTTGGCACGGTAGGGCACGCTAGAGGGCGAATGCACATGACCCCGCCCATGCCGCGGCAAAAACGCCATGGCCACACCGTCAAGTGTACCGGTCAAAATCTGATCTGACGGCGCACCCCAGGGGCTGTCGACTGATTGCCACTGCGCGTCTTGCAACCCGTCGATCTGATACAGGCCCGAGCCGCCAATGATGCCGATCATGGTGTTGGTCATATCTGCCCTCGTTTTTGCGTTGTCGCCACAGCTTTAGGATGGATCGGCGCGCATGGGAATGGGGCATCGTGGAACGCAAGGGTTGAAACTTTGCCACAGGGGCGCACGGGCGTGTCGCACAGCCATCCACATGCATGATTGCAAAACCCAACATGCCACGATAGACGCGCATGCAAACCTGAGCAGAAATTCCAATACACATGAGGCCCCCCATGACACCGGCACTTCTGAGCCGCTATGCGCGCAAGCTTGCCAATACTGATCTGGGGCTGAGCACCGACGAGGGGTTCAGCATCAGCCGTCTGCGGATTGAGTTGCTGGCCGGGCTGACCGTGGCTCTGGCGCTGGTGCCCGAGGCAGTGGCCTTTGCGTTTGTCGCCGGTGTGAACCCGCTGGTGGGATTGTATGCGGCCTTTATCGTGGGATTGGTCACAGCCGTGATTGGTGGACGCCCGGGTATGATCTCAGGGGCAACGGGGGCTTTGGCCGTTGTGATGGTCAGCCTGGTGGCGCAGCACGGCGTGGAATACCTGTTTGCCACTGTCGTGTTGATGGGCGTGCTACAGCTAATTGCGGGCGTCATGCATTGGGGCAAGTTCATCCGGCTGGTGCCGCACCCTGTGATGCTGGGCTTTGTAAACGGGCTGGCGATTGTGATCTTCATGGCGCAGCTGGGGCAATTCAAAGTGCCCGGATCTATGGTCAACACCGGCCACGGAATGAGTGGCGGGCAATGGCTGCCAATGGATGAGCTGACGCTGATGCTGGGGCTGGTGGCGCTGACGATGGCGATCATCTACTTCATGCCCCGGATCACCAAATTTGTGCCGGCCCCCCTGGCGGGCATTGGCATTGTGGCAGGGCTGGTGCTGGCGCTGGGGCTGGATGTGCCCAGCGTGGGTGATCTGGCCTCGATCCAGGGCGGGTTGCCCCCCTTTCATATCCCTCAGGTGCCGCTAACGTGGGAAACGCTTGAGATTATTCTGCCCTATGCTGTCATTCTGGCCGCGATTGGCCTGATTGAAAGCCTGCTGACCCTGAATTTGGTGGGCGAAATCACCGGCAAGCGCGGAGGTGCATCGCAGGAGTGTATCGCGCAGGGGTCTTCGAATGTCATCACCGGGTTCTTTGGTGGTATGGGCGGATGTGCCATGATCGGCCAGTCGATGATCAATGTGAAATCCGGCGCGCGGACCCGAATTGCGGGCATTGCCGCTGCTTTGTTTTTGCTTAGCTTCATCCTCTTTGCCGCGCCGCTCATCGAGCGTATTCCGCTCGCCTCGCTTGTGGGTGTGATGTTCATGGTGGTGATCGGCACCTTCGCGTGGAACTCACTTACGATCCTGCGCAAAGTCCCTTGGATTGATGCCTTTGTGATCATTTTGGTCACAGCTGTCACAGTAAAATACGACCTTGCCATTGCGGTGGTTGTCGGTGTGATCGTCTCGGCGTTGGCCTATGCGTGGAACAACGCCACGCGCATCCACGCCATCACGCACCCCTCGACCACTGAAAAGGGCGCCAAGGTATACGAGATCCAAGGCCCGCTGTTTTTCGGCTCGGCTGCCGGATTTGACGAGCTGTTCGAGGTGGACAGCGACCCCGATACCGTGATCGTGGATTTCAAAGAAAGCCGGGTTGTGGATCAGTCTGCCTTGCAAGCCATTGAGAGCATGGCGATGAAATACGAGTCCGCAGGCAAGCGCCTGATGTTGCGCCATCTGAGCCGCGATTGTCATCGGCTGTTGTCAAAAGCAGGCCACCTGATGATCGACAGCGATGATGACCCCGATTACGAGGTCGCAGTGGATTATGATGTGCGCACCGGTGTTTTGGGGGCAGGGCACTAAGGCGTGCGCAAGATGTTACTCGCCTGGCCGGGCCAGACTGAACACTTCGCGGATGACTGAGTAATCCTTGTAGCCAAGCCGGGTCAGTGGGTTGAACCGGGTCACGTCAAACATCCCGTCCACAATGCAATTGTCGCGCATGTGCACGCCGACCACTTCGCCGAAAACCACAAAGTTGGCCGCTCCGGGCAGCTGCACGATCTGGGTCAGGTTGCACTCAAGTGATGCCGGGGCGGTGGCCACGCGTGCGCAGTTGATCACCTGACAGTCCGCCTTTTCGATGTCTGCATCTGTGAATTCATCCACGTCTGCCTCCCATGGGCCCGAGGTGCGGTTCATCACATCCTTCATCGCAAATTCCACGATGTTCACGCAAAAGACGCCTGTTTCGCGGATATGCGCCACGCTGTCTTTGGTGCCGTCCCGGTCATCTTTGCTGCCGGTTGAGGCGAACATGACCTGCGGCGGGACATAGGCCACCGCGTTAAAGAACGAATAGGGCGCCAGATTGTCATGGCCATCCGCGCCACGTGTCGAAATCCAGCCGATGGGCCGGGGTGTGACGATGGCATTAAAGGGGTTATGGGGCAGGCCGTGGCCGTCTTTGGGTTCGTAGAACATCAACATCCCTTTCAAAGTGGTTGTTGTGACAGGTACCCCCGTGCTACCCGCATGGCCAGCCGAAATGCCACGCAACGAGACCCCAAGTGTTTGAACTCAAGCCTGAAACGCCCGAAGATTGGTGGGAGGTCGAAGCCCTCTATGACCTGTGCTTTGCGCCGGGCCGCGAGGCGTTGTCGTCTTATCGTTTGCGCGATCAGGTTCCGCCGGTGCCTGATATGTGTCTGGTGGCACGCGATGAGGGCGGCATTCTGGCCGGTGCCATTCGGTTTTGGCCCGTGCGCATTGGAGCGGCCCAAGCGCTGCTGTTGGGTCCCGTTGCTGTGCACCCGACTTATCAGGGCGAAGGTCTGGGGGGATTTCTGATCCTGGACAGTCTGGACCGTGCCGCCGCGCTGGGCTGGGACAGGGTGATGCTGGTGGGGGATGCGCCGTACTACGGCCGCTTTGGATTTCACCGTCTCAGCGGGGTGAGCATGCCCCCACCAACCAACCCGGACCGCGTTTTGGGCCATGCTCTGGCGGTTGGGGCATGGGATGGTGTGACCGGTCTGGTGATGCAGGACGGTTGAAAAACCGTGCTGACGTACCAATCTTTACAACAAGATAAACAAAGTAGGCCGCCATGGAATTACTTGATGCCCCGATCACTGATGACGATACAGACGCGCGTCTGAATGCGTTGGTTCAACGCCACGCCAAGGCGGGCAATGCCGGGATTCAGTTGCTCAATCTGATTGGGGGGCAGGCCGAAAACCTATTGGACCGCTTGCCCGCTGACATGCGTGCGCGACTGGGTGACGGGACCGATCAGGCGCTGCGTCTGGCGATGGGTGCCGCTGACAGATCGCGCGGTGTGGTGGGTGAACAACCCGGTTGGCTGAGCCGTGCGGTGACCACCGCAATGGGGGCGGCTGGCGGGTTTGGCGGATTGCCCACCGCCATGGCCGAGTTGCCGGTGACCACCACCATATTGCTGCGCGCCATTCAGGATGTAGCGGCCGAACATGGGTTTGATCCGTCTGAGACCTCGGTGCAGTTCGATTGTATCCAGGTCTTTGCGGCGGCCGGCCCGTTGGATCAGGATGATGGGTCTGATCTGGCGTTTTTGGGCACGCGTGTCACGGTGACGGGGGCTGCGATGCAAAGCCTGATCTCAAAGGTTGCGCCACGTCTGGCCACGGTGATGGGCCAAAAACTGGCGGCGCAAACGGTGCCTGTGCTGGGGGCGGCCGCTGGGGCTGCGACGAATTATGCCTATACCAGCTATTACCAACAAATGGCGCATGTGCATTTTGGTCTGCGGCGCTTGGCGGTTGAAGCAGACGTTGACCATTCCGAGCTGGTGACAGAGTTCCGACGCCGCGTGGTGGTTCCGGTCAAACGCGCCTGAAAAGGGACGATGTGCCGTGGCGTGGGTGATGAGTTGCGTTTTGGCACGCAGACCCGTCACCGAAGACATGTCAAATAAGACGTGTCAAATTTGACATGTCATCTGGTGTCGTGCGTCCCTGTGCAACGGTGTGACGACGTGCGCGCGGAGGTCCGCGTCATCCTCTGCGTTCGGGGATAGAAGTTAACCGTCATGCGTGCGGGTGCGTGACCCGACACGTGGTGTCATAACTTGCCGCGCAGATATTCCAAAACGGCCGGGCGCACGGTTTGATCGCCGCGATCACGCGCATCGTGAATGATGGCGCGCAACTCGCTCAGATCGGTGCGGCGCAGAATGGATTTCACCGGACCAACCGAGGCCGGGCGCATCGACAGGCTGCGCAATCCGATGGCGGCAAAACAGGCGGCTTCTACCGGGCGGCCTGCGTCTTCGCCACAAAAAGACAGGGGCGTGTTTGTGGCATGGCAGCGCCCGACTATGCGTTCAAGAAAGCTCAGAAAGCTGACATTCAGCGTGTCATAGCGCCGTCGGACCCGTTCATTTTCGCGGTCTGCGGCAAAGAAAAACTGTTTCAAATCATTGCCCCCAATGGACAAAAACCCGACGTCTTCAAAAAACTTGTCTGGTGCATAGGCAAGCGATGGGGTTTCCAGCATCGCGCCCAGCTCAATCTCTGATGGCAAAGGATGACCCAGTTTGCGTTCACGGGCGATGGCCTTGTCCATTTCGGTCCGCGCGGCGTTGTATTCTTCCATCTGTGCCACAAAGGGGAACATCACCGACAACGGCCGTCCCTTGGCGGCCCGCAGCAACGCCTGAAGCTGCATCCGCATCACGCCGGGTTTGTCCAACCCCACCCGGATCGCGCGCCAGCCCATTGCGGGGTTGGGCTCGTCATTGGGTTTCATATAGGGCAGCACCTTGTCCGAACCGATATCAAGCGTGCGAAACACCACGCGTTTGTTGTGGGCTGCATCCATCACACGGGCATAAAGCTCGCTCAGTTCCGCACGTTTCGGCATCTGGCTGCGCACCAGAAATTGCAGCTCGGTGCGAAAAAGCCCCACCCCTTCGGCACCAGAGCCGTCAAGGCTGGGCAAATCGGCCATCAACCCTGCGTTCATGTGCAGCTGAACATTTGCGCCATCCAGTGTGGTGGCGGGTTTGTCTCGGATCGAAGCATAGCGTTCCTGCGCCTGTGCCTGCATCGCCATCTTATCGCGGAAGGCCCCAATCACAGTGTCGTCGGGGCGCAAATGCACCACGCCCTGATCCCCGTCAACCAAGATGAAATCGCCGTTCAGCGCCTCGGTTGTGATGCGATTGGCGTGGATCACCAGCGGAATGGCCAGCGCCCGCGCCACAATCGCAGCATGCGATCCGACCGATCCTTCCTCAAGCACGATGCCTTTCAGATTACGGCCATAATCCAGCAATTCCGCCGGGCCTATGTTGCGGGCAATCAGGATCGGATCGGGCGGCATTTCCGCGCCGGTTTCCGTGCCCTGGCCGGTCAGAATACGCAGCATGCGGTTCGACAGATCATCCAGGTCATGCAGCCGGTCGCGCAGATACGCATCTGACACCTGCCCCATGCGCGCCCGTGCGGCGGTTTGTTCTTTCTCAACGGCGGCCTCGGCGCTGAGGCCTCGCCCGATGTCTTCCTCCATGCGCCGCATCCAGCCTTTGGAGTTGGCAAACATGCGATAAGCCTCAAGCACTTGCAGGTGGTCTTTGTCACCACCCCTTGCCCGGCTTAGCATCTTGTCGACGCCCACGCGCAATTCCTCGACCGCTTCGTTCAGGCGTTCCAGTTCACGGTCAGGATCATCGGCAAAAGGGTTGGTGACCACCACGCGCGGCTCGTGCAGCCAGACATGGCCCTGGCTTGCGCCTTCCTGACCTGTGCCGCCGTGGAACAACACCGGCTGCTGGTGGCGCGCAGACAGGGCGGCGCCCTCGCCCACAAATGCGCCCAGTTCGGTCATCTCGGCCAGCACCATGGCGACCACTTCGGTGGCATAAACCTCGTCCTCGGAATACCGCCGTGCCTCTTTGGATTGCACAACCAGCACGCCCAGCATTTCGCCCAACCGTTGCAAGGGCACGCCCAGAAACGAGGTATAGGCCTCTTCGCCGGTCTCGGGCATATAGCGAAACCCGCGTGTGTTGGGCGCATCATCGGTATTCATAACATTACCGGTGCGCGCGACGCGGCCCACCAGCCCTTCGCCCAGACGCATCCGGGTTTCGTGCACGGCTTCGGGGTTCAGACCTTCGGTCGCGCACAGCTCCAGCGTATCTTCATCGCGAAACAGGTAGATCGAACACACATCCGAATGCATTTCTTCGGCGATCAGCCGGGTGATCTGGTCCAGTCGTTTCTGACCACCTGAATCCTCGGCCATCACCTCGCGCAGGCGGCCCAGCAGTTTGCGGCTGTCTGTTTCATGCGTGCTGACCATGGTCAGTGTATCCCTCTGCTGATCAGGAGTGTCGCCTGACCCGTATTGGGTTAGAGCATAGACCGCTTACAAGCGAAACGGGAATTTCATTCCAGGCGCACAGCAGACCACGACCTGCTTATCAAATAGGCGCTGTGGCCTCAGGCCGCCTTTTCCAGCCCAAACGCATCATGCAGCGCCTGCACGGCCAGCTCCATGTATTTGCGGTCAATCAGCACCGAGATCTTGATTTCCGAGGTGGCGATAACCTTGATGTTCACGCCTTCGTCTGACAGCGTTTTGAACATCGTGGCGGCCACACCGGACTGGCTGCGCATGCCGATGCCCACGGCCGAAATTTTGGCCACATCCGTATCGGCGATCAGATCGTGATAGTTGATTTCGCCGTCTTGCTTGGCGGCTTCCAATGCCTTTTCCGCACGCGCCACCTGATCGGTGGGGCACGAAAAGGTCATATCGGTGCGGCCTTCTTCGGCGATGTTCTGGATGATCATATCCACGTTCACACCTGCGTCGGACAAGGGCCCGAATATGGCAGCCGCAATACCGGGGCGGTCCGCGACCGACACCAGCGTCATCTTGGCTTCATCGCGGGAATAGGCGATGCCGTTTACAACATTTGATTCCACGATTTCCTCCTCGGCGCAGACCAATGTTCCTGCGTCGTCCGATTGTTCCTCAAAACTGCTGAGCACGCGCAGCTTCACATTATACCGCATTGCAAGCTCGACCGAGCGGGTCTGCAACACTTTGGCGCCAAGCGATGCCAGCTCCAGCATTTCCTCAAACGCGATCTTGTCCAGCTTGCGGGCTTTGGGGCTGATGCGCGGATCGGTGGTATAGACCCCGTCCACGTCCGTATAAATGTCACAGCGTTCGGCATCGAAGGCGGCGGCAAAGGCCACGGCGGTGGTGTCTGATCCACCCCGGCCCAACGTGGTGATGCGGCCTTCGGGGCTGATCCCCTGGAAGCCCGCCACCACAGCCACGCGCATGCCTTCACTGAACTTGGCGTTCAGATTGTCAGTTGGGATTTCTTCAATCCGGGCGGCGGAATGGGCCGAGTTGGTTTTCAGCGGCACCTGCCAGCCTTGCCAGCTGCGTGCAGGGACGTCCATTTCCTGTAATGTCAGTGCCATCAACCCGGCGGTCACATTCTCGCCCGAGCTGACAATGGCGTCATATTCACGCGCATCATACATCGGCGAGGTTTCATTGACCCAGCCGACCAGCTCGTTGGTTTTGCCGGACATGGCCGACACAATGACGATCACATCATAGCCCTTGGCCACCTCAACGCCCACGCGTTTGGCCGCACGGCGAATGCGGTCAATATTGGCCACCGAGGTGCCACCAAATTTCATTACGAGAACGGGCATGGGGTACGTCCTGAAAGTGCAAGTCGGGCGCGGTTTACTGTGCGTGGCCCTCATAAGCAAGGGCGAAGCATGCAGACCATGGGCGAGACCGCCTGTGAGGGCGGATGAGCGGCGATGTCTTCAGTGCCGTCAATAGGGGTGGGGCTGGCCATCGTAGGTTTCAAAACAGCCCGTCGTGGCCATGGATAACGCCTCAAACCGGTCGACCAACCCATCGCGCGATTGTGCAGTGCTGATGGCGGCCGTATCGCCGCCCATATCCGTGCGCACCCAGCCGGGATGATAAATCCCCACGGCAATGCCCTGCGCGCGCAAATCAGCAGCCAGATTGCGCCCCAGATTCAGTGCTGCGGCCTTCGAGGCGCGGTAAACATAGCTGCCCCCCGGCGCACGTTCGTGGCTGGCCATCTGGCTGGAGATGATTGCAATCCTACCGGCACCTGATGCTTTGATCTGAGGCAAAAGCGCCTGCACTGTCAAAAACACACCGGTGACATTTGCAGCAAAACTATCGGCCCAGATCTGCGGCGCATAGCCGTCCATGTCCTGTCCTTTGTCCAGATACACACCGGCATTGCAAATCAGCAGGTCCACCGCTTGTCCGGCCAGAGATTGACCAAGGGCGATGTGTTGCGCCGGATCCGTCACATCCAGCCGCGCACCTGTTTGGCCATCGCGGGATGTGGCCGTCACGGTATCACCCTGCGCGCGGTAGTGGTCGGCCAACGCCAGGCCAATCCCGCGATTGGCGCCTGTAATGACAACATGCATGGGCCGGTCTCCATATTGCGTGTGGGGGGGTTAGTTGGTCTTGCGACCCGGCACAAACGGCAAAGGCGCGACAGGCACGCCCTCTTCGATCAGCTTTTTCGCCTCTTCGGGCTTGGCTTCGCCGTAAATTGCGCGGTCGGGGGATAGCCCGTCGTGCATGTCGCGTGCTTCGCGGGCAAAATTCATCCCGACATATTCCGAGTTGTCCTCAACCTGTCTGCGCAGCTCGGCCAGGGCCTGTTCGCGCGGATCGGTGGCGTCGGTCAGGGCGGGCGGGGTGGTGGCAGATTTGCTGTCGCGCACGCGCGGTGCCATCATGGATTTCTCGACCGTCTCTGCGCCACAGACCGCACAGCTGATCATCCCCGAGGCCTGCAATTTGTCGAACGCTTCCGACGATTGAAACCAACTTTCAAATTGGTGATCTTCGCTGCATTTCAAAGTGAACTTGATCATCGTATCTTTCCACGACTTGCGTGCATCTTAGGTAGTCGTCTGGCGGGGGAAATCAACCAGTGCCCGACGCATTCAGCGCTTTATCAGCTGCGGGTCAAACTGAGCGATGATATGCGCCAGTTCAGGTTCATTCACCCGCTCGGCGGCCTTTTTCAGGCTGAACCATTTACGCTTGCGTTGCCCGCGCTCGGGGAATTTTTCCGCCAGGGATTTCACCTTGACCGCATAGACCATCGCCACGCAGGGCAAATCGGTGTCACCATCTATCATCTTTTGATACGAGAACAGCCCAACACTGCGTGGGCGCAGCTTGCCGATAACGCCCGCCTCTTCCCAGGCTTCGGTCAACGCGCTTTCGCCGGGGGTCTTGCCATCCATCGGCCAACCCTTGGGAATGATCCAGCGCTTGGTACGGCGGCTGGTGACCAACAGAATTTCAGGTTTGCCCTTAACGATCCTGTAACAAAGCGCGGCAAATTGCGTGCGCACGTCACGTTTCGTATTCTCTTGCAAGAAAATAGGTTCTTGCTCTGGCGTTAGTACCGACATCTATGCTGCCCTTAACTGCTCAACTCTTGGGCTTGTTGTGTGAATATGGCGTAAATACCTGAAATTTACCAGTCTGGTGAGGAAAGAATTGCCATGCGCGATGCAAATCAAGGTCTGTCATGGGCGCCTGCGTCCGGGTCGAATTGCCTTGCGCGTCTGGCCTGCGTGCACAATAGTTTTGCGATGCGGCATCTTTGTCAAACCATTGCAGGGGCTTGTGCCCTGTTCCTGATGTGCTTTCCAGCGCATTCCGAGGATCGTTTGACCGTATTTGCAGCGGCGTCCCTGAAGGGGGCCCTGGACGCGGCCGCACAGCAATCCGGTCTGGATGTGGCTGTGTCTTATGGCGGCAGCGGCCTGATTGCGCGGCAGGTTGCGCAGGGTGCGCCCGCTGATGTGGTGATCCTGGCCCATCCAGACTGGATGGCGTGGCTGACGTCCTCTGGGGGGATTACGCCGTTTGCGGAACATGTGCTGGCAGGCAACGCGCTGGTGTTGATTGGCCCTGCGGATGCCCCTGATCTCACACCCCCGGTGACGGGCAATACCCTGATGGCGCGATTGGCCTCAGGGCGCCTGGCCACAGGTCTTACGCAAAGCGTGCCAGCGGGCATCTACGGGCGTCAGTGGCTTATGCATATTGACGCATGGTCGTCGGTGCGCAGCCATTTGGCCGAGACCGATAATGTGCGTGCGGCGTTGGCGCTGGTCGCGCGTTCCGAGGCGCCTTTGGGGTTGGTCTATGCCAGTGACGCCTTGGCCCAGCAGGATGTCCGGGTGCTTTATGCGATACCGTCTGACGCGCATGATGCGATCCGATATCCTCTGGCGGTGCTTGACACGAAGAACACGCCACAAGCCGTTGAATTTGTAACGTTCCTGCTGTCCCCGGCAGGCCAATCCCTGCTTGCTGAATTTGGGTTCAGCCCGGTCGAGACCCCGTCATGACCTTGCGCCCCGAAGAATGGATGGCGTTGAGCCTGTCCCTCAAAGTTTCGTTCTGGGCGGTGCTGCTCAGCTTGCCTTTGGCCATCGCGGTGGCGTGGCTTCTGGCGCGGCGCGACTTTGTTGGCAAGGGCTTTCTCAGCGCGCTGGTGCATTTGCCGCTGGTGCTGCCACCGGTGGTGACTGGCTATTTGTTGCTGCTCAGCTTTGGCCGCAACGGTGCTGTGGGCCAGTGGCTGGAACAGACGTTTGGATTGGTGTTGGCCTTTCGCTGGACGGGTGCGGCCTTGGCGGCGGCTATCATGGGATTTCCCTTGATGGTCAGGGCGATACGGCTTGCAATTGAAGCGGTTGATCCGCGGTTGGAAGAGGCAGCTGCCACCTTGGGCGCCCCTCCGCTGTGGCGGTTTTGCCTGGTGACACTACCGCTGATTTCACCGGGCATTCTGGCCGGCGCTGTGCTGGGGTTTGCCAAAGCAATGGGCGAATTTGGCGCCACGATCACCTTTGTCGCCAACATCCCCGGCGAGACACAGACGCTGCCTTCCGCCATCTACGCCTTCCTTCAGGTGCCGGGCGCCGAGGACGCGGCCACGCGGCTGGTCGTGATATCGGTCATTGTGGCGATTGCAGCAGTGCTGGTGTCCGAATGGCTGTCGCGCCGGGTGGCAGCAAGGATTGGCCGCGCATGACCCTGAGCGTCGACCTGCATCACAACTTCGGAGCGTTCCACCTAGACGCAACCTTTGAGGCGACGTCTGGCATCACGGCTATTTTTGGCCCGTCAGGGTCGGGGAAAAGCAGCATTATCAATATGATTGCGGGCCTTATTCATCCAAATAAGGGTCGGATCATGTTGCGTGACGCCTGTCTTCTTGACACGGAAAATCGCCGAAACGTACCGGTCCACAAACGCCGCGTTGGCTATGTGTTTCAGGATGATCGGCTGTTTCCGCATCTGAGTGTGGCAGGCAACATCCGCTTTGGCACACGCTTTGCCCGGCGTGCTGAACGGCCCGAAGCAGACGTGATTGACCTGTTGAACCTGGGGCCGTTACTGGCGCGTTTGCCGCGCGATCTGTCGGGTGGTGAACGTCAACGTGTTGCCCTTGCACGTGCGCTGTTGTCTGCGCCGGATATGTTGTTGATGGATGAGCCTTTGGCGGCCCTTGATGGCCCGCGCAAGGACGAGGTTTTGCCCTATCTCGAGGCGTTCCGCGATGAAACCGGCCTGCCCATCTTATACGTCACACATGCGGTAGACGAGGTGGCGCGTCTGGCCGGGCAGCTGATCTTGCTGCGCGATGGCCAGATTTCGGCGTCTGGACCAACGCATGCGCTGCTGTCTGATCCGGCCAATCTGCCGTTTCTGGGCGTGCGTGAGGCCGGATCGATCTTGCGCGCTGAGGTGCTTGACCATGACCCGGACGGGCTGACGGCCCTGTCTGTTTCAGGGCAAACAATTGTGTTGCCTGGGGTGCAGGCCAAACCCAATGAAACACTTGTTATCAGGGTTTTGGCGCAGGATGTTCTGATATCACTTGAACACCCCAAAGGCCTGTCGTCGCGTAACATTCTGGCCGTGACAGTGCAGGATTTGCACAAGGGTGAAGGCCCCGGAATGGCGGTGTCGCTGCGTCTGGGCGACCAAACCCTGTTGGCGCGCATCACGGCCCGTGCCGCCGAGGAGTTGAAGCTGCGCCCGGGGCTGGATTGCTACGCCATTATCAAGGCCACAACGGTGCCGCGCAGCAGCATCGGGCGCGTTAAGCAAGGGTAAACCGCAAATTCGGATGGATAGAGTACCCACCTGAATGAGATGCTTATCAACAGAAGTTCGACCAGATTTGCACAAATCGAACCTGTTGGTAGGTTGTCCCCCATCTTTTTGCAGTTGCAGCACCACTTGTCAGCTTCTGTATTTCCGCGCAAAACGACGCAGGTTGGTTTCATTGATACTTTCGTATCGCGCTTTAACCATATGTTAACTTTTCTAAATTGCGAGTTATCCACAGGTTTATCCTTAGGCTCAGAGCCATTTTCTGTGCGTCCAGAGGGCCATGGGCGCATTGACCCGCCCGGATGCTGCTATTACTGATTAAAAAACTCGGACAAAGACATCGCGCTGATTTCATGACAGAACGCCTGCTTTCATTCTCGGCCTGGTTGGCCGTGGCGCTGTGCGTGCTGCCCATCGTGGCGGCCGCAGCTGCCGCCTTTGCCGGGGATCTGGACACCTGGAGCACGGTTTTGTCGTCGGTTCTGCCGCGCTACACGCTGACGACGCTGATGCTGGTACTGATCGTCGGTATCTGCTCGGCGATAATCGGGTCGGGCACGGCGTGGCTGGTGACAGTGTACCGCTTTCCCGGACAACGCTGGCTTGAGATTGCGCTGGCTTTGCCGCTGGCCTTTCCGGCCTATGTGCTGGCTTATGCCTATACCTATATGCTGGACCATCCCGGCCCCGTGCAGACGCTTCTGCGCGAGGTGATGGGCTGGGGGCCGCGCGATTATTGGTTCCCGGAAATCCGCAGTCTGGGCGGGGCGGCGGCAATGCTGACTATTGTGCTGTACCCTTATGTGTATCTGCTGGCGCGGGCGTCGTTCAAACAGCAAAGCGCGAATGCGTTTTTGGTGGCGCGCACATTGGGCCGCTCGCCGGTCAGTGCGTTTTGGCGCGTGGCCCTGCCAATGGCGCGTCCGGCGATTGCGGGCGGGGCCTTGCTGGCGGTGATGGAGACGATTTCAGACTATGGCACCGTGGCGTTTTTCAATGTGCAGACCTTTGCGACAGGCATTTATCAAAGCTGGTTTTCCCTGGGGGACCGGGCGGCGGCTGCGCAATTGTCGCTGTGTTTGCTTAGCTTTGCGCTGCTGCTGGCCGGATTAGAGCGCGCGCAACGTGGCAAGGTCCGCACCGCAGGAAAAGGCGTGCGGTTTGAACAGGTTGAGCGCCCGCATCTGACGGGGTTTGCCGGATGGGGTGCGGCTTTCATATGTCTTTTGCCAGTGCTGTTAGGATTTATCATTCCGGTCATCATGCTGGGCGTGATGGCGCATGGATCTGGCCAATCGCTGCTTGAGCCGCGCTATGTGGATCTGATGCGCAATTCGGTGATTCTGGCCAGTGTCGCCGCCGGGCTAACGGTGCTGGGCGCGATCGTGATCGGCTACCGGGCGCGCACCCGACCGGGACCCAAGGCGCGCTGGATGGTGATCGGTGCAGGTCTTGGCTATGCCGTGCCGGGCGGGGTGATTGCCGTGGGGCTGATGATGCCGATGGCCGCCTTTGATAACGCGGTTGACGCCTTCATGGAAGCGCGGTTTGGCATCAGCACGGGGCTTTTGATCACCGGATCAATCTGGCTGATGGTGATGGCGTATCTGGTGCGGTTCATGGCGGCGGGGCTGAACGCCTATGACAGCGGCATGGCCACTGTGCCCTTGCATTACGACGCGATCGCACGGTCGCTGGGCAAGCCCGGCCCAAAGGTGCTGTGGTCGGTGCATCTGCCGGTGGCGCGCACGTCGGTTCTGACGGCGCTGCTGATTGTGTTTGTCGATGTGATGAAAGAGCTGCCCGCCACGCTGATCCTGCATCCGTTCAACTTTCAGACCCTCGCAGTGCAGGCGCACCGGCTGGCGTCAGATGAGCGCCTGTTTGAGGCAGCGGTGCCATCGCTGACGTTGGTGGCGTTCGGGCTGTTGCCAGTGGCTTTGTTGCTGCGCTCCATCGGGCGCGGGCGGGTTTAATCGTTATCGGTCAGGCCGGCCCCGGCGCCAGACAGGCGGCTTTCGGGGGTGTCAGGCGCATAGGTGCGATGGGCAAATACATTAAGAATTTCAGTCACATCCGGCGCAATTTCCCCGCGATAGCCGCGGCGCACACGGGTGCCGGAGTTGGAGGTGCTGCGCGTGATGGTGATGTCTGATTTCTCGGCGGGGTTTTGCGCCTGGGCCGTTGTCTCAATCCATGTTTCGCGATCCGCGCGGGTCATGCGCAGACCGTTCCATTGAAGGCTCAGCGGGGCATCGGCCAGATCTGACGCAGAGGCGATGGCGGGCAACAGCAACAAAGGAAAGGACGTGGATTTCAGGGTGATTGTGGTGCCTTTGCCCAACTCTGTGGCTCGGTCGCACAAGGCAGCACCGGTGACCACAGGGCAAAGTGGGCCTGTGCGCGCGCTCCAGATGTCCTGCGTGCAATCGGGGCAATACGCTGCATAATCGCGGGTGTCGTTCAGCTGCAAAAGGCCCGCCAATGCCTCGGCGCCGGGCAGTCCGGCAGCACATAAAAAACGCACTGATTTGCCGGCCTCTTCGGCCATACCCCACGCATAGCCAGCGCCCTTGGCAGCCTTACGCGCCAGGCCTTCAATCTCGCTCAGAGACCAGCTCATTCTGCCGCCCGAGGAAGGGGGGGATAGGTCCAGCCTTCGGCGTTTTCCGGGGTCAGTTCGTGGGGGAACGGCGCATGCAGGAACATGTTGATACGCACCCAACGATCCGAGCGCGGATCAAACTGGCACGCCCCGAAAAAGCTGAGCTTGGCGCGCAGCAGGTCGATGGGCAGCATGGCTGCATCAATCGTGTTGTCCCGAATTTCGGCGTATGGATAGCGTGCCGCGATCTGGGCCCGCCGCGCAGCATGGCGATGCTGGGGATGGCTGAGTAGGAATTCAGCCACCAGCGCGTCATTTGAGCGTTTCATGTCATGATACATCCGCACCACATCACGGGCAGGGCAAAGCGGCTGCTCATAAGACTCAATCGGTTCCTCAAAACGTTCGCCGATGCGCGGCTCCAGCTTTTCCTCAGAGACATACCAAACCCGTGCGTTGGCGTCTTTGGTGTCCCAGTCAATGTCCAGTGCCCAATCGTAAATCTCTTCGATATGGGCTTTTAGATCAGTGGTTTGCATCGCGCCATCGATGCGCCAGCTTTCTTGTTCATCGGCATACATACAGTCCGACAACCCATCGACCAGCGCGCCATATGGCTCAAGCATCAGCGACACCAGCTGTTCCTGACCTTCCAGGCTAAGCGTATCCTTGGCCCAAAGCCAAAGCCGGTTCCAGGGCATGTCGGTGGTTAAATCGGCCTCGTCCAGATGCGCTTGCAAAGCAGCCATATCAGCGCGCAATGCGGTCAGTTTTTCGATCTGAACAGGGTGCTGGGATGTCCACATGTCAGCATGAATAACGGCGCGAGTACAAAACTGACGAAAGGTCTGCACGTCATTTTCAGTGGCGGTGGGCAAAGACCGCACACGGGCCAGCGCCCATTCTTTGGCAGCAATCCAGTTGTTGATTAGCACCGGATGGGTGATCAGAAACGGCGCCATACCCAGCCCGGTTGAGTTGCCAATGCCAAAGCGACGACGCAGAGCAGGGGTCAGCGGTACAGCGGTGTCGGGCGCACGCAGACGGGCCATGTGTTCAACCAGATCCATGACAAAGCCGCGGGTCAGAAAGACGGACAGCATTTCCACCTGAAACGGGGCCTGAAATTCGGGACGTGTGGCGATCATCTCGCGGTCGGCAGCGCCAAATTTCCCCGAGCCATAGACGGCCGTGGTGCGCATCAGATAGCCCACATCATCGACCTTGGTTGCATCGGGTTGGCGGCCTTGGCTGAGGGCCTCAACCACATAGTCCCACAGGCGCACAGATCGGTTGGCCCGACTGAGTGACAGCTCTTTTTCGCTGATGCGACCGGCCTCTTGTTTGGGAACATTGCCCGCCAGCCGGTCGATATCGGCCTGCGTCGGGATGCCGTCAAACAACGTGAATGTCGCGTCCCATTCCGTGGCAATCACCCGGTCCGAGCGTTTTTCAGGGGGCAGATCATTGGCGAAAGCCACAAGCGAGTAGCTGCGATCGGGGCCGTGCGCGCAATACACAGCCCGGCCAACGCCGCAGGCATCAATATCAAATTGACGTTGCTCAAAACGCCAGTTCTCAGAGGTCATCCGGCGCAAAAGCACCCGCATAAAGCTCAGTCGCGACTGGTGAAACGATCCCATCCGGGCAAGGCGCATGACAACAGCAGGGTCACGGGGGGCAATGGGCATGTCGTTCTCTAAATGGCTCATTTGGTGTCCTCCTTGATGCTGATGTTAGTGCGATGCGATCAGTTTGCCCCGGCTGGCGTGAAGTTTTCTTCAAAAAAGCGCAGCCAGTTGTCGCCCATAAGGCCTGCCACTTCGGCGTCATCAAAGCCAACCTTGCGCAGGCCATTCTCAATGTTACCAAAATCACGATTGTCTTTGAACCAATCGGGTTGCGGTGGGAACCCAGGTGCAGCGGCCGAGCCCTCTCCATAGTCGATTTCCTTGGACCAGCGGCCCACGCGCATCCATTCGACGACGCTGTCGGGCTGATCCTGGCACAGGTCTGAGCCGATGCCGAAATGCTGTACGCCAAAGGTTTCGGCCGAGGTGGCGATCATCTGGCAAAAGCTGTCCAGAGTGCAATCGCCCTTATCCTTGAGATGATGGGGATACATCGAAAAGCCCATCATGCCGCCATTGGATGTCACGGCACGCACCACGTCATCGCGTTTGTTGCGCAGCGCAGGCTGCCAGCTGTGCAGATTGGCGTGGGTGATGGCGATGGGGCGTTCGCTGATGTCAGCCGCCTCGATGGTCGAGCGATCAGCCGAGTGGGACATGTCCACAACCAGCCCAACGCGGTTCATTTCTTTGATCACCTGTTTGCCCATGCGGGTGATGCCAGGGTCTTCGGCCTCGTAGCAGCCTGTGGCCAGCAGGGATTGGTTGTTATAGGTCAGCTGCATAAACCGCGCGCCCAGATCGTGCAGGATTTCGACCAGGCCGATATCATCCTCGATGGGTGCGGGGTTCTGAAAGCCAAAGAAGATGGCGGTGCGACCGGACTCGTGCGCCAAGCGCACATCGCCCGCCCACCGCCCCTTCATAATCAGGTCGGGATATTGTTCGAACCAGCGGTTCCATTGTTCCATGTTCAGCACGGTTTCACGAAAGTTTTCGTGATAGCTGATGGTGACGTGCACAGCATCGACGCCGCCCGCGCGCATTTCACGGAAGATTTTTTCCGACCAGTTGGCGTATTGCAGGCAATCGATGCGGTAGGTCACGCAGGATCCCCCGACGAAATGTAGGCGGTTTTGACCGTGGTGTAGAATTCACGGGCATGGATGCCTTGTTCGCGGGGCCCGTACGAGCTGTCACCGCGGCCACCGAACTGGACGTGATAATCGGTGCCTGCGGTGGGCAGGTTGACGGTAACCACGCCGGTGCGCGCGTTGCGGCGGAAGTGCGTGGCGCGGGCCAACGAAGTGGTGACAATACCTGAGGTCAGGCCAAAGTTGGTGTCGTTGACCACATGCAGCGCCTCGTCATAGCTGTCCACTTTGATGACAGATGTCAGCGGCGCAAACATTTCCTCGCGGTTGATTTGCATGTTGTTGGTGGTGTTCAGGAACACGCCGGGCGACATGTAATAACCTTCGGTGGGCATATCGAGGCGGGTGCCGCCACAGGCCAGTTCGGCGCCTTCTTTGGCACCAAGTGCGGCATAGGCCAGGTTTTCAGTCAGTTGCTGTTCGCTCACCACCGGGCCCATTTGCACGCCCTCAGACAGGGCATGGCCGACTTTCATTGCTTTGGCCCCGGCGACCAGTTTTTCGACAAAGGCGTCGTGGATGCCTGCGTGAACCACCAACCGCGATGACGCCGTGCATTTCTGACCCGATCCGCCAAAAGCGCCGCCCAGTGACAGGGCCACAGCCAGATCAAGATCGGCGTCATCCATGATGGCGAAAGCGTTCTTGGACCCCATTTCCATTTGCACGCGGGTCAGGTTTTGAATGGCGGCAGAGGCGATTCCTTTGCCCACGGGAACCGAGCCGGTGAATGAAATCGCATCGACCTGCGGGCTTTCAACTAGGCGTTGACCCACATCGCGGCCAGCACCCATGACCAGACTAAAGAGGCCTTTGGGAATGTCCTGACGGCTGATGATTTCGGTCAGGGCCACGGCGGAGGCGGGCGTGACATTCGCAGGCTTCCACAGCACGGCGTTGCCATAGGCCAGTGCGGGCGCAATTTTCCATGACGCTGTGGCTGTGGGGAAATTCCAAGGGCTGATGATCGCCACGGTGCCCACGGGCTCGCGGCGCACGTCGACTTCGATGTTGGGGCGCACAGAATCGGCGTTTTCACCCAGTTGGCGCAGCACTTCGTGAGCGTAGTAGGTAAAGAACTGTCCGGCGCGGTACACCTCGCCCTTGCCTTCGGCCAAAGGCTTGCCTTCTTCGCGTGACAGCAATGTGCCCAGTTCCTCGGCGCGGTCCATCATTTCGGTGCCGATGGCCATCAACACGGCCTGCTTGCGCTCAAGGCCATAAGCGGCCCATTCGGCCTGGGCGGTTTGTGCCGCGGCCAAAGCATCATCCAGTTGATCGGCACTGGCCTGAGCGTAAAGCCCGATAAGCTCGGACGTATCAGAGGGATTGCGGTTTTCTATTTCAGAGGATCCCGAGACCCATTCGCCTGCGATATAGTTTTCGTACGATTGTGACATGTTGTGCATTCCTTTGAGCAAAGGCCCGAGCGCTGCGCTGCCCGATCTGGTTGGAGCTATGAATCCATAGAAATGAAGTTAAGGCAAACGAAAAAAATTTCAGTTGCTTTCAGATTGTCTTAACTTTGCCCCGTACGGCTGAGAAATTCGCCTGACGAATGGCTTGGACCAATGCGCGTGCGGCGGGGGTCAGCATTGTGTCGGGCGGGGTCACGATCCACACCTCGCGCCGGGCCGTGGTGTTGGTCAGAGGCAGAAACTCCAGATCGTCGTATTCGGGCAAGATGGCCAGCTCAGGCAGCAGTGTCACACCAACGCCCGCGCGCACCAGCGACAGGATCGACGCGGTGTTGCGCACCATCAGCCGAGAGGCCTCCATGATCGGAACAAAGCCTTCGTCGCGAATGCTGGCGCACAGGCCGTTGGCAATAAAGTTGATCCCTTCGAGGTCTTTCCAACCCAGACGCTTCCAATTCCGTGAAAGCGGATGATCAACAGGGCAGACCACACCGAAGGCATCGGTAAAGGCCAGCTCACGTTCGAACCCGGTGATCGGCCCAAGGCTGGCCATGCCGATATCGGCACGTTCCGACACCAGTTCGCGGTGGACCGAGCGGCTGTCGGTGTCGATCATCTCAATCGAGACGCCGGGGTGCTGTTTGAGATAGGTTTGCAGGATGGGCGGCATCACCGTTTGGGCAATCGACGGGGTCACTGCCAGTCGCACATGGCCCTGCTCGGCGCGGCTGAGGCCTTCGATGGCGGACACAGTGCGGTCAAAATGCGCCAGCTCGCGGCTGGCCTCGGCATAGATCATGTCGCCCAGGGGCGTCAGGCGCGATTTGCGGGTGCTTTCAAACAAGGGCGCGCCAATATGATCCTCAAACTGTTTGAGCATCATCGACACGGCCGAGGGCGTCCGCCCCAGCGCGTCGGCGGCATCCGCGAGGCTGCCATATTCTGCCACCATGTGGAAGCAGCGGAGCATTTCGATCTTGATCGCCAATTTCAACCAACCTGAAGTAAAATTCAGTTCTTCATGATTCTACTGAGTTACTACCAAAAGGATTTAGAAGTCCATCTTTCAAATGAATTCGCCCTTAACGACAGGGGAAAAGGCGATTTCAAACATCAGGTTTGGTCATTCTTTTGCAAATGCGCCTCAAGGGCCGCAAGGCCTTCATCCAGACCCAGACGGCCAAAGCCCAGCCGGAACCGATCCTGCGGGGTGTCGGTCAATTCCGAGGAATAGATGGTTGAAGGCAGGAACAAGACACCGCTTTGTTCGACCAGGGTTTTACAGAAGGCTTCAACGCCTTCGGGCCCTTTGTAGCGGGGAAACCCCATACAGGCCCCGTCGGGACGCTGCCAGTCAAACAGATCACTATGGCGGCCAAAGAATGCATCCCACTTGGGCAGGTTTTCATCGACAATGGCACAGGTGCGCGCCAGCAAGGCGTCACGGTTTTTCAGGGCAATATTGGCCAGCCGTTCCGACGGCCCCGAGTTGGCAATCGACAGGTAATGTTTCAGCCGCTCCATCCGGCTGAGCATGTCGTGGTCCTGACAGGCGATCCAGCCGATGCGCAGCCCCGGCAGACCATAGGATTTAGAGGTCACCCCCAGAGACACTCCGCGTTCGTAAACATCTGCGGCAAACGGCAAATGCACGGTGCCCGTGGGGCCAAGGCCATTGAATATCTCATCATGCAGCAGCCAGATGCCGTGATGGCGGCACAGGTCAATCAACGCCATGTAGCGATCCAGCGGCAGAATCGCGCCAGTGGGGTTGTGCGGAAAATTGATGGTGATCAGTTTGGTGTTGGGCTGAATGGCCGCCTTGATCCGGTCAATATCAAGCGACCAGTCGTCGTCCGCGTCCAACGGCACGCCAGTGGCGCTGCATATTGCTTGGGGCAATGTCTCGTGGGATTGGTAATTCGGGGTGACGACAATGGCATGGCTGTCTTTGTCCAGAAGCACCGAATTGGCGGCGTAAATGCCTTCGCTGGCTCCGGCAAAACACAGGATGTTGTCGGCGGATTGATTGGCGTAGGTGGCAGCAATCGTGGCCCGCAAATCAGGTGCACCAAAGGTTTCAGTATAGCCCAGCCAAAGCCCTTCAAACGCTTCGCGATCCTCAGGTGTGGCATACGACAGCAGATCACGCAGCGACATGCTCTCGGCGTCGGATGCTGTCATGTGATAACGGGCCTTAAATTCCCATTTGGAAAAGTGGGTTTCAAGGCGGAAGTCAGGAAGCTGTTGCATCGTGATGGGCTTTCATGGAGGTGGTGGCAGCGGCGGAGCGCCGGGAGGATTGCGAGTGGTTTCAAAGAACAAGCATGGGCATCAGTCTTTGCGTGAGGTGAAGACGGGCGTCATGCGCGACAGGTGATCCTGGCTGAGGTGGCATTTGATCTGGTGACCGTTCTCAAGCGTGCGGATTGGTGGCATATCTGTTTCACACAATGTGCCCTGGACCTTAGATTTCCAGGGGCAGCGGGTTTGAAACGGGCAACCGGGCGGCGGGTTCAGCGCCGAGGGAACATCCCCCTCAAGCACGATGTGTTTTTTCTGAACCTGCGTGTCGGCGATGGGTACAGCGGACAAAAGCGCCTCGGTGTAGGGGTGATAGGGCGGGGCAAAGACCTGATCGGTGGTGCCCAGTTCAACGATATGGCCCAGGTACATCACCATCACGCGGTCTGACAGGTAGCGCACAATCGACAGATCGTGGCTGATGAACAAAAGCGTGGTTTTGTGCTCGCGCTGGATGTCCATCAGCAGATCAGCCACCGCCGCCTGTACCGATACATCAAGCGCAGAGACAGGTTCATCCGCAACCACGATACGCGCGCCGCCCGCAAAGGCGCGGGCAATGCCGACACGTTGCTTTTGCCCCCCAGACAGCTGGCGTGGCATGCGGCTGGCAAAGGCGCGGGGCAGTTTGACCAGATCCAGCAGGCGCATCATTTCCGCGTGGCGCGCGGCATCGCTGTCACCGTGGCCAAACACTTCGAGGGCGCGCAGAATCTGGCGGCCGACGGTCATGGACGGGTTCAGGGTATCAAACGGATTTTGGAATACCATCTGCACATCCGCCACGCAGCCTTTGTCACGCGCAGCGATCGGGGTGTGTTCGATATGCTGGTCATCCAGTTGAATGGTGCCATCGGTGACAGTTTCCAACCCCATAAGCAGCTTGGCGAAGGTGGATTTGCCGCAACCGCTTTCGCCGACAATGGCAAGGGTTTCGCCTTCACGGGCCTCAAAGGTCAGGCTTTCATTGGCCTTGACCAGCTTGGTGTTGCCACGCGTGCCGAACAGGGTGTTGGCCGCGACCTCGTAGTATTTCTTTACCTTGTCCATCTTCAGCACAACGCGGCCGGGTGCGCTGGGTGCGCTGGCAACCGGTGCAGGCGGTGTGGCGGCCCAGTCGATATCGCGGTGGCGCAAACAGCGCGTCATGTGACGCGGTGTTTGTGTCAGCGGCGTCATGGGCAGTGGCGCATCCCAGTCGCAGACGCCCGGCTGGAAGTGGCCACAGCGCGGCCCGAAATTGCATCCTTGCGGGCGTTCGTGTGGCAACGGGAAATTGCCGGGGATCGCCATAAGGGGCCGGCTGGTTTTATCCGCGCCGGGCAGTGGGATCGAGCGAAACAGCGCTTGCGTGTAGGGGTGTTGCATCTGGTCAAACACATCCCTCACAGCGCCGGTTTCCACAGCCTCGCCTGAATACATCACGCAAATGCGGTCACATGTTTCAAGGATCAGCCCCAGATTATGCGAGATGAACAGCATCGCAGTGCCGTATTTGCGGCCAAGGTCCTTAACCAGATTGATCACGGCGGCCTCAACCGTGACATCCAATGCGGTGGTCGGTTCATCCAGGATCAAAAGCGCAGGCTTGGACATCAGTGCCATAGCGATCACGATGCGCTGTTGTTGCCCGCCGGACAACTGGTGCGGATACGACCGCAATATCCGGTCGGGATCGGGCAGTTTAACATCGGCGATCACCTCACGCGCGCGGGCAAGAGCCGCCGAGTGCGAGATGCCTTCGTGGATCATCGGCACTTCGGTCAACTGCTGTCCCACGCGCATCGCCGGGTTCAGCGAGGCCATAGGCTCTTGGTAGATCATCGCAATTTCAGATCCGCGAATTTCGCGCAGCTGTGCCGGGGACATCGTCGCAAGATCGCGGCCCTTGAAGCGCACAGTGCCACCCACGATACGGCCATTGGCACCCAGGTCCTGCATCACCCCCAGGGCCACTGTGGATTTGCCACAGCCGCTTTCACCGACCAGCCCCACGGCCTCGCCGGGTTGCACCTGAACTGAGAAATCCATGACAGCCGGAATGTCACGCGCACGGGTGACAAATGAGATCGAAAGCTGCTCAATCTCCAGGATGGGGCCGTCATATGCGGGGGGCTGTGCCATCGGTTTAATCCCTCAGGCTTTCTTCGCGCAATCCATCCGCGAGAAAGTTCAACCCCAACACAAGGCTGAGCAACGCCAGCGCTGGCGGGATTGCGATGTGCAGTATGTTAGCCGACAACAACTTGCGCCCGTCGATGATCATCTTGCCCCAGTCCGGGCTTTCAGATTCCAGCCCCAGACCAAAAAAGCCCAGCGTGCCCAGCAGAATTGTCGTATAGCCCACACGCAGGCAGAAATCGACCAGCAGCGGCCCGCGCGCGTTGGGCAGAATTTCCCACAGCATGATGTACCACGGGCCCTCGCCTCGGGTTTGGGCGGCGGCCACGTAATCGCGGGTTTTGATATCCAGCACCAGCCCGCGCACGATACGAAACACGGTGGGGGCGTTGACGAACACGACGGCGACAAACACCACCAACAGCTCGGGTGGGAACCGGACCAGACCCAGCGGATCAGCGTCCCAGGCAATGCCCAGATACAGCCAGCCGCCGATGATCAGCGTAAGCGCCAGATACAAGTTGCGCCGCCCCGGTTGCGTGTGAAACCGCGAGTGCCAAAGCACACTGAGAAACACCAGTGGAAAGACGAACAACACCCCTGCCATATAGACCGGCAGGCCCGTGTCGGTGATTTCGGGCGTGACCAGCAGGTAGAACAACAAGATCACCGGAAAGGCCATGATCAGGTTGGCCACAAAGCTTAGGACCACATCCAGTTTACCGCCGTAATACCCCGCAGGCAGGCCCAGTGTGACCCCGACCATAAAGGCAAAGATCGTGGCAAATGGCGCGATCAGGATCACCTTGACCGACCCTGCGATCATTCGGCTGAATACGTCCCGGCCCAGATTGTCACCGCCCAGCAAATAGTAGGGGCCTGCACCTTCGGGCGGGGTGCCGATCAGTTTTGAATAGGGTGTGCCGGGCAGCTTTTTCTTCATCGAGGCGGATTGATCCAGCGCACCGTGGGTGGCGATCAGGTCAAACACGCCTGCGAAAAACGCGGTGAAGACCCAAAACAGCACAAGGCCCAGCCCGATCATGCCGATGGTGCTGTCAAACAGTTTGCCATACAGGCCCAACCGGCGTTTGTAGCGGATCGATAGCGCAAAGGTCAGCACCAGCGCTATCAGCACCGGCGAGAACTGCAGCACAAGCTGGGCGGCGATGCTGGCCCAGCTGAGGGGGTCGATCATGGCGCCCTCCTCATGTCACTGAAATCCGGGGATTCAGCCAGACATAGCCGATGTCCGATATCAACTGCGTCAGCAGAACCACGATCACCGCGATCACGGATATGCCCAACAACAGATCAATATCATTGTTGCTGGCGGCCAGGACCATAGCCGCGCCAAAGCCTTTGTAATTAAACAGGGTTTCCACAATCACCACGCCGTTCAACAGCCACGGAAACTGCAACATGATCACCTTAAAGGGGGCAATCAGCGCATTGCGCAGCGCGTGTTTCAGCACAATGTTGGGAAAGCTGACGCCCTTCAGGCGGGCGGTGCGAATGTATTGCGATGTCATTACCTCGGCCATCGAAGCGCGGGTCATGCGGGCAATATACCCCATCCCATACAGCGATATGGTCAGCACCGGCAGAAAGAAATTCTCAAAGTTGGCGCTGTCCATGGCGGATGTTGCTGTGCCTTTGAACCATTTCAGGCCCACCGCACTGCTGGCAAAGATCGCGATCAGCAACACGCCCGAGACATATTCAGGCGTGGCAGAGGTGGTGATGGCCACCGTCGACAAGGTGCGATCCGTACGAGAACCTTCGCGCATGCCTGCAAAAATTCCCAACAGCAACGCCGAAGGGATCATCAGCACCAAAACCCAGAACATCAGCTTGCCGGTCAGGGACAGCTTGTCTGCAATCACTGCGTCCACGTCTTTTTTCAGGGTGGTCGAGCTGCCCCATTCCCCTTGGAACACGCCGCAAAACCGCGGTGTATCAGGCGTGGCCACGCCCCCCTTGGCGCATTTGGCGCGGGTTACGTCATCACCGCCGGTGATCACATAGCCGGGCAACACCCCCAGCCACTGGCCGTATTTGACCAAAGTGGGTTGGGCATAGCCGTGATCCGCCAGATAGGTCGCCACCTCGCTGTCGGACATTTTGAAGTTGCCTTGGGTTTTGGCCAGCTTTTCCAGATTGGGGGCAAGGTTGGTCATATAGAACACGATCAGCGTCAGGCACAGCGCCGTCAGCAGCATCACGCCCACCCTGCGCAGGATGAACCGTCCCATCGCTGATCCCCCTAAAACCTTACCTGTCCCAAGTGGTAGAGGAACACCGCCGACAGGTCCACCGGGGAGTTGGAGACCGCAGGAGTTGCAGCATCAGACGTGTAATGCGTCTGACACCTCTTGGATGCTGTCGCGCAGGATGTCTTCGATCTCGTGGATCAGGGGGGCGTCCATAATCAGCGTCGGCGACAGGATCAGGATGTTGCCAAGCGCGCGTGCAATCAGGCCACGCTCTTGTGCGGCTTGGGCGACACGTGAACCGATCATCGCATCTGCGTCAAACTCTTCACGGGTGTCTTTGTTTTTGACAAACTCGATTCCCATCATGAAATGCGATCCGCGCACTTCGCCCACCATGTTCATGTCGTCCAGCCCCAGCAGGGCGTTTTCAAACACCTTGCCAGTTGTGCGCACGCGGCCGGGAATATCCTCGTTCTCAAGAATACCGATGTTGGCAAGCCCTGCGGCGGCCGCAGCCGGGTGGCCGGAATACGTCATGCCATGCAGGAACATCGCATCTGGGCGTGATATGACCTCGTGAATTTCGCTGGAAATGATCGTGGCGGCCAGCGGCTGATAGCCTGACGTCAGGCCCTTGGCGGTGGTGATGATATCGGGCACGCAGTCATATACATCTTCGGATGAAAACATGTGCCCCAACCGGCCCCAGGCCGTGACCACCTCATCGGCGACATAGGCGATGTCATGCTCGGCCGTGATGGCGCGCATGCGTTTGTGATAACCGGGCGGTGCGGTGATCACGCCGCCAGCCCCCTGAATGGGCTCGGCAAAAAAGGCGCAGATGTTATCGGCCCCGATGCGGTGGATCGCATCCAGCATGTCTTGTTCCAGCACGGCCAGAAATTCGGCATCGCTCAGCTCGGGGGCCTCGCGGTATTTGTGCGGGGCTTTGAGGTGATGAACCAGCCCGTCAGCGGCAGTGTGCCAGCCGTTGGAATACTCAGGCGTGGTCATCGCCATCGCCAGATGGGTCGAGCCATGATAGGCCCCCATGCGCGACAGGATTTGCCGCTTTTCCGGCTTGCCGCGCAGGATGTTATAGTGATGCAGGATGCGCACAGCCGTATCATTGGCAACCGAGCCGGAGTTGCTGAAATAGACATGGTTCAGCATGCCGGGTGCAAGCGACGCCACCTTTTCGGCCAGTGCGGCAGCAGCAGGGTGGGTGAAATTGTAAAAGGTCGAATAGTAATCCAGCGTTTTCAGCTGCTCGGTCACCGCGTCGACAATTTCTTCGCGGCCATGGCCCACGTTCACGCACCATAACCCGCCAATACCATCGATCATGGTGTTGCCTTCGCTGTCGGTCACATGTGCGCCCTTGGCTGACACGATCGCCGTGCGCGCGCCGGTCTGTTTCAACGCGTTCAGATTGGCAAACGACTGGATCAGATGGGTGTCAGAGGTCAACACATCATCAGTGCGGCTGGGAATATCAAGTGTCATGGCGGGCTTCTCCATTGTGATGGGGTCGCGTGGGTGCAGCGGGGTAGGGTGGCACGCCAGCCCGCGCCCTTGCGGGTGTGGCAGGCGGGCGTGCCAGGCTTGAGTTACTTCTTCAGATTGGTCCAGATCTGGTCATAGACCATCTGCGTTTCCTGATCGCAGACCTCGACAAAGGCTGTCTTGATGCCTGCGGGCGGGTTTTGCTCGGGCATCACCTTGAGCGCCTCATCGATATGGTCTTCCACGCCGTTTACACCTGCCGCATAGCGCGCAAAATTGGTCACGACGCCCATGTTTTCAGGCTCCAGCAGGAAATCCATGAACTTCAGCGCGTTGGCGCGGTTGGGGGCGTCTTTCAGCAAAACGACGTTGTCCATCCACACAATCAGGCCTTGCTCGGGGTACGCATATTCCACATTCGCACCCTCTTCGCGGGCCTTGGCACCAAAGCCATTCCAGATCATGCCCACTTGCGCATCCCCTGAGACCAGCACGTCTTTGGCTGTGTCCGAGTTGAACGACACCCAGTTGTCCTTGGACCCTTGCAACAGCGCATCCAGTGCTTTGAGTTGATCACGGTCCTGGCTGCATTGTGGAATGCCCAGGTGCAGCGAGGCCAGCAGCATCACTTCGCCTTGGCTGTCTAGGATGTTGATCTTGCCTGCCAGCTCGGCGGGCGGATTAAAGATGATGTCGGTGGTGTTGATATCACCCGCATAGGCGTCACGGTTCACCATGAACGATGTGGATCCCCACTGATACGGGATCGAGCTGGCACGACCCGGATCAAAGCTGGGATCGCTCCATTCGTCGGCGATGTTGGCGGCATTGGCCAGCTCGCCATCCGCGATCGTGTCCAGCATGCCTTCGCCTGCCATGATCTTGACCATGTAATCGCCGGGAACTGCCAGATCATATGTGCCCATGCCGCCTGCTTTCAGCGATGCCAGAAGGGCCTCGTTTGAATCAAACGTGTCCATGACCACCTCAACGCCGGTTTCGGCGCTGAACTTGTCCAGCAGGTCCTGCGGGATGTACTCAAACCAGTGGTAAAGCACCAGCTTGCCCTCGGCGGTGGCGGCCTGTGCAGCCATGCTCAGCGCCACGGCGGCGACGGTTGTTTTAAGGATATGTTTCATTGTCTTCTCCCTTGTTGGTTCATTGTGTTGGTTCGTTGTGTTGGTTATTTGGTATTGTCCGATTTCGAGATAAAATACGAGATTGTCACCATGATAATCGAGACCGCAAGAAGCATGGTCGAGATCGCCATGATGTTCGGCTTGATGCCTTGTTTTACGGCCCCGAAAATGGCCGTTGGCAGGGTTTCGACCCCGGCCCCTTTGACGAAGTTGGTGATGATGAAGTCGTCCAGTGAAATGATAAACGCCAGCAAAAACCCAGAGATAATGCCGGGCAACATCAAAGGCAGGAGGATTTTGGTGAAGGCCTGCGTTTTGGTGGCGTAAAGATCCATTGCCGCCTGTTCATAGCTGTCCTCAATCCCCTGCATGCGCGCGGCGATGGGCATATAGGCAAACGGAATGCAAAAGGCGATATGGGCCAGCAGGATCGTGGTATAGCCGCGCACAAACCCGATAGAATTGAAAAAGATCAACGTAGCCACCGCTGTTACAATCTCGGGCACCATCAATGGCAATGAAATCAACCCGAACGACAGAGTGCGCCAGCGAAAATGCCCACCACGGATCATGCCCGTGGCGGCCAGTGTGGCAATGGTGGTGGCAGTGGTGGCGGCGATAATCGCAATGGTGAAACTGTTCCATGCGGCACGCTTGAACTTCTCGGCCTCGGGTCCGGTAAACACATCGACATACCACCGCAGGCTTAGCCCTTCCCAGTTGGTGATCGAATTGCTGGCATTAAACGAATAGACCGTCACCACGATCAGCGGTGCATAAAGCAGCACAAGACATAAGATCGTTATGGGCAAAAACCCCGGATAGCGGCGGACATCATGGGTGCGTCTTGCCATCAGGAAGCCGCCTTTTGTGCACGGGCCTGCTGGCGGGCCACGATCAGCAAGATGATCAGCACCATGGTCAGCAATATCATCGCCGAGGCCGCGCCAAAGGGCCAGTTTCCGGCGTTGCCTTTGAATTGTTCTTCGATCAGCGACCCGATCATGAAATTCTTGGCCCCGCCCAGCAGATCAGGCGCCAGAAACGATCCCAGCGACGGCACAAACACCAATATGCATCCGGCGATGACACCGGGTTTGACCGCAGGCAGAATGATGCGCCGCAAGGTGGTCCATTTGCTGGCGTATAAATCTGCCGCCGCTTCGGACAGGCTGAAGTTATAGCGCTCGACGCTGGCATAGATCGGCAGCACCATGAACGGCAGGTATGAATAAAACAGCCCCAGCTGCACCGCGAAGTTGGTGTTCACGATACGCAGCGGATCGTCGATCAGACCGGTGCTGATCAGGAAATCATTCAGCGGACCCTGGTCGCGTAGCACAAACTTCATCGAGACGGTACGGATCAACAGATTGACCCAATAGGGGATGGTGATCAAAAACACCCAAAGCGGGCGGATGTGCTCGGGCCGCGTGGCGATGAAATAGGCCGTGGGAAACCCGATCAGCAGGCTAAGCACCGTTGCCGCGCCCGCCTGCCAGATCGAGCGCCAGAAGATATTGATATAGGTCCATTCGATGCTGCACGGCTCGTCGCCAAACAGTCCGCGATTGCAAAAGAACTGGTCATAAGCGGCAAGCGATGGCTCCCATATAACGCCGCCCCGGAATTCCTTGGTCAGGAAGGAGTAGACCAGCATCATCGCCACGGGGGCCAGCACAAGGATGCTCAGCACCAGCCACGATGGCATCAGCAGCCATGTGCGCGCCTCTTTGTAGGTGTCCGAGCGGGCTGATCCGCCTGATGCTGCACCCGCTGCCATCAATCCACCAGAAGCCGCGCGGCCCCTGCCTCCATCGTGATATGAACGGCGTGACCGGGGTCAAACACCCGGCTGTTGCCCCGCTCTGAGTTCGAGGTGCGCACGGTCATTTCAGGGCCGTTGTTCAGCGCCACGATGGTTTGAATATCCGTGCCGATAAAGATGTTGTCGCGCACCGTGCCTTGCAGGCTTTCGGGGCCCATTGAGGTGTCGGACAACAGTAACCTTTCAGGGCGTACCGAAAGATGAACCTTTGCGCCCGTCTCGACCCCGTCAACCGCATCACAACTCAGGCTGAACCCGCCGCCCAGATCGCACGCGGCACGCCCGCCTGAGATCTCTTGCACGGTCACATCCAGCAGGTTGGTTTCGCCGATAAAGTTGGCAACAAACACGTTGTGGGGCCGCTCATAGATATCACGCGCAGCACCCAGCTGTTGCAACTGACCGTTGGACATAACCGCGATCCGGTCCGACATGGTCAGCGCCTCTTCCTGATCATGGGTTACAAAGATAAACGTGATGCCTGTTTCGCGTTGCAGCGCCTTCAGTTCATAGCGCATGGCCTGGCGCAATTTCAGATCAAGCGCCGACAATGGCTCGTCCAGCAATAGCACTTTGGGTTCAGGCGCCAACGCACGGGCCAGGGCCACACGTTGTTGCTGCCCGCCCGACAATTGCGAGGGCAGGCGGTTTGCAAATTGCGTCAGCTGCACCAGCTCCAGCATCTCACCGGCACGGCTGCGGGCCTGCGATTTTGAACGCCCCTGCATTTCCAGCCCGAAGGCCACGTTGTCGGTGACGTTCATATGCGGAAACAGGGCGTAGTTCTGAAACACCGTGTTCACGGGGCGTTTGTTGGGCGGCAGTGTCTCGATCTCATCCCCAAAGAGGTAAATCTCGCCTTCGGTGACATCCTCAAACCCTGCGATCATCCGCAACAGCGTGGTTTTGCCACAGCCCGAGGGGCCCAGCAGGGTGAAAAACTCATTGTCGGCAATGCTGAGTGACATGTCACTGAGCGCGGTAAACGCGTCATAGCGTTTGGTGACGTGATCAATCCTGACCGCGATGGTGTCAGTGGCTGACCCAAGGTTTTTCATTGCCTATACCCCCTAAAGCGGCAAAATAAGCGTATGAGCTTCTATTGTGGGGGTATATACCCCCGAGGTGGTATTCAATGACAGACAGTGTCGACGCGCAAAGCACTTTGGGAGATACGATCAACGCGCTGGGCGGGGATGGGTTTACCGATGCGCTGGACCGGTGGTTGCAGGCCGAAGTGCAGCACGACAATTGCACGATCATTGCCTATTTCGATGGACGACGTCCCCTGCCGATTGCGCAGCGGTCCAACACGCCCGCGGTCCACGAGGGCTTTGAGCAGGTCTATCTGGCGGGTGCCTATTTGCTGGATCCGTTTCATGATCTGCACACCAATCGTGCAGCACCGGGGGTGTACCGGTTGTCGGATATCGCGCCGGACCAGTTTCACCGCAATACGTATTTCCTGAACTACTATTCCGCCACCACACTGTTGGACGAACTGGCGTTCGTGACCTATCCAACACCGGGTATGTCGCTGCATGTATGTCTGGGCCGCGACGCAAGTTCGGGCGTGCGGTTCGGGCCCAAGCACGTGTCCGCGGCGCAGCGGATTGCGCCGGTTGTGCTGGCGCTGGCCAATCGGCAATGGGCGGGGCTGGCGGCACAAGGGGATTATTCGGATACGGCCGTGACCGACCGGTTGATGGCCGCGCTGGCCCAGACGCATGATATCCGGCTCAGCCAGCGTCAGGCAGAGGTGGCGTTCCTGATTTTACGAGGGCATTCATCGGTGTCGATTGGGTTAAAGCTGGGGATCAGCCCGCAAACTGTAAAGGTGTTTCGCAAGCAGCTTTACCGCAAATGCACGATCAGCTCGCAGGCCGAGCTGTTTCATCTGATGCTGCCGTTGCTGAGCGCATGACAAACGCATAGGCCTGTCGAAAAACGCGCCCCCCTTGCCTGTGTGCCAGACCACGGGGAACGCGCGCATGGTGGTGATGCGGCTGGATCAGTTCCAGCCGACCGAATTGAAGATTTGCTGCGCTTTGGCGGCATTGGTGCTGAAAGATGCGGTAGGCGTCGTTGTGTCGGGTTTGAAGTCACCCAATGACGCCACTTCCGGGTCCAGCTTGGTGCCTTCGACCATCGGCAACTCGTTGTTTTGGCCCGAGAAGTACTCCTGAGCAAACTCTCCCACCAGGAATTCCATCAGTTTGGCGCCGGCCTCGGGGTTGGGTGAGCTGGCGATTTGCGCCGCAGTGGTTGCGTTTACGTGGGTGCCGCGATCGTCCTGGTTGGGCCAGACCCAGCCGATGTTATCAATGCCCGATGTCAGCCCTTCCACGTTTTGCTCCAATCCGCGGGCAAAGTAATAGTGGTTGGACACCGCGATATCACATTCGCCCGACACAATACCGCGCAGCTGATCCGTGTCGCCCCCCTGCGGCGCGCGGGCCATGTTGGCCAGAACACCCTCGGCCCATGCTGTGGCGGCGTCTTCGCCTGCAACCTCGATGATCGAGGCCATCAGCGACTGGTTGTAGATGTTCGATGAAGAGCGGATGCAGATCTGTCCCTCAAAGGCCGGATCAGCCAGAGCTTCGTAGGTCTGAGGTGGGTTTTCAACGCGGTCCTTGGCATAAAAAATCAGCCGGGCCCGCTGCGACACACCGTACCACAGGTTGTCGGGGTGCTCAAAATTATCGGGCACGCTGTCTTCGATCAGTTGGCTGTCATAGGGCATCAGGATGCCTGCGCTTTCGGCCCGTGCCATGCGCCCCACATCGACCGTGATCAGCACATCGGCAGGGCTGTTCTTGCCCTCGGCCTCGATCCGCGCCAGAAGTTCGTCAGCCTTGGCCTCGATCCGGTTGACCTTGATGCCAGTCTCTTCGGTGAACTGGGCATACAGAACGTCATCACCATCATAGTGACGGCTGGAATAGACGTTGACCTGATCCGCGACGGCGGGTGCTGCAATGGCGGCCAGGGCAGATGCAATGACGAGTGATTTGAGAGAGGCCATAGGGTCGAATCCTTAATCTGAGTGAATTACTTGGGAATAGATTTCGTATTTCTGACTAAATTAGTCAAGCGCTGTTTTTGCACTCTTGAACCATCGGCAAAAAACCGGAGCATGGGCCTGTTTGGCGTCGGATGGGGACTGTTTTGCAAGGCCCGGCCGTGTTTCCGATCCGAAACGCGTAACACCCTTCTCGCCGCATCGAAGGTCCGATGTGTCGGATTCCCTATCTGTATACCATTGCAGACCGGGTAAGAGCGGTGCAGAAAACACTGCCTGGCCAGACCAAAGGATATGTCATGAGCTATAAGTCCGATATTGAAATCGCCCGCGAGGCCCAGAAACGTCCAATTCAGGAGATTGGCGATAAACTGGGAATCCCAACCGAACATCTGCTGCCATATGGCCATGACAAAGCGAAAGTCAGCCAGGAGTACATCAACTCGGTTCAATCCAACGACACCGGCAAGCTGATCCTGGTGACCGCGATCAACCCAACGCCTGCAGGCGAAGGCAAGACAACCACCACCGTGGGTCTGGGCGATGGTCTGAACCGCATCGGCAAAAAGGCGATGATCTGTATCCGCGAGGCCTCGCTTGGGCCCAACTTCGGGATGAAGGGCGGGGCCGCGGGTGGCGGCTATGCGCAGGTTGTTCCGATGGAAGACATGAACCTGCACTTCACAGGGGACTTCCACGCCATCACCTCCGCCCACTCGTTGCTGAGCGCGATGCTGGACAATCACATCTACTGGGGCAATGAAGCCGAGATTGACACCCGCCGTGTTACATGGCGCCGCGTGGTCGATATGAACGACCGGTCCTTGCGTCAGATCACATCAAGCCTGGGGGGGGTATCCAACGGCTTTGCGCGCGAAGATGGGTTTGACATCACTGTGGCTTCGGAAGTTATGGCGATCTTGTGCTTGTCCAAGAACCTCAAAGATCTTGAGAAACGCCTTGGCGATATGATCGTGGCTTACCGCCGTGATCGCAGCCCAGTGTTCTGCCGCGACATCAAGGCCGAAGGCGCGATGACCGTGCTGCTGAAAGATGCGATGCAGCCCAACCTGGTGCAGACGCTGGAAAACAACCCGGCCTTTGTGCACGGCGGCCCGTTTGCCAACATCGCCCACGGCTGTAACTCGGTGATTGCCACCACCACGGCACTGAAAATTGCCGATTACGTTGTGACCGAGGCGGGCTTTGGTGCCGACTTGGGTGCTGAGAAGTTCATGAACATCAAATGCCGCAAGGCGGGTCTGGCCCCATCGGCGGTTGTTCTGGTGGCCACCATCCGCGCCATGAAGATGAACGGCGGCGTGGCCAAGGCCGATCTGGGCGACGAAAACGTCGAGGCCGTCAAGGCTGGCTGCCCGAACCTGGGCCGTCACATCGAAAACCTCAAAGGGTTTGGCGTTCCGGTGGTTGTGGCGATCAACCACTTTGTCACCGATACGGATGCCGAAGTTGAGGCATGCAAGGCTTACGTGGCCGAGCACGGGGCCGAGGCAGTTGTCTCGCAGCACTGGGAGCATGGCTCAGCGGGCTCCGAGAACCTGGCCAAGAAAGTGGTTGAGGTCGTGGATGCCGGCAATGCCAACTTCTCGCCGATTTACCCGGATGACATGCCGTTGTTCCAAAAGGTTGAAACCATCGCCAAGCGTATCTACCGCGCCGACGAAGTGCTGGCCGACAAGAAGATCCGCGATCAGCTAAAGCTGTGGGAAGAGCAGGGCTATGGCGATCTGCCGATCTGTGTGGCGAAAACGCAGTACAGCTTCTCGACTGATCCCAACCTGCGCGGTGCGCCCACGGGCCACTCAATTCCAGTGCGCGAAGTGCGCCTGAGTGCCGGTGCCGGGTTTGTCGTGGTGGTCTGCGGTGAGATCATGACCATGCCGGGCCTGCCCAGCAAACCGGCTGCGATGAGCATCCACCTGAACGATGATGGCCAGATCGAAGGCCTGTTCTAATCAAGTACCCATACTGACGTAGGGCGGGGGCTGACCCCGCCTTACCTGTTGCAAGAGGAATGAACATGACAGCGCAAATCATTGATGGCAAAGCCTTTGCCGCCACCGTACGCGAGAAAGTGGCGGGCCATGTGGCGCGTCTGAAAGAAGAGCACAACATCATCCCCGGTCTGGCTGTGGTGCTGGTGGGCGAAGACCCCGCCAGCCAGGTCTATGTCCGCTCAAAGGGCAAGCAGACTGTCGAAGTCGGCATGAATTCCTATGAGCACAAGCTGGAAATCGACACGGCCGAGGCCGATCTGCTGGCACTGATTGACCAGCTGAACAACGACCCCAAGGTGCACGGCATTCTGGTTCAGCTGCCCTTGCCCGGCCATTTGAACGAAGATTTGGTGATCAACTCGATTGATCCCGCCAAGGATGTGGACGGCTTTCATATCTCGAACGTGGGTCTTTTGGGCACAGGTCAGAAATCAATGGTGCCGTGCACGCCGCTGGGATGTCTGATGATGCTGCGCGATCATCACGGATCGCTGTCCGGTATGGATGCGGTTGTGATTGGCCGCTCGAATATCGTGGGCAAACCGATGGCGCAATTGCTGCTGGGCGACAGCTGCACCGTGACCATCGCGCATTCGCGCACCAAAGACCTGCCCGACGTTGTGCGCCGTGCCGATATCGTCGTGGCTGCCGTGGGCCGACCCGAAATGGTGCCGGGTGAGTGGATCAAGGAGGGCGCCACCGTGATTGACGTGGGCATCAACCGGATCGAACGCGACGGCAAGAACAAGCTGGTGGGCGATGTGGATTATGCCTCGTGTGCTGCAGTGGCGGGTGCAATCACGCCTGTGCCGGGCGGTGTTGGCCCGATGACCATCGCGTGTCTGCTGGCCAACACGGTAACGGCGTGCTGCCGTGCCAATGGTCTGGCCGAGCCCGAAGGCCTGACCGCTTAAGCCATAGATATAAAACATGAAAACCCAACCTTGGATCAGCCCAAGGCTGGGCTTTTTTATGCAGGCGGCATAGGCATCATGGTGCCTGTCATCAGTGCGATATGGGTCTCAACTCCCTGGTCCAGCGCATAGACATCCGCCTGCACGATCACCAGACGCCGCCCCGGTTTGATCACCCGCCCATACGCGATCAACGCCTCACCCTTGCCCGGTGCCAGCAGGTTGATCTTCATTTCGGTGGTCAACACCTCATAGCCTTCGGGCATCATGCTGAGCGCGGCATACCCGGCCGCACTGTCGCCAATGGCGAAGGTGACACCGGCATGTGCAAACCCGTGCTGTTGCAAATTGCCGGGCGTGACAGGCACTTTGATCGATACAGCTGCGTGCTGGACACTGTGCAGGGTCGCCCCCAAAGTGTGCATCAAGGATTGCGCTGCAAAGCTGGATCGGATCTGTGCGTTGACCTGAGGGGATACTTCCAAGACGTTTCTCATTTTGACTTTCTGGTTTTTTGAGAGAGAGTACACCAACGTCAGGAAAAACCTATGTATCAAGTACGCGCTTAACTGGGCGCGCAGTGTCGGAGAACAGATTGTGAGTAAAAGCGAGGTTACGCTGGGGTCGGTGATCCGAACTGTGTTTCGGGATGTCTCAAGGCCGGCCACTTTATTTGTTTGGGCAGCGTGCTGTATCGCTTGTGTTCTGGCCGGTCCGTTTGGCACCTACGAGGCTATGGGCACCGGCGCCCGCGCGGCCTATTGGACCACACTGACCACCTTGGGCATCGCGATGGGGTTTTTGATCTACGCGATTTGCTTTTGGTTAATCGGCAAAGAAAAAACGCCGGTGTTTCCGTGGATGGCGGCTGGGCTTTTGACGGCCACCTTCGGGCCGATGGCCGTGGCGCTGCGTGCAGGGTTCGCGGCACAGATCGCCCCACTTGAAGTGTATCCGCTGAGCATGACCATCAATATCTTTCTGGTCTCTCTTGCTGTTTTTGCCTTTCGGCAATTCCTGCCCGAGGTCACCGTTGAGGACGACACTCTGCCTGAGGAACCTGCCACACAGATGCCGCTTGTGCCCCAACCGCGGCTGATGCGGCGGTTGCCTGAGGGGATCACCGGACCCGTGATTTGCCTGTCTGCCAACGACCACCATGTCGAGGTGGTGACCCAGACAGATCGCTATGAACTGCGCATGCGTCTGAGTGATGCCATTGACGAAATGGAACCGGTTGAAGGCATTTGTGTGCATCGCTCGCATTGGGTGGCCTACACGGCGGTTGTGCACATCGAGCGACAAAATGCCCATAAAACCCAAGTGCATCTCAGCAATGGTGACGTTCTGCCGGTCAGCCGCAAATACAAGTCCAGACTGGAAAAAGAAGGTCTGATGGGCCAGGTGGGCGCGCCCTCGGAACCGGCTTAGCGTGGCATCGGCACGGGCGTTGCCCGTGTGCCTGTCAGGATGGCCACAGCGCCCGGATCCATCAACGTGCTGAGCGCGGGATCTGTGCTGCGCAGCCCCCCGGTATAGGTGCCAAAGGCCGGCATGATCACCCGCGTGTGATCCACCAGAAAGGCAGGCTTTGAAACCGTTCGTCCGCGCAATGCGAGCTGTGCCTTGGGGTGGTAATGGCCTGAAATCTCGGCGCTTTCGTGACGCTGCGCAATATGACGAAAGGTCAGGGCGTCCAGCGTATATTCGGCCAGATGCGTGCCCCCGATCGCAACTGGACCGGGATCGTGATTGCCCTCGATCCAGATCCATTTGCGCCCGGCTTGCAGCAGACTTAACCACTGGATTTCGTCCTCGGGCAGTGCGCTTGCGGCGGCCAAATCATCAAAGCTATCGCCCAAGCATATCACCTGCTGCGCTTTGGTGGATTTCAGCACCTGTTCCAACCGGGCCAGCGTGTCGCGTGTCTCGTAGGGGGGTAACAGGGCCTCGCCGCGACGGGCGCGCCGACCCGCCTTGCCCAGATGCAAATCAGAGACGCATAAAAGGCTGTGCTTGGGCCAATACAGCGCGCCCGATGCAAGCGCCATCAACGTGGCGCCCTGCAGCGTAAAACTATGGTGGGCAAGGGTGGTCATCAGACCGGCAATGTGACGAACACGCGCCTAGGCGGCAACCTTAATCTTGCTGTGCAGCTGCATGATATCGTTCACCAGATCGCCGATTGCGCCGTCTACATCCCCGCTGTTGTCGATCCGGTGAATGGCCACGCCTTTCTTGCGGTAAACCTTCAGGGCGTCCTCAAAGAAATCACGCACCAACCGATGATCTGTATAGCGCCGATCAAAGCGCTGCGCTGCCACATCGCGCCGGTCCGGCGTGGGCATACGGTGCACAAATCGCCGACGGGCTTCCTCAAGTGGGACATGCACCAACACCAAAATATCGGGCAGGGGCAGTTGATCCAGAATGTCGATAAAGGCGTTATAGCCTTTGCCGGTGGCCGCGATATAGGCGCAGCGGTGCAAATAGCCTTCGTCGACAGCGCCAATGGCACTTGGGCCCAGCTTGTCCAGCTCGGTGATACCGCTCATCCAGACATGGCGCGCACGGGCTGCGTTCTTCAACTCATAAGACGGGCCATCGCCCATCTGCTTGATCGCTTTGGCCAGGCCGGGATAGCGCCGCCGAAAGGCCTGATCGGCCTCTTTCTGCGTCAGATCCTCGGCCTTGGCCGCCTTGTGGAAGCGCACAACATCAGCCCCGCTTTTGCGCAGGCCTTTGGTCAGCTTCTGAAACACCGTGGTCTTACCCGACCCGGAGATCCCTGCAAATTCAATCAGCATCGGACTGGCCGGGATCAGATTTTTTCACAAAGGATATGGTGCATTTCGCCGCCCTTTGCGGGGCCCTCCAGCACCTTGCGACGTTCCTTGACCTTAAAGCCGAACTCTTTGAGCAGGGCATCAACGGCCTTTTTGGACATGATCGTATCCATGGTCTGGTCCAACGCCGGATCAGAGGTATCGCCGACGTTGTGGCCCAACTGGATGATGCCGTATTTCTTGGTCACGCGCGAAAACTCGGCCAGGGTGGCGCGGGCATCGGCATAGGTGATGATGTTGCTCAGAAACCGGGTCGAGACCACAAGATCAAACGCGCCATCGTCAAACGGGATATCCGTAGAGCTGCCGATGCGCACGTCACACCCATCGAATTGCTTGCCCAGATCGGTTTTGGCGGCCTCCACCATATGAGGCGAGATTTCCAGACCAGAGATTTTGAAGTTCCGCTCGTGATACAGCGGGACAAAACGACCTGTGCCGAAGGGGATATCGACCACTTTCAGCTTTTTGGGAAGCTTCGCCAACAGCTGGCGCATTTCCTCATGCTCAACGTGCCACCATCCCTGGCGCTCGCGCTTTTTGTTATAGATCTCGGCCACGCGGCCATAATATTTGTCGCCCTTGGGTTTGGGCGTGCTTACTGTTTGCTGGTTGTCCAACATGTGCCTGTACCTGCCATTGTTTTTTGTTTGTTTTGATTGACAAGAATCATCGCAGAAGGTGATTCGTTAATCAAGCATTAAGGCGTTGGATTCGTTACGTGTTGTCAGTGTGTTGCGGCCAATCTGCAACGCTTTCGCCTACATGCTAAGCCCCGCCTCAGCCATCAAACGTTCCGCTTCTTGGGCCATCAACCGCTCTTGTGCCTGGCCCGCGACCGGCGTTCTGCCAACCTCCAGCAGCAACGGGGCTGCCAGAGGCGACACATGGGTCAGCCGCCGCAAGGTGATCCGGCCTGCGATGCGCGCCAGCATTTCTTCGATGCGGCCAAAGTCGATCAACCCGCGCATCGCCTCGGTTCGGGTGATATCCAGCAGCAAGTGATCGGGGTCATATTTCACCAGCGTGTCATAGATGATATCGGACGACATCGTTGCCTGCCGCCCCGATTTGCGCGCGCTGGGCGTGTTGCGCTGGATCAGGCCTGCAATATGGGCGGATGCGCGAAACGTACGCTTCATCAAGGCGTTACCGGCCAGCCACTGATCCAATCCTTCGCGCAGCATGTCAGGATCAAACAGCGGGGCAGGGTCGGTTACGGCCTCCAGCCCCCAGATCATCGTGGCATAATCGGTGGACACAAAACCAAGCGGGGCAAGGCCCAATTCCTCCATCCGTTTGGTCAGCAACAGGCCCAGGGTTTGCATCGCATTGCGCCCGGCAAAACCATAAACAACCGTGTTTTCGCGGCCATCCTGAGGGAAACTTTCGATCAGCAACTCACCGCCGCGCGGCATATGTGACACGTCGCGGTGCAACCGCAGCCAGTCGCGCGTGTGCTGGGGCAGCTCAGGCCAGTCGGGCTGTTGCAGGATGCGCAGAATACGTTGGCTCAGTTGGGTAGAAGTGGCGAATTTCGTACCGCCAAAGGTGGCCACTTTGGGTTTCTTGGCCGAATTACGCGACACTTCGACGGTCATGTCACGCAGGCCTTCAAATCGCACGATCTGCCCGGCCATCAAAAACGTATCGCCGGGTGTCAAAGTGGCGGCAAAGCCTTCTTCAATCTCGCCCAGCGGTTTGCCCCCGCGATTGCGTTTCAACCGCACTTTCAAGGTATCGGTGTCCTGAATGGTGCCGATATTCATGCGGATCAGCTGAGCACTGCGCGGATCACGCAGCTGCCACTGGCCATCGGCGCGCTGCAACAGGCGTTGCCACTGATCATAGGCGCGCAAGGCATAGCCGCCCGTAGCACAAAACGTCAGGCAATCGTCAAACGCGGCACGGGTCAGCGTAGAATACGCCCCGGCGCTGGTGATTTCCGTGTAGAGCCCGGACGCATCAAACGGCCCGGCACAGGCGCGGATAAGGATATGTTGGCACAGCACATCCAAAGGGCCAGCCCCGCGCGGCTCCCCGTCCAGATCGTGGGCATAGGCGGCTTGCAAGGCGGCAAAGCACTCAACCACCTCAAACCGGTTGGCAGGCACCAACAGCGCCTTGGACGGGGCATTGTAGTGGTGATTTGCACGGCCGATGCGCTGCACCAGACGTTTGACATTCTTGGGCGCGCCAACCTGAATGACCAGATCCACATCGCCCCAGTCAATGCCCAGATCCAGACTGCCGGTACACACGATCGCACGCAGCTCGCCGCGTTGCATGGCGCCTTCGACCCGTTCGCGTTGTACCCGATCCAATGATCCGTGGTGGATACCGATGGGCAGGGCCTCATCATTGGCAAGCCACAGATTATGAAAGAAAATTTCAGCCTGTGCGCGGGTGTTGTGAAAGATCAGCGTGGTATTATGCGCACGGATTTGCTGCATCACGGCAGGGATGGAATACGCAGCCCCCCCTCCGGCCCAGGGCGGTTTTTCCTGCGTTTCAAGCATGGCGATATCCGGATCGGGGCCGGGATCGGCCTGCAAGATGGCGCAAGGATCAGGATGGCGCGCCAGCAAGTGGGCGATGGCGGCGGGGTCCTCAACTGTCGCCGACAGCCCCACCCGTTTCAAATCAGGGCACAGCGCCTGCAAGCGGGTCAGGGCCAACATCAACTGATCGCCACGTTTGCTCTCAGACAGGGCATGGATTTCGTCAATGACCACACGTTTGAGGCCCTTGAACATGCGCGCGGCATCCTCGTATGACGTCAGCAAGGCCAGGCTTTCCGGCGTGGTCAGCAGGATATGCGGCGGATCTGCGCGCTGACGTCGCTTGCGGCTGGAGGGGGTATCGCCGGTGCGATCATCAATGCGGATGGGAAGGCCCATTTCATCGACGGGCGTGCGCAGGTTGCGTTTGATATCAGCCGCCAGCGCCTTGAGGGGTGAGATGTAGAGCGTGTGCAAACCATCATGCGCACCATCCGTCAAATCCACCAACGTGGGCAGGAACCCAGCCAGGGTTTTACCGCCGCCCGTGGGTGCAATCAGCAAAAGGGCGGGATCGTCTGAACGGGCCAGCATATCGCGCTGATGTGGATGGATCGACCACCCCCGGCTGGCAAACCAATCGTCAAAAACCGCAGGCAGCCCGGTCATTGGCGCCTACTTGTCACGCAGCCGTTCAGGGATGCGGGCAAACAAAACTTGCGTCCCCTCCGAGCCCCGGGGGCTGTAGGAAAAATGGTGGCGGTGCAGGTCATCGAACATCTTTCTTACACCATTCGCGCCAATATAGCGGCGGTGCAGTTCGATATAGATATAGTTCACGCGGCCAAAATCCACCTGGCTGAACAACTCGGATTCCCCGCCTTCGATATCGCAGATGATCACAGTGGGATCGCATTGGGCAATCATATCGCTAAAGCGCATGACCGGCGCATCGACCAGTGTCGCAGGCAGGCCTTTGGGGTTTTCAAAGGACGAGGACCAGAACGGATCAGTCACGTGAAAGGGCACAGTGCCGGATTTTGGCATCTCGACGTTGTCGGGCAGTAACACGGCGTTGTGCACGCTGGCATTGGTGACATTGTTGGTCTTGTGAACCAGTTCGATGTAGTCGGTCAGAACCGGGTTGGCCTCAACGCAGGTTACAGATCTGCACCCCGTCTGCGTGGCCACAAAGGTTGAGATAAAGCCGATGCCCGCGCCGATTTCCAGCACGCGGTCTTTTTCGGAAATGAAGCGGGGAATGCCGCGGGTCTCGGCGTTCTCATAGTGGCCCTTGCGCAGTTTATGGGCGACCTGCGGTTGGATAATCTGCGGATCAACCGGCATTTTGACGCCGTGCGTTTCGATGATGTCCATGGGGCCTGACCTGCTGTGCTTTTGCGGGGCAGGATAGACGGGAATGCCAGGCGTGACCAGCCGCTTCGCGGGCGGGCTGTCACACAGCGCGTCCCACTGCCGCACCTGGAAAGGCACGGCAGATGGGCCCGCTTTTAGTGAACGATCTCTTCTTCTTTGACGAACATGTTCGCCCAGGCGCGATCGATCAGATCGGGGGTCATTTGATAGGGAATACCCTCAAATTCGCATATCGAGATCATCTGATCAATCAGGAAGATCGGCTGATAGTTCGCATAGACATTGTTGATCGTTGGATACTTCTTTTTCAGCAAATGCACCAATGCGCCCTCATCCAAAGGCATCTGGCGTTTGCGGGCCATCATGGCGAAAATCTTCAGGAAGTCTTCCTGCTCGGGCCCGTCAATCTTGATCTTAAAGAAGATCCGGCGCAGGGCGGCTTTGTCGAAAATCTCATTCGGGTGGAAGTTGGTCGAGAAGATCACGAGCGTGTCAAACGGCACCTCGAATTTCTCGCCCGATTGCAGGGCAAGGATATCCTTGTTTTCTTCCAGTGGAACAATCCAACGGTTGACCAATGACTGGGGTGGTTCGGCCTGACGTCCAAGGTCATCCACGATGAAGATGCCGCCGGTGGATTTCAACTGCAACGGCGCCTGATAGGTCCGCGCGGTCGGATTATACACCAAATCAAGCATGTCGAGTGACAGCTCACCCCCGGTGATCACCGTGGGACGTTCGCAGCGCACATAGCGCGTGTCAAACGTGCGCGTACGGCGCAGGCAATTGGGATCGTCCACCTCAACCTCGGCGGCGGAATGCACGATGGGATCATACACCGTAATCACCTGGCCTGAATATTCGATGGCACGTGGCACGTATATCTTGTCGCCCATCGCATCCCGAATACCGTTCGAGATCGAGGACTTACCGTTGCCCGGAGGGCCATACATCAGGATCGACCGTCCGGCAGATACCGCAGGCCCAAGCTGATCGAGCAGATCATTTGGCAAGATCAGGTGACCCATCGCATTGGTCAGCTGATCGCGGGTGATCTGGATGTTACGGATCGATTGGCGCTTGATCTGTTCACGGTACACGCTTAGCGGAACGGGCATCGCACCAAAATACTCTGACTGGGCCAACGCATCCAAGGCACGGCTTTTGCCCGCGTCGGTCAGCTGATAGCCCATCTCACTGCCTGAATTGGCGTTCAGCGTACCGGTGGCCTCCAGCAACTTTTGCTCGCGGGCCATGTCGATCAGCTCTTGGGTTACAGCGCGGGGCAGACAGATGGCCACGGCAATTTCACTGACCAGATCCAGGTTCTTGCGAAAGATGGTTTTGAGCAGGATATCCCGCATCATCACAACCGGAATTTGCATCCCCTCCAATGTGGTCGGAGGAGGGGGGGCCTGTACGCCTTGGGACACTTGCATATTCATGATGAGTTGCCTGCCTGTGTTGTTTGTCCTGGGTGTACCACGCACGTCACGCAATACGTCAGGGTGCAACATGCCCGGCAAACATGGGCAAAATAAGGAAGCTGTCGGGCAGTGCTGGGGCAGGCGTGCCTATGCGCCCCAGATCAGGCCCATCACCAGATAAAGCACCAGCGTGCTGCCCAAGGCCAATCCCATTGGGAACTTCTCGGCGTTGGTCCAGCTGACCCAATCAGGGGCCATATCCCGCAGCGCGGTTTTCTTGGCCCAGCGATGCGTGGCAATGGCCGTCAGCGTGACGATGGACAACAAAAACAGCACTGTGACCGTGTCACCGGGGGCAATGAAAGGGGCGGCGGCCGCCAGGAACTTGCTGTCACCAGCACCCATTAGGCCCATGATATTAAACACAAAACCTAGCACCAGAACAACAAGAAGCTGTACCAGTCGCCAGCCATAAATATCCAATGGCAGCGCCAATAGACCAACCAGCACGAACACACCAACCAACGCCAGATTGGCATGGTTGGTGATCTTCATTCGGCTGAGATCGGTATAGATGACCCAGCCGCAGATGGGCGCCACGAAAGGCAAGAACCAAAGCGCTTCGGTCAGGCTAAGCTGTAGCTGCATGATGTGCCCGGGATCAGTTGGTCACGTTTTCTTCGAGGGCTGCAAGTGAGCGCGAGGCCTCTTCGAAATGCTGCGGATGTGTATCGATCGCATCGCGGAACAAGCCCTTGGCGATGGCCGTATCCCCTTGTTTAATTGCAGACAATCCGAGCGTGTACAAAAGCTGCGCACGTTCAGTCTGGGTTGAGGGGATCACGGGCAAGCTATAGTTTTTCTGCGCACCGCGGGCCAGAACAAGGTTGTTTTTGGCGGTAAAGAGCGACTGATCGTTCTGGATCGCCTCAGAGAACAAACGTTCAGCGCCGGCATAATCCCCACGGCTGAGTTTGGAATACCCCCAGTTGTTCATCACATTGGCCGGTCTGGTGGTCAGCCCCACTGCGGTTTCATAGAAACTGTCGGCTTTTTTCCACTGCTTGTTGCTGTCGGCAACCATCGCCTCAAGCCGGTAGCGTTTAAACGTCTCGTGGGTGGGTGGTACGGAATCCAGAACCGTTTTGGCGCGCTCCCAGTCGTTTGTGCGGATCAGCGCATCGGCCAGTTCAATCTTGTCGGCGGCGACGCTGTCTTCGTGATCCACAACTTTTTGCCAGGCCACGACAGCTTCGGTGTTGCGCTTGGCGCGGATCAGGGATTTGCCCAAACCACGGCGTAGATCAATCCTGTCTGGCTGCTGCGCAACGGTCTTTTTGAAGTAGGCCACGGCTTCGTCGGCATCCGCGACGGTTAGCATGACATCGTTCAGGTTGCTTTCGTCCACGACATTGATATCGCTCAGTGCACGGTCAACCTCGACGTCGCCGGATTTGTCACACGCGGACAAGCCCATTACGCCTGCCGCGCAGATGGAAAGTAGGATAGGGTGGCGCATGTTGTGCGTCCTTTTACTGCCTTCGCCTCAGATCATGGTATCTTGCGTATCAGAAAGTCGCTGCTTCCCCGCCGTACCACTTTGAATTCTTGCTCTTGCACCTGATCATAAACAGGATTTTCGGTTTTTTCTATCGCTAATCGCAAATTGTCGCGGATTGAGTCACTTTCGCCATTGTCCAGTGCAAAGGCGCGGCGAAACATTTGGCTGGCTTCGGCAACTTCGCCCTGTTCCATCAGCACGACGCCCAAATTGTTCCAGGCCTCGGGCGCGCGCTCTTCGACTTCAATGGCGCGGCGCAACAGCTCTTCGGCCTGGCCCAGACGCCCCAGTGCAAGATAGGCGCTGCCGATGCCCATCAACACTTCGCCGGACATGCCCTGATCAAGGGCCGCGCGGGAAAAGGATTTGATCGCCAGCTCGTATTCGCCGGCACTCATCAGTCGGTGACCTACCAACATGGGGTCCACGGCCACGCCATTTGAGGCGACGCCAGGCGCAAAGGGGCTGTCCTTGTCAACGCCGTCATCGCAGCCCGCAAGAGCTGCGATGAGTAGAAATATAAGCCCTGCCCGAGCCATTGTGCCTCGTCTTTGTGTGTCAGAGGGCCATGGCAAACAGATCCATGATGCCCAGAACCGATGGGCCGATCAGAATGATCAGCAGTGGTGGAACCGTAAGCATCATTGTCGCCAAAGTCATCTTTGTTGGCAGTTTGTTGGCTTTTTCTTCGGCGCGCATGACACGTTTGTCACGCATTTCGCCCGCATAGACGCGCAGGGCGTCAGCCACCGAGGTACCGAATTGCTGCGACTGGACCAACACCGTGGTAAAGCTGGTGATATCCTGCACACCGCAACGTTCGGACATCTCCGCCAAAACGCTGGGCTTGTCGCGCCCGGCTTTGATCTGCTGCGAGACGATTTCGTATTCCTCGGCCAGACAGGGATAGGATGTCATCAACTCCTGGCTGACGCGAATGATGGATTGGTCCATCGACTGACCGGCCTCAACACATACCAGCATCATGTCCAGACTGTCGGGAAAACCGTCCTCGATTTCCTGCTGGCGTTGTTGGCGGCGTTTGGTCACCCAGTATTTGGGGGCCATATAGCCGACCAGACCGGGTCCGAGAATCCACATCATGGCTTGGGTCGGGGTGCTGTCATCGCCGGCTTTCACCAGCAGATAGAACAAAACACCCACTACCAGCAGACCAAGTGCGCCGGCCATCTGGGCAAAGTGGAAATACCGCACCGAGTCGCGATGACGATAGCCCGCCTGCATCAGGGTCAAACGGATCTGGCTAAGCTGTTTGGCGTCTTGGGGTTCCAGGAAGTTGGCATATTTGTCCAGCTTCTTGTTTTTCTTGCCCGTGCGCAGCTGCTTTTGCACATCTTGATTGTGCAGGCGTGCGTGTTCGCTTTCTTTCAGCTTGTCCAACGGGTCCTTGCGCTGCCCAAAGTAGGCGGCGAGGGCCAGCATGACCAGGATCACACCCAGCGTACCGGCAAGGATGATCGGGCCAAAGGGGCCTAAGGCGTCTGTGATGAATTGCATTGGTCTTGTCTCCTCAGACGCGGATGTTCACAAGGGCACGCATGACGATCAGATTGATTGTCAGGAAGAAACCCACGACCAGACAGGCCGGAATAAACCAGGGGTGCTCATAGGCCTCGGTGTAGTAACCGGGGTCCAGCAGATTGATCGCAATCAGCGCCAAAAGCGGGAAGGCTGACAGGAATTTACCTGACCATTTGGCCTCGGCGGTGATCGCCTTGACCCGGCGGAACAGGCGGAAGCGGGCCCGGATCACCTTGGCCAGACCGGCCAGAATTTCAGCCAAGTTACCACCTGATTGCTGCTGGATGGTCACGGCCACAGCCAGAAAGCGCAAATCCTGCATGTCCAGACGCTGGGCCATGTCTTTCAGGCTTTCGCCCATTTCACGCCCATAGGCAGCCTCGTCTGCGATGATGCCCATTTCGGTGCCCAGTGGATCAGCAACTTCGCTGGCCACAATTGCAATGGCGGATGAAAACGGATGGCCTACACGCAAGCTGCGCACCATAAGTTCAATCGCGTCAGGCAATTGCTCTTCCAGCAGCGCCATGCGTTTGCCGGCCTTCATGGAGACCCAGGTGAACACGCCGCCTACGCCCATCGCACCCGAGATCAGAACGCGCACGCCCATCCCGCTGCCGGTGCCGATGGTCAGACCCATAAACGCCACGAAGCTGACGCCGATCATGATAAGGATCAGTTGTTTGGGTGAAAACGCGATGGCCGCCTTTTGCGCCTTTTCCGACAGGATCGAATAAAGCGGTATCTTTTTGGCCTTCATGTGCTGCTGCATTTCCTTGCGCAGCTGCTCCATGACCTGTTCGCGGTTTGAATTCTTGTCCAGCATTTCCAGCCGGCGATTGACGCGGCTGTTCAGGCTGATTGAGCGTCCAAAGACGGTCAGATACAGACCTTCGACCAGGACAAGCACCCCGACGAAGATCAGAATATAGATAATTGGTTCGGCTGAAATGGTCATCTGGCTTACTCCGCCGCGATGGGTTCAAAGATCTGTGGCGGCAGGTCATACCCCCACAAACGGAACCGTTCTGAGAAGTTCGAGCGCACACCGGTGCCGGTGAAATGCCCGATAATCTTGTTGTCCGAGGTCAGGCCGACGCGCTGGAAGCGGAAGATTTCCTGCATCGAGATAACATCGCCTTCCATGCCGGTGATTTCCGTGATCGAGGTCATCCGTCGCGAGCCATCCTGCAAACGCGAAGCCTGCACCAGAAGGTTCACAGCTGACGCGATCTGGGACCGCACAGCCTTCAAAGGCATCTCAATCCCGGCCATCGCAACCATGTTTTCCAGACGGCTGATGCCATCACGCGGGTTGTTGGCGTGGATTGTGGTCATGGATCCGTCGTGGCCGGTGTTCATGGCCTGAAGCATGTCGATCACTTCCTCGCCACGCGTCTCCCCCACGATGATCCGGTCAGGACGCATCCGAAGGGCGTTTTTCAGACAGTCGCGCGGGGAAACCTCGCCTTTGCCTTCCACGTTGGGGGGACGGCTTTCCATCCGGCCCACGTGGGTCTGTTGCAGTTGAAGTTCCGCCGTATCCTCGATGGTCAGGATACGTTCATCATTGTCGATGAACGAGCTGAGCGCGTTAAGCGTGGTTGTTTTACCAGAACCGGTACCGCCTGACACGATCACGTTCAGACGTGTCGCCACAGCGGCCTGCAAATAGGCGGCCATTTCCTCAGAGAAGGCGCCAAATTTAACCAGATCATCAATGCCCAGCTTATCCTTTTTGAATTTACGAATGGACACTAGGCTGCCGTCCACGGCAACGGGTGGCACCATGGCGTTGAAACGTGACCCATCGGCCAGACGCGCATCCACATAAGGGTTGCTTTCATCCACGCGCCGACCCACGGCCGATACGATTTTATCGATGATGCGCAGCAGGTGCTTTTCATCTTTGAACGCGATGTCCGACAGCATCAGCTTACCGGCGCGTTCCACGAAAATCTGATGCGGACCGTTGACCAGAATATCGTTCACGGTCTCGTCTTTCAGAAGCGTCTCAAGAGGCCCAAGGCCTTTGACTTCGTCGTACAGCTCTTGCGTCAGTGTCGTGCGATCCTCGCGGTTCAGCACGATATTGCGTTCTTGCAAAACCTCTTGCGCAATCGATCCGATCTCGGCGCGCAGGTCTGCCTCGCTTGCGGCTTCCAATGCACCCAGGTTCAGGTGGTCCAGCAATGAGCGGTGCAATTCGATCTTGATTTCGCTCAGGCGCTCTTTGCGTTTGCGCTCTTTGTCCATCGGCACGGTCTGGGCCGGGGTTTCGGGGGCCGGTTTGCGCAGTGAAACCGCAGCCGCCTCTTCGGCGGGCGCAGTTTTGGGCGCGTCTGCCTCGGGCGAGGCGACCTTGTTTGCGGCAGAACCGCCTTCTTTTTTGTAACGTGAGAACATAGCCCTGTACTCCTTAAGCGGCTTCTGCTTCGTCTTTGCCCAATTCGTGCAAAGAGCCAGCCAGCTTCATGATTTCCTTACGCAGCGGGTTTTTCGCCGCGCTTTCGGCCAATGGCAGGCCATGATCATTGCATTGCGGGATCTGCTTACCGCCATCTGGCAGCTGAATTTCGATCCCGATTTCCAGGCTTTCTGCCATGCGCTTCACGCGGCTTTTGCCATTCAGATCGGTAAACTTCGGGGCGCGGTTCAGACAGAAACGGATCTTGTCGAACGGCAGATCCTCGGCCTGCAAGGCGCGTTTCAGACGCAGCGTGTTCTGGGCCGAACGCATATCCAGCTCCATGGTGGCAAAGTAAACCTGCGCTTCGTTCAGGATGGTTTCGGACCAGCCGACCAGCGTTTTGGGCATGTCGACAAGGATGTAGTCGAAATGCTTGCGCGCCAGATCCAGCACTTTTTTGACGTCTTCAGCGCTGATGAAATCCAGTGGAAGCATGTCCAGCGGAGCGGTCAGCACGTACATTTTGTCATCAAACGACGTCAGCGCCTGCTTGAAAATCTCTTCGTCCATCGCGTCCGTGTCGGACCACATTTCATAGACCACGTCGCGGCGCGGCAGATCCAGATAGGTTCCAACCGAGCCGAACTGCAGGTCAAAATCCAACAAGCAGACTTTGGGGTTTTCGGCTTTCTTCTCAACCGTGGCCAATTCATAGGCCAAATTGGTGGCCAATGTGGTGGATCCGGTGCCACCTGCCAGGCCGTGTACCGCCAGCAATACGCCAGTGCCCGGGGTCCCGTCGCCGGTCAATCCTGATGCCTGGGCTGCCATTTGAACCACGGGTTCGGGTTGTTTTTGCAACCGCTCAATGGCCGCCTGCAATTCGTTTTCGGGCAGGGGGTAGGGCACAAATTCATCGGCACCCTGTCGCAGCAACTGGTGCAGCACGGCGGGGCTGACATCTTCGGCGATCAGGATCACCTTGATGTCTTTGGATTTGGCCAGGGTGATCAGATCGCCCAGCAAAACAATGTCTTCTTCATCCGAGGAATCAATCGCAACGGCGACAAATTCCATACTGTCGCTGTCGGGCTGGCTGAAAAAGGCCATCGCCTCGGCAAAACCAAGATCACCCCAGTTTTCACCAAGGGCGGTTTCCATATCTTCAATCAAAAGATCGAAATTTTGCACGTCGCGGCTGATGGTACAGGCCGCGAGGGGGCTCGGATCTGGCTGTTGCATTGCACTACTCGACATCGTTACTCGATTCCATTTGTTTGACCGGGGCGGACCCTGATACTGTTTTTTGAGTGTTTCCTAGGGGTTATCTGCTTTGGATGACCCTGGTCGCACTTTTCCTTAGGATCGACTTTCCCAAACAATCGGGGCAACATTTTGGCCAAAAGATCGTAATTGTGCGGTATTGGTAAACGATTGAGCCTGGCCTGAGGGCTCTCAGATCGGCATATCTGGCCTGAACCATCCCAAAACACAGCGTTTGGCAAAAAAGAAACCCGCCAGTGTGGCGGGTTTTTTAGGTGGCCCGGCAACTTGCCGGACAGGGAGATTTCGGTGCGCTATTCGCCGCTGACGATTGTTTCGTCCTCTGTCACAGTCGAAAGCTGACTGCGCGGCTCGGCGCTCAGAATGGTTTCGCGGTAAACCACTTCGGCATATCTGCCATCCATGACCACCGGATGTGATTGCACAAACCCGGTCACTTCGGTCACGGTGCGGCGGTTGCGGCGCTCGCGGTTGGGTGTTGCGATCAGCGGTTGGGTTTCGCCGAACGACACCACAGCCTCAAGCCGTTTGCGGCTGATGCCTTGTGTGGCCAGGTAGGCGACCACGGCATTGGCACGGCGTTGACCCAGACGTTTGTTGGATGCGTTCGATCCCACTTTGTCGGTGTGGCCATACACCTTGAACCGAACTTCGGGGAACTGGCGGATCCAGCGGGCCTGTTCATTCAGGGTGTCGCGGGCGCCTGCATCCAAAGCGGATGATCCAAAGGCAAAGTTGACCGTGGTTTGAACTTCGCCTGCGAACCGGTTGCCGAGGCTGTGCACAAAGCCTGCCTCGCCGGTCATCACCAGTGTGTTGTTCATCACCGAATTGCCAAAGTCGCCGTTGTCGGTCAGTGAACCGGCTTCGCCATAAGAACGAAAGACTTCACCGGGTGTGCTGGAGCAGGCCGCCATGGCGATCAGTCCTGCAGTTGCGAGTAGATGTTTCATCATATCCTCCTGCCTTCCCGATCAATCCATTACGTAGCCATAAGACCCGGTGAAATCCTGCTTGGCAACTTCGCCAGCAGCACCTTTGGTCTCACGTGCGTTTTTGGCCACACGTCCGCGCAGGAACAAATCAGCCTCTGATGGCAATTTGACCCGATCGGTTGGCAGGGCCAAAGCCTCGCCGCGCGTGGGGGTGACAAGGAACGCCGAGATAATGATCACCAGTTCCGTCTGCGACCGCTGATATTCCGCTGAACGGAACAATGTGCCCAGGATCGGGACATCGCCCAGCCATGGTACCTGACCGCTTAGATCACGGAAATCATCTTGCAACAGACCTGCAACAGCAAAGCTTTCTCCGTCACGCAGGACAACTGTTGTTGATGCATCCCGGCGCCGGAACGCAGGCAAGCTGAGTGATCCGGTGGTCAGCGAGTTCGTCGAATCGATCGACGAGACCGCAGCAGCCAGTTCAAGGTTGATGATGTCGTCATCCATGACACGAGGCACAAAGTTCAGCTCAACACCGAAGGGTTTGTAATCGACGGTGATGGTGTCTTCGTCCTGGGCCACAGGGATGGGGAATTCACCACCCGCCAGGAATTTCGCCTCTTGGCCAGAAAGTGCTGTCAGGTTTGGTTCGGCCAGTGTGCGAACAACCCCTTTGCTTTCAAGGGCTTCCAGAAGAAGTGCAATCTCAAGCGAGCCGATGTTGGCACCAATTGTGATCGCGCCTTCGGTTCCTGCTTGGGCAATAACATTGCCGCTGTTCAGACCATTTCCGGGATCCAGCCATGTGCCGGTTTCCGAGGACACGCCCAGATCACCACCCAATGTGGTGCCTCCGAATGCCAGGGATGAGCTGAGTGATTTGGACACGCTGCGTTGCATTTCAGCAAAGCGGACCTTCAGCATTACCTGTTGTTTGCCTGTCACTGACATCAGGTTCGACACCCGCTCTGGGGCATACCGCGAGGCCAGATCCATAGCGCGCTGCATGCGCGGCGCCGAGGACACCGTACCCGAAAGCACGATCCCATCATTGGCCGAACGCACTTCGATCTTCTCATTGGGAAGGATCTGGCGCAGACGCTCTTTGAACTCGGAAATATCTGGGGCGACGGCCACATTCACATTGGTGATCAGACGCCCGTTGGCATCAAGCAATGTCAACGTGGTGATGCCTGGTGATTTGCCCAGCACATAAATGGTCCGGTCTGAAAGCGTCGAGAAATCCGCGATTTGCGGGTTTGCGATGCTCAGTTCCGCGAAGGGTGTGTCGCTTTCGACAACAATTGCGCGGTTCATGGGAACGCTCAACTCGCGTGCGGCCCCTTTGCGTACAACATGTACATTTTCTGCCAATGCTTCGGTGGCCAACGGCCCCGCAGCAACGACCAGCCCCAAGAGGGCGGCCTGAATCATACCTACGATTTTCATGTGACCTGCCTTTCCGATCACGCCTCAATTTGTGGGTCTTTACGCCCGTTCATTGGGGACACCTTGCGCCAGATCGAAAAACTTTTCAAGAATCAAAGGGTTTTCTGCGAATTGGAAGTGATTTTTTAACCATGCGTTGCCGAAACGTAACGTGAGGCGATTGTGCCTATCAGTGCGGGCGATGCTCTTGCGCTATGTGGGACAATGTAAAAGGGCGCCTGACGGGGCGCCCTTTTGCAGTCTTTAGTTCGTGTCGGCTGATCAGTTGGTACAAGGGATCCGGCTGACCACAACCTCGCCACCCCGATTGGTGCGGATTGTGCAGACTTCTTCCACTTTCTTGGTCTCGGCCACTTCGGCGGTCGCCAGACCCAGCAGACGATGCTGATCAACTTCGATAATCTCGGCCACGCTGTCGTCCATCACACCAACCAGCGACAACGAAAGCCGCCCAGTTGATTGCGCCTGGGCCAATGCAGCCACCTGTTGCGGCTTGACGGCCACGGTCACTGTACGGGCCACATTGGCGCCGGTTTTCTCACTGTTGGCGGTTTGATCAACCGCAACCAGTTTCACACCAGTTTCAATCAGCTTGGTCACGTTACCCTTTGAATTGGCCTCGGTGCGCATATCATCGCCACCCACGCGGCCGGTCCAGTAGACATCCACATGGTCACCGGGGCGCAGGAAACCTGACACACCGCTGCTGACATCAACTTTGATGGCAAAGGCACGCTCGCCGCGTTCCAGTTGCGACGTCAGGCCAGCCTCTTCGCCGGGGCCGGTCACTTTGACGGCCAGGATCGGCTCAAACCGCTCCATCGAGCGCAGAACTTTGCGGGGTTCGTCTTCGCCTTCGGGCCACAGATCCTCTTCGGTCAGGAAATGACCTTCGGGCAGGGCGCGTTTGGGAAAGCTCAGCTTGCGGGCGTCGTCCTTCAGCAAGGGCTCGCCGTATTTCAGGGTGCGGGTGGCCACGTAAATGTCCACCACTTCAATCGCCGGGGCGCGTTGAGAGCGCTCGTTTGCCAGCTGTGTCTGATACCCTTGGATATAGCTCTTTGCCATATATACGGCAAAACCGGCCAGCCCAAGGCCCAGTACCAGCACAAATCCAAATACCAATCGCATGGCTTTTCCTTTCGGGTTTTCTGCTCAATTTGCGCGATGTCGCGCAGCTACTCACGTTTTGTATGGCAGCGGAATGTGGCGAAATCGCGGTGTGCGATAGGTCGTTTTGCGACGTCCCGGCCATGAGAGCAGTGACGTTGCAACACCTGTGGCCACTTGAGGGCGGGTCTTAGTTTACGACACCGACGTCCTGCGCCACGATACCATCTTCGATGTGCGAGGCGGCCGAGACGATCCCGTCATTGACCAGCAAGGCGCTTGTACCTGCCAGACCAACGATGGTTGCGGTCAGTACAACCCAATCCACGGTGATGGCACCCTGGTCGGCTTTCAGAAATGATTTAATGCGCTTCAACATAGTGGTCGTCCTTTTCTACTCGTATTCTCACTCAATATGACATCGCACTGCGTCGTTTCCCCAGATGCACAGCAATGTCGGCAGTCTTTTTGGTCAAATAAAAGGCCGCGACCCAAAGTTGAGACGCGGCCAATTTAGACGATTAGGTCAGGGGAAGATTACTCTTCGCCGGTGCCTACGCCCTGGCCAACCCAGTCGTCGCTGTCAACGGCTGTGCCGATTTTGCCGGCCAGGCCAACAACGCCCGACTGTACAGACGAGATGCCTGCAACGCCCAGGCCAACGATTGCGGCTGTCAGAACAACCCAGTCAACTGTTACGGCGCCGTCTTCTTCTTTCAGGAATTTGTTCATGAAGTTAGTCATAGTGTGGTCCCTCCAAAGGATCATTTTCTCAGGTTTGCAACCGCTTCAACAAACACGGGCTGTTCTCTCAAGGCCCTCGTCGTTGCGGTATGAGCAGATATAGCCAGTGAAATCGGGCGCGATTTGGGCACCTTTCGCGCCATTTTGGGAGAGGCTTAACTTTTCGAGATTTTACTTATTAACGCACTGTAAACAAACGATATTAACTTTTTTAAAAGTGAATGCAGACCAAATCAGGCGATGCATTTGCGCAAATTTGACGCAAATTAGGTCGCCGTTCTGGCAACAATGCTGGTTTGAGACCGGGACTTTTGCGATATTGGAAAAAAAGCAAGAAATGCAGAGCAGGAAAAATCATGAGATTTCACAGGATTCTCGCACTGAGTCTGATTACGGCCCTTGCCAGCCCCGTTTATGCGGCGGACCCGCCGCCATTTCCCGACTTTACCTTTAAGATGAGCAAGCCCCCCAAGAAAGGCAGCAAACCCAGAATCACCGTTCAGATCGAACCCGAGGCTGCCAAACCGCAGCCCAAGGCCACCGCATCAGCCGATGCAAGTGCCACGCCCAAGACCCCGACTGCGGCCTATGATTGGTTCTGGACCTCTGTGCCGTCTGAAATTGGCGTCAACAGCACCGAACGCCTGACCAAGGCGCTGGCAGGCCTGAGCAAGGGCAATGTGCCCGGCCCGCGATTGCAGGACCTGCAAGGCATCGCCAGCACCCAAGGCGGCACAATTCTGCGCGAAACGATCGGCACCAATGTCTCGCCTGCGCTGGTGCTGGCAGTGATCTCGGTGGAATCGGGGGGGCGCAGTGCGGCCACATCGGGCAAGGGCGCACAAGGATTGATGCAATTGATGCCTGACACCGCCACACGGTTTGGCGTGACTGACAGCCTTGACACCGCGCAAAATATCAAAGGGGGCGTGGCCTACCTCAGCTGGCTTTTGCGCGAATTTGAAGGTGACGCTATTTTGGCGCTTGCCGGATATAATGCAGGCGAGGGGGCGGTGAAGAAACACCAAGGCGTGCCGCCCTACGCCGAAACCCGCGATTATATCCCTAAAGTACTGGCTGCGTTTGAAGTGGCCCGTGGGCTGTGCAAGACCCGGCCCGAGCTGATCACCGACGCCTGTGCGCTGAACCTGGCGATGAACTGAGCCGCCGTTTAACGGACAAAAGCAAAGGCCCCGAAGTCATCTTTCGGGGCCTTCTCTATATATAAGGTGTAAAAGGCGTCATTCAGACGATTGTCGCCTCTGTCGCAGCGCGCAGCTCATCTTCACTAACGCCCTCGGCAGTTTCGACGATTTTCAATCCGCCCTCAACCACATCCAGAACGCCCAGATTGGTGATCACCCGGTCCACCACGCCAGCACCGGTCAGGGGCAGCGTGCAGGATTTCAGCAATTTGCTATCGCCGTGTTTGTTGGTGTGGTCCATCACCACCACCACGCGGCCCACACCAGCCACCAGATCCATCGCACCCCCCATGCCTTTGACCAGCTTGCCGGGAATCATCCAGTTGGCCAGATCACCGTTTTCGTCGACCTCCATCGCGCCAAGGATGGCCATAGCGATCTTGCCGCCCCGGATCATGCCAAAGGATGTGGCGCTGTCGAAATAGGCTGTCTCGGGCAGCTCGGTGATGGTCTGCTTGCCTGCGTTGATCAAATCCGGGTCTTCATCGCCCGCAATCGGGAAAGGTCCCATGCCCAGCATCCCGTTTTCCGATTGCAGCGTGACGCTGACACCGTCGGGGATAAAGTTAGGCACCAGCGTCGGGATACCGATCCCGAGGTTCACATATGTGCCGTCTTCCAGTTCCTGTGCCGCACGGGCGGCCATTTGGTTGCGATCCCAAGCCATTGTTTATGCCTCCCGCACTGTGCGTTGTTCGATACGTTTCTCATGCTCGCCCTGCACAATACGGTGCACATAGACGCCCGGCATGTGGATATAATCAGGATCAAGGCTGCCCACGGGTACGATTTCCTCGACCTCCATCACGCAGACCTTGCCGCACATTGCGGCGGGTGGGTTAAAGTTGCGGGCGGTCTTGCGGAAGATGCAATTGCCGGTTTCATCCGCTTTCCACGCCTTCACGATCGACAGATCAGCAAAGATGCCGCGCTCCAGAATATAGGTCTGTCCGTCAAAGTCCTTGTGCTCTTTGCCTTCGGCCACCTGCGTGCCAACACCGGTTTTGGTGTAGAACCCCGGAATGCCAGCCCCACCCGCGCGCATGCGTTCAGCCAAAGTGCCCTGAGGGTTGAATTCGATCTCCAGCTCGCCTGCCAGATACTGGCGCATGAACTCGGCGTTTTCACCCACATACGAGCTGAGCATTTTCTTCACTTGCTTGGTTTGCAGCAAAATGCCGATGCCGAAATCATCGATACCTGCGTTGTTGGACGCAAATGTCAGATCCTTGGTGCCTGCGTCGCGAATGGCCGACAGCAGCAATTCGGGAATGCCGCACAAACCAAAGCCGCCCGATGCGATGGTCATGCCATCGCTAAGCAACCCATCAAGCGCGTCGGCCGCAGAGCCGTAAATCTTGCTCATGATAATCCTCCTGTATGTGGTGCGCCCGATATGCGGTGGGGCGCGGGGCAAGTCAACGCCTGCCAGGGCGGTTAAGGAACAATAGCGCACGCTCTGCACACATAAAAAAGGGAGACCACCAGGCCTCCCATCTTAGATCTTGTAAAGAATGATCTTGGATCAGATCACACGTACCTGCGTGCCAATCGGGGTGATTGCGAACAGTTCTTCGATCATGTTGTTGTAAAGACCGATACATCCCGATGACGACTGACGCCCAATTTTGCGCGTGTCATGGGTGCCGTGGATCAGATAGGCGGGCCATTCCAGATACATCGCATGGGTGCCCAGCGGGTTACCAGGACCTGCCGGCAAAAAGGGTGGCAGCGACGGATCGCGTTCGCGCATGTTCTTGGTCGGGGTCCAGGTTGGTCCGATCTTCTTGCGCACAATTTTGGTATAGCCACGCTTGGTCAGCTCTTCGGTGCGGGGCACGGATGTGGGGAACACCCGGTAATCGGTGCCGTCGGCATTCCAATAGTGCAACGCGCGCGACGTTGTGTCGGCCACAATCGCGCCTTTACCAAGGACATCAAAATGGTCCTGCCAATCCTGGTTGGTAAAGCTGGATACATTGCGGCGCGTGGTGCGCTGAATGGTATCTGTTTCGGTGATGCCTTGCGCCCTTACAATACCAGGTGTCGCCAAAGCAGCGACAGAGCCCAGAATAAGGGCACGGCGGTTTGGGGTATAACGGCTCATGTGTAAACCTTTCCTAAGATGACACATACGTACCAGTCTAATTGCGTATTCTGGCAGAAAGTTCCAATAACATCCCGCTGACGGGTTTGTGAACTGGCAAAATGTTGCCGAACTTCCCCCTGAACGCGCAAGGTAGGGACGCGCGCGTTATTTCGTCTTGGGTTTGGCTTTTGCCTTGGACTTGGCGGCGGGCTTTTTCTTGGGGGCGGCCTTCTTGCGGCCCTTGCCCGATTTCGCCTGCCGTTCAGTGATCAGTTCCACGGCCATTTCCATGGTCACCTGATCCGGTTCCACGTCTTTGGGAATCGTGGCGTTCACCTTGGCCCACTTCACGTAAGGCCCATAGCGCCCATCCATGACATTGACCGGTCCCCCCTCAGAAGGGTGCTCGCCCAGCTCTTTGATGGGTTTGGCGGCGGTGCGGCTGCCGCGTCCGGGATTGGCGCGCTTTTCGGCCAGAAGTTCCACAGCGCGGTTCATACCGACCTCAAACACATCGTTGGGATCTTTCAGATTGGCATAGACCGGCTTTGCCTCATCCGGCAGCTGGTGCATGATATAAGGCCCGTATCGGCCAAAGTTCGTTGACACCAACCCACCTTCGGGGTGATCGCCCAATTCGCGTGGCAGGCTAAGCAGCGTCAGCGCCTTGTCCAGATCCATATCATCGGCTTGCCAACCTTTGGGCAAGCTGGCGCGCTTGGGTTTCTTGTTCTCTTCTGTGGCCTCGCCGCGCTGTACATAGGGGCCAAAACGACCCGAGCGCAGACTAATCTCATCGCCTGCGTCTTCGCCCAGCACACGGTCGCCACCCTCGGCCGCGTCGCCGCCAATGGGGCGGGTGTAGCGACATTCAGGATAGTTGCCGCAGCCCACGAACCCACCCGTACGAGAGGTTTTCAGGTGCAACTGCCCGTTGCCACACAGCGGGCACACCCGCGGATCAGTTCCATCGTCGCGCGCGGGATACAGCTGATCGGACAGGGCCGCGTCCAGCACATCCAGCACTTCGGTGATGCGCAATTCGCTGGTTTCGGCAATCGCAACCGAGAAATCCTTCCAGAACTGGCTAAGCACGGATTTGTAATCAGCGTCACCCGCGCTGACCTGATCCAGTTCCGATTCCAGATTGGCGGTAAATTCATATCCCACATACTTGCGGAAGAAATTCAGCAGAAAGATCGTGACGATCCGGCCTTTATCCTCGGGGATCAGGCGGTTTTTGTCTTTGCGGACATATTCACGATCCTGGATCGTGGTGACGATGCTGGCATAGGTCGAGGGCCGGCCGATGCCCAGCTCTTCCATACGTTTGACCAGCGTCGCCTCGGTGTAGCGCGGCGGGGGCTGGGTGAAATGCTGCTCGGGGTTGACCAATGCCTTCTTGGCAGGCTCGCCTTCCATTATCTGCGGCAAACGCTTGTCGTCTTCATCAACCACCGCATCATCGCGGCCTTCCTCATAGACGCGCATGAACCCGTCAAACAGCACCACTTGACCGGTTGCGCGCAGCCCCACCTGACCGTCATCGCTGGCAATATCGACGGTGGTGCGCTCCAGCCGGGCGGCTTCCATTTGGCACGCCAATGTGCGTTTCCAGATCAGATCATAGAGTTTGCGTTGATCCGCATCCGATATTTTCAGGCTGGCGGCGTCGCGGGTCATATCCGTTGGACGGATACATTCATGCGCCTCCTGGGCGTTTTTGGCTTTGTTTTTGTACATGCGCGGGGATTTCGGCACGTATGTGTCACCATAGCGGTCGGCAATCGCTTCGCGTGCGGCTTGCACCGCTTCGGGGGCCATATCGATGCCATCGGTCCGCATATATGTAATGTGGCCTGCTTCGTATAAACGTTGCGCCGCACTCATTGCCATGCGCGCGCCCATGCCAAACTTGCGGCTGGCCTCTTGTTGCAGCGTCGAGGTCATGAACGGAGCAGAGGGGTTGCGGCTGCCCGGTTTGGCCTCAACACGCGCAATTTTCAGATCACGCGACGTGACGGCCTGCACGGCCAATTCGGCCTGGGTGTCGTTCTCAATGTCGAATTTATCCAGCTTCTGACCGGCCAGCGTTGTCAGTCGCGCCTCGTATTCCTGCCCGCGTGGGGTGGAAAGCAACGCTTTAACGGACCAGTATTCACGTGGATTGAACGCCTCGATCTCCATCTCGCGTTCGACGATCAGGCGCAGACAAACCGATTGCACACGGCCTGCGGATTTAGCGCCGGGCAGCTTGCGCCACAGCACCGGGCTGAGGTTGAAGCCAACCAGATAATCCAAGGCGCGGCGGGCCAGATACGCCTCAACCAGAGGGGCGTCCACCTCGCGCGGGTTTTTCATCGCCTCGGTGACGGCGGCCTTGGTGATCGCATTAAAGACGACCCGGCTGACGGGGGTGTCTTTCTTGATGACCTTGCGCTTGCGCAGAGTTTCTTCGAGGTGCCAGCTGATCGCCTCGCCTTCGCGGTCGGGGTCAGTGGCCAGGATCAGGGCGTTGTCGTCTTTCAGCGCATCCGCGATGGCTTTGACATGCTTGCGACTGTCATATCCGACTTCCCATTTCATCTCAAAATCGGCGTCAGTGTCGACCGATCCATCCTTGGGCGGCAAATCACGGACGTGCCCGTACGAGGCCAGAACGGTGTAATCAGAGCCCAAATATTTGTTGATTGTCTTGGCCTTGGCCGGGGATTCAACGACAACAACGGGCATTCAATTTCCTTCCGACTCGGGCACTGGTCATGGCGGCGGAACATGTGGGGTGTTGCCGGGGTTTGTCAATGCGTCCGATTGTGATCTGCGTGTTGCGGGGGCCTAAAGGTGCCGTCATAAGGTGGATCGAGGCTGGTTCGCGCGGGTAAAATTGCTGGCATATGCGCGTTGAATGCGATGTTGCAGAGGCATGAATGAGCACTGCGTTACTTTGTGCGCAGCTGAGTGTCCGGGAAATAAACTGGTGAAGGCGCGGGTGATGTCAGCTTGCGCGCTTATCTTGTGATCTGCGCAGCAGGCCACCTGTGTCGCGCTGAATGCTACCTTCCAATTCCAGATCCACAAGAACAGGCGAGACGTGATGCGCAGGCTGGCCCAGATCGCGGATCAACTGGTCTTCTGCCAGGGGCGAGGGACCAAGCCGATCCAGGATTTGCGTGTGCAGCGCGGCCACTTCGGCCAGCGGCCTGGTGTTGTGTCTGCCCTGTGGCATATTCGGCAAGGCGGGCTGTGAGGCTGCTGTTTCGGCCGGGGCGATGTGGGGTGCATCGGCCTGGGGCAGTGCATCCAGCACATCTGATGCGTTGCGAATCAACACAGCGCCGTCGCGGATCAACATATTGCACCCCGAGGCGCGGGCATCCATCGGGTGGCCCGGCACCGCCATCACTTCGCGGCCCTGGTCCAAGGCGTCGCGCGCAGTAATCAACGACCCTGATTTGCCAGCCGCCTCAACCACAATCACGGCCTGGGCAAGCCCGCTGATCAGCCGATTGCGTCTGGGAAAATGGCGCGCCTGCGGTGTCAGGCCCATGGCCTGTTCAGATATCCGCGCGCCCTGGTGCAGGATGTCTTCGCCAAGGCGTTGGTTTTCGGAGGGATAAATGACATCCACTCCGCCGCCCATGACGGCGATTGTTCCGGTTTCAAGGGCCGCCATATGTGCCGCGGTATCCACACCGCGGGCCAGTCCAGAAACCACGACAAATCCGGCTTTGGTCAGGTCATTGGCCAGACCACGCGCCATACGAAGCCCCAGTGACGAGGCGTTGCGTGCGCCCACAAGGGCAATCAAAGGCCGTTTCAGGCTGTCAATTTGGCCCATGATCCACAGCATCGGCGGCGGATCAGGGATGGTTTTAAGGCGATCAGGATAGTCGGGATCGGTGATGCAGACCAATCGTGCACCGCAAGCCGACCCATCTGCATATTCAGCATGCGCCCGCGCCATGGGCCATGGAGTGTAATCCTGCACCCCGGCGGCCTGTGCCACTGCGGGCAGGGCGGTGATGGCATTTTGTGCTGTGCCATGTTCGTGCAGGAGGCGATAAAATGTTGCCACACCAACACGGCGTGAGCGCAACAAGCGAAGCCACGACACCCGATCATCTTCCGTGGTGGGTGGGAGTGGGGGGTGAGTGGAAGGATGGGTATCCTCGGACATCATAACTCCGCTTGATTGCATCTAAAGTTGTAATGATTGGTTGGTTAATGGCAGGTAAATCATATCAATAAATCAGGCTAAACTGTGCCAGAAATCTGGTGAGGCGTTGAAAAGGCTCGGATAATTTCTGGAATTCCAAACGATCAGTCGCTGACAAAAGCCGATCTGCGCCGCAAAAACAAAGTTATCCACAGCAAAAATGCATACACCATACCGACGGGTGCGATCACCCCTCCGGCGATATGGGTTTGAATTTTCACAAATGCGATGGGGCTATCATCGCCCACCACGATCAACACGATAAACAGATGCGCCGCCAATCCACCGGCCAACAGGGCAATGGCCCAACCAGCCCATCCTTTTTTCAACGCGTACAGCCCGGCAAGCACACCAAAAGGCAACACGAAAGGCGCAAAGAAAGCACCGAGGCCAAACATGCTCAGAATCTCAAAACCGGGCACGCGCGCCACGCCAAAGGCCAGCAATGTAGGAACCAGATAGGCCACCAGCATTGCAATCCAGATATCGGGCATGGTGACGGCGGCGTGGCCGTTCCGAACCGTTTGCTGTGATTTGCGCCATGACACGCGCCGCACGGGAGAGCCTGTCACGCAGCAGATCCGCCCACGGTCAGCCCGCCGATCATCAGTGTCGGCTGACCTACCCCGACGGGCACCCATTGGCCTTGTTTGCCGCAATTGCCCATGCCGGGATCCAGCGCCATGTCATTGCCGATGGCGCGGATTTGTTTCAGTGCTGTAGCACCGTCGCCGATCAGGGTGGCGCCGGTGACGGGCGCGCCGACAACGCCGTTTTTGACACGGTAGGCTTCGGTGCAGCTGAACACGAACTTGCCATTGGTGATGTCAACCTGACCACCGCCAAAGCCTACGGCGTAAATGCCGTCTTTCAGATCCGCCACGATATCGCCGGGTGCGGTATCGCCGCCCAGCATATAGGTGTTGGTCATGCGCGGCATGGGCACGTGGGCGTAGCTTTCTCGTCGCCCGTTGCCGGTTGCCTCGACCCCCATCAGGCGCGCGTTCTGGCGGTCTTGCATGAAGCCCACCAAAATGCCGTCCTCAATCAGGGTATTCTTGCCCGAGGGGGTGCCTTCGTCATCGACACTAATGCTGCCGCGGCGATCGGGAATGGTGCCATCATCCAGAACCGTCACACCCGCAGCGGCGATACGTTGGCCCATCAACCCAGCAAAGGCTGAGGTGCCCTTGCGATTGAAATCGCCCTCCAGGCCATGGCCAATCGCTTCGTGCAGCAAAATACCGGGCCAGCCGGGGCCCAGCACGACGTCCATCACACCTGCAGGGGCAGGTTCGGCGCGCAGGTTGACCAGGGCAATGCGCAGGGCCTCGTCGACCTTGGGTTTCCAATGCGCCGGATCAACCAGACCATCGAGGCCATAGCGCCCTCCGCCCCCCGCACTGCCTTGTTCACGACGCCCATCCGCTTCGGCGATCACCGACACATTCAATCGTGCCATGGGGCGGATGTCTTGCACCTCGCGCCCGTCGGGGCGCAGGATCACCACCTCTTGGTATGACGCAGCCAGCGACGCTGTTACCTGCACAATCCGGGGGTCCAGCGCACGGGCATAGGCATCAATTTCGCGCAATGTGTCGCGCTTGATCGCAAAGCTTAACCCGGCGATCGGGTCATCGTCTGTGTAAAGCCGGGTGTTGGTCGCGGGTGGCGGTGGCGCCATCTGAGCCGTTGCATCCCCCACAGCCAGCCGCGTGGTTTCAGTGGCACGGGCCAGACCCGTCTCGGACACATCGGTGGAATGGGCATAGCCTGTGACCTCGCCCGAGACCGCACGCAGGCCAAATCCTTCGGAGGCATCATAGCTGGCAGATTTAAGCCGCCCGTCGTCAAACAGCATGCTTTCAGCACGCCGACGCTCGAGAAACAGTTCTCCGTCATCGGCACCCTGGGTGGCGATTTGCAGCTGTTTGAGCGCGCTGTCGCGATCAAGGCTGGTCTCAAACGGGCGGAATTGGCTGTCGGTCATGTAAACTTTCCTGGACAGTGAAGCCGCAACAACGACAATTTTCGTAAACTAAATGAAAAAAGTGTCTGTTTGCCGCAGCGCACATTCTTGTTTGTGGTGACAGAATATGGTTTTAACCGAAAGTGACAACTGTGGGATTCCAATGTGCCTCGGGAAAGGTAACGAATATCCACAGAAAACGCGAAACCGATCAGGGTGACCCATGCGAAGACTTCCAATCCTTTCGGCCTTTATGGCCGCAGCCACCACCGCGCCAGCATTTGCGCAGGACGGGCTTGAAATTATCGGCAGACCCATCACCGGGGGCACTGACTTTCAGCCAGCCGCAACCGAACTGGCCCGCGACATTCAGTGGCTGGACCATATGCTGCTGATCATCATTACAGTGATCACGCTGTTCGTCTGCGCCCTGATGGCCATCTGCATCCTGCGCTATAACCGCAAGGCCAACCCAACGCCTGCATCGTTCACCCACAACTCGCCTGTCGAAGTGGCGTGGACTGTGATCCCGATTGTGGTGCTGGTATTCATTGGTGCGTTTTCGCTGCCGGTGTTGTTCAAACAGCAGGAAATTCCCGAAGGGGACATCAATATCAAAGTCACCGGCTACCAGTGGTACTGGGGATATGAATACACAGATCACGAATTTGGCTTTGAAAGCTTCATGATCGGTGATGGCAAAGTGCTCAACGATGAGGTTGTCGCCGAGCTGGAAGAGGCGGGATATACCCGCGATGAATTCCTGCTGGCCACAGACACCGCCGTTGTCGTGCCGATCAACAAGGTGGTTGTGATGACCGTGACAGGCGCTGATGTGATCCACTCGTGGACCATCCCTGCCTTCGGGGTCAAGCAAGACGCCGTACCGGGCCGTCTGGCGCAGTTGTGGTTCAAAGCCGAGAAAGAGGGCGTTTACTTCGGTCAATGCTCGGAGCTGTGCGGCAAAGACCATGCCTATATGCCCATCACGGTCAAAGTGGTGAGTGAAGAGGCCTATGAAGAATGGCTGGCCGGTGCACGCGAAGAATACGCAGGCATTCCGCAAGAGCGCACTTTGGCTCTGGCCGATTAATCTGATGACGTTCAGGGTGCGCAGATCATGCGCACCCTGCATTCGTTCCGCGAGGTGCGCAGCTATGGCGCATATCGCTTTCCGGAGACCATGATGAGCGACGCCAGCCTCAACAGCACAACCGCCCAGACCCCCGCTCAAGCATCAGAGTATGATGCCGGATTTGGGGATTTCTTTGCGTTGCTGAAACCCCGTGTGATGACGCTGGTGGTGTTCACGGCATTTGTCGGTTTGATCGCAGCACCGGGTGGGGTGCATCCTATTGTCGGCTTTGCAGCCATTTTGTTCATCGCCATTGGCGGTGGGGCCTCAGGGGCCCTGAACATGTGGTGGGAAGCTGACATTGACCGCATCATGAAGCGTACAGCCAAACGGCCGATCCCATCGGGCAAGGTGTCCGAGGGCGAAGCGTTTGGCTTTGGCATGGCGCTGGCGGGTATTTCGGTGATCATGCTGTGGTTGGCCACCAATTGGGTGGCCGCGGCTTTGCTGGCCTTCACCATCTTCTTTTATGTCGTGATTTACACCATGTGGCTTAAACGCTGGACACCGCAGAACATCGTGATCGGTGGTGCAGCGGGCGCGTTTCCTCCGATGATCGGCTGGGCAGCTGTGACAGGTGGGATCAGCATTGAATCTGTGCTGATGTTCACCCTGATCTTTATGTGGACGCCGCCGCATTTCTGGGCCCTGGCCCTGTTCATGAAGGGCGATTACCACGAGGCCGGCGTGCCGATGCTGACCGTCACCCACGGCCGTAAATCCACACGTCTGCATATCCTGGTCTACACCGCTCTGCTGGCCCCGGTGGCCATTGGCGCGGCGTTTACATCCATTGGTGGGCCGATCTACCTGGCGGTGGCGCTGATCTATAACTGGATCTTCCTGAAAGGCGCCTATGATATCTGGCGCCGGAACGAAGAGCAGGCCGAGGCAGATGGATACGCCGTTGAAAAACGTGTGTTCAAGCAATCGCTCTATTATCTCTTTGGGCTTTTCACAGCGATCTTGCTGCAATCCGCGCTGGGCGCGTATGGCATTGCGGGGTGGTAAACAAATGAGCCTGTCCAAACAGCACGAAATTCACACTCGCCGCTTTAGTCGCAACCTTGGTCTGGGGCTGGTGCTGGCAGGGTTCGTGGCGCTGGTTTTTGGGCTGACGATTGCCAAAGTATCAGATGATGAATTTGCCGTTCCAACCGAAGGGAGCACGCAGTAATGGCGATGGACGATAAATCCAAAACAGTTGTGCGCCTTGTGGGTGTGGCCGTCTTTATGGGAGGTCTGGCCTGGGCGTCGGTGCCGTTTTACGACTGGTTCTGCCGAGTGACAGGCTTTGGTGGCGTCACAGGCACCGCCTCGACAGGGTCGGATGAAATCCTGGAGAAAACCATCAAGGTGCGGTTCGACGCCTCAAAAGACCGCGACATGGCGTGGGAATTCAAACCCCTGGCGCGCGAAGTCGAGCTGCGCATTGGTGAAACAGGTCTGGCCTTTTACGAGGCCTACAACCCCACCGACCGCCCAATTGCGGGATCCGCCAGCTATAATGTGACACCGTATGAGGCCGGACCGTTCTTTATCAAGATCGAGTGTTTTTGCTTTCAGGAACAAATCCTGCAACCCGGTGAGCGGGTGGAAATGCCGGTGACGTTCTTTGTGGACCCCGAAATTGTCACCGACCGGGATGCGCAATACACACATACGATAACGCTTGGGTATACTTTCTATGAGATCGATATGCCCGAGCAACAAGCGGCCCTTGCACAGGACGCTGAACCAGATACAACAATAAAAAACTGAGCCGTTGCACGAGGGAAACGATAAATGGCACATGAAAAAAATCACGACTATCACATTCTGAACCCCTCAGTCTGGCCATTGCTGGGCGCTTTGGGCGGGTTTGTCATGCTCTTTGGGGCGGTGCTGTTTTTCCACGATCAGGGCCCTTGGGTCATGCTTATGGGGCTGGTTGGCGTATTGTACGTCATGTTTGGCTGGTGGTCGGACGTTGTCACCGAAAGTGCCGTCGGCGACCATACGCCTGTGGTGCGGATCGGTCTGCGCTATGGCTTCATCATGTTCATCATGTCCGAAGTCATGTTCTTCTCGGCCTGGTTCTGGAGCTTTTTCAAACACGCCATGTATCCGATGGGCCCCGAAAGCCCGATCAAAGATGCGGTTTGGCCACCTGTCGGAATTGAGACGTTTGACCCCTGGCACCTGCCATTGATCAACACGCTGATCCTGCTGTGCTCGGGGTGTGCGGCCACTTGGGCCCACCATGCGCTGGTGCATGACAACAACCGCGAAGATATGAAACGCGGGCTTATCCTGGCGATTGCGCTTGGGGCCATCTTTACCGTCTTTCAGGTCTATGAATACAGCCATGCCGGGTTCAGCTTTGCAGGCAACATCTATGGCGCCAACTTCTTTATGGCGACGGGTTTTCATGGCGCACATGTGGTGATTGGCACGATCTTCTTGTTCGTTTGCCTGATGCGCGTGTATCGCGGCCACTTCACACCCGAGAAACACGTGGGCTTTGAAGCGGCGGCCTGGTACTGGCACTTCGTTGATGTGGTCTGGTTGTTCCTCTTCGCCGCGATCTACATCTGGGGCGCTTGACGCCACACCGAAAATCGATGCAAAAATTCAGAAGGGTGCGCTGTCGTGGCGCACCCTTTTTCGTGTGTATCGGTCACAAAACCCCAACCTGAACAGGAGCAGACATGTTGCGTTTTCTCACCATCGCCGCGATGCTGGTGTGTATGACAGGCCCAGCCCACACCCAATCGCAGAACGATATCGATCGCAAAGCCATGATCGAAAGCATGGACGACACTGCCACCGAAGGCCAATTGGCCCGCAAGGCGCGGTCGATCAAGACGCTGCAGTCGATGGGCGTGCCGGTGCTGGACACCCTGCCGGTCATTGCGGGTTTGCCGGATGCCAAACGGCGCAGCAGCACCGAAGTGGCCAATCGCGCCTTGGCGTTGATGATTGTTGCCCTCAAAGGTGAAACGCTGGATCAGGATTTGGTCAATGCGGTGATCGGTCAATATGACGCTCAGGCGCTGTTCACGCCGCGCGAACTGGCGTTTATCACCGCGCGTCAGGTGGATGATCAGACCCGTGCCGATATGACATGGCGCTATGAAAGCGTGGCGGTGTTGCTCTGGGCGCTTGGCTTTCTGGATGAATTGCCCCCGCCCGACACCATCATTGATGCCAGTGTGCTGGGCAACATATTTAGCGAGTTGGGCCCCGATGGTTTGCGCGGTCAGGCCCGGCTGCGTCCGCAAACCCAGATTTTGGATGCCGCTGATTTGGCCTATCGCATGAACTGGGCCGCGGTTGACGCGCGGGTGAGTAATGAAGCCACCCCCAAGGGCCTGCATCCCGGCATCACCTATGAGCGGCACTATGCGCTGAACTGGCTCTACGGCTATGCGGACCTGCCTTGGGACGACATGCGCACGGATACCTGAGGGCGCGCGCCCTTCGTAAGGCTTAAAAATCCTGTTCTGTTGCATGCAAGATCGGGCAGGGGCTTGCCGCGACGCGCTTGGCTGGTATAGCTGCGCGCACGCAATCCAACCTTCAAAACACATCGCTGCCCATGTCCCGCTACCTTATACCGTTTCTCTTTGGCCTGATCGGCTGTGCCATCCTGGTATCGCTGGGGATGTGGCAGGTGCAACGTCTGGCGTGGAAGGAAAACATCCTGCACGAGATTGACACAACTCTGCTGGCCACCCCCGTCGCCTTGCCTGCCGCGCCCCAAGAAACACCGGACGAATATTTGCCCGTCACGGTGACGGGCCGCTTTGACGCCGACACATTGCGTGTCCTGGTCAGCCAAAAGCAAATCGGTGCAGGGTATCGTTTGATCACAGCACTTGAAACGCCTCAGCGCCGGGTGTTGGTGGACCGGGGTTTTATCAAGGTGGACACCCCGCTGGGCCCCGCACCTGAGGGCGCTGTGACGGTTGAGGGCAACCTTTTGTGGCCCGATGATCGCAACAGCTCAACACCCGACAATGACGTGGCAGGCAACATCTGGTTTGCCCGCGACGTGGAGCAGATGGCCCAGGCACTGAACACCGACGCGGTTCTGGTGATTGCGCGCAACATGTCTCAGCCAGATCCAAATGTGACGCCCTTGCCCGTAGACACATCCGCAGTTCCCAACGATCACCTGTCGTATGCGGTCACCTGGTTTTCGTTGGCGGGTATCTGGGCGATCATGACATTCTATTTCATGTGGCGGATGCGCCACCCCCTCAGGAAGGCCTGACCCTATGCACTATGTCTCAACCCGCGGTGACGCACCTGTTCTTGGCTTTGAAGACGCAATGCTGACCGGGCTTGCGCGGGACGGGGGCCTGTATCTGCCGCAATCCATTCCGCAGATGTCCCATGATGATATCGCAGCCCTGCATGGGCTCAGCTATGAAGAGGTGGCGTTCTGCATTATGCGTCCCTATCTGGGCGAGACCTTCACCGATGATGAGTTTCGCGCGATCATCTCGCGCGCCTATGCCGGGTTCGGGCATGCCGCGCGTGCGCCTTTGGTTCAGTTGGAGCAGGGCCACTTCCTGCTTGAGCTGTTCCACGGGCCAACATTGGCCTTCAAAGACTTTGCGATGCAGCTGATTGGCCAGCTGTTCGAGGCATCGTTGCAACGCTCTGGCAAACGGGTGTGCATCGTCGGTGCCACGTCGGGTGATACCGGGTCAGCCGCGATTGAGGCGTTTCGGGGTCTGGACGCGGTGGATGTGTTTATCCTTTATCCGCATGGGCGTGTGTCAGAGGTGCAGCGCCGCCAGATGACCACCCCGTCTGAAAGCAACGTGCATGCCTTGGCGCTGGATGGCCATTTTGATGACTGTCAGGCGCGCGTCAAAGACATGTTCAACGATTTCCAGTTCCGCGATGCGGTAGGGCTGGCGGGTGTGAATTCCATCAACTGGGCGCGGGTGCTGGCGCAGGTGGTGTATTACTTCACCTCGGCCGTGGCCCTTGGGGCGCCCCAGCGCAAAGTGTCCTTTACAGTGCCCACCGGCAATTTTGGGGATGTCTTTGCAGGCTACATCGCCAAACAGATGGGCCTGCCCATCGACCGGCTGGTGGTGGCGACCAACCAGAACGACATTCTGCACCGCTGTATCTCAACCTCTGAATACAAGCCTGACGGTGTGATCCCCTCGATCAGCCCGTCAATGGACATTCAGGTCTCATCGAACTTTGAGCGGGCCTTGTATTACGCCTATGATCAGGATGCCGCCGCTGTGGCGCAGCTGATGAACGAGCTGAAACAGGGGGGCTTCTCGGTCTCTCAGGGGGCGCTTCAGGCTTTGCAGGAAAGCTTTGACAGCGGACGCTGCTCCGAGGCACAGACAAGCGCCACAATTGCGAAACTGTCGGCCACGACAGGTGAGCTGCTTTGTCCCCACTCTGCCGTGGGTGTGCATGTGGCAGATGCCCACCGCGATGCCTCCGTGCCGATGATCACATTGGCCACTGCCCACCCGGCCAAGTTCCCGGCCGCGGTTGAGGATGCATCGGGCATCCATCCCCCCTTGCCGGACCGTATGTCAGACCTGTATGAGCGATCAGAGCGTGTCACGCAGGTTGCAAACGACCTTGGCGCGATTGAACAGATCATCAAAGAACGGACCAACCCTTGAGCGTCAATCTGACCACCCTGCCTAACGGATTTCGTATCGTCACCGAACATATGCCAGGCTTGCAGTCTGCTGCCATCGGCGTGTGGGTTCTGGCTGGTGCGCGCCACGAAAAGGCCTCGGAAAATGGCATCGCGCATTTTCTGGAGCACATGGCCTTTAAGGGCACCAAGACCCGCAGTGCATTGCAGATCGCCGAGGCGATCGAAGATGTAGGGGGCTATATCAATGCCTATACCAGCCGCGAGGTCACGGCTTATTACGCACGTGTTTTGGCCGAAGATGTGCCCCTGGCGTTGGATGTGGTGGCCGATATCCTGCGCAACCCGGTGTTTGACCCGCACGAAATTGAGGTCGAGCGCGGTGTGATCCTGCAAGAAATCGGTCAGGCACTGGATACGCCGGATGATATCATTTTTGATTGGTTGCAGGAGAAGGCCTATCCGGATCACCCGCTGGGCCGCACCATTTTGGGCCCCGAAGAACGCGTACGCGCATTTTCGCGGGCCGATCTGGAGAGCTTTGTCGGCCAGCAATATGTGCCCGGTCAAATGATCTTGTCCGCTGCGGGCGGTGTTGATCATGACGCATTGGTACGCGCTGCCGAGGCATTGTTCGCCGATATGCCCGCCAAGCCCTGCCATGTTCCGGCCAAGGCCAGGTTTGCCGGTGGCGAAAGCCGTCATATCAAGGATCTGGAGCAGGCGCATTTTGCGCTGGCCTTTGAAAGCCCGGATTATTCCGATGACCGGATTTATGCCGCGCAAATTTATTCCAGTGCCCTGGGCGGATCAATGTCGTCGCGCCTGTTCCAGGAAATCCGTGAAAAGCGCGGGTTGTGCTATACGATCTATGCGCAGGCTGGGGCTTATGCCGATACCGGCATGACCACGATCTATGCAGGCACGTCCGCAGATCAGCTGGAAGGTCTGGCACAGATCACCGTGGATGAAATGAAGCGCGCCGCTGATGACATGACCCAATCCGAGATTGACCGCGCGCGCGCACAGATGAAAGCCGGGTTGCTGATGGGGCTGGAAAGCCCCTCAAACCGGGCCGAGCGTCTGGCGCGTATGTTGCAGATCTGGGGCCGGGTCCCTGATCTGACCGAAATTGTGCAACGGATTGATGCGGTTAGTTTACCGGATGTGTGTCTGCTGGCCGAAGAGCTGGCGGCGCGCGCGCCCGCGGCCATGGCGCTTTATGGTCCGGTTGAGGCCGCACCCTCGCTGGCGGCCCTTGAGGAGAGGCGCGCGGCCTGATGTTTCTACCCCGCCGGAAGCTGAAGATCGAAACCGAGCGGCTGACGTTGCGCCAGCCGGTTCTAACCGACTATCGCGACTGGTCGGCTCTGCGCCAGACAAGCATTGAATTTCTCACCCCGTGGGAGCCTTTGTGGGCTGCAGATCATCTGTCGCGCAAGGGCTTTACCAACCGGGTTTACTGGGCGCAGCGCTCGATCAACAATGGATCGGCGTTGCCGTTGTTCCTGATCCGCCGCGAGGATGACACGTTGCTGGGGGCCATCACGCTGGACAATATTCGCCGCGGGCCCGCACAGGCGGGCACGCTGGGCTATTGGACGGGCCGGCCTTTTGTGCGGCAGGGCTATATGCGCGAGGCGATTGAGGCAATGGTGCATTATGCGCAGACCCATCTGGACCTCAGCCGGATTGAGGCAGCCTGCCTGCCAGAAAATCAGGCCTCGCGGCGCTTGCTGGAAAGCACCGGGTTCAAATATGAAGGCGTGGCGCAAAGCTATTTGCAGATCAACGGCCGGTGGCGCACGCATGTTCTGTATGCCGCCCTACGCGGGGATCGACGCGGCCGCACCGAGGTGGGCTAGCCGCTCTTCGCGCCCTGACATGCGCGCCTCGCGGTGGCGGTGGTATGTGAATTTTCTCTGATATGCTCTATCTTGTTGGCCAGAGGGAGAGCAGCGGCATGATCCGGGCAGTATTCTTGATCTTGATAAGTACCTTGGCGGTTCCGGTGCCAGCGCATGCGCAAGACCGGCGCGCAAGCCACTGCATTGCCATCGCCGATGCCGCCCCCGGGATTACCTATGTGCACAAGGCCGCCTGGCAAGACCCGGTCGAACAGCATCATGTCCGCCTGCGCTATGTGGCCCATGCCACGTTTTTGATCCAGACCGAAACGGGGCTGAACATTGCCACAGATTTCACCGGTTTTCTGGGCAACGCTGATCTGATCCCCGATGTCATCACCATGAACCGCGCCCATTCCACCCATTGGACGGCTTATCCGGATCCGGCAATCGCGCATGTTTTGCGCGGGTGGGGCGAAAACGGTGCAGCGGCAGATCACCACCTTGAGCTGGGCGATGTTCTGATCCGGAACATCCCCACCGATATCCGCGATGGGTATGGCGGATCTGTTCCCGCAGGCAATTCGATATTCGTGTTTGAGGCCGCCGGGCTGTGCATCGGTCACCTTGGCCATTTGCATCATGTGCCCAGTGACGCGCAGTTCGCGGCGATTGGACGGCTTGATGTGGTTCTGGCACCTGTGGATGGTGGATTGACCTTGTCGTTGCCTGACATGATTGCGGTATTGAAACGCATGAAGGCCCGCGTTGTGATCCCGATGCATTGGTTTGCCGATGGATCACTTGGCCGGTTCGTCACCGGAATGGAAGATGCATTTGCGGTCGAGGTGCGCGACGCCAGCGCGCTGACCCTGTCTTTGCGCAGCCTGCCCAAAGCGCCCACCGTGGTGGTGTTGCGCCCCGAATGGTTGCGGCAAGAGGAATAAACCGCCCGCCCGGACTGTCAGTGATCGCGCAGCAGGCGGCCATACCCCGCAATGGCATCAGTCACCCCGGCACGGCGCAGCGTGTCCCAGGCCATCGCCTGATTGGACGTCACAACAGGTTTGCCCAAGCGCTGCTCCAGTGCATCGATCACATCAATGCTGCGCAATGCCCCACAGCTGACAAAGACCGCATCCGCATCTGCGGTGTCCACGCTTGCGGCATACTCGGCAATGAATTCAGGGCGCACGCGGATCATATCGCTGTCTTTTTCGATGTTCAGCCCTTGGATATTGGTGATCTCGAACCCGGCGTCTTGCATGTAAACCGCCTCGCGGTGGTTGATTTCGTCCAGATACGGCGTGGCCACGGCAACTTTGCGGATGTTCATCGCGCGCAACGCACGCAGCACACCGGTGATCAGGGTTGTCGGCTCGGCATAGGGGGCACCACGCTTCAGCTCGGCGCATACGCGGTCCTCACCGATCAGCAAACTGCCCGAGGTGCAGGCGTAACACACTACATCCAAACTGCCATCGGGCAAAAGCGTGGCCGCAGCAGGGGCCAGATCATGGACCTGCGCCAGCAAATTGGCCTCGGTGATACTGTCGGGCATAGGTGCGCGGGCGAAATGCAGACCCACGTCCGTGGGGATCAGACGGCGCATATCCGACTCGATGGTTTGCTCTGTCGCCAAAAGCACAAAGCCCAGTTTGGCACGGGCATGGCGACCAGCGTCGAAGGCATTGCTCAGGTCAACGGGAAGGCTGGTCATCATCGGTTTGATCCTTATGTCATCGGTTTGACTGTGTCCTTCAATGTCATATACGTCCAGCTTTTTGCGCATGGGCTTTATCCGGGCCTTATCCGTGTTAAATACCGGATATGAGTTTGAATGCTGCTGATCCCCCGTTTGTAAACGCGTTGCGCGCGGCCTTGCCCGAGGCCGCGCTGCGCCCGCCCGAGCCACGCTATCTGGAAGAGCCGCGTGGACGTTGGGCCGGTCAGGCGGGTCTGGTGGCCTGCCCCGCAACGGTGGACGAGGTCAGCGTGATCCTGCGCCACGCCCATGACAGCCGCGTGCCGGTGGTGCCCTATAGCGGCGGCACCGGGCTGGTGGGCGGTCAGATCAGCGCAGGCGGTCCTGCACCGGTGTTGCTAAGCCTTGAACGTATGACCAAGGTGCGCGCGCTGTACCCCGAGGAAAACGTGATGATCGCCGAGGCCGGTGTGATCTTGTCAGATGTGCACAGCGCCGCCAGCACTGCCGCGCGCTTGTTTCCGCTCAGCATCGCCGCCAAGGGATCGGCCCGGTTGGGGGGGCTTCTGGCCACCAATGCGGGTGGCGTGAACGTGCTGCGCTATGGCAATGCGCGCGATCTGTGTCTGGGGCTTGAGGTGGTCATGGCCGACGGCGCCATCTGGAATGGGCTGAAACGTCTGCGCAAGGACAATGCTGGGTATGATCTGCGCAATTTGATGATTGGCTCAGAAGGGACGCTGGGGGTGATCACGGCAGCGTCGCTCAAGCTGTACCCGCATCCCGTGGGTGAAGGCACGGCGCTGATGGTTGTCGATGGCCCCAAGGCCGCGCTGTCTTTGCTGGCGATGGCACGCGATCACATGGGCGACGGCGTCAGCGCGTTTGAGTTGATCCACCGGCAGGGGTTAGAGTTTCTGGCCGAGACCATGCCCGAACAACGCCTGCCATTTGACAGTTTCCCCGAGTGGTTTGTTTTAATTGATGTGGGGCTTGCGCGTGGGCTGGATCCTGCGGGGTCGTTGAGCGCATTGTTTGAGGATGCAGCCCAGGCCGGGTTGGTCACCGACGGGCTGATCGCCCAATCCGAAAACCAGCGCGCCGCCTTCTGGTCCGTGCGCGAGACCATACCCGAGGCAAACCGGCGTATCGGGTCCGTGTCGTCGCATGACGTGTCGCTGCCCTTGGGCGCAATCGCCGAGTTCATCACCAAAGGCGCCGAGGTCGTACACCAGATCGGGGCCTTTCGGATCAATTGCTTTGGGCATTTGGGCGATGGTAACCTGCACTACAATGTCTTCCCCGTGCCGGGGAAATCCCGCGCCGATCACACTGACCAACGCGACGCGATCAAACGCGCGGTGCACGATCTGGTGCATGCCATGGGCGGATCAGTGGCGGCTGAACACGGCGTGGGGCGGTTGAAAGTGGATGATCTGGAACGCTACGGTGATCCGGTGAAACTGGCCACGATGCGCACCATCAAGGCCGCGCTTGATCCGCATGGCATATTGAACCCCGGTGCGGTGTTGCGCCTGCCTGACTAGCAAGTGCTTTCTTGGATGGACAACCGCGCGCGGTCTGGGCAGGGTGGCATTCAATTGCTTAATTGCTTGTAAGGGCACGCCATGTCTTCCTCGTCAAAAATTCGTGCCGCTGATCACCTTGTTGACCTGCTCGAGGCGCATGGCTCGACCGATATCTTTGGTGTGCCTGGCGAAAGTTATTTGCCGGTGCTGGACGCGCTGCATGGCCGTAACACCATTCGGTTTGTCACCTGCCGCCAGGAAGGCGGTGCTGCGATGGCCGCGGACGCCCATGCGCGCATCACCGGACGGCCGGGCATCTGTATGGTCACCCGCGGACCGGGTGCCACCAATGCCAGCGCGGGTGTGCATGTGGCCTTTCAGGACAGCACGCCGATGATCGTGTTCATCGGGCAGGTGGCGCGCGACATGGTCGACCGCGAGGCATTTCAGGAGATCGACTACCGCCGCATGTTTGGACAGATGGCCAAATGGGTGGCGCAGATTGAAGATCCGGCGCGGTTGCAGGAATACATCAGCCGCGCTTACCGCGTGGCCTTGTCCGGCAGGCCTGGCCCGGTGGTTTTGGCCCTGCCCGAAGATATGCTTTATGATCAGATCACACCGCCACCTGCGCCCAAACGGGCCGAGCCACCACGGTTTCAGCCTGATCCTCATGGGTTAAGCGAGATGCGCGGGCTGCTGGCCGAGGCCAAACGCCCCCTGGTGATCATCGGGGGTGGGGGCTGGACGCTGCGGGCCCGCGCTGCGCTTGAACGGTTTGCCGAGGCGCAGAACCTGCCTGTTGCAGCCTCGATGCGCTGTCAGGGCCTGATGGACAACATGCACCCCAATTATGTCGGTCATTTCTCAGTCGGCAAGGTGCCATATATGGTCGAGGCGCTGGCGGCGTCTGATCTGATTGTGTGCATCGGCGCGCGACTGGGCGAGATGACGACGGGTGGATATACTTATCTGACCCCGCCTGTGACCGATCAAAAGCTGATCCATGTCTATCCTGAACCCGAAGAACCGGGCCGCGTGTACGAACCCGATCTGGCCCTGGCCGCAGATATGCAAAGCTTTTGCGAGGCGTTGGAGTATCTATCGCCCATAGCACCCGAGCAAAACAATGCCTGGGTCGATGATCTGCGCCGGGGGTTTGCCACCTACAGTGACCCGGATCCACACGTAAACGATGCCTATGCGATGATGGTGGATCATCTGAACGCTGTGCTGCCCGAGGATGCCATTGTCACCAACGGGGCTGGCAATTACGCAGGCTGGGTGCACCGGTTTTACCGCTACCGGTCACACGGGTCGTGTCTGGCACCGACATCCGGCTCGATGGGCTATGGTTTGCCGGCCGCCGTAGGCGCCGCCGTCGCCGCACCCGAGCGCGAGATCGTGTGTTTTGCAGGGGACGGATGTTTTATGATGACCTGTCAGGAACTGGCCACAGCCGTTCAGCATGAGTTGCGCATGACAGTGATTGTTGTCAACAACCAACGCTACGGTACCATCCGTGCCCATCAGGAGCGCGAATTTCCGGGGCATATCTCGGGCACGGCGCTGACCAACCCTGATTTCAGCAGCTTTGCCAAATCGTTTGGGGCAGGGGGGGTGCAGGTCTCAACCTTTGAGGACTTCAAGGCGGCCCTGGCCACAGCGCGTGCGCGCGGCGGGGTCAACCTGATCGAAGTGGCGCAGGATCAGGGGCTTTTGGCGCCCGGTGTGCCGCTACCCGGCTGAGGGCAGCAAAGCCTCCATCGCGGCAATCGTTTCGGCCATGTAATCGGCGCAGAACCCGGATGCGTTTTCCAGCACGCTGAGATAGGCGATAGATGTATTGGTGCTGGGATCAGCCATCAGGAATTGCCCACCATAGCCCGAATGCCCGATCCAGCGGCCATCCGTCATGACGTGATCGGCATAGCGAATGTAATCACGCGGTGGCGGCATATGCCCGGCCTTACGGGTCAGCGCATTGCGGGTGAAGTCCGCATGTCCAACGCCCGTGTCTTCGCCATTGGCAACCCGTGCCAGAAGCAAGCCAAAGCGCGCCAGATCTGTCGCGGTCAGGCATCCGCCCCCGGACAAGGCTGGGATCGCATCGCGGGTGGTTGAGATGTGAAAACTATGCTCAAACCCTGCCGCCTCGACAACGTCGTAGACCATCTCGGGCAAGGCACCGGGGCACAGCTGATCGATGATCAGGGCAATCACTTCGGTATTGGCTGACGAATACAGGATTTCCGAGCTGGGGTTGGTCAGATCATCGCCGGTGATGCCGTGGATGAACGCATGCATCGTAGGCTCGGTTCCGGTCACGGGCAAACGCCAGCCCATCGCAGCCTCTTGGGCATAGCTGTCGGCGTTGGGATCATCGTAATCCTCGACGAAATTGTTGATGACATTCATGTCCAGCACATCCTGCACCAAGGCCCCGCGATACCCGCTGCCAATGTCGGGCAGGTAATGCTCGACCGGCTTGCCGAGGTCCAAACGTCCCTTTGCCACCATGAGACCGGCCAGAAGGTGACCAAACATTTTGGTGATGGACTGGATGGAGTGCTGCTGATCCGGGGCAAAATCCGGAGCGTGATGGCTAAGCCGGATCTTCTGCCCCTGCACCACCACAAGGGCGGAACACTCGGGGCGCCGCGTCAGCAAGGCCACTTCGGGGCGGGCCGCCAGCGCGTCATCTGCGGCCATGTCCAGCACCAGTTGCTGACTGGAGCGGTAGCTGAGACCACGACGGTACATCTTGTGCAGGTTGTGAAACCCGCGCCTGCGCGCATCCGGTTGGTTCCAGCCTTGTTTGTTGTCTTGGGTGACAGTCAGGTCAGGGGTCGGGCGCATGGTATAGGTCATTCGGGGGTCACCTGCATAAGGACATCGATGGCAATCACACCGCTATCATATACGAAAAGCGGATTGATTTCGATCTCGGCGATTGTACCCGCATGGGCGATCGCGTGCTCTGCCAATTGCTCAAGCGTGTCCAGCAGCGCATCGATGTTGGCCTTGGGCCGACCTCGAAAGCCATGCAGCAGCTTAGCCACTTTCAGACTGTCCAATGCGGCGCGCAGGGTTGTGCGGTCCGCAGGCAGCAATACGGTGCTGGTATCACCCAGCAGTTCAACCAGTATGCCACCACTGCCCAGCGTCATCGCCATGCCAAACTGAGCATCGCGGCGGATCGCCACAACCAGTTCGGCCAGCGGGGCAGGGGACATCGCCTCGATCAAAAAGGCATCGCTCATTGCTTTGGAATCATAGGCCGCAACATCTGCGCGCATCTTCTTGACTGCGGCCTCCAGCGCGGCATCCGACGTGATGTTCAACGCCACAGCGCCCGCGTCGGTTTTATGGGCAAGGCTCTCGCTCATCATCTTCAGGGCAACGGGATAGCCGATATCCTGCGCGGCACGGGTCAACGCGGCGGCGGGCACGCATGCGCCTTGCGGCACCGGCAAGCCCGCCTGGGCCAATCTGGATTTGCCTGCAGCTTCGGTGATCATCGTGGGTGCAGGTGTTGTGCCGGTTGCGTGCAAGGGCAGCGGTGGGGCTGCCGTGATCTGCGCGCGTCGCTGGGCCCACCATGCGGCGTCACGTACCGCGTTCAGCGCCTCGTGAATGCCCTGCATCGGGGCCACCCCCTTCGAGATAAACAGCGCACGTGTTTCAGCATCCATATTTTCTGGGATCGTGGCGATAATGGCTGCGGGCAGACCTGCCTCAGCGGCGGCCTCGGCAAAGGCCAGACCATCGTTGGTGTAGAAATGCTTGCTCTCATCCAGACCAGCCGCAGGGTAGTCCTGCACCAACACGGTGGCGTGGCCGGGGATGCGCGCCATGGCCTCGGCGAAGACGGGTTTGGTATGCTCGGGCTGACCCCAAATGGGCGTGGTGTAATCCAGCGGATTGGACAGCGTGGCGATGGGTGGCAGCAGTGCGGTCAGCGCGTCATGAGCGGCCGCATCCGGTGTGGCAAAGTCCAAACCGATGGTCTCAGCATGATCCGCCAGCATGGTGGCGCCGCCGCCCGAACAGGTGAACCCCATCAGCTGTGGCCCGTCCGGGGCACCGGCCACGCAAAGGTATTTCAACGTCTCCAGAAACTGCGAGGGGTTGCTGACGCTGATGATCCCCAGTCGCTCAAACAAGGATTGATACAGCGTGGCCGATCCGGCAAGTGACCCTGTGTGACTCAGCGTCAGGCTTTCGCCAATCACCGAATTGCCGGTTTTTAGTGCCACAATGGGCGTGCCTGCGTGCAAGGCCTTCAGGGCGGCGCGTTCAAAGGCAGGCACATCCGCCAACCCTTCGATGTGCACACCAATGGCGCGCACTTCGTCGCGGTCGCACAGCAGATCAACAAATTCGGCCAGCCCCAGATCGGCCTGATTGCCGGCCGAAATCATATAGGCCATAGGCAAGGACCGCCGTGCCATGGTGATGTCGGATGAGAACATACCCGACTGCGTCAGGATCGCAGCACCGTACCCCGGACAGTCACCGCCGTGGGCAAAGGGCCATAGCGCGGTGGCGCCGACATAGTTGATCACCCCATAGCAATTGGGGCCGATCAGGGCCATGTCACCCAGGTTGGTGCGCAGTTGATCCTCAAGGATACGACCTGCGTCATGTGCCTCGCCAAAGCCTGCCGTGTAACACACGATCCCGCCTGCGCCCATCTCGCGCAATTCGGTGATGGCGTCCGGCACGACAGGCGCGGGAATGGCCAGAAACACCGCATCGGGGGCCTCGGGCAGATCCGCCAGAGAGGCAATGCATGGCAAACCATTCAATGTCTCGCGCTTGGGGTTCACCACCCACATCTGGCCCTCAAAGCCCCGTCTGCGCGCCTCGCCAATGGCAATGGCCGCATCGGTGCCCCCGACAAAGGCAATGTGCCGAGGCGTCAGCAACCGCTGAAAATTGGCGCGCTTTTCCGGCGTCATGCGCCCAAGGGCCGCAGGATCGACCGGGTGACAATGTGGCGTTGGATTTCTGATGTGCCGTCCCAGATGCGTTCCAACCGGCTGTCGCGCCACAGGCGTTGAATGGGGAGCTCCTCCATCAGGCCCATTCCGCCGTGGATTTGCACCGCGTCATCCGCCAGCTTGTTCAGCATTTCCGAGCAAAAGACCTTGACCATCGCGGCATCCTGATCGGCCATGTGCCCCGCCTCGTGGCGACGCACGGCATCGGCGACCATCAGATCGGCGGCGCGCAGGGACATGGCACCATCGGCCAGTCTGAACCCTGTCGCCTGAAAACTGCCAATCGGTTTGCCAAATTGCTTGCGGTTGGCGGCCCACTCGGTGGCCATTTCCAGAATCCGTTCGGCCTTGCCGCAGCACGACGCCCCCACCCAGATGCGGCCCATGCCCAGCCATTGGTTGGCCACTTCAAAGCCTTTGCCCTCTTCGCCCAGAATTTTGCCCGGACCCAGCCGCACATTGTCAAAGCTCAGCGCATAGGTCTTGTAGCCGCGGTAGCTGACCGATTTGGTGCCCTCGCGGCACTCCATGCCAGGCAGATCCACATCGACCAAAAACGCCGTGACCCGTTTGCGGGGACCACGGGGCGTGTCGTCCTCGCCTGTAGCGGCGAACACGATGGCGAAATCGGGCATACAGGGCCCCGAGATGAAATGCTTGGAGCCGTTCAGGATCCAGTCATCGCCGTCGCGCACTGCGTTCGAGCGCATGCCCATCGCGTCCGATCCGGCCTCGGGCTCGGTCAGGGCAAAGAGTTCACGCTTTTCGCCGGACACACACGGCAGCAGATATTCCTCGCGCTGAGTATCGTCGCAGGCCAGCAGAATTTCCGTCGGACGTGCTGCCCAGGAATGCAGCGCGTGCGTCGCCTTGCCGTATTCACGCTCGATGATGCGCATGGCGCTCAGGCCAAGGCCGCCACCGCCCACATCTTCGGGCAGGTTGCAGGCATAAAGTCCCAGTTCCTTGGCACGGGCCGCGATCTGACGGCCCAGTTCCTCGGGCACGTCGCCGGTGCGATCGACCATATCCTCATGCGGATAAATCTCATCCTCCAAAAACCCGCGCACGGTTTGCAGCAGCATGTCCTCTTCCGAGGTCAGCGGAATATTATTAACGATATCAGACATTCGCGCCTCGCAGGCCCAGTTTGTTGCGGGCCTCTTGTGGGGTCAATGCACGCCCACCCATGCGTTCCACAATCTCAACCGCGCGGCGCACCAGATCGCCGTTGGTGGCCAGAACGCCCTTATCCAGCCAGATGTTGTCCTCTAGCCCCACGCGCACATTGCCACCCAAGGTCACAGCCGCCGCAGCCATCGGCATCTGCATGCGCGAAATCCCAAAGCTGGCCCAGCTGGCACCGACCGGCAGTTGCGCTTTCATGGCGGCCATGGTTTCAACTGTCTGATCGGCGCCCCACGGAATGCCCAGACACAGCTGGAACATGGGGGGTGCATCAATCAGGCCTTCTTCGACCATGGCTTTGGCAAAGCGGATGTGGCCCAGATCGAACACCTCCAATTCAGGCTTCACGCCCCATTCCTGGGTCAGCTGCGCCATGCGCCGCAATGTGGGCGGGGTTGAGATGTAAATCTCATCCCCATTGCCGAAGTTCAGCGTGCCGCAATCAAGCGAACATATCTCGGGCAGGCATTCCTTGATATGCGCCAGCCGGTCCTCGGGGCCAATCATATCAGTGCCGGGGCCGGGCAAGGCAGGATCCTCGGCGGAAGGCACCCAATCGCCGCCCATGCCTGCGGTCAGGTTGATTACCACGTCGGTGTCAGAGGCGCGCACGCGGTCTACGGCTTCCTTGAACAGCGCAGGATCGCGCGAGCCTTGGCCGGTTTCAGGATCACGCACATGCAAATGCGCAATCGCCGCCCCCGCCTCAGCCGCTTCAATCGCCGCGTCAGCCACCTGCGCAGGAGTTACAGGTACGTGCGGGCTTTTGCCCGTTGTATCGCCGGCACCCGTCACGGCGCATGTCACAATCACCTCGAAATTCATCTGCGTTCTCCTGTTGCCACGCGATCTCTGGGGTCATTTTGCGGCGCATTCCAGCAAGAAATGTCGATTATTCGCCAGAAATTGCGCGGGCTTTGGCGAATAATCGCATCATTCGCCCTGTTGTCTGCCCCAAGGTTGATCCACATGACCGACACACCCACCCGCATCATTTGCATCCTCTTGCCCCGGTTCAACATGATGAGCCTGATCAGCCTGCTGGAACCTGTGCGCATCGCCAATTATCTGGTCGCAGATCCGCTTTTCATCACGCAGTACTGCGCCCCTGACGCGCAGTCGGTTGCCGCCAGCAATGGCATGTCTGTGGATTGTGATGCGTTGCCCCAAAAGATCAGCCAGGACGACCTGGTTCTGGTGGTGGCCAGTTGGGGCGCGGAGCATTACAGCGATCCGGTACTGCTGAACTGGTTGCGCCGACAGGAGCGGCTGGGCATGCGGCTGTGCGCGGTTGAAATGGCACCCTATATCTTTGCCCGTGCGGGTCTGCTGGCCGGGCGTATGGCGACCACGCATTGGGCCTATCTCCCCGGGTTCCAAGAACTGTTTCCCGATGTGCTGGGGGTAGAGCAGCTATATACCATCGACGGGCGGATCATGACCTGCGCCGGATCAACGGGCGCGCTGGATTTCATGCAGCACATCATTCGGCACAGCCACGGCGGCGATATGGTGCCCGAGATTTCTGACAATCTGATGCACCCTGTGCGTTCTGATACCAGCCCGCAACGCCAGACCATGGGCCGGGGGCTGGATGGGTTGCCAACGGCAGTGAGTGCGGCCATCGCCACGATGAATGCGCATCTGAGTGAGCCGCTGAGCGTGCCTCAGATTTCCCGTCATGTGGGGTTGTCTCAGCGTCAGTTGGAACGGCAGTTCAAGCAGGCCATGGGCTGTTCCGTGGTGCAGTTCGGGCTGGTCCTGCGGCTGCAACATGCGCGGGTTTTGCTGGTCTCAACTGATCTGGGCGTGCGCGAGATTGCCGCCGCTTCGGGCTTTAACTCGTTGTCACATTTTGCCTATGCGTTCCGCAATTGCTTTGGCCGGCGGCCCAGCGAATACCGCCAGGCCTGGCCCGACCATGTGGATGCGCCCAGCTGGCCGGGAACGCTGTCCACGTATATCGAAAGCCTGCGTCAGGGGCGGTAAACGAACTAAGGCTCAGAACAATGTACTGCGTGAAATGAGGGAATTACCCGCCACTCTTCAACGCATTCAGGATGGCGACAATCTTTGCGTCACGCTCGGTGGCCATGTCGGTAAAGTGGCGACCTGCGGCGATGTCGTTGCACCCGTCGACCATGCGGTCGCGCAGCTCTTGGGTCAGCTCAGGCGCCTCCAACCGGGTCCAGGGCCATTTCAGAGCGGGGCCAAACTGATCCAGATTGGTGGCCATACCACCCGCGCCACACGCCACGTGAAAGGCCATGCATTGCCCCTGCACTGCCATGCGCGGGGCGGGCCCGTTGATCAGGGCCGTGTCGATATCCTCGGGCGTGGCTTCGCCGTTTGCCACCATATGCAGCGCCTCGCGCCAGAGTGCCTCTTGCAGGCGGGTGGCGACAAATCCGGGGATTTCCTTTTTCATGACCAGCGGGGCTTTGCCCGCGTGGGCGTAAAAATCATGCGCCCAGCTAACGGCCTCGGGGGCGGTTTTCTTGCCGCCAACGATTTCAACCAGTGGCAGCAGATAGGGCGGGTTGAACGGGTGGCCAATTACCGTGCGTTCCGGCGTGGCGCAGGTGGCTTGAATGTCGGTCATTGTCATGCCCGAGGTTGACGACGCAATCACAACATCAGCAGGCACAATCTGGCCCAGCGTTTCATAGAGCGCTTGTTTGATGTCCAGTCGCTCAGGCGCGCTTTCTTGAATGAATCCAGCGCCCTCTACTGCGATATTGATGTCATCTGTGATGGTCAACCTGTCAAGCGACGCACCGTCGGCCAGCCCCAAAGCGGTCAGGCTGACCCAGCCAGTGTTGACGATATCCATCAGCGCGTCGCGCTCGGACATGTCGTGGATATAGGCGGTTACATCATAGCCGCGGGCCAGAAAATGTGCGGTCCAGCCGCCACCAATGGGCCCTGCACCAAGGCTGGCAACGCGGGTAACAACACAAGGATCAGGATACATCATTCACCTTTGAAATTGGGTTCACGTTTTTCGACGAACGCCGCCACGCCTTCAGCGGCGTCATCAGATTTCAGCATCTTGCGATAGGTCGGCATCGGATCGGTGCGCATCTTGTGAAAGGCCTGCTCCAGCGGTTGGCATTCTATCTCGCGTTGGACTTCCTTGACGGACTGCATGGCCAACGGTGCTGACCACGCGATCGAGGCGGCCCATTCGCGGGCGGCATCCATCAGATCGGCGGCCGGAACCACCTTGTTGACCAGCCCGTAATGCGCGGCTTCTTGCGCGGTCATGCGGCGGCCCAGCAGGAACATCTCCATGGCGATGTTGTGCGGAATGCGACGGGGCAGGCGTTGCAGCGCCCCGGCATCGGGCACGATGCCCAGCGGCATTTCCGGCAGGCCAAATTCCACGTGATCGGCAGCAATCAACAGATCACACCCCATCGCCATTTCAAACCCGCCACCAATCGCCAAACCGTTGATGGCCGCGATCACCGGCTTGTTCAGCGCCCAGTTTTCCGTCAGGCCCGTAAACCCGCCAAAGCCGTATTCATCGGCCTCCCACCAGTTGTCCAGCTGCATGTCGCCATCGTTTAACGCCTTGAGATCCCAGCCCGCACTAAAGATTTTTTCGCCTCCACCGGTCAGAATGGCACAGCGCAGGTCTTTGTCTTCGTGCAACTCCTGAAAGGCGGCAGCAAGGGCCTGGGATGTGGGCACGTCAATGGCGTTGACCTTGGGGCGATCCAGCGTAACCTCAAGCACATGACCTTCGCGTGTAACTTTCACTCCGTCTGACATTATATTGTTATCCTTGTATTATATTTGATCAGCGCATCACAAACGGATTGGCCATGGGTTCATCGGATGTGTTCATCCAGATGGTTTTGGGTCGGGTGTAGTCATACATCGCCTGGAATCCGCTTTCACGGCCATAGCCTGACCCTTTGATGCCGCCAAACTCTGCAATCGGGGACACGACGCGGTAGGTGTTGACCCAGACGATCCCGGCGCGCACAGCGTCGGCCATACGCAATGACCGGGCCGAGTTTTGGGTGAAGATACCCGCGGCCAGGCCATGCTCGGTGTCGTTTGCAAGGTTGATGACCTCGGCCTCGGTCTTGAATGTCTGAACACACAGCACAGGGCCAAACAGCTCGGTGTCGACGATGCGCAAATCCTGACGCGGGCAGCGGATGATCGTGGGTTCAAAAAACAGACCGTCCATGCCATCGGGGCGGGCGCCCCCCGACAGAACTTCGGCGCCTTGAGTGATGGCATGCGCGATCTCGGCCTCGATATTGTTGCGTTGCCCCACGGTGCAAAGGGGCCCCATCTGGGTTTCGTCCAGCAAGGGATCACCGATTGAAATCTCGCGGGCCTGGGCGATCATCTTTTCAAGGAATTCATCTGCAATATCTTCATGCAGGTACAGCCGTGATCCAGCCACACAAGACTGCCCTGTCGCCCCGAAGATGCCCGCGATTGAGGCATTCACAGCGCTTTCGATATTGGCATCATCAAACACAATAAAGGGTGATTTGCCACCCAACTCAAGCGAGACTTCGGCAAAGTTATTCTTGGAGTTTTCCAGCACATGACGCGCCGCGCCGGGCCCGCCGGTGAATGAAATCCGTGCCACCAGTTTGTGCCCGGTCAAGGCCCGCCCGCATGGCTCGCCGTGGCCCGACACGATGTTGACCACACCAGGAGGGAAGCCCGCAGCCTCGATCAGCTTGCCAAACTCAAGCATCGCCGCGCTGGCGTGCTCCGAGGCTTTCAACACCACCGTATTGCCCGCCGCCAGTGCCGGGCCGATTTTGACGGCAACCAAAAACAGCTGTGAATTCCACGGAACGACAGCGGCCACAACGCCCAAGGGTTCACGTTTGGTAAAAGCGAACATGTCGGGCTTGTCGATGGGCAGGGTTTCCCCGGCGATCTTGTCTGCGCAGCCTGCATAAAACTGGAAAAACTCGGCAATGTACTTGGCTTGCCACTTGGTTTCTTTCAGCATCTTGCCGGTATCGATTGTCTCGGTCCGGCCGAGGTCTTCGGATTTTTCGGCCAGCAATTCGGCCAGTTTGCGCAGGTATCCACCGCGCTGTGTAGGTGTCAGTTTTGACCACGGCCCTTTCAGAAACGCGTCATGCGCTGAGCGCACAGCGCGGTCCACATCGGCCTCGGTTGCTTCGGGCACGCGGCACCAGACCTGGCCGGTTGCCGGGTTTTCGCTGTCGAACGTACCGCCATCCGAGGCGTCGACCCATTCTCCGTTGATGAACATCTGATAGGTTTGGATATCGGCCATTGTTAGCGCCTCTCGTTGGAATCTGTCAGCTATTGTCGGAGGATCGCGTTCAGAGTTATGCGAATAATCGACATCTTATGGCGAAAAATACCATATCGCGCCGGTGTCTGCGCGCGTAATCTTCAACCAAGGTTCCACACAAGGAGGGCAGGGCCCATGACTGGCACATTTGTTGAACGCCACGGGGTGCGCGGCGGCCCGGCGGTGGTGTTGATTCACGGGTTGGGGCTGAACCGCGAGGTGTGGCAATGGACGCTTCCCGCACTGGCGGACCGCTATGATGTGCTGGTGTATGATCTTTATGGCCACGGACGCAGTGATGCCCCGCCCGAAGTGCCGTCGCTGTCGCTGTTTTCGCGCCAATTGGCCGAGGTGATGGACACAAACGGCATCGCGCGCGCGGTGATTGTGGGGTTTTCACTGGGCGGCATGATTTGCCGTCGCTTTGCTGCGGATTACCCGGATAAGGCGGCAGGTCTGGCGATCCTGAATTCACCGCACACCCGCACCCCCGAGGCGCAGGCCGCGATCGTCAAACGTGTGGATCAGGCGGCGGGTGAGGGGCCATCGGCCACGGTTGAAGCCGCGCTTGAGCGGTGGTTTACCGACGCCTACCGCGCGCAGAACCCGGATGTGATGAGCACAGTGCGCAGCTGGGTTATGGCGAATGATATCGCGATTTACCCGACGATTTACCGCGTTCTGGCAGACGGAGTGGCCGAGATTGCAGGCGTGCCACTGACCTTGCCCACGCTTGTTCTGACGGGGGAGGAGGACTATGGCAACGGGCCGGAAATGACCCATGCAATCGCGGCCGAGATTGACGGCGCTCAGGCGCTGGTGTTGCCCGGCTTGCGCCACATGGCGTTGGCCGAAGACCCCGAAGCGGTGAATACCCCGCTTCGGGCGTTTCTGGACAGGGTGACAGGCGCGCCAGGTTCGTAGCCCAGCCGCCCGCGCATCTATCAATCGATTTTGATGCCCTGTTTGGTCAGATCATCGGTCGTGCGTTTGATCCCCTCGGCCAGAATGTCAAACATCTGATGGATCTGCGCCTCTTCGATCACCAGCGGGGGTGAAAACACACACATGTTGATCAATGGCCGCAACAGCAGGCCCATCTGGCCGCAATGGGCATCGATCATTCCGCCCACCTCGTGATCCATTTCCAGCTGATCGCCTTTGGTTTTCACGGCACATTCGACACAGCCCATCAGGCCCTGCCCCCGCGCATCGCCCACCAGTGGCAGATCGGCCAGGGCAAACAACCGTTCCTCAAAAACCGGGGTAACGTTGCGCACATGCTCCAGAATGCCCTCGTTTTCGATGATCTCGATGTTGGCCAACCCTGCGGCGGCGCTGACCGGGTGACCTGAATAGGTGAAGCCGTTGGAAAACACCGCACCCTTGGCCGCATCCCCCGAGATGTCCTGCACCAGCGCGTCGGAAATCATGCAAGCTCCCATCGGCACATAACCCGAGGTCAGACCCTTGGCGCAGGTGATGATGTCCGGCACAATGTCGTATACATCTTCTGAGGCAAACCAATGCCCAAGGCGGCCAAACCCGGTCACCACTTCGTCTGAAATATACAGAACGTCGTACTTGCGGCACACCTCAAGACAGCGCTTGTGATAGCCTTTCGGGGGAACAATGACACCGCCAGAAGCCAGGATCGGCTCGGCGATGAAGGCGGCCACTTTGTCGGCGCCAATGTCCTGAATGGCATTTTCCAGATCGGCCACTTTTTCATCAAGAAAGGCGTCAATGCTTTGCCCTTCGGCGCGCACATAGGGGTTCACGTTGGGCAGAAAATACGCCAACTGTTCGGCCTGATCCATCCAGCCTTTGTCACGTTCTTTGCCACTGACTGATGCCGACAGATAGGTCGAGCCGTGATAGGCTTTCTGACGCGAGATGACGACCTTTTTATCCTTTTTCCCCAGGATGTTATTGCGGAAATGTATGAACCGAATAGCGCTGTCCACGGCCGTTGATCCGCCAGTGGTAAAGAACACAGTGTTCAGATCACCCGGTGTGCGCTTGGCAATTTCATGGGCCAGCTGTGCCGAGGCCGAGTTAGAGTTGGAAAAGGGCGATACATAGGCCATTTCCAGCGCCTGTTTGGACATTGCATTGGCAATCTCGCTGCGGCCATACCCCACCTGAACGCACCACATGCCTGCGGGGCCATCGATGTATTTCTCGCCCTTGCTGTTTGTAACGTAAATACCCTCACCGCCTTCGACAAATGTACGCTTGTAGGCACTTTGGTCCTCCATGCCCTCCCAGGGGTGCAGGAAGTTCTGAGTGTCCCAGTCGCGAACGTCTTCGAAGTTTGAATTAATAAGGGTCATGGCTTGATCTTTCCTATAAGGTCAGGATAAAAATGAACGACCGTTCAGCGAAAGTCAATGCCTGTGCCCGACACCACACTTCAAACCCCGGATCGCCCGCAAACCCTGCGCGAAAAATCCAAGGCGCAAAGCCGCGCGCGCCTGATCGAGGCCGCGGCCGAGGTCGTGTCACGCCACGGGGTGCACGGCACTACAATTGGGGAAATCCAAAAGGTCTCGGGTCTGTCCAGGGGCATGATCAACCTGCATTTTGACGGCAAAGAAAATCTGTTGCTGGCCGTGGCACGTGATCTGACGCAGCGCTATGATGCCCATATGGGGCAGGTGATAGCGGCGGCAGGCGCAGACCCTTCGGCACAGTTGCGTGCTGTGTTTGAGGCCGATTTGCACCCATCTGTGCTGAATGCCCGTGATGTGGCAATCTGGTTTTCATTCCGCGCTGAAATGCACGCCAACCCGACTTTTCTGGCCGAGATCAGCACGCGCTCTGGCGGGTTTCCGGCGCGATTGGATGGCATTTGTGCAGCCCTGCTGCCTGCAGAGGAAGCGCCCGCGTTGGCCACCAATGCGCTGATTGCGATGCTGGAAGGGTTGTGGACTGACTATCACCTCAATCCGCAGGGATTTGACCGCGACAAGGCCTGGCAGACCTGCCTTTATGCGGCGGCTCGGTTGTTTCCGGGCCGGTTCAAATAGCGTCCGCGTCAGAAATGGCCTGTATCTGCCAAAACATGTCGCTTTTTGACCATCAGTTGTCAGTGGTGGCTTGACAGCTTGGTGACATCTGCACTGATCACACCCATAGGCACCACCTCAAAGGACCCAAGCGCATGTTGATCCAAGACACCCCTTCGTTGATCGCCGAGATCCGCAACCGCTTTGCCCACGTAGACAGCTGCCCCTTTCAGGGCCCGCGCGTGTTTTTTGAAAATGCCGGCGGGGCGCTAACGCTGAAATCAGTGGTTGAGACTTCTGGTGTCTACGCGGCCATCCCTGACAATCAGGGGCGTGATAATCCGGCCTCGCATGCCTTGGTTGATGTCATCAACCGGGCCAAGGCGGATATGGCTGTGTTCATGAACGCGCCCCAGGGTGGTCAGTTTTTTGTGGGCGAAAGCGGGACCGAATTGCTGTTTCGTCTGATCCGCACAGCCTGTGTCAACGCGCCCCAAGGGGCCAAGGTGATCGGCAGCTCTATTGAGCATCCCGCCAGCCGTTCAGCTGCGCAGCGCTGGGCTGGCATTGCGGGGCTTGAGTATGTGAATGTGCAGCACGACGACGCAACCGGCATGGTAACGGCCGCCGATTATGCCGCGCAGATGACGCCCGATGTGGCTGTGGCCACGATCGTGCACGCGTCGCCGGTGACGGGGATGGGCATGGACGTGGCGGCGATTTCACAGGCAATCCGGGCGGTCGCGCCGGACTGTTTTATCATCGTTGACGGCATTCAGCACGCCGCCCACGGGCAGTTGGACCTAAGCGCTTACAATGTCGATGGCTATGCGATTTCCCCCTACAAGGTGTTTTCACGTCACGGGTTTGGGGTGGCATGGATTTCCGGACGAATGACCGATTTGCCCCATGATATGCTGATTGATGCGCCCGCCGGGGGCTGGGAATTTGGCACGCGCGACACCGGGTCATATGCCACGATGAGTGACGTTGTGCAGTATTTTGACTGGCTGGGGGGCGAGGTGTCTGACGCCGCCACGCCACGCGACCGGATTGAGGCCGCAGGTCACGCCATTCATGCCTATGAAACTCATCTGACCCAGTCGATGATCCACGGCACCGGGAACCTGCCAGGGCTGCATGACATGGAGCACGTCACCGTGCTGGCAGGCGAGGACAATCCCGCCCGCGAGGGGCTGGTGTCGATTGTGGTCAAAGGCATGCCCTCGGCGGAAGTGGTCACGGCGCTGAACGATCAGGGTATTCGTACACATCTGCGCAAGGCTGATCACTACTCGGGCAATGTTCTGACGCCGCTGGGGCTTGAGGATTGCATTCGCATATCGCTGTGCCACTACAACACAATTGGCGAGGTCTCGCAGACGCTGGCAGCAGTTCAGGCGCTCGCGGATTAACGCTCAAAGAGTGTACATTAAGTGTGCATATCATCAATCTATAGGTGAGTTTGCGCTTAAGCGCCACATGTGACGCGGCACCGGCAAGTTTCCCCTTTCCAAATAGCGCACATGTTGCACAACATAGGCGGGCGAGCGCGCATTTGAACACAAGCCCTAGCTCACAGGGCTTGCAGATTCACAAACAATACATGCGCGGCGAGGGGTAGGACCGACCGATGAACATGACCAGTGTACGTGTATTTTTTGTTAACTTATTCATTTGTCTTTCAATTTTCCTAATACTTCCTGAACAGGCCCGCGCGACACCGTTTACAACGACGGTGCCGGGTGTCGGCATTCAATTGCCTGATGATTATCCCGAGGCAGGTGGCGTTGCCATCGTCCTTGTGGGTGTGAACGGGAATATCTACTATCAGTTCTCAAACCCGGCCGGGGCCTTTCGCGGATTTCAGTCCAACGGGCAGCCCGCCGCCTTTCGTGGCAATCCCTTTACCATCAACAATCCGGTCCCGCTCAACTGTGGATTTAGTGAATGTCCCGATTACTTTGGCGGTGGTCTGGCCAATGTCTATGTGCGTTTCACTGCGTTTGATGGCGACACACAGCCCGGTGGATTTGACGAAAACGATATCTCGCTTTTGCTCAATGGCATCAATATCGGCAGTTGGTCGGGCCTGACCACCGAGGCGACGAACAGGCCGGGTACAACATCGTTTGGGTTTGGCACTGGGTTTGGCAACGGCACGTTTGATACCGGCTGGTTCAGCTCGACCAATCCGGCGCTGTTCAACAACATCCTGAACACAGGCGAGATCACGACGCAGGTTCTGGATGATGACCCCAATGACAACTACTGGGATTTCCGCCGCGGCAACAACCTGAGCAACAACGACATTGTCACCGTGGCCCCCGGTTATCTGCTGGAAAAGACCGCAGATCCCACCACCTTTGGCGCGGTGGGGGACACAATTGAGTATACCTATATCGTCTCCAACATCGGCTCGGTTCCGATCCGAAGCCTGTCGGTGGGGGATGACAAAATTACAGATGTGTCCTGTGACAAGACCGTCATACTGGATTCGCCCACCCCCCAAAGTTCGGGCGGTATTGCGGATTTTGCCACATGTACGGGTGAGTATGAGATCACCCAGGAAGATTTTGACGCCGAGCAGGTGATCAACGTGGCTCAGGCCAATGGCACGCCGGATTTTGGGCAGTTGGGCACGCTAAGCGACAATGCGATTGTGACGGGCCCCTCGATTGCCCCGCTGATCTCGATTGTGAAAGACACGACACTGACATCTTTCGGCAATGCCGGCACCACAGTGCCTTACACGTTTGTTGTCAGCAATGACGGTGATGCGACCTTGTTCAATGTCAGCGTCAGTGATCTGCTGTTGCCCGGTCTGGTCTGCGAAGCCGCCGAGCTGTTGCCCGACGAAGAGCTGAGCTGCTCTGCCGATTACACCGTGACGCAAACCGATGTGGACAATTTCTTGAATAACGGCACCCAGCTGAGCAACACGGCTGTGGTCACGTCACGAGACCCCAACAACACCACCCTGACTGCCAATGACATGGTCAATCTGGATGGGCCGACATCTGCGCCGTCTTTTGATCTGGTCAAAACAGCCGTGCAAAATGACTTTGATGCTGATGGTGATGTGTTGCAGTTCAACATCGTGATCACCAACACCGGCAATGTATCGTTCCCCAGCCCGCCTGCGATCACGGATATGCTGACGGGGGGTGCCACTTGCCCGGCGGGTCCTGTCGCGCCCACTGCGTCGGTGACATGTACCGCCAGCTACACTGTTGATCAGGATGATCTGGACGTAGGCGAAGTGGACAACCGTGCTGACGCAACGATCACAATCGGCGGTGTCACTGCAACCGACGGCGACAATGCCGTGGTGCCCGCTGTGCGCACCGAAGGCATCAGCCTGGACAAACGTCTGGCGGCCACGTCGGCCTCAAGCTTTGCAGATGAGAACGTCGTTCTGCGCTATGAATATGTGGTGACCAACACCGGCAATGTGCGTCTGGACAGCGTGACCATCGCCGACGACAAGGTGACAGCGACCTGTGTGCCCGACACGGTTGATCCCGGCGATAGCATCGTGTGTACCTCGGCGGATTATCTGACGACCCAGCCCAATCTGGATGCAGGCAACGTGACCAATATTGCCAGCGCCACCGGCACGCCGCGCGGTGGCACAGGGCCGATCACTTCGGTGAATGATACTGTCATCGTCCCGGCCACGCAGATGCCCGGTCTGGGTCTGGCCAAGGACGCCCCCACGCTGACGGCTCCGCAATATCAGGTAAATGAAACCGTCACCTACGACTACACGGTGACCAACACGGGCAACACAACCATCACCGCGCCGCTGAGCGTCACAGACGACAAGATCGGCACGTTCGCATGTGGAACGGTGCCTCTGGCTCCTGGGCTTAGCACCAGCTGCTCTGCGGACTATCAGCTGCAGGCAGGCGATATTCTGGCCGGTGCCGTGACCAATGCGGCGACCGCCACGGATGGCACCACTGACAGCAATCAGGCCACGGCCACCATCTCGCCGACGTTGAACCCAGGCATCGAGGTGATCAAGACGGCTGATCTGGCGCAGGTCGCGTCAACCTCTGATCTGATCACCTACACCTTTGAAGTTCGCAATGCGGGCAACACGCAAATCCTGTTGCCCGATCAGCAGATCACCGTCGAGGATGCCCGCGTAGGCACCGTTGATTGCAGCTTGCAGCCTGGCACCCTGAACCCCGGCGATACGTTCGATTGTACCGCAACCACCACGCCAACGCTGGCCGAAATGAATGCAGGCGAGGTGGTGAACACGGCCACGGCCAGCTTCCCGTTCATCTCGGGTGGGGTGACGTCGACCGTGCGGTCGGATCCATCCACCTCGATGGTGCCAGTGGATGCGCAGCCTTCGATGGTGTTCGCCAAGGCAGGCCCGGCCGAATTCAACGCCTTCGACCAGCAGCTGAGCTATACATTCACCGTCACCAACGACGGCAATGTTACCCTGGCCCGCGTGGATGTGACCGATCCTTTGATCCCAACGCTGTCGTGTGTGATCACCGATCTGGAACCCACCCAGTCAGACAGCTGCACGGCCACGTATAACGTCACCCAGCCGAATATGGATGACGAGGTGATCCTGAACACAGCCACCGCAATCGGGCAGCCAACCCAAGGGCCCACGCAGACCGAAACGGGTCAGTCTACGGCCAATCTGGCGGCGGGTGTGGCTGACAAATCTGCTGTCATTCTCAAAGAGGCCAACACAGCCACATTTGCCAATGTAAATGACCAGATTGAATACACGTTCACCGTCACCAATGACGGCAATCAGACCCTGACGAATCTGGAAGTGCGCGACAGTCTGGATGCAGGTTACCTGTGTATCATTCCCAGCCTGGCACCGGGTGTGTCGAACACCGATTGCACGTTCACCTATCAGATCATGCAGTCTGACATTGATGCAGAGCAGGTGTTTAACACGGCCAATGTCTCAAGCAGCGAAATCACGACCGAAAGCGACAATGAGACCGTTTCCGGGCCTGCGCGCAACGCGTCCTTCGTATTTGAGAAGTCGACCACCGATAGCTATGACACTGAAAATGACATTGTGAACTTTACCTTCAGCGTCACCAACGACGGCAATGTGACGCTGAGCAATATTCAGATCACCGATGCGCTGTTTACCCCGACGCTGAATTGTACGATCCCCAGCTTGCTGCCGGGTGTGACGGACACGACCACCTGTACCGGTGCGTATTCTGTCACGCAGAATGATGTGAACCAGGGCAGTTTTACCAACACGGCCAATATCTCGGCAGATGCGCCTGCGGGTGTGACGCCGCCACCCAACACATCCTCAACCGAAGTGGTGAATGGCCCCACAGCCCAGCCGTTGGTGCAGATCGTCAAAACACCCTCGGTCAACAGCTATGCTGTGGTGGGTGACAGCATCAACTATACATTCGTGGTGACCAATACCGGGAATGTGACCCTGACAAACCTGCAGGTGGGTGATCCGCTGCTTTCATTTACATGTGCGTTGGATGATCTGGACCCGGGCGATGTGGCCACCACCTGTGAGAACGGTGCACCTGCGTTGGCCGAGACGCTGAATGTGTTGCAGCCCCAGATTGATGCGGGCACCTTCTCGAACATTGCCACTGTCACAGGGCAGTCCCTTGTGGGGGGCACATCGGTTGAGGACGTGGACCGTGTCACCGTGACTGGCCCGCCCCAAAACCCATCAATCACTCTGGCCAAGGTGGCCGATGATCTGACCCCGTTTGACGCGGTGGGCGACACAATTGACTATACCTATACGGTGACCAACACCGGCAACATCACCATCACGGCAGATGTGACGGTGACGGATGACAAGATTTCCAACGTGATGTGCGCGCCAATCGGTTCGGGGATTGCGCCTTTGGGCACGCTGACCTGTACCGGCACCTATACGGTGGATCAGGATGATCTGAACAACAACCTTGTGACCAATATTGCCAGCGCGTCGGTGACCCAACCCGTGATCCCGCAAAACCCTGGCGATCCGGCCATTCAGACTGTGACATCACCCAATGCCACGGCGACAGTTGCCGCCGATCAGATGCCCATGTTGTTGTTGGACAAACGTATCAAAAGCACCTCGACCAGCAGTTATGCGGCGGTGGGTGACACGGTGGTGTTTGAGTATTTCGTGACCAACACCGGCAATGTGACCACAACGGCGCCGATCACCATCACCGACAACCGTATCCCAGGCACTTTGACTTGTGGCGGTGCGGGTGTGGTGCCGGGTGGCACTGTGTTGTGCGAACAAAGCTGGACCGCGGATCAGCCTGCCCTGAATGCCGGCGAGGTGACCAATACGGCCACGGCCTCGATGCAGTTTGGTGGCAACACGGTGGATTCCAACACGGACACTGCCACCGTCACGGCGGTGCAGGATCCATCGCTTGCGGTGGTAAAGACGCTGACCAGCGCGACCCCACCGGGCATCTTTGATGAAAACGTTATGCTGGATTACTCTTATGTGGTGTCGAATGACGGCAATGTGACCATCGACGGACCGTTCACATTTGCCGACAGCCTGACCACCCCAACCTGTTCGCCCGTCGCACCTGCCACATTAGCGCCAGGTGGTAATTTCACCTGTACCGGACAATATACAATGGGCCCCAGCGATGTGGCCGTGGGTGTTGTGAACAACGTGGTGACGATCTCGGGCAGCTTTGATGGCACTGGGGTGACCAGCCCGTCTGATAATGCCACCTATCCTGTGAATGTGCTTCCGGCGATTACGCTGACCAAAGTTGCACTGAACGGGGGGGATGTGTTCAACGACCTAACCGATGTGATCACCTATCGCTATACGGTGACCAATTCGGGCAACGCAGGCCTGATCGAGGACATCTTTGTCACCGATGACAAGATTGGCCGCTTTTTGTGTAAACCAAGCGGCACGACCTTGTCTGTCGGCCAGACGTTTACCTGTGCAGTGGATCAGGACTACATGCTGACCCAGCCTGATCTGGACGCAGGTGTGGTCGTCAACGAGGCGATTGCCGATACGCTGTTTGACAGGGGTGACCCGATCAATGAGCTGCTGGTGCAATCAGGCCCGGTGACCGAAACGGTGACACTTGAAGAAGGCCCTCAGCTGGTTGTTGCCAAGGATGTGACCACAGGCAATGATCCCGCATCGGTGAATGACGATCTGATTTATACGATCACCGCCACCAATACCGGCAACCAGACGCTCAGCGGTGTGACTTTGTCCGATCCGTTGCTGGGGGCGCTTACCTGTACTGTGGGCAGTGTTGCAGCGCCGCCCAATGTGGTGTTGTTGCCCAATCAGGTGCTCAGCTGCACCGGCACATACACCGTGGATCAGGATGATATTGACGGGCAGACATTGCCCAACACGGCCACAGGTCGTGCGACAGATCCGATGGGTGTGGGCCTGACCCGCACCGGCACCGACAACCACCCTCTGGTGCCAGCAGCCCCCGGCATCGAAGTGACCAAGGCAGTGTTCCCCGATCCCGGCGCTGGCATCGCGTTTGAGGCTCTGGGCCAGGAGGTGACCTTCCGGGTGAGCGTGCGCAATTCGGGCAATGTGACACTGAACAATGTGCGCGTGACCGATGATCGTGTCCCCGGCGAAACCTGCACTATTGCGACCATCGCCCCGCTGACCACAGACAGCAGTTGTGACTTTGTCTATACGGTCATCCAAGACGATATAGATGCGCGCAATGGCACGGCGCCTGATCTCTTTGGTGGGTTTATCAACACGGCCAGAGCAATCGGCCAGCCCGCCAATCCCGGTGCGCCCGAAATCGAAGATGATGGCGAGGTGTTCGCGCGCGGCCCCGATCATGATCCCGCTTTTGCTTTGACCAAGATTGCCAACATCGAGGAGGTGACCACCGCCGGGCAGGTCATCACCTATACTTTTACGGTGGTGAATATCGGCAACATCACGTTGTTTGAGCAACCCAGCGTGACGGATGACAAAATCGGTGTGTTTGACTGCGGAACCTTGCCCACGGCAGGCCTGTTGCCGCAAGAGTTCGTGACCTGCACGGCAGACTACACCGTGCTGCAATCGAATGTGGATGCAGGCGAAGTGGTCAATATTGCCTCGGTGTCATCAACCGAGGTGCCGTTTGACCCCAACAATCCTCTGCGCGCCGAGACCACAGAAACCGTGGATGCTCCGCGCACGCCCGGTATCAGCATAACCAAAACGCCCTCGGTTCTGACCGGTGTCGTGGCCGAAGACGTGATCACCTATACCTACGATGTGACCAATGCGGGCAATGTCACGCTGAGCGATGTCACCGTGACTGACCAGCACACCAGTGCCTCGGGTGTTGCGGCCTTGCCTGTCGCCGGTGACAGTCTGTTTGCGGACAATGGCATTCAGAACAACAGCACCGATGTGGGCCTCAATGGCATCTGGGACAGTCTGGCACCGGGTGATGTTGTGCGCTTTACGGCCACCTATGAGGTCCAGCAAGAAGATGTGGACCAAGGCGTGACGCTGGCCAACACCGCCTCGGTGTCGTCTGTTAGCCCTCCGGGCACCATCGCCCCCAGCGATGAGGTGGACGCCACTGTGAACGTGGCCATTCCCGGCCCCGCCATGGCCGTGTTGAAAACCGCCAATGACGACGATGTGCAGGATCCGGCGCAGATTGGTGATCAGATTGTATACACCATCACCGTACGCAATATTGGCAATGTCACGCTGACCGCGCCTGTTCTGTCCGACACGCTGCAAGATGCCGATGGTGAAAGCCTGTCCATTCCTGACCCAGCCTTCCAGGGCGGTGATGACGATAATGACTCCAACCTGAGCGTGGGTGAAATCTGGACCTACACCACCACCTTCGCACTGGACCAGCAGGCGATTGATGCAGGGGGTGTCTCGAACCTGGTGACGGCCACGGCGAATGATCCCTTTAACACCCCAACAACAGATGACGTGGATGATCCTGTCGTGACCGACGTCCCGCGCACCCCTGCCATTGCAGTGATCAAAGCGGCCGAGTTTGACGATGGCGGCGATGGTCAGGCGGATGTGGGCGACACGATCAGCTATACCTATACGGTTACCAACACAGGCAATGTGACCCTGTTTGATATCACGCTGGCTGAAACAACCTTTACCGGTGCGGGCGCGGCCCCCATCCCTGCGTTGCAAACGGGCGGCGCTGATCTGGGCGGCGATCCGGCTGTGTTGGATCTGCCCTTTGGTCAAAGCATGACCTTCACCGCAACATATGTTCTGTTGCAGGATGATCTGGATGCCATCGGTGTGACCAACCAGGCCACTGCCTCGGGCGATGATCCTGACGGTGATCCGGTCACGGATCTTTCGGGTGGCACGCTGGGTGATGACACGCCCACGGTCACACCGTTCACCGCTGTGCCGGGCCTTGAGGCCACTAAAACCGTCGAGGGCTCGGGCGTGCAGACACCTGCGCAGATTGATGATGTGATCACCTATACCCTCAGCGTGGCGAACACCGGCAATGTGACCCTGGATATCGGGTCGGTTGTTGACACTATGACCCGCGCAGACGGCACAGACACGGCATTGGATGCACCGTTTGAACTGCAGTCTGGCGATTTGGACGATGATGACCGGCTGGATGTAACCGAAACCTGGATTTTGACGGCAACCTATACGTTGACGCAGGCGGATCTAAATGCCGGTGGGTTGGAAAACACCGTGACGGTCAATGCCACCGATCCCGAAGATACCCCCGTGACGGACACCTCGGACAATGGCGACGATGGCGACGGCAATGCCGAAAACGATCCGACCGTCTTTACGTTCGAGCGTGAACCGGGGCTGACCGTGATCAAATCTGTCAGTGACAGCACCGGTGTGGCACCGGGTGACACCGTGACCTTTACCATTGCAGCCACCAACACCGGCAATGTTGATCTGACCGATCTTGCGGTGACCGACACGCTGACCCGCGCTGATGACACCGTCGTCACAGGGGCCACGGTGGTGGTACAGTCCGTGCCGGACACGTTGATGCCCACACAAGTGGCCACCTGGACGCTGACCCACACACTGACCCAAGAGGACATCAATGCCGGTGGGTTACGCAACACCGCAACGGTGACGGCAACCCCGCCTGATGGGCTGGACCAGATCGAAGATCAATCCGCCGATGATGACCCAAGTGATGGCAATGATGAAAACGATCAGACCGAGTTTGATATCGTTCCAACCCCCGGTCTGGAGGTTCTGAAAACCATTGACGAGATCGGTACCAATGCAGGCGAGCAGGCGATCTTTACCATCTCGGCGCGCAATTCGGGCAATGTGACACTGACCGACGTGGTGGTGGCCGACACGCTGACCCGTGTTGATGATGCGGTCACACCGCTGACACCCGACAGTGTGGTGTTTACCAGCGCCGATGGCACACCGCCTTCGGTTGAAGGCACGCTGCAGGCCGGTGAAACGGCGATCTGGACTGTCACCTACACGTTGACCCAGGAAGACATCGACGCAGGCGGTCTTCAGAATACCGCCACCGTGGACGCGGTTGATCCCTCGGGGGATCCGATCCGTGATGTATCAGATGATGATGGCGACGGAGAAAGTGACCCCACTCTGGCCGAGATCGAGCAGAACCCCTCGGTGGCGCTGAGCAAGGCCGGATCTGACATCAGCATCCTGTTCCCGACCGTCAATCAGGTCACCTTTACGCTGGAGCTGGAGAACGACGGTAACGTCACCCAGACAGGACTCAGCCTGGTGGATGATCTGGCGTCGTTCCTGACCCCCGCGCTGCTGCTCAGTGACACATATCCGCTGGTGGTTGAGGCCACAGGCTTTAGCGATGGCGGGGCCAATCCGGGCTATGACGGTACAACCGTGATCGACACGCTGACCGGCAATCCGACACTGGCGCCGGGCGACGTTGGCAGTGTCACTGTCACACTGGTCTACTCGACCGCGACCGGCCAACCGGCGCAGCCCAATGTGGCCAGGGTGACATCCGACCAACTGCCCGATGCAAACCCGTCGAACGAAGTGGTCGTGGCGCTGACCGATAGCGATGGAGACGGAGTACCCGACACTCTGGAAAGCCCCACCGAAGACCGGGATGGCGACGGGGTGGCCGATGCGTTTGACTATGATCCAACCGGGTATTTCTATTGTGAAGAAAACGGTGAAATCCTGTCAGGTGGTCTGATCACTGTCTCCGGGCCTGCGGGCACGCAAACGGGTATCGGCACCTCCAGCAACATCACCATCTTACAGGACGGATCGCTCGGGTACTTCCAGTTTTTCGTGACTGCCGCTGGCAGCTATTCGTTGAACATCACCTATCCGCCTGCCGGTGTACCCTCTACAGGGCGGCCCGATGGCGGGGCGGTGGATGTCACATCGCTCTTGCCGCAAAATCCGGCGTCGCTGGGGTCAAGTGAATTTGGATCAACGGGCGTGCTGGCGGATTTCACGGCAGCCGCGAACCCTTGGTTCAGCACCTTCGTCATCGAGGCAGGCGATCCCACGCTGATCAATGTGAACATCCCGCTGATGACCTGTGCCGGTGCACCCAATGTGATGGCCACCAAGGCGGCAGATCGCGACACTGCGGTCTTTGGCGAGGCGATCAACTATACGTTGACCTTCACCAACAACACATCGCGCACCTATACGGACGCCAACATCGTGGACCAGTTGCCCGTCGGGCTGGCCTATACACCCGGCAGCGCGCAGGTCGATGGCGTGGTGGTTGATCCTGTCGTCACCCCGCGCACCCGGCTGAACTGGCCCAATCAGACGATTGCCCCCGGTCAGACGATCACCGTCACTTATGCCGCACGTGTCACAGGGCAGGCGGATTTTGGTGAAATGACCAACAGCGCCTGGCTGACAGATGCGACTGGCACGATCTTGTCCAACATCGCCACTGCCAGCGTGCGGGTTGAACCGGAACATGTGTTTGACTGCTCGGATGTGATTGGCAAGGTCTTTGATGACCGCAACCGCAATGGATACCAGGACAGCCCCACTGGGCGCATCACCGACGACGATATCTTTATCGACAAGGCCGGTAAAATGCAGGCGTCAAAACCGGATCCACAAGGCGAACCCGGTCTGCCGGGTGTGCGTCTGGCCACGGTCAATGGCACGCTGATCACCACGGATGAACACGGCCGTTTCCACGTGCCTTGTGCTGAATTGCCCAAAGCCATCGGGTCAAACTTCACGCTGAAACTGGACACGCGCACGCTGCCCTCGGGCTACCGGGTGACCACGGAAAACCCGCGTGTGATGCGCCTGACAGCTGGTAAAATGGCCAAGATGAATTTTGGCGCCACGCTGGGCCGGGTGGTTGATGTGGACCTGACCGCACGGGCCTTTGTGCCGGGTGAGGCTCAGCCCAAAGCGGCGCTTGCCAAAGGGGTCGATGGCCTGCTTGAGCAAATCCGCCAGACCCCATCGGTGCTGCGTCTGTCGTACATCCTGCAAAAGGAAGAGGACGCGGACACGGCCCGTGCCCGTCTGCGCGAGCTTGAGAAAATGATACGTCAGAAATGGCGCGGTAATGGGCGCTACAAGCTTGATATCGAACGCTCGATAAAGCGGGTGCAGTGAGATGAGTATAATGATGTTGTTCACCAAGTCCCCCCGCACGTTAACCATCTGTTCGGTGCTGGCACTGGCCACTGCCCCGGCCATGACCCGCGCGCAAGATTGCAGCCTTTACGGCGATGCCTTGCCTGCGGGCTGTGAACAGGCGAATGCCGATCTGGTGGTTGTCACCCCCGTTGGGGCGAACACCGAAGTCGAGGCTGCTGACGCCGATTTGGGCGATGCGGGCTTTAGCATCACCATTGATGGCGATGCGATGGTCGAAGACAAGCGCGTCGAACACATTGCACGGCAGGCCGATGTGGCCCTGTCGCAGGCCGATCTGCGGGTGCAGTTTGACGGGCTGGGCGCCAAGCCACGCCTTGATCTGGATATGCTGGGCCCGGTTGAGCGGCCAGATGTGGGCGACAGCATCAGCCTGCAAAGCCGTCTGAACTACCCCTCATACGTGACACGAGGCGAGCTGCGGGTGATCGACCGCGGCGCGCGCGGCGGACCAAAGACACTGACGATTGTACCGATTGATCCCAATGGCAGCGCGGCGCTGACCGTGCCGGACGGCAAGGATGTTGTGGTGGTGCACCGGGTGTATGACGCCCAAGGCCGGTTTGACGAAACCGCCCCCTTGTCACTGATGCGCCCAGATGATCGCCCACTGACAGACGAGGTTGAAGAGGGCACAGACACCGCCGCCAAACGTGCGATCCCGGTGAACGGCGGGGCGGTTACGGTGTCGGGCACAGGCGTGCGCGCAGGGGCCGTTGTCAACACACTGGGCGAGGTTGTGCAGCCTGATCCTTCGGGTAATTTCGTGCTGCAACGCATCCTGCCTGCGGGCGATCACGCGGTGCAGGTCAAACTGGATGGGGCAGGTGAGAACACCCATATCGAACGCGATATCACCATCCCGAAATCTGATTGGTTCTATGTGGCCACCGCTGATCTGACCTTTGGGCGCAGGTTTCTGGATGACCAACCTGACCGTGACTTCACCGAAGGGCGACTTGCGTTCTACACCAAGGGCAAAACGGCCGGTGGATGGACCATCACCGCCTCGGCCGACACGGGCGAGCATGATATCAACGACCTCTTTCGCGACTTTGATCGCAAGGATCCCTACAATGTCCTGAACCGTCTGGACCCTGATGATGCTTACCCCGTGTACGGCGATGACAGCACCATTGAGCAAGACGCGCCGACTGATGGCAAATTCTACGTGAAGGCCGAAAAGAACGGCAGCCATTTGATGTGGGGCAACTACGTGGCCCAGGTCGAGGGTGGCACTTACCTGCGTAACGAACGCACGCTGTACGGCGCGCAGGGCTACTACGTTTCGCCTCAGACCACGTCGCGCGGACAACCCCGCGCCACGGTCACCGCCTATGCGGCCCAACCTGATCAATTGCCCGGACGGGACATCTTTCGGGGTACAGGAGGCTCGGCTTATTTCCTGCAACGCCAGGACGTGGCGATCGGATCGGAAACCATCACGGTCGAAGTGCGCGACAAGGACACAGGCCGCGTGGTGGAAACCCGGACCCTGTCGCCGGGACGTGATTATGACATCAATTACCTGCAAGGCCTGGTGACACTGTCTGCGCCTTTGACCGGCAGTACGGGCAGTGGCACGCTGGTCACCAATCCGGGCGGCGAATTTGAAGTGCGGCTGGTGGTTCAATATGAATTCACCCCCACCACCGGCGATATTGACGGCTATACCTACGGTGGCCGCGTCGAAAGCTGGGTCACGGATACTGTGCGCCTTGGCTTTACCGGAATGGTGGAGCAAACCGACCTGGCCGACCAAGAGGCCTGGGGCGCGGATATCCGGTGGGAGCTGTCGGAAAACACGTTCTTCGAGGCAGAATATGCCGAAAGCGACGGGCCTGGATTTGGGTCGTCCTTTTCGGATGATGGTGGTTTGATCATCACCAACACACCCGGTGTGGGTGGCACGGGCCATGCGATCAACCTGCGCGGTCAGGCTGAACTGACCGAGCTGGGACTTGGGGTCGATGGCACGATTGCTGGCTATTTTGAGGAACGCACGGCAGGCTTTTCATCGCTGGATTACCAGACCACGGTGGATGAAACCCTGTGGGGTGTTGCGGCTGATTTTGACGTGACCGAACGCACCCGGTTCAAGCTGTATTACGATGATTTTGAGGACGCCAACGGCAAGCATGTCCGCGAAGGCGGGGCCGAGATTTATTATGAGATCAACGACCGTGTGACGCTGGGTGTAGGCGTCGAACATCAAGACCGTAACGACACTACAGATCCGCTGGACACAGGCGAGCGCACGGATGTCGCGCTGCGCGTGGATGTCGAGCAATCTGATGCGCTGGCATGGTATGTCTATGGCCAAACCACGGTCGAACGTTCGGGTGGCTTGCGCAAAAATGACCGTGTGGGTGCAGGTTTGAAACTGGACTTCTCGGAACAATGGACGGTTGAGGCAGAGTATTCAGACGGCAGCCTTGGACCGGGCGGTTTGCTGATGTTCACCTATGCGCGTGACACAGAAAATTCGGGTTATGCCGGATACCGTTTGGAACCGGGCCGCGATTTCCAGGGTGTTACCCTGAATGGCCGCGATGAGGGGCAATTTGTGGCCGGTGGGCGGCGCAAGGTGAACGACCGTGTCGATGTGTTTGCCGAAAACACCTATGATATGTTTGGCACCTATAATTCGTTGGGTTCCACCTACGGTGTGGAATACGCCAAGTCTGATTATCTGACCTATTCCGGCGCGTATGAGCTGGCGCAGATCGATGATCCGGTCTTGGGTGACTTTGAACGTCATGCACTGTCATTGGGCATGCGGTATCAGGATGAGGCCGGGCTGAATGCCAGCGTGCGGTTTGAATACCGCCAGGATCGCGGCACCCAAGGTGGAACAATCCGGGATGGCGACAGCTATCATCTGGTGGCCGCAGCCAACTATGAGATTGATCAGGAACAACGCCTGCTGTTCAGCTTTGATGGGGCGACCACAACAAACAAAGCGGCGTCTTTCCAAGGGGGTGATTATGCCGAGCTGACCTTTGGTTATGCCTATCGCCCGATCGAGGATGACCGCCTGAACGTGCTGCTGAAGTACACGTATCTCTATGATATGTATGGTCAGCTTATTGACGGCACCAACACGCCGGGCCCTGTTCAGGAAAGCCATATCTTCACGGCGGACGCGATCTATGACCTGAACCCGCATTGGTCGCTGGGCGGCAAAGTGGGTGTGCGCCTGTCAGAAAGCGCGCCCAATCCCACAACGCCACAACAGCGCAATGATGCGATCCTTCTGGTTGCGAACCTGCGCTATCACCTGACCCACGAGTGGGACGTTCTGCTGGAAACCCGTCATCTTGAGGCGGACCAGGCCGGGATCAGTGAAACCTCGCTGCTGGGGGCGATCTATCGCCATGTGGGCAATAACTTTAAGGTCGGTGTCGGGTATAACTTTGGCACGTTCTCGGATGATCTGAGCGATCTGACCTATGACGACAAAGGCGCGTTCATCAACCTGATTGCCAAGTTCTGATGGGGCAGGGGCGTTTGACACGTCGCGTCGTTTTGGGCGGTGGTGCAAGCGTTCTGGCGATGCCCGTCGCAGCGTTCGAGCTGTCCTTGCATGACCGCGCCAAGTTCAAGAGCTTTGGCGGCGATGACTGGTATTTCAACGACCCGTTTGAGCGATCACGTCCCGGCACGGTGCGCCTGCCATATGAGGCATGGCAGCTGAAGCAAAACCGTTCGCAGGCGGGGCAATTGCTGGACCTGATTGCCTTTGCCGAGGCTGGCGCCAAGCAATATGATGCGGTGCATTTCTCGGCCAAGCGTCGCCCACCGGGCAGGCCCACACAGATCACCATCGCGCAGATTTTCAGCTGGACCAAGGCCACGCCAGGCCAGCATCATGCCATTGGGCGCTATCAGTTTATTCCGTCCACACTGGTGGCTTTGGTACGGCGGTCGGGGATCAGCACAACCACGCGGTTTAGCCCCAAAGTACAAGACCAGCTGGCGATGATCCTGTTGCAGGATGCAGGCTATGACAGGTTCATGGCAGGCACATTGAGCCAGCAGAAATTCATGCGCAATCTGGCCAAGATCTGGGCCGGGTTGCCGCTGGCCAATGGCAAATCGTATTACCAAGGCTATGCCACCAACCGTGCCACCATTTCACGTGCGTTTTATGAAACGCAGATGCGCCAGATTTTCGCATAAAGCCCCGACCGTAAAATGAAACAGGCCCCGGAGTGCGAGGCCTGTTTTGGGTATGTTTGAACGTCAGCCGTGAAAACGTGGATCAGCCTTTGCCCTTCCATGGCACCAGCAGCCGTTCGGCATAGCGCATCAGCATATCAATGCCAAAACCGATGATGCCGATCAGGATGATGCCCAGGATAACGATATCGGTGTTCTGGAAGCGCGAGGCGACCATGATCATCATACCGGCCCCCTGTTCGGCGGCGACCAGTTCTGCGGCCACAACCGTGCCCCAGCAGACCCCCATCGCCACACGCGCCCCGGTAAAGATTTCCGGCAACGAGTTGGGGATGATGACATAACGCATGATCTGCCACTTGGACGCACCCAGTGAATAGGCGGCATGCACCTTTGAGATGTTTACGCCAGACACGCCAGAGCGCGCCGCAATGGCCATAATCCACAGGGCCGCAAGGAACAGCAGGATGATCTTGCCCACCTCGCCGATGCCAAACCAGATGATCACCAGCGGGATCAGCGCCAGCGGCGGAACGGGGCGCATGAATTCCACGATTGGGTCAAACCAGCCGCGGAACCAATTGGAAAGCCCCATCGCATAGCCCAGTGGGATACCCACCAATGCGCCCAGCAAGAACCCTGCCACAACGCGGAACAGCGAGTAGCCCAAGTGTTCCCACAGGGTGAAATTGCGGAACCCTTCATTGATCACCCGCAAAGTACGCTGCCAGACCACCTCGGGGGCGGGCAGGTAAAGCGGCTCCATCTGCCAGCCCTTGTAGGGGGCAAAGTTGGGCGTGCCTTTGTCAGACAGTGTGACCGTTCCATTGTCGACTTTCACCTTTTGACCGCGCTCGATGGGTTGGCCGTTGATGGCCACCACTTCGGCGCCTTCTTTCTTGGTGATTTCGTCGTTCTTATCGACGCGCACCAAACCCGAGCGCCACTGCGCAATGGCAATGGAGTCGTTTTTGGCAAAGCCGTCACCGGGTTCAACCTCAACCGGATCAGTTTCCTCTTCGCGCGGATGCACGATGATGGTCACCGTGGCATCATCACTGTTGCCATTGGCGTCAGCCGTGTAGGTGAACTGGGTTGTGCCCGCATACGGCGCAGGGGCGTGCAAGGCCTTGGGCAGCAGGGACGATCCGGTGAACATGCCCCAGATGAAAAAGAGTGTCAGGATCGAAATGATCCCGGCCCAGCGGTTTGGCCGCACCGCGCTTTCATCACCAAAAGTCACGGTCTTCAGGGATGTATAGTCTTTCACCGTGGCGCGATGCACCACCTTGGTGACAATGAAATAGGCGGCCACGAAGATGCCGACATAAATGCCGAGAACGAAGAGACCCGTCATGCTGCATCCTCCGTACGGCCCATGATTTCCTCTTCCATATCCCAGATCATGGCGAGGATTTCATCGCGTTTAACGGCAAAATCAGGGTGTTTCTTAACCTCGCGCAGATCAGCGCCCACACCCAGTTCGGCAAATGGCAAACGGTATTCGGTGTGAATGCGGCCGGGGCGGGGGGCCATGACGATCAGGCGTTCACCCAGCAACAAGGCCTCTTCGACCGAGTGGGTGATCAGAATGATCGTTTTGCCGGTTTCCTTCCACAGCTTCAGCACAAGGCTTTGCATCTTTTCGCGGGTCAGCGCATCCAGCGCGCCCAGCGGTTCATCCATCAAAATGACATCTGGTTCATTGGCCAGACACCGCGCCAGCGCCACACGCTGCTGCATGCCGCCTGACAGTTCATAAACGGCCTTTTCCTTGAATTCCTGAAGGCCCACAACATCAAGAAGGTGATCCACCTTCTCGCGCTTTTCAGCGCTTGGCATACCCTTCATCGAAGGACCAAAGCCGACGTTCTCACGCACAGACATCCACTCGAACAAGGCGCCTTTCTGGAACACCATGCCACGCTCGGCATCGGGTCCATGAATTTCGTGACCGTTCAAAACCAGCTTGCCCGATGTGGGGGCCAGAAAGCCTGCCGCGATGTTCAAAAGGGTTGTCTTGCCACAGCCCGAAGGTCCCAGCACGCTCATCAACTCACCCGCTTTGAGATCCAGCGAAACGCCTTCAAGGGCTTGTACAGCCCCGCCGTTTGGCAGCTCAAAGCGCATGGACAAATCTTGTATGGAAAGTCCGGTCATCATGTCCCCGCATGTTTGTTTTTTTGTTGGAAATAGCAAAGCAGGTTGGCCCTGCATGTTCAACTGAGTTCTTTTGGTCGGCTCAGGTTGAGTGACTGGCGCGAAGGGTCTCCGCGCCAGTCGGTAAGTTCTTACATTTCTGAAGCAGCTTGCAGAGGACCGGTGTTTACCGCGTCTTCATAGCTGTCCAGAGCCGAGTCGATTGAGCCGGCTTCAACGAAGACGTCTGCAACGCCTTTCATGAAGGTTGCAGCGTTACCGCCCAGCCATTTTTCCGACAGCTGATCTTCCACTGATGGGAATTTCATTGTCGAGATGGCGGATTTGGCCGCTTCAACGTCCATACCAGCTTGCTCAGCGATGACGGCCATCATTTCGTCGGATGGGTCAGCGGCCCATGCGGCGTTTGCTTCGGCAGTCACGGCCAGGAACTTGGCAACTTCGTCACCATGCTCAGCAATGTAGGCAGCGGGTGCAGAAGTTACATCAAACACCAGGATGCCCAGTTCTTCTTTTTCAGCGCCTGACAGCAGCTCGTTGCCGTGCTCGCGCATCGACGTCAGACCACCACCGTAACCACAAGCGAAATCAACCGCTTTTTGGCTCAGTGCGTTCGCACCTTCAGGGGGAGGCATGTCCACGATTTGCAGGCTGGCCAGATCAATACCGAAGTGGTTCATCTGACGCAGGAAGCCGTAGTGAGCCGCCGTGCCCAGTGGAACAGCAACTTTCTTGCCGGCCAGTTCGCCAGCTGAATCTTTGTCGATTTCCAGATCAGCGTGCACAACGCAGTTGTCGTTGTCTGAATAGCTCACGGCCACGTCAACAACCTGAATATCCTGACCACCTGATGCGGCCACAACGAAAGGTGGCACACCTTGGCTCAGTGCGATTTGCACGTCACCGGAAGCCATAGCAGCTGACATCGCTGTACCGGTTTCAAACGAAACCCAGTTTACGGTTTTGCCCAGAGCTTCGTCATATTTGCCTGAGGCTTTGGCGGCCAGCATTGGCATTGGCCACTCAAGGAAATACCCGACTGTGATTTCATGGCCATCGGCCATAGCGGCTTGTGCGCTGATCGCCATTGCGATGCCGGCAGCAACGCCTGTGATTGTCTTTTTCATGTAGTTCTCCCTAGTTTTTTAAAACACACTCGAAAAGTTCCATATTGCGAAACTGAACTTTTGTATTTTTGATTCGACGAAGAATTCCCTTCATCGCCGCGCGATTGTTGTCACAGAAGTCGGCGAACGGCAACAAAATTACGTGTTTTTCAGCCCAGCACAGGGCGCAGGTTCATTTCCCTGTTCCCGGTGCCCGCGCGCGACGTTTCAAATCATATTGCTGTCTAGGCGCGCAAGCTTGCCAATGTGGGAGCAACCCCGCCGATCAACCCTGTCACCCGCTCTGTGGATTGGCGCAACGAGTCGGACCAGTCTTGCAGGTCTGACAAGGTATGGCGCGATGTATCTGTCCAGATATTCAGCACAGCGATGGGTTCAGACAGATAGTTGAACACCGGCGCTGAGATGCCAATGAAGTTCTCAAACTCTTCGCGATCATTCATCGCAAAACCGTCCGCCCGCACCTGCTGCAACGCGTCCATGAAGGCCTCATTCGATCCAACCGTACGATCGGTGAACCGGGTGAATTCATACCCGTCCAGACGTGATGCAATCACCTTGTCGGGCAAAAATGCCATCAGCGCCTTGCCCGAAGCCGAACAATGCAGCGGTTCGCGCATGCCGGGGCGCTGTACGCCGCGCAGTGAATGTTGCGATTCCAGCACCCGCAGGTAAACCACCTCCGAGCCTGAGGCGACGCCGATGGTCACATTGGCATCAAACTGGGCATGCAGTTTGATCATCTCATCCAGCGCGATGGCCTGAATATCATAGCCTTGATAGGCCCCCCGCACGAGGTCGAACACCTTGGAGCCCAGCAAATAGGCCTTAAGGTGCTTGTCATGCTGAATAAGCCGCTCTTGGATGCCGATGGCCAGCAGGCGGTGCAAAGTGCTTTTGTTCAGCCCGGTTTTGCGCACCAGATCCGAAAATGTCATAGGCTTCTGCGTCTCGCTGATCGCGGTCAGAACGGACAGAAGCTTGGCGATGATCGAACTTTGCATAAAATGGCACGTACCCCAATTCCGAGCGCCCAACAAGCACGCCGCATCAAGGGCCGGTGAAAATCGGATCAATCCGGGCAGACCGCAGTGGCCCGGTCACAACGCGTCGTAATCCGACAGCCGGTCCTTCAGAAACGTATAGTCCTCGCGCGCTTGCAAAAGCTGGTCTTTGGTGATCGTGATATGCGCAAACTCTTCGGCGGTATCCGCAAACTGCACAGGGGGGGTGGTTTCATCCATCCAGGGCCAGCAGAACCTTGAATTGCCCCAGGTCTGTCCCGCACGGTTCAGAGACAGCAAGAACACCTGGTTTTCCATCGCGCGGGTGGTGGTGAACGCATGCCATGTTTCAAAGGATTCGTCGCGATAATAGGCCCCGCAATGCACCAGCAGATCCACGCCGTGTTTCAGCGTCAGCGTGCGCGCCAATTCAGGAATGCGGATGTCGTAACAGATCATCGGCGCCAGGGTCAGCCCGTTGATCTGGTAGGTGAAAATATGATCACCACGGTCAAAATACTCTTTCTCCATCGACGCGCCGTATTGGCATGTATGCAGTTTGTTGTAGTGCCCCAGCAATGTGCCGGCAGGCGTGACCACAGCGATGGAAATATAGGTGCCCGTCGCATCCCGGTGGGCAAAGCTATAGGAGATGTGCACGCCACATTCGATCGCCACAGCGCGCCATACCTGAAACGAGGCACCCTGCAACGGCTCGGCGATTTCATCCAATTGGTCAAATGCGGCGCGTGAATAATCGATGCTGGAAAGCTCGGGCAAAACCACCAGATCGGCGGGCTGGCGTGCCAGGGCGGCACGCACCTTCGCGGCAGAGTTTGCCAAATGCTGATCGCGCGCCGCGGCGGTGGGCGTTTCGGGGATGTCGATCTGGCAGGCCAGAAGTGTCAATGTGCCTTGGGCGGTCATACGAGGGGCCTTCTACCTTTTGCCAGCGGGCGACCCGGGGACGGGGGCGCCGTCAAATTGATCGTTGCGCATCGATAGAGGGGCCGCATCCATTCGCGCATGTTGATGGTGCACCAGATGAATATCATGCGCCAGCGTGTTCTCATAAGGCGGCAAGCGCCACAGCGTGCCACGTTCCACAATCCGATGTGTGACGTGCCGATGGCAAAAATTGCTTTGACCCACATTGGTGTTCATCGCCATTGCATGCCTGCCAGCCCTGCGTGCGCACGCAAAATGCACGGTGTTCAGACTGTGTGCCATGGAATGTCTGGCGATCCCGCGAGGACTCGAACCCCGAACCTGCTGATTAGAAGTCAGCTGCTCTATCCAGTTGAGCTACGGGACCGCTGCTGCCAGCTTTAGCGGTGGGGCGCCGTGGGATCAATGGGGCTTGGCTGGGGCAAACGGATCTTCAGGATAAACCACGCTGTGCAAATACAATCCCTGCGGCGGACACACCGGCCCGCAGGCTGCGCGATCACAGGCCTCAAGCGCGTCTTTGACATCTTGCGGCGTCCAGGATCCGGTGCCCACGCGCTCCAGCGTGCCCACAAAACTGCGCACCTGATTGTGCAAAAACGAGCGCGCGCGCAGGTGAAACTGCACTTCTGTTCCTGAAAAACCTTCGACCGCGTGAATGTCCAGCAGATCAAGGGTTTTCACCGGGCTGGCTGCCTGACAAATCGTTGATCGGAAGGTGGTGAAATCATGCTTGCCAATCAAATGCGCAGCCCCCTCGCGCATGGCGGTGACGTCCAGATGGTGTTTGATTTGCCAGACCTGTCCTGCGTCATGCGTGGCCGGGGCGCGGCGCGTCAGCAGGCGAAACAAATAACGCCGCTCTTGTGCCGAAAATCGCGCGTGCCAGTCATCTGCAACCGCTGCGGCTGCCACAATGGCCACAGGCTGCGGCTTGAGATGATAGTTCAATGCTTCGGCCAGCCGAAAGGGATCCCACGTCTGTGTCATGTCGCAATGGGCCACCTGACCCAACGCATGCACCCCTGCATCGGTGCGTCCGGCGGCGGCGATCGTGTGCGCGCCCGGTTGCAGCTTGGACAGGGCTGCCTCAATCGCGCCTTGCACCGACGGAAGATCGGTTTGGCGTTGCCAGCCCACAAAAGGAGCGCCGTGGTATTCAATTTTCAACGCATATCTGGGCATGCCCCTGCCATACCGCGCCACCGGGCGGGGAACAATCCCCACAAGCTCCCCTCTGGCAAGTGCGGCCCTGCGTGGCTATCTTTGCAAGCAAGAGCATCAAAGGGCGCTGAGGCATTGGTTATATCAAGAGTTGCAGACGGGATCACCCGGCAGGTTGAAGCCATCAGCGACACTGTATCTGAGACGTTTTTTGAACCTGTTATACGTTTGGGTGTCACAGGGTTGGCACGCTCGGGCAAGACGGTGTTTATCACCTCGCTGGTGGCCAATCTGATGGACCGGGGGCGCATGCCTGCGCTGTTGGCGGCCTCTGAAGGGCGTATTGCGGCGGCGTTTTTGCAGCCACAGCCGGATGATACTGTACCCCGATTTGAATATGAGGCGCATCTGGGGGCGTTGACATCACCCACGCCGCATTGGCCCGACAGCACGCGTGCGGTGTCTGAGTTGCGCCTGTCGCTGCGGGTGCGGCCCTCGGGGTTGCTGGCAGGCTTGCAAGGCCCACGCACGGTGCATCTGGATATCGTGGATTATCCGGGTGAATGGTTGCTGGATTTGGCGCTAATGGACAAAACCTATGCGCAGTGGTCGGATGAGGTTCTGACCCGTCTGAATGCCCGGTCTGAGGCCGCGCCCTATGTTCGAGAGGCACAAGCCACGGATGCCAATGCGCGTCTGGATGAGCCCTCGGCGCAGCGTTTAGCACAGGCCTTTACCGCGTATTTGACCGCCGCGCGCGATGCAGGGTTCTACGATTGCACCCCGGGGCGGTTTTTGTTGCCCGGCGATCTGGCAGGCAGCCCGGTGCTGACATTTGCACCCTTGCCGCAGCCTGCCAGCCCCGCACGCCGGTCCTTGTGGCGCGAGATGGAGCGCCGCTTTGAGGCGTACAAAGCGCAGGTGGTCAAACCGTTCTTTCGCGATCATTTTGCCCGCATCGACCGTCAGGTCGTGTTGGTGGATGCACTGGGCGCGATTCACAAAGGCCCCGCTGCCGTTGAGGATATGCGCCATGCAATGGCAGATATTCTTGGGGCGTTTCGCCCCGGACGCAATGCGTTTCTCAGCCGGCTGTTGCGCGGGCGCCGGGTTGAAAAGATCCTGTTCGCGGCCACCAAAGCAGATCATCTGCACCACACCCAACATGACAAACTGGCGGCGATCATGGCTGCGCTGACCCGCGAAGCCCGCGACCGGGCTGATTTTGCCGGCGCCGAGACCCAAGCAATGGCGCTGGCCGCGTTGCGCGCCACAGTTGAGGACCGCATGACCCATGATGGCCAAGAGCTGGATGTGGTGCGCGGCACATTGCTGGACACCGGCAAACGTGCAGCATTGCATCCCGGTGCTTTGCCTGATGATCCTGCAAGGTTGCTCAGCCAGGCGCAAAGCGGGGCGGACGCGTGGCTGGACGCCGATTACCAGATCATGCGCTTTGCGCCGTCTGTGCTCAGCCTGAAGCCCGGAGAAGGTCCGCCTCATATCCGGCTGGACCGTGCCGCTCAGTTTTTGATCGGGGATCGGTTATGAGCGCAAAATCAGCAATTCGAGGTGCCGCATGAGCAAAAAGCCCGTTCTGATCGATCTGGAAGACACACCCGCAGCACCGGGCCCTGACCGTGCAGCGCCGGTGCCTGACACCGCCCCCATGCCTGCACCTGAAGGGCGCGCAATGCAGACCATTGCCACGCTGGCGGCACGCCGACCCTCTCGGTTGGCGCGGGTGTTTTGGGGGGTGCTGGGTGCACTTCTGGGCACGGTCATGTCGATTGCGGCCTATGATTTTGTCACCGGCCTGATCGCGCGCGCGCCATTTTTGGGCTATGCCGTGACACTGCTGTTTGCGGTGTTTGTTCTGGTCATGCTGATCATTGGTGTGCGCGAACTGGCCGCGTTTTCCCGGCTGGCCCGCATGGACAAACTGCACCGTGCCGCGGATGCGGCGCTGGCGGGCAATGACCTGAAAGCGGCCCGTGCGGTGACCACGTCATTGACCCGGCTGTACGCAGGGCGCGAAGATACGCGTTGGGGCCGCGACCGGCTGGCCGAATACGGCGATGAGCAGTTTGATGCGGCCTCGCTTTTGGGATTGGCCGAGACCGAGCTGCTGGTGCCGTTGGACAAGGCTGCCGAGCGCGAGATTGAGGCCGCCGCCCGTCAGGTGGCCACGGTCACGGCAATCGTGCCGTTGGCGATGGCGGATGTTGTGGCTGCGCTGACCTCAAATTTGCGCATGATCCGCCGGGTGGCGGAAATCTATGGCGGCCGCTCGGGGACATTGGGCAGCTGGCGGCTGGCGCGCGCTGTGATGACGCATCTTGTGGCAACGGGGGCTGTGGCTGTGGGTGATGATCTGATCAGTTCGGTCGCGGGCGGGTCGGTGCTGTCAAAACTGTCGCGCCGCTTTGGCGAAGGCATCGTAAACGGTGCGCTGACGGCCCGCGTCGGCGTGGCTGCAATGGAGGTCTGCCGGCCATTGCCATTTGCGCGCGTGCAAAAGCCGTCGGTGACAGGATTGGTCAAACGCGCATTGACCGGATTGTTTTTGAAAGGCTAATGCGGTTGGCAAAAAGCCTGACGCGCAGCTGTGCGCGCTACGCTCCAGGCATATGAGCGTCGCGCAGAGTTCACCTGAACTGAGGGCCTTTGCTTCTAGGTGAAATGTTTTAGGCGACGCACACAAAAAAGCCCCGCTGACAATGTCCAGCGGGGCTATGTTTTATCAATACTTGGCGCGGTTCTTAGGGGATCAGCACCTTGTCGATCACATGGATCACGCCGTTGCTGGCAAAAATATCAGCACTGGTGACATCGGCGTCATTGACGCGCACAGCTGCGTTCAGCTTGCCGCCACGGCCGTCAACCCGCACCGTGGCGCCGTTGACTGTGGCCACATCCACCACCTGGCCTGCCACATCGCTGGAGGTGTAGGACCCCGGCAGCACGTGATAGGTCAGGATGCTGCGCAGCTGGTCTACGTTTTCAGGCATAAGCAGCGTGTCCACTGTGCCTGCAGGCAGCGCTGCGAAGGCGGCATTGGTGGGGGCAAATACTGTAAACGGACCTTCGCCTTTCAGCGTGTCCACCAGCCCGGCTGCGGACAGGGCCGCCACCAGGGTTGAGAAATCCGGGTTGCCAGAGGCAATGTCGACAATGTCGCTGCCGGTGTCTTGTTGTGCACAAGCGCCCAGGCCAAGCAACGCGCCAGCGGCTGCAGCAGATGTAATGAGTGTACGACGTTTCATGAATGATATCCTTTGTTCCGTTTCGTCTTTTTATAACTCGTGACGAACCAACTCGTTCCTTAACCGGAGTTACGCGGGACGAATGGCATCGGATCAATGTTAGGTCACATCGCGTTGGAATCTGGCGAAATACCGCCGGAACGGGGGTGCGCGTCGGCGGATCAGCGCAGTTTTGGCACGCCGCCCGGCAAGGTTTCGCGTTCCACCACACCGGCGCGCAAGGATCTGCCGATGCGATGCGCCAATGCCGACCAGGCCCCGGCTTGCAGGGGTGTCAGCTCTTGGCGCAAAACCACATCAAACAGCTCCAGCCAGGTTGAAAACATACCCGGTTTCACATTCCCGGCCGCAAGATGCGCCACCATTGGGCTGCCATCATAGCTGCGTTCGTGTAGGATGGTGTTGGCCCAGAATTCCACCTCTGTGGTCTCATGTGCGGGCCAGTCAGTGACATGCACCGCAAAGACCGGCCCCAAACCGGGATGCGCGCGGATTGCAGCATAGAAGGTGGTGACCACGCGGCTGATATCGTCGCGTGTGATGTCAAACTTTGGGGGCAGGGCGGTGCTCATGGTGCTATGACATGCCTTGGCTGGGCTGCGTGTGCAAGGGGGGCTATTCGTCGTAAAGCCGCTTTTCATCGTTGTGCTTCAGCCGTTTGGCCAGATCGTCAGGGTCATCGTCCAGTTGCCCCATATCCATCAGCGCCTGCGCATAGGTGGGCAAGGCATCGACCGGGCCCAGTTGATCGGGGTGCCACAGCTTTGAGCGGATGATGGCCTTGCCGCAATGATAGAACGCCTCTTCGACATGTACGATCACGGCGTAATCGGGGATGCGGTCTTTGATGGTCAGTTGCCGACGGATTTCCATATCGCGTACAACGGTGGCGTGACCGTTCACGCGCACCACTTCGTTGCGGTTGGGCACAAGAAACACCAACCCGATGCGACCGGTTTCCATGATGTTGCGAAACCCGTCATACCGGTGATTGCCAGGACGATCCGGAATGGCCAGCGTCTTGTCATCCAGCACTTTGACAAATCCCGCAGGATCACCTTTGGGCGAGACATCCATATGTCCTGCGGCATCCACCGTGGCCATGGTCAGAAAAGTCGAATGTTCAATCCAGACCCGGCAATGGCTGTCAATATGATCGATGATCTTTTGCTCTTGGCTGACATAAGGCTGGCGTGCGCCATCATAAAGCTGGTCAACCTGGGTGACGGTGTCTTTGGGTGTATACATGGCCCTGAGTTTAGCACGGTTCGGGTGCCTCAACATAGGTGTGATGCGCCAAAACCGCCGTACAGATCTGCAAACGGTGTGCCTAAGGCGCGTCAAGCCCGCGAATGGGCGCCAGCATGTCCCCGCACACCAACCGCGACAGAATGTACGGCGAGGGTGGTACCTGCGCCAGTGGGGCCAGCAGGTGATTGCGCACCGCAGGCAAAACCCGGCTGTGAGACTGATAAAGCGGTGTGAACACGGCACTCATCCATTGATACACCCACAAATGCCGCCGTCGCGACCGATGATACAGCGCCAGCGCATCCGCCAGATCGGCGCGGCCAGCTAAGGCTTGTGACAGCGCCCAGGCATCCAGCAAAGCCATATTTGCACCCTGTCCAAGCTGTGGACTGGCCCGGTGTGCAGCATCGCCGATATGCACCAGACCGGTGGCCACAGGCGTGCGCAGGCTGCCATGCGAATAAAACGCGGGCGTCATCTGATCGTGCTGCGTGATGCCTGCAATGTAAGGCGCGGCATCGGGCCAAAGGGCTGTGGCTTGTGCGCGCCAGTCTTCGATGGGGGCGGCATGCCACGCGGACAGCTCATCGCGGGTCAGCGACCAAAAAAGCGCAGTTTTGCGGGTCGTGCCCCCCGGCAACAGCCCGATGGGCAACACACCAACCATACGCCGTGCGGCCTCGTAGTGCTGCGACAGCTGATGCGCGGGCAAGGGCGCATCCTTGGGCCAGTCAACCACACCCCAGATCGCCCCATAGGGCAGGGCACGTGCCTTGAGCGGCGACAAAACCGACCCCGCGCCTGAGGCATCCACCACCAGATCAAACGGCGCGCTGGTCTCGCCATTGGCAAAGCGCAGCTGGCGTTTGGGGCCCTCGCTGACCGACACGGCGTCATGCGACGGCACCAGTTTGACTCCGGCGTGTATCGCGGCATGGTGTACCGCATGAAACAGCGCGGCCCGGTGCAAGGCCAGCCCATGCCGGGCCACCCCGCTGACCGCACCGTATTTCACGTCCAGAATAGGCATCCGCTTGCCGGTTGCATGGCCCAGCATATGCGTGACTTGTGCGCCGTGGGCCTCGGCCATCTCAAGCGCGCCGATGCGTGCCAGCACAGCCTGACCCACCGGCTGGATCACCAGCCCTGATCCCACTGGACGGGGTGCATCAAACTGGTCATAGACCGTCACATCATGGCCTGCCTGTGCCAGCCCTGCGGCCAAGGCCAGACCGCCAATGCCAGCCCCTGCGATCCCAATTTTCAACGTAGTCATATAGCGCCTGTCCTGCGGAATATCTGGGCGCAGCTTAGCGGGCACACAGACCGCGTACACCCCCTCTGGACGCGGCATGAAACCGCGCCTATAACCGCGGCTAACATGACACGCTTTGCGATCATTATTCGAATTATATGCCCGGCGCTCTGACACGATCGAGCCGCCGGGCCTCAGGCGTTTGGATCAGCCGCGCCGCCCCCCTCACATTTCCCGAGTTTACCGACAAAGGACGCAACACATGTGCGCCGAGACAACCGACACACCCGAATACAAACACACCCTGAACCTGCCGCAAACCGAGTTTCCGATGCGCGCGGGCCTGCCCAAACGTGAACCCGAATGGCTGGCGCGCTGGGCCGAGATGGGCATCTATGACCGCCTGCGCGACAAGGCCACAGCCGAAGACCGCGCGCCTTTCACCCTGCATGATGGCCCCCCCTATGCGAACGGGCATCTGCATATCGGGCACGCGCTGAACAAGATCCTCAAGGATATGGTCGTGCGCAGCCAGCAGATGATGGGCCGCGATGCGCGGTACATCCCCGGCTGGGATTGCCACGGTCTGCCAATCGAATGGAAGATCGAAGAGCAATACCGCAAGAAGGGCCGCAACAAAGACGACGGGGATGTTGTTGATTTCCGTCAGGAATGTCGGAAGTTTGCCGAAGGCTGGATCGATATCCAGCGCGATGAGTTCAAGCGTCTGGGCGTGACGGGCAAATGGTCCAAGCCCTATCTGACGATGGATTTCCGCGCCGAGCGTATCATTGCAGAGGAATTCCAGAAATTCCTGATGAACGGGACTTTGTATCAAGGCTCCAAGCCTGTGATGTGGTCCCCGGTTGAGAAAACAGCGCTGGCCGAGGCCGAAATCGAATACCACGATCACAAGAGCCATACGATCTGGGTGCCGTTCAAGTCGCAAAATGGCGAGGGTGATCTGGCCGGGGCACGCGTTGTGATCTGGACCACAACGCCCTGGACGATCCCGTCGAACAAGGCCGTGGCGTTCAACCCAACCATCAACTACGGCCTCTACAAAGTTGACGCAACAGAAGAGGAAAGCTGGACAAGCCCCGGTGATCTTTATCTTTTTGCCGATGCTCTGGCCGAAGACGCGCTGGGCAAATCGCGGGTGACCGAGTTTACCCGGGTGCGTGAAGTCAACGCCGAGGAACTGGCGGGTCTGATGCTGGCCCACCCCTTTGCGGGTCTTGATGGCGCGGATGGCTTCTGGGATTATGACGTGCCGATGATCGATGGCGATCACGTGACCGATGATGCGGGCACGGGGTTCGTGCATACCGCCCCCAGCCACGGTGCCGATGACTATGAGGCGTTTGTCAAACGCAACTGGATCGACCGGATGACCCACAACGTGGGCGAGGAATCGGAATTCCTGCCGCATGTGCCGTTTTTCGCAGACCTTCAGGTGTTTGACCGCAAAGGCAAAGAAGGCAAAGCCAACAACGCCGTCATCGCCAAGCTGGTTGAGGCGGGTGGCATCATTGCGCGGGGCCGCATGACCCACAGCTATCCGCACAGCTGGCGTTCCAAGGCGCCGATCGTGTTCCGCAACACGCCGCAATGGTTTGCATCCGTAGACCGCGAAGTGGGCGATGGGCAGGACACCTATGGCAAAACGATCCGCGAACGGGCGCTGCGCTCGATTGACGAGCTGGTAACATGGACGCCCCAAACCGGGCGCAACCGGCTCTATTCCATGATCGAAGCGCGGCCCGATTGGGTGCTGTCACGCCAACGCGCCTGGGGCGTGCCATTGACGTGTTTCACCAAAAAGGGCGCATTGCCAACTGATCCGGATTTCCTGCTGCGCGACGCGGCCGTGAATGCCCGTATCCTTGAGGCGTTTGAGGCCGAAGGCGCGGACGCCTGGTACAAACTCGGCGCCAAAGAACGGTTCCTTGGCAATGACTATAACGCAGATGACTGGACGCAAGTATTTGATATCCTTGATGTCTGGTTTGACAGCGGGTCCACCCACGCCTTTGTGCTGCGTGATCGCGAAGATGGCAGCGCGGACGGGATGGCCGATTTGTACCTTGAAGGCACCGACCAGCACCGCGGCTGGTTCCATTCGTCGATGTTGCAGTCCTGCGGCACGCGCGGTCATGCGCCCTATCGCGGTGTGCTGACCCACGGGTTCACGCTGGATGAGAAGGGCAACAAGATGTCCAAATCACTGGGCAATACCGTGGCCCCTGAAAAGGTTGTGCAGCAATACGGGGCCGATATCCTGCGGCTTTGGGTGGCGCAGTCGGATTATACGGCGGATCTGCGCATTGGGGCGGAAATCCTGAAAGGCGTGGCCGATGGCTACCGCCGCCTGCGCAATACCATGCGGTATATGCTGGGCGCGCTGTCACATTTCACCGAGGCTGACCGGATGGACGCCGCTGATATGCCCGAGCTGGAACGCTGGGTGCTGCACCGTCTGGCCGAATTGGACCATACCGTGCGCACAGGCTATGCCGCCTATGATTTCCAGGGCGTGTTCCAGACGCTCTTTAACTTCTGCACGGTTGAGCTGAGTGCGTTTTATTTCGATATCCGCAAGGACGCGTTCTATTGCGACGGCGATACCGTGGAACGCCGCGCGGCGCGCACGGTGATGGACCTGCTGTTCCACCGCCTGACCACATGGCTGGCCCCGGTGCTGGTGTTCACAATGGAAGATGTGTGGTTGTCGCGCTTTCCGGGCGCGGAGAGTTCTGTGCATCTGGTGGACTTCCCCGACACACCCGGTGAGTGGCGCGACGAGCCGCTGGCTGCGAAATGGGCACAGGTGCGCCGGGCGCGCCGCGTGGTGACAGCCGCTTTGGAGGTACAGCGCACCGACAAGGTGATCGGTGCCTCGCTTGAGGCGGCACCAACCGTCTATGTGCGTGATCCCGAGCTGTTGGCGGTGTTGCAATCGATAAATCTGGCGGATGTCTGCATCACCTCGGATATTTCGCTGACTGGTGATCCGGCGCCGGATGCCGCGTTTCGGATGCCCGAAGTCGAAGGCATGTCAGTGGTGTTTGATCATGCCGAAGGCGAGAAATGCCAGCGCTGCTGGAAAATCCTGCCGGATGTCGGCCAGCATTCCCATGCAGGTGTGTGCGGGCGATGCTCAGAAGCGTTGGGCGAAGGGGCTGTGACCTGATTGAGTGGCTTTGCCACGCATTCACTCTTGGGGGGCATGCCCCCCAAACCCCCAATTCCCCAGAATGAAGGGTGTTACTGCGTCCAACGTCTCACTCCGAAACGTGCTGGCGTATTTTGGCAAAGAAAAAGCAGAGTGATATGTCAAATGATGATCTGATAGTGACGCCATTGGGTGTCAGGTTCAGGGGCCGAAGGTTTCCTTGTACCATCGGACGTAATGGTATTCGGACTGACAAGCACGAGGGAGATGGCGCGACACCTGTGGGGGTGCACCGGATTGTGGGGATGTATTACCGGCCGGACCGGATGGCGCAGCCTGCGGATTGGGCGGTGCCGATCCGACCGGGGGATCTGTGGTCGGATGACAGTGATGCGCCGGAGTACAACCATTTGGTGCGCGCGCCTTACGGGGCCTCGCACGAGGTGATGCGGCGTGGCGATCCTCTGTATGATCTGGTGATGATCACCGATTGGAACTGGCCTGATGCGCGCGCCGGGGCGGGGTCGTGCATTTTTGTGCATCAATGGCGCAGGCCGGGCTATCCGACTGCAGGGTGCGTGGCATTCAGGCGCGACCACCTGCGCCAGATTGCAGCCCAGGTGCGCCCCGGGACACGGTTAATCGTGCGCGAAGGCCAGAGCTGATCACGCAGGGAGGCGCACGTTAGCCATAATCACGCGCTCCAAAGATGGCCGAACCGACACGAATATGGGTCGCACCCAGCGCAATGGCGCGTTCAAAATCGCCACTCATTCCCATGGACAGCCCTGTCAGCCCGTTGCGTTCGGCAATTTTGGCAAGCAGGGCAAAATGCAGGCTGGGTTCCTCATCTGCGGGTGGGATGCACATCAATCCGCGCACAGGCAAATCAAGGCCGCGGCATTCGGCGACAAAGGCATCTGCTTCGGACGGGGATACGCCGGCCTTTTGCGGCTCTTCTCCGGCGTTGACCTGCAGAAATACATCCGGGCAGTGGCCTTCTTCCTGGGCCAGTCGCGCGATGGTTTTGGCCAGTTTTGGCCGATCCACCGAATGGATGGATTGAAAAAGGTCAAACGCCTGACGGGCTTTGTTGGTTTGCAACGGGCCGATCAAATGCAGATCGATCCCTTCAAATTGCGCGCGAAATGCAGGCCATTTGCCAGCGGCTTCTTGCACCCGGTTTTCGCCAAACACCCTGTGGCCTTCGCTCAGGACAGCCTCAACTCGTTGATTTGGCTGCACTTTGGATACGGCGATAAGAGTAATGTCATCGACCGAGCGCCCCGCGTCAGTGGCGGCTTTGGTGATGCGTTGGCGTATGTCTGTCAGGCTCAAGGCGCGCGCTCTCTGTTTGATGGGATCACGGGCATCTGTTTGCCACAGCCCACCAGCGCGCCGCAATCCCCAAAGGGCAGGTGGCGGCCCGTGACAGCACCCAAGACGTCACAGATACATGCAATCGGTGCCAAGGGCGCGCAAACGTCTTGCCCCTCGGGCTTTGCTTGGATAGTAGGGAATGGCACAACATTTGGACGCCACCATGATACTTTCCCGCCTCAGACATGCGATTTTAGTGTTTGGACTATCGGCCCTGTTAGTGGCCTGTGGTCAGACGGAAACCAAGCTGGACCCGAATGCCACCACCGTGGCCAGTGGGCGCGAATCCAAAGGGGCTGCGCGGGTCAATGATGGCGGATCGTTGTTCGACATCTTCCGCGGCGGCACAGGCGAGGTCAAAGTGAACCGGTTCTTGTGGACCGCGTCCCTGGAAGTGCTGAACTTTTTGCCGGTGCAATCCGCTGATCCGTTCACGGGGGTGATCGCAACCGGCTATGGTCGTCCTCCGGGTGGGGGGCGGGCGTACCGCGCGACTATCCTGATCAGTGACCCGGCGCTGGATGCGCGGTCGTTGAACGTGGCCTTGCAAAGCCAGGGCGGCGGGGCGGTTGCCGCAGGCACGCAGCGCGCCGTCGAGGATGCAATTCTGAACCGCGCACGTCAGTTGCGCATTCAGGCAGGCCGCTTCTAAAGGCACCTGCGCGCAGAGAGCGACGCCTTAGTTTACTTTGAGATCCATGAGCGACTGAACCCAGCTTACCTGCCTTGGCAGCGCAATTTGGGTCAGATCAAAGTTGTCGACCATCAGGCGCCGCGCGGCACGACCCAACCGGGTGCGGGCATCTGCATCGTCCAGCAGCTGGGTGATGTCGTCCAGCAGGGCATCGTTGTCAAAGAAGTCCACCAAACGCCCGGTTTCATCATGGGTGATCACTTCGCGCACAGGGGCCACATCGTTGGCCACAATGGCGGCCTCACAGGCCATGGCTTCCATAAGGCTCCAGCTGAGCACAAAAGGATAGGTCAGATAGACGTGCACCCGGCTGACCTGTAGCAGGCGCAAAAACTGATCATAGGGAATGCGCCCCAGAAAATGCACCCGTGCCCAATCCGCATCTGGGATCTGCCCGCGCACTTCATCAATAAAGATCTGCTTCCAGGTTTGGCCCTTTGGGGCACGCGCGCCATAGCTCACATCATCGCCGCCCACGATCAAGACCTTGGCGTTGGGCCGCCGTTTCAGCAGTTCGGGCAGACAGCGCATAAAGCGGTGATACCCTCGGTATGGCTCAAGATTGCGGTTCACAAAGGTGATCACCTCGTCGTCGCGGGTGACATCCAGCTGGCCTTCGATGGTCAGGCGCACCCCGGGATTGGGACAGGCGGTGGTGGTGTCAATGCCGTCATGACTGACGGTGATCTTGCGGCGAAAGCCGGTGGGAAACGTATCTGCCTGAAACGCGGTTGGGCTGATCCCGGCATGGGCCAGCGGAAAGTGCATTTGATTGTTGAGGTTCTTCATCCGAATGCGCAGCCCGGCGGTGACACTGGGCTTTTCAAATTCGGGGTCAAAATTCAGATGCGGATACCCGGCCAGATGATACAGCTCGCAATACAGTCCCAAACGCGCCTGAGGCCAGACATCGCGCAGAAACATCGATTCCCCCCAGCCGGGATGCGCCAGAATAAGATCAGGCATGAAACCCGCCTCGCGCATCTTCAATGCCGCGTGAAAGCAGGCCTCGGCGCGGGTGACCTTGGTGTCCAGATCGACAAGCCAGGGATGAACGCTTTGGGATTTCCGTTCAGGCAGCGCATAGGGAACCAAACGCACGCCCTTCCAGTTGCCCGGTTCCTTGACGCGCAGGGTCAGCGCCACGCAATCATGCCCCTGACCGGCCAGCACTGGCGCCAGATGTTTGTATTGTCCGGGAAAATTCTGGTGAATAAAGAGGATCTTCATAAGGTCTGTCGCTGCTCGGATTTTCGTTTTTCTGAACTATAGGCGGTGCAAATGCCGCTGCATAGGCCTGCATTGTGTGGCTTTGCTCTGGACCCGCCCGCAATCGGGGCCTATCACCCTGTGGCAACAGTCAAAGATCAGATCAAGGGACGTGCAGCATGTCGCGTTACACCGCCGCCGAAATCGAAGCCAAATGGCAAAACGCCTGGGACAGCTCAGATGTTTTCAAAGCCACCCGTGAGGGCGACAAGCCCAAGTATTATGTGCTTGAGATGTTTCCCTACCCGTCGGGCCGCATCCATATGGGGCATGTGCGCAACTACACCATGGGCGATGTGATTGCGCGGCACCGGATGGCCACAGGCCACAACGTGCTGCATCCGATGGGCTGGGATGCGTTTGGCATGCCCGCTGAAAACGCGGCGATGGCGATCGGCGGACACCCAAAGGACTGGACCTACGGCAACATCGACGACATGCGGGCGCAGATGAAGCCACTGGGCCTGTCAATCGACTGGTCCCGTGAATTTGCAACCTGCGACCCCGATTATTACGGGCAACAACAGGCGTTGTTCCTTGATTTCCTTGAGAAAGGCCTGGTGTACCGCAAGAACGCTGTCGTGAACTGGGACCCGGTCGATATGACCGTTCTGGCCAATGAACAGGTGATTGACGGCAAAGGCTGGCGCTCGGGCGCGGATGTGGAAAAGCGCGAGCTGACGCAGTGGTTCTTCAAAATCTCTGATTTCTCCGAGGAGTTGCTGGAGGCGCTGGACGGGCTGGACAACTGGCCCGCCAAAGTACGTCTGATGCAGGAAAACTGGATCGGCAAATCGCGCGGTATCGAAATTCCGTTCCAACGCACCGATGGCGGCGATCCGATCACCTGCTATTCAACCCGTCCTGACACCATGCGCGGCGCCAGCTTTGTTGCCGTGTCGCCCGAACACCCCGTGTCGCGTGCGCTGGCCGAGAACAACGCCGAGCTGGCCGCCTTCATCGCCGAGACCCGCAAGATGGACACAACCGAAGCCGCGATGGAAAAGGCCGAGAAGAAGGGCATTGATACCGGCATCACGGTGCAACACCCTGTTTATCCAGACAAAACCTTGCCCGTCTGGGTCGGCAACTTTGTCTTGATGGATTACGGCACGGGCGCTGTCTTTGGCTGTCCGGCGCATGATCAGCGCGATCTGGATTTTGCCCGCAAGTATGGCTTGCCGGTGCGTAATGCGTTCTACATGCCCGGCCACGAGGTCGAAGTGGGCACCGATGCTTTGGTGCCAACCAAAACCGAAACCGTCGTGTTCATCGACCATTTCGCGGGCATCAAGGACGTCACCAGCCAACAGGCGATTGATGCCACCATCGACTATTTTGAAGCACATGATCTGGGCACAGGTCAGGTCAAATACCGTCTGCGTGATTGGGGTCTGAGCCGTCAACGTTATTGGGGATGTCCCATTCCGGTGGTGCATTGCGATACCTGTGGCGTCGTGCCCGAGGCCAAGCAAAACCTGCCTGTCGTGCTGCCTGATGACGTGACATTCGACGTGCCCGGTAATCCGCTGGATCGGCACCCGACGTGGCGGCAATGCGCTTGTCCCTCCTGCGGAGCGGCCGCGCTGCGCGAAACTGATACAATGGACACCTTCGTCGATAGCTCATGGTATTTTGCGCGCTTCACGTCGCCGCGCGCAGACACGCCCACCAATGCCGAGGATGCCGCCTATTGGATGAACGTCGATCAATATATCGGCGGGATCGAGCATGCGATTTTGCACCTTCTCTACAGCCGGTTCTTTGCCCGTGCGATGCACATTTGCGGCCACCTGCCCGAAAGCGCCAAGGAGCCGTTTGATGCGCTTTTCACCCAAGGCATGGTCACGCATGAGATCTACCAGACCCGCGATGACAACAACCGACCTGTATACCACTTGCCCGAAGATATCAGCGACGGCAAACTGGTCGACGGCACCGAGGTCGAGATCATCCCCTCGGCCAAAATGTCCAAATCCAAGAAAAACGTGGTCGATCCGGTCAGCATCATCTCAGCCTACGGCGCTGATACCGCGCGCTGGTTTGTCCTTTCCGACAGCCCGCCCGAACGCGATGTGGAATGGACAGCCTCAGGCGCCGAAGCGGCGTTCAAACACCTCTCCCGTGTGCACCGTATCTGTACCGAGATTGCCACCAACAGCGAGGCGGCCATGCCAGAGGCCGATGAGCAGCTTTTGCGCGAAATGCACAAGGCCATCCACGATGTGACCGGCGGCGTCGAGAGCTTTGGCTTCAACGCGGCCATTGCCAAGCTGTACGGCTTTACCAACACCCTGGCCAAATCCAAGGCCGGGGCTGCTGCCAAACAACACGCCGCCAAAACTCTGGCGCAACTGATGTCCCCCATGACGCCGCATTTGTCCGAAGAGCTGTGGCAAACTCTGGGTGGTGAGGGCATGATCATCCATGCGCCCTGGCCCGTCGCGGACGAGGCGATGCTTAAGGATGACACCGTCACCATGCCCATTCAGATCAATGGCAAACGCCGTGCGGAAATCAGCGTATCACCGGATATGCCCAAAGATGAGGTTGAAAACCTGGCCATGGCGCAGGATGCTGTGATCAAGGCGCTGGATGGGGCCCAGCCCAAAAAGGTGATCGTTGTTCCCGGACGGATTGTGAATGTCGTTATTTAACCGACGCAGTTTTCTGGTGCTTTCAGCCGCAAGCCTGTCGGCCTGTGGGTTCACCCCGGCGTACAGCCCCGGCGGGGGTGGTGCCGGTCTGCAAGACGCTATTGAGATTGACGCCCCCACGACCCGGCCCGATTATCTGCTGACCCGCCATCTGGAAGATCGGCTGGGGCGCAGCACAAACCCGCGCTATGGCCTGAGCTATTCGATTGATCTGTCCGAGGCCCCGATTGCCATTTCCGCCAACAACGTGACCACGCGGTACAATGTGCTGGGCGAAATCACCTATGCTCTGCGCGATTTGCAGTCCGGGATCGTGCTCAGCTCGGGCAAGGTCGACAGTTTCACATCGTATTCCACCTCGGGCACCACGGTGGCGACACAGGCGTCCGAAAAGGACGCGCAGGAACGGCTGATGGTTATCCTGGGCGATCAGATTGTCACCCGTCTTCTGGCCGCAGCCTCCAAACTGCCGGCATGAAGCTCAGCCCCCGCGACGCCCCACGCTATTTTGCCAAACCCGAGCCTGCGCGCACCGGGTTGTTGATTTACGGCCCCGATGCGATGCGCGTGGCGTTGAAGCGTCAAGAGGTGATTGCCGCCCTTATCGGCCCTCAGGGGGAAGAAGAAATGCGCCTGAACCGCATGGCGGCTGCAGACCTGCGCAAGGACAAGGCGATGCTGCTTGATGCGGTCAAGGCTGTGGGGTTCTTTCCCGGTCCTCGCGTGGCCTTTGTCGAGGATGTGAATGACACGCTGGCGCCTGTTATCCTGGCGGCGTTAGAGGAATGGCAGGACGGTGATGCGCAGATTGTCGTGACAGCGGGTCAGCTAAAAGCGACGTCCAAAATTCGCAAGGCGTTTGAGGGTCATCCCAACGCTTATGCCGCCGCGATCTATGATGATCCTCCCAGCCAGGATGAGATCGAAGCCGAGCTGCGCAAGGCCGGGTTGAACCAGATTGACCGCGACGCGATGACCGATCTGGTGGCCTTGTCGCGCACACTTGATCCGGGCGATTTTCGCCAGACCATCGAAAAGGTGTCACTGTACAAGTTGGGTGATCCGGCGCCTCTGAATTCTGACGATATCATCGCCTGCGCGCCCGGCTCGACCGAGGCTGATCTGGATGATGTGCTCAACATCGTGGCCGAGGCCCGCTCGGGTGAGATCGGCCCGGTGATGCGCCGTCTGCGCGCGCAGGGTATTCAGCCGGTGGGGTTGTGCATTGGGGCCACACGCCATTTTCGCACGCTCTATGCAGCGGCGTCCGATCCGGGTGGCCCTGCGGCAGGCATCGGCCGTGTGCGTCCGCCCGTGTTTGGACCGCGCCGCGACCGCATGCTGCGGCAGGCGCAGAAATGGGGCGCACCCAAGTTGCAGCAGGCGCTGGGGCTGTTGACCGAGACCGATTTGAAGCTGCGTTCAGCCGGGCAAACGGCTCCGGATATGGCGTTGGTCGAGCGGGCCTTGATCCGCCTGTCGCGATTGGCGGATTTGTAAACATCCAGGCAGCCCGTTCGCCCGCGCGCGCGTGTTACGGCTCGCGCTCCAACCGCACCCGCCGTGACGCCAGCGCCAGGCACACAAATGCCACCAGACCCGCCGCGACATACCACACCAGAATGGCACGAATTTCCGCATAGGGCATTTGCCCCACATCGGTGCTGCCAAAGGATGCCACGTACAGCGTTCCGGCCAGCGCAATGCGCCCGACAAAGCTTTGAACCGACAAATAAGTTGCGCGCATATCACTGGACAGCTCGGGTTGAATGCGAGCCAAAACAAACGGTGTCGACAGTGATGAGGGCACCATGCGCAGAAACAGAAATGCGATGGCAATGATGCTGTTGGTCAGTGCCAGCACCGTGATCAGACCAACCTGAATGCCGTAGGCCAACAACAAAGTTGCAGCCAGCCCAAAGCGCTGCCGCAACCGCCATGCGATCACCGATGTCAGCACCGATATCAGCATCATGGAGCCACTCACAAAACCGCTGATCAAAGGGGCGTCGCCCTCAAGCCCGCGGGTGGCCAGGGCCTCAAAAATGTAGGGCTGGCCAAAGACATAGATGACATGGCTAAAGGCATACATGATCGTGCTAAGCGCAAAGAGCCAGATCAAAACCGGTTTGCGCAGGGCCGTGCCAAGGCTGCGCATTTGTTGTGCCACGGGCGGATGAGAGGCCGCACCACGCGGTGGTTCGCACAACCGGCTGGCCAAAACCAGCATGACCCCGGCGGTCACAATTCCGGCCAGGAACGGCAACGTTTGCACCACCTGGGCCATCATGCCTCCGGTGGCTGCGGACACAGCTGATGCCACAAAGCCAAAGCGCCAGGCTCGTAACTCCTGCGCTTCGACTTCGTCTTCACGGCCCTCGGCGCGCAGGGATTCGAACATCAGCGACGACCCTGTGCCCGATGAGAACGCGGTCGCCGCCCCGATCAGGCCTTGCGCCACGGCAAAGGCTGCAAATGTGCTGCCCATCGCCAGCAACGCGGTGCCCAACAGCGCGCACACCCCCGAGCTGAGCAATGTGATGCGGCGGCCCAGCCGATCCGACATATAACCCGATGGCACCTCAAGTGCTGTGACCGAGATGTCGTAGATCACATACAGCAATATCGCTTCGGACGCCGACAGTGTGTCCTGAAAAAAGAGAAACCAGATGGCCTGCCAAAAGACCAACCCCTGGGCAAAGACGACCCAGGGGTAAAGCGTGATGTTGCGGGCCATAGGGCTGATTGTCATTGCGGTCTCAGTCAGCGGGAGGTGGGGCAATCATGGCCATGAACTCGGCCTCGGTCATGCGCGGTGCGTCACCTGCAAACTCGTAGGTGTCGGGCTTGTGGTCAATGAAAATCTCGCCTCCGAATGCGACACCGCGGGTGTCATCCAATGTGCCCAGACCCACGTGGCACACGCCATTCATTGGCCCCGGTATGGTCAGGCGGTAAAACAGGCTGCTGCCGCAATTGGCACAGCTGCACCGTTCGGCCCATTCGGACGAGGTATAGCAGCGCAGGTGTTCGTCGCCGGTCAGGGCCATGTCGCCGGGTTGAACTTCGAACCCGATAAACACGCCGCCTGACCATTTGCGGCACATCCCGCAATGACAAGCTCCGGCCTGGGCGGGGGCGGTGTTCAGGGTATAGCTGACGGCGCCGCAAAGGCACGATCCGGTTTTGGACATGATGTATTTCTCCTCATGGGGTGATGGGCGAACTGGCGATACGCAACACATAATCGATCCCCCTGTCATTTTTTGTCAGGGTCAGTGCGCCTTGCACTTGGCGTGGATTGGCGTCAGCATCCCGCGCAGAACACCCCTAACCGGAGATTGCCCATGTATGAGGTCATTGGAACCCGCGCCAGCCGTGCGATGCGCGTATTGTGGATGCTGGAGGAGGCGGCGCTTGAGTACACCCATGTTCCAGCCAAACCCCGCGATGCGGATGCAATTGCCGCGAATGCGTCAGGCAAAGTGCCTGCCTTGCGCGACGGTGATGCCGTGATCACCGATTCCGTGGCGATCATGACCTATCTGGCCGATAAACACGGGATCTTGAGCGCCCCCGCGGCCACCGTGGCGCGGGCGCAGCAGGATGCCATGACCCTGCAGATCATTGATGATGTCGATGCGTTGCTTTGGGCAGCGGCACGTCATTCGTTCATCCTGCCCGAAGAGCGCCGTGTACCAGGGCTGAAAGACGCGATGAAATGGGAATACGAGCGCAATCTGGCGCGCATCGCAGCCGCGATGCAGGGGCCCTTCCTGATGGGCGAGCACATCAGCCTGCCGGATATCCTGCTGGGGCATTGTCTGGGATGGGCGCGCATGGCCAAGTTCCCGGATCCCGGCGATGTGCTGTCAGACTATCATGGGCGGTTGCGTGACCGCGCGGCGTACAAACGTGCCGCAGCTTTGCCCTAGGGTTGGCCCTGCTGTGCCAGCCACGCGGCTGCGGCGCGTCCCGCCCAAAGCCCTGTCGCCATGCAGGCGGTGATCAGATAGCCGCCTGTGGGCGCATCCCAATCCAGCATTTCACCGGCGGCAAACACGCCCGGCCGGTCGCGCAACATCAGCGTGTCATCCAGCGCGTCAAAGCGCAGCCCACCTGCGGTTGAGATGGCGTGATCCATCGGTGCGGGGCCGTGATGCGCAACGGGCAAGGCTTTGATCAGCGGGGCCAGATCATCCGGCAGAGGCCTGCCAAATTCCATCAGCAGGGCTTGCTTGGCTGGGGTCAGTTTCAGCGTTTTGCGCAGATGGTTGGCCAGGCTGGCTTTGCCACGCGGTTTGGCCAGCTTGCGGCGCAAGGCGTCCAGCGATTGATCTGGCAACAGATCAACAAAGAGCGTATGCCCGTCGCGCACAGCACGCGACACCTCGTACAGCCCACCGCCCTCTAATCCATTGCTGGAAATGGCAATTTCGCCGCGCGATTGCAGGGTACCACAGCGCAGTGCGATGCCTTTGACCGGGGTGCCAAAGTGACGTTGCATATGATCGGACCACTGCACCGTGACCCCCATATTTGAGGGCGCAAAGGGCGCGGTTGTGTCAGGTTGCAGGTGGCTGGCCCATGCACCGTCTGATCCCAGCCGTGCCCAGCTGGCCCCGCCGCAGGCCAGGATGGTGACGTCCGGCGTCATCACCTGTGTCCCGTCGGGTGTGTCAAACTCAACGCCTGCATCCGTCCATCCGGTCCAACGCCAGCGGGGCCGTATCTCGACCCCGGCATCACGCAATTGGGCAAGCCACGCCCGCAGCAAAGGCGAGGCTTTCATGGCTGTGGGAAACACCCGGCCGGTGCTGCCGGTAAACAGCGTCTGACCCAATGCCTGGGCCCAGTCCTGAATGGCGGTTGGGCCAAAGGCTGCAATCATAGGCGCCAGGGCCTGCGCGGTGTCGCCGTAGCCTGCCAGAAATGCCGCGTCCTGCTCGGATTTGGTCAGGTTCAACCCGGATTTACCCGCCATCAGAAACTTGCGCGCAGGCGAGGGTTTGGCCTCGGCCACCACAACAGCGTGACCGGCCTGCGCCAATGCACCCGCCGCCATCAGCCCGGCGGGCCCTGCGCCAATGACCAGTGCTGTGCTCATGATGTCGGGGGGTCCGATCCGTCCAGCCCTTTGTGGTGCACCACGCGTTGTGGGAACGGAATTTCAATGTCATGCGCCTTGAGGGCATTCCAGATGGCAAACAGCACCTGCGGCGTGAACTTGTTCTTGCCGTCATCAATGCCGTTAACCCAGAATTCCACCGCAAATTCCACGCCGCTGTCCCCAAAGGCGCGCAGCTCGCAATCGGGGCCATCGGGCTGTTGCAGGATGAAGGGCAGGGCGCTGACGGCCTCTTCGATGATGTCGGGGATCAGATTGATGTCGGTGTCATAACTGACCGAGAAGGGGGCCTCATAGCGGTTGGCGGCCCCTTGATCCGAGTAGTTGGTGACGCGCGAGATGATGAAATCTTCGTTGGGCACCACGATCCAGCGACCATCAAAGGTCTCTAATATCATGGCGCGGGCAGTGGTTTTCACGATCGTGCCCGCCTCGCCGCCATCCAGCTCGACGTAGTCGCCCACCGTGGCCTGACCTTCCAGCAGCAAGATCACGCCTGAGATAAAGTTCGAGGCAATTTTTTGCAGACCAAACCCAAGGCCCACGCCCACAGCCCCCCCAAGCACCGCAAGCGATGTCAGGCTGATGCCCATGATGTTCATCAAGATCAGGAAAGCCGCGCCGAAAATGGCAATCTCGGCCGCCTTTGAGGCCAGCTGCCGCGTCGCCTGAGGCATTTCGCGTTGCGCATGGATGAACCCGTGTGATTGGTCATTTGACCACCGGCCCATCCAGAAAATCACGCTGCCCGCTACGACACCCTGGATCAGCCACAGCAGATTGAAAGACATGTTGCCCAAAGGCACAATCGTGCTTTCCAGCCGTTCCGATACGATCCCCAACAGGCCCACCGCATAAAGTGCGGTGATCGGGATCAGGATATATTTACCCAGCAGTTTCAGGAACGGATCCTTAAGGATGTGATGCACCAGCACCCGCGCTGCCAAAAACAGGAACACACGTTTGCCAAAGGCGATCACAGCACCTGAGCCAAAGATCTGGCGGGTCACGCTTTCGCCGATTGCCGTAAACCCATAGGCCAGCAAGGGCAGCATCAGGGGCAAAAAGATCAACACAAAGCGCCGCGCAGAGGCAAACATCGACGTGCTGTCTGACGCCGGGGTCAGAACCCGTTGCAACACAGGTGTGATGGCACGGTTGATCATCCATGCCAGCGCATAGGCGGCAATCAGCAACGCAAATTGCGACCACGCCGCAGGGCTGAGCGCCCAGGCCTTGGCGATTTCCCAGCCTTGCAGGGCATAGCCCATCGCCTGGGTCACAAATTCCGGCTGATTTTCCATACCAGTTTTCCTTTTACCATCCGGGTCAGCGCCAAGGGGGGCCTTGTCAAAGCCGGTAAACACCACAGTGTCATGCCCGTCCCGTGCCCAAGGTGCAAGAGAGAGAGCATGTCTGATCCGGTCTGTCCGCTGTGTGAACGCAAAATTCCGCCTCATGCGCGTCAAAGCCTGCACCACCTTGTCCCAAAGCTGCGCGGTGGCAAAGGCGGCCCGGTCGTGCGGTTGCACCAGATTTGCCACAATGAAATCCACGCCACCCTGACCGAAACCGAATTGGCGCGGGAGTATTGCACCATTGAGGCCCTGCGCGGCCACCCACGTTTGGCCAAATTCATCGCATGGGTGGGCAGACGCCCGGATGATTTTCATTCCAAAACGCCGGGTCCCCGGCGCAAGCGCTGACACCAGTCGTACGGCGCTTGACCCGCGCGCGATTGATGTCATCCTGAGCCCAAGACGAAAGGACACCACATGACACTGACACGGCGCGATCTTCTGGCAGGCACAGTGGCCGCGCCGCTGTGCAGCATAGCGGGGCTTGCCTCAGCGCAAGCGGACGCACGCGGCTTGCGCGCCACCAAAGCGTCGGTTCAGATCGCGCCCGAGGCCTATCCGGCCACGCAGGTCTGGGCGTATGACGGTGCTGTGCCGGGGCCTCTGTTGCGCTACCAGCAGGGCGCGCGTCTGCGCGTGCGCTTTGACAATGCACTGGACGAGCCCACGACGGTGCATTGGCACGGTCAGCGGTTGCCCAATGCAATGGACGGTGTGCCCTACATGACGCAAGCGCCTGTCGGGCCGGGGGACGTGTTCGATTATGACTTCACCCTGCGTGATGCCGGGACGTTCTGGTATCACCCGCATGCCAATTCGGTTGAACAGATCTCACGCGGGTTGGCAGGTGTCTTGGTGGTGGACGAGGCCAGCCCCCCCGACGTGGACCGCGACGAGGTGATCGTTCTGGATGATTGGCGCATGACACCCGAGGCGCAAATCCATGCCTCGTTTGGCAATCGGCATGATCTGTCGCATGCCGGGCGGTTGGGCAATTACATCACCGTCAATGCCCAACCCGAACAGTCATATGATGTGCATCCGGGTATGCGATTGCGATTGCGGCTAGTGAACACCTCGACGGCGCGGATCTTCAATCTGACGCTGCAGGGCCTGCAAAGCTGGCTGATGGCGCTGGATGGCATGCCGCTTGAGACGCCTGTGCAAACCACCGAGCTGTCGATTGCCCCGGCGCAGCGCGTGGATATCGTGGTGGATGTCACAGCCCCCGATGAGGCGTTGATCGCCTCGGTCGAGCGTGAGGGCACCTATGCGCTGGTCAGTTTTGACGTGACAGGGGCCAAAGCCGCCACCCGGCCTGCACCCTCCGCATTGCCCCCCAACACATTGCCTGAACTTGCCATTCATGATGCCCGACGTATCCCGCTGGTGATGGAAGGTGGCGCAATGCGCGGCCTGCCCGAAGGGGCCACGTGGAAAGGCACCAAAATGCAGATGCGCGATCTGGCCGAGGCCGGGCAGTTCTGGGCCTTCAATGGTCTTGCAGGCATGAGCGAGACCCCCTTGGTTGAGGCGGCGTTGGGTGAAACAATTGCCATTCCCATCACCAACCGCACCGCGTTTTCCCACGCGATGCACCTGCACGGCACGCACTTCCGGGAACGTCGCGCCGATGGCAGCCTTGGCCCTTGGCGCGATACGCTGCTGGTGGCCCCCAATGAGACCCGCGAGATCATCTTCAACGCCGAAAACCCCGGTGACTGGATGTTCCATTGTCACATGCCCTCGCATCAGATGGCGGGCATGATGAACTGGGTGCGGGTGGTGTGACACCGGCAATGGGGTACTGCGCCCGGGCAAAGCGCGCGGGCGGCGGTACAAGGACCGCGCGCCGCCGGATGTATTTAACGGATCAAGGCCTTGATGGCTGACGCGTGCTGTGGCGTGGCCCCCAAGGTATCCGCTGCAAGGGCGCGGGCCGTGTCCAGCAACGCCTCGGGCTCAACCACCTGATCAAACAGCCCCCAGGCCAGTGCATCCTGTGACGTGGCCTTTTGGCCTGCCATCAGGATCAGCTTGGCACGTGATGGCCCGATAAGCCCGGCCAGCCGGCCCGGATCAGAGGGCTGCGGCAGAAAGCCCAGCTTCATCACCGGATAGAACGCCTTGGCCGTGGGCACGGCAATGCGCAGATCACAAGCCAGCACCATCCCCATGGCACCGCCCGCAACCGTGCCGTTCAGCGCAGCAATTGTCAGACAGGGCTGGGCGGCCAAAGCCCCTGACAGACGTTCCCACACCGGGCTGACCGGCAGGTCGGTCTTGGCGGCTTCCAGGTCCATTCCGGCGGAAAACACCTTGCCGTTTCCGGTCAGGATCAGCGCGCGTGCATCGACCGCGGCCTCGGCGATGTCAGCCAGCCCGCTCAGCATGTCAAAGGTCAGCGAATTGGCTTTGTCGGGGCGGTTGATGGTGGCAATCCACAGCCCGCTGTCGTCTTTGGTCAGGTCAATCATGTCAGCCCCACTGTTTGGCGAATGTCCGGATCGCGTAGCGAAATTTCCTGCCCCAGCCAAGGGTCCGCCGCAGCGCTGCACATCCATAACAGCGCCTTTGCAGGCCAGTCTGCCGGAATGTGATCAGACCACTCCAGCTGCGCCACGGGGTTCACACCCGACGCTTTGATCTGGTGTTGCATGTCGGTGGCCACCGTGCCGGGCGACAGACCCATTGCGCGGATGCCGTGATCTGCCCCTTCTTTGTGGGCACACATGGTCAGCATCGCGGCACCGGCCTTGGATGTGCAGTAATGGCTCCAGCCTTCCAGCGCGTTATGGGCGGCCCCTGAACTGATGGTGATGATCGTTCCCCCGCCTGCGGCCTGCATCAAAGGCATCACGGCGCGCATGCCGTAATAGACCCCCTTAAGGTTGATATCGATCACCTGCCCCCAGGCGTGAGGGTCTGAGCTGGCCATATGGCTGATGGGCTCGATCACGCCTGCATTGCCAATCAGAACATCAACCCCGCCAAAGTGATCTACGCAGGTCTGCACGGCCTGGGCCACCTGATCATAGTCACTGACATCGCAGGTCAGCGCATGTGCCTGCGGGCCAATCTGATCTGCCAACGTGCTGATTTCATCCCCTGAGCGCGCCAGCAGGGCAACATTCGCCCCCGCATCGGCAAAAACCCGCGCGGTTTCGGCCCCGATGCCGCGGCTGGCGCCGGTGATCACCACATTTTTTCCGTGTAAATCCATCTCGCCCCCCTGTAAGTTGTCCCTTGCGTACCTACCTAATTGGATATGGTCCAGCAACATCGCCACTTGACCCTCGGGGCGGTTAGGTTGAAGTTGCGGCCAAGTGATTTGATACAGAAAGGCTCTTCAATGTCCAAAATTCATTCAACCAGTGCCAGCATTGCGGCCCTCAGCATTTTTATGACCGGAACGGCTGCATTTGCCGATGTTTCATCTCAGGATGTCTGGGATGACTGGAAATCTTACATGACCGGCTTTGGCTATACTGTCGAAGGCGAAGAAACCACCTCGGGTGCGGATGTGATGGTCAAGGACGTGACCATGAGCATGAGCATGCCCGACGGCGCAGGGGATTTCGCCATCCAGATGCCCGAGCTGAGCTTTACCGACAATGGCGACGGCACCGTTTCGGTCAGCATCCCGCCGGTGATGCCAATGATGATGACCATGAACGCACCCGACGCCGAAAACGTCGAGATGAACATCGACTACATCACCGATGGCTTTAACATGACCGTGTCGGGCGACATGAATGATATGCTGTATGAATACAACGCCGTCAGCCTCAGCGTTTCGCTGGGCAAACTGGTGGTGGACGGCACCCCGATCGAAGTGGGCGCCGCGATGTTGAGCATGGCAGATGTGACCGGCTCAACGGCAATGAAGGTCGGCAACCTGCGGATGTCTGATCAGTCCCTTACGGCCGGTCCGGTCAAATACGACCTTGATTTTGTTGACCCAGACTCAGGCGCCTCCTTCAAGATGGTTGGCAACTATGAGACCATGGGTTTCAACGGCAAGGGCAGTTTCCCAACTGAAATGAATCCAGATGATATGGCCGCGATGCTGAAGGCCGGGTTCGGCTTTGATGGCGGGTTCACCTACACCGGTGGCAGCCAGACGCTGAATGCCGAAGAAGGCGGCAGCCCCATTCAGGGCTCGTCCAGTTCGGACAGCGGCAACCTCCAGGTGGCAATGGACGAAGGCAGACTGGCGTATTCCGCGGTGTCCAACAATATGAAGGTCATGATGGTCGGCGGCGATATTCCGTTTCCGATTGAACTTGCCTTGCAGAAAGGCGCATTCAACCTGTCGATGCCGATCAGCAAAGATGACGGCGAACAGGATTTCGCCTTTGGCTTTGAGATGGGTGATTTCACCATGTCCGACATGATCTGGGGTATGGTTGATCCCGCGCAGGCACTGCCACGCGATCCGGCCACGCTGGCGATTGATCTGACAGGCAAGGCCAAGCTGTTGTTTGACATCATGGACCCCACCCAGATGGAGGCCGTGGACCGTGGCGAGACCATGCCAGGCGAGCTGAACGAAGTCACATTGAACGCGCTGACCGTCCGTGCCGCAGGTGCCGAGCTGACCGGCGAAGGGGCGTTTACCTTCGACAACTCTGATCTGGAAACCTTTGACGGCATGCCCGCCCCCGACGGGTCGGTTGATCTGGCGCTGTCAGGCGGCAATGGCCTGCTGGACAAACTGGTTGGCATGGGCCTTCTGCCCGAAGAACAAGCCATGGGCGCGCGTATGATGATGGGCCTCTTTGCGGTTCCGGGTGCGGGCGAAGACAGCCTGACCTCGAAGATCGAAGTCAAAAGCGACGGGCAAATTCTGGCCAACGGCCAACGCCTGAAATAAGCGCATCTGTCATGGGGCCCGCCCCCTTGTGAATGCACGATACTTTTGGGCCTGTTGGTAGAACACCGACAGGCCCTGATTTGTATTAACCTATCATACTGATACCCCGCGTCCCCCGCGCATACACCAACATTAGGACACCAACGCTTATGCCCCGCACCCCGCTGATCTGCTCTGCCTCTGTGTTTGCCCTGATCGCCGCCAGCCCCGCGCTGGGCGATGTCACGGCCGATGATGTCTGGTCCAATCTGATTGCACCTGTGCAGGCCATGGGGGGGCAGATCAGTGCCACCACCACGCGCACCGATGCAGGCCTTGAGATTGGCGAGACGACCATGCAATTCACCCTGCCACTGGATGCAGGCGCGGTGACATTGGTGACCAGTGGCATGACCTTGGTTGAAAATGGCAATGGCACGGTTGGCCTGATCTATCCCGAAACCTACAAGATGGCCGGAGTGCTGAACGATCCGGACGGGCTGGTTGGTTCGGTCAATATTGAACTGGAAACCGGCGAGTATATCACCACCGCCTCGGGGGTGCGGGGGGATATCACCTATGAGTACATTTGGAATGATGGCACATTCCGGGTGAACCAGCTGATCATTCCCGAGATGCCCGAGGTGACACGGGATTTGACAGGCACCGGCACTGGCATGCGCGGGGCCTATCAGATCACCGAAGGTGACGTGCTGCGGTTTGCCGTGGCGGGCGATGCGGGCGAGCTGGCAATTGATTCCCGCTCGACCGATGATCTTGACATTGTCAGCGTCACCAATGTGACCAATTCGGGCGGCACCAACAGCGTGGTGATGACGATCCCCACCGGCAAGGTCGATCCGACAAACCTGTCACAGGCTTTGCGCGACGGGTTGTCACTGACCTTCAAGGCCGATGGCACGCGGGTTGAAAGCTATGACACCAGCACCATTGATGGCGCGCTCTTCCTAACGCAAAATTATGGCTATCTGGCGGATGATACGTCGTACCAGCTGGATGCATCCGGGCTTGTCGCCACCGGCACGCAATCGGATTTCTGGTTCGAATTTGAATCCCCCGATTTGCTTCCGTTTCCCATCAAGGCCGAGGCAGACGTGCTAAGCGGCAAAGCAGTTGTGCCATTGAACCAGGCCGACGCGCCCGTGGATGTTGTGCTGGACACCACCATCACCCGCCTGACGCTGAACGATGCCCTGTGGGATATGTTTGACCCCCAACAGCAGGTGCCGCGTGATCCGGCCAACCTGACGCTTGATCTGTCTGGCAAGGTCTCGGTCATGTCGGACCTGCTGGATTTTGACACATGGACCAGCCCTGATGCGGCCCTGCCTGTGATGCTTGAGGCGCTGAAGATGTCAGCGTTCGAGCTGGAGATGATGGGCGCCACAGTGTCGGGCGACGCGGCGTTTACGCTGGATAACTCTGACCTTGAGACATTTGACGGCATGCCCGCTTTGGACGGATCGCTTAATCTGGACATCACCGGGGCCAATGGCCTGATGGATACGCTGGTTGGCATGGGCCTTTTGCCCGAAGAACAGGCCATGGGCGCGCGGATGATGCTGGGAATGCTTGCGGTGCCAGGAGTGGGCGACGATAGCCTGACCTCGCGCATTGAGGTGAAACCCGATGGGCAGATCACAGCGAATGGTCAACGTCTGAGGTAACCGGGCGTCAATCCAAGGCGTGCTAAGCGCCTTGGATATTCGATCAAAACCAATTGAACCTGCACGCACTCCGGTCTAGGCCTTGGGACAAGCAAAGGAACACCCGTATATGACCCGATCGCTGCACGACATCACCCAATCATTGCTGCACCAAGCGCTGGACGCAGGCGCCGACGCCGCAGATGTGGTGGCGGTTGAGGGCCATGCCCTGACCATCGACATCCGCGACGGCGCATTAGAACAGGCCGAGCGCGCTGAGGGCGCAGATGTTGGTCTGCGTGTGCTGATCGGTCAGAAACAGGCGCTGGTGTCAGCATCTGATCTGCGCGAGGCAACGCTTTCGATGCTGGCAGAACGCGCAGTGGCCATGGCCCAAGAGGCACCTGCCGATCCGTATGTGGGATTGGCCGCGCCGGATCAGCTGGCCCGCGATTGGGATATGGATGCGCTTGAGCTGAGCGACCCCGCGCCCGAGCCAACACCGGCCTTTTTGCAAGACGAGGCATTGCGCGCCGAGGCCGCGGCGCTGGCCGTGGACGGCGTGGCCCAGGTGCAATCGGCCACGGCGGCCTATCACAACCGCACCATTCAGATGGCGGCCACCAACGGGTTTTCCGCCGGGTTCCGCCGCACCGACAAGGGGCTGTCTTGTGTGGCAATTGCCGGCACTGGCACCGGGATGGAGCGTGACGGCGACAGCGATGGCCGTGTGTTCCAATCGGATCTGCGCAGCCCCGAAGACATTGGCACCTGCGCGGGCACCCGCACCGTGGCACAGCTGGGCGCGCGCAAGCCGCCGACGGGGACCTATCCGGTGCTCTTTGATGAACGCATTTCAGGCTCGCTGATCGGTCATTTGCTGAGTGCCGCCAATGGATCGGCGATTGCACGTGGGGCCTCGTGGTTGCGTGATGCGATGGGCCAGCTGGTTCTGCCGGATCATCTGTCGCTGATCGAAGACCCGCTGCGCGCGCGTGTCTCGGCCTCGCGGCCGTTTGATGCCGAAGGGTTGCCGACCCAGCGGCGTGCCATCGTTGAAAACGGCGTGCTGACGGGCTGGACGCTGGATCTGGCCACCGGACGCAAACTGGGCCTGCCCTCGACTGGCAATGCCAAACGCGGCACCTCGGGGCCACCATCGCCCGGATCGTGGAATGTTGCGTTGACACCAGGGGACAAATCACAGGCAGAATTGCTGGCTGACATGGGCACGGGGCTGTTGGTCACGGGCATGATTGGCAGCACGATCAACAGCAACACCGGGGATTACTCGCGCGGTGCGAACGGGTTTTGGGTTGAAAACGGCGAAATCACGCACCCGGTCAATGAATGCACGATTGCAGGCAGCCTGCCCGACATGCTGCGCCGGATCATCCCGGCCAATGATGCACGTGGCTGGCTAAGCCGCGTTGTGCCGTCTTTGCTGGTCGAAGGGATGACCCTTGCCGGCGAATGATCTGCCTCTGCTGATACAGGCCGCCCGCCGCGCGGGCGACATTGCGCTGGGCTATGCAGGCGACACCGCCAGGCGTTGGGACAAACCCGATGATGCAGGCCCCGTGACCGAGGCCGATCTGGCGGTGAACGATGCATTGCAGAATGATCTGCGCGGGGCCCGGCCTGACTATGGCTGGCTGTCCGAGGAAAGCGAGGATGGCACCGGGCGTTTGACCAAGGACCGTGTGTTTATCATTGATCCCATCGACGGCACGCGCAGTTTCATCGAAGGGTCCAACACCTGGGCGCATTCCATTGCCGTGGCCCAGCAAGGCCGGGTGAGTGCGGCAGTGATTTATCTGCCAAAGCGTGACCTGCTTTATGCGGCGGCCGCTGGGCAGGGGGCCACGCTGAACGGTGCGCCGTTGCAGGTCAGTGGCACCTGTTTGCTGGACGGCGCCAATGTGCTGGCCGCACGCCCCGCGTCGGACCCGCAGCACTGGAAAGACGGCGCGGTGCCAGGGTTCAAACGGGGGTATCGCCCGTCGCTGGCGTATCGTCTGGCCGTTGTGGCGCAAGGGCAGTTCGATGCCATGCTGACGCTGCGTAAATCCTGGGAATGGGACATTGCCGCGGGCGATCTGATCCTGCGCGAAGCAGGTGCATTGATCACCGATCGTGTGGGGACTGGTTTGGTGTTCAACAATGCTGATCCGCGCCTGAACGGTGTGGTCGCAGGCACCCCCAAGGTGCATTGCCAGATTATCGCGGCGCTGGCATGACCCGCTCGGACAACCTGACCGGCGCGCTTTTGATGATGGGCTCGATGCTGTGTTTTGTGCTGAACGACACGATGATGAAAGCCATGAGCGGGGATGTGCCCCTGAACCAGCTGTTGTTTCTGCGCGGGGTTCTGACCTCGGCCGGGGTGGCGGTGCTGGCCTGGCAGATGAAGGCGCTGTTTTTGCGCCCCTCGGGGCCGGATACCAAACTGATCGCCATCCGCACCCTGGCTGAACTGGGCATGGTTTATTTCTTCCTGACAGCGCTGTTCAACATGCCGCTGGCCAATATCACAGCGATCTTGCAAGCCTTGCCGCTGACCGTCACGCTGGGCGCGGCACTGGTTTTCAAAGAGCCCATCGGCTGGCGGCGCATGGGGGCCATCATGGTTGGTTTTTTGGGGGTGATGCTGATCGTGCGGCCCGGCTCGGACGGGTTCACCGTGTATTCGCTGTATGGGTTGGCCGCGATTTGTTGCGTGACCCTGCGCGATCTGATCACCCGCAAGCTGAGCCGCGACACGCCGTCGATCCAGATCACGTTGGTGACCTGCGTCGCCATCATGGTGGTCTATGGCAGCAGCAGCCTGACGCAGCCCTGGGTGGCGATGGATGCGCGGCTTTGGGCGCTGACCATTGGCGCGGCGCTGATGTTCACCGGCGGATGCTTGTGTGCCATCATGGTTATGCGCGTGGGGCAGGTCAGCTTTACCTCGCTCTTTCGGTATTCCGGCCTGATCTTTGCGCTGATCCTGGGCTGGGCTGTGTTCCGCGACTGGCCCGACAACCTGACCTTGCTGGGGGCGGCCATTGTGATGGGATCGGGGTTGTTTACGCTGATGCGAGAGGCACAGCTGGCGCGCCGAACACGCGCTTCACGTGCTCCTCGTCCACATCAAAGCGGGCCTTAAGCAGGGTGCGCTGTGCCGCGTCCAGCGGTTTCAGCACGCCGGTTTTATACGCCGCCTCGGAATCGTTATCTTCGTGTTTTGAACGCAGGTACATATAGGGATGCGGGTTGATCATCGTCGGCATATGGGTGTGCAGGCGGTGATGGGCATAGTTCATCACCGTTTTGCGGTCACCGGGTTTGAACAGCACCGCCAGTCCGCAGGCCCAAAAGGGTGATTGAACTTCTTCGGCCTTGATACCATCCGCAGACAGGCTGACGGAAAAGCCGGTGTTGTATTCAAACGCCATGTTCTTCCAGCGTTTGCGCATCGGGGCCGTGTGACGGCCAAACCAACGGGTTGAGCGCACAAAGTTGATCGCCACCGCGTCATCATCATCCAACCGGAACTGGATGCTTTCCTCTTTGTCGTCGCCCAGCTCTTCTTTGATGGCGATCTGCATGGCCAGACGGTGCTTCATCGGCTCTTTGGCGATGATTTTGATCTGTGGGACATTGGCAGTGATGTCGTGCAGACGCTCAAGGTAAGGCTTGGGCAGGCTGTCCCCTACCAGCACCAGAAAGGTGAAATCAGGGTCCTTTTGGGCCCGGATTGACGGCAAGGTCAGGGTTTCAAAATGGCGAAACCGCAGATCCATGCGCGGCGCGGCATAAAGATACGCCTCACGCGCGGCAATGGTATCATGCATCCGTTTGAAGCCGCCCAAAGCGGGGTAGGAAAACCGACAAATACCAACGACACGCATAAGGTGGGCCTGACACAGCTGCTCTGGTGGGTATGGTCGCAAATGCGGCACCGCGCAGCAAGGGAAATTGATGCCGTTGCGGGCCGTGTGCAGGCCGTGCGATGTTTTTGACGCGACACGGGCAGGGGGCGCAGGTAGGGTCGGCCAACCCAAGTTTGACAAACGGATGAATACACCATGAGCGCCACCACCCCAATGTCCCTGTCTGAGATTTCCGCGCTGGCGGATGCTGCCTTGCGGGCCAACGGTTGTGATGCGGCCAATGCGGCCGCCGTTGCCGATATCGTGACCCGCGCCGAGAGGGACGGCTCGCATTCGCACGGGCTGTTTCGCATCCCCGGATATGTAAAAGCGTTGCGCAGTGGCAAGGTAAACGGCGCGGCCGTGCCCGTGGTAAGCCATCCAGCGGGGGCCGTGGTGCATGTGGACGGCGGCGGATGCTTTGCCCCCATGGCGCAATCCGTGGGCTTGCCCGCCCTGGCCGAGGTGGCCGCCAAAACCGGTGTGGCGGCGCTGTCGCTGACCAATGTGCACCATTTTGCGGCCCTGTGGCCCGAGACCGAGTATCTGGCAGACCGGGGCTTGGTGGGGATTGCCTGCACCGCCTATATGCCCGTGGTGGCCCCGGCGGGCTCAAAGGAGAAGCTGTTTGGCACCAATCCCATTTCATTTGCCTGGCCGCGTCCCGGCAAAACGCCGGTGTGCTATGATATGGCCACCTCGGCGATGGCTTTGGGCGATATTCAGATTGCGGCACGTGATGGCAAAGAGGTCCCCCCCGGCACAGGGCTGGATGCGCAGGGCAATCCAACGACAGACCCCGGGCTGATCGCCAAGGGGATTTTGTTACCCTTTGGGGGGTACAAAGGATCCGCAATCGCATTGATGGTCGAGTTGCTGGCCGCCGGGTTGACCGGTGAGGCGTTCAGCTACGAAGCGGCAGAGAATGACAACCATGATGGCGGCCCGCCACGCGGCGGCGAGATGGTGATTGCCCTGTCGCCCGCATTGATTGCAGGGCCGGGATGGGAGACGCATGTTGAGGGGTTCATGGACCGCCTGACCGGGCTGGAGGGCGTGCGCGTGCCAGGGGATCGGCGGTACCGCAATCGCAAGGACGACGGCCCGCGCAGGGTGAACACAGCATTGTTGGAGACGATTGAAGCGCTGAAGGCAGGCGAAGGGGCATAAGCTTTGCGCTGCGTAAATGGGTGGCTGTGGGTGCGATGTGCTGCGATATGCAGCTATGATGCTCTGCGCGGCTGGGGCTCTGAGTGGCTGAGGTGCTGCGCGACTGATACCCGGCAGTGAAGACATGTCAAATATGACATGTCTAATTTGACATGTTAACGCAGGGCGGTGCCGCAGCTGGGGCAGGGGCAGGGCACGCAGGGATGACCGCGGCAGGCACCGACGATGCGCTGAAAAGCGTCAAAGCCCGCCTGAGGCATCTTGTGTTGCTTCGTTTGTGACGCCACGCTAGGGATGCGCACGGCCAAGGCTGACGCGGCAAAACACACGCTTCGGCGTCATATATGCGCCGATCCAGCGCGGATGCACCAAGGATTGCGCCCAAGCCCGTTGCGGCTGTTGACATCGAATCCGACTCCCCCTATACGCGCCTCATCTCGGCTCGGGGGTCGCCTCGAATGCCGATATCAAAACTGTAGTGGTCAAGATCCGGGCACCTTAAGACCGCCCCGATCCTCTGGAAACCCGCCGCGTCGTTCACCTCGGAATGGGAACGAATGCGGTGTTTGCGCTTTGTGGACGCACGAAGCCGCTAAGAAATTATGAACCGCATGGACCCCCATGCAAACACATGTGTTGAGAGACGGGAAGAGACCGGAATGCCAACAATTCAACAGCTGATCCGCAAACCGCGCCAGCCAAAAGTCCGCACCACCAAATCCTTGCACCTGCAAGGCTGCCCGCAAAAGCGCGGCGTGTGCACACGCGTTTATACAACAACGCCTAAAAAGCCGAACTCGGCCATGCGTAAGGTTGCCAAAGTGCGCCTGACAAACGGCTTTGAAGTCATCAGCTACATCCCCGGTGAAAGCCACAACCTTCAGGAACACTCGGTGGTTCTGATCCGTGGCGGTCGTGTCAAAGACCTTCCCGGTGTTCGCTACCACATCCTTCGCGGTGTACTCGACACGCAAGGCGTCAAAGATCGTAAGCAGCGTCGTTCGAAATACGGCGCCAAGCGTCCTAAATAAGGAGAGAGCGAGATGTCACGTCGTCACGCCGCGGAAAAACGCGAAATTCTGCCCGATGCCAAATACGGCGATCGGGTTCTGAGCAAATTCATGAACAACCTGATGATCGACGGCAAGAAATCTGTCGCCGAGAAAATCGTCTACAACGCGCTTGACCGTGTTGAAGACAAGGTAAAACGCGCCCCAGTGGAAATCTTCCACGAAGCGCTGGACAACATCAAACCTGCCGTCGAAGTCCGTTCGCGCCGAGTTGGTGGTGCCACCTACCAGGTTCCCGTCGAAGTGCGCCCCGAGCGCCGCGAAGCATTGGCCATCCGCTGGTTGATCACCGCCTCGCGTGGCCGCAACGAGAACACGATGGAAGAGCGCCTGGCTGGTGAACTTCTGGATGCTGTCAACTCGCGCGGCTCGGCCGTCAAAAAACGCGAAGACACCCACAAGATGGCCGAGGCGAACAAAGCCTTCAGCCATTACCGCTGGTAATCCGAAAGAGGAAAGAGACACATGGCTCGCGAATATCCCCTCGAACGCTACCGTAACTTCGGGATCATGGCGCACATCGACGCAGGTAAAACCACCTGCTCCGAGCGCATCCTGTATTACACCGGCAAATCGCACAACATCGGCGAAGTGCATGACGGCGCTGCAACCATGGACCACATGGAGCAAGAACAAGAGCGTGGCATCACCATTACATCGGCTGCGACCACAACATTCTGGGAACGCACCGAGGATGGCCAGACTGCGGACAGCGAAAAGCACCGCATGAACATCATCGACACCCCCGGCCACGTGGACTTCACCATTGAAGTTGAGCGTTCGCTGGCGGTTCTTGATGGTGCCGTCTGTGTTCTGGACGCAAACGCTGGTGTTGAGCCACAGACCGAAACGGTTTGGCGTCAGGCTGATCGCTACAAAGTTCCACGTATGGTTTTTGTCAACAAGATGGACAAAATCGGCGCGGACTTCTTTAACTGCGTTCACATGATCGAAGACCGCACCGGCGCCAAAGCCGTGCCTGTGGGCATTCCAATCGGTGCCGAAACCGAGCTGGAAGGTCTGCTGGACTTGGTCACCATGGAAGAGTGGCTGTGGCAAGGCGAAGATCTGGGCGCGTCCTGGGTCAAAGCACCGATCCGCGACAGCCTGAAAGACATGGCCGACGAATGGCGTGGCAAGATGGTCGAAGCGGCTGTTGAGCTCGACGACGACGCGATGATGGAATACCTCGAAGGCAACGAGCCCGACGTGCCAACCCTGCGCGCATTGCTGCGCAAGGGCACTCTGGCGATGGCGTTTGTGCCTGTTCTGGGTGGCTCGGCGTTCAAAAACAAAGGCGTGCAGCCTTTGCTGAACGCTGTGATCGATTATCTGCCCAGCCCGCTGGACGTTGTTGATTACATGGGCTTCAAACCCGGTGACGAAGACGAAGTTCGGGATATCGCGCGTCGTGCTGACGATGACATGGCGTTTTCCGCCCTGGCGTTCAAAATCTGGAATGACCCCTTCGTGGGCTCGCTGACATTTACCCGCATCTACTCGGGGACATTGACCAAAGGCGACAACTTCCTGAACTCGACCAAAGGCAAGAAAGAGCGCGTTGGCCGCATGATGATCATGCACTCCAACGACCGTGATGAAATCACCGAAGCATATGCGGGTGACATCATCGCGCTGGGCGGTCTGAAAGACACCACAACCGGCGATACGCTTTGCGCGATCAACGAGCCGGTGGTTCTGGAAACAATGACATTCCCCGATCCTGTGATCGAGATTGCTGTTGAGCCCAAAACCAAGGGTGACCAAGAGAAAATGTCGACTGGCCTGCAACGTCTGGCCGCCGAAGACCCCTCGTTCCGGGTGGAAACTGACATCGAAAGCGGTCAGACCATCATGAAGGGCATGGGCGAACTTCACCTCGACATTCTGGTGGATCGTCTGCGTCGTGAATTCAAGGTTGAAGCCAACATCGGTGCGCCACAAGTGGCCTACCGTGAGACCATCGGCCACGAGGTTGAGCATACCTACACCCACAAGAAACAGTCGGGTGGTTCGGGTCAGTTCGCCGAGGTGAAAATGATCATCTCGCCGACAGAGCCGGGCGAAGGGTACTCATTCGAGAGCCGCATCGTTGGTGGCTCCGTGCCTAAGGAATACGTTCCGGGTGTTGAAAAGGGCATTGAATCCGTCATGGACAGCGGGCCTCTGGCTGGCTTCCCCGTGATCGACTTCAAAGTCGCGCTGATCGACGGTAAATTCCACGATGTGGACTCGTCTGTCATGGCCTTTGAAATCGCTGCTCGGATGGCGATGCGTGAAGGTCTGCGCAAAGCCGGTGCCAAATTGCTGGAACCGATCATGAAAGTCGAAGTGATCACGCCCGAAGACTATTGCGGCGGTATCATCGGCGATCTGACCAGCCGTCGTGGCCAGGTGTCGGGTCAAGAGCCTCGCGGTAACGCGATTGCGATTGATGCGAACGTGCCATTGGCCAACATGTTTGGCTACATCAACACCCTGCGTTCGATGTCGTCGGGCCGGGCCCAGTTCACAATGCAATTCTCGCATTACGAAGCGGTGCCCAGCAACATCTCGGAAGAGATCCAAGCGAAATACGCCTAACTGCGGTGGGCCTGATCGGGCCCACCCTACCAACCCTGTAGGGTGTGTGACCTCACACACCGCACACTAAAAAAGAAGGAGCCAGTATCATGGCAAAGGAAAAGTTTGAACGTAACAAACCACACGTCAACATCGGCACCATTGGCCACGTTGACCACGGCAAAACAACGCTGACCGCAGCAATCACCAAGTATTTTGGTGACTTCCAGGCGTATGACCAGATCGATGGCGCGCCTGAAGAAAAAGCACGTGGCATCACCATCTCGACAGCGCACGTTGAGTACGAAACTGAAAACCGTCACTACGCTCACGTTGATTGCCCTGGTCACGCTGACTACGTCAAAAACATGATCACCGGTGCGGCTCAGATGGACGGCGCCATCCTGGTTGTGAACGCAGCTGACGGCCCAATGCCCCAGACCCGCGAGCACATCCTGCTGGGTCGCCAGGTGGGCATCCCTCACATGGTTGTCTACATGAACAAAGTTGACCAAGTAGACGACGACGAGCTGCTGGAACTGGTTGAAATGGAAATCCGTGAGCTGCTCAGCTCGTACGAGTATCCTGGCGACGACATTCCTGTCATCCCTGGTTCGGCTCTGGCCGCTATGGAAGGCCGTGACAACGCAATCGGCGAAGACAGCATCCGTGCCCTGATGGCCGCGGTTGACGAATATATCCCAACACCAGCACGTGCTGTTGACCAGCCGTTCCTGATGCCTGTGGAAGACGTATTCTCGATCTCTGGTCGTGGTACAGTTGTAACCGGCCGTGTTGAGCGTGGCGTGATCAATGTTGGCGACGAAATTGAAATCGTTGGCATCAAAGACACTCAGAAAACCACATGTACCGGCGTGGAAATGTTCCGCAAACTGCTGGACCGTGGTGAAGCTGGCGACAACATCGGCGCCCTGCTGCGTGGTGTTGACCGCGAAGCCGTTGAGCGTGGTCAGGTTCTGTGTAAGCCAGGTTCGGTTACACCGCACACCAAGTTCGAAGCCGAAGCTTATATCCTCACCAAAGAGGAAGGTGGCCGTCACACGCCATTCTTCGCCAACTACCGCCCACAGTTTTACTTCCGTACAACGGACGTGACCGGCACAGTTGAGCTGCCCGAAGGCACAGAAATGGTGATGCCAGGCGACAACCTGAAGTTCGAAGTTGAACTGATTGCCCCCATCGCGATGGAAGACGGTCTGCGTTTCGCCATCCGTGAAGGTGGCCGTACAGTTGGCGCGGGCGTGGTTTCCAAAATCATCGCCTAAGGTGAGGGTGGCGTTGCGATAGCAAAACGCCCGTACACAAAGAATACTCTGGGGCGCGCTGACCAAGGCGCGCCCTACGGGTTCGACGAGGGAGGCCGGATGGTCTGGCTTTCCTCCTATCAACTCTAAAGCCTTGAAAGGCTAAGACAATGCAAAGCCAAAACATCCGTATCCGGCTGAAGGCATTCGATTACCGTGTACTGGACGCCAGCACACAGGAAATCGTGAACACCGCAAAGCGCACTGGCGCTGACGTGCGTGGCCCGATCCCTCTGCCGAACAAAATCGAAAAATTCACCGTTCTGCGTGGCCCCCACGTGAACAAGAAATCCCGCGATCAGTTCGAAATCCGCACGCACAAGCGTCTGCTGGATATCGTTGATCCCACACCGCAGACCGTGGACGCGCTGATGAAGCTCGACCTGGCCGCTGGTGTGGACGTGCAGATTTCGGTCTAAGGAGGGCACCTGATTATGTTGCGCTCTGGTATTATCGCAAAGAAAGTCGGCATGACCCGGCTTTTCATGGAAGACGGCAAGCAGATCCCTGTGACCGTTCTTCAACTGGACAAACTTCAGGTTGTGGGCAACCGCACCCCTGATCAACACGGCTACACGGCTGTTCAGCTGGGCGCAGGCTCGGTCAAGGCCAAGCGCGTTTCCAAGGCGATGCGCGGCAACTTTGCCGCCGCCAAGGTTGAACCCAAGCGTAAAGTCGCTGAGTTCCGCGTCTCGCCCGAGGCAATGGTTGATGTGGGTGAAGAAATCACCGCCAACCATTACTTTGAAGGTCAGTTTGTGGACGTGTCCGGCACCTCCATCGGTAAAGGTTTTGCCGGTGCTATGAAACGTCACAACTTTGGGGGCCTTCGCGCTACTCACGGTGTGTCGATCTCGCACCGATCGCACGGCTCAACCGGTCAGTGTCAGGATCCGGGCAAGGTTTTCAAAGGCAAGAAAATGGCGGGCCACATGGGTGCCGCCAAGGTGACCACGCAGAACCTGCAGGTTGTGCGCACCGATGCCGACCGCGGCCTGATCATGGTCAAAGGCGCCGTTCCCGGCTCCAAAGGCGGATGGGTCACAGTCAAGGATGCGGTGAAAAAACCGTTCCCTGAGAATGCCATCGTGCCTGCCGCTCTGGCCTCTGCCGCACGTGAAGCTGAAAAAGCTGCCGAAGCCGCTGCTGCTGCCGCCGCCGCTGAAGAAGCCGCAGCCGCCGCTGCCGCTGCCGAAGCAGAACAAGCCGCTCTGGAGGCCGCTGAGGCCGAAGAAGCGAAAACCGATGTAGTGGCCGAAGCTGAAGCCGCTGAGAAGAAGGAAGGCGAGGAATGAAACTCGACGTGATCAAACTGGACGGTAAGAAAGCCGGCTCGGTCGATCTGGGCGAAGACATCTTCGGCCTGGAACCGCGTGCGGACATCCTGCACCGTGTTGTCCGCTGGCAGCGTAACAACGCCCAAGCAGGCACTCACAAGGTGAAGACCCGCTCGGAAGTAAGCTACTCCACCAAGAAGATCTATCGCCAGAAGGGCACCGGCGGCGCACGCCACGGCGCGCGCTCTGCTCCGATCTTCCGCGGGGGTGGTGTTTACAAAGGCCCGGTTGTACGCAGCCACGGCCATGATCTGCCCAAGAAGGTCCGTTTGCTGGGCCTCAAGCACGCTTTGTCCGCCAAGGTCAAAGAGGGCTCGCTGGTGATCATCGAGAACATCGAAAGCGACGGCAAAACCAAAGCGCTGGCCAAACAGATCAAAGATCTGGGCTGGAAACGCGCGCTGGTGATTGACGGTGCTGAGGTCAATGAAGGTTTCCGCAAAGCGGCGGCCAACATCGACGGTCTCGACGTGCTGCCAAGCATGGGCGCAAACGTATATGACATCCTGAAACGCGACACCCTGGTGTTGACCAAAGCAGGTGTCGAAGCACTGGAGGCT